>CAWAVA010000020.1:0-560821 GCA_963785385.1 uncultured Conexibacteraceae bacterium | reverse complement strand
TTGATTGGACTCAACTGAGTCAGATTCTGTCGACTCGACTCGACTCGACCAGCCCAATCGTCTCTTGATGATCTAGAAAGGTGGAGCTCCAACATCGTGTTGTTAGCAGCCAACTTTGTTTCTGTGATTTGGTTTGGAATTGTGTTTTTTTTTTTGTCTCGAACACCTCTTTGTTTGGTCTTACATTCTGTTTGTACGTTCTCTTCTTTGAGGATTCGATGTTGGTCGCACCTTTCCGAGTTTTTCGTGACGGGCGACGGAAGGGTTAGATCGATGCCCGTTTGCGAAAACGTTGCGCCTCCGTTGGTTGAACGGGCGAACATGCGGTGGCCAGCTTCGGGGCCAACGTTCCGCGCGTTCAAGTAGAGAGAGGAGACGTTGTGCGACTGCGAGACGACTTGGACCACCTCCGCTTCGCGACTGCCGACTTGGGCAGTGGCCCCAACTCGCCACTTCTTCCGGAATGGTCGCTGAGAAGGAGACAAGATCGGACTAGAACCATCGGACCCGTGGCAGACAAACGGAACACGAGTCTGTTGACATCTGATAGGGAAGAACAACGAAACATGGTCCGCATGGCTCTTCCATCAACTCCGATTGAAGGTGGAAATTCCCCAGAAATTCTGAGAGAATTTTACCACCTCCGTGGGAAATTCGTTGGGTTTAAGAGCGGTCGGCCATCGCCCTCAACGCCCTTAAACTCAACGAATTTCCAGAAAGCCAGCCAGACGTAAATCGCATGGTGGTTCGGTCCAAGCTTCAAGTCCGGAACCTATGAAGTGTGCCATCAATTTAGCACTACCATACCGTGAGCACTTCGAGAGATCCGGCAAGCCGAGGGGGACTTGAACGCTGAGCTAGCCCC
Organism: uncultured Conexibacteraceae bacterium; assembly: GCA_963785385.1. GTDB lineage: Bacteria > Actinomycetota > Thermoleophilia > Solirubrobacterales > Solirubrobacteraceae > Palsa-465. The sequence continues at coordinate 559,956 of CAWAVA010000020.1, read as the reverse complement.
AGCATATCACGCTGGTCGCCGTCTCCAAGACCTTCGACGCCGAAGCCGTGTGGCCGACGCTTCGCGACGCCGGCCAGCGCGTCTTCGGCGAGAACCGCGTGCAGGAGGCGCAGGGCAAATGGCCGGTCTGCGCGCCGCGCGGCGGCTATCGGGCAGAGCGTCGAGTTGCATCTCATCGGACCCCTGCAATGCAACAAGGCGCGCGAGGCGGTCGAGATCTTCGACGTGATCGAGACCGTCGACCGCGAGAAAATCGCCGCCGCGCTGGCCGAGGCGATGGCCAAGACCGGCGCGCACGCCGCGCCTGTTCTGTCGAGGTCAACACCGGCGCCGAGCCGCAGAAGGCCGGCGTCCTGCCGCAGGAGGCCGACGCCTTCCTCGCCGCTGCCGCGAGACCCACGGGCTCACGATCGAGGCCTGATGTGCATCCCGCCCGCCGACGAACTCGCCTCGCCGCATTTCGCGCTGCTCGGCGAGATCGCCGCGCCGCAACGGGATCGCAGGCCTGTCGATGGGGATGAGCGGCGATTGGCCGCTGGCGGTCAACTGGGCGCGACCCACATCCGCGTCGGCTCCGCGATCTTCGGGACGCGGCCGAAGCGGAGGCGTGACTCCGTCCCGGAGGCGCCATTGTGGCTGCGTCCAGGCGGTCTCGTTCGGAAAATTGCCATTTTGCGACGAATTTGCGCCCGGATTGATTTATCCGCCGTTCAAAGGAGGCGAATACATAACTTGGGTCTCCGTCCTCGCCCTAGGATATTCCCATGACGCAGATAGCGGCAAAGCGGGGGAATCCGATGCTACTTCGGCGCAACGACTTGTTGCGAATTTGCATGTTGGCGCTGGCGCCGGCCTTTGCGACGCTAACCTTGGCGCCGGCGCCCGCGGCGGCGCAGGTGGCCTTCGGCGTCAGCGTCAATGTTATGCCGCCGGCGCTTCCGGTTTACGCGCAGCCGCCGCTCCCCGGGCCCGGCTATATCTGGACCCCCGGTATTGGGCATGGAACCCGTCTGCCGGCGATTATTACTGGGTGCCCGGCGTCTGGACGCTGCCGCCGCGCGTCGGCTGCTGTGGACCCCCGGCTATTGGGGATGGGCCAATGGCGCGTATCTGTTTCACGGCGGCTATTGGGGGCCGACGGTCGGTTTCTATGGCGGAGTCAATTACGGCTTCGGCTATACGGGCGCCGGCTTTTTCGGTGGCCAATGGCGCGGGGGGCAATATTTCTACAATTCATCCGTCAACAATGTCCGCAATGTCAATGTGACGAACGTCTACAACCGGACCGTCGTCGTCAACCAGGAACGGCGCCGCGCACGAGCTTCAACGGCGGCCCAACGGCATCGCCGCGAGGCCGACGCCCGCGCAACTGGCGGTCACCAGAGCGCCGCATATCGCGCCGACGCCCGCGCAAATGCAGCACGTCAACCTCGCCAAGGCCGATCCGAACCGCGCACTTTCGGCCAACCACGGCGTGCCCGCGCATCCGGTCGGCAAGGCCGATCGGGCCTGCGGGCGCACATCCTGGCGCGCTGGAGGAGGCGGGCATCCGGGGCTGCCGCAGGGTTACACGCCCTAGGGGCGCATCCCGGGGGAATGGCAGCAGGGGCCGGGCATCCTCGACGCGATGCGCGCCGCCGGCCATCCCGGCGCCATGCAGCCTGGGGACACGCGTCCCGGCGGCATGCGTCCCGCCGCTATGGGCGGTGGCATGCGACCAGGCCCCGCACGGGTCCGGGGCCGATGATGGCGCGTCGGCCGCCGCCTCATATGGCGATGATGCGCCCCGGCCCCCGTCCGGGCCCGCGCCCCGGCGGTTGCCGCGGCCAGCATTGTCGCTGACGTTTCGGGTCTGATACGGCTTTCGGCCAGAAGCCGAATTTTCCTCGCGCGAAATTCACCCATGAATTTCGCGCATTCGTTTGCGAAGCCTCGCCCGCTGACCGACTGTCCCCGACGAAGCCAAACGCCGCAGGCGGCCCGCGAAGGGGCGTACAACGCAAACGAGCGCTGAAGTCTGCCGCGCAGGCGATCTCGGAGATTGGCCGGACGCTGTCGCCCGCCTTCCAGGCGGCGCCGGCCCGGCTTTTGCGACGACCGGCGCCAGCGCCGCGCTTGACAGTTCTCACGAACCGTGAAAAAAATCATATCAAGAAAAAATTATCATGGGCGTCGAGATTAATCGACGTCAGGGAGGTTCGCTTGGATATGGCTGTGGCCCGCGGCGCCTATGACGATGAAGCGGACCTTTGCGTGCGCGCCGCTTGGCTGCACTACGGCGCGGGGCTCGACCCAGGGCGAAGTCGCCGCGCGGCTCGGCGTTCCTAATGTCAAAGCCCATCGCCTCATCGCCCGCGCCAACAAGCTCGGCCTCGTGCGCATCTCCATCGACGGGCCGATCGCCGCCTGCGTGGCTTTGGAAGAACGCCTCAGCGCAAAATTCGGCCTCGGCTTCTGCCAGGTCGCGCCCGATCTCGACGACGAACCCCTGCCTTTGCGGACCCTGTCGCTGATCGGCTCACGCTATCTCAGCAACGCCCTGCACAGCGGCGAGCACGCCGTTATCGGCTTCGGCCACGGGCGCACTCTGGCCGCCTGCGCCGCCGCGTTGCCGCGCGTCAGCGCGCCGCGGCGTCAAGCTCGTCTCCCTGCTCGGCGGGCTGACGCGGCGCTTCTCGACCACGCCGTTCGACGTCATCCATCGACTGGTCGAGCGCACCAGCGCCGAGGCCTATGTGCTGCCTCTGCCGTTCTACGCCAACACCATCGAGGACCGAGCGGTGCTGCTCGATCAGCGCGGCGTGCGCCCCGTCGTCGAGATGGGCATCGGCGCGACGCTGCGGCTCGTCGGCATCGGCACGATGGAGGCGGACGCCTCGATGCTGCAAACCGGCATGGTCGAGCGCGAGGAATTCGAGGAGGCGCGCCGCGCCGGCGGCGTCGGCGAAGTGCTCGGCCACATTTTCTCCGCGCGCGGCGCGCGCGTCGAGACCGAGCTTTCCGCGCGCACGCTGTCGATGCCGGCCGAAGACATCGGCCGCCAACGCACGGTGGCGATCGCCGGCGGGCGCAGCAAGATCGAGCCGATCCGCGGGGTGCTGGCGAGCGGCCTCATCCACGGGCTCATCACGGACGAGCGAACGGCCAAAGCGCTGTTCGCTTGATGCAAGCCGGGCGCAAGACCCGGCGACAAAACAAACAACAACGGAGAAAACGTATGACGGACAAGGCCAAGGATTTCTTCGCCGCCTTCAAGGCAGGCAAGATGAACCGCCGCGAGCTGATGTCGGGCGCCGGCAAGCTGGGATTACGGCGGCTTCCGCCAATTTCATGCTCAACGCCGCCGCGACCGAGGCGCTCGCCGCCGACTTCGATTGGATGAAGCACAAGGGCACGAAGCTGCACCTGCTGCTCAACAAACACCCTTACGCCGACGCGATGATCGCCGACCTCGACAATTTCAAGACGATGACCGGCATGGAGGTCACCTACGACATCTTCCCCGAGGACGTCTATTTCGACAAGGTGGCGGCGGCGCTGTCGTCGAAGTCGACGCAGTACGACGCCTTCATGACCGGCGCCTATCAGACCTGGGAATATGGCCCGGCCGGCTGGATCGACGACCTCAACGCCTTCATCAAGGACCCGGCCAAGACCAACCCCAACTATAACTGGGACGATGTGCTGCCGGGCCTGCGCGCCTCGACGGCTTGGAATGGCGTGCCCGGCGGCGCGCTCGGCTCCCCGACGCCAAGCAATGGTGCATTCCCTGGGGCTTCGAGCTGAACTCGATCACCTATAACCGCAAGATGTACGACAAGGTCGGCGTGCAGCCGGCCAAGAACATGCCGGACCTGCTGGAAGTCTCCGCCAAGCTCACCAAGGACGCCGGCGGGCCCTATGGCATCGGCGTTCGCGGTTCGCGCTCCTGGGCGACGATCCATCCGGGCTTCCTGTCGGGCTATTCCAACTATGGCCAGCGCGACTTCACGGTCGAGGGCGGGAAGCTCAAGGCGGCGATGAACACCAAGGTGTCGAAGGACTACCACAAGATGTTCGTTAAAATGGTGCAGGACTTCTGGCCCGAAGAACTGGTCGACCTACACCTGGTATCAGGTTGGCACCGATCTCGGCGCCGGCGCCTCGGCGACCATCTCGGTAGCCCCTCAGATCAGCTGAGGTTGAACGTCGTGTGCAGACCCGGGGAGTTCAGGCCGGTGCCGACCGAGCTGTCGCCGACCCAGAGGTCGAACGGGCCCGGCTGGAGGATGAACTTCCCGCTGTTGTTGTAGTAGCCGAGGTTCTGCGGACCGAGCTTGAACATGACCGTCTTGGTCTGGCCCGGCGCCAGCGTCACGCGCTGGAAGCCCTCGAGCTTCTTGACCGGCTGCAGGATCGTCGTGTCGCTCTCATGCACGTACAGCTGCGCGACGTCGGTTCCGGCGACGGTGCCGGTGTTCTTCACATCGGCCTTCACGGTCATCGTCCCGTTCTTGGAGACCATGCTTGGCGCGGTCAGGTTCGAGAATGAGAACGTCGTGTATGAGAGGCCGTAGCCGAACGGGTACTGCGGGGTGTTCGGCGCATCCAGATACCTGGACGTGTACTTGTTGGTCGGATCGTCCGGCCGGCCGGTGGGCAGCTCGTTGTAGGAGAGCGGCACCTGGCCGACGTTGACCGGGAACGACATCGGCAGCTTGCCGCTCGGGTTGACCTTGCCGAACAGCACGTCAGCCACAGCGTCGCCGCCCTCGGTGCCCGGGTACCAGGACTCGAGCAGCGCCGGCGCATTGTTCGCCAGCCACGGGATCGTCAGCGGGCGGCCGTTCATCAGCACCACCACGTAGGGCTTGCCGGTCGCCGCGATCTGCTGTACGAGCGCCAGCTGCTGCCCGGGCAGATCGAGCGAGGTCCGCGATGAGGCCTCACCGGTGTCACCGGCGGGCTCGCCGACGACGACGACAGTCACATCAGCCGCCTGCGCGGCCGACACAGCCTGGCTGAAGTCAGTGGTCTCATTGCACGGATCGGTGACCGTGAAGGCGGTGCAGCCCGACACGGTGTTGACCGTCGCGCTCGGATCGGCGTTCTTGATCCCGTCGGCGACCGTGACGATCTTGTCCTTGGTCTTCAGGTCGGCAGCGGTGGTGTCGTAGCCGATCGGGACGTCTGGACCGAGCTGGTCCATGGGGTCGTCGGCCAGCGGGCCGACGACTGCGATCTTTGAGGCACCGGCCTTGAGCGGCAGCGCGTTGTTGCTGTTGTTCAGCAGCACCATCGACTCATCGGCGCTGGTGCGGGCGGCCCCCAGGTGCGCCGGTGTCAGCTCTTCGCTGGCCACGCGGGCGTCGCTGCCCTGGTAGGGGTTGGAGAACATTCCGGCCAGGTACTTGAGCGTCAGCACATGGCGCACCGCCGTGTTCAGCTGCCGCATCGTGATCTTGCCCTGCTTGAGCAGCTGCGGCCCGTAGGTTGCGTAGGTCGAGTAGATCGGGTTGCCGGCACTCGGGCCGATCGTGACCGCCATCTCAATGTCCTCACCGGCGGTCAGCGCGAGGCGGGCGGCATCGGCGCCGTTGGAGGCGTAGCCGAAGGCCTCGAGCTCCTGAACCGCCTGGTAATCGCTGATGGTCGCGCCGCTGAAGCCCCATTCGTCACGCAGGATCTTGGTGAGCAGGTACCTGTTGGCGGTGTTGGGGATGCCGTTGAGTGAGTTGAACGAGCTCATCACCGTTGCAGCGCCGGCGTTGACAGCCGCCTGGTAGGGCGGCAGGTAGTCGTTGAACAGCTGCTGAGTCGACATGTCGACCGTGTTGTATTCGCGGCCGGCCACCGGAGCGCCGTATCCGCCGAAGTGCTTGATCGTCGCTGCGACCTTGTCGGGCGCAGAGAAGTCGGAGCCCTGGTAGCCCTGGACCTTGGCGGCGGCCACCGCCGAACCCAGGTAGGGGTCCTCCCCCGCTCCCTCGACGACCCGGCCCCAGCGTGGATCGCGGCTGATGTCGACCATCGGGTTGAAGGTCCACTTGATGCCGTCGGCGCTCGCCTCGTCGGCTGAGACCGACTCATCGTTTGCGATCGTCGATGGATCCCAGCTCGCGGCCTCACCCAGCGGTACCGGGAACATCGTGCGATAGCCGTGGATCACATCGAGCCCGAAGATCAGCGGGATGTGCAGGCGCGAATTCTGAACAGCGGCCTTCTGGACAGCGTTGATGTTGTCGACGCCGGTGAGATCGAGCACGGAGCCGATCTCACCCTTCTCGGCAAGCGGGATCAGGTCGCTGCCGTTGGCAGTGCTCGGCCCGGCCTGCTCCAGCTGGCCGAATTTCTCGGCGACGGTCATCTCACCGAGCAGGTGGTTGACCTTCGAGTTGATCTGCATCGCGCTCATCGTCGATGTGCCGTGAGCTCCGCGCAGGATCGGCCCTCCCTTCGCGGTGGCGCCTGACGCGCCTGAGAGGGTGCTGATGGCAAATGCGGCGGCAGCGACCAGCGCGATCAGCGCGAGCCCGATGCCAATGCCGCGGCGGTGCTCGCCGTGGGTAACGGCGGCTATCCGGTCTGACATTTATCTCTCCTCCTATGAGGTGGCCGCTAAGAGACCTACCCCGAGGCGGGCGGGCAAAACCGAGGGTGAGAGGTTCGGTGGGTCACCCTGGTCGGTGCGAGAAGGGGGTGCTCCCCTCCGCGGAGGACACAAAGTCGGCACAGATTTGTTGCAGAGCCGGCACAGACGTGTCTTGTTCGGTCACATGCGCAGGGCGCATCCTGTCGGCATGGCACCAATCGATCACAAGCGGCTCGCTGAACGCAGGATGCTGGCGTTGTTGGAGGACAGCGGACTGCCGCTGCCGGATCAGGTGGAGTACGGAAGCGACTGTGTGCGCTTCCTCTGGCTCGATCGGAAAGTGGCGGTCGTGATCGACCTCGAGCAGTTCGGCGAGGCCGACGCCAACGGCGGCCACACACGTGAGGGGATCACGGCGTGAGCACGGAGGCTCGCACCGTGATCCCGGTGCCGTCCGGGATCGACTCAGCAGCCGCCGTCGCGCTGCGGCGCAGCGCCACCCATGCCCGCGCCGGTGTAGCCGGGCACGGTCCACGGTGCGACGCAGTGGCAGTACCGGTACTCCTCGCTGAACCCGAGGCTGCTGTAGAGCCCGCAGCCCGCGGCGTTCTCGCTGAAGACCTGAAGGTAGGTGAGCGGCGCCTCGTGCTGGGCCAGCATGGCCCGCACGAGCGCCTTGCCGAGACCCTGGCGCCGGAGCTCTGGCGCGACCGCGAGGCAGAACAGACCGACGATCCCGTCAAGTTCGACGCTGATCCCAACGGCGCGGTCGCCGTTGCGCACGAAGGTGGCTGCTCCCGCCATCTTTGGGAAGACGCTCTGAACGTGTTCCTCGACGTCCTGGCGGTGATCGCAGTGAGCCCAGGCCGCCACCCACTCGGGAGTTGCCTCATCGGTGACCTCGAGCCGGAACTGATCGGGGTCCGCGTCGGCCGCTACCGCGGCCGTGTCGACGGTCATCACGAGCACGGCCTGCTGGATGTCCCAGCCACGCGCTGCGATGTCCTCGAGCAGCGGCACATGCAGATCGATCGGGCTGACCTGGATACCGCAGGCGATGTCATTGAGCGCGGCGAACTCGGCTACGCGTGCCACGGCCGGGTCGAACTCGCTGTGATCCAGGACGCGGGCGGGTGTCAGTGCGTGGTTTGAGCGGCCCCGGGCCGCAAGCGCAGGCGTGGCCCGCAGCACCCAGCCGTCATTCCTACGCCGGACCGTGTCGGCCGGCCAGGCGCGGACGCTGTGGTCCTCGATCCGGGCTATGCGTTCGAGCCCTGGCGCGGGCGCCAGTTCTCCGCTCACGCCTCGCTCGCCTGCAGCACCGCGTCAAGAAGTCCGGGGAAGCGCTCCTCGAGCTGCTCGCGGCGCAGCCGGTTGAACCGGCGCTTGCCGTCGACCCGCTGGGCGACGACACCGGCCTCACGCAGCACCCGGAAGTGGTGCGAGCAGGTCGACTTCGCGATCGGGAGGTCGAAACTGCCGCAGGAGTGCTCGCTGTCATCCGCGAGCTCGACGACGATGCGCAGCCGGATCGGGTCGCTGAGGGCCTGGAGGATCGTCGCCAGGTCAAGCTCCTCCAGCGTCGCCGGAACGAGCGGATCGGCCGCGGGCGGCGTCAGAAGGTCCGAGTCCTCGCCGAGCGCTCCGAACGAGCCGAGGAGGCTGGCCGACCTCACGCCCAAGGGCCCTGGGACCGTCAGTTCGGTGATGAGCGGCGCTGACGCCATGTTCACAGGATAGTACGAGAAGCGTCGAACGGAGTGATATAGTTCGACGAACGTCGTACCGAGACACCGGGGCGGCGCGTAAATGACGACCGGACCGACGACCGGAGAAGCTGCATGAGCACGAAGACGCTGGCGAAACCACATTTGAAGGCAACCCTGATCCTGGCCTGCCTGGCGCAGTTCATGGTGATCCTGGATGTCTCCGTCGTGAATGTGGCGCTGCCGTCGATCAAGCATGCGCTCGGCTTCTCAGAGGACGGCCTGCAGTGGGTCGTGAACGCCTACACGGTCACGTTCGCCGGCTTCCTGCTGCTCGGCGGTCGGGCAGCTGATCTGTTCGGGCGTCGCCGGGTGTTCGTGATCGGTCTCCTCCTCTTCTCGCTTGCGTCGCTCGCCGGTGGCCTGGCGAACGACCCCACCACCCTGATCGTTGCCCGGCTCATCCAGGGCGTCGGCGGCGCCGTCGTCGCCCCCGCGTCGCTGTCGATCCTCACGAGCACGTTCACCGAGCCCAGGGAGCGCCACCGTGCTGTCGGCATCTGGGGCGCGATGGGCGGCGCCGGCGCGACCGCGGGCGTACTGCTAGGCGGCGTGCTGACCGACGTCCTGAGCTGGCGCTGGATCCTGTTCATCAACCTGCCGATCGGTCTGGTCACGGCCTTCATGTCGCAGCGACTGCTGCAGGAGGGCCGCAACGAGCACGCCGCCCGCAACCTCGACATCGCCGGCGCAGTGACCGCGACGCTCGGCCTGTCGGCCCTGATCTTCGGTGTCGTCCGCACAGACAGCGCCGGCTGGGGCGACCCGACAACGCTGATCGCGATCGGCGGTGGCCTGCTGATGCTCGCGGTCTTCATCGGGATCGAGGGCTGGGTCGCGAAGGCACCGCTGATGCCGCTGCGACTCTTCCGCTCGCGGCAGCTCTCTGCCGCCAACGTCGGCATCGCCGTGGTCGGCGCCTCGACGTTCGCGATGTGGTTCTTCCTCTCCCTGTACCTGCAGGACGTGCTCGGCTACTCGCCGCTGAAGGCCGGGATCGTGTTCCTGCCGATGACGATCGCAGTCGTGATCGGGTCGGCGGTGGCGTCTCGGTACACGCTGAGGGTTGGCGCCCGGCGGATGCTGATCATGGGAATGGTCATGCTCGCGGTGGGGCTGGCGATGTTCACGGACATCGGGGTCCACGGCGATTACCTCGGTGAGCTGCTCGTGCCCGGTCTGCTGGCCTCGTTCGGAATGCCGCTCGCGTTCATCCCAGGGACGATCGTCGCCACCTCAGGCGTCAAGCCCCAGGAGGCCGGCCTGGCCTCCGCGGTCGCGAGCACCGCGCGGCTGTTCGGTGGCGCCGTCGGCCTGGCGGTGCTGACGACGATCGCGACCACCCACACCACCCACCTCCTGCAGGGCTCGACAAGGTCTGCGCACGCCGTCGACGCGGCGATCGTCAGCGGCTTCCAGGTCGGCTTCTGGGTCGCATCCGGAATCGCGGTATTCGGCATCCTCGTGGGCATCTTCGGGATGCCGCGTCCGCGCGTGGCCGCCGACGTCGAGGCCACGGATGCCCTCACGGCTGCGGCCAACGAGCCGCGTGGCGCCGTCGCAGCCGAGTTCTAAGCGACAATGCGCGCCATGGCGCGCATCTTCGTAACACGCGAGCTGCCGGGATCGGCGCTCGCAAAACTCAAGGCAGATCATGAGACGGTCGTCTGGTCCGAGCCGTCCCCACCCAGCTACGAGCAGCTCCGGGAGCACACCGCTCAGGCGCATGCGCTGCTGTCGCTGCTGACCGATCGCGTCGACGCGGAACTGATCGCGGCGGCACCGCAGCTGCGCGTGATCGCCAACTACGCGGTCGGCTACGACAACATCGACGTCGACGCCGCCACCGCGCACGGCATCCCGGTCGGGAACACGCCGGACGCGCTCACCGAGGCGACCGCTGACCTGACGTTCTCACTGCTGACGGCCGCGGCCCGCCGGATCACGGAGGCGGCCGCCTTCGCCCACAGCGGGCAGTGGCACACCTGGGACCCGGGCGGGTTCCTCGGTGCCGACATCTACGGCGCCACGATCGGGATCATCGGCCTGGGAAGGATCGGGCAGGCGGTTGCTCGGCGGGCAGCAGGCTTCGGCATGGAGATCCTCACAACCGAAACCCGCGATGAGCACAACCTCAGACACCTGCTCAGCCGCTCGGACTTCGTATCGATCCATCTGCCGTTGACCGACGGCACCCGCAACCTGATCGGGGCCGAGGCGTTCTCATTGATGAAGCCGACGGCGATCCTGATCAACACCGCGCGCGGCGGGATCGTCGACAAGGAAGCGCTCGCTCAGGCCCTGCACACCGGACAGATAGCCGGTGCCGCGCTGGACGTGACGGTGCCGGAGCCGTTGCCCGCAGACGACCCGCTGTGGAACGCGCCGAACCTGCTGGTCGTGCCTCACATCGGCTCGGCCACATGGAGCGCACGTGAGCGGATGACGGAGATCGCGGTTCAGAACGTGCTCGCCGGGATCGACGGCAGGACCCTCCCCTATCAGGTCCCCTCGCAGCTGATCGACTGAGCTCGCGGACCGGCTGAGCTGCGAATCGACTGAGCTTGCGGATCGCGATCGTAGACATCGGCACGAACACCACGCGTCTGTACGTCGCGGAGGTGGCCGACGGCGAATTGCAAAGCGAGCTCATTCGGTTGAGCCGTGTCACCAGACTCGGCGCCGGTGTCGACGCCTCCGGCCGGCTCGCCGACGACGCGTTGCAGCGTGAGTATGCGGTCCTCGACGACTACCGCGAGCAGCTCGACGAGATCCGGCCGGAGCGCGCCGTGGCGGTGATGACGAGCGCGGTGCGCGACGCCTCCAACGGCGCCGCGTTCGCGCAGACCGTCACGAACCGCTACGGCATCGACGCGCACGTGATCAGCGGCGACGAGGAGGCGACACTCACGTATCGCGGCGCCACCGACACGCACGGATCGCCCGCGACCGACGCTCCGACACTCGTCTTTGACATCGGCGGCGGCTCGACTGAGCTCGTCCTCGGTCACGGCACCACGCTCGACTTCCACGTCTCGACCCAGGCCGGGGTCGTACGGCAGGCCGACCGCCACATCAGCAGCGATCCACCGACGGAGCAGGAGCTCCGAGCAGTTGCCGACGATGTGCACCTGATCCTCGCCGATGCCGTGCCGCCGGCCCGTCGCGGGCCCGTGGCCAGAGCGATCGGCGTCGCCGGCACACCGACCTCGCTGGCCGCGATCGCACAGGAGCTGGATCCCTACGACCCGGAGCGCGTTCACGGCTACGAGCTGACGGCGGGCGAGCGCGACCGGATCTTCGCCCGGCTCGCGGCGATGCCGCTTGAGCGGCGCCGGCACGTGACCGGCCTGCACCCCGACCGCGCGATCGCGATCCTGCCCGGCATCGTGATCCTGACCGAGATCATGAAGCTGTTCGAGCTCGACGCGATCGAGGTTTCAGAGCACGACATCCTGCGCGGCGCGGCGCTGACCTATTCGTCCTGAAGACAGCACGGGCTCAGGGCCCAGTAGCCGTCAGGTACGAGCGACACCCAGACGCCCGGAGATGTCGGCGCACTCGGCGCAGACCTCCTCCGGGATCAAGCCGATCCGCATCAGCACCGCGAACACGCGGCAGCCGATGCACACGCCGAAGATCGACTCCAGCCCGGCCGCGACGACGAACATCACGAGGATCACGTCGGCGACCGTGTGGTTGCCGAGGATCAGGCCGAAGATCAGCGCCAGCGTCGACATCACCGTCCCCATCCCCTGGGCAAAGCGCTTGGGAGGCCCGGGAACCAGGACCTTCTCCCCCAGCCGCGGCGCGATCACGTTCATCGCCGTCCAGGCCAGCGGACTCAATCGCGGCCCGGCCAGCACCCGCGCCCAGAACCCGTAGGTGATCGGGATCAGCAGCCAGTACCAGCCCGTCAGCAGCGTGAGGATCACGCCCACCAGGACACCGCCAGCCACAACCCGCGCGGCCCTGTCGTTGACCGGGTTCGGGAAAGAGAAGAAATCCTTCACAGCTTCAAGTGTATCTCCACCAGATTGGTGCGGTTGACGGTGGCGGCCGGCCGCGGGCCCGCCAGCCCGGCTGGAAAACGCGGGCCGTCGCCGCCCCCCACGCGGGGGGTGGGCTTTCACGAGTTCTCGCCATCGCAACCCAACCAGGCGTAGCGTCGCCGTTGGTCACCGCGCGCGCGGCGACCCGGCCACAGGAGGAGCGCCCCAATGCTCGAGCAGCACTCAAAGACCACAGACACCTCGGCGATTCCCGCAAGCCCGGACCAGTTCCGCGAGCTGTGCGCCGGACTCGAGGAGTACGAGAACCTGCCGGAGCTGAGCCCGAGTGCCGTGCGCCAGGCCGAACCGATCACCGGTCAGAGCCACGAGGAGATGCTCGACGCGTCGATCCTCGCCGGGCTCACACTGCCCTGATCGGGCGCGTCAGGTCGAACTCAGCCGGTCTGGCTCGACGCTGCTGGCAGCAGCTCAGCTGGCCGGCGCCGGAGGCGCCTCGGACCGCTGGCTGAGGCTGCTGAAGGTGAGGGCCGCGATGATCGCGTCGGGCCCGTCGAACCAGCTGCGCCCGATGTTGATCGCGGGCGGCGAGACAATCCCGCGAGCGCGCAGCCCACGCGAGGTCGCATCCAGGCGCAGGTCATAGGAGAGGTCGTTGGCGGCGGCGAGCGCTTGAGCGGGATCGAGTCCAGCCCCTGCTGCGGCCTCCTCGATAACGGTCTCACTGGCGACATCGAAGCCCCCGCAGAACGCCATCCGCGCAACCGCCAGGGCAAAGCCCGGACCGGCGCCGGCATCGGCGGCGAAGGTCGCGGCGCGAGCAGCCTTGCGGCTGTCCATCGGGAAGCGGTGCGGCTCGACAAGCGGAATCTCGAGAATCCGGGCCTCGCGCTCGGCAAGGCGCATGAGGTCACGGGCACGCTGATCGCGCTCTGTCGAGGTGGCCGGCCCGGCGGCCTCAGAGAGCGGCCCCATCACAGGCACCCATTCGACCGCACCCAGGGCGCGCTCAACGCGCTCGGCCGCAAGGTAGGAGAGCGGGCAATCGAGCGCAAAGAAGAAGCGCGCGCCGTCTGAGCGCGGCCTCGACCGATCAGCTTTCCAGCGCGACAGGAACACAAGATCTCCCATGTCCCCATTATCGGCAGGCAAACGGCGAAACCTGCGCTTCCGCGCCGTTTTTGGCCACGTTTAACGCGCTGGCCCTTACGTCTTAGTCAGTTCGAAACCTGGCTACTCAAAGCGCCAACAGACAGTGCGACTTCACAATTTCTTTCGGCGCGTACGTCATGTGGGCGTAAACTCCCTCTGGAGAGAGTCGTGGGTAATCGACCGGATTGGAGGCGCAATATGCCCCAAGTCCCACCTCCGAAGCGTCATCCGTATGACCAGTGGTCGCCGGACGCGCGAGCGCTGGATCTTGTCGGAGACAAATGGACCCTGCTGATCGTCCGAGATCTGGCGGCTGGCCCGCGCAGATTCGTGGAACTGCAGCGGGTACTTCCTGGAATCTCGACCGAGCAGCTGCGGTCGAGGCTGAACCGCATGGTCGCCGATGGCATGCTGACCCGCAAGCGCTACCGCGAGGTACCGCCACGGGTGGACTACGAGCTGACGCCGCGCTCACGCGACCTGATGCCGGTGCTCGCTGAACTCGCGTTGTGGGGATACCGCTGGGCGTGGAGTCCGCCGCGCGCGGGTGAGCGTGTCGATCTGGGCGCGATCTTCCGCCTGGTTCCCGGGCTGGTCGGGTGCGACGGGCACAGGGGTGAGATCGAGTGCACGGTCACCGACGGCCACCGCGAGGGCGGGCCGCTGACGATGACGGTGCTGCTCCGGGACGACGGCAGCCAGGTGGCCGAGCAGGCCGCCGAGGCACCGGCCACCCGGATCACGGGCAGCGTGCGTGCGTGGGTGGAGGCGTTCACTCCCGGAGGTGGCCCGGCGTCGCTTGAGATCAACGGCGACGGAGCACTCGCGAAGTACCTGATCGATCGTCTGGGGCGAGCGGACACGCAGACCCTGGCGACAGCTGACCGCGCGGTCGCCTGAGCAGTAACCGAACCAAGCAGTCATACAAGCAGTCCGCAGGACAAGGTTTGATACCCGGGGCGGGGATCGAACCCGCAGGGCCCTTACGGGCAGCGCTTTTTAAGAGCGCCGACTTTGCCAGTTTGTCTACCCGGGCTCGGGTACATAGACCCGTGCGCTGATGTTACGGCCGGAGCACGCGGAATCACCGTAAATATGGGCGTTTGATCACCTGGAACACATGCAACCGCAACTTTCCCATTGGTAGGTTGTTGAAGTGGATCTAGAGGCCGGAATGGAAGTTTCAGCACTCAGATATCCAGGCAGTGGCGGGCTTCAGTCCCGTTCGCCACTTCTGCGGCTCCAGTCCGATGAGCGACTTGTCGCTTCGATCAGACGTGGCAACCAGGGTGCCTTCGAGGTGCTCGTCAGCCGCTACCACAGCCGCCTGCTGTCGTTCTGCCGCCACCTGCTCGGCTCACGCGAGGATGCTGAGGACGTTCTCCAGGATGTGCTTACCGCGTCCTACAACGCGATGCTCGCCGATGAGCGGCCGATCAACGTTCGGCCATGGCTCTACCGGATCGCGCGCAACCGCTGCCTCAACCATCTGCGCCGCAACCGGGCGATCGGCGTCGACTCGATGGACATCCACTTCTCCGACCATGGCGCCACCACGGCCGACAAGGTCCACGAGCGCGAGGAGTTCCGCCAGCTTCTCGATGACATCCGTGACCTGCCAGAGAGCCAGCGCACAGCACTGATCCTGCGCGAGATGGAAGCTCTCTCCTACGAGCAGATCGCCGAGGCGATGGAGACCACGGTCTCGAGCGTCAAGTCGCTTCTGGTTCGCGCCCGCGTCTCGCTCACGGAGGCCGCTGAGGCGCGCCTGCTGAGTTGCGAGGAGGTTCGTGAGGAGCTCGCCGAGATCGCTGAGGGCATGCGCAAGCAAGACCAGCGCCCCCGTCCGCCGTCACGTCAAGAACTGCACGCGCTGCGCTGTCTTCCAGGGGGAGATGCGCAAGCACCAACAAGGCGCTCGCGGCGTTGGTGCCGCTCGGAGCGCTCGCCCTCTTCCGCAAGTTCCTGTTCGCGCACATCGGCCACTCGGCCGGCTCCGCCGGCGCACATGCCGCTGGGGCAGCCGGAGCCGCCGGTGCAGCCGGATCCGCGGGTGCTGCCGGCGCCGGAGCTGCGGGTGCAGCCGGAGCTGCGGGTGCAGCCGGAGCTGCGGGTGCAGCCGGAGCCGCAGGCGCCGGCTCGGCCGGCCTGATCACAGCCGGCGTCGGCGCGGTCGCAACCAAGGCGGCCGCCGGACTCGCCGCCGCGGCACTCGTGACCGCGGGCACCGTGGCAGTCAGCCAGGACGCCTCACACCATCACGGTCCGTCGTCGGCCACGATCGTGGCGCGCTCCGTGAGCAGTGGCATTCAGCAGGCCGCAGGCGGCGGCACACAGCTGGCCGGTTCGGTCGGCCTGGTCGCCGCGGCCCCGGTCGTCTCCCACATGGCGCATGCCGCCGCCGCCATCCAGGCGCCGGTGGTAACGCCGCCGGCCCAGACGCCCTCTGCGCCGGTCACCAGCAGCTCGGCCACTGCGGCGCAGCCGGCTCTGACGCAGACCGCTTCGACGGCGACCTCGGCGGCAGCTGACGGCATGACACCGCCGACCGACGTCCAGATCACGACCACCGACACGACGCCCACGGCGACCACGACGGTCGCCGCAACGTCGGCCACCTCGGGCGGGGTCAGCCCGGTCGCGCCCGGCACCATCACGGCGCCGGCCAGCCCCACCACGGTTCAGAGCGCACCGCCGGTGGCGGCCACCGCGCCGACCGTGACCAGCAAGGCACCGCCGACTACCACCACGCCGCCGATCACCACGACCACCACCACTCCGGTGGTGACGGCGCCCCCGACGGGTACGAGCACCGCGCCTCAGACGACCACCACGCCGTCGACGACGACCACCACGCCGTCGACCACGACCACCACGCCGTCGACCACGACGACGACGCCGGCTGCTGGCACGACCACGTCGCCCGCACCGCCGACGACGACGTCGCCCGCGGTCACCACTCCGTAACGCTCCGGGCATCAGGCTCCGGCCGAGTGGAGTGCGGGTAGTATCCGGCCGCTTTGATCGACTTCGATCACTTCCTCCAGGTCGACATGCGCGTCGGCCGCGTCACCGCCGTCGAGGCGTTCCCCGAGGCGCGCAAGCCAGCCTGGAAGCTGACGATCGACTTCGGGCCTGAGATCGGCGTCAAGCGCTCATCGGCGCAGATCACGACCTACGCGCTCGAGCAGCTGCTCGACACGCTGGTCGTGGCCGTGGTCAACTTCCCGCCGCGCCAGATCGGGCCGTTCATGTCAGAGGTGCTGGTGCTCGGCGCGATCGACGACGAGCTCGGCGTCGTGCTGCTGCGACCCGATCAGGACGCCAAGATCGGCGACCGAATCGGCTGACGGCGGCGGCGGCGCTCAGGCTGTGTGAGTCTGCCCCGGGTCGAGCACGACGACGTTCGAGGTCGTGGCCGACTCGACGTCGGACTTGAACGCCTGAACGTCGGTCTCGATCGCCGGGAACGTGTTGTAGTGGCACGGGATCACGGTCTTGGCGCCGATCAGCTGCGGCGGCGTCGACCGCGTCGACGCGGTCCATCGTGTAGTGGCCGCCGATGCACATCAGCGCGTAGTCGATCGGGTGGCGCTTGCCGACCAGCTGCAGGTCGGAGAACAGGCCGGTGTCGCCGAGGTGGTAGACGATCGTGTCCCTGAAGTTGATCAGCAGGCCAGCGGGCGTGTTGACGGTGCCCTTCGGGGTCGTCGAGGTGTGCCAGGCCGGAACCATCTTCACCCAGCCCCAGTCGAACTTGACGGTGCCGCCGATGTTGATGTCGAGCGCGGTGACGCCGTCCTCCTCGCCGAGCTCCCGCGCGAGCTCGACGATCGCCAGCACCGGCGCGCCCGTGCGCTTGGCGATCGGCACCGCATCGCCGATGTGGTCGCCGTGGCCGTGGGTCAGCAGGATCGTCGTCGGCTGAGGTCCTCGGCGGCGATCGTCGCCTTCGGGTTGCCGGTCAGGAACGGGTCGATCAGAACCGAGGTGTCGCCGTCGGCGAGCTCGAAGGTCGCGTGGCCGTAGTACCTGATTTCCATGGATCTATTCCTCCTGATCGGTGGCTGTGTCCGAGCACGGTCTCGGACGAGCCGTAGCCCAGCTCCCGTGGCGAGCTCGAACCCGACCGCGACGCCGACCAGCATCGTCAGCCGCGTCTCCTCGGCGAACAGCGTCCGCACCGCGCACCAGGCGGTCGTGCGGATCCTCGAGCGCGACGCGTCCTCGATCGACGGCGCCTCATGGGCGGTGTCGAACCAGCCGCCCTCGTGCAGCGCGCTGCCGAGCACCTTCTGCAGGCCCGGCGCGGCGCGGCGACCAGGTCCTGCGCGGCGTTCAGACGACCGGGGTCGCTCAGCGCCGCGATCGCGGCGTCGATTTCGGCGTCGGAGAAACTCACGCGCTCTCAGGTTCGCAGATTCGGACGGCGTCAGGCCTCAGGCTGGTGGATCCGCGCCAGCAGGCAGCCGAGGACCAGACCCGCGCCAGCACCGACACCCGCCGCCACCCAGCTCGCGCTGCGGTGCCGCCAGCGGCATCAGCGCCATCACCGCCGCCAGCACCGCTGTGCCGATCAGATCGCCGTCGAAGTCGTGACTTGCGCACAAGCCGAATCAGATCCGGCACCGCCCAGGCGCACAGCAGCGCCAGCGCGGCGCCGTTGCCACCCATGATCAGATCGTCAGTCGTCACGTCCCGCGACCGCGATCCCGCCGGCGCCGCCGACCAGGAACAGCGCGATCACGACCACCGGGCCGTGACGGGCCTCCATCAGCGAGCCGTAGAGCGCGATGATCACGCAGCGCGACGAACGCGTAGCCGGTGTTGTCGTAGATGAACGGGGCCGTGAACACCCGCCACCACTGACTCCACCGGGTTGCCGTACGACGATCAGGTCGAGGATGCTGATCGCGCTCGTGCGCCAGACCAGACAGCCGACGACCCCGAGCACGACCAGCGACGATCGTCGCGTAGGGATGCGCCTCGTGGCGGATCCCGGGGATCTCGCCGCGGCGCAGACGCGACAGCGACGGCGCCGGCGGACGGCGGCGCGTCCGCTCGGCGATCCGGCCGTTGCGATCGATCTTCGGCGCGCGCTTGCGCAGCCGCGTGCCGCAATACGGGCACTCGGTGATGTACGGGCTGACCTCAGATCCGCAGTTCTTGCAGATGACGAACAGATCAGGGCCACCGGTACTCACGCACTCAAGTGTAAGAGTCGGCTCCAAGCTGCGCCGACGGTGTATACCGGCAGACCTCGGCGCGCACGCAGGCATAGGCGAGCGCGTCTAGACTCGTGGCGAAACGTTTCACAGATCCCGGCAAAGGTGGACTTGCATGCCTCTTGGCTACGACGGCAAGCTGTACATCCTCGCGTTCGATCATCGCGGGTCGTTCCAGAAGAAGATGTTCGGGATTCAGCGGCGACCCGACGCCCGAGGAGACCGAGACGATCGCCGACGCCAAGCGACTGATCTTCGAGGGCATGCTCCAGGCCGTCGAGCGCGGCGCCGAGGCCGACGCGACCGGCGTGCTGGTCGACGAGCAGTTCGGCTCCGACGTCCCGCAGCGCGCCCGTGAAGCCGGCCTGCGCCTGGCGATGCCGGTCGAGAAGTCCGGCCAGAACGAGTTCGACTTCCAGTACGGCGACGACTTCGGCGCGCACATCCGAGCGTTCGACCCCGACTTCTCGAAGGTGCTCGTCCGCTACAACCCCGACGACCGACGCCGAGATGAACGCCCGTCAGCTCGGGCGGCTCAAGCGCCTCGCCGACTGGCTCCACGACGACGACCGCAAGTTCCTGTTCGAGCTGCTGGTGCCCGCCACCGACGCGCAGCTCGCCTCGGTCGGCGGCAGCACGTGACCGCTACGACGCCGAGCTGCGTCCCGAGCTGATGCGCCGCGCGATCGAGGACGATCCAGGACTACGGCATCGAGGTCGACATCTGGAAGATCGAGGGCGTCGACGAGCAGTCCGACGCGGAGATGCTCGCCCAGCCAGGCCCGCGACCGGGCGCCGGCCGCGAGGGCGTCACCTGCGTGCTGCTGGGCCGCGGCGCCTCGACCGAGAAGGTCGAGCAGTGGCTCGAGCAGGCGGCGCCCGGTCGAGGGCTTCATCGGCTTCGCGATCGGCCGCTCGATCTGGTGGGACGCCCTCAAGGGCTTCCTCGACAGATCGCTGACGCGCGCACGAGGCGACGACGCTGATCGCCGATAACTACCTGCATTTCGTGAGCGTCTACGAGGGCGCGCTCGTTCAGTGACCGCTGCGCCGGGCGCAATCACCGCATGCACGGTCGTATAACGAGCGCCGCCTACACGGCTTCCCGCTAGGGTTTAGCCTCGATGTCCGCGATGAAGATGCGTCAGAGCCTTGCTCAGATCGAGCAGGAGTTCCTTCACCACAGCAGAGCTCGAGGAGCAGCGCCGCGTCAGATGCAGCGCACGGCGGCGGTCCGGTCACGCCAGCGCTGGCACGCGCGCGAGCGCAAGCGCAGCTCGATGCGCTTCTACGTGCTCACGCTGTCGCTGGTGGTGACAGGCGTACTGGTCACGGTCGCGATGTTCGCGACGCTGTACCTGCTGCTGTCGTAGAGCCCGCTCTTCTGGCGAGCCAGACCTGCGCAGTGCCGGGCAGCTGAGCCCGGCCTGCGGCTACTCCTCCTCGGCGGGAGTGTCGCCGAGGCCCTGAAGGGCGGCGTCAACCTCTGCGACGACGTCCTTTGCTTGGCCGCCTCAGCGCTGGCTCGTCCTGGATCTCCAGGTAGACCTCTTTGCGGAACACGGGCACGTCGCGCGGCGCCTGGATGCCGATCCGGACCTTCTCACCGACGATCGCCAGCACCGAGACCTCGATGTCGTCGCCGATCATGATGCTCTGATTTGACTTCCGTGTCAGTACAAGCATCCTCGGTCCTCTCCGGCTGAGAAGGGTTGTTTGGGACGCCTCTACCCCAGGCGGAAATCCCCTGCCGCCCGGGCGGCCGGCCAACCCCGAGCCGGAGCATAGCGACCGAGCACACTAGTTTCAAATATTTTCCATTACTTAACGGATCGTCACGGCGCCACCTTTCACGCATCCATCTGAAAGTCGGTCAATTGGTCGGGCGAGGGCTTTGCGAGCTACCGCTGTATGCTCAGCCATTCTATGCCAAGACGATCTTTGCGACCAGAGCTGAACCGGATCCGCGGCTGGGTGCGTCAAGGACGCACCGACGCCTGGATCGCGCACCAGCTCGAGGTCACAGTCCAACAGATCCAAGCCTTCAAGCGCGAGCAGGCGCTGGAGCCAGACGCGGATCCTGACACCACTGTCGCGCTCGTCGACTTTGACGACGAGATCGACCTGCGTGCCGAGGATGACGCGCTGATCGCCGCCGAGCTTGATGCTGAGGCGGAAGCTGCGGCCGCGACGGAGGAGTCCGACGAGGATGACGAGGACGGCGACAAGCCCAAGCGTCGGCGTGGCCGGCGTGGTGGCCGCACGCACGCGCAGTAAGCGCAAGAGCGGGGGCCCGCTCGAGGCGACGTTCGACCACGGCGAAGAGGGCATCGGGCTCTGGCTCGACCCGGCCGTGCAGGACGACCCGGTCTACGCCGAGTACTGGGCGGGTCACCGCCCGGTCGAGGTGTCGATCGAGGAGGACCAGATCGTCATCCGCCGCGCTGGCGGCGATGAGTCCGAGGACTCAGAGGACTGAGGCGTGACGGGGTTGGTCGGCGTGCGCGCCGACCAACCCCGACGCGTCAGTCATCAGCCCGCAGACCAGCCTCACTCCGGCTCGTCGCCGCTCTGCCACACCCCGCCGCCGTAGTCGGCCGCCTGCCGCACGTAGCGAGCAAACGCCGCACCGGCGACCAGGCCAGTGTCCCAGGCCTCCGGCGTGCTCGGAGCGATGGTCACGGCGATCGTGGAAGCACCAGTCGGTGCCCTCACTCAGGTAGTAGGCGGCGAGCTCATCGGCGGTGAAGTTCCCGCCGAGGCGGCGGCGCAGCTCAAGCAGGATCTCATCGACCACGCGCTCCAGCACACGCCGGGTTGCCGGCTCGGCGTCGGCGATGCGCCGTTGCCCGTCCTCCCAGAGGCCGATCAGGACTCGAAGTCCGTCGCCATCAGGCCGGCGCCCCACCGTGCTCGGCGCAACGCCCGGCGGGCCCGGGAACTGTCTGAGGATCAGCGGCCCGAGCTGCCGACGACCACGTACGAGCGCTCGCCGCTCGCACCATGCCGAGCTGGCGCGCGTCGCGCATGATCGTCGCCGGTTGGTGCAGCGCCTTCTCCTGCGCGACCAGCCTGCGGTGCTGAGCCTTCAGCGAACTCACGAGGCTGATCTCCTGCGCCGCCTGGCTGCGAGCGGAGAGCAGTGCGAGACCGGCCTTCAGACCGATCCAGCCGACCAGGCGAACACGATGCACCATCACGAGCCGGAACTTCCGGTCCCAGCCGACCTTCGAGATCGGCAGCCGCTGACCGACCGCCTGCGGTCGCGGGACGTGCCCTCTGGGACCTGGCGTGTCCGCGCGGTACGCGCGGCGGAGCTGTGAGCTTGCGGGCGGCATCCCTTACTGCCTTTGTTCGCCGCCGGCAGACTCCTTCCTGCCGCAAGCGATCATTCACGCGCTGCAAGGCGCCTCCCACCGCCGCGCACTACTTGTTGGCAGCCCCGAACGCCTTGCGGCCGGGGTATTCGGCGTCGGCGCCGAGCACCTCCTCGATCCGCAGCAGCTGGTTGTACTTGGCGACGCGGTCGGTGCGCGACGGCGCGCCGGTCTTGATCTGGCCACAGCCGGTGGCGACGGCCAGGTCGGCGATCGTCACGTCCTCGGTCTCACCCGAGCGGTGCGACATCACCGCCGTGTAGCCGGCCTCACGCGCCATCCGGATCGCGGCCAGCGTCTCGGTCAGCGTGCCGATCTGGTTGACCTTGATCAGGATCGAGTTGGCGACGTGCGAGTCGATGCCGCGCTTGAGCCGCTCGGTGTTGGTGACGAACAGGTCGTCACCGACGAGCTGTACGCGCTCGCCGAGGCGCTCGTCAGCGTCGCCCAGCCGGCCCAGTCCTCCTCGGCCATTCCGTCCTCGATCGAGACCATCGGGATAGCGGTTGACGATGTCGGTCCAGTAGGCCGACATCTCATCGGCGCTGAGCGTGCGGTTCTCGTGCTCGAGCATGTAGGCGCCGTTCTCGTAGAACTCGGAGGTGGCGGGGTCGAGCGCGATCGCGATCTGCTCGCCGGGGATGTAGCCGGCGGCGCGTGATCCCGGCCATCAGCACCTCGAGCGCCTCCTCGTTGGAGCCGAGGTCCGGCGCGAACCCGCCCTCGTCGCCGACGGTGGTGTTGAGGCCGCGGTCGTGCAGCGTCTTCTTGAGGTTGTGGAAGACCTCCGCCCCCATCCGCAGCGCCTCGCTGAAGGAGCGCGCGCCGACCGGCACGACCATGAACTCCTGGAAGTCGACGCTGTTGTCGGCGTGGGCACCGCCGTTGAGCACGTTCATCATCGGCACCGGCAGGATGTGCGCGGTCTCGCCGCCGAGGTAGCGCCACAGCGGCAGCCGCTCCTCGGCTGCGGCGGCGTGGGCGGCCGCCAGCGACACGGCCAGGATCGCGTTGGCGCCGAGCCGTGACTTGTTGGGCGTGCCGTCGAGGCTGATCAGCGTGCGATCGAGCGCCGCCTGCGCGGCCGCCTCCATGCCGCGGACGGCGGTGGCGATCTCGCCGTTGACGTTCTCCACGGCCTTGGTGACGCCCTTGCCGAGCCAGGCGGCGCCGCCGTCGCGCAGCTCGGTGGCCTCGAACTCCCCGGTCGAGGCGCCGGACGGGACCGCGGCGCGACCCCAGGCGCCCGACTTCACGCTGAGCTCGACCTCCACCGTCGGGTTGCCGCGGCTGTCGAGGATCTGGCGGGCGTGGACGTGCTCGATCTGGCTCATCTCTGGGTCGGTCTCCTCGGGGTCGGGGCACTGATTCGGTTGAGACGCGCCTGCGCGTAATAGGCGAGCTGCTGCTCAGGCGCCAGATCGTTCCAGTTTCGGCCGTGCGATGCGGCGAGATCGACTCCGGCCTGCACGCGACCACGAAAACGGTCGGCCGCGGCGCGCAGCGCGAGCTCCGGATCGAGGTCCAGCTTGCGGGCCACGTTGACCGCCGCGAACAGCACGTCGCCGAGCTCGTGGAAGCGCTGCTCGCTCGTCGTCGGCGGCGATCAGCTCGTCGAGCTCGTCGCGCACCGACTGCAGCGGCCCCTCCACGCCTTCGAAGTCGAAACCGCTGGAGGCGGCGCGGCGCTGCACCTTGCGCGCGTACAGCGGCCCAGGGAGGTTCTCAGGCACCTCGCCGAACACGCCCGGCTCCCGCCCGGCCTCGGTCGCCTTGATCGCGTCCCAGTTGCGCAGCACCTCGGCGCGCTCCGCGACCTCGGTCTCGCCGAACACGTGCGGGTGGCGGCGAATCAGCTTCTCGCGTCGCGTGGCGCGCGACCTGGGCGAGGTCACCGGCACCGCGCTCCTCGAGCAGCAGCGCCAGGAAGTGGACCTGGAACAGCACGTCGCCGAGCTCGTCCAGCAGCTTCGCGTCGTCGCGCGGTTGGCGGCGTCGGCCAGCTCGTAGGCCTCCTCGACCGTGTGCGGCACGATCGTGCGCTCGTCCTGCTCGCGATCCCACGGGCACTCGACGCCGCAGCCGGCGCGTGACGTCATCCAGGCGCCCGAGCGCCGCCGTGATCTCCGGGTCGCCGGAGCTCACGCGTCCTCAGCTGCCGGTCGTCGTGGTGCCGGCGGCGGTCGTCGTCGTGGCGGTCGTCGGCGGTCGTTGGTCGCGGCCGTCGACGGTGCCGGTCTGCGTCGTCGTCGGAGTCGTCGTGGCCGTCGTCGTCGTCTTCGGCGCCTTGTAGTTGGAGCAGACGGTGACCGGTAGGTGCTGGCGGCAGATGGTCTTGCTCCTCCAGTTCTTCTTGACTCGCGGTGACCTTGGCCTCAGCCTTGGTCTGCTCCTGGCTCGGTGAGCAGTCGAGCTTGATCGTCGGCGTCGCCTTGGCCAGCGACTCCTGCGTCGCCGGGGTCGACTTGGTGACCTCGAGCACGTACCAGCCGAAGATGCCCTTGATCGGCCCGACGAGCTTGTTCACCGGGCTGGCGAAGATCGCCTTGTTGACCGCGCTCTCCTCCTCGCCGTTGGTGACGCCCGTGAGCAGTCCGCCGTTGGTCTTGGCCGAGGCGTCCTCCGCGTACTGCTTGGCCACCTGTCCCAGCTCTGGCCGCACTTGAGCGCGTTGAGCGCAGCCTGCGCCTCAGCCTGGCGTCTTGGTGCGGACCAGGTGGATGTCGCGCGTCGCCTGCGTGCCGAACTGCGACTTGTGGGCGCTTGTAGTAGGCCGCGATCGCAGCCGCGGTGACGGGCTTCTCGTAGCGCTTGATGCAGCTTCGAGTAGATCTGGTTGACGCGGATCTGGAAGAGGACGTCCTGCTTGGTCTCGCCGCTGGACTTGAGGTAGGCGTCGAACGTCGGCCTCGGTCGGGAACTCCGTCTTCTTGGCCTTGGCGAAGTCCTTCATAAGGTCGGCGGTCGTGTAGTTGATGCCCTCCTTGTAGGCCTCCGCCTGGTACCAGTAGCCCTCGATCAGGAACGACATGACCTCGGAGCTGTACTCGGTGAAGACCTGCTGGCAGTCCTTCTTGCAGCTGGCGTGTCGGAGGTGCTGGCCAGCGACGGGATCTGCTCGCGGACCTGCTTGATGCAGCTCGTGAACTCCGGCGGATCGTTGGCGACGATCACCGGCTCGGTCTGCCCGGCTGAGCGGCCTGAGCGGCCTGGTCCTTGGCGGCGACGTACATCCAGTGGTTGAACGCGTCGAGCGTGATCGGGTTGCCGGCCATCGTGGCAACGGAGTTACCGGGGATCGACGAACTGCCGCATGCCGGCGACGGCGACCGCGATCACAAAAAAGGCGGCCAGCGCCGCGAGCTTCCGAGAGATTCGCATCGGCGGAGGATGGTAGCGGTCCGTCAAGTCAAGGCGGCGCGGTCGCCGCTTACTTATGAAGTTCTTCGGCTGAGCCAATCGCGTGCCAACAGAGCCGGCGTCAAACCGCCGGCGGGCTCGGCCTCCGCGGCCTGCAGAACCGACAGCAGCGCGTCGGCGACCCGCACGACCTCTCGGAACTGCGCGCCGGCATCGGAGGCGACCCGCACCGAGAGCTGGGACTTGCCTGACTCGTAAAGGGCCTCCGGGATCTCGGCTCGGAGCGTCTTCGCCCGGCGTGAATCGAGCTCGATCGGAGTCACCGCCAGGCGGCCGCCCTTGAACGAGACCGCCGTGGCCCCTGCCTGCCCGAGCTTGATCCGCGCGATCTGCAGCAGCAGCAGGTTCTCGAGCGGCTCGGGAATCTCGCCGAAGCGATCGCCGAGCTCCTCGCGCAGCATCGCGATCTCCGCAACCTCACGCGCACCGGCGATCCGACGGTGCACGTCGACCTTCGCCTGCTCGTAGGGGATGTAGTCGGTGGGCACGTAGGCGTCGACGCCGACCTCGAGCCGCACGGGCTCCCATTCCTCCTCCGCCTCCGATCCGTCCGAGGCCGCCGAGCCGCCTGAACCGCCTCATCGAGCATCTGCATGTACAGCTCGAACCCGAGCGCCGCCACGTGCCCGGACTGCTCGTCGCCGAGCAGGTTGCCGGCGCCGCGGATCTCGAGGTCGCGCATCGCCACCTTGAAGCCCGCGCCGAGCTCGGTGTAGTCGCTCAGCGCCGAGAGCCGCTGCGCGGCCTCGGCGGTCAGCGCGGCCGACGGACGGGTACAGCAGGTACGCGTAGGCGCGCTCGCGGCTGCGGCCGACGCGGCCGCGGATCTGGTAGAGCTGCGACAGCCCGAACATGTCGGCGCGCTCGACGATCAGCGTGTTGGCCTGGGGGATGTCGATCCCGGACTCGATGATCGAGGTGGAGACCAGCACGTCCGCGTCGCCGCGCAGGAACGCGAGCATCCGCTGCTCGAGCTCGGTGTCGTCCATCTGCCCGTGGGCGACCTCGAAGCGCATCTGCGGCACCAGCGCCGCGCAGCCGCTCGGCCGTCTCGTCGATCGACTCGACCCGGTTGTGCAGGAAGAACGCCTGGCCGCCGCGCGCGTGCTCGCGCAGCAGCGCCGCCTTGACGAGCTCCTCGTCGTACTCGCCGACGTAGGTCTTGACCGGGCGGCGGCCCTCCGGCGCGGTCTCGATCACGCTGATGTCGCGGATCCCGGCCAGCGACATCTGCAGCGTCCGCGGGATCGGCGTCGCGCTCATCGCGATCACGTCGACCTTCAGCTTCATCTGCTTGAGCAGCTCCTTCTGCTTGACGCCGAAGCGCTGCTCCTCGTCGACGATCAGCAGACCCGAGGTCCTTGGCGCGCACGTCGCGCGAGAGCAGCCGGTGGGTGCCGATCAGGATGTCCACCTCGCCACGCCCGAACGCCGCGATCGCCTCCTTCTGCTCCGGCGGCGGGCCGGAAGCGCGAGACGTGCTCGATCCGCACCGGGTAGTCCTTGAGCCGCTCGCTGAAGGTCCCGTAGTGCTGCTGGGCGAGGATCGTCGTCGGCACCAGCACCATCACCTGCTTGCCGTCCTGCGCTGACTTGAACGCCGCACGCAGCGCGACCTCGGTCTTGCCGTAGCCGACGTCACCGCAGATCAGCCGGTCCATTGGCCGCGGCGCCTCCATGTCGGCCTTGACGAACTCGATCGCGTCGCGCTGGTCGGGCGTCTCCGTGTACGGGAACGCCGCCTCGAACTCGAGCTGCCACTCGGTGTCGGGCGGGAACGCGTGACCCTCGCGGCGCTTGCGCTCCGCGTAGAGGTTGAGCAGTTCCCCCGCCATGCTCCTGCGCGGCCCGCCGCGCGCGCGCCTTGACGCGTGTCCCAGCGGGTGCCGCCGAGCTTTGAGAGCGTGGGTCCGTGCTCACCGCCACCGCCGACGTAGCGGCTGATCTTGGCCAGCTGCTCGACCGGCATGAAGACGCGGTCAGAGCCGGCGTACTCGAGGTTCAGGTAGTCACGCGTGACGCCCGCGACAGTCTTGGTGTCGAATCCCGGCAAAGCGTGCGACCCCGTGGTCCTCGTGCACGACGATGTCGCCGGTGCGCAGCTCCGCGAACGATCTGAGCGCGCCGCGGCGCCCGACCCGCACCGGTCCCTCGGGCGCCCGCCGGCGGCGGAACAGCCGATGCTCGGGAATCACCGCGAGGTGGAACTGCGGCGCGATGAAACCCTCCCTGAGTCGGGCGTGTGCAAATTCGAGTGGGTGGGCGGGACCAGTCCCACTCGAATTCTCCAGCCAGCGCACCTTGAGACGTCCGAGGTTGTATGCGGCGCGCTCCCCCTCCCCCCTGACCGCGAAGGTCACGACCGTCCGATAGCCCGAGCGGGTCAGCTTCTCGAGCTCGGGCTCGGCGTCGCGGATGCCGCGGGCTCCGACCTCAGCCGCCTGACCGCGGAACTGGAAGGGCTGGTCCTGGTCGATCGAGGAGAGCCGGATCTTCGCGCGCGCGTCGAGCGCGGTAGTGATCGCGTCCGGATTGACGTAGAGATGGTGGGCCTCGGTGTCGTGGAAGGCTGCGCAGACGTCCTGCCAGTGGTCGGCCAACGCCGGCGGCACCTCCTCCTCCGCAGCAAGCAGCACGCTCGCGGACGGGTCGATCAGATCGAGGAAGCTCTTGAAGTCCTCGACCGGCAGCAGCTCGGCGATGTCGGGCCGGTCCTCCTCCTGCTCGAGCGCGGCCACCTCAGCCAGCTCGCGGTACTCGACGGCGAGCTCCGCCGCCGGCGCGACCTCGACCTCGTCGGCGTCGCCCGAGCGAGCGCTGCGTGAACGTGCTGAACCATCTGAGCGACTCGATCTCGTCCCCGAACAGGTCGACGCGCACCGCGCGATCCTCCGTCGAGGGGAACAGGTCGAGCAGGCCGCCGCGAATCGCGAACTGGCCGCGGTCCTCGACCTGGTCGACGCGCTCGTAGCCGGCGGCGACGAGATCGGCCGCTGTTTCGTCGAGGTCGAGCAGCTCGCCCCTGCGCAGGGTGAAGCCGTGGGGACGCAGCGACGGGTCGGGAACCTTCTCAGACAGCGCGACGGCGCTCACGACCACGACCGGCGCCACGGCAGCCGTCGTGGGCGGCTCGCCGGGTCGCCTCGTCGAGCAGCGCGTCGAGCGCCGCGATCCGCTGCCCGATCAGATGCGCGGGCGGCGAGAGGTGCGACTCGTAGGTGACGCCGCGGCTCGGGTAGTAGCGCACGCGCCGTGGCGCCAGCCAGACGCGGAGGCTCGATGCGAGCTCGCGCGCCTGGCGGTCATCGCCGGCGACGACGATCGCCGGCAGTGTCGGCGTCGCGCTCGAGCAGCGCCGCGATCAGGAACGGGCGCAGTGAGAGCGAGACGAAGGCCCGGCCGCCGTCGGCATGGAGCCTGCCCGTCTGCGGATCGTCGTCTGAATGATGAAGGAGCGAGGAGAGCATCGCTCTCTCTAGCTAAGCAGTTGTTCGCACGGCGTCCGCCGCGGAATCGATCAGCGCCTGAACCTGGTCGCGCGGCTCGCGGAACTTACCGAGCACGATACGCGGCGACGAGCTCTGGATCGGTCGTCGGCGGGCGGCCGACCCCGACCCGCACGCGCTGGAAATCGGGCGTGCCGAGCGCCGCCTTCATCGACTTCAGGCCGTTGTGGCCGGCGAGCCCGCCGCCGAGTCGCGTGCGGATATCAGCGAACGGAAGGTCGATCTCGTCGTGCACGACGATCACATGGTCGGGCTCGACTCGGAGCTCGCCGCGCGCCGGACCGACGGACTTGCCGGCATCGTTCATGATAGGTCTGCGGCAGTCAGCACCGCGACCCGCGGCCCGCCCGGCCCCGGTGCGGCCGTCGGCGATGCACCCGCGGTACCTCGACTTCGGCTTGCCGAGATCCCAGCGCGTCCGCAGGCGCTCGGCGACCTCGAAGCCGATGTTGTGCGGGGTGCCGTCGTAGGCGGCCCCGGGGTTACCGAGGCCGACCACCAGCCAATCGACAGGCGCGCCGCGACGCTGCAGCAGCGACATTCAGCCGTGGCGGCTACTCGACGTTGTGAGCT
This sequence comes from uncultured Conexibacteraceae bacterium, assembly GCA_963785385.1. Taxonomy (GTDB): domain Bacteria; phylum Actinomycetota; class Thermoleophilia; order Solirubrobacterales; family Solirubrobacteraceae; genus Palsa-465. The sequence goes on along the minus strand of CAWAVA010000020.1, from coordinate 530,356 downwards.
ACTCGGCGTCGCCGTCGGCATCGGACTCGGATGAGTCCTCACCGACGACCTCGGTCTCGAGCTCGATGTCAGCCGCGTCTGCGGCAAGCATCCCGCGCGAGGTCCGGATCGCGGCGATCACGAGGTCGGGGTCACCGATGATCGTGGTGCCCTCGGGCGCCTTGATCTCACCGAGCGTGACGCTCGAACCGACCTCGAGTCCGGCGATGCTGTGCTGGATCACGTCCGGGATCGCGGTCGGAACCGCCTCCAGCGTGACCTCACGGATCGAGTTGTCGAGCACGCCGCCGGTCTTGACGTCGGACTCGTCGATGTCGATCAGCTCGAGCGCGACCTGGGTCTGAATCGGCTTTTTGAGGTCGACCCGCAAGAGGTCGATGTGCATGGTGTCACCGCTGACTGGGTGACGGACGCGCTCCTTGAGCACGACGGGCTCCGCCGACGCGGAGTCGATCTGGAGGTCGAGTACGGCACCCGCACGGGCGAGCGTGTTGCGCAGCACGCGGGCGTCGATCTGGAACGAAACCGCGTCCTTGCCACCGCCATAGACGGTGCCGAGGACCAGGCCGTCGCGACGCAGGCGGCGCGCACCGCGCGAACCGACAGGCTCGCGGCTGGTTGCGAGAAGGCTTGTTGACTGTTCAGGCATAGGTGGCGACGATGGTAGCGAGCCATCGGAATTTCGGATTTTCCGCGACCCACGCGACCCGGCTAATAACTTTCCGCATTTACCCTAGACGGGACATAAAGCAGCGGTAACCTACGCCTTATGACGGAGTTTCAGATGATGCTGTTCCTCGTCGGGGTTCACATCTTCGGCTTCGTCGCGGTTGGACTTCTGATGATTCCTGCACTCCGCGACGACAACTCCGACACGGGCGATGACAGCGGCAGCTCCGATGACGGCTGGGGCAACCGCCCCAACGTGAAGCCGGATCCGAGCCGCTGGCCGGGAGGCGGGATCCCGCTCCCCGACGCCGAGCAGTCCTCCGTGCGCCTGCGCGGGCCCGAGCGTCTCGCTGACAAGCTCGGCCGCCCGGAGCGCAGGCCGATCCGTGAGCCCGCGCCGCGCAGGCCGATCCGCGCCAACGACTGACCGGGCTCCTTCGAGGCTAAGCAGCGTCGCTCAGCTCCAGGAAGCGCTCCACGGACGCCTCCTGATGAGCGATCTGCTCGGCCAGGTCATGCGCGTGCCGGGCCGAGCGCTCGATGAAGTCGACCACGCAGCCTTCCGGGTCGTGCGCAAGCGGGTAGACGCGGGCGACCTCCTGCTGGATGCAGGCGATCCCGACAGCGGGCTGGCCCTCAGCCAGGGTGCGGGCGTTGCAGACCGGGGTCACGACAATCTGGGAGTCGGGCGCCACCAGGAGCGTGGGCAGCAGGCGTGGCAGAGGCGCGCGCGCCGGTAGATCGACGGACATCCTGGTCTCCACCTCGCCGAGCAGCGAAACCAGCGCGTCGCGCCAGATCCCGAGCACGATGTCAGCCCCCAGCACCGCATCCCGCAGTGTCCGTGCCTGCTCGGCGTACAGCCGCTCCGCTTCCTCGCGATCGACCGCATCCGCCAGGTCGAGGTCACAGGGCACGCGCAACAGCTCTCTCGGTGACACGGTCGAGCCCGCCCCGCGACTTCCGGGCGTGAGATAGGTCTGGAGCGTGCCGAGATCGCGGCGCGCGCAGAAGATCACCGTGACGGCCTCGCTCACGGGGAGCCCATCGATCCGTAGCGAAACGCTCACGGCCGAGGCCGCGTCCAACAGCGCGCGCTTCAGAAGCTCCTCCGCGTCACCGTCGCGGTCCGGTTCATCATCAGCTTGCATGCCTCACCTCGAGCTTCGAAGGGTGGGTTATGCATACCCATTTATGCATGGTTTCCGGCGGATCGGGTTAGGGGCCCTGGCTCGTCGCGTTAGGTCTATGTTCGGGTAGCCTCAACGCAGGAATGAAACTGCTCTACAAGCCGTTCTCAATCGTCGCGGGAATCCTCGGCGCCCGCGCCGGGAATCAGATGTTCGAGGCGATCTGGGGCAACCTCTCGGACTCACCGAGCCCGACCTTCAAGGACTCGGACGCGAGCCTCGGCAAGATCGTCGTCGCGGCGACGATCAGGGGCGCCGCGGTGGCCGGCTCGGTCGCATTCACTCACCAGATGACACTGCGCCTCTTCAGGCACCTGTTCGGCGTCTGGCCCGAGCGCACCAAGCAGGACGAGAGCGTCAACGCCTGATTTCGGCTGCGGCCGGCGGCGGCGTCGCACCCCGCACCGAGCACGCCATGCCCGCCACACGGCTGGCGAAAGCCGCCGCTCGGACCGCGGACTCGCACGAACCGTCAGCCCCGCCGGCGCCACTCATCGAGAGTCCTCGCAACCACTCCGAAAGAAACCCGGCACCGAACGCGTCACCGGCCCCGATCGTGTCGACGACATCGGCCTCCAGCGCCGGGACCGCCGCCTGATGCCCCGCCGTGAACACGGTTGCCCCCTCCCGGCCGGCGGTCAGGACCACGACCCGCGGACCACGGCGCAGCAGGCTGCGAGCCGCCGCTTGCGGCGGCTCGCTCGGCCACACCCAGGCCGCATCCTCGACGCTCAGCTTCACCACATCGGAATGCGCCAACACACGCTCAAGCCGCGTCAGATAGCCGGCGCGATCGTCGATCAGCGACGGCCGCACGTTCGGATCGATCATCACCAGCGCGCCGCGCTCCCGGGCGGCTTCGACCACGGCGGCTACCGCTGAGGCGACCGGTTCGAGCACCAGCCCGAGACTGCCCGCATACAGCGCCGCGAACTGCGCCGGCAACAATTGCAGTGCGCGATCGGCAGCGAGGTCCGCGCTCGAGGTCGCGCGCATGTAGAAGGCGTACTGCGCCGCGCCACCGCGATCCAGCTGTGCCAGCGCCAGCGTCGTCGGCAGCTCGGAGCCGGCGATCGACTCGAGTGAGACCCCGGTCGCTGCCAGCTCGGCGCAGAGCCGCTGACCAAGCGGGTCAGCGGCGATCGACCCCAGGAAGGCGACGTCCTCGCCCAGGCGCCCCAGCCAGCGCGCGGTGTTGAAAGGCCCGCCGCCGGGATTGATGCTGAGCTCGCCGGTGGGCGTCGGGATCAGATCGATCAGGGCCTCGCCGGCGACGACGATCTTCTGCGAGTCGGTCAGGCCTCAAGCGTACGGGAGGTGGTGCCGTACTGCAGGCGCAGCACCACCGCCGCCGCGGCCACCGCGACACACACGATCGTCAGCGCGAGCGCCCACATCTGGCTGCTGTCGGAGCCAGTCACCAGCCCGTGGATCACCGCCAGCGGCCAGCTCACGTACGCGAACCAGTGGATGAATCGCCAGGTCTGATAGCCGAGCCGGCGGCGCACGAGGCTCGTGACCGCGATCGCGATCAGCAGGTCGAATGAGAGCGCACCGACCCCGACCCAGAACGGCATGTAGGAGGAGCCCCACGGCAACACACCCGCGCTCAGGGGAATGTGAACGTAGCCGTCGAGTGTGAGCACCACCACGTGAATCGCGATCACCAGCAGCGTCAGCAGCGACACATCGCGGTGCACGGTACGGATCGCGAAGCGCGGCCAACTGGCTGAGGAGGCTCGCAACGGTCCGAGGATGCCCAGCACCAGCACCGCGGTCAGCAGCACCAGCGCCACCAGGCCGGTCGCGCGACCGAAATACCACGCCCACGACGACGCGTTTGCGGCGGCGATCGTCAGCACAGGTCATCACCCTCGGCCGGCCAGCCACCAAGATGCTGGACGCCGCCGTCGTGCCCGACCAGACGCGCCGGCATGCCGTGCGCCACGAGCCAGTCGGGCGCCGCCTCACCGAGGATGATCGCCGCGGTGCTGGCGACGTTGGCGTCGAGGCAGTTACCGGCCGTGACGCTCACGGTCCGCCAGGGGCCCCGTGCGGGCCGGCCGGTGGCCGGGTCGATCAGATGATGGACGGACTCGGCGCCGTGGCCGGAGCGGCGCACGGTCACACTTGAGGTCGCGATCCCGCCACTGGCTATCGCGATCGTCTGGCCGGGCGCCTCACCCTCACGGTGGTCGTCGGTCACACGGATCTTCCAGCCGCCTTCGGGGGCGGCCCCTGCCACGGCGATGTCACCGCAGAGGCCGACGAGCACGCCGCAGCCCGCGGCGGTCGCAGCCGCCTGGGCGGCCATGTCGGCGGCCAGCGCCTTGGCGGTCGCGCCCAGGTCGAGCGTCACCCCGACCGGCAGCCTGACAGTCGATGCCGCCTCGTCGATCTTCACGACGGTGTAGGCCGGGGCGGGCGCGATGTGCATCGTGCGGCCGCCCAACTGCGGATTGATCCGGTGCGCGACCAGGGCCTCGCCGACGGTCGGACTGACGGAGCCGCCGGTCAGGCGGGCGGCCCGCAGAGCCTCGCGGACCGCTGTGAACAGAAGCGGGCTGACCACCACATCCTCACGTGGGGAGGCGTTCAGCAGCGACAGCTCAGAGTCATCCCGGAAGCTCGAACAGGCCTGATCGAAGACGGCGACCGTTCGCCTGACGTGTGCGAGCGCGGCGGCCAGGCCGCCACGCTCGCACACCGCCACAACCGCCCGTCCACCCCAGGTCGGGAATTCAGCCCGACCCAAGGTTCCCGGTGCGATCGCCGTCGTCATCACGAGGCACCCGACACAGCCGAACCGCTGCCTGACGAGGAGCTCGGCGCCGAACCGCCGAACAGACTCTGAGAGGCTGAGTTCGAGCCGTTGCCGCTGCTTGCGCTGCCGCCGGAGCCGTTACCACTGCTGCCGGAGCCGTTACCACTGCTGCCGGAGCTGCTGCCGCTGCTGCCGGAGCCACTGGTGCCGCTTACCGCTCTCGAGCTGCCGGAGGAGGAGGAGCTGCCCGAGGTGGAGCTGCTGGAGACCGAGCTCGAGGGAGAGGACGAGGCAGAGCTGGTCGCAACGTGGCTCGACGCGTTCGCGTCGATCAGAACGGCGAGGCCGCAGGTCGCAACCGCGACCCCGCCGATGATCGAGCGGCGTGCCGCCGTGATCCTGGTCAGCACCGCCTGCCGCCGCCTGATCGCCTGACGGCGAAGCTGCTCACGCTGTGCGACGGACTTGGGTGCGGTTGCTGACATGTCCTGAGAATGAGGCCCACGTTTGAGAAAAGGCTAAGACTCGCTGAAGGAATGCTCAACGTTCTGACGCGCACCCGACAGCGCTTCTCCGTGCCCGGCTTCAAGGCAGAGGCTTCGCCCCCCGCGCTATCGGGTAGCCCCCTCGGACAGGACGTTTCGACCAGGAAGAGGGCAATGGACATGAGTGATCGTGAACAACGAGTCGAGGGCAAGGGTGAGGAGCTCAAGGGACGTGTCAAGCGCGGGGTCGGCGCGGCCTCAGGTGATCGAAAGACCGAGGCCAAGGGCACAGTTCAGGAGCTGAAGGGCAAGGCCAAGAACGCCGTCGGCAAGGCACGGAGCGAGGCCAAGAAGCACACTCGCTGACGTCTGGGCGCCGGGTCGGGTGACCCTCCGCCTCGAGGGATCGTCTCGAGGCGGGCGTTCACCAGGCGCGGAGTTTGCTCACGCTTATGGGTCGTCGGTTCCGAGCCAGTCGCGCAACCGAGACGTCCACTTGGTCCTGATCCTGGGGCCCATGACTCTCAGCGAACGAGGCTCGGTGTCACCGGCGGCAGGCGCAGGCGCAGGCGAGTGACGCTCTCCTGTCAGTTCGAGCGACTTGGGCTGCGGCTTCTCGACCGGTTCAGTAGCTCGTGCCATGTCCATGAAAGAACCGTGGTTACGGGCTATTCGGCGACCGCCGATCAGAACAGCTGGTTCTCGCCGCCGAACACGTCGCTGACCGATCCGTCGGTGAAGATCTGGCGGATCGAGCTGGTCAGCAGGTCGGCGCAGGAGAGCACCTTGACGTTGTCCGGGGCGCCGGCGGGGAGCGGCACCGTGTCGGTGACCACCACCTGCTCGAAGCCCGACGCGATCAGGTTCTCGAAGGCGTTGCCGGAGAAATGGCCGTGGGTGGCGGCCGCATAGACGCGGCTCGCGCCGGCATCCCTGACGGCGGCTGCCGCCGCCTGGAGCGTCCCGGCGGTGCCGATCATGTCGTCGACGATCACGGCCGTCTTGCCGCGCACGTCGCCGATCACATAGTTGATCTCGGCAACCTGCTGGGCCGGCCGCTCCTTGTTCAGAATCGCGAGGTCGGCCCCCATCTTTGAGGCGAACAGCTTGTTCAACTTCACGCGGCCCGCGTCAGGCGCGACCACGATCAGGTCGTCCAGGCCGAGGTCTGAGAAGTACTGAGTGAGGATGAACAGCGCGGTCATGTGGTCGCACGGCTTCTGGAAGAAGCCCTGGATCTGACCTGAGTGAAGGTCCATCGTCAGGATCCGATCGATTCCCGCCGACTCGAGCATGCGCGCGACCAGCCGGGCGCTGATCGGCTCGCGCGGCGCCGACTTCTTGTCCTGGCGCGAGTATCCGTACCAAGGCGTGACCGCGATCACACGGTGGGCAGACCCGCCGACCGCGGCATCGACCATCACGAGCAGTTCCATCAGGGCGTCGTTGGTGCTGAGCCCCTCCTCCTCGTTGCCGCACGTCGGCTGGACGATGAACACATCGGCACCGCGGACCGACTCCTCGTAGCGGCAGTAGACCTCACCATTGGCGAACGTCTTGGTCGTCACCTGCCCCAGCGCGACCCCGAGACGATCTGCGATCCGGGCCGCCAGCGCACGGTTGGCGCGCCCCGAGAACAGCATCAGGCGCTTGTCCGGGTCGGCGCGCAGCTCACTTGATTCAAGAGGCATGTCAGCGACGCTCATCGCCCCGCGCATGGTACGCGGAGATGTGGACAAAATGTGTCCGGGTCGGCCGGTGCCCGCCGTCGTGACGACATGCGGGCGGCGCCATCAGGACTCCGCCGAACCGTCTGACTCGTTCGCGGCGCGACGCTCGCGAACCCGCTCTGCGTAACCCTCGATGTTGGTCTGGCGCGCGCGGGCGACACCGAGCGCTCCCTCGGGCACGTCGCGGGTGATCACGGAACCGGCCGCCGTGTAGCTGTCATCGCCGACCTCCACCGGCGCCACGAATGCCGTGTCGACGCTCGTGTGGACTCGGGAACCGATCTGCGTCCGGTGCTTGGCGACGCCGTCGTAGTTGGCGGTGATGTTGCTGGCCCCGATGTTGGTGTCCTCGCCGATCGTGGTGTCGCCGATGTAACTCAGGTGCGGAACCTTGCTGCGCGCACCGACATCGGAGTTCTTGATCTCGACGAACGTGCCGGCCTTTGAGCCGTCTCGCAGCACGGTGCCGGGACGCAGATACGCGAACGGACCGACGTTGACCCGATCGCCGACCGTCGCATCCACGGCGTAGGAATGAATCAGGCACGAGTCCTCGCCCACCTCGACGTCGGTCAGCGTTGTGTGCGGCCCGATCGTTGACCCGTCGCCGACGCTGGTCGTGCCGTGCAGCGCCGTTCCGGGCTCGATCAACACGTCCCGTCCGAGCCGCACGCCGACGTCGATCACGGTCGCCGCCGGGTCGATGATCGTTGTCCCGGCGAGCATGTGAGCCTCATGGATCCGCTGCTGAGCAACGTTGCGCGCAACCGAGAGCTGCACGCGGTCATTCACGTTGAAGCACTCGGCGGCGTCGGACACCGTGTACGTGCCCACCAGCTGCCCGTCCTCACCGATCAGGCGGGGAACGTCGGTCAGGTAGTACTCGCCCTGTGCGTTCTCAGGCCTGAGCAGCTCGAGAGCCGAGGTGAGCGCCGCACCCTCGAAGGCATAGATGCCGGTGTTGACCTCCCGGATCTCAAGCTCCTCAGCGGTCGCGTCCCCTGGCGTGCGCGTCTCGACGATCTTCGCGACTGCGCCGTCAGAACCGCGCACGATCCGACCCCAGCCACTCGGATCCTCGAGCACGGCTGTCGTGATCGTCGCGGCGGCACCGGCACTGCGGTGCGCGTCGGCCAGCGCTCCGAACGTCTCGGTGCTGAGCAGCGGCACGTCGCCGTAGACGACGATCACGGTGTCCTGTGGCCCGATCTCACCGACCGCGGCCTTCGCGGCGTCACCGGTCCCGAGCGCCCGCTCCTGCACGACGCTGACCACGTCCGCGTCCAGGTGCTCGCGCAGCGGCTCTCCGGGCGCATCGACGACCACGATCTTGGTGGCCTCGGCCCGCTTGGCCGCGGCCACCACCCAGCCGATCATCGGCCGCCCACAGATCGTGTGCAGCAGCTTGGGCGTCTTCGAGCACATCCGCGTGCCCCCGCCCGCTGCGAGGATGACGACGACGGGTCCGCTGCTCACGGCGCTGATGCTAGAGCAGTCACCGGGCGGCAGGCCCGCTCGGCATCACCCGCGATCGTGGCCTGATCCGCCGAAGCTGGGGAGCCAGGATTCGAACCTGAACTAGAGGGTCCAAAACCCCCTGTGCTGCCGTTACACCACTCCCCAGTGAGCGGCCCCATGGCAGGCTGTGACGTTACCTCACCGCCGCCCCAACGCCCTCGCCACCGCCTCCGGCAACAGCGGGTCGGCCAGAGCCGAACGGACGTCGGCCGGCCGGTGCAGAGCACGTTCGGCGCGCAGGACGCCGACCTCCAGACCGATGCGGGTCGCCGCCGTCAGGACCTGATTGAAGGAGTCGGGCCCGCGCCACAGCTGCTCGGGCAGAGCGAACAGCGACGGCAGCGGCCGCGCCAGTGCGATCAGGTAGTAGCCACCGTCGAACACCGGACCGAGCACCAGGTCCGCACCGGCTTTCAGGTCTGTGCTGGCGGCAACGGCGTGGCTGGTGCTGAACCGCGCGAGGTCGGGCCAGACGATGTAGATCGGGCCCGGTGAGTGGGAGGACACCCGTGCGACCGCGTCCGCGACGCGCCCCGCGATGCCATCGCCGTTCTGTGGGAAGGCGACGAGGTCCTCCCCCATCAGCCGCTGCAGATCACGGCCGCCGTCGGCGGGCTCGTGCGCCACGTAGATCGCGCGCGGTCCGAGCTCCCGCGCCCAGCGCATCGCCTCGACCAGCAGCGCGGCCTGCAGCGCCAGGCAGCCGTCGAGACCGATCACCGACTCGAGCGCGTGGCGAACCTCGCCGCGCCGCGGCGCCCTGGCCATGATCAGGATCGCGGGGTCAGGCCCCGGATTCACTGCTTCCACAACGCCTCCCGTCCCCGCCGTCTCAGCGAGGGACGCGACCGCCCTCGGCTCCCGGCTCGGTCGCGGGTCCGCGCGGAGCCGCGATCCCCAACACTCGCATCGCCTTCAGGCCGAGCGAAAGCTTCTCCCGACCGTCGGTCGATTGAACGTCGAGACCGGTCAACTCGCGCACCCGCTCGAAGCGGTAGCGGACCGTATGCCTGTGGGTGATCAGCCGCGCCGCGGTCGCGTTGACGTTGGCGTCGCAGTCAAGGAAGGTCGACAACGTCCCGAGCAGGTCGGTCTCGTACTGCTCGTCATAGGCGACCAGTGGTCGCACGGTGTCGCTGTAGAAGCGCCTGAGCTCAGCTGGGTCGCTCATGTAGGGCAGCAGCAGCTGGTAGGTGCCGGTCGACTCGAACGCGAGCTCGGCCTCGGGCTCGCCCTCCACCACGTTCGCCGAGAGCATCGCCTCGTTGCCCGCCCGCTGTAGGTCACGCGGATCCTCGACGCGGCGCGATCGCCCGATCGCGAACACGAAACCGGCCAGCCCCGATTCCAGCTCGCGCAGGATCGCCGCCGACACCCGCCGCGCGGTCTCTCCGTCGGCGTCCGGGATCAAGAGCAGCACGACGTCGGCGTCGGTTTCGCTCGGCGCGGCGATCGCGCCCGGCGCGATCGAACGCGCTCCACGAGCCGCGACCGCCAGCAGCCGTCGGCGCCAGTCGTCCTCGGTCGGGTTGCGCGGTCGCGCACGCGCGACCAGGATCGACCCACCACGGGAGAGGTCGGTTCCAAGCTCCTTGCCACGCGCGATCAGGCTGTCGCGATCCTCCATCTCACGGGCGAGCAGCGCACGCAGGAACGCGGTCGCGGCCTCCTCGGATGCGCGCTCTGGCGCGCGCACCCGCTCGACCTCGGACGCGATCAGCGTCGTCACCAGGCTCAGCATCGACGGGTCCGGCGTGTGCTCCCTGATGCGCATCCGCAGCTGCCCAACCGTGCTGTCGGCCACCTTGAGATCGATCGTCACGACGTCATCGGTGTCGCGCATCAGCGAGCGCTCGTCTGCTGGGGAGCGGGCCGCGACCGCCAGCACGGAGGCAGAGCGGTCGATCAGGATCAGGCTCGCGTCGAGCGCGCGACTCGCCGCGCGCAGGACCTCGGGCAGGCCCGCGCCGGCCTGGACCGCCTCGGTGATCGCCGCCAGCGCGGACAGGTTCGGGCCGGCGCTGACCGGACCCACGACCTCGTCAGCCATCTCGTCCGGACCGCCGGCCGTCAGAACCAATTCGGCCATTGCAGGACGATCCACGCACCGAGCACCAGACCAAGGCCGACGAACGCCGCAAACACATAACCGGACAGCACGATCACGGCCACCCGCTCCCAGGCGCGGCGATGACTCTGCAGCGCCGGCGCGACAACCAGCGTCACGAAGAACGCCATCGCGATCAGCACGCAGCCCGCTCCAACCAGATATGTGACGTTGTCGTTGCTCACGCGTTCGGTCCTCAGATTAACGAGGGAAGCGCGTATTGCGCATCCACCGGGTCGGCCGCGACCGTCCCGGGGAACATCTCAGCCAGTGTCTCGGCGGCGTCAGCGGCCCGCGCACGGGCTCCCTCGCCCCACCAGACGCCCACAACGGTAGGCCCGGAACCGGACACGATCGCGTGGTCGGCGCCGACCTCGCGAACGGCCTCGATCGCCATCCCGCACCACGGGCAGAGCGAGACGGCGGCCGGCTCCAGGTCGTTGACGACCAACTCGTCAGGGAGTCGCTTTCCTGCACCGAGCGCCGTCACCAGGCCCGCATACCTCGCCTCCAGATCGAGCGGATCTCGTGGCAGCCCGAGCCGGTCGGCCTCCCGGAAGACATCCGGCGTGGCCAGCGCGAAATCGGTCGCCGGCACCACCACGAATGCGTGCGGACCGAGTCCCTCGAAGTGCTCGACCAGCTCTCCCGCCCCGGTCCCTATCGACAGGCCCGGCAAGAGCTGACTCGGCACGTCCGCGCCGAGACCGGCCGCGATCGCCTCGATCTCCTCCGCCCGTCCGGGCGCGATCGACATCGCCAGGCGCAGCGTCGCGGCCGCATCGGCCGAGCCTCCGGCCATTCCGGCCGCAACCGGGATCCGCTTCTCGATCGAGACGCTCACCGGAGGGCCGTCCCACCCCCGCTCTCGCAGCGCCGCGAGCGCACGCGTGGCCAGGTTCTCGCCCTCCACGCCGGGACAGACGACGAGATCCTCGCCAGAGGCCAGCTCCAGCTCAACCACATCGGCCAGTGACAGCGCCTGAAACACGGTCACGAGCTCATGACGGCCGTCCGCCCGCGCCGGCCCGAGGAACAGCGACAGGTTCACCTTCCCGGGCGCCAGCGCGCGCAGTCTCATGGCGACAGTCTGCCTGCAAGCTCGACGAATTGCTCGGGCGAGAGCCGCTCCGCGCGCACGTCCGCTGGAAGCCCCATCTCGACGAGCGCCTCGCGTGCGCGCTCACGTACGCCGGGCTGGGCCCCGGGCGTGAGCGCCAGCGAGCCTGCGAGCGCCTTGCGGCGGTGGCGGAAGGCGTCATGGACGAGCGCCCTGACCGTCGTGGTGGCCCGCCGGCCACCACGACGGCCGAGGCCCAGAAGCACCGAGTCGACGTTGGGAACCGGCCGGAAGACCTGCCGCGAGACCGGCCTCAGCACCTTGACATCACAGTCGAGCTGAGCGAGCACCGACGGCACCCCGTACGCGGGCGTGCCGGGCGCGGCCGCAAACCGCTCCCCAACCTCGCGCTGAACCATCACGACCCAGGAATCGATCGTGGGCAGCTCGTCCACCGTCCGCAGGATCACGGTCGCGGCGACACCATAGGGCAGGTTCGCGACCATCCTGTTCGGCGCGGGCTCGAACGCCCCAAGGTCGAGTTCGAGTGCATCGCCGACGTGCAACTCGACGTTGCCGAACGGCTCCAGCACTCCGCGCAGGTTGGCCTCGAGTGAGGCATCCAGCTCGACCACATGCAGGAACCGCGCCGTTGAGGCAAGCCGCTCCGAGAGCACGCCCGGCCCGCCACCGACCTCCAGCACGACATCGTCATCGGAGAGCGCGGCCAGCCGCTCGATCACATCGAGGATGTTGCGGTCGACGAGGAAGTTCTGGCCGAGCTTCACCACCTGCGATCACCAGCCGAAGGCGGCGGCCGAGGCCGCTTCCACCTCCAGGTTGAAGTCGTGGTAGCTCACCCGGCGCTCGAGCGCCAACGCCTGGGCGGTCTGCACGACCAGCGCCGGCGCGTTCGGCTGGCCGCGCAGCGCCTGCGGCGCCAGGTAGGGAGCGTCGGTCTCGACCAACAGGCGGTCCCCGGGGACCTTCAGCGCCGCCGCCCGCAGATCCTCGTTCTTGGGGTAGGTGACATTGCCGGCGAACGAGATCCACCAGTCGGTGTGTGCCAGGCACTCGTCGATCCGCGAGCCCATCGAGAAGCAGTGCAGGATCACCTTCACCCTGGCGGCACGTTCGTTGAGGATCGTGAGCGTGTCATTGTCGGCCTCGCGCGTGTGGATCACGACCGGCTTGCCGACCTCCCGCGCGATCTCGATCTGCGCTCGGAAGGCGACCGCCTGCTGCTCGCGTGGAGCGTGGTCACGGTAATAGTCAAGCCCGGTCTCTCCGACGGCGACGACCCGCGGATGCTGCGCCATCTGGGTCAGGGCGACGTAGTCGGAGTCGCCGAATCCGGCGGCCGAGTTCGGATGGATCCCGATCGCGGCATACACCTCCGGAAACCGCTCGGCGGCCGCGATCGCAAGCTCCGAGGTCTCGATGTCGGTGCCGATCGTGACCATCCGCGTGACGCCGGCCGCCACCGCGTCGGCGACGAGCTCGTCGTCGGAGGGCTTGCAGATGTGCAGATGGGTGTGGCTGTCGATCATCTAGGCGCGGTCTCGCTTGGGGAACAGCGGCGGGATCGCCACCAAGGGCTGCGCGTCCAGCGCGCTCAGCACCGTCGCGGTCGCGTCGGGCATGTAAGGCGTCAGCTCCACGGTCACCGCCCGCAGCCCCTGATGCAGCGACGCCAGCACCATCTCCAGCCGCGCGGCCGCGCCGGGATCGCGTGCGAGTTCCCACGGCTTCTGCTCTTCGACATAGCGGTTGAGCCGTCGCACGCTGTGCCAGATCAGGTCGAGCGCCTGCGTGAGCTCGAAGCGATCGAAGCGGTCGGCCACCTCCGGCGCCAGGCGGCCGAACTCATCCGCCAGCTCCGGATCGATCGCCCGCGCGGGCACGACGCCGTCGGCGTACCGGGCGATCATCGCGATCGTGCGGCTGGCAAGGTTGCCGTACTCATTTGCGAGTTCGGTGTCGTAGCGGGCCTGGACGCCGTCGAGGCCGACGTTGCCGTCCTGGCCGAACTGGACCTCGCGCATCAGGTAGAAGCGCAGCGCGTCGGTGCCGAACTCGTCCATCGCCTCGAACGGATCGAGCACGTTGCCCAGCGACTTGCTCATCTTGCGACCGTCCTGCGCCATCAGGAAACCGTGCGCGAACACGTGGTGAGGCACCGCCAGCCCCGCCGCCAGCAGCATCGCGGGCCAGTAGATCGCGTGGAACTTGACGATGTCCTTACCGATAAGGTGCAGCTGCGCGGGCCAGTAGCGGTCGGTCAGATCCTCACCGGGGCGGGCGTAGCTGAGCGCCGTGTAGTAGTTGAGATCCGCGTCGAACCAGACGTAGAAGACGTGACTCGGGTCCCACGGAACCGTGACCCCCCAGGTCAGCTTCGCGCGTGAGAGCGAGATGTCGCGCAGACCCTGCGCGACGAACGCCTTCGCCTCATTCATCGCGCGCACCGGCATCACGAAGTCCGGCTGCTCGGCGAACAGCCGCTCGAGCGGCTCCTGGAACTCGGAGAGTTTGAAGAACCAGTTCTCCTCGGACTCGCGCGTCAGCACGATCTCATGAATCGGGCAGCGGTTGCCCTCGAGGATCTCGTTCTCCACCTTGAAATCTGCACAGCGCGGGCAGTACCAGCCCTCGTAAAGACCCTCGTAGACATACCCGTTGTCGTGGATCCGCTGCATCACCTCCTGGACGCGCGCCTCGTGCTGTGGGTCGGTCGTGCGAATGAAGAAGTCGTTGGAGATGTTCAGCCGCGGCAGCAGCGCCTTGAAGCGCGCGGCGTTGCGATCGGCCAGCTCCTGCGGCTCGATCCCCTCCGCGTGCGCGGCATCAGCCACCGGCTCACCGTGCTCGTCGGTCCCGGTCAGGAAGAAAACGTCCTCACCGCGCTGTCGCATGTGTCGCGCGATCACATCGGCCGCGATCTTCTCGTAGGCGTGACCGAGGTGCGGCACGCCGTTGACGTAGTCGATCGCGGTGGTTATGTAGAACGTCATTCTGGCCGCAGCTTAGTTAACCGCGTCGGGGGCGGCCCGCTGGCTCGCCCCCGACGGGTGCCCCCGGCTCTCCGCGCTACCTCTTGGTCACTGTCACCGTGGCCGTCTTCAGGGTCGCGCCCCCGGCCCTGAGTTCGACCCTGACCCTGAGCCTGCCGTGCCTTGAGAGCAGCTTCAGGCCCGCGCGGTTCAGCTTCGCTGTCAGCGTCACCGACTTGCCGGGCTTCGCCGTGCCGCTTCCGGTGGCGACGGTCGCCTTCCCGTCAAGCGCGATCAGCATGACCTTCTCGCAGGCCTTGCCCTTTGAGCACGACAGCTTGTCCGTCACCTTCCTGGCGCCGCCGGCAGGCTTCGCGATCGACGGCCGCTTGCCGGCACTGGCGGCGCCGCCGTAGATCACCCCGACGAAGGGCGTGCTCGCCTTCTCCTTCGAGTAGTCAGCCCTGAACCCGTTGGTGACGGTTCTGAACTTGCCGGAGAAGCCGCCGATCGTGAACAGCTGGAACTCCTTGCCGCTCGGCGGCTTATAGCTCTTGAGCGTCGGCGCGAGCGTCCCGCCGGCGTTGAACACGCCGCCGGCGGTCATCGTGAAGCTCCCGAAGCCGGCTGCTCCGATGATCGGCATCGTCAGCGTGCCCTTGTTGGTGAACGAGCCGCCCTGGACTATCCAGGTTGAGCCGGGCTCTACCGTGACGTTCCCGCTGTTGACCGTGGCCGTACCGGCCGTCTGGTAGAGCTTGCCGCCGCTCAGGTTGATCGTGCCACCGGACTCGTTGATCAGCGGCGAGAGGATCGTCGTCGAGTAGTTGGAGTCGGTGACCGTCGCATCGACGGTTCCGTGGTTGTCCAGCGTGCCGCCATCGAGCTGCGCGCTGCCCCCGCTGCTGGTTCCACTCCCGGACGCACTGAGCACGATCGTGCCGTTGTTGACGACCGTCTGACTGGTGCTGGCTCCGAGCCCGAGCGCGGTCTGCTGACCCTCGTTGCCGGAGCAGTTGTTGGTCGCTCCCTGCACCGTGATCGTCTGCCCCGCCGGGATCGTGCCGGTCACCACGGAGCCGCCACCACAGCCGTTGATCGATTCGAAGCTGCCTGCCCCGGCCGAGTCCTCGAGCGTCTCCTGCCCGGTCAGCTGAATCGGGCTGCCGGATTCCGTGCCCCCGTTCTGGATGAAGTGCATCGTGCCGGCCATCGTCGTGGCGCCCTGGTCGGAGTAGGTGCCCTTGTTGGTGAACGACGAGCCGTCGCCGGCGCTCATCGCGATCCTCGCGCCCGAGGCCACGTTCACAGCTCCGTTGTTGTTGATGATCAGCGGACTGGTGCCATCGAGGCCGAGCGTGCCGGACTGGACATTGATCGTGCCGGTGTTGATCAGGTCAGCGCCGAACTGCATGTATTCCCCGTAGGCGCCGTCGCTCGTCGAGGCATTGATCGTGCCGTTGTTGGCGAACGGCACGCTCCTGCCGGTCGACATGATCAGGTAGGCGCCACCGCCCGCCGTCTCCCCGGATACGGGCGTCGTGTTGGAGGCCGCGCTCGCCTCGAGACTGAGCACCGCACCGGCGGCGATCGACAATCCGTCGTTGCCGATCCCGAGGTTGGTGGCGTTGTACCAGTTGCCCTGAACATCGCTCGACTCGCCCTGCACGGTCAGCGTCGCGCCACTGCCGAGCGTCAGTCCCAGGACGCTCGCGGAGTCCTCGTTGCCGTAATGGTCGACGGTCGTCGTCAGGGTCACGTTGCCTGACGGGATCGAGGCATCGCAGGTTGAGCTCGGCTGGCCGTTGCTCCAGCTGGCATCGCTCCACAGGCCGGAGCCGCCGTTCCAGACGGTTGTGCCGGTCGAGCAGAAGGTGGGATCCGCGCCCGCCGCGGCGCTGAACGCCAGTACGGGCAACAGAGCTGAGATCAGCGCCACCGCGAGTCGCCGTGACGGAGTGAGAGATGAGCCGGAAACGTGCATCCGCCCACCGTATGAGCGGGGCGTGAGATCAACGTCACACGGCGTTTGGCCGCGCTGTTAGCTCGTCGTCAGGGCCCTGTAGAGCGCGTTGGCCGAGGCGCCGGTGAGTTCGGCGACGACACTCGCCGCCACCCGAGGTTTGGCGCCGGACTCGACCAACCTCCGCACGGCATCGAGCGCAGGGCCAAGGTCGCGGTCACCGCGTGGCTGCGCCGGCCCTACCACGAGCACGACCTCACCCCTGGGAGGATCCTCGGCATAACGGGCCGCCAGCTCATCGGCACGACCACGCAGGACTTCCTCATGAACCTTGGTGAGCTCGCGGCAGACGGCGACGGGTCGCTCGGCGTCGAGCTCGGCCAGGACAGCCAGCGACGCGGCGACGCGGCGCGGCGACTCGAACGCGACCAGCGTCTCCTCGGCCGCGAATGCCGCCTCAAGCTCTGAGCGCTTGCGCGGCAGGAAGCCGGCAAAGCGCCAGTGGTCAGCCGGCAGTGCGCTGGCCACGAGCGCGGCCAGCGCCGCGCTCGGCCCCGGCAGCACCTCGACCTCGAGCCCCGCGGCGACGCACGCGCGAACCAGCACGAAGCCCGGATCAGAGACCAGCGGCATCCCTGCGTCGGACACGAGCGCGACGGTCTCGCCATCGTGCATGCGCTTGACCAGCTCGGCCGAGCGCGACTTCTCGTTCTGCTCGTAGTAGCTGACCAGCTTGCTGGAGACACCGTAGTTTTTCAGCAGCGCGCCCGTGCGACGCGTGTCCTCGCAGGCGATCAGGTCCGCCTCGCGCAGCGCCGCCAGCACCCGCAGCGTGATGTCCTCGAGGTTCCCGATCGGAGTCGGGCAGACGATCAGCTTGCCGCTCACATCTGCTCCTGCCGTGCCGCCAGTCCGTCGAGCGCCAGCGCGGCCGCACCGACCATTCCCGCCTCAGCCCCGAATTTCGCCGCCAGCACCAGCACGTCCCGCGCGGGCGGCAACGCTCGGCGGACCATCTCGGCACGCGCCGGCGCGAGCAGCATCTCCCCCGCGGCCATCACGCCGCCGCCGAGCACGATCGCGTCGGGGTTGAAGATGTTGGCGAAGCTTGCGAGCGCGACACCAACGCGCTCGCCGATCAGATTCAGCACCTCGAGCGCGGCGGGATCGCCGTCATGCGCCAGCTCTGTCACGAGCGCGCCGTCGACCTCGCGTCCGGCGCTGAACGCGCGACCAAGGCTCGACGCCGGCCGCTCGGCCGCGATCCGGCGCGCCTCGCGCGCGAGCGCTGTACCGGAGGCCATGGCCTCGAAGCACCCGTGGTTGGGGCAGTTGCCCTGGCAGCGTGGGCCGTTCATGTCGATCACCATATGGCCGAGCTCGGCGCCGGCTCCGATCGCGCCCCGGTACAGCTTCCCATCGATGATGATGCCGCCTGCGATCCCGGTTCCGAGCCCGATCAGGAGCATGTCATCGTGGCCGACGGCGGCTCCTGCGCGGTGCTCCGCCAGGGCCGCGACGTTGCCGTCGTTGTCGACGAACACGGGCAGATCCAGGCGTTCCGCCATCAGCGCTCCGAAGCGAACGTCCGTCAGCGGCAGGTTGACCGCGACGATCGAGGTACCAGTGCGCCGGTCGATCAATGACGGGATTCCAAATCCGACCGCACCAACCTCGCCTCTGGCAGTGTTAACGAGTTCTTGAACCGACGTGGCAATAGTGTCGAGCAGCTCGGGCGTGTCCTGACCGAGCATCGAGCGCTGCAGGCGGTTGTGGATCTGGAGCCGGTCGTCGACCACGCCGCCCGCTAGCTTGGTTCCACCGATGTCGATCCCGAGCACCATCTGCGAGGGCATGACGCCACTATAAGGAGCCGGTCTCAGGACTCCGGCAGCCGTTCGATTGATGTCCGAATTCCGAGAAGACAAAGGCGATCAGGAGCGACCTCGTCCGCCCAAGCGTGGCGGTGCGACATACGCCGGGTCCAGCCGCTCCGGCTCCTCGCGCCCGCCCCAAGGCTCCAGTACCCCACCGAGGTCTGTGAGCGGGCAGAACCCAGATCGGCCATACAAGCTCTATCGCTCGACCCCTCGCAGTCTCACCGCGCGCCTGCGAGGTGAGACCGACGCCGAGCTCGAGGCCCGGTCCGAGCAGCTTTCGCGCCAGCAGCCGCCGCGCACACCGCGCGGCGGCGCCGTGTCCAGTGGCGGCTCGCGCGGGCCGGGCGGACCAGGTGGGCCCGGGAAGCCGCCGCGTCGCGGCTGGCGCCGGATTCCAGGATTGGGGCCGTCGACCAGGCCGCCGCTGCATCCCCTGCGGCTGCTCCGATATGTCCTGGTGGCATGCGTCGCCTGGGTTCTGCTCTCCGCGGTTCTGTTCTTCATCAGCGCGTCAACGAACTCGGGCAGCCTGCCCGGTGGCAGCGCGACCGAGGCGGCACTCTCGAGCGCGGGGCCGATGCTGTTCACGCCCAACAACGTCCTGGTCGTCGGGCTCGACAACCGGCCGACCTCCGGCTACAGCTCGAAGGAGGGCGGGCTGTCCGCCGCGGACCAGAGCGAGACCGACGCGCGCACCGACACGATCATGATCTGGCGCGTGGGCGGCGGTGTCTCGCGCCGGCTCTCGATACCACGCGACACGCTGGTCGAGGTCCCCAACTGCGGGGAGACGAAGATCAACGCCGCCTGGGTGTGCGGCGGCCCGAAGGAGACGATCCAAGTCGTCGAGCACCTCACCGGGCTCAAGATCAACCACATGATCGTCGTCGACCTCGGGAACTTCGTGAAGTTCATCGACGACATCGGCGGCGTCACGGTCACCACGCCGCGGATCTGCTCGGAGATCTCCGGCGGCGCCGCCAACGGCGGCTACACGCTGAATCTGGCTCCGGGCAGCCACCACCTCACCGGCATCGAGGCCGTGACGCTCGCGCGCACCCGCGAGAACTCGTGCAACCCCGCGTACAACGACATCAACCGCGAGGAGATGCAGCAGGAGATCATGAACGGCATCAAGTCGCAGCTGTTCTCGGTGCACGCGTTCATCCACCTCCCCTGGGCCTCCTGGGACGCCCCGCGTTCGATCCAGACCGACATGGGCGCGCTCGACCTGATGCAGCTGTTCATCTCCGCGGAGATCGGTGGCTCCTCCAAGCCGCAGACTCTGCATGAGGGCAGCAGCTACTACAACGGCCAGGACGTGCTCGTCCCGAGCTCAACCGATGTGCACCAGAAGGTCCAGCAGCTGCTGAACGGCAGGTAGTGCCGGTCAGGACTACGTCAGGACTTGGAGGTGCCGCTGCTGGCGGCCTTGTCCGAACCACCGGAGCTGCCGGAGCTGCCGGAGCTGGAGCCGCCGGAGCCAGAGCCTGAGCTGCCGGAACCATCTGAGCCAGAGCCGCTCGAGCCAGACGAGGATGAGTCCGACTTCGAGCCTGACTTCTCCGATGAGGAGTTCGAGGAGGACTCCTTGTTGTTCTCCCGCTCGCGCGCGCGCCGCTTGGTGCCGTAATCGGTGTTGTAGAAACCGGACCCCTTGAAGTGCACGGAGACCGGGTGGAAGACCTTCTGCACGGGCGCGCCGCAGATCTCGCACTTGGTCAGTGCGTCGTCACTGAAGCTCTGCATCACCTCGAACACGTGGCCCTTCTTGCACTTGTATTCGTAGATCGGCATCGCACCGAACTATAGCTTTCCGGCGGTCGGGAGGACCTGGCACTCTGGCGATGAGAGTGCCAACCAGCCGGCCGCTAGCATGCGCCGCCATGGCTGAGGACGTCGTCACGATGGAGAAGGTCGTAGCGCTCTGCAAGCGCCGCGGCTTCATCTTCCCGAGCAGCGAGATCTACGGCGGCATCGGCTCGAGCTACGACTACGGCCACTACGGCGTGCTGCTCAAGAACAACGTCAAGGGCGAGTGGTGGCGCTCGCTTCTGCAGGAGCGCGACGACGTCGTCGCGCTCGACTCGGCGATCATCCAGCATCCCCGTACCTGGGAGGCCAGCGGCCATATCGCCGGCTTCACCGATCCGCTCGTCGACTGCCGAACATGCAAGATGCGGTTCCGCGCCGACAAGCTCGAGGATGCGCGTTGCGGGCGCAAACCGTCGCTGCACCCCGGCGAGGGCCCCGACTGCGACCTGACCGAGGCACGCAACTTCAACCTGATGTTCCAGACGACCGTCGGGCCGGTGCAGGACGAGGGCTCGACCGTGTTCCTGCGACCTGAGACGGCCCAGGGGATCTTCCTCAACTTCAAGCACTACCTTCAGTTCTCACGCAAGAAGCCCCCGTTCGGGATCGCCCAGGTCGGTAAGAGCTTCCGCAACGAGATCACCCCCGGCAACTTCGTGTTCCGGATGCGGGAGTTCGAGCAGATGGAGATGGAGTTCTTCGTGCCGCCGGATCAGGCCGACCACTGGTACGAGTTCTGGAAACAGGCCCGCTACGACTGGTACACGAAACTCGGGATCCGCGCCGATCATCTGCGGCTGCGCGCCCACGACGCCGACGAGCTCTCGCACTACTCGAGCGGCACCAGCGACGTTGAGTACCTGTATCCGATCGGTTGGCAGGAGCTCGAGGGCATCGCCAACCGCGGCAACTTCGACCTCACCCAGCACGCGGAGTACTCACGTCAGAACCTCGAGTACGTCGACACCGCCACCGGCGACCGCTACCTCCCGCATGTGATCGAGCCCGCGGCCGGCGCCGACCGCGCCACGCTCGCGTTCCTCTGTGACGCCTACGACGAGGACGAGATCGAGGGCGAGACCCGCACCGTGCTGCGCCTGCACCCGGCGCTCGCTCCCGTCAAGGCGGCCGTGCTGCCGCTGGTCAAGAAGGACGGCCAGCCGGAGCTGGCACGGGAGATCGTGGCCGACCTACGCGAGCGCATGCAGGTCGAATACGACGAGGGCGGCGCGATCGGCCGCCGTTACCGCCGGCAGGATGAGATCGGCACCCCGTGGTCGATCACGGTCGACCACCGGTCGCTCGAGGATCACACGGTGACCGTCCGCGATCGCGACAGCCTCCAGCAGGAGCGCGTCGCCGATCATCGGTTTGTCCGACGCGCTCGCACAGCGGCTCCGGGAGCCGTGGCAGTCACCCAAGCTGTAGAGCTCCGGCCATCGGACCGATGAAGCTGTGGGCGGTTCTGAGCAGGCCGAGGGCCGGGTGGTTGCGGCCGGCCCCAGCTCGGGCCGACCGCAACCGACGAGTCTCACCAGCCGCTGCCGCCGCCTGATGAGGACCCGCCTCCCGACGAAGATCCGCTCTTTGACCCGCTGCTCCCATAGGCCGCGCCGCCTGCCGTGAGCAGGTACCAGGTGCCGCCGAAGCTCTTCTGACCCTGCCCGAAGGCTGTGCCCGCACCCGAATCGCCCGCAAACAGGTAGAGCGGGTGGCCGTTGAGGACGAGCTGGTGCATCTTGCCGTGGGTCCACACCGTCAGCTTGCCCTTGACGCCCTTGCCCATCGTCGGCTTCTTCGAGCCGGTGGTCACCGCCGGCCAGTTGGCGAGGCAGCTTGAGCTCGTGCACGTGGGATGCTTGGTGCTGTCCCCGGTGAGCAGGTACACGGCGTGGCCCGTGGAGCTCACCAACACGGCGTGCTTGCCGTGACCGCTGATGCTGACGCTCGCGACCTTGAGTGAGCTGTCGCTCGCAGCGTGGGCCGTGGCCCCGAACGCCGCTTGGCTGACCGCCGCGAGCACCGCCACGGCGCCGACCGCCGACACCGCAACCATCTGTCTAAATCTGGACACTGAAACCTCCTGTTGCGAAATCCGATGTCACGCGGCCGCGTGATGTGCCTTCAACACAGAAGGACGCCACCGGCGCAGATTCCTTCCCGACCACATGACTCCAGGCCATCGACTCGATCCAGAGGGGCTGGGCGATCACATCGACCGGCTCTATCGCGCGGCCTGGGGTATGTGCGGCTCACGAGAGGAGGCGGAGGACCTGGTTCAGGAGACATTCGCGCGCGTTCTCTCCAGGCCGCGGTTCCTGCACTCTGAGGATGACCTCGGATATCTGCTGCGCGTCCTGCGCAACACCTTCGTGAGCAGCCGCCGAACAGCGGCGCGGCGCCCGACCACCACGCCACTTCCCGATGACCTCGGCGCGGTTGAGGACACGCGTGCACCACGAGGGGACGCGGCGATCGAGGTGACCGAGCTGTACGCGGCGATCTCCGCGCTTCCGGAGCCGTTCCGTGACGCGCTGATCGCTGTCGACGTGGTCGGGCTCTCGTATCGGGAGGCTGCCCGCGCGCTGCGCGTGCGCGAGGCCACGATCACCACCCGAGTCCACCGTGGCCGTCGGCGGGTCGCCGACGCGCTCCGGCTCGACTAGGTGGTGACCGCCAACCGCCAGAGCGCAGCAGGGGTCAGGCCGGTGGCGGAGAGGATGCAGGTGTGCCCTCGCTCCTCCCACACGACGACGGTGCGCCCCTTCTGGGTCATGGTCGCGTACGGCTCACCGTTCGTCCGCAGCCCCTTCAGCGCGGGCGCTGAGACGATCGAATAGGCGATCCGATGGCGACCGTTGGAGTAGTAGACGGTCTTCACCGTGCGGTTGCCGAGCTGGTCGATGCGTCTGCCGCTCGCCTGCCAGCCCTGCCAGCGTGGGAATTGGAGGCTTCCGACGCCCAGATCGAGCAGGCGTGTGGGCGCCTGCGGGTCGGGGACGGGTGCTGAGGCGACCGGTCCGTGCACCGCCAGTGCCGCCGCCTGCGCGATCGACGGAGCCGCCCCACCACCGAGCGCGACTGTGAGGACGACCGCCAGAGCGGCCACGGCGCCGGTCGCCAGGCCCGCGTAGCGCAACGCGAACGCCGGCAGCGGCACACGGCCGCGTTTGCGGTTCCCGGATCCCTCACCGCCCCGCATCCGCTCCACCTCGCCGCGAACGGACGCGGGCGCACGCTCAGTCTCAGCCGCGGTTCGGAGCAGCCGCGCAACCCGTGTCTCAGGCTCGGATGCTTGGTCGTCAGGTGTCATCTCGTGCTCACAGGGCAGTGCAGTTCAAGCTTAAGGACGCCACGACCCGGACCAACCTTCCCGACGATCCGCGAATTCTCAGGCCGATCCGCGACGGGCGACAGCCCCCGACAGGCGCGAACCCCCAAGAGGCGCAAACCCCCGACAGGCGCACGAGGGGAAGGAAACGCACCGCCACGGTGCGTTTCCTTCCCCTCGCCGCTGACTACTCGCTGATCAGCCGCCGATCCGCCGACCCGACCATCAGGCCGACCCGACCATCAGGCCGAACCCACCATCAGGCCGACCCCACCATCAGACCGAACCCGACCAGACCGACCCGCGATCAGAAGACCACCCCGCCGATCAGACCGAGCAGACTCAGGCGGGCGCGTCGCCGGCGCCGTCGCCTGACGGTGCGGGCGGGGTGTACTTGAACTCCTCCTCGGAGCCGAAGAGCTTGTCGAGCACCTTGTTACGTGCCTGCTCGGAGACGGCCAGCGCTACGCCGCCGGCGACCACCAGCAGAAAAACGAGCCGCTTGAAACCGCCGCGCTTCTTCTTCTTTTTCGGCGTTTCCTGCTTCTCAGCCTTCTTTTCCTTGCGCTTCCTGAACATCGGCTCTCCCATGCATGATTGGAGTGGATCGTCTCGGGAGGATAGACCTCCCTCACAGCTCGTAGCGTGCGCCTTCGACCGCCAGATCCACCCGCCCCCCGAACCCGACCTCAGCCTCCATGCGCAGGACCGCGGCGTCGAGTTGGTCCGAGTAATGGGTGAGCACCAAGCGCCTGGCTCCGGCCCGGTGGGCGAGCTCGCCAGCCTCCCGAGCCGACATGTGTCCGCGCACCGATCCGGGCGGATGGTGCTCAGGTTCAGGGCCCTCGGTCGACTCAAGCATCAGCAGGTCGGTATCGCGTGCCAGCTCGATGATCGCCTCGTTGGGGGCGCAGTCAGCACCGAAGGTGAACCTACGCTCCCGGGTGGCCAGGTCGCACGCCCAGGCCGGAATGAAGTGGGGAACCTCGGCGAAGCGTGCCGCGAACGGGCCGACAGCCAGTTCGGTGGCGGGATCGTATTCCTCGACCAGGAACGCCTCCTCCAGCAGCGAGCCGAAGCTGAGAATCTCGCCGAGCCGCGCGAACACCTCCCGAGCGCCCGGAGGAGCCAGCAGCCTGGGCCGGACGCCGGTGGGCGCATACCAATAGGCCAGGGCATGGGCGTACGGGATCAGGTCGAGCAGGTGATCTGGATGCAGATGGGTGATCAGGACCGCGTCGACATCTGTCGGGCTGCAGACAGCGCGCAGCTTCGAGAACACGCCGGAGCCACAGTCCAACAGCAGCGTGAAGCCCTCGTCATCGACGAGGTACCCGCTGGTCGCCCCGTTCGCGTCCGGCATCGCCGGTGATTTCCCCAGAACCGTCAGTTGCACGAGCGGGGGACAGTAGACGGCGCGCCTGGGACTCACTGTGAGACTCGCCACATTCCGGTGCTTAGCTGTGGTGCTTGCCGGTTCTTAGCCGTGGTGCTTGCCGGTGCTTAGCCGTGGTTCGTGCCGGTTCTTAGCCGTGGTGCTTGCCTGTGCTCAGGCGTGCAGGGCGATCTGCTCGCTCGCGGACGGGAACGCCCAGGCGACCTGCATCCGCCGCTCCTGACGGAAGCTGAAGCGCAGCTGGCTCGGCGGACGCAGTCCCTCGGGACGGTTGGGCCTGTACGTCGCACAGGCACCGGCCTGGCTCACGGCGCAGAGCATGTTCTGCTTGAAGAAGCAACTGTCACACGACACCTTACCGCCGCCCTGGGCACGCCCATTCGCCATCCGACCAGACACCTCTCGTTTGTGGAACCGGCCGAGGGCGCCAGCCCTCGGTGAAAGCCATCAAAGCGCGTTGTCCCCCCCGACGCGAACCCGATTCCCGGAAAACGCAACACTTTCGTAACTTCTTTTTTTGCCTGCTATTAGCGGGAATTTTCGCGAGACCCCCTGGATTCACCCGCATTTTCCGTAGCTTTCAATCTGAATGCGACTCCTTGTCACAGGCATCACCGGCGCGATCGGCAGTCGACTTGCTCCTGAACTGCTCAGCCGCGGGCACGAATTGCGTGCGCTCACGCGTCGAGCCGATATCGCACAGCCGGCCGACGTGCCGTCCGAGGTCCGGCTGATCGCCGGCGATGCGATCTCCGGGATCGGTCTGGCCGAGGCCCTCGAGGGCGTCGACGTCGCCTACTACCTGATCCACTCGATGGAGCCTGGCGCCGACGAGCCCTTCGGAGTTCGTGAGCGCCGCGCGGCGGACAACTTCGCAACGGCCGCGGTCGCCGCCGGGGTCGACCGCATCGTTTACCTCGGAGGGTTCATCCCTGAAGGCGCGGCCTCCGACCACCTCGCCAGCCGGCTCGCGGTCGAACAGACGCTGCTCAACGCGGTGCCTGGCTCCGTCGCGCTGCGGGCATCAATCGTGATCGGTGCGCGATCCCGTTCGTTTCGCTTCCTCGTCCGGCTGGTCGAGCGGATGCCCGTTCTGGTGGTGCCGGGCTGGGGCGAGCACCGGACCGCCCCGGTCGACGAACGTGACGTCATCACCTGCCTGGCGCGGTCGGCGACCGCCGCGTCGGTCGCGGGCCGGTCGCTGGACATCGCGGGACCCGACACGGTCACCTACGCCGAGCTGATCGAACGCATCCGTGATCAGCTCCTGCTCTCGCGGCCCACGGTGAACCTTCGCGGAGTGACGCTCACGCCGATAGCCAGCCGGGTTGCGGCGGTGATCGCGGGGGAGCAGCACGACCTGATCGGCCCGTTGATGGAGGGCCTTGCCGGCGACCTGCTCCCGCGCCCGGAATCGGCCACCGAGCTGCTGCACGTTCGCCCACATACGCTTGACTCGGCGATCGAGCGAGCGCTGCACGTCTGGGAACTGACCGAGCCGCTCGTGGCGCGGTAGTCGCCCCCCAGGCCGCATGGTCGACGGCCCGGGCACCGCCGATCTGGGGCCTCTTGGCGGGGCCGCCAACGGCCGCTCCTCAGTACCTTGCTGAACAGATGAGCACGGTTCATGTTCAGATCGAGATCGATGCGCCGCCGGCAACCGTCTGGGAGACCGTCATGGATCCCAGCCAGCTCGAGCGCTGGGTGACAATCCACCGGTCGGTCAGGCTGAAGTCGGCCGATCCACGCCAGGAAGGTGCCCGCATGGACCAGGTCCTGCACGTCCTCGGTGTCTCATTCAAGGTGCACTGGACGCTCGAGTCGGTTGTTGCTCAGCGCCAGGCGGAGTGGCATGGCCGCGGCCCGGCGCTCTCCAGCGCACTGATTCGTTACAAGCTGACAGGTCAGCGTGGGGGCCCAACGATGTTCGATTATGTGAACGAGTTCCACCCGCCAGGTGGGTCGCTCGGAAATGTCGCATCACGTGTGCTGATCGGCCACATTCCAGAACGTGAAGCCCACGATTCACTCACCCGATTGAAAGCGCTGATCGAAAGCAACTGACACTCGATATGGTTACCAGGATCGAGCAGTGTTAATTGATAGAAGGAGTTGGGGCCGATGGCAGGTTTCATAGACGTCGCTGTGCAGGACATCGACAATCGTTTGAAGGAACTCAAGCAGGAGGAGGAGCGCCTGCTGGCCGCACGCGCGGCGCTCGCCGGCACGCCGCGCCGCGGACCGGGTCGCCCACCGCGCAGCGCACCCACCAAGACTCCCCGCCGCGGACCGGGGCGTCCCCGCGGTCAGCGCGGCGGCAAGACCCGCTCGTCGCAGGCACTGGAGCTGGTGCGCAAGCAACCCGGGATCACGATTCCGGAGATCGCGACGGCAATGAAGATCGAACCGAACTATCTGTATCGAGTCATGCCGAAGCTCACCGCTGACGGCACGATCCGCCGTGACGGTCAGGGCTGGTACCCGACCGACAAGTCGGCCGCATAGGCACTCACCCAGTCACGACACAGTCAAGGCTGGCAGTCACGGCTGGCGGCCTGCAGATCAACGCAACGGCCGCGATTCAGCGCTGCACGGTCGGCCCAGCGGGGCCTGACCGTGCAGCGGCCTCCAGCATCAGGCGATCAGACCAAGGGCCCTGATCGCATCGCGCTCCTCGGCCAGCTCGGCCACGGAGGCGTCGATCCGGCCGCGGGAGAACTCGCTGATATCGAGTCCCTGGACAACCTTGTACTCACCGCCGGAGGTCGTCACCGGGAAGCTGGAGATCAGACCCTCCTGCACCCCGTAGGAGCCATCGGACGGGATCGCCATCGACACCCAATCACCCTCTGGTGTACCGAGCACCCAGTCGTGCACGTGATCGATCGCGGCGCTCGCGGCGGAGGCCGCACTGGAGGCGCCGCGGGCTTCGATGATCGCGGCGCCGCGCTTCTGCACGGTGGGGATGAAGTCGCCCTCGAGCCACGCCTGATCGTTGATCTTGGCTGCGGCGTTCTCACCGGCAAGCTTCGCATGAAAGATGTCGGGGTACTGGGTGGCCGAGTGGTTGCCCCAGATCGTGACGTTGGTTATGTCACGCACCGCCGTGCCGGACTTCCTCGACAACTGTGCGAGCGCGCGATTGTGATCCAGGCGCGTCATCGCGGTGAAACGGCCGGCCGGGATGTCGGGCGCGTTCTGCTGCGCGATCAGCGCGTTCGTGTTGGCCGGATTGCCCACCACCAGCACCTTGATGTCGGAGGCGGCGTTGGCGTTCAGCGCCTGGCCCTGGGGCTTGAAGATGCCACCGTTGGCCTCAAGCAGGTCACCGCGCTCCATCCCGGCCGCGCGTGGCCGCGCACCCACGAGCAGCGCGATGTTGACGCCGTCGAACGCTCGGTTGGGGTCATCGCTGATGTCAATCCCGGCGAGCAGCGGAAATGCGCCGTCGTCCAACTCCATCGCGGTTCCCTCGGCTGCCTTGACCGCTGCCGGAATCTCGAGCAGCGAGAGCTGCACGGGGGTGTCAGGCCCGAGCAGTGCACCGCTCGCGATCCTGAACAGGATGGCGTAGCCGATCTGACCGGCCGCTCCGGTCACAGCCACTTTCACAGGTCTGTTGCTCACTATTTCATCTCCTGGAGAGTTCACTGCAGCCGATGCTACGCGAACGTCACTCCATAGACGTCGGCCAGCTTCGCCTTCAGATAATCGATCAACGGCGTGACCTCAACCGGCCCGCCGACCACCTGCGCGAGCAACTCGCTGTCGGAATAGCGTGAGCCATGGCGGTGGACGTGCTCGCGCAGCCACTCACGAACCTGCTGCAGCTGAGCGGCCGCGAGCTGTTCCTCAACCTCAGGGATGTCGGCTCGAAGCGCGGTCCAGAGTTGCGCTGCGATCAGGTTGCCGATCGCGTACGTCGGGAAGTAGCCGACGAGCCCCGCAGCCCAGTGCACGTCCTGCATCACGCCCTCGGCAGACGACGGCACCTCGACCCCGAGGTACTCGCGCATGCGCGCGTTCCAAGCCTCCGGCAGCTCGGCCACATCGAGGTCGCCGGCGAGCAGCAGCCGCTCGAGCTCGAAGCGGAGCACGATGTGCAAGCCGTAGGTGGTCTCATCCGCCTCGATCCGGATCGTCGATGGCTGCACCGCGTTGACGGCCTTGAACAACTTCTCCGGCTGCAGCCCACTCAGCACTCCGCCGGAGTGCTCCGCAACCAACGGAGCCAGCACCTGAGCGAACGCCCGACTGCGGCCCACCACGTTCTCCCACAGCCGGCTCTGCGACTCGTGGATCGCGCTGGAACGGATCGACCCGAGCGTCGTGCGCTGCAGTTTCGGTGAGATTCCCGCCTCATAGAGTCCGTGGCCGCACTCGTGCATCGCGCCATACAGTGCGGTCGGGAAGTGGTTGTCTTCGTAGCGAGTGGTGAGCCGTACGTCCGTCACCGAGAAGCTCGCCTCGAACGGATGCACGGTGTCGTCGATCCGCCAGCTGTCGTCGTTGAACCCCATCCAGCGCAGGACGCGGTCGACGAGTTGACGCTGACCCGCCACGGGGTAGTCGACGTTCAGCGGCGACGTATCGATCGGGCGATCCCGAAGCTCGCCGATCAGTGGCGTCAGCGCATCGCGCATCTCACCGAGCAGTGCGCCGACCTGCGCGGTCACCATGTCCGGCGCAAAGTCCTCGAGCACCACGTCGTAGGGGTCCGCGTAGCTGTCGAAGCAGGCGATGTAATCACGCGTCAGCTCGAAATTGCGTTCGAGCGCGGGCTTGAACCGTGTGAAGTCGTCCCGCTCGCGCGCTGCCACCCAGATCTTGTAGCCGTCGGAGGAAGCCCGGTTCCGCGCGACCGCCAACTCGACCGGTACCTGCCGCTCCTTCTCAAAGAGCCGCCGTGTCTCGGAGACGAGCCGTGCCTCAACCGAGTCGGGGGCCAGGCCGTCCAGATCAGCCGCGGCCGCATCGAGCAGCTCCCCCATGTGGTCGCTGGTGAGTCGCTCGTGCGCAATTCGCTCGAGCGTTCCGAGCTGCTCCATCCGCTGCTCGGCGCCGAGGGTCGGCATGAAGGTGCTGCGGTCCCAATCGAGCACCGAGCAGGCGCGCCGCACGTCCTCGATCGACGCGACCCATTCCCCCAGCTCCGCCAAACCAGTTTTCATCGACCGCTCCAATCGCGTTCAGGGTCTGTGCGACCATTGCAGCATGTTCAGTCGCGCCCGTTCGATCAAGCTTGTCTCGATCGCCGGCATCCGGATCGGCGTCGATGGCACCTGGTTCGCGATGCTGTTCCTGCTGATCTTCCTGCTGTCAGGGTCGTTCCGGGACGCACTGCACTCCTCCGATGAGGTCGCGTACCTGACGACGGTCATCACCGTACTGCTCTTCTTCGTCTCGCTGATCATTCACGAACTCGGGCACGCGATCGCTGCCCGGCGCGACGGAATCGATGTTCAGCGCATCGAGCTGTTTCTGTTCGGCGGGACCACCTACATGAGCAGGGACGCAGAGACCCCCGGCGAGGAGTTCAGGATCGCGGCAGCCGGTCCGCTCGGAACGCTGTTGTTCATCGCGATCTGCTTTGGGGTGGACCTTGCGCTGGTCGGCCCCCACCGGCTGCTGCACGGGATCGCACTCGACGGCACGGTTCAGATCACACCGGCGCTGCTCGCGCTCAGCTGGCTGCTGCCGATGAACGTCCTGATCCTGGTCTTCAACATCGTGCCCGCCTACCCCCTCGACGGCGGCCGCATCGCGAGGGCGTTGATCTGGCGGATGACGGGAGACAAGCTCCGCGGCACCCGGGCCGCGGCCCGCCTCGGAGAGGGCTTCGCGATTCTGCTGGGCGCCTTCGGCCTCTACATCACGCTCAGCAAGCCGAACTTCGTCGGCGGCGATCCGACCTTCGCGGGGATCTGGCTGCTTCTGCTCGCATTCATGATCTGGCAGTCGGCGCGGATGGCCCTGACCGGCACGGACGCCGCCTCCCGCGTCCAGGGCGTGCGCGTGGCCGACATCATGGACCATGAGCCGGTGGTGGTTCGCGGAACGACGAGTGTCGAGCAGGCGCTCGAGGAGTCGTTCCTGCGCTACCAGACCGACTGGCTTCCGGTCGTCGACGGCGACGGCCACTTCATCGGGATCGCGCACCGCGAGCGCGCACACGACCTGGTTGACGCCGGCCAGGGCTCCTCGACGGTCGGCTCGATCCTCGAGACCGAGGACAACCGAAAGCTCCAGATCGGTGAGCATCAGCCGCTGACCGACGTGCTGATGCTCGAGGGGCTCGGCCGACTCGGCGCGGTGGTCGCAGTCGATGACGACGGCACCCTGACCGGTACGGTCACGATCGACCAGGTGCGTCGGGTGCTGCAGACGGTGCTCGCTTCGCCGGCGGCCCGCTAGCCGCCGGCTCCGACGGCCTCGCTCGGCGACGCCGACACGAGGTCGTCGCGAATCAGCAGCTCGGCGATCTGCACCGCGTTGGTCGCGGCGCCCTTGCGCAGGTTGTCGGCTACGACGAACAGCGAGAGGCCGTTGGGGTGCGTCGGATCGCGGCGGACCCGTCCGACGAAGACCTCATCGCGGCCCTCGGAGCGCAGCGGCGTCGGCACGTTCTCAACGACCAGGCCGGGGGCCTGCGAGAGCAGCTCGACTGCACGCTCTACCGGCAGGTGCTCGCGTGTCTCGATGTTGACCGACTCGGAATGGCCGGTGCGGACCGGCACCCGAACGCAGGTGACGGCGACGGCGATCGCGTCGTCCTCAAGGATCTTGCAGGTCTCGAACATCATCTTGCGTTCTTCGTCGGTGTGGTCATCGCCCTCGGCGAAGTTGCCGGCGGCGCCGATCACGTTGAACGCGATCTGCTCTGGATAGATGCCTGCCGACGGCACCTGGACACCATCGAGAGAGGCCCGGGCCTCGGCGTCGAGCGCCTCGATCGCCTTCTGACCAGTACCCGAGACCGACTGGTAGGTCGAGACGATCAGCCGCTCGATCCCCGCCTCGCGGTGGATCGGAGCCAGCGCCACCACCAGCTGCATCGTCGAGCAGTTGGGGTTGGCGATCAGGCCGTGGTGGCCCCGCAGGGCGTGCGGGTTGACCTCCGAGACGACCAGCGGCACGTCCGGGTCGCGGCGGAACGCCGAGGAGTTGTCGATCACGGTCGCGCCGGCCTCCACAAACCGCGGTGCCCACTTCCTGGACGTATCGCCGCCGGCCGAGAACAACGCGATGTCGATGCCGCTCAGATCGGCCTCATCGTCCACCGCACGAACCGTGCGACCGTCGATCACTCGGCCCGCCGAGCGCGCCGTGGCGAACAGCACGATCTCATTGTCACGGTCGAGGCCGCGCTCCTTCAGGCATTGGAGCATCACCGTGCCGACGGCGCCGGTGGCCCCCACCACCGCAATGCGATGGCCGCTCATCGGGACTCCTGGCCGAGCGGAAGCTCCTCATGTACCTCAGCGGCCGAGAGACCGAACGCGGTATGAAGAGCCTTCACCGCCTGCGGCACGGCCTCGGCCCGGATCACGCATGAGATCTTGATCGGGGAGGTCGAGATCATTTCGAGGTTGATGTTCTCGTCGGCGAGCGTGCGGAAGACCTTGGCCGAAACGCCCGGGTGTGACTTCATCCCGGCACCGACGATCGAGACCTTGCCGATCTGGCTATCGGTCTCGGCCTTCAGGCCCTGCTCGGCGATCAGCGGCTGGAGCGCCAGCTCCGCGCTGCGCAGGTCCTCGCTGGCGAGCGTGAAGGAGACCTCGGCCTCCGCACCCTCGGTGCGCGGCTCGTTCTGGATGATCGTGTCGAGGTTGCAGCCCGCGGCGGCCAGCGCCTCGAAGATCTCGGCGGCTGCGCCGGGCCGGTCGGGCACGCCCACGAGCGTGATCCGAGCCTCGTCGGTCGAATGCGTCACGGCGGTGATCAGCGGGTGTTCC
Organism: uncultured Conexibacteraceae bacterium; assembly: GCA_963785385.1. Classification (GTDB taxonomy): domain Bacteria; phylum Actinomycetota; class Thermoleophilia; order Solirubrobacterales; family Solirubrobacteraceae; genus Palsa-465. Next base: position 497,497 of record CAWAVA010000020.1, on the reverse strand, counting down.
ATCGTCTCGTCTTCTCCAATCACAACGGTACCGGGACCGTCCTCAAAGCTTGACCGGCAGTGGATGCGAACCCCGTGCGTGCGTGCGTACTCGACCGATCGCAGCTGCAGCACCTTCGCACCGGAGGCCGCCATCTCGAGCATCTCCTCGAAGCTGACCTGCGACAGCTTCCGCGCGTCGGGCACGATCCGGGGGTCGGCACTGAACACGCCACGAACGTCCGTGTAGATCTCGCAGACCTCAGCGCCCACGGCCGCTGCGACCGCGACCGCCGTCGTGTCGGAGCCTCCGCGACCGAGCGTCGTGACGTCACGGCTTGTCGAGACTCCCTGGAAGCCGGCCACCAGCACGATCATGTCCTGTTCGAGCGCCTCCACGATCCGGTCGGCGCGCACGTCGATGATCCGGGCCTTGGTGTGGGATGTGTCGGTCACGATCCCCGCCTGCGAGCCCGTCAGGCTGATTGCCCTATGGCCGAGGTCGTTGATCGCCATCGCGCAGAGCGCGCAGGAGATGCGCTCCCCGGTGGAGAGCAGCATGTCCATCTCGCGCGGGTCCGGATGCGGTGACACCTCCTCGGCCGCCTGGATCAGCTCATCGGTCGTGTGCCCGCGCGCGGAGAGCACCGCGACCACCCGCTTGCCCTGCTCGCGCTGGGCGACGATCCGCTTCGCGGCGCGCTTGATCCGCTCCGCGTCGGCCACGGAGGTACCGCCGAACTTCATCACCACTGTCTCCCGGGGCAGCATCTGCCCCTGAGGTTACGAAGTCAGAGCGCTCGACGCCCGGAGAAGGCGCGGCCGAGCGTGAGCTCGTCGGCGTACTCGAGGTCGGCGCCGACCGGCAGGCCCGACGCGAGCCGCGTCACCGTCACCTCAGGCGCAATCGCGCGGATACCGGCGGCGATGTGCAGGGCCGTCGCCTCGCCGGTCGTCGTCGGGTTGGTGGCGATCACGATCTCGCGCACCGACTGGCCGGGATCGGCCACACGCGCGTACAGCTGCTCGATCTTGAGATCTTCAGGATCGATCCCGTCGATCGGTGAGAGCGCTCCGCCGAGCACGTGGTAGCGGCCGCGGAACTCGTGCGTGCGCTCGATCGAGATCACATCGACCGGTTCCTCGACAACGCAGATCAGATCGGCCTCGCGGCGCTCGTCCTCGCAGATCCGGCAGAGCGGACCCTCTGCCAGGTTGAAGCAGATCTCGCAGAAGCCGATCCTCTGCTTGACCTCGCGGATCGCCTCCGCCAGCGCGAAGGCGTCCTCCTCGCTCGCGCGCAGAAGGTGAAAGGCCAGCCGCTGCGCGGTGCGCCCACCAACGCCGGGGAGCTTCGACAGCTCGTTGATCAGCCGCTGCAGCGGCGGCGCGTAGGTGCTCACTTACCGCTCAACCGTCGACCCGATCAGAACCCCGGCAACCCCAGGCCACCGAGGCCGCCCGGACCACCGAGGCCGCCGGTCGCGGCACCGAGCTTCTGCGCGGCCAGATCCTGGGCCGCCTGCAGGCCCTGGTTGACGGCGGCCAGCACCATGTCCGAAAGCATCTCGGCGTCATCGGGATCGATCGCCTCCGGGGCGATCGTGAGCGACTTGAAGACGAGCTCGCCGGTGACCTCGACGGTGACCGCCCCGCCGCCGGCGGATGCCTCGACGACCTCGTTCTTGAGCTCCTCCTGAGCCTTGGCCATGTCGGCCTGCATCTTCTGGACCTGCTTCATCATCTGCTGCATGTTCGGCTGGGGCATCAGCTCTCCCCCTGTTGGTCGTCTTGCACAATCTCTTCGGCGCCGAATTCATCGACGAAACGCTGAACCAGCTCCTCGTCGCTCATCGGTGTCACGGTCAGCTCGGGAACCTCCTCGGCACCCTCGGCCTGCGCCTCCGACAGCTCGAACCGCAACGCCAGCGTCGCGCCGGTGACGTTACGGACAGCATCGGCGGTCGCTCGTCGATAGTCGTCCTGCTCGGCCTTGCGCTTGTAGAACGCCGCCTCGGCGGGAAAACTCAGCACCAGCTCGCGCTCGGTCACGGCACTCGGACGTGCGCCCTCAAGAATCACTCCCAGCATCGCGTTGGCGCCTCGCACCAGCTCGACCACGGCGGGCCACATGCGGGCCATGTCCTGCAGGTCGTTGATGGCCTCCCCCTCCCGATTGAGGACTCTCGAAAACGGCAGAGATTGCCGCCTCCGAGACCTCAATCGCAGCGGGAGAGTCAGCCGCGTCAGCTGCTGCAGGCAGAGGCTCGGTCGCTGTGATCGCCGCGGCCTGGGCGGCGGCGGGCTGACCCGGCCGCTCCTCAACAGCAGGCGCCGGCGGTGCCGGGGCAGCCTCGAGGTGAGACGCTTCCGGCTCATCACCGGGAGCGGGTGGTTGTGCGGGCGCGTCATCAGTCACGACGACATTCGTGCTGCGCTCGGTCGGCGCGGCTGATGGGGTCGCAGGCCGCAAACCACCCCTCTCCAGCCTTTCGATCCGAGCCAGCAGCGCGCCGACAGATGGGTCCATCTCCGGGGCGGCGGCCTTGATCAGCACGAGCTCCAGCTGAATACGGGCCTGGGCGCCGTTGGCGCTGGCATCGAGCGCGGCCGCGACCAGCTCGAGCAGGCGCACCGCGTCGGTCTGTGCGAGGGCCGAGGCCTGCTGGATCAGCCGCGCGTCGCGCTCGGGTGTGATCCGCAGCTCTGCCGGAACCTCGCCGATGATCTGGACTGTGAGCAGCTCACGCCCGTGCACCTCGAGGTCACGCAGGACCTGTCCGGAGTCACGCCCCGAGGCCGCCAGCTGGGCTGCCGCGCGAAGTGCAGCCGCGGGATCCCGCGCGACGATCGCGTCGACCGCGGCGAACAGCTGCTCGGCGTCGGCCACGCCCAGCACCGCCAGCACGTCCTCGGGCCTGATCGGCTGATCGCCCGCGTAGGTGACGAGCTGCTCGAGAGTCCCCAGCGCGTCGCGGAAGGACCCGGTGGCGTGGCGCGCAACCAGCGCAGCCGCGCCATCATCAATCTGAATCGACTCGGCATCGGCCACCCGTCGCACCACGGTCGCAACCTGCTCGGCCGAGGGCCGGCCGAAGTCGAAGCGGTGACAGCGGTCGACGACCGTCGGCAGCACCTTCTGCGCCTCCGTTGTGGCGAGCACGAACACGGTCCGCGGAGGCGGCTCCTCGAGCGTCTTGAGGAAGGCGTTCCAGGCCTGCGTCGAGAGCATGTGCGCCTCATCGAGGATGTAGACCTTGTGACGGCCTGAGACCGGCGCGTAGGCGACCTTCTCGCGCAGGTCGCGGATGTCATCGACAGAGTTGTTGGAGGCCGCGTCCATCTCGATCACATCGAGCGAGGTCGCGCTCGCGATTGACACGCACGAGTCGCAGACACCGCACGGCGAGACGGTCGGCCCGTTCACGCAGTTGAGGCAGGCCGCCAGGATCTTGGCCATGCTCGTCTTGCCGGTTCCGCGGGAGCCCACGAACAGGTAGGCGTGATGAACCTGATCGCGCTCGACCGCGTGGGAGAGCGTCCGCACCACGTGCTCCTGACCGACCACGTCCGCGAACGTTCGCGGACGGTGACGTCTGTAGAGCGAGGGGCCTGCGGACACCACATCGAGTCTAGGTCAGAACGCACTCCAACCAGTTCCTTGTCCCTGGAGTCCGCAATACCGTGCGTAAGGCTCAATGAACCGCCGGCCCATCGCGCTGGCAGCCGGCGGACGCAGGCTTCCCGCCCGCCCGCCGGGGCGCGCCGAGGAAATACGGATCGTGCACCCTCCTCCGTGGTGTCGGCCCGGGTTTCACTCACTCTGGATGGCTCCGATCCGGCACCCCCTACGCGCCTGAAGGTGACCGCTTAAGGCTGCTTCCTTCCGGACCTGACCTGGTTCACGGGCCTCCATCGCCTTGGGACCGGACCATCACCGCCACCAAAGGACCTCGACCGCGAGCGTTCACCCCTCGGGAGGGGATTCAGCCCCGCTTGAGCGGATTGCGAGTTACAGGGCACCGCTAGCGCCCCGCCTAGCACGATCCGTGGTGATCGTAGAAGGTTCGTCATCTCGGTGACGACGCCTGACCTTCCGAGTACGCTCCCGGCCTATGTCAATCGGTGTCGTCGGTCTTGGATATGTGGGTCTGCCGCTGGTCATCGCGTTCGCGCAGGCGGGCGAGGAAGTGATCGCCGTCGACGTCGACCAGCGCAGGATCGACGCTCTGATCGCGGGCGAGTCCTACATCGAGGACATCTCGTCCGAGACCCTGCAGGCGGTGCTTCCGAGGGTGCAGGCCAGCAGTCACTACGCGCCGCTCGCGCGGACGGAGGCGGTGATCATCTGCGTGCCAACGCCATTGACCGAGAATCGTGAGCCGGAGCTGACGCCGCTCAGGACCTCGGCCGAGGCGCTCGCACACGTCGTGCAGTCCGGCCAGCTGATCGTGCTCGAGTCGACGACCTATCCGGGTACCACGCGGGACCTGCTCGTGCCGATCCTCGAGCAGCACTCGTCGCTGAAGGTGGGCACGGATCTCAACGTCGCGTTTTCGCCCGAACGAGTGGATCCGGGCCGGATCGACTACACGCTGAAGAACACCCCGAAGGTGATCGGAGGGATCACCCCGGCATGCGGTGATCGAGCCGCCGAGCTCTACGGGCGAGTCTGCGAGACGATCGTGCGCGTCTCGACGCCTGAGGCGGCCGAGATGACCAAGCTGCTCGAGAACATCTTCCGGTCGGTCAACATCGCGCTCGTCAACGAGATGTCGATGGTCGCCGAACGAATGGGCATCGACATATGGGAGGTCGTTGCGGCCGCCGGCACCAAGCCCTATGGGTTCATGCGGTTCGAGCCCGGGCCGGGGATGGGTGGCCACTGCCTGCCGGTCGATCCGTTCTACCTGACCTGGCGCGCGCGCGAATTCCAGATGTCGACCGAGTTCATCGAGCTTGCGGGAAAGATCAACCAGCAGATGCCGCATTACTGCGTGGAGCGGATCGAGCTCGCCCTCAACGACGTCAGCAAGCCGATCCGAGGCTCGAAGATCGCGGTCCTCGGGGTCGCCTACAAGGGCGGGATCAGCGACATCCGCGAGTCGCCGGCGCTGCGGATCGTCGAGGTGCTGATGGCGCGCGGCGCGGACCTCGTCTACCACGACCCGTTCGTGCCCGAGCTGCGGTCGTTGGAGCTGAAGAGCACCGACCTGGACGAGGCTGTCGCGGGCGCCGATGCGGTCGTGCTGGTGACCGCCCACCCGGGGATCGACCATCTGCAGATCGCGCGCGAGGCGGCGCTGTTCGTCGACCTGCGTGGGGTCACACGCGGGCTCGACGGCGACAACCTCGTACGGCTCTAGGGACGGGGGTGCAGGTTCCGGGGGCTCGTCCCGCTGGACGGCCCCCGTCAAAATGAGCTGGTGGCAGTCCAACAGTCAGAGGTGGCGGCGTTCGCGGCCCAAGCCGTCGGTGTCGACCACGTCGAGACCGACGTCTGGCTGGCCGATGCGAGCGGCACCGGCGGACGCGCACCGGTGCTGGCGCGACCGGCCGACGCGGAGCAGGTGCGGGAGCTTGTCGCGTGGGCCTACGCGAACGACGCCGCGATCGTGCCGGTCGGCGGCGCCACCGGCTTCTCAGCCGGGATCACACCGACGACTGAGCAGACGCAGCTCGCCATCGCCCTGAATCGGCTCAACCGCGTACGCTCATTCGATCCTCTGCTGTGGCGCATGGAGGTCGAGGCCGGCGTCACAACCGCGACCGTCGCTCGGCTCGCACGGGAGAACGGGCTGCTGTTCCCGCCCGACCCCGGCGCGCCGGAGGAGTCCCAGATCGGCGGCAACCTCGCAACGAACGCCGGCGGCCCACACGCCTTCAAGTACGGCGTCACCTCGCATTGGGTGACCGGCGTGGAGGCCGTGATCGCACCCGGGGAGCTGGTGCGCTTCGGGGGATCGGTGCGCAAGGACGTCGCCGGCTACGACCTGCGAGGGCTCCTGATCGGGAGCGAGGGAACGCTCGGGATCATCACGGCAGCGTGGCTGCGGCTGACACCGGCACCGGCCGCCACGATCCCGGTGGTCTGCGGCTATCGCTCGATCGCCGCGGGCGTCGCGGCGATCGAGGCGGCGTTCGCCTCCGACGTCGTTCCGGCGACGATCGAGTACCTGCAGGGAAGCTGCCTGAAGCATGCCCCTCCCCCGTTCCTCGATGCCGGCGGCCTTGATCTGATCGTGATCTGCGAGGCGGAGTCAGACGCTGAGCGCGATGCACTGCTCGACGCCCTCGGACCCGGAGCTGACGTGTATGCAGCCGGCGAGGTGTGGCGCTGGCGCGCGGGCGTCTCCCTCGCGGTTCGCGGGGCGCTCGGCGAGAAGCTCTCTGAGGACATCGCGGTGCCGCTCGATCGGCTCCAGGAGGCGATCGAGGGAACCCTCGAGATCGGCGCGCGCCACCGCTTGGAGGCCTGCTCGTGGGGCCATGCCGGGGATGGCAATCTGCACTCGACATTCCTGTTCGATCCGGCCGACGCGGCCGCGGTCCGCCGGACGCAGGACGCGGCGGAGGACCTGTTCGAGCTGGCGCGCGAGCTCGGCGGCACGGTCAGCGGCGAGCACGGCCTCGGCCTGCTCAAGGGCGGACAGCTGCTGGGACAGTGGTCGGAGCCGGCCGTCACAGCGCACGAGGCGATCAAGCGAGCGCTCGACCCCAAGGGTCTGTTCAACCCGGGCAAGAAGCTGGCGCGTCCGCCGTCCGGCTAGGCCGACGACACGCAGCCGCGGATGTGGTTTGGCGGCAGCCGGGCGCGGGTTTGTGCCCATCCGGTCAGCGCCCTCTCACGGTGTTCAGAGCTCGCACCTCCGGCGAGCATCTCCGTATCAGGACGAACGGAGGCACCATGACCGATCACAACGACAGCTCCCCGACCGAGTCTGAGCAAACGGGGTCAAACGAGATGACCGATGGCACTCGGAGAGGAATCGGCCTGGCGATGGTCGTTGCCCTGGCGGTCGTGGTGGCACTCGTCGGGATCGACGTGGCGGTGGTCAACGGCGCACAGGCCTCCCCTCCCCGCGCCGTCATCACCAAACAGGTGGTCAAGGTCACGGGCGCCGCGCCGATGCACGGCACCGTCTACCTGACGGTCTCACCCGGGGTCAAGCCTGGCCCGGACGGCAAGTTGCATGACGCCTTCAGCGTCACGAGCTTCATCGTTCAGGCCGGTACGCCTCTGAAGCTGGTGATCAACAACACGGACTCCGCGGTTCACAGCATCACCTCGCCGGCCGCGGGCGTGAACATAGTGGTCCACCCGGGCACCCACACCTACACGCTGCTGGTCCACAAATCCGGCGTGTTCCAGTGGTACTGCAATTACCCGTGTGATCCGTACTCGATGTCGCACGACGGCTACATGCGCGGCTCGATCACCTCAGTCTGAGCTGACGTCGGTGGGCTGACCAGGCGACGACCGGTCGCGGTCGGCGACCGGTACCGTCAGGAGTCGCGGCCGAGGGCCTCGGCCGCGCGCGCCGCAACGAGCTGTGCGGCGATCGCGTCCTGTGCCTGCGCGCCCTCACAGATGCCCCCATTGAGCGCCCGCGCGAACGCCTCGGCCTGACGGCGCATCGAGACCTCGAACACCTCGTCGCCTGCGCGGTCCCACATGAACGGGATCCGCTGGTAGCCCCGGGTGCCCCAGACCTCGACCCAACACGAGTCGGCGTGCGGGAACCGCCGGCCGAGTGAGATCGTCACAGCCGCGCCACCCGACGTGGTCGCCAGCAGCACCGTCGAGTCGGGGTCCGTCGCCGGGCGCAACTGCGTGCTCGGGCCGGCGGGCACGGCGAAGATCGACTCGAACTCCTCTCCCAGCAGCCATCGCACCTGATCGAACTCGTGCACCCCCATGTCGACCATGATTCCCCCGGCGTGGGAGCGAAACTGCTCGGAGGGCAGATCCGAGTCCCATTGCATGCAGGCGAGCAGCGAGATCTCGCCCAGGTCTCCGGCCGCGATCTGCTCGCGCAGCCGACGCAACTCCGGGACGAACCGTCGCCAGTAGCCGACCTGGAGCAGGACACCGGCGTCGGCGGCGGCCCGGGTTGCGCGCTCGGTGTCCTCTGGGCGGACGCCGACAGGCTTCTCACACAACATCGGGATCCCGGCGCCGGCGAACGTCGCCACCAGATCCGGTGCTGGTCGGTTGGGGCGGCGATCAACACGCCGTCGATCGAGCCCGCCTCCAGCAGCTCATGCACGGACTCGTAAACCGCGAGCCCGTCAGACGCCAACCGTTCACGCGTCTCCGCGACCGGCTCGACCACCCCGGCGACCGTGATCTCGTCCGACCCCAGGAGCGCCGCGAGGTGCACCTGCCCCATCCGCCCGGCCCCGACCAGGGCGATGCGAGTGGTGACCGCTCACCTCCGGGGCCCCGAGTTCGTCACGCGCTGGCGGCGGTGTGGGAGTCGTCGACCGAAACCAGGTCGGAGTCAAACCCCAGGTGCTTGCGTGCGATCGCCTCACACAGCCGCAGGTCGGACAGATCCGTCGTACCCGGACGTGCGCGGCGAACGACCCGTCGCGATGCAGTCGGAGAACTCGTCGAGTTCCCGCCTGAACGCCTCGTCGTAGGAGAGGACCTCCTCGCGAACCCAGCTGTGCGTGTTGCCGACCTCCCCACCTTCGACGAACAGCCGGCTGGGCTCATTGCGCAGGTACGGCGACGGCAGCTCGAGCGTCAGCCGCTGCTGCGGCGCATAGAAGGCGAACTCCTGCTTGTACCGGGTGATCCCGGACAGCAGGTCGACCCAGGACAGATGGCAGGGCGTGTCACCGAAGCGCAGATTGACCGACACCGACTGACGGGCGAGGCTGGCGTACACGACCTCAGTGGGTTCGCCCAGCACGCCGCGGAGCGCGTTGAGCTCGTGGACCAGGTTGTCCAGCAGCAGCCAGCGATAGCCGAAGCGGGTGATCTCATCCGCATCTCCGAGCACCGAGTCGACGGTCTCCTCGTCGGCTCTCTGCAGCTCGGCGATCACCTCGGACGGAGCCGGTGACGGTGGCAGCAGCGGATAGTGCGCGACATACGGCTCAAACGGCGACTCGAGCGTCGTCACGCGGGCAAGTCGCACGTCCCCCCGGACCTCGGGCAGCAGTTCGGCCAGCCGCTCGTAGGCCGGGTCATACCGCTTCATCGTTCCGACCATCAGGCAGACACCAGCCTTCTCCGCCGCGTCGATCATCGCCAGACCGTCGGCCGCAGACAGCGCCATCGGCTTTTCGACGAAGACATGAAGTCCGGCCTGCGCAGCCTCGATCGCGATCGGCGCGTGGTTGCCGGAGGTCAGCACCATCACCGCGTCAAGCTCGGACTCGAGCATGTCGCGCCAGTCGGTGAACGCGTTGCCCGCGCCGAAGCGGGTCGCACAACCCTCCGCAACCGGCTCCGCGATGTCGCATACGGCGGCCAGTTCAAACGCCTCCGGTGCCAGCGAGAGATGCGGCAGATGCATTACCTGGGCGATCACGCCGCAACCGATCACCCCAACCCGTATTGGTGCAGTCAATGTGAAACTCCGGTGGTATGGAGGAGAGTTGTGGAACGTTCCACAACCGTATCGGGACAGCCTTAACGCTGTCAAGCCACGGGCCCCGCGGGAGCCCGAGGGGCCTGCACCGACAACGCACCCACCGCGCCGGGATCCCGACCACGCCCCGGTATCATCGTGAGAATGCAGATGTCGGTGGAGTCGGACGAGAGCTGCGACCGTCCCAGAGCCCCGCAAGCCCCCGACGATCCTCGATGTCGCTGCGGAGGCCGGCGTCTCCAAGTCCACGGTTTCCAATGTCGTGCGCGGGCGTCGCGGAGATCTCGCCGGAGACACGTACGCGGGTGCTGCAGGCGATCGAGCTGCTGCGCTACAGGCCGAACGGCATCGCCCGCCAGTTCGTGCAGCAGCGCTCGACGATGCTGGGCGTGCTGCTCGACGACCTCAGCAACCCAAACAACGCCCAGATGGCACAGGGCGTGGAGCGCGCCGCGTTCGGCAGCCGGCTACACGACCATGTTCTGCAACATCGAGGGCAGCCAGCGACATGGCGATCTCAAGCGTCGAGTTGCTGCTCAGCCAGCGCGTCGCGGGAATCATCATGCTCTCCGTCATCGAGCAGCGCTCGCCTGCCTACGGCGCCCTCCACGAGGCGGGGCTGCCCACGGTGTTCGCCGGGCTCAGCGGCATCGTGGGGTGACTCGGTGGGGCCGCGCGACGCCGAGGGCGGACGCCTGGCGACCGGGCATCTGATCGACCTCGGGCATGAGCGGATCGGGTATGTGCGCACACCCCTGGTGGAGCGCAGCGGCGATCAGGCGCGCACGATCCGGCTACAGGGACGCGATGCGCAAGCACGGGCTGCGACCACTCCCACCCTTCGTCTGGAGCCCCGGCAGCAGGACCGTCCGCATCAACAGGCGCCACGTTCCGTTTGAGCTCGCGATGACCTCACCAGACGCACCGACCGCGTTCTTCGTCTCAAACGACATCGGTGCGATCGGCTTGATCGACGCCTGTGAGGCGACCGGGCTGCGGATTCCAGCCGACATCTCCGTCGTCGGCTTCGACGACATCACGATGGCCGGTCTGAAGCGAATCGCGCTGACGACCGTCTCCCAACCGCTGATGTTCCAGGCCGAGCGGGCCGTCAACCTGCTGCTCGAGAGGATCGAGCGTCCCGACGATCGCCCCGCGCCACGTCCGCGTTCCGGTTGAGCTGCGCGTGCGCGAGTCGACCGCCCCGAGGCCCAGGCCGGGCTCGATTGCTCGGCCGGCGGTCCAGCCAAGCGCCCCCTAGCCTGCGCGCCCCTAGCCTGCGCCCGGAGCCGCTGGGCCCGCCGCCCCCGCACCGGCCGGCCGGTCCCCCCGCGCCCGCAGAACGCGCCGCACATGGCGGGTGAACTTCCGGATCAACCGAGGGATCAGCAGGCCCAGGCCGGTGATCGTCAGCGAACCGACGATCAGGATCGTCGCCACCGCGTTGATCGCGGGTGTGATGCCGAATTTGATCTGCGTGTAGATGTAGATCGGCAGCGTGATCTGAGCTCCGATGATGAAGTACGTGATCACGAACTCATCGAGTGACATCGTGAACGCGAACAGGGCGCCGGCGAAGATCGCCGGCCCGATCAGCGGCAGCACGATCCGGCGGAAGCGCTGAAAGCCGTTGGCGCCGAGATCACTCGCTGCGCGTTCGAGCGCTGCGGTCGAAACCCTGCAGTCGGGCGGCGACGATCAGCAGCACATATGGAGTCGTGTACACCGACTGCCCGATCACCGCGGTCTGCGTGGTCAGCTGCAGGTGCAGCACGTTGGTGAAGAACGAGAGCAGGCTGACGCCGATCAGCACGCCGGGAATCATGATCGGCAGCGTGAACGCGACCCGCAGCGCTGACGCGGAAGCGCATGCGGCTGCGCACGAGCGGGAACGCGGCGGCGGTACCGACGATCGCGCTGATCGCGGTCACCTCGGCCGCGATCATCAGCGAGGTCTTGATCGCGGTCCTGCAGGTCAGGGCTCTGCAGGACACTGGAGTACCACTCGGTGGTGAAGCCGGTGATCGGGAAGCTTCCGTAGCGGTTCTTGTTGAAGCTCAGGAGCACGAGCAGCAGCACCGGGACGAACAGAAACACGTACATCAGGACAGCCCCAGCCGGTCAGGGCACCGCGCATCAGCCTCCCGCGGCGAGCGACGATCTCGACGCCGTCGACCTCACCGGCCATACATCGTCACCGACCTCGAGTGAGCGCCGGAACACCACCAGCAGAATCACGACCACCGCCGCCACCAGCACCGAGACGGTCGCGCCCTGCGCGAACTGCGCCTCCTCGAAGAAGTTGTCGATGAGGTTCCCGATCATCACCCCGCGCGTACCGCCGACGAGCTGTGGGGTCAGGTACTCACCCAGGATCGGGATGAAGACGAAGATCACGGCGGTCGTGATGCCTGGCCGGATCTGCGGAAGCATCACCGTGCGCAGGGCGCGGGTCTGAGTCGCGCCGAGATCCCGCGCGGCGCGAAGCTGGCGCCAATCGAATCTCTCGAGCGCCGAGAACAACGTGAGTGCCGCGTACGGGAAGTACAGGTACACCAGCACGAAGATCACCGCCGGACGGTCGTAGAGGAACCATGAGGGCGTGTTCAGGCCGAACAGCCCGAGCAGGTGGGCGAGCGCGCCCTTGCTGCCCAGGATGATCGTCCACGAGGTGACCCTCAGCAGGTAACTCACCCAGAACGGGATGATCACAAGGAACAGCAGCGGACGCTGCCACCCGCGGCTCACGTAGCGCGCGAGCCAGTACGCGAACGGGAAACGCGATCGCGAGTGTCAGGAACGTCGCCGCCGCGGTCATCCACAGCGTCGTCAGGAACGTGTCGACGTAGACCGGGGTGCTGAAGATGAGCTGATAGTTCGCGAAGCGTCCACTGAGCCTCGATGCGTGTAGCCGTTCTGCGTCCAGAAGCTGTAGGCGACGATCATCACCATCGGCGCGCCGAAGAAGACGCCGAACAGCACCGCGGCGGGCGTGAACCCCAGGTATTGCGAGAGCCTCGAAAGCAGGCCCGGGCGCGTCTCCGGGGCCGGCTCGACCGCCGCGCCGGCGGGTCCGGTGACCGCCATCGGGTCTGTGGACAGTGCTTCCACGAGTCACCTCAGGACACGGGCTGGTGGCGCCCCCGGGACGCCACCAGCCCCCGTGTCCGCTGTTACGCGCCGAACACCTCGTTGAACACCTGCGATGTAGGCGCCAGGGTTCTTCTGCGGACCCTTGAGGTGCGCCTTGAGTGCACCCTCGGGATCGTTGTAGCCGACGGCGTCGGCGAGATGCTCCATCCCCTGGTTGACGAGCAGCTTGTAGGCCTTCTCGTTGAACCACGCCTCCTCGAACTCCTTGAACAGCGGCGGGATCCACTTCGCCTGCCCCCAGGCGTTGATGAACTGCTCGAACCGATCCTCGTCCGGTCCGATCATCTTCATCTCCGCGTCGAGCCAGCCGACGACGCCCTCCTTGGGAATGGCGGCCTTGATCGTCGGGCCGCCGGCCTTCTTGACGCGGATATCCGTGCCGAGGTTCTCCGACGTGAACCAGGCGGTCTCGTTCGCCAGCGCGTTGACGACTCCGGTGTTCTGCGAGACGAGGTCCAGGTACGCCGGCTTGGCCGCCTGCAGGAACTGCTTGGCCTTGCTGAGCTCGGCCGTGTTCATGTTGTAGGGATCCTTGGCGCCGGTCGCCAGGCCGGCCTCGGCCACGATGTCCGTCGGCTGGTTCTCACGGACGAACTTGCCCTTGTACTTCGGGTCCAGCAGCACCTCCCACGACGTCGGAGCCGGGTGGACGTACTTCGGGTTGTAATAGATCCGGAGCGCCGACCAGGCGCGCGGGTACGCGAGGTAACCGCCGCTGGGACTTCCAGAACGGGACGTCCAGCGAGGCCGGAGTACAGCTGCTTCGACACCGGGAACGACTTGATGTCGAACGGCACCGCCAGCTTCTGCTGAACGTAGTACGGGACCCACAGCGCGTCCGCGGAGACGACCGCGAACTCCTCATGACTCTCCTTGGCCTTGATGAACATCGTGCCGTCGTCCGAACCGAGCGTCGGATGGACGGTGATGCCCGTCTCCTTCGCAATCGCCGGCAGCTGCTTCTTCGGGTCGTAGTGGTCGTTCCAGGTGAGCATGTTGATGGTCACCGGGGAGCTGTTCGCGCTCGCTGCGGCCGCCGTCCCCACACGACCGGCCATCGCGAGGGCACCTACGCCCACCGCCCCGGCGCGAAGCGCATCGCGCCGGTAATCAGATTGCGATCCATATGTTTGTTACCTCCCGATCCATTGCTTTACCTCCTCCTAGTACCCATGGTTCGGATCATCCGGCCGGGCCGTCAAAGAGCACCGTGTCCTTGACGTCCCACTGCAACTGAACGAGCGAGTTCTCTCGGACCTCATGATCGAGCCCGCTCGGCATGTCGACGATGAAAGGCGCGTCGACTGCCGGGCAGTCGCACGCTCGCCCTCGTGACACTTCCGAGAAACGAAACCTTGATCACGGTCCCGACCAGACCCGGGTCACCCTCGGAAGCTGGGCTGAGACGGACACACTCCGGGCGCACCATCAGCGTGCCGTGCCTGAGCCCGCCGGCTGTGGTGCGGTCAGCGGGATCCGGTCGCGCACCGTCACCACCGCCTCCGTCGACGAACTCGACGTCGGCGAAGTTCGACTCGCCGATGAAATCGGCGACGAACCGCGAAGTTGGGTCGCCTGTAGATCTCCTCGGCCGTTCCGATCTGCTCGATGCCGCCCCTCGTTCATGACGGCGATCCGGTCGGCCATCGTCATCGCCTCACCCTGATCGTGGGTGACGAACACGAAGGTCGTCCCGATCTCCCGCTGGATCTGAGAGAGCTCGACCTGCAGGCGCTTGCGCAGCTGGAGGTCGAGCGCTCCGAGCGGCTCGTCCAGCAGCAGCACCGCGGGACGGTTGACGAGCGCCCGCGCGACCGCGACACGCTGCTGCTGGCCGCCGGACAGCTGACCCGGATAGCGCTCCGCGAAGGAGTCCAGCGCGACCAGCCCGAGCGCCTCGGCGACCCTGGTCTCGGCCTCGCGGCGCGGCACCTTCGCCATCTTCAGGCCGAAGGCGACGTTGTCGCTGACGCTCATGTGCGGGAACAGCGCATAGGACTGGAAGACCGTGTTGACCTTGCGCTGGTGGGGCGGCGTCTGGTTGACGAGCTCGCCACGGATGCGGATCTCTCCGGACGACGGCGCCGCGAACCCCCGATCAGGCTGAGCGTCGTCGACTTTCCACAGCCCGACGGGCCGAGCAGGCAGAAGAACTCCCCGTCCTGGATCTCCAGATCGATCGGCTCGAGCGCTGTCTGCGAGCCGTAACGCTTGGACACGCCGGTGAATTGGATCGCCGGCACGCCCACCGCAGCGTCCGTCGCATCGGGGCTCAGGTCGATCACCGCCAACGTCGCTCGCCTCTGTAGTAGAACCCCGGTGCTACTGGGTTTGGAACGTTCCCGGTAAGACCCACGCCGCGCATGGTGCGCGACACAGTACCTTGATGCACGGGCCCCGTGGACAAGATTGTGGCGGGCCCCTGTCCGCACGTCCGGTTCTGACACGCGGGGCTCCGGATCGACGCCCCGCGCCGGGCGTCGCAGCCAGAGCACCGGGTGCCCCCGGACCACCGCTAGATGCCCCGGGAGCGGAGGAAGTCGCGGTTGATCTGCTGCTGTTCGGCAGCCCATTCGGGCGGGTCGGAAGCCTCGGGGAAGATGTCCTGCTCGACCACGAGCCAGCCCGAGTAACCGCTGCTGCGCACCGCCTCGAACACCGCATCCAGCGGGATGTCGCCCTCGCCGAGCGCACAGAACGCCCGACGCCGCCAGATCTCGTCGGTGTTGCCGTGGTCCGCGATGATGCCGTCCAGGACCTCGACTGGCGCGCGTCCTTGACGTGCAGGTGGTTGATCCGCGCAGCTCCAGTCGTGCACCGCGGCAACGGGATCCCCGCCGGCCACCACCAGGTGGCCCGTGTCGAGGCAGAACCCGACCTCGGTCAGCTCGAGCACCTTCTCGATCTCCCATGGCGCCTCGACGTAGCTGCCCGTCTCGTTGTGGAAGGTCGGCTCGTAGCCGCGATTCATGCAGTACTCGTAGACCCGCGCGAACCCGTCCGCGAACAGACGCCATTCGGCGTCTGACCACCCAAAGCTGCGGTCCTTGTTGCTGCGCCCAGGATTTGCCTTGCGAATCTCGGAACCGGGTTCGGCGAGCGTCGGCTTCGGCCGGGGCTCGATGTCGCTCACCGAGTCGAACACCGTCAGCAGCTCGTCCAGGTCTCGGTCGATCACCTCGCTCGAGCGCCGCGTGGTCGGTGTAGGGCAGCTCCAGGTATCCGCCGGCGAGCGCGAGCCCTCGGCTGGACAGTCGCTCGTGTAGCTCATCACCCAGGCCAAGGTATCCGGCTGGACCGAGATCGATGCCCGCATATCCGGTCTCTGCCACCTGGTCGAGAAGCTCGACCGCGTCAGGGACGTTCGGGTTGATGCCCACCGTCAGCTCGAAAGCACCGAAGCTGCACGGAGCGTTTGCCACCGTGATCGTCTGACTCGTGGTCGAATTCGTCATGGGTCTGCAACCTCTCGTTTCTGGCGCTCGACCGAAACTCGCTGCTGGCTGAACGCCGGTCACCGCGCGCCCTGTGGCTATGTGGTTTGGAACGTTCTAATAACGCTACATCACGACTGCAAGGCCCACGGAGAAATCTCGGTCGGAAGCTGTCGAGTTGCCGCCGCGCGCGCGAAACCCCCGGTCAGGCCACTCAGCCGAGCAGGGGCCGCTGTCGGCGCCTCTCTTCGAGCGTAGCGGCGGTACGCCTCGCTGGGTGCTCGGAGTCTCCGAGGCTTGCGCGACCGGCACGTCCCACCAGCCCTCGCCGTCCGGTGCGCCGCTGAAACGGGTCAGATCGGATGTGGATCAGCGTGGCGGATCGGCTGGCCTTGGCCGCTCGTGATCGCTGCACCGAGTCTGCTCGATGGCACGTCAGAGCCGGGCTTGACCTCGATCACGTCGATGCCGTAACTGCGAGCGTTCGCGGCCAGATCCACAACGCGTCAGCAGCTCGCCCGACTCGAAGTTGAGCGCGTCACCGTCGAGGTAGCGGTAGCGGGTGCCGAAGCGCTCGAAGCCGACCGATCTCGGAGAGATGCCCGATCGAGGCGTACCCCTCGTTCTGAATCAGCACGACGATCATCTTGATGCCCTCGGCGACGACCGTCGCGAGCTCGGAGTGCAGCATCAGGTAGGAGCCGTCGCCGACCATCACGATCACGTCTCGGTCATCCCCCAGGGCCTCCAGACCGCGCTTGACCCCGATCCCACCGGCGATCTCGTAGCCCATCGTGGAGAACGCGTACTCGACGTGGTAGCCGAGCGGATCGCGCACGCGCCAGAGCTTGTGCAGATCCCCGGGAAGCGATCCGGCCGCCTGGACGAGCACGTCCCGAGGGTCGCTTGCGGCCTGGACTGCGCCGATGATCTCCGACTGTCCCGGCAGCTCGGATCCGGTCGGTCTGCAGCGCAGCGTCGACGACCGCGTCCCATTCACGCTTCTCGCCGGTCGACGCGCTCCGCGTACTCGGAGCCCACCTGATGGCCTTCGAGCGGCTCGAGCAGCGCCGTCAGCGTCTCGCGCGCGTCGGCGATCACCGGCAGCTGGGCTCCGTGCTTGTAGGCGTCGAACGAGGCGACGTTGATGTTGAGGAACGTGACCTCGGGGTTCTGGAAGGCACTCCGACTGGCCGTCGTGAAGTCGCTGTAGCGGGTGCCGATCCCGATCACGAGATCGGCGTTCGGCCGCGAGTCCGGTTGGCCGCGGCTGTGCCGGTCGCGCCGACGCCGCCGACGTACTGCGGGTGATCCCAGCTCAAGGACCCCGCCCCCGGCCTGCGTCGTGCCACCGGGATGCCGGTCCGCTCGACCAGCGTGCGCAGCGCGTCCTCGGCCCCGGAGTAGATGACGCCGCCGCCGGCGACGATCAACGGCCTGCCGTGCGGCCCGGATGGCCGCCGGCGGCGGCATCGAGTGCCCACGGCTCGGGCAGCGGCCGGCGGATGTGCCATTCGCGGTCGGCCAGAAACTCGGCCGGGACGTCGATCGCCTCGGCCTGAACGTCCTCGGGCAGAGCGATTGTCACAGCGCCCGTCTCGGCCGGATCGGTGAGCACCCGCATCGCCGCAAGCGCGATCGAGTAGAGCTGCTCGGGTCGCTGCACTCGATCGAAGAAGCGCGACAGCGGACGGAAGGCGTCGGTGACCTGGATCCCGGTGTCGTGCGGCTGCTCGAGCTGCTGGAGCACCGGGTCGGCGACGCGAGTGGCGAACGTGTCGCTCGGCAGCAGCAGCACCGGCATGCGGTTGGCGGTCGCCAGCGCCGCGCCGGTGAGCATGTTCGCGGCGCCGGGACCGACGGAGGCCGTGGCGGCGAGCGTCGCGCGGCGCCGATGGATGCGCGCGAAGCCGACCGCCTGGTGCACCATCGCCTGCTCGTTGCGGGCCTGGTGGTAGGGCAGCAGCGTCGGGTGCCGTGACGTTGTACTGCTTGAGCGCCTGCCCGAGGCCGGCCAGGTTGCCGTGGCCGAAGATGCCGAGGATGCTCGGGATCGTCCGCTCGCGCAGCTCTCCGTCGACCGTCCATTGGTGGGCGAGGAACTCGACCAGCGCCTGTGCGACCGTCAGTCTGCGAGTCGCTCACCGCTCGACCGTCCGTGCCTCATGCCTCGGCCACGGTGCGTCCCATATGGGAGCCGCGGATCGGGCGCTGGCGTCGTCCCAGTCGGAGCGGATCCAGGCCTGGCGCGGGATCGTCCGAGAACAGCCACGCTCGCTCGTTCCCGGGCCCTGCCATGACGTTGAGGTAGTAGAGGTCGTATTCGGGCGCGGCCGCCGCGGGGCCGTGGTAGCCGTAGGGCACCAGGGCGATGTCTCCGGTGCGCACGAGCGCGCGCGTCTCGATCTCACCCGCGCTGGAGGAGTACGTGGCGAAGCTGCCGAATGCGTCGGCGCCCGCCGGCGCCCGGCTGCCACGCGCGGCGCGCAGTCTCGAAGTAGTAGATCTCCTCGAGCTCCGTCTCGCGCCCGGCAGGGCCTCGTCGTGCTTGTGGCCGGGATGCGATGACCAGTTCCCGGCGGGCGTGATCACCTCGCAGACCAGCAGCGCGACAGCGTCGAGACCGTCCGGGGTCCCGAAGTTGTGGACCTGTCGGCGTGTCGCTGGCCGGCGCCGCGGATCTCGACCGGGACCTCTCAGCTCGCCATGTAGCGGCTGGCTTGCGTATGCCAGTCGGCGCCTCGGCGACCGCGACGCGGCCGCGCCGGCACTGATCGTCAGCGGCTGCCCTGCATCCCAGCATAGAGCACGTCGGTGGGACCGTCGAAGACGCTGCCGCGGCCGTTCAGGGTCCGTGGTCGTGCTCCTCATGACCGACGTCGAAAGCCGCCGGAGAGCGGCACGACCATGCGCTCGACGTCGGCCGCCGGCAACTCCGCCCGTCCGCCGTCCAGCACCGCGACGTGGATGCCCGTGTAAAGCCAGTCCGGAGCGGCGCCGTCCACCACCGACTCCCAGCCGTCACGTGCGAGCGTCCCCAGCGGGAAGAACCATTCGTTCAGCATCGCCGTCTACGGGGTTGGCAGCAGGATGTCGCGCACCAGCGCGTCAAGCTTCGCGTCGGCGTCGAGGAACTGACGCAGCGTCACCCGCGTGGCCCCGAACTGCTCGAACTCCTCCGGGGCCATTCCGTCGGGTTCATATGCGCGGCGAAAATCCGGAAGCCTTTCAGCGAGCGCCGTGATGATGTGATCGTCCACGGGCACATCTATCCTCGGTTCCACGGGCAGCTCATTCTCGTTGATGCGCAGTTGCCAGTCGAAGGGCGGCGAGATGACCACGTCTCCCCCGAGGAGCTCCGACCACTGCAGTGCGCTCCTGAAGGCCGCAGCCAGCACGCGGGACCGGTATCCGCGTTCCTGGAACATTCCATATGCACGCTTGAGAGCTGCGATACCTGCCCAATCCAGATACCCGGGTGGGAGCAGAATCCGCTCGCGCTCCGCTACCTGCTTGAGCCAGTCGTCGAGCCGACCGCCCATCAGCGTCACCACCGAGCCGAACTCGCGATCGGGCAGACCCTCAGCGGCCCGTCGGTTCAGGCCGCGCTCGATCGCCTCGGCGGCCGCGATCGCCTGGGCCACGGTGAATGACACCGTCACGTTGACGCTCACGCCCCGATATGTCGCCTGCTCGATCGCCTCGATTCCAACCGCCGTGGCGGGAAGCTTGACGATGATGTTCTCCGCCAGATGCGAGAAGCGAACGGCCTGCTCCACGAGCGCCGCCGCGTTGCGATGAAGACGGGGGTCCGTCTGGATCGACAGGCGGCCATTGCGCCCGCCCGACTCGCGGAACGCCGGTTCCAGCAGCACCGCTGCCTCGATCGAGAGCTGCTCGACGGCCGACCAGCCGATCTCCGATTCGCCCCAGGTCGGGTGCTCATCGGCGATCGCCGCGATCCTCGGACCCCAGAGGTCGAGGTGCCGGCTGATGACCGTGTAGGCGATCACGGGATTGCACGTCGCCCCGACCGCACCGAAGCTGATTGAGCGCGAAAGCTCGTCGGGGTCCGCGGAGTCGTTCCACAGCGCGGTCGCCGCGAACTCCTGCGTGCCCCGTAACAGAGCGGTACCTTCCGGATGCGACATGGCGCTGAGCATGGCTCGAGTCGGATTCTAAGTACGAGCCTCACCTCATTACAACCGCAGACGCGGCGACGGGGCACCGGCGACGGACAACAGCCGCTCACGCGCCACTGCGCAAAGGAGCAGCGCGTCGTCAGCAGCGGCGCCCACCGCACAGGCTCTGAGTCCCGTCAGCTACGAACCGTGCTGCGGATGAAGTCGGCCGCGGCCTCGGCTGTGGCCCCGGGGGTGAACACCTCGGCGACGCCGTGGCGCTTGAGCGCAGGGATGTCGTCGGCGGGGATGGTGCCACCAACTGTCACGAGCACGTCATCTGCGCCCTGCTCACGCAGCAGCTCGATGACACGCGGGACGAGGGTCATGTGCGCGCCGGAGAGGATCGAGAGCCCGACAGCGTCGGCGTCCTCCTGGATGACTGTCTCGACGATCTGTTCGGGTGTCTGGTGAAGGCCCGTGTAGATGACCTCCATACCGGCGTCGCGCAACGAGCGGGCGATGATCTTCGCGCCGCGGTCGTGTCCGTCGAGGCCGGGCTTGGCGACGACAACACGGATCGGTCGTCTGGCTGTGGTGCTCATCGGCTGTTTTCAGTTGGTGGGTTGGTAACGGCCGAAGGTGTGCTTGCATGGCTGCGCAGACCTCGCCGATGGTGCAGTGGTGTTTGAGTGCTTGGCGTAGGACGGGGAGCATGTTCTCGGTGCCCTGGGCGGCGGCACGGATCTCCTGAAGGCGTGTGTCGATCAATTGTTGGTCACGGTCGGCCTTGAACTGTTTCAGGCGCGTGATCTGGTCCTGTTCGGCGGCGGGATCGACGCGCATGATCTCGGGAACCTCGGTGTCGTCCTCAACGAACCTGTTGACCCCAACAACCACATCCTGGCCGGTGCGGTAACGCTCGTGATAACCGAACGCGGACTCCTCGATCTCCGATTTGATGAACTCGATCGCCTCAACGGCACCACCAAGCCCGTCAACCCGCTCAATCAACGCCAGCGCGCGCGCCTCGATCTCATCGGTCAACGACTCAACGAAATAGGAGCCCGCGAACGGATCAACAGTGTCCGCAACCCCAGACTCATAAGCAAGGATCTGCTGGGTCCGGACCGCGACCTTCGCCGCACGCTCGGTCGGCAACGCCAACGCCTCATCAAACCCATTGGTGTGCAAAGACTGCGTGCCGCCACAAACCGCTGCGAACGCCTGCAACGCAACACGAACAATGTTGTTCTCAGGCTGCTGCGCGGTCAACGTCACCCCACCAGTCTGGGTATGAAACCGCAACTTCAACGACCGCTCATCCCTCGCGCCGAACCGCTCACGCATGATCTGCGCCCACATCCTGCGGGCCGCCCGGAACTTCGCGACCTCCTGAAACACATTGTTATGCGCATTGAAAAAGAACGCCAAACGCGGCGCGAACTCATCAACCACAAGACCAGCATCCAAAGCGGCCTGCACATACGCGATCCCCGAACACAACGTGAACGCAACCTCCTGCACCGCCGAGCAGCCCTTCTCCCTGAAGTGATACCCCGAGATCGAGATCGTGTTCCACAACGGAATGTTCTCCCGGCAATACGCGAACAGATCCGTCGTCAACCGCATCGCACCAACCGGCGGAAAAATGAAATTCCCGCGCGCGACGTACTCCTTGAGGATGTCGTTCTGCACCGTGCCCCGAAGCTCCGACGCCGGCACACCCTGCTCCTCCCCCACCAACTCATACAAAAGCAACAGCACCGCCGCCGGCGCATTGATCGTCATCGACGTCGACACCCGATCCAACGGAATCCCAGCAAACGCAACCCGCATATCCGCAATCGAATCGATCGCGACCCCCGTCCGCCCAACCTCACCCAAACACCGCGAATCATCAGAATCCAAACCAAGCTGCGTCGGCAAATCAAACGCCATCGACAACCCCGACGAACCCTGCCCCAACAAAAACCGATACCGCTCATTGGACTCACGCGCAGACCCAAACCCCGCATACTGCCGAACCGTCCACAACCGATCCCGATACATCCCCCCATGCACACCACGCGTAAACGGATACTCGCCAGGTTCAGCCAGCCGACTCTCGAGGCCTATCCCTACATCTCTTCCGGTATAGACAGGCTCAACCTCAATCCCCGAATCCGTAAACCGACGCGAATCACCAGGCCCAACAACCGGTGCGATCGACCGCTCCCCATCACCTGTCGAACCGGGTAGTGTCATCTACCTGCGACCCGTTAGGGAGGATTGAGGTTGATGGGTGATTTCAGTGCAACTCGTGTGGAACGTGCCGTTGCCTATGCCGAGATCGTCGAGATGCTGGCGCGTTATGCGACGCTGATCGATACCCGGGAATGGGGGTCCCTCGGTGAGGTGTTCACCGCTGACGCCACCTTTGATGCCACGAGCGTGGGATACCCGCTTCTGAGTGGTCTGGCTCATATTCAACGTCACATGGAAAACGATGCACGGCACCCGGCCGCACACCTGATTCTCAATGTCACAGCTGACATTGATGGTGACCGCGCGCTCGCACGCAGCCGGCTCGCCGCGTTGCAGCATGACGGTCGCCTGTTCACCGGTGAATACCGGGACGAGGTGCGCTATGCGGAGGGGCGCTGGCGGATTCATACGCGCGTCTACAGGCGTCTGCAGCAGTCATCAGACCCCACGATCCCCTAGCGCCGGTGTCGCCGGGAATCTCAGCGCGCGTTCCCGGCCAACTCGGGCAGCCACCCTTCCTGGTGTAGCGGGAAGGTCTCACCGAAGCTCGCTGGCGCCTGATTTCCCCACCATGAGTGCCCCTGGACGCGGTAGTCAGGTGGGCGCCAATACAACGGTGGCCGGTCGAGATCGCGTGCATAGTCGCCGCTGAACAGCTCAAGTCGGTTGCCCGACGGATCCCTGATGTACATCGCAAAGGCATTGGTCGCTCCATGGCGGCTCGGTCCCCACTCCAGCTGCGGCGCCATCCGCGCATCGCCGATCAGGTCCGCAGCCCGGAGCAGGCCGTGTGGGTCGCTCACGGCATACGCGAAGTGATGGAAGGCCGGTTCACCGTTGGTTCCCAGGGCGATGTCGTGCGTGGTGGTGGTACGGCGGACCCAGGCCACGTGCGGTTCGTCCTCTCGGTCATCCAGAACTCAGAGACGCTGAAGCCAAGCTGGTCGACCCAGTACGGAAGCGAGGTCTTCACCGCCGGTATACGCATCGAAACGTGGTCCAGACGTGCCGGCGTCACACCGCCATTCGTGTTGGAGTTGCGCATCGGCAGCCTCAGTGCTCCATCCGCGTCGTGGGGATCGATCTCATCGATCTCATGGACGAACTCGATGCGCATGCCCATCCGGCGTCACCAGGCGCAGGGCTGGTCCCTGGCCGGGCTCCACCCCTGCCGGCACCCGGCGGGTCGGGATACCCAGCCGCTCGTGGAGCTGTTCGAGACGTTCGAGGTCGTCGGGCTCTGAGACCCGGAATGCCGTATGAACCAGGCCTGGGCCTCCACGTTCAACGAGCGCCAGTGACCAGATGTCGAACTCCTCGGCCCCGCGCAGGTAGACCGTGCCCGGTTCGCTCTGATGCTCGACGAACCCCAACAGGTCCGCGTAGAAGGCTCGTGACTCGGCAACATCCTCGACCGCGACCACGACATGAGCAAGCCGCAGGATCATCGCGCCTCACCGTCACTGTGATTGAACATCTCGCTTCTCCCTCTCGTCACAGGCTCGTTGGTCATGAGCCGGTCATGTCGAGTGCGATGTCGACCAGCATGTCCTCCTGCCCACCGATCAGTGCCCGGTTTCCGGCCTGCGTAAGAAGCTCGCGGACATCGACCGGGTAGCTCGCGGCGACATCTTCCGCATGCCTAAGGAAGCTTGAGTAGACGCCCGGTGTAGCCAAGCGTGAGCGTCTCCCGGTCGACCCGCACGGGACGATCCTGCAGCGGACGGACCAGGTCGTCGGCCGCGTCCTCCAGCGCGAACACGGAGCATCCCGTTTCCCAGCCCAGCTTGTCTGCGACCGCCACGAACGCCTCGATCGGCGTGTTGCCGGCTCCGGCACCATGTCCCGCGAGCGACGCATCGACACGGTACGCGCCGCCCTCGACGGCGACGACCGAGTTCGCGACCGCCAGCGAGAGATTCTGATGCGCATGGATTCCGATCTGCGTTTCCGGATCCAGAACCTCACGGTAGGCCTGCGACGCGCTCCGTGGACGCCGTTCATCGTCAGCGCACCCGCGGAGTCGGTGATGTACACGCAGAGCGCCCCGTAGGACTCCATGAGCTTCGCCTGCCTGGCCAGTTCGGCCGGCGGAGCCAGATGGGCCATCATCAGGAAGCCGGCCACATCCATGCCCAGCTCGCGCGCGGTCGAGATGTGTTGGGCCGAGACATCTGCCTCGGTGCAATGGGTCGCGACTCGTACCGAACGGATGCCCAGTTCAGCGGCGCGCCGAAGGTCGGCGATCGTCCCCACACCCGGCAGCAACAGCGTTGTTGGAACCGCGTTCTGCATCGCGCGCGCAGGCGGTCTCGATCCAGTCCCAATCGGTGTGGCTTCCGGGGCCGTAGTTGACACTGGTGCCGGTCAGTCCGTCGCCATGCGCGACCTCGATCGCGGCGACACCGGCCGCGTCGAGTGCCGAGACGATCACTGCGGAGTGCGTCGAGCTCGATCCGGTGCCGCATGGCGTGCATGCCATCGCGCAGCGTCACATCCTGGACGTACAGCTTTGACGGGAGTCATCTGTGCCACCTCCGAAGCGCTCGCGGATCGCGATCTCCTCGGCCACCCGCATCGCCGCGGAGGTCATGATGTCGAGGTTGCCGGCGTACGGCGGAAGGTAGTCGGCTGCGCCCTCTACCTCGAGGAACGTCGTCACCTTCCAGCGGACCGTCCTCGTCGCCGACGAGCGTCGCGAATGTGCCTGGCTCGACCGCTGTGATCTGAACCTCCTGCTTGAGGCGATAGCCCGGAACGTACTGGGCGACGTCTGCGACCATCGACCTGATCGATTCCCGGACGGCTCCTCCGTGGTCGATCGTCGCCAACCAGGCAGTAGACGGTGTCGCGCATGATCAGTGGCGGTTCAGCGGGGTTCAGGATGATGATCGCCTTGCCGCGCGCCGCACCGCCAACCGTCTCGATCGCGTGCGCGGTCGTCTCGGTGAACTCGTCGATGTTCGCGCGTGTACCCGGACCGGCCGAGCGCGACGCGACCGACGCGACGATCTCGGCGTAGGGAACCGGCGTGACCCGTGAGACCGCCGCGACGATCGGGATCGTCGCCTGACCACCGCAGGTGACCATGTTGACGTTCGGGGCGTCGAGGTGCTCCTCGAGATTCACCACCGGGATCACAAAAGGCCCGAGCGCGGCCGGAGTCAGGTCGACCAGTCGCTTGCCGTAGCGGCTCGAGCGCCTCTGCGTTCTGCTTGTGACCCCCTGCCGAGGTCGCATCGAGCACGATCTCGATCTCTTCAAATCCTGGCATCCCGATCAATCCGGCGACGCCGTCCGAGGTGGTCGCGACGCCCATGCGGTGGCGCGCGCGAGGCCGTCCGACTCGGGATCGATGCCGACCAACGCCGCGATCTCGAGCTCGCACGAGCGGCGGAGGATCTTGAACATCAGGTCCGTCCCGATGTTTCCCGATCCGATGACCGCCACTTTGGTACGTGTCATTTGTCTTCTCCTCCACTGAAGCGAGTGGTGACTGTTCCAAGCAACGAGATCTTCGCCGTCAAGTCGTCTGACCGGGCCCGACAGGCGCGAGCGGCCCGAGTGCGCCGGACAGGATGATGTCGCCGGCCCGCAGAGGCGATCCGTATTTCGCGGCGGTGTTTGCCAGCCATGCCACGGCGTTGAGCGGATCGCCCAAGCACGCTGCGCCTGTCCCCGACGAGACCTGCTCGCCATCGCGAAGCAGTGTCATCGTGACGTCCCGCGGCTCGAAGTCGTTGAGGCCGACTCGTGACTCCCCGACCACGAAAACACCGCTCGAGGCGTTGTCAGCAACGGTGTCGGTGATGACGATGTCCCAATCCCGGACACGGCTATCGACCACCTCGATCGCCGGGCTTGCGTAGGCGATCGCGGCCCTGACCCCGTCGAGGTCGACTTCGCCGTCGAGATCAGTCGCCAGCACGAACGCGACCTCGACCTCGGCGCGTGGTTGGAGCAGCAGCGTCGGACGGGATCACGGAGCGGTCGGTGAAATGCATCTCGTCCAACAGCACGCCAAAGTCGGGTTGATCGACACCCACCTGGCGCTGGACCGCCTCTGACGTGAGCCCGATCTTGCGGCCGACCATCGCGGCGCCCCCGCGTATGCGCGCGCCGATGATGCGCTGTTGCACGCGGTAGGCGACCTCGATATCCGTGTTGCCGATCAGGTCGCGGACCGGCGTCGTTGGCCGTCCGCTGCTGCTGGCATCCAGAAGACGCCGAGCATGCCTCGTCCACTGCCCGCTCAAGCAATCTCGCCCACAACCTCAACCCTCCAACGCAACCCGTGCTAGCTGTGTGCAAATATCGCTTGTAGCTATCCGCTAACTGCACGACGTACCACAAATGCCGGTCAATCTTCTGCGCATCCTGCCGAGCGGCCGATGGTCGGTCAGCGGGTGCGACAAATCGCAGCCGGCGGCCGCCCGCTGCGCGCCGGCTGACGGCCCTCAGGCGAAGATCTTGGCGAGCTCGCGTGCCGCTCTCGATCACGGCCGTCGGCCTTCCTCGAGCATGTCGGGCGATGCGAGATCAGGTTGATGCAGGTGGGACTTGCCGGTGCGGCCCGTTGAACCGGCACGGCAACCGCATACGCGTTCGGCTCGACCTCGCCGTGGGTCATCACCCAGCCCTTGGCGCGGGCCTCGGTGACCGCTTCACGCTCACCGGGGCGCGGTGGCTGGCCGGCCAGCAGTGCGAGTCCCGCCGCGCCGCGGTCGAGCTGATACGCGCGTCCCCTCGCGGAACGAGAGGTGGTAGGAGACGCCGACAGGCACGATCACCGCGACCGAGACCTGCTCCTCCCCCTCGGCAACGAGCAGCGCGGCGGTTGCCTGCGTCTTCTCGGCGAGCTGGCGGAGCAACGGCATGCTCACCTCGCGAAGGCTGTGATCAAACGACGCGCCCAGAACGGCCAGGCGTGCGCCCGGGCCGGAAGCGCCCTTCGTAGCGGGCGATCAGCCGGAACTGGACGAGGGTGCTGAGCAGCCGCGACGCCACCGTGCGATGGATGTCAAGCCGCTCAGCGACCTCCTGGATCGTGAGCCCGCCGGGCGACTCGCTGATCAGCTCGAGCGCGGTCAGACCGCGCGCGAGTGTCTGCGAGCCCGCAGGTGTTTCGACCTTCTCACTCTGGGTGGACACGTGACGAATCCGGATGACGGCTGGCTCGACGGCGCCAGCCCGTATGCTTCGACTCAGCCGGCGACTCAGCCGAGGGTTCACTCGAGCCAAACCTCGCTCCAGACTCGGCGCCCGCACCGCCTCCATGATCGACGCCATGTACTCGATGTGCTGGCTCGACTTCAGTGAAGCCACGATCCATCGTGTAGAGCGAGGCGTGGGTGGCGCCCGCCTCGCGCAGGCGCTCGATACCCTCGATCGTCTCCTCGCCGCTGTAGGGCCGCTGCGGCGGATGCATCAGGAACTGCGCGCCGAAGCCGTCTCCGAGTCACGCCCGCCTCCGCCAGCAGCTCCTGCACGCGGACCCACCCGTTCATCGCGTCCTCGCCAAGCCGTAGCCGAAGATGAAGCCGTCACCGAATCGCACAGCCCGCCGGAACATGGCTTCCGCGAAGCCGCCGAACCAGATCGGAATCCGCCGCACGCGGCCGCGGCACGATGTTGCCGCGATCGATCTGGTCGAAATCGCCGGAGAAGCTGATCAGCTCCTCCTGCCACAGCCGCCGCAGGTAGGGGATCTGCTCGTTCAGCTTCTTGCCGCGCTTGCTGAAGTCCTGCCGAGGGCGTGGTACTCGAGTGGGTTGTATCCGGCCCCACGCCAAGCCGCAGGCGGCCTCCGGACATGAGGTCCAGGTCCGCGGTCTGGCGCGCGACGAGAACGGTCTGGCGCTGCGGCAGGATCAGAATCCCGGTGACGAACTCGATTCGCTCCGTCAGCCCGGCGAGATAGGCGAACGCCACCAGCGGATCGTGGAACGGGTCATGCTCGGTGTAGGGCCCCCAGAGCGGCGGATCACGGTCCTCGCGTGAGACGCCGATCACATGGTCGTAGAGCACCAGGTGGTCGAATCCCGAGCTCCTCGGCCGCAACCGCGAAGCGACGCAGCGCTTCGGGTTCTCCGCCCAATTCGATCTGCGGATAGATGATCCCCAACTTCATCTCAAGGCCCTCCCTTGATCGGCCGGCATGCCGCGCATCGTCAGGCGGCACACGTATCGAGCACGCGCAGCGCCGAGAGCTCGCTCGACTCGAACGCCCGCCTCAGCCGCTGCTCCGCCTCGTCGCTGATCCGCGCTCCCTCGACCTGGACCTCCAGACCCAGGCGGTCGGCGATGAACGGTCTGATCGTGGCGGCGGTGGTCACCGGCTTGAAAAGGCAGCCCGCGCAGAGACCGTCCATCCGCAGTCGCACCGTGACGAGTCGAAACCGGTGCATTCGACCGCACCGCCGTGTGTACGGAGCGCCAGGTTCAGCTCGGCGATCGCGCGCTCCACCTCAGCCGCGCTGGGCGGAACCCCGATCATGCGGTCACCGGATCAGGAGAGATCAGGGCCTGCAGATCGATGCCCATGAGCCGGGCGAAGTTGCCGCCCATGATCAGCTCCTTGTCGGCGCGGGTGATCTGTGGCCAGCCGTATCCCGAGCGGAGTTCATCAGGAATCTCGAAATCGCGCACGAAGGCCTCGATGAACGGTCGCGGGCTGCCCTGAAGGGCTGCCTCCGATCCCCACAGGATCTTCTCCACACCGACCTCCGCGAGAAGCCGGCCCATCCATTCCTGAACGAGTCTTGGCGCAACCAGAAAGAAGTTGATGATCCCGGACATCGCAACGTAGATGTTCGGAAATCGCGAGGCGATGTTCGCCGTCTCATCGAAGAATGGGATCGCCGCGTGGTGGATGATGAACTTCAGGTCCGGGAAGTCGCGTGCCGCCTTCTGCAGGTCCAGCGGCGAGAGGTCCTCGAGGTTCTGCATCCCGAACGGCGACCCCTTGTGGAACTGGACCACATCGATGCCCAGCTCGAGGCACTTCTCGTACAACGGATAGGCAAGATTGGGGTCATCACAGCGCCAACTGCCGCGGATGTGTCCGTTGTAGAGCTTGAGCGAGCGCGCACCCCATTCGTTCACCTGAACCTCGACCTGACGCACCGCCTCATCGACGCCCTGATGTACCGGATCGACACCGCCGCAGAACAGAACCTTGTCGGGATACGCCCGTGCCATCTCGTACTGAGCCTCAACCGGCGCGAACCAATCCTTGAACCAGTCATAGATCGGGACCGCCTGCGCCATGGCGAGATCCGTCAGGCCGCGCGTGAAGACGGCGTCGTAGACCTCCTCCGGCGTCCAGCGCTTGGCCACCTCGTAGTGCTGATTGCCGGGCGAAAACGAGACGCCGTCTGGAGGCGGACGAGATGGTCGCGCGCGTTCTCCGAGGTCGGCTCGTCGCACGGACGTTCTCGTCCGACATGTCGTAGACATGGATCACGCAGTCGAAGACGGGAATTCCGTCGATCATTCGGGCCTCTCCTCCCAGCCGTGCGTACAGCTATCGGTTATGTGCGCGCGCTATCTACGCGCAGCCTATTCCGGGCCAGAGCCCGCGGTCAAGTGGCGTCGGCGACGCGGACCGCAGCAGCGCGTGGGATTCGGCGGAGCCATCGAGCGCGCGATTGACGCGCTCCGGCTACCCTCCAGCCCGCGTGCTCGCGCACGTAGCCACCAGTGGTTGACCGCCGCGCGCTCGACCGACCAGCCGTCAGCGGAGCATCGATCACGAAGGAGTACCCGACCGCAGTCGCACTGTCACCGTCGAGAATGATCTCGGTGTCGCCGTCAGGTGCGCTGACCCGGCGCACAAGTCCCTGATGGAATTCGGCGCCGTACAGCTCGATGAGGCCGTCCGGCGCTTCGCGCGCTGAGCCACGCGGCCGTGCCGAACTCGTAATGCCCGCCCGGCACCCACTGCGCGGCCGCCAGCGCCGCGCCGCCGCTGTCGACCGCCGGGCCGTAACTGCTGAGGAGCCGCAGGATCGCAAGCTGGTCCTCAGCCGACGCAGGCGCGCCTCGACGTCCCCCAGGCGCCGTTCCAGGCCAGCCACCCCGACCTCACCCGAGGACCCTGTCGGCCCCGGCCCTGAGCTCGGTGATGAAGTCGACGTGCTGCTGCAGACCCGACAGGCCGTTGCGGGCGCTCGTGAGGGTCACATCGGTGGCGCCGGCGTCCCGCAGCGCGGGAAGCGACGCAAGCGTCT
Organism: uncultured Conexibacteraceae bacterium; assembly: GCA_963785385.1. Taxonomy (GTDB): domain Bacteria; phylum Actinomycetota; class Thermoleophilia; order Solirubrobacterales; family Solirubrobacteraceae; genus Palsa-465. The sequence goes on along the minus strand of CAWAVA010000020.1, from coordinate 466,728 downwards.
CACCCAGCCACGCCCCCTCGCGCTCGGGCAGCAGGTTGAAGACCGCGCGGAACTCCGCGACCTCGCGGCCCTCAAGGCGCAGCAGTTCCTGCACGCGCGCCCACGCACACAGCGCCTCCTGCCGCATCCCGTAGCCGAAGATGAAGCCGTCCCCCAGCAGCGCGGCCCGTCGGTACGCCGCCTCTGAGGACCCGCCGATCCAGATCGGTATCGGGCGCGCCGGCGGCGGATAGACGGCCGCCCGGTCGATCTGGTCGAACTCACCGGCGAATGTCATCGCCTGCCCAGACCAAAGCTCGCGCAGGTAGGGAATCTGCTCGTCCAGCCGACGGCCGCGGGTCCGCCACCGCTGGCCCAGCGCTTGGTACTCGACGGGGTTGTAGCCGATCCCCACCCCGAGTCGCAGCCGTCCGCCGGACAGGATGTCGACGTCCGCGGCCTGCCTTGCCACCAGCACCGTCTGGCGCTGGGGCAGGATCAGGATTCCCGTCACCAGCTCGATCCGCTCGGTGACCGCGGCCAGAAATCCGAACGCGACCAGCGGGTCGTGGAACGGATCACGATCGTCGTAGGAGCGCTCCGGCACCGGGGGGTCCCGCTGGACCCCCCGGACCGCGCCGACCACGTGGTCGTACATCAGCAGGTGGTCGTAACCGAGCGACTCGGCGGCGATCGCGAAGCCTCGCAGCGCCTCCGGGTCCCCGCTCAGCTCGTTCTGCGGGAACGTGATCCCGATCCTCATCGGTGGTCGCCTCGGCGGTGGGGAACGGACCAGCCGGGGGCGCGAAGCAGCGGCGAGCGCCCCCGCGTAGGATGCCCGGCGTGGACCAGGGCGCGCTGCATGAACTCGGCGCACGCGAAGCGATCCGCCAGCAGTTGCACAACTACTGCAGAGCGATGGATCGCCGCGATGACGCACTCGGCCACAGCGTGTGGCACGAGGACGGAACCGCCGACTATGGGGCTGAGATCTTCCGGGGACGCGGGCGTGACTTCGTCGACCAGGTGTCCCGCAACCACCTGCGCCGCACCGTCCACTCGCACCAGATAGCGACCGTCGGGATCGAGGTCAACGGTGACCGTGCGGCCAGCGAGGCCTACGCCACCGTCCGGCTTCAGACGGTCACAGAGGACGGCGTCAGCGAGGAGTTCTATGTTGGCCGCTACCTCGACCGGTGGTCGCTGCGCGACGGACGTTGGGCGATCGATCATCGGATCTGGGTGCTGGACTTCGATCATGCCGAAGGCCCGGTGCAGACACACCTACCGATAGGCAGCTCGCGCGACACCGACGATCCCTCCTATGCGGTGTTCGGCGCCATCCGGGACTGAGCATCGGCCCTCACCCCTGCCGCGTGGCGGCCGGCGATCCAGCCCAGCGACATTCCCGGCCCGAGCGTGCCGCCGGGCCCCCCATAGGCAGCACCGAGCGGTGAGGACGCGTTGCCCACCGCGTAGAGACCCGGGATCAGGTGGCCGTCGAGGTCGATCACCTGCGCGTTCACATCCGTCTTAGGGCCGCCCTTGGTGCCGATCGTGCCGATCGAGAGCTCCATCGCGTAGAACGGCCCGTCGCTGATCGGGCCGAGGGTGCCCTCGACCTTTCCCTTCTGGTAAGGGTCACCCCACCAGCGATCGTGGGCGCTCTCACCGCGGTGGAAGTCTGGATCGATGCCGGAGGCGACGTTCGTGTTCCAGCGCTCCACCGTACCCTCCAGTTCCGCCCGCGGCAGACCAAGGCGATCTGCGAGCTCAGCCAGGGTCGGCGCCTCGGTGAGCCATGGTGGCGTCGCGCCGCTGTACGGGCGCATCATCGAGCCGTAACGCTCGAGATGGGTGTGGTCGAAGATCAGCCAGGCAGGGATGTTCGCGTAATCGAACGCGTTGACGTCGTCCTGGTGGAAGGCCCCGCCGATGGCGTTGTAGTTGGCCGCCTCGTTGGTGAAGCGCCGTCCCGACCGGTTGACCATGATGCTGCGCGGGCGCGTGCGATCGCCGTTGATCATCTCGCGGTTCATCGAGTTGATCCCGGGCGGAAGCCGAGCACGGGGATCCACCACGCTTCGCGCATGTTCTGGAGCGCGGCTCCGGCCCGCATCGCCATCCGCAGGCCATCGCCGGTGTTGGTCGGGATCGAGGTGGGCATCGCCACCACGCCGCGTAGAAACGTCGTGCGGTACTCGTCGTTCCACTCGAAGCCACCGGTGGCGAGGACCACTGCACGGCCGGCGCCGACCGTGCGCCGGCCACTCCGTCCGCCGATCACAACCCCTCGCACGCCCCGGCCTCGATCACGAGCTCGACGGCGGGCGCCGACAGCTCGAATTCGACGCCGGCGCGCAGACATGCAGCGAGCAGCCACCCCACAAGGCCCCCGCCCATGCCCGCGCTCGTCGTGCACCGCCCGGCGCTCGCGCTCGGCCTCGCTCGGCGGCCGCGGGACGGCTGACCGAGCGGCGTCTCGTCCATGCGCAGATCGACCGCGTAGTAGGGGCTCACCTCGACCCGGTCGCGCCACTCGCCGAGTTCGTCGAATGCGAACAGCCCGACGCCGAGCGTGCGCCCGCCGCCGGTCTTGCCCCCTGGGTTCTCCGGGTGATAGTCGGGCAGACCGGGTACCGGGAAGAACTCGATGCCTCCGAACTCCTCCAGGTAGCTGATCATTCGCGGGCCGGCCTCGACGAGGCGCGGATCAGCGCCTCGTCGAGCAGGCCACGGCTGAGCGACATCAGATACGTGACGCCGTCCTCGACGCTGTCCTCGAGCCCGATCTCCGCCATGTGCGGGTGGGCCGGGACCCAGACGTGCCCTCCCGACCAGGCGGTCGACCCGCCGACGCGGCTGTTCTTCTCGAACACCTTCACCCGCGCGCCCTCCTGGGCCGCGGTGAAGGCCGCGGTGAGCCCGGAGGCCCCGGAGCCGAGGACAACCACGTCAAATGAAGCAATCGTCCGACGCCATGTGCAGCCTCCTCTGGGTTGCAGTCTCCCTCGGGGGCGAATAGTATCCGAGCAGGGCGATATGCGCACGTCATCAGTGCGTTATATGCACTAGAGGAGGCAGGGTGGAAGAGTCCTTTGACGTCGTCGTACTCGGCTCAGGAGCAGCCGGCCTGACCGCGGCACTCGCCGCTGCAGTGGAAGGCGCGAGCGTCGTCCTGCTGGAAAAGGCCGACAGGCTCGGTGGCACGACCGCACTGTCGGGCGGCACGATCTGGATCCCTGGCAACCAGCCCGCTCGAGAGGCGGGGATCGACGATTCGGAAGCGCTCGGCCACGAATACATGGAGCAGCTCTCTCTGGGCATGATCCTGCCGGACCTGCTCGATGCGCTGATCACCGGCGGTCCGATGTTCGTGGAGTTCGTCGAGCGTCACGCGAACCTGCGCTTCCTGCTGGTCCAGGGCTACCCCGACTACCACCCCGAACGGCCCGGAGGGCTTCCCGGTGGTGGCCGCTCGATCGAGGTCGACCTCGTCTCCTTCGCCGAGCTCGGCGACTGGGCCGACCGGATTGCCGGAACGCCTCAGCGACTCCAGATTCGGGAGATGCCGCTCGGCGGAGGTACCGGTGTACTGCCCGACGACATCCGCGCCGAGCGCGAGCGGCTCAGGTCGAGGGCCTCGGGCGCGGTCTCGTCGCCGGCCTGCTGAAGGCCTGCATCGCGCACGGGGTTGTGATCAGGTGCCGGCGCCCGCGCAACGCGCCTGATGACCGACGATGGCGCGATCGCGGGCGTCGAGGTTGACGGCGGCGACCGAATTCAGGCCGGAGCGGTGGTGCTCGCGACCGGTGGCTTCGAGTACGACCGCGAGCTCGTGCGCGATTTCCTACGCGGCCCGCTCACACGCGGGATCGGCGCAGCCACGAACACCGGTGACGGACTGCGCATGGCGATGCGCGTGGGTGCGCAGCTCGGAAACATGCGGGAGGCCTGGTGGGCGCCCGTCGTGACGCTGCCGGGGCTGCGAGCCGACGGTGCCGCGAACGGACTGCTGACATCGCGTGAGCGAGCGCTGCCCGGCTCGATCATGGTCAACCGCTACGGCCGCCGGTTCGCGAACGAGGCGGCCAACTACAACGCGTTCGGCGGCGCCTTCCACGAACTCGACGCGTCGCGCTTCGAGTATCCAAATCTGCCGAGCTTCCTGATCTTCAGCCAGTCGGTCGTCGATCGCTTCGGCGTGTTCGGAGGCGCACCCGGTGCCGCCGCGCCCGGAGTGGGTGCCGTTTGCCGAGACACTCGATGAGCTGGCGGATCGATTCGGCATCCCCAAAGCAGCGCTCGCCACGACCGTGGAGCAGCTTCAACAGGCACGCTCAGGCCGGCGTCGACCCCGAGTTCGGCCGCGGCGAGAGCGTCTATGACCGCTTCCCCGGCGGCCGCATGCTCGATCCCGATTCCCACACCTCCACCCTCGGTGCCGTGGAAGCCCCGTTTTATGGGGTTGAGATCGAGTCCTCGGCGCTCGGCACAAAGGGCGGACCGCAGGACCGACGCGGATGGACGGGTGCTCGATGTCGACGGTCGAACCGATCCGTGGCCTCTACGCCGCAGGCAATGTCATGGCCAACCCGACCGGCATGGTGTACGGCGGCGCCGGGGCAACGCTGGCGGTGGCTGGAATCTGGGGAATGTACGCCGGGCACCGCCGCCGTGCGCGACGTCGCGCCGGTCAGACAGGCCGGCTGAGTTGCCGCGCGGTTCGCGGGCGTAGGGCCGATCCGATCGGTCAGCTGAGGTCATCGACCGGGAGGTCGAAACCGAGGCGCAGAGCCTGGTACGCGTCCCGCAGAAACTGCCTCGTGCGCGGCGTCTGAGGTCGTGCCAGGAAGCCGCCATGGATGACACCTGGGTAGACGTGCAGCTCGACCGGCACACCGGAGCCCGACAATCGCGCGGCGTATGCGAGATTCGCGTCCAGGTAGGCGTCGGCATCACCGATCCCGAGGAACGCGGGCGCAAGACCGGCGAGGTCCGTGGCGCGCCCTGGAACGGCCGTGGCCGGAACGTCGTCGACGCCGTGGAGGTCACCGAGGTACGCCTGCCAACTGAGTCGCTCCGCGCGAAGCTGCCAGAGACCCCAGTGACCGGGATCGGTGATCGCCGTTATCGAAGGCCAGATCTCGCGATCCTCGAGCATCGGATAGATCAACAGCTGCAGCCTGGGCTGGACGCCGCCGCTGTCCCTGAGCCGGATGCAGAGCGCGGTCGCGAGTCCTGCGCCGGCACTCGAGCCGCACAAAACCAGGCGTTCGGGATCGACGCCGTAGCGTCCCGGGTCAGACACGATGCTGCGCCAGACGGTGTCCGCGTCGTCCAGTCCCTCGGGTACGGATGTTCGGGAGCGAGCCGCCAATCCACCGATACGACCGCACACCCCAGTTCAATGACCGTCAGGTCGAGTCGATCGTCGTTCTCCTCGACCGAGCCCATGATGTAGGCGCCGCCGTGGAGGTAGACGAGGCACGGCAGCGGCCCCTCGGCGCCGACCGGGCGATACCAACGCACGTCGGACATCCGGGCGCCCGTCGATCCCCGGGATCGTCTCATCAGAACGTGTGACGCGTGGATCCGGTGCGCACGGGCGCCGGACGCACAGCGAGATAGGTGCTGCGGATCGTCTCGATGCTCGTGGTGTCCCAGCGAGCCAGCCGCTCGAGCATCGGGATCGTGCCCGGCTCGACCCGGCTGTCGACGTCGATCGCTGGCATCTCAGGACCCACTGGGATCGATCGGTTCGATGCCCTCTTCGATCGCCTTGATCAACAGCGATGTGAACTGGGTGTAGAACCTTGCCATGCGGATGAAGCCGGTGGCGAACCAGAGTCCTGGTTGCGCCGAGCGGCGCCAGGTGTTCGCATACTCGCCGTCGGCAGCGCGGCCGTAGGCCTTGTCGATCTTGGCGGCGACGTTGCCGAGCGCCGGCTTGATGTGACCCCAGAACTGGTGGTAACCGGTCGCGAAGATTATGAGGTCGACGTCCTGCATCTCATCCCCGTCATCGAAGACGACCGTGCCGTCCCTGACCTCCGCCACCTCGCAGCCGTGCTTGAAATGCACACGCCCGTCGATCAGGAGCTGGGACGCGCCGATGTTGATCTGATAGGCGTCCTTGCCTGACATGTGGGCGCCGAGAATTCCGGTCCCGTCGGGACCCCACTCGAGCTTGAAGCCGATCCGCTCCAGGCCATCCAGGAGCTCCTTGTCATATGCGGCGCATTTCTTGACGAGCTCCTTGTTGATCACGTCGGTGCGCTCGTTGGGTACCGAATACTGGATCTGATCTGCGAAGTCGGGCGTGTACACCATGTCCTCGGAGAACAGCGGATTCCAGAACTTGTGCATCCCGTCGAATGAGACGACGTACGTCGCGCTGCGCTGCAGAAGGGTGACGTCGGCGCCGTGCTCCCACAGATCGTGTGCGAGCTCGTGGCCACTGACACCCGCGCCCACGACCAGCGCCTTCTTGCCGCGATAGTTCGCGCCGTCCTGAAAGGAGTCCGAGTGCGCCCACACCCCCGTGAACGTTTCGAGTCCCGGGATCTCCGGGATCTTCGGCCCCGCGAACAGGCCGCCTGCGACGATGAAGTGCCGCGGACTCAGGACTCGGATTGAGCCGTCTGTGCGCCGCACCCTGATGGACCAGCGCTGCGCCTCCTCGTCATAGCGGCCACCGAGAAAGGTCGTTCCGGTCCAGACATTGAGATCCAGCGCCGTGACGTAGAGCTCAAGCCAATCCGCAAACTTGTCCTTGGGCGTGTGCTCCGTCCACGTCGGCGGGAACGGTAGGTAGGGCATGTGGTCTCCCCACACGATGCTGTGCAACGCGAGTGAGGAGTAGCGCTTGCGCCACGTGTCGCCCACGCGCGCCTCGCGGTCGATCACGAGTGTCGACACATCCAGCGCGCCCAGCCGTGCCGCGAGCCCGAGGCCGTTGTGGCCGGCGCCCAGGATCAGAACCGCCGGCTCGGCGTCTTCGAAGGATGCATCTCGACGGCGCTCATCGGCCCAGCGAGTGCGGTCGGGAACCACCCCGTAGACCTTGCCCTCGGGACGGTTGTGCCTGGCGCCCTCCGGGAAATCCTTCAGGCCCAGAACCTGCGTCTGGAGGATTGAGGCAGCGTAGCCACCGTCGCTCGGGATCAGAAACACGTAACCGCGGTCCAGACGGTCGCGGGTGGTGAAGTCGAAGAACGCGTTGATCTTGCCGTCCGCCGTCAGCGGCGCCTGTTCCTGGCTCGGCGCGAAGCCGTCAGCCTCCCAGACCCTGACGAGCTCGACCAGCCGCTCGACCGTCTCCGTCCGGCCGATCGTGTGATGGAAGTCCCACGGGAACGCCATGAAGTCGCGCCAGGTGGCCTCCTCTATGAAGAGATCCTCCAGGTCGGTCGCAGAGCCGCTCTGGACCGCGGTCGCGAAGTCAGACAACCACTGCTCGAAGATCTCAGCTGCGGCCTCAGCTGTGAGTTCGTCAGTCGCCTCAAACGTGCTGCTCAACGCAGTCCTCCCTCTCGTTTTGCATCGTCGCCGACGGCGTCATGGATCGGTCGCGAGCGTATTGCCCGGTTGTTCGGTTGTCAAGCTGAAGTGTTTCAGTTCACTGACTCACCTCAAGCTGTGATCGGGGATAGACTCCGGTCGATGGCTACCGAACCGGCCAAGGGCCTTGGAGTGCGCGAACGCGGAAAGCTCGATACCCGTCGCAAGCTTCGCGATGCAGCGAGAGATCTCACCGAAGAGCGCGGGTATGAAGACGTCACGGTCGCGGAGATCGCCGCCCGCGCCGGCGTTTCCGTGAAGACGCTGTTCCAACATTTCGGTTCGAAGGAGGAGCTGCTCGTCGCCGAGCTGGCGGAGATTCATGAGCAGATGCTCGATGCGGTTCGCGGCCGCGACTCGTCGGAGACGCCGCTGCGAGCGGTGACCAACTGGCTGATCGAATGGGACTCAGCACGCCCGTCCGACGGATTCGACAGGTTCGTGCGCATGGTCGAGGGCGGCCCCCTGATCGAGTCTCTCCGCCGGCGGCTCTACGACGACTGGGAGAACGCACTCGTGGAGGTCTTGGCGGACGAGGCGAATGAGGCCCGCCCATCACCCCACACGCGCCTGGTGGCCGCTCAGCTGATCGCGATGATTCGCGTGCTGACGTCTCCAGAGTCACGCGCACTGATAGAGCGATACCCGCTCGAGCTACGCCGCCAGGCCTACGACGAAGCGGTGTGGAGCGCCTCTGATCAGCTGGCCAACGGCCTCGAGCACGACGGCAGCGGCCAGCGGTAGCGGCCGCGCCCCACCATTGGTGGGAAGGGCACGGTTACGCTCCTGAACACTCGCCGGAGTGCTACTCCCCGAAGGCGGCGGTTGTGCCGCGCTGGTACGTCGTCTCGAAGGTCGGTGACGACAGGTCGCTCTCGTGCTCGATGTCGATGATCGCCGTGGTGCACCAGCCCTGGCTCGAGCGGTCGAAGATGTGCTTCTCATCCTCGACAACCTCGTCCCACACCGTGTCAGCGACATTCTGAAACGCGGCGTCCGAGGCCTCCTTGGAGTCGAACCACAGCTCCATCACGACATCGAAGGTGAGCTTTCCCTGATCGGCCTCGTCGGCCAGATTGCTCACCTGCACCGGGTATCGGCGGAAGTACCTCCTGCAGCCCGGCAGATCCTTGACGAACCTCGAATGCTTCGTCTCGTAGTAGTCGATGAACTCATCTCGGGTCAAAGCCGGGTTCCGGCGAATGAACCAAATTGTCTTGTACATGTGCCCCTACCTGTTGTACGCGCGGACGAATCTGATCCTTAACTGCGCCGGTCCGGGTTCAATCACACTCGAACCCGGACCGGCACTACTCAAACTGCTTCTGCCTCGATTACTACTTCTGGCAGAAGGACTTGGAGCCGTAAGGCGCGGTCCAAGCGGCGTTCTTGTCCTGCATGACGGAGAAGCACTTCTGCTGCGGCGATGCACTGTTCGCCTTCATGTGCAGCGGACCGGTCAGGCCGCCGAGCGTGTCACCCTGCGGCAGGTGCCACAGAGCCTTCGCTACAGCTGCCCGGGTGATCTTGCCCTTGATGCTCTCGACCGCCGTCTGGAACTCCACGCCCGAGACATAGCCGAGCGCCAGGGCGGCGCCCTTCTCGGAGCTCGGAACGTGTGCTGCCTTGATGGCCTTCTGGAAGGCCTTGGCGGCAGGCGTGTCCTTTGCGACCCACGGGAACGTGGCGACGATCCCGATCATGCCGTCCAGAGCAGAAACCGACGGCTGCTGCGGGGTCAGTGACGTGGTCTGGGCAACGATCGTCGGGTGGTATCCGATGCTCTGGCAGCTCTGCGCCAGCGGACCCAGCGTCGATGACCCGAGCGCGACCACGATCGCGGTCGCTCCGGCGTTCTTGGCCGCCGTGCACTGAGCGTCGTAGTTCGGCGCGGTGGCCGGGACGCCCTGCGAGTTGACGAGGGATGCTCCCTCTTCGGTTGCTGCGGCCTGCACGGAGGGAGTCGCGAGCGCGCAAGCTGACTCCTCGGCGCAGTACATCAACGCGATCTTCTTGGCGTGAGCCGTGTGGACCGCCGCGTAGACCTCGCCCCAGAGGACCGCCGGGAAGTCGGCGCCCATCGGGAAGTAGTACTTCGTGGAGTAGTCGGCCGGCGTGTACTGGATACCGCCGATGATCGGGAGCTTCAGCGGTGCCGCAAGCGGGAAGAATGAGCCCTCTGCGCCGCTCGAGTTACCGAGGAGCGCCAGGATCTTCTTGTTGGCGGCGAACGCGCGAGTCTCACTGATCGAGACGCTCGGGCTGCCCTGATCGTCCTTGGCCGTCACGACGACCTTGTGCCCGTTGATCCCACCCTGCTTGTTGACCGCCTGGGCCCAGGCCTTGACACCGTACGCGGCGCCGCCATCGCCGGCGCCGAACACGCCGGTCTGGCTGACGACGCTACCTACGTAGATCGGCGCCTCCTTGGCGTAGGCGGACCCAGCCATGCCGATCGCAGCGACACACGTCAGTGCCCCGCCGACGGCGAGCATGCGATACCGCGCTCGCCTGAAGAAATTCACCTGCATTACACCCTCCTCCTATTCGTTACAGGCACATCCGAGGAAGCCCAGTCCCTAGCTGAGCCTCACTGAACAAGGCGTGCAACTATCGCACGCCTTGTCTCACTATGTGGTCAGTCTACCGTCGCCATTTGGCGATGTCAAGGACACTCAAGCAGACGAAATCCCTTGCAGAACACTGGAAAACCTGACGCTAAACAGATTGATCCGGGGAGCTAAGAAACGCCCGCAGGGGTGAAGCCAACGTCTGCGTCGACCGAGCGGTCCAGGTCGCCGATCCGCTCGCTACTCGGCGAGCATGTCGCCGAACTCGACCAGCTTCCACCACGGGACCTCGAGTGAGATCGAGGAAGCACGCCAGACACCGTCCCGACGCTCGTAGCGGTTGTCGTAGTACGCGTACACGAAGCCCTCACGACCGTTGGCCATACGCGAATAACAGATGACGTGTGCGTCACCCTTCGCCCTATCCGGTCCCTGTGAAATCGACCGTTACGTTCGTTATCAGGTGACGTGTCTCCGGCATCCCCTCCCAGATCGCTCGCAATGTCGCCTCGATCTGCGCACTCCCTGACCGAATACCAAAGTCACCAGGAATGAAGTACTCGGCGTCCTCATGGAAGACGCCCATGAAGCGCTCCACGTCCTGGCGATCACATCCGAACGCGTAGTCGGCCATCAGCCGTTCGATCGCGCTGCGCGATTCGACCCTGTCCAGCCGCTCCTCGACTGTTGTCTGCTCTGTCGTTCCCATGGCTACCGCTCCCTTCCTCGGGTTTATCCCGCCGACTCAAGCGTCGGCGGCCTCTCTCACACCGGCAACGAGCACCGGGCACCAGCCACCCGCACATGCCGGGGTCATCTCGGGCAGCACGTGTGAATGGACCCTCTGTGCAACTATCGACCTCCCACAGTCGATAGCTGATCGCAGCCTACCCCCTGGTCGCGAGAGCTGTCAAGCGCGCAGGCTCCTGCGGAGACGGTGATATCGGTGCACTGCAGTCGATCTTCCCGATACCTGAGCTGCCGCCGCGGTCGATCCTGCCGATCAGCTCCAGTAGGGCTGGCGTAGCACGTACTTCTGGAGCTTGCCGGTTGCCGTTCGCGGAAGTGACTCGCGTTGTTCCACCGATGTCGGCGCCTGGAAGTGCGCGAGCCGCTCCCGGCAAAAGGCGATCAGTGCGTCAGCGTCAAACCCGCAACCGTCACGCATCACGACAAGCGCCTTCGGCGTCTCGCCCCAGCGCTCATGCGGCACGGCGATGACGGCAACATCGACCACGTCCGGATGCTTCATCAGACATGCTTCGACCTCCAGGGACGAGATGTTCTCGCCGCCCGACACGATCACGTCCTTCTTCCGGTCGCTGATCCTCAGCAGGCCACCCTCGAAAGCGCCACCGTCGCCGGTGCGGATCCAGGCGCCGCTGAAGGCATCCGTGGACAGTTGGGGCTGTTTCCAGTACCCGTCCATTCCCTTGGCTGTGCGAGCTAGCACCTCGCCGTCGGCATCAACTCGAAGGCGCACGCCGATCAGAGGGCTGCCCGCCGCCGCCAGACGCTCGGCCCGTTCGCCAGGCCCGAGTTCCTGACCTGTCGGCACCCGATTGACCGTGAGCACAGGTCCGGTCTCGGTGAGCCCATAGGCGTGGATCATTTCCCAGCCCGTCACCCGCTCGAACTCCTCGATGACGGCGGCCGGGGTCGGCGCGCCGCCGGAGACCATCCGCGTTCTCCCCTCCCCTGGGATGGGCCGATCGCTCAGGCGTAGCTCCTGCGCAGCCCGTTGAATCGTCGCCGCTACCGGCATCGCTCCACAGAGCAGCGTGATCCGTTCTCGGTCCACGCGCCGGAGGATCTCGGGACCGTGGATCTCACGCTGGATCACGTTCACGACGCCGAGACGCGGCGTTCGCGAGCGGCATCCCCCAGCCGTTGACGTGGAAGATCGGCAGGGTGTGCAGGTAGCGGTCGGTCTCGCTCAGACCGAAACCCCAGCCGACGGCGACTGCGTTGAGCCAGTGGCTGCGCTGCGTCAGCACCACTCCCTTCGGCGCAGCGGTCGTGCCCGAGGTGTAGTTGAGCGTGGCCGGCGCCAGCTCATCGAGCATCGGCCACTCCAGACCCGAATCCGACGGGGCGAACAGTTCGGCGTCCTGCTCGCCGTCGAGCACGATTCGCCGTGGCCCGCGAACCGTGGCGAACCGTTCCTCCAGTTCGGGATCGACCAACAGCAACGACGGTTCACAATCGTCGAGGATGTGCTGGACCACATCCGGGCTGAGGCGAAAGTTGATCGGCACGAGGACCCTTCCGCTGCCCGCCACGGCGTAGAGCGCAATCAGCAGCTTGAGTGCGTTGGGCGAGATGATCGCGACACGGTCTCCGGGCACAACTCCCCCACGCCCCAGAGCCTCGATCATCCCGTCGCAGCGTTGCATCAGCTCGCCGTAACTGAGACGTCCAAGGCCGCCGACCACGTCCGGCTCGTCGACGCCGCCGAGACGGTCCGCGTGCACAGCCCGGGCGCGGTAACAGAAGTCAGCGATGGTCAGTGGGACGTGCAAAGCCGCAACTCTCCGCTGGCGAGCATACCTACTGACAGGTATGCTCGCCAGCATGTTTCTTGCTGCAAGCACATGCCGGACAGCACTGTGAGCGCTCCGACGACACGGGTCGCGGCGGGACGCGTCACACGCGAGCGATTGCTCGACGCCGCGATGATGCGGCTCTCGGAGACCGGCCCGGACGCCAGCTTCGAGGCGATCGCAGCCGACGTGGGCGTCACCAAGGGCGCCCTCTACCACCACTTCGGGTCCAAGGAGCGGCTCGTCGAGGAGGTCTATAAAGAGGCCATCCGGCGCCACTCCGGCCAGGTGGTCGCGGCGAGTTCGCACGGTTCCGGACGCGAGCGCCTGCATGGGCTGATCGCCGAGTCCGCGCGACTGTACGGCTCCGGAACACCGTTCTACCGGTTGCTGCTGAGGCTTCACGTCGAGGCCGGCACCTCGCGCCCGCATCTGGCGCCGATCGCCCGCCGCGTCCAGGCGCGCCAGGTGGCATACATGACGGAGATCGTCACCACCGGTCAACGCGACGGTTCGATCCGCCCCGACGTCAGAGCATCGGCACTGGGGCAGACCGTGAACGCCGCGCTGCAGGGCTTCCTGGTGCAGCAGGTTGAGCCTGAGCACGCGCAGCTCCAGGCAGCGGAGGAGTTCGGAGACGTCCTGGAGGTATTGCTATGAGTTCGATCGAGGACGACCTTCGTCTGCTGACAGATCCACCCGACCTGCGGCTCGATGGCAAGGTCGTCTGGCTGACCGGCGCCAGCCGCGGCCTGGGACGGGCGCTCGCGTTCGCGTTCGCCGGCGTCGGCGCCCAGCTGGTCCTGACCGCACGGTCCGGCGAGGAGCTCGGGGCGGTGGCCGACCGGATCCGCGCACACGACGGCGTGGTCGAGACCGTGGTCGGCTCGGTCACCGATGCGACACTGATCGAGCGCGTCACGCAGCTGGTCGAGGCACGCTGGGGGAAGCTCGACGCGCTGGTCAACAACGCCGGAATCAGCAGCGCTTTCACGCCTGCCGAGCGACTCGCTTTCGATGACTGGCAGCAGATCCTCGACGTCAACCTGTCGGCGCCGTTCGCATGCGCGGTGGCGGCACTGCCGCTGCTCGAACGGGCCGGAGGAGCCAGCGTCATCAACGTCTCATCGATCCACGGCACGCGGGCACATGAACGGCTCGTCGCCTATGCGGCAAGCAAGGGAGGGCTCGAGATGGTCACCCGGACGCTCGCTGTCGAATGGGCCACGCGCGGTATCCGCGTGAACGCCGTGGCGCCGGGCTACCTAGAGACCGACATGACAACGGGTTTACGCGAGAGCGAGCGCTGGAGCCGGACGCTGCGTGCCCGGATTCCGGCCGACCGCTTCGCGACGACCGCGGAGGTCGCGCCGGTCGTGCTGTTTCTGGCATGCCCGGTCGCGAGCTACATCACGGGTACGACTGTCTATGTGGATGGGGGTTGGACGGCCGCATGATCGACTTCACGCTGGAACCCGCCCAACTGGAATTGCGCGAGCGCGTGGTGGCATTCGTGCGAGACGTGGCGATCCCGGCGGAACCGCGGGACATCGGCACGCACGGGCTCGCCGACGACCTGCGCCGTGAGCTCCAGCAGGAAGCCAGGCGAGCCGGGCTGTTCGCGCCGCAGGTTGCGACCGAGCTCGGCGGCCTGGGCCTGGACGTGCGCTCGATGGCAATCGTGTTCGAGGCCGCCGGTTACAGCCTGCTGGGACCCCAGGCGCTCAACTGCGCGGCACCTGACGAGGGCAACATGCACCTGCTCGCAGAGGTCGCGACTCCTGAGCAGCGTGAGCGCTACCTCGCTCCGCTGGCCACCGGCGAGATCCGCTCGTGCTTCTCGATGACCGAGCCGCCGCCGGGCGCCGGTTCGGACCCGTCGATGCTCCAGACCCGTGCCGAGCGGGTCGACGGGGGCTGGGCGATAACCGGCCGCAAGTGGTTCATCACCGGCGCCGAGGGGTCCGCGTTCACGATCTGCATGGCGCTCGCACCCGAGGGGGCGACGATGTTCATGGTCGACGCCGAGAACCCGGGCTGGCGAGTCGAACGAGTCATGGACGTGATCGACCGCTCATTCCCCGGTGGACACGCGGAGGTCCACTTCGAGGACTGTCGCGTTCCCGACGACGCCGTGCTCGGCACCGTCGGTGAGGGCTTCCGCCACGCGCAGGTGCGGCTCGCCTCCGGGCGCCTGACGCACTGCATGCGCTGGCTCGGGGTCGCCCGCCGGGCGCTTGACATCGCGATCGACACTTCAGCCGAACGCACCGCGTTCGGACAGCCCGTCGCAGAGCTCGGAATGGTGCAGGAGCGCATCGCGCTGTCAGAGATCGAGATCGAGACCAGCCGGCTGTTGATCTGGAAGTGCGCGTGGGCGCTTGACCGCGGCGACCGCGCCGGGCGTGAATCGTCGATTGCCAAGGCGTACGTGGCCGAGGCGGTTGGCCGAATCGTCGACCGCAGTGCCCAGATCTGTGGCGGCCTCGGAATGTCCGGCGATCTGCCGATCGCGCGACTCGCAGCGGAGGTCAGGCCGTTCCGCGTCTACGACGGCCCGACGGAGACGCATCTGTGGTCGATCGCCCGCCGCGCCGTGCGCGAGCGCAGGAGCCAGCGGACCGTCGAATGACCGCAGTCGATGTCGTCGACACCCCGGAGCAGGCGCGGGCACTCGACCGAGAACCACTCATCGTCCGTCAGCCACTCGCCGCGTTTCTGGATCGGGCGGGGCTGGGGTCTGAGCTGGCGGCTGCAACTCCGATCGGCGATGGACACTCGAATGTCACCTATGCGATCGAGTCCGGCGGCGATCGTCTGGTGCTCCGCCGACCGCCGCGCGGCCCGCTCGCACCCTCGACCCACGACGTGCTCCGCGAGGCAAGACTGCTGAAGGTTCTGCGCGGGGCCGGCGTTCGTGTCCCGGAGGTACTCGCGGTCTGTGATGACCCCGCCGTGATCGGCGCCCCGTTCTACATGATGCGGTTCATCGATGGGTTCGTGCTCGATCGTGAGCTCCCGCTGGAGCTCACGATCGCCGGCGCCGGTCAGCAGATCGGCGACCAGCTCGTCGACGCGCTCGTGGAGTTGCACAGCGTCGACGCGGCGCTGCCGGACCTGGCGTCGTTCGGGCGGCCGAGCGGCTACCTGGAGCGGCAGCTGCTCCGCTTCAGCCGGCTGCTTGCTGACAACGCCACGCGTGAACTGCCGGCACTCGAGCGCGTCGGATCGTGGTTGCGCAGCCATCTGCCGGTGACCGCCGCGACCACGGTCGTGCACGGCGACTACCGCCTCGGCAATGTGATCTTCGGCCCCAAGCGGGGGCCGAAGATCACGGCAGTGCTCGACTGGGAGATGGCAACGCTCGGCGATCCGCTCGCCGACCTCGGCTACATGACCGCAATGTGGGCTGAGCCGGGCGACCCGCCCGACCCGATGCTCGAACTCTCGGCCGTCACGAGGCAGAACGGATTTCCGGGACGCGACGAGCTGGCGGCACGTTACGAGCAACGCACGGGCCGCGACCTCTCGAAGCTCCGCTGGTACCAGATATTGGCGCTCTGGAAGGCCGCCATCTTCCTCGAATGCAGCCTCGCGCGTTACCTCGCGGGCACGACGGACGACGGCTACTTCGCGGGTCTCGACCGCGGCGTCCCGAGGCTTGCGCAGCGAGCCCTGCACCAGCTCGGCAGCGAGACAGGGTGAGGCGAACGGCCGGATAGCGCGAGCTACCCGGCCGTCGTTCACACGCTGAGACTCAGCTCGCTGGAGTCCAGTCCTCGGGGATCAGGCCCTCCTGGTCAGCCTTGATCCAGAGTGTCGGGAACTTCGACCAGAAACGTGCCATCCCGACGAACCCGGCCGCGAACCAGAGGCCTGGCTGCTGCGACGGGCCCCAGGTGTTGGCGTACTCGCCGTCTGACGGACGGCGGCCATAGACCTTGTCGATGTGGGCCGCGGCTCCACCGAGCAGCGGCTTCACGTAATCCCACATCTGGTGGTATCCGGTGGCGAACAGAATGAGGTCGACATCCTCGAGCGTGGAGCCGTCAGTGAAGATCGCGGTCTTGCCGCTGACCTCCGCAAGCTCGACGCCGGACTTCAGCTTCACGCGACCGTCGGCGACCAGCTGTGACGCACCGATGTCAATCTGGTAACTGTCGCGTCCAGCCATGTGGCTGCCGATGATGCCGGTTCCGTCGGGACCCCATTCGAGCTTGAAGCCCTTCGCCTCAAGCGCGTCGAGCAGTTCCTTGTCCTCTTCCTTGGCGAGCTCGACGAGTTGTCGGTTGACAGCATCACCCGACCAGTTCGGAAGCGAGTAGGCAACCTGGTCGGCAAGTTCGATTTGCAGCGGCTGGTCCTCGGTGTAGAGGCCGAACCAGAACTTGTTGAACGTCTCAAACGTGATCACGTAGGTGGCACCGCGCTGCATCATCGTCACATCGGCGCCGTACTCGTAGAGATCGTGTGACATCTCGTGGGCGCTGACCCCGGACCCGACGACAAGCACCTTCTTGCCGGCCCATTGCGAGGCCTTCTGGTACTCGCCCGAATGTGCCCACTCACCCTCGAACTCGTCCAGACCCTTCACCTCCGGAATCCGCGCCGGGCCGTTCACGCCCGAGGCCACGATGAAGTGGTGGGGATGCAGCACGCGCGTCTCGCCGTCGCGGTCGACGCGAAGTGACCAGACACCCTCGGCCTCGTCGTAGGTCGCATCGACGAAGCTCGTCTTGTTCCAGATGTTGACGTCCATGAGCTTGCTGTAGGACTCAAGGAAGTCAGCCCATTTGTCCTTCGGCGTGTGCTGCGTCCAGTTCGGGGGAAACGGCATGTAAGGCAGGTGATCGACGTGCATGATGCTGTGAAGCGCGAGCGCCGAGTAGCGGTTGCGCCACTGGTCCCCAACCCGCTCGTTGCGATCGATGATGAGCGTGGGCACGTCGAGAGCCTTCAGGCGAGCCGCCAACGACAGGCCGTTCTGCCCAGCCCCGAGAATCACGACGTACGGCTCCGAATCCGCGAACTCTGCCTCCTTGGCGCGGTCCTCGATCCAACGGGTGCGCTCCATGACGACGCCGTGGTGCTTGCCCTCCACGCGGTTGTGACGCGTCGCCTCGGGAAAGTCCTTGAGCCCGTCGGCCTGAGTCTGCAGCGTCTGCGCTATGAACCCGCCCTTGTCCGGTACAAGGAACACGTAGCCGGCACAGATCCGGTCCTTGGTCTTGAAGTCGAAGAACGCCTGGATGTTGCCCTCGTAAACGACCGGGGCCTGAATCGCAGACATCCTGAAATCGGCCGGACCCACCTCACGTGAGAGCTCCAACAGCCCCGGAACCAGAGCTTCACGACCGATGCGGTTGCCGATGTCCCACGTGAAGGCCATGAAGTCGCGCCAGGTCGCCACCTCGGTAAAGAGAGGCTCGAGCGACGACGACTCTCCGCTCGAGAGAGCCTCGGCGAAATCGCTGACCCAGGTGGCTGCGATCTCCGCTGCGTCATCGGCGGTCAGGCCGCCGGGTGCTTCCTTGGTGCTGCTCATTTTCTAGCGTCCTTCTCTCTTAGTTACGGAGTTTCGTTACTTGATGGCAATCGGGTTGACCGGAGATCCCACCGCGCCGACGACGTTCAGCGGCGGGGCGATGATCTGACACTCGAACACGCCGTCGTCAGCGCAGTCCGCGGCGAGTGCGCTCAGATGCCAGTACTCGCCGAACATCAGACCCATATCGCGCAGGCACAGCGCGTGCATCGGCAGGAACATGTCGGGGATATCGAGGCTGAGCAGATGTTCGACTGCGACGTTGTCCGCCGCGATGGCCGCGACCTCGTGGGCGTGCAGCCATTCAGCGCAGCGCCAGTTGAGACCTGCGGCCGCGATGTGCCGGTCGCCGGTACGCATGAATTCGCCCCACCAACCGGTGTGGATCAGCACGATGTCGCCCGACTCGATTTTCACGCCCTGGGACTCGGCGATCGAGTCGAGCTCCTCCGGACTCACCTGGTTCTCAGCGTCGATGATGTGCTCTTTCCCGCGATGCCGGACGACATCCAGGAGGACGCCGCGGGAAACGATTCCCTTCGGAATGGCGGCCCCGATGCTGCAGCGGTGTGCACCCTGGCTGCTCACCTCCTTGGACGAGAATCCGTTGTAGAGGTGCTCCTCGTAGTAGACGTGGGACAGCGCGTCCCACTGTGAGGCGGCCTGGAGCGGCATGATGATCATGTCGTCGTTGAAGCGGAACGGGCTCGCGGCGAAGGTCTCGGCGAGCTGTTTCGCCGTCGGGTTGTTGTCCCAGCCGATGCCGGAAGCCATGAACGCCTCGGCATCGCCGCCATCGATCGTCATGAGATGAACCGGGTTCTGCCGGTAATGAAAGTCACCCTGGGGCCCGCCGGCACCGAATTCGACGCCCAGCGGAAAGACCTTACCCTTGCGACCGAGCTGGCTCGCCGCAGCGACCTTCGCGGGGGTTATGAAGTTCAGCGTGCCGAGCTCATCGGCCTCACCCCACCTGCCCCAATTGCTGACCCGCTTCGCGGCGCTCCGAAAGTCCGCCATCGTCGCCATACGCTCACCTTCTCCTCAAGTCTCGGGTCATGGACCCGTTTTCGTGCCGGATTACCCGTGAACGACGACTGCCTCGGATCCCTCAGCAGCCATCCACTGAGGCATCGGCGTCAGGAACTGAAGCTCCATCGTGCGCTGGCTGATCTTCCACACGCCGTCGTCCCGCCGGAACGCGTCTCGGTAGCGCGCTCCGACGTGTGCGGTCCCGGTCTCCACAAAGGTGCTCACACAGTTGAGCGAGACCGATCCCGAGCCGACACCAGCCTCGATATCGATATTGATCAACGGGTTGGCCATCCAGTGATGCATGCTGCTGGCGGCCTCCAGGAACCCACCGGCAGCGGCGACAATCGCGTCTATGCCGTTGTAGGTGCCCCAGAGCTCGCCGAGATTCAGGACCGCGTCGTCGTGAAAGACTGCACGCAGGAGTTGCGGATCCCTATCGTCGAACGCCTGCGCGTATCGGAAATACGCGTCGAGCAATGCGGTGCGCCCCTCAAGGAGCTCAAGCCGAGTTTCCAAATCCATAGGTCTCTCCAGTTCCCTCCCACGGAGCGAAGACCAGCTGCCTTACGCCGTGTATATAACGCACTCCCATGAACGCTATGTGTGCAGCGTAACTGTCGGCAACCGGCCTGTCAAGCCGTTCCGCGTGCTCGACCCGGGCCGCGACGGGCCCGTCGCTAAAGGCGTTCCCTACTTCGCGCTTGCGCCCGCGTCGACTGGCAGAAGGGCACCGGTGACGTAGCGGGATTCGTCGCTGGCGAGAAACAGCACCGCGTTGGACACATCTTCGGGCTCGACCTCGGCGACGGGCATCAGATTGAGCAGCTTTGCCGGCTCGAGGAAGTCCTCACGCGTCGGGTTCTCCATCGTCGGCTGGAACAGGCGGTACGTCGCCTCGTTGTGGATCATCGGCGTGTTGGCCACCCCAGGATGAATCGTGTTCACCCGAATGAAGCGTCCTGACAACTCCTGCGTGAGCGTCCGCATCAACCCCACGACTCCGTGCTTGGCCGCGGTGTAGTGGGCCGTGTACGCGATCCCCTTGAAGCCCGCGGTCGAACTGGTGAGGATGATCGAACCGCCGTCGGAGATCCGCGGCACGCTCGCTTTGACGGTGTGCCACACGCCCGTCAGGTTGATGTCGATCATGTCCTGCCACGTCGGCTCGGGCAGCTCCGCGGCGGCACCATACGAGACTATGCCGGCGTTGGCGACGACCACATCAAGACCTCCCAACGCTTCCACGCCGGCGCCGATCGCAGCGTCGAGCGCGGCGAAGTCTCGTACGTCCGCCTCCTGGATGAACGCCCTCCGCCCGAGGCTCTCGACAAGGCGGCCTGTCTCCTCCAGATCCGCCTTCCGCGCCAGGTCATATGTGACGCTGTCGACGTTCGTGGAAATATCGAGCGCGATGATGTCGGCGCCTTCGCCGGCGAGCCGCACCGCGTGGCTCCGCCCCTGACCGCGCGCCGCTCCTGTTATGAGCACAACCTTGTCCTGAACACGACCCACGACTACCTCCCTGGCCTAACGGTATGTGTTACGCGTTCAGGCGCCATTGCCGTTCACGCCGAAGTACTGACTGGTGATCTGCTCCGCCGTCAGATTGCGTGCCGCCCCGGCGAACGACAGCTCGCCCCTGTCCATCACGTAGACGTCGTCAGCGAGATCAAGCGCACGCTCGATGTATTGCTCGACGAGCAGGATGGCCGTGCCCTGCTTGGCAAGACTCGTCAGGGCCTCGAAGACGATGTCAATCGCCTTGGGCGCGAGCCCGAATGACGGCTCGTCGATCAAGACGGCCTGGGGATCGACGAGAAACGCCCGAGCCAGCGCGAGCATCTGCTGCTCCCCACCCGACATCTGGCTCGCAAGGTGCTTCCGACGTTCTCCGAGCCTCGGAAAGATCGAGTAGACCCGCTCGTGAGCATCCTTCATGCCGGTGGGAGCGAACAGGGTGATGTTCTCGACGACGGTGAGATTTCGGAAGACGGCCCGGCCCTCAGGAATGAAGCAGAGTCCGAGCGCCGGGCGAACCTGAGAACCGGAGCTCGTGACATCCGTATTGCTGATTCGGATACGCCCGCTCTGCGGCCTCAGCAGTCCCGCCACGGTTCGCAGAAACGTGGTCTTACCGACGCCGTTGCGGCCAAGCAGAGCGCACACCGATCCCTCTGGCAGGTTGAGGTTGATATCACGCAGAACCTGGAGCTGACCGTACCCGCCGCACAGGTTCTCCACTGAGACGACATTGCCGGACTGGACTGCCTCCGGCGCTTCGTCGTGCAGCTCCACCGGACTCATGCGGTCTCCTCGAGCGCTTCACCGACGCCACCGCCGATGTAGGCGGCGCGAACGACTTCGCTTTCCATGACGTGACTGGCGTCACCCTCGAAGATCAGGCGACCGAAATCAAGGACATAGACGTAGTCGGCCATCTTGACCACGAACTCCATGTCGTGCTCGACGACGAGGATCGCGACACCTCGCTCGTCGCACAGTCGACGCAGGAGCTGCATGAGGGCCTCGCCCTCGCCGATGTCGAGACCTGAGAGCGGCTCGTCGAGCAGCAGCAGGTTCGGGGACGCCATCAGCGCTCGCGCCAGGTCGACCAGTCGTCGCTGAGCGGTTGACAGCTGGCCGGCAGGCTTGTCGATGACTTCCTCGAGATTGCAGAGATTCGCGATGTTCTCCACCTGCGCTGCGACTTCGCGGCGAGCCTTCCAGCGAGGCAGCAGCTGCCGCCATGGCAGGGCGCCGGCATCCTGGGCCTCGGTCACCACGGCGATGTTCTCTCTGACGCTCATCCCATCGAAGAGATTCATCTCCTGGAACGTGCGGGAGAGGCCGAGCCTCGAACGGTGCGACGTGCCGATCCGGGTGACGTCACGCTCGTTGAGCATCACCGATCCGCTACTGGCACCGACCAGACCACTTGTCGCATTGAATGACGTCGTCTTACCGGCGCCATTGGGTCCGATCAACGCGGTGATGGCTCCCCGTTTGGCCTTGAGGCTCAGATCGTCCACGGCCACCAGGCCACCGAACCGGACGCTGACATCGCGAAGCTCGAGCACCGCTTCAGATTCCGCGGCCCGGGCCTGCCGGGCTGCGTCGAGTTGCGGAAGCTCGGCATTGCTGGACTGCAGGACGTCCTTGGCCCCGAACGCTGCGACGGAGCCCTCCCCTGCGATTGCCGCTGAGCGCCATGGCAACTGGACGCCCGCCAGTCGGCGCTGCAGATCCAGCGCCTCGGCCACGCTCGGTGCGATCGCGGCACCGATCGCGAACACTCCGAACAGGATGTTCAGGTACTCCGGCGTGTTCGCGCCCCCGACGTATTCCGGTATCAGGACGATCGACAGACCGGCAACCCACGCATACCAGGGGGCCTGGCCGGCTGCGATGACGATGAGAGTCACGTAGACGAGCGAGGTGAACGGGTCAAACGACGAACCGGTCGCGACGCCCAGTGTGGTCCCGTACAGAGCACCGGCAATACCCGCGATGAATGCGGACACACAGAAGATGCTCACCTGGAGGACGGTCGTGTTCAACCCGGAGGTCAGCAGCGCCAGCGGCGATTGGCCGAAGGCATTGAGGAAGCGCCCTAGCCTTCCCGTCAACAGCAGCGTTACCAGCACGGAGATGACGGCTGCTATCGCCAGGAACAGGTAGTAGTTGCTGTTGCTGACAAGGATCCCGCCGTTGGGCAGCGGGACGGTGATGCCGGCGGATGCGAGGCCGAGCATGATGCTCTTTGAATAGAACGTCTCCTCGAGCACCAGGCCGAAGCCGAATGTCGCCAGCGCGAGATAGAGGCCGCCATGCCTGATGGCGGGGATCGCAAGCAACGCGCCGAACGGCACCGCGACCAGGCCGGCGATGATCAGTGCAAACCCCCAAGGGACTCCGTGGCCAGCCAGATGGCCCAGGGCGGCTGCGCCGATGGCGGCGAAGCTCACATGCGCCAGTGAGACCTGACCGGACTCCCGGACGAGCAGTCCCAGGGCGAGGAACAGAATCACGACGGCGACCGCTCCGGCATACGCGGTGAGTCGGCTCTCGGCGAACTGAGGGACGAGCAGGAGAGCGATGCCGAGCGGGACCGCGATCCCGGTGTGAAGCTTCCAACTCGGGCGTTTGCGCCCCGGTTGCGCGATCAGCCTTGGTCGTGGCAGCCGCCCCTTTGGCACCACGAACAGCACGATCAGGAGAAGCGCGAACGGGATACCCGGCGCTATGTCAGCAATGATCGCGCTCGACGTCGCCCAGTATGTGCACAGTGCGCTGAGCACACCGACAAGCAGCCCGCCGGCGAATGTCCAACCGATGTTCTTGAACAGACCGAGCGCGGCCGCGGCGTAGGCCTGAACGACCAGGAGCGTGAGGATCTCGGGGCTGAGGTTGATGCTGGGCGCGATCAGAAGTCCGGCGATCGCTGCGAACCCGGTCCCGATGATCCAAGCGAGCGCGCGGATTCTGCCCGGATTGGCGCCGCTCAGCCCAAGCAGGGTCGATCCCTCCACGACCGCACGCATCTGCATGCCCAGACGGGTCCGCTTCAGAACAAAGGCCAATGCGGCCGTCAACACGCTCGCCACTACGAAGACGACGACCTGGTTTCGGCCGATCTGGGTCCCGAAGATGCTGATCGGAGCGCTGGAAAGGTACGACGGGAACTCCAGCGTCGCCTGGCCGTAGATGATGCTGCACACGGCCTCGATGATCAGCATCACACCCACGGTGGCGGCGACCTGCATCGTCAGCGGCGCAGTCGCAAGCGGTTTGGCAAGCCGTGAGAAGGCCAGGCCCCCGAGGACACCGATCAGGATCACAGAGATCGCTGCGGCGAAAGGCCAGGCGATCCCGTCATTGAAGTTGAGCGAATAGAAGACGTAGGCGGCCAGCGTGCCGACGGCTCCATAGGCGAAATTGAATACGTTGGACGTCCTGTATGTCAGGACCAGGCCGACGCCGGACATGCCGTAAACGGCGCCAGTCGCAAGACCGATGATTACGAATGTGAACACGTGAGTCCTTTGGAGGGCCGGGTTCCGCTAGGCGTCCGCAGGCCCCGGGCTCGCGCAGAGCTCAGGGATGGGCTTCCAGTCACGCATCGGCGTCATGAGCCAAAGCTCGCCGAGGGCAGCGCCATGCGAGCGTACGTGATGTCGGTGAGCGCGTCGATCGGCTCGAGCAGCTCAGATCGTGTCTTAATGTCAATGTCCTCTCCTGACTCGGTCCACAGCGCCCGATCGGGGCTTCGTGTTCACCCGGGGATCGACGGCCCGACGAGCCCGGCCCCTCAGCCGAACCCAAAATGCTCATTTATCGCTCAATGCTGATCGATAAGTGGGCAGTCTAACCGGCTCCGCGGCGAACTGTCAACATCGCTGCGCTGTGCCACGGAGACCTTTCTCCACCAGGCAAATCTCGGTCCGCGCGGGCCCGCGTGTTACGGCTTGGCGGGACAACTATCGGTCGTCAGTGCGCGATTAGCGCACCCTCAGGCTCAACCCGCCTATATGCTGCCGGCCTGTCCAACGAGCGGTCATGCTCTGAAACGGAGAAGGGAAATGATCAACGATCGCTTCGACATTGCACACGTGACCTTTGCCGTGCCGGATCTCGAGCACGCCATGGAACACTACGCGCAGACGCTCGGTGTGGAGTGGAGCACCATCATCGATGTCGGCCCGATGGATATCGGCCTCTACGACGCTGCGGGCAACGAGATGAGCGAAGGTCTCCACGAGGTCTGGAGCGTGAAGGGAGGAGCCGATGGTTCGGGGCCGTCGCTGGAGCTCTCCTGGTCTGCACCGGGCTCCGCCTCGCAGCGCGTGTGGGGTGTACCCGACGGTCAGCACAGGATGCATCACGTCTGTTACTACGTGGACGACCTGGTCGCTGAGACCAAGCGACTCATTGAAAGCGGCTTTACGCATGAGGTGAGTGATTCTCTCCCCGGCCGGGACCCCGTGATCATGTCCTACGTGATCTCTCCGTTTGGCGTTCGCTACGAACTGATGCGCTCACAGGACAAACCTGCGATGGCTCGCTGGCTGCGCACTGGAGAACTTCGCTTCGACGACTGAGCAGAGGAGCCCCGCTTTGCCGACTGATCGGCCCGCGGGTTGACAGCTCAAACGATCCCCGGTTAGGCTCGCCTGAGCAGATGTCGGAGGTTTGCGCACGATACCTGCACAGTCGGAGAGCTACGAGTGAGTCCGCATGGGGATGCTTGACGGGCGAGGTTGCACTGATCACAGGAGCAGCTTGCGGCCAAGGGCTAACTCACGCGCTCACGGCGCGAAGTCAGCCATGGCGCCCCGAAGCCAACTCGGTTGATCCCTGCAGCGTTATCGAGGAGACGGACCAATGACGGATGACAAAGTGCTCATGACGGCGGCTGAGGGAGATCGCCTCGACTGGACGGCGGGGCATCGACGCCAGTACATCGAGTCGGGTGGTCGCGAAGGCCACATCGTCGACCTCGGCGAGATCGGCGGGCTCTCGTTCACCACGTGCCTGTTGCTTGACACCGTGGGTCGGAAGACCGGTGAGAGGCGTATTCAGCCCCTCATCTACGGAGATACAGGCGGCGAAGTGATCATCGTCGCGTCAAAGGGCGGGGCGGACGTCCATCCTGCCTGGTACTTCAACATACTCGCGATGGATGAGGTCAAATTCCAGATCGGAGGCCAGGCGTTCAGCGCGAGCTGGCGTGAACTGGAAGGCCCCGAACGTGAGGACGTTTGGAAGTTCATGGTCAAGCTCTACCCGCCCTACAGCGAATACCAGGCGGGCACAGAGCGACGGATCCCGTTGCTTGCCCTGAAGCCAGTCAGGGCAATCGAACCGTTCAAGGCTTAGCGCCGTCCGCGGCGCGGGCTCCAGTGGTACCGGCGCCCGGGCAGAACGCTGGTGCCTAGGCGGATTTCGATGTGGTCGCGGCCGAATGAACGGCGTCCGCGATGGCCTTGCCTGCGCGCTCGGTGGTCGCGGTCCCGCCGAGATCGGCGGTGCGCGTACGCGGGTCCGCAAGGCCCCGCTCGATCGCCCGCAGCACTCCCTCGGCGGCGGAGGTCTCACCGAAGTGCGTGAGCATCAGTTGCACCGCCCAGATCTGGCCCACCGGGTTAGCGATCCCACGCCCAGCTATATCAGGTGCCGATCCATGGACCGGCTCGAAGAGTGAGGGGAATTCACCTCCCGGGTTCAGATTGGCTGAAGGGGCGATACCGATCGTCCCGGTGCAGGCCGGCCCGAGGTCGGAAAGGATGTCTCCGAATAGATTCGATGCGACGATGACGTCGAACCGCGACGGCTCCATCACCAACTGCGCACACAGTGCGTCGATGTGCATCTTGTCCCAACCGACTTCTGGGAACTCGGCGGCGATCACCTCCACACGCTCGTCCCAATAAGGCATCGTGATCGAAATCCCGTTTGACTTTGTGGCTGAGGTCAGATGTTTGGCCTCGCGCCGACTCGCCAACTCGAACCCGTAGCGGATGATCCGGTCCACACCGACACGGGTCATCACGGTCTCCTGAATCACGGTCTCACGCTCGGTGCCCTCGAACATCCTTCCTCCGATCGAGGAGTACTCACCTTCCGTGTTCTCCCGGACGATCACGAGGTCGATATCCGCGGCAGTGCGTCCTCGCAGCGGTGACTGCACACCCGTCATGAGTCTGACCGGGCGAAGCCCGACGTACTGGTCGAAGCCGCGACGGAACTTGAGGATCGAGCCCCAGAGCGACACGTGGTCGGGGACCGTCTGCGGCCACCCAACCGCACCGAACAGAATCGCATCGTAGTCTCCGAGTTGCGCCTTCCAGTCATCGGGCAACATCTGCCCGTGCTGCAGGTAGTACTCACAGGACGCGAATTCGAAATGCGCGACCTCGAGGTTGAGACCGAAGGCAACGGCTGTGGCATCAAGGACCCTTAAGCCTTCGGGTAGGACCTCCTGACCGATGCCATCGCCAGCAATCGCCGCGATCCGGTATGACGAGCCGGTCCTCACCAGTTGGCCAGCGCTTCCTCGACCGGGTCGGCCACCGCGGCCAGCGTACCCAGCCCTCCGAAGAACGACGCGCCGTACCAGATCGCCTCCACGGCAATCTCCTTCGACATACCCAGG
Organism: uncultured Conexibacteraceae bacterium; assembly: GCA_963785385.1. Classification (GTDB taxonomy): domain Bacteria; phylum Actinomycetota; class Thermoleophilia; order Solirubrobacterales; family Solirubrobacteraceae; genus Palsa-465. Next base: position 439,341 of record CAWAVA010000020.1, on the reverse strand, counting down.
CCGCGCGCCAAGAGCAGTGCGTCACGCGTGCCCTGGACGTTCCCGCGCCACACCTCGTAATGCACGAGCAGGTACGCGAACATGACGTTCGGTAGCCCGGTTTTGACGATGTTCTCCCATCGGTTCCGCTCGGCCTTCAGCAGGCTCGGACGGTACTTCGCATAGAGCACGACGCTCGCGGGCACCTCACCGCAGACACGCAGGTACCACCCGGTCAGCGCATCGAGGTCGGCCTTCGTGAGGTCCGGCGTCGAGTAGTCAAGTCCGGCTCGCAGCTCCTCCGGCGCGATCACCCAGCCATCGGGGAACGGCGACGCAGCCCCCGGATCGGGATCGCGAAACGACTTCAGGCATTCCCTGGCGACATCAGCGGTTTGCACGGTGCCCCAGGCCGGTGCAAGGTAAAAGGAGAGCGCGAGTGTCTCGACGATCGCGTCTCTGCTGAAGCCGACGTCGGTGATGAACGAGCCGGGTTGCAGGAGCTCGATCTGATACCTGACGCCTTCAGACCAGCCACCGACCGCGTAGACGTTCAGGTACGGGAGCGAGCACTTGAACTGCTCGGAGGCGTGAATCTCGCGCGAGAACGCAAGGTTGCGTTTCAAGACATCCGGGCGTTCCCGCGCGAACAGCTCGTATGAGGCGAGCGGTCGGCCGCCAGGCTGATCGCGCCAGTCAAAAAACGTCTCGATCTCAGCGGCTGTGGTGACCTCCGGGTTCGCCAGGTCCAAACCCCGGTACAGCTGTCTGGTGTCAGGCTCAGCCGGCATGGTCCTCGCACGGGTGCGACATGCGCTAGGTCCGGGCCAGTGTGGCCACGGCGTGGCTGGCGGCCAAGCGGCCGAACACGATCGCTGGACCGATCGTCCCTCCCGCTCCGCCGTAGGCCATCCCGGTCGGTCCGGCCATGGCATTTCCGGCCGCGTAAAGGCCCGGAATCGCCTCGCCATCCACGTCCAGCACCTGGCCGTTGCGGTCGGTGACCGGTCCCCCCTTCGTGCCCATCGCGCCGGCGGTGATCCGAACCGCATAGAACGGCCCGTTCTCGAGCGGGCCAAGCGTCTTCTCTGCCAGGGTCGGCTTGCTCCCGTCGCCCCAGCAGCCGTCGTAAGCGCTCTGTCCGCGTCGGAAATCAGGATCGTTGAGGGTCGCGACGTGTTGGTTCCAGGTCGCGACCGTCTCGGCAAGCCCGTCGGCGTCGATCCCGACGCGGCTGGCCAACGACGCCAGGTCCGGAGACTCGTTGAACCACTCCGGTATCTCATCGCCGGCACCGATCCCGAGGAACCCGTAGGTCTCGAGATGGGTCCTGTCGACGACGATCCACGCAGGCAGGTTCGGGTACTCGAAGCGGTTCGCGTCGAAGTGGTGCAACGGACCACCGAGGCTGTTGTAGTCGGCGGCCTCGTTGGCGAACCGCTTTCCATATCGGTTGACCATGATGCTGCGTGGCCGCGTACGCTCGAGCCGCACACTGCGACTGCGCTGCTTCCCGCCGAACGTGTCGCCCGGGATCTGGACCACCGGCACCCACCAGGCCTGTCCCATGTTTCCGAGCTGCGCGCCCACGCGCATGGCCATTCGGAGACCGTCGCCGGTGTTGTTCGGCGGTGATACGGGGCCATCCATCGGACCGCGCAGGAACGCTTTGACGAGCTTCGGATCCCATTCGAAGCCTCCGGTCGCGATCACAACGCCGGCTCTCGCATGAATGTCTGTTCTGGTGCCATCGGCGTGCTCGATCACGACACCTGTCACGGCTCGGTCATCACCGACAATCAGCTCGACGGCGCGTGACTCGGTCTGTGGCTCGACGCCGAGATCGAGCAGCCCCCGTAGCAGGCCACCGATGAGCGCTGCGCCGGTGATGCGAATGTCAGCGTCGGCTCCATACTTGGCGTGGTCCTTACCCCAGAAGCGCTCACGCGTCTCGGCATCGAAGCCGACGTTGCTCCAGTCCCTGGGGAACGCGGTCACGCGCTCTGCCCAGTCGCCCAGCAGCGAATAGTCGAAGGGCGAGGGATTGAACGAGCGGCCGCCCTCGGGCCTGCCGCCCGGAAGCTCAGGCTTGTAGTCCGGAAAGTTGTCGGCGACGGTGAACCGCACGGGGGTGTGCGCCTCGATGAAGTCGAGCGTGGGTCCCCCCTGACGTGCGAAAACCTCGGCCAGCTCCTCATCCATCGTGCCGTTGGAGAGCGCCCGAAGGTAGGTCAACGCCTCATCGACCGTCGGTGGGTTCGGCACGTCGGGGCGCTCGTGGGCCGGCATCCACGAGACTCCTCCGGAGGTGGCGGAGGTTCCGCCGACCGTCGCCGCCCGCTCGAACAGTCCAACTGAGGCGCTCTGCACTGCGGCCGCCAGGGCGGCAGACATCCCTGCAGCGCCAGTTCCCAGCACGACGACGTCGTAGGTCTCGCTCACGTCCGCTCCCTCTCCCGGGGTCATTCTCCGGCATGCATATAACGCACTCAACAGTGCGTTATATGGTGTATCCTCCACTATACCGGGCCGTTGTCAAGCCCAAACTCTGAAGTGGAGGGCGCAGATGGGCGCTCTGCAGCACGTTGGTCTTCACGTCGACGATCTGGACAGAGCGATCTCCTTTTACCAGGAGGTGCTGGAAGCAGAGCTGGCGCTGAGCCCGATCGTCATGGGGCCACCCGGGGCGGCGGGCTTCATGAACGGCCCGCCGGAAACGACCTTCAGGCTCGCTATGTTGACGATCGACGACGGCGTAATTCTGGAGCTGTTCGAATTCCTCGGCGACGCCGTTCCCAAGTGGCTGACGGGGAGCCGTGGGCTCCTCCCCCATGTGGGGTTCGTCGTCAGGGACGTTCCCGAGGTTCTGCGGCGTGCCGAAGCGGCGGGCGCCAGCCGCCAATGGCCAGAGCCGGTCACGATCGGCGGGGCGGAGATGATCTACCTGACGGATCCGTTCGGCAACACCTTCGAACTCATGGACGTACCTGGCAGCAACCTCGTCGACCTGCTCCTCGAGCTCTATCCGGACGGCGTACCCGCCTGAGGGCTGTCGGACCTCTGCAGCCGTGAACGAGAGGATCTCGGTCAACTCGCTCTGCTTTGCCGACGCGAGCCTTGCGGACGTGGCCAACGCCTGGACGACACTCCGCCCTCGCCGCGTCAGCTTCACCAGCGCTTTGGTCTGCGCAGATCCGACGGCTGTCGGCGAGATCGTGCGGTCGGGCGGGTATCGCGTGGAGACGGTCTGGCACCAGTTTGTGGACGCGCATCTCGACTGTGACCCGGCAGTTATCGAGACGGGTCGCTCTGACCTGTCGCGACTCGTTGAGCTTGCCGAGCTGCTTGGTGCCAGCTCGATCTACCTGACCACCGGCGGCCACGGTTCGCTGACGTGGGAGCAGGCCGCTGATCGGTTCGCGACGGCGATTGAGCCCTGCGTGAGGCGAGCCGAGGATGCTGGTGTCGATCTAATGATCGAGAACGCTCCGCCGCTACGCGCTGATCGCCACATCGCCCATACATTGCGCGACACCACCACGCTCGCGGAGATCGCCGGACTCGGCGTCTGCCTCGACGTGAACGGCTGCTGGTCTGAGGCGGACCTCAACGGTCTGATCGCCGCGGCGATGCCGCGCTGTCGACTCGTGCAGCTGAGCGACTACGTCTACGGTGATCGCGCTGTGCCGGGTCGAGCTGTGCCGGGCGACGGCGACATACCGCTCGAGCTCATAGCCGGCTGGATCCTCGGGGCGGGCTACCAAGGAGCCTTCGACCTTGAGCTGATCGGCCCCCGGATCGATCAGGAAGGACACCTCGCGGCAGCGATTCGTGCCTGTGAGATGGTCGACCATATCCTCGAAGCTGCAGGGGCATGAGGTCTGCCAAGCGAGTCAGCCGACGCTGCCGGTCACGTTCTCGATCTGACCTACCGCCACACCCGCGTGGTAACCGCCGTCGACCCACATGATCTGCCCGCTCAGGTAGCTGGCGTCCGAGCTGCCCAGGAACGAGATGACGGTGGCCTGCTCGCGTGGATCCGCAACGCGGCCCAGCGGCATCGGAATCGCGTCCAGGAATGCCTGCCCGCGCGACCTGATCGTGTCGGCGATTATCGGCGTGGACGTGATCCCCGGAGCGACCGCGTTGATGCGAATACCCTTTGCCGCCAGCTCGACTGCTTTGGTGAGCGTGTACCACAGCAACGTGTCCTTGGAGACCGCATAGCCGGTACCGACCTCCGCCGCGTGCGTGTCGCACCATGCCAACGCCTGCTCTCGGCTCGTCGTTGCCATGAGCTCCTCTGAGAGCTCACGTCGATCCAGATACTGCGAGGCTGCGAGCGACGAGGTCATCACGATTGACGAGCCCGCGGCCATCCGCGGGATCAGCGCCTCGGTCAGCTCTCGTGTTCCCACGAAGTTGATCCCGATGACCACCTTCGCGCCGATCGGACCGGAGACGCCTGCCACGTTGAACAGCGCATCGATCGGGTCATCGACGGCTGCCGCAGCCATCGTCACCGACTCGGTGTCAGCCAGATCGACCTGGTGGAACTCTGCCAGCGGTGCGGAGCTTGGCTGGCGATCCATGCCGATGACCTCTGCTCCACGCTCGTTGAGGACGTGCGCCAGCTGTTCCCCGATTCCGGAGGCGCAGCCGGTCACGACGGCTCGCTTACCTGCGTAGATCGCGCTGCTCAACTTGGTTCTCCTCCTGCAAGGAACTCGAGGATCAGGTCGTGGACGCGTCCTGGCTGCTCGATCTGTGGACAGTGCGCGGCTGAGTCGACAATGATCGACCGGCCGTCAGGGATCGCGGCGGCGATTTCCGCTGCCCATCCCTTCGGCTTCAGCTTGTCGTCGCTGCCCTCGATCAGCAGCGTGCGCGGGCGGACGCGACCGTAATCTGACTCCTGCTTGGGGATGACCGGCGAAGCATCGGCGACCGATCTGCCTGTGTCCGGCCGGCGGAACCTCGCGGCTGCGATCGCCTCCCAGGCGCCGGGCGCAGTGCTGGATTCGAAGCGCCTCTGGACGTATGCATCATCAGCCGGATAGGAGGGGTCATGGAACAGCGCTTCCACGATCGCACGCATGGCCTCGAAGGTCGCGTCGTACTCGAACAGAGCATTCGAGAATCGATTCCTCAGTATGGTGCCGCCGGCGCAGATGATCACCATCCGCTTGACCGGCAGCAGCGGCAGGCTCGATGTCGCGTCGACGAGCAGATTGACCCCGCCCATCGAGTTGCCGACGAAGTCCGCCTCTTCGATGCCCAGCAGCGCGAGCAGCTGGGCGACGTGACGAATACGCATCCGCCTGCCGTCGTTGAAGTCGATCACCTTCGCGGTTTCGCCGTAGCCGATCTGATCAGGGGCTATCACACGGTAATGCTCAGCAAGGACTGCGATGTTGTGCTCCCATCCAAGCTCAGCACTTGCCCCGAACTCCCCACCGTGAAGCAGAACAAGCGGATCGCCCCTGCCGGCCTCCAAGAAGCTCGTGATCATCCCGTCGACGATCACGGTTCGGCGCTCGATTTGCGTCATGCGACGCTCTCCAAACGCGAGGTGACGGCGTGCAGGGCCGCCCGATGCCCCCAGACCAGCGCCGGCCCGATGGTTCCGCCCGCTCCGCCGTAGCCCATTCCGGTGGGAGCCGCCATCGTATTGCCAGCGGCATAAAGGCCCGCGATCGGCAACTGGTCGAAGTCGAGCACCTGCCCGTGCTCATTGGTCACTGGTCCGCCCTTCGTGCCGGTGCATCCCAGATCGACCCGCACCGCGTAGAACGGCGGATCAGTGAGCGGTCCCAGGGTCCGTTCGGCATACGTGTCTTTGGTCATGTCGCCCCACCATCCGTCGTACGCGCTCACGCCGCGCTGAAACTCTGGGTCATAGCCGTCCGCGACCGCGCGATTCCAGTTGCTCACCGTGTCAGAGAGGCCATCCACGTCGATCCCCGTCCTCGCCGCCAGCTCCCGGAGGTCACCCGAGCGGTTGAACCAATCCGGCACTGGATCCTTGGCACTGATCCCGAGGAACTCGTATTGATCATGATGCGTCTGATCGAAGATCATCCAGGCCGGGAGGTTCGGGTACTCGAAGCGACCCGGATCGAACTGGTGAAAGGCTCCTCCGAGGCTGTTGTAATCGGCCGCTTCGTTGGCGAAGCGTCGGCCATACCGGTTCACGGTGATGCTGCGCGGACGTGTCCGCTCGAGCCGCACGCTGCGGCTCCGGCGTTGGCCGAGAAAGGTGTCATCGGGGAGGTTCACGATGATGGTCCACCACGCGTGGGCCATGTTCCCCAGCGCGGCCCCGGCACCGATCGCCATTCGCAGTCCGTCGCCTCTGTTGAATGGAGGCGAGATCGCGCCGTTCATCGGCCCTCGCAGGAAGGCCTTGACCATCGCAGGGTTCCATTCGAACCCACCCGTCGCCAGGATCACGCCGTGCCGCGCATGCACCTCGACGCTCCCGTCAAGGGTGTCGAGCCGGACGCCGGTGATGGCATCCCCTTTCCTGATCAACGCCACCGCACGACTGTTGAGCTGCGGCTCGATGCCGAGATCCAGCAGCCCTCGCAGCAGGCCTCCGACGAGCGCTGCACCGGTGACCTGAACGTTGGACCCTGGGCTCGAGCCGAGCTCACCCTCGCGCCCGCCCCACATCCGCTCGCGGGTCTCTGCATCGAACCCGACGTTGCTCCAATCCTCGGGAAAGGCCGTGATTCGGTGGGCCCATTCGCCGAGCTGCGCGTAGTCGAACGGATCCGGGTTGAAGGATCGCCCACCCTGCGGCCGGCCGCCGGGGAGCTCTGGTCGGTAGTCGGGAAAGCCCTCAGCGACCGAAAATCGGACGGGGCTGTGATGTTCGATGAACTCAATCGTGCCGGCCGCGTTGCGTACATAGACCTCCACCAACGCGTCGTTCATCGTGCCGTTCGACAGGGCCGCCAGGTGAGCCAACGCCGCTTCTACCGTGGGCGGGTCTGGAACGTCGGGCCGATCATGGGCCGGGATCCAGGAGACCCCGCCGGAGACTGCTGTCGTGCCGCCGACGGTGGGCGCCTGCTCGAAAAGCCCAACCGATGCTCCGGTGCTGGCCGCAGTCAGGGCGGCCGACAGGCCCGCCGCGCCGGTCCCGAGCACGACTACGTCGTAGGTCTGGGTCATGCCGCGTGTTCGACAGAGATGCGTGCGCTCTCGAGGCGCTGTTGGATGTGGTCAGCCGCGATATAGCCGAACGCCATCGCGGGCCCAATCGTTGCGCCGGCGCCCGCGTATGTGCGACCCATGACCGCCGACGAGGTGTTGCCGGTTGCATAGAGGCCTGGGATCACACTGGCGTCCTCACGCAACACACGGGCGTGCTCGTCGGTCACCAACCCCCCGTTGGTGCCCAGGTCCCCGAGCACGACGCGGAAGGCGTAGTACGGCGGCGTCTGCACCGGTCCCAGGTTCGGATGCTCGAGCGAGTCATCACCGAAGTAGCGTTCGTAGGCGCTGTCTCCGCGACCGAAGTCATCGTCGTGTCCCAGCGCGGCAAGTTCGTTGTATCGCTTCTGGGTTCGCTCCAACGAGTCGGCGGGCACCCCGATCTTGCCGGCCAGATCGGCGAGCGAGTCCGCTTGGTAGACGACCCCGCCGTCCAACCATGGCTGCATCATGTCCTTGCCGGTAGGCGCGGGAGAGAGCGGGATGTGAGGCAGTGGCAGATGCCCAGCCACCACGTAGCGGTTCCATGCTGCGGCGTCGGTTATCAGCCAGCACGGGATGTGATCGATGCCGGTCGCCTGGCCCTCGATCATCACGTGACCGAACTCCGAATACGGCGTGGCCTCATTGATGAAGCGCTCGCCGGCGCCATTGACGATGAACTGCCCGGGCATCATCCGCTCGTTGAGCATCAGGTGCTTGCGTCCCCCGGGGAAGTGCAGCGTCGGGAACCACCATGCCTCGTCCATCAGATCGACTGCTGCACCGACGCCGAGCCCAGCTCGGATGCCGTCACCCGTGTTGCCTGCCGCACCGAGGGTCTCGCCGTCCGGGACGAAAGGCTGGTACTGATGCCGCATCTCCGGGTTGTGCTCGAAGCCGCCGGTCGCAAGGATTACCCCACCGCGGGCGCCGACGCGCAACTCCCGGCCCTCGTGGCTGACGACTGCACCGACGACGTCACCGCTGTCGCTGGTGATCAGCGACAGAAGCGGGGACTCGAGCCAGACCTTGGTGCCGGCCTTCCTGAGACCCATCCACAGCTGAGCGACAAGGGCCTGCCCGATCGCCGCAATGCGCTCACCGAGCACCCGTGCACGGATCATGCGCCAGACAAAACGCAGGAGCACCAGCTTGCCGGTCCAGGACCAACGGATCCTGAAGAACTCCCTGAGCTCAAGAGGACGAAGCCACATTCCCCTGGGCGGAATCGCGACTGGCCGGATCAGTTTGTCCTCATCATCTCCGAGCTCGCGGAGATCGACAGGCTCGACGTTGAGCAGGCTCCCGTCGGACGAACCGCCAGGGACCTCAGGAAAGTAGTCGGGGTATCCAGGCTTCCAGACGAAACTCGCATCCGTGTTGTCCGCGACGAAGTCCAGAACCTCTGGGCCCGCGTCGACATATGCGCGGATGCGCTCATCGGACACGATTCCCTTGGTGATTATCTTCAGGTACTTCACGGCCTCCTCAGGGTCAGGGTGATAACCCTGCTTGGCCTGCGGGCTTGAGCCCGGATACCAGATCCCCCCGCCTGAGAGGCCAGTGGAACCTCCGAAGAACTCGGACTTCTCGACGAGAAGCGTCTCCAGGCCAGCGGTCTGCGCACGCAGCGCGGCCGTCATCCCACCGCCACCGGCCCCCACAACCAGAACATCCACTGTGAGGTCGAAATCTGCTGCATCCAACATCACGATCCTCCGCTCTCCCTCTCCGCCGAAGGCTTCAGCGTTCTTGACGCCTCAGGCTCGGTTAACCAATTTGGGCTGCGCGCAACACGTGCAACGAACCGCTTGGATCCTGTGCCGACAGCGACAGCGCGTCGGCCAGCGCTCGCGACACCTCAGGCGCATGCTGTGCGATACAGGCGCCGGCGACGAAGCGGTCGGGCCGCATGAAGATCACGGAGACGTCATGGTCGTCAAACCAGCGTTTCAGCCCGCCGGTGCTGTCGCCAACGACGATCACCTCGTCACGGTCGCTGCCTGCCCACCTCAGCTGAGACTGCGGGCGCAGCGCTATCAGCGTCGCCCCAAGGTTGAGCCAGCGCTGCGCTTCGTCTCCGAGCACCGCCATCGGATCGTTGTTCCACACGAGCACGCTGAAACCGATGCCGGTCACGTCGTCGAGCAGGATGTCTGGAACCGAGCGGGTGGCAACCCGCGGCTGGATGAATTGCCGACCGACGACCCCGTCGGCCTTGGTTGTGTGCAGGTAACTGACGGCACCCTCGGTATAGCGAGGCATTGGCTTGAAGCGCATCTCAACCAGGTAACTCTTGATGGCCGGCACACCGGAGGCGGCGACCAGGAATATGTCTCGGGCGGCGGCCAGCCGCTTGTTGGTCGGGGATATCCACTTCCCGACGAGGGTCGACAGGTCGATCATCGCACGGGCGTGTGGGCGCCGCTCCTGATCGTAGGTGTCGAGCAACGAGTCACCCGCCTGTCCCTTGACGACGGCCGCGAGCTTCCATCCGAGGTTGACGGCGTCCCTGATCCCACTGTTGTAGCCCTGACCCTGCCATACCGGCATCAGATGCGCGGCGTCTCCCGCCACAAACGCTGGACCGGACCGGAACGCGCCGGCGATGCGCGAATGATGGGTGTAGATACGGTTGCGGATGACATCGACATCGTTCGGTCGCGGAACGTGTCGCGACAGGAGCTTCTCCAGAAACTCTCGCTTTGACACCATCTCGTCGGATTCATGGTCGTAGAGCATGAACTCAAAGCGTCTTACGCCGTGCGCGAGTGAGACTGAGACAAACGGGCGCTCGGGGTCGGCGCCCACGTACACGTTGGGGCTGCCGATCGGGTCGGTGGCCAGATCCACGACCATCCACCGTGTTGAAGAGGTCGTCCCCTCAAATGACGTGCCCATGAGACGCCGCACCGTGCTTCGACCGCCGTCGCAGCCCACGAGGTAGCGAGCACCGAACGTCACCCGGGGGCCGTCTGCGCCGATCACCGTGGCCGAGACCCCGGCAGCGCTCGGCTCGAATGACTCGAGCGTCGCCGACCACATCACCTCGACGCAATCGAAACGCTCAAGCCCCTTCAGAAGCTCCGCGTCCACCAGCGGCTGAATGAAGCCGCTGCGGCGCGGCCACCCAAACGGAGTCTGTGAGGGCGCGACCTCCGCCAGCAGGCGGCCGTCACCGTTGACAAAGCGCATGATCTGGTTCGGATTGGTGTGCGGCAGGACGCCGTCGATGAGGCCTATCGCTTGGATGGCCCGGAGTGACTCGTCGTCGATCCCCACCCCACGTGGGTAGTCGATCAATGATTCGCGCTGCTCAATCACGAGGGTCTTGACACCACGCAGCCCGAGAATGTTCGCGAGGGTGAGACCCACCGGACCAGCACCGACGATCACGATCTCCGCTGCCATGGCCTTGCCATTGGCACCGTTTAGGCCGGGCGCTTGACTCACGATGCACCCAAGAGGAAGGCCGTATGAATCTGGTTGAACTCGGCGGCGTTTTCATACTGCGGCCAGTGCCCGCAATCCTCCATAACGACGAACGTCGCGTTCGGGATCATTGATGCGATGCGCCTGCCCTCGCTGACGTCCGCAGTCGGGTCCTCGCTGGTCCACAGCACAAGCGTCGGAGCACTTATCCGGCCGTACTCATCGGGTGTGATGACGTTGCGCGCGCGAATGTCGGGTTCCTGAAGCGCGAGAATGTCAGTCATGGCCGATACGAATCCGGGGGTCTGATAGATGGCCTGCCGACTCGCGATGATGTCGTCGTAGTTCGCTGTCTTGTCGGCCATCAGCCAGCGAATCCGAGCGCCGACGGTCTCCCAGTCAGGGTTCTCGGCGGCAGCCATCGACAGCGTCTTGATGCGTTGCATCACCTCCAGGTCTGACTGTGATCCCCCGGCGGTATTCAGCACGAGTCGATCAACGCGCTCTGGGTTGTCGATCGCGATACGCGTCACAACCCAGCCACCGAGCGATTCACCTGAGAGGTGCGCGCGCTCGGCTCCGATCGTGTCAAGGAAGGCGAGCAGGTGCTCGGCGTAGTCGTTGACCTCGAGAGGCTTTCCCGGTCGGTCGGTGTACCCGTGACCGAGCATGTCTATCACCCACGTCGAGAAGTGCTGCGCGTGCGCGTCAAGGTTGCGGACGTACGCCTCAGCATGACCCGCCGAACCATGCAGAAGCACCAGCGTCGGCAGCTCAGGGTCACCCGCGTGTAGATACCGGGTGCGCCGACCGCCCACGTTCACGTAGCCCTGCTCGAATGGAACGGCCTGCAGGTCGTGCCAGATGCTCGCCAGCTCTCCCAACTTCTCCCCTTCGATCTCTCTATCTCCCGACGTGCAGATAGTGGGCACTCTAGCGCACTATCTGCAGGCCTAGTGTCGCGATGTCGGAGTCTCCCGTCAAGTCGGGGGCCGATTTTTCAAGGCTCGCCGGCTGTGAGGTTGCGCGCAGTACGCCTGCACTTCGGCCCGCAACGACCCCTGAAACCAGCGGCGACGGTTCCGCTCCACCCGGTGATCGCAGACGCCCGTGCGGCGTGCGGCCCCGTGCAGATAATGAACCTTATCCACCGATATTTGATGTAGAGTCAGCCCATGGTTCTGCTGGAGATTGGTTTCTGGCAGAGGAGCGACACCACCCGACGGATGGGTCCGCGGAATACATCGCCGAGGAGAGGGGAAGACCATGTCTCAAGAGGCTCGGGTCCGGGTCGACAGCGTTCGGGCTCCTTTGGATCTCCCGAAGATCCGAGAGTTCGCGCCCTCGGTGCACGGTCGGATGGTCGAGGCCAATTCCCGGATCTGGGAAACCGTCGACCCCGTCCTGCTCGAGCTTGCACGCATCCGGATCGCCATGGTCCTGGATCCGAACAACGAGGACGCCACAGCCGGCGACATCATCTCGCCGGAGAAATTGGAGGCGCTGCGCTCTTGGCAGGACTCGCCGGTCCTATCCGGCCTGGAGCGAGCGTGCCTCGCAATCGTCGACCAATTCGTGTTCTACGTGGCTGACGTGGACGATGCGCTGATCGCCGACCTGCTCGAGCACATGGACGCCCGCGAGGTCTTCTGCTTCATGAGTGCCCTTAATTTTCTGGACGCGACGGAGCGCCTGCGCGTCTCGACTGATCGTCTGTTCGATTCCGAGGAGGTCGCGCGATGAGCAGCCATGCCAGTACCGATCACCGCGTCCGACTCCCCCTGCCGTCCGGCGACGGGCACCCGATCCAACTCGCTGGGACGTACTGTCCGGAGCTGGTGGCCGTGTTGGACGAGGTCCACGCGTCTGTGATGCTCCTCGACGGGCTGGACCCTGACACCACCGAAGCGGTGCGCCGGTATTGCGCGGTCTGGCACGACTGCCGCATCTGCCAGTCGCTGAGACTCAACGGCGCCTCGGACACCGTATTCGAGAAGGAGATCATCGACTACGAGAAGGGTGACTTCCTTCCAGCTCACCGCGTCGCGCTCCGCCTGGCAGACGCCTTCACGAGCAATCCGGATCGCATCGACCCTGAGCTGCGAGCCCAGGTGCGGGAATTCTTCACAGAACAGCAGACGGTCGAGATCCTGCTCGACATCATTGCCTGGTCGCAACAGAAGGCGCTGGTCGCTCTGCAACTGGAGGTTCCGGCGCCGGACGGCACGCCGTTCGGATGGGACGAGACCGGGCACGTTCTGATCGGCTAGGGCTGTGACCGCCAGCCGGCGCGGGCTCCCGCCGATCAGCCGCCGCAGCGGACCGCGTTGTCGGCGGAGTCCGCTACGGATGTATGCGGGGGAGCAGCGGATCGACGACCCGTGTCTCCGCGCACGAGCACCAGAGCGCGAGCGCTGCAACCAGGTCGTCCAACAGGGCCAGCGGGAGATATTGCAGTTCGAGGTGATCCTCTTCCGCCAGCCGAAGCAGCGCCGCCACGGCGAGGACCCGCCTCGCATACGGCCTGCTGAGTGCTGCGAGCACGAGCGCCGGTGCCCAGGCTCGGCGTACAGCTCGGGCTACACCAATCGTCGTGAAGCGGATATCGCGGCCGAGCAGAGCCGCAGTCAGCGCGGCGTCGCCACCAACTTGCCGCTGTGTTCGGAACGTCTTTGCGAGCAACAGAGCGGCTCCGGAGGCCGGCCTTCCGGAAAGCGCCAGCCCCAGCGCACCGATGGTCAGTCCGCTCGCGCGCACCGGTGCCAGCGCGCCCGGATGCCGCTGCGCAAGAGGGCCAATCGAACGGCCATAGGCCCACCGCTTGCGCAGCAGGGGCGTCAACCGGACCCTGTGCTCGTGTCTAACGGTTGCAACCGGGTCGTACAGGACACGCCAGCCGGCAGCCGCAAGTCGCCAACCGAGGTCTACATCCTCCCCACTCTTGAGGGCCTCTGCGAAACCAGAACCGATTGCGGCACGCCGAGCCACCATCGCCGCACTGATGACATAAGGGATGCGCCGCTCAGGACCGACGTTGCCCGCGGTCGGGCCCATGTCGAGGGCTGAGTGACCGTTTTCATATCCAGCCATCCAGCCGGGCTGCTCGGGAAACGCGGCCAGCACACGTGGAGCAGCAGCAGCCACGAGCGGATCTGCGAAGTGACCGAGCAGTCGCGTCAGCGCGCCCTGGGAGATGATGACGTCGCTGTCGATGAATCCGACAAACGGTCTGGAGGTGGCAAGCAGACCTGCGTTGCGCGCTGCCGCGGGTCCTCGATTCATCCCGAGACGCACGAGCCTCGCACCATGGCGCTGGACGACCTCCGCTACGGCCCTCGGATCTGCGGAGCCGTCATCGACGACCGTGACATTGACACCGCTTGCCGCAAGCGATTCCAGGCAGCGCTCGAGTTGGTCGCTGCCGTTGTGAACGGGCACAACGACGTCAAGCTCTGACTCGAGTCGGGTGCCCACCTGGCCCACTGGGTCGCAGCCGTCGCTGAGTAGCAGCCCATGGTCAAGCAGACGCCGCGCGAGCGCGCGACCGCCCAGTTCGGCACCAACCACGTCGCCATCCGACCCGCTCCAACGGCGGATATGCCCTGCTCCGCCGTCGGTCAGCCGCATCAGCCGAAAGGGCGCGCCGCCGGCCAGCCATAGCCCCTCGCTCCGCACTGACGCATCGTGCGCTAGGCGAACTCGAAGGTCTGGGAAGGGCAGAACGTCGGGTTCTCTGGGCATCAGTACCGGTGGGCCTCGTCAGATCGCGAGCCCGCCGTCGACCGCGTAGTCGGCTCCGGTCACCGCACCGGCCTCAGGACCGGCGAGGAATGCGATCACGGCCGCGACCTCGTCTGGATCGATCAGCCGGCCGATCGGTTGCTGCGCGGCGAACATCTGCGTGTCGCTCAAGTTGTACAGCCGACTGGTCTCATCGAGCATGGTGGTTGCCGTGGAGCCGGGGCTCACGGCATTGGCTGTGATTCCAGTTCCGCGCAGCTCGACGGCAAGGGCTCGGATCAGCCCGGCGACGCCGGCTTTGGCCGCACAGTAGGCAGCAAGCATCGGCAGGCCGCGCGAGGCGGCGGTCGAGGCCACGGCAACGAAGCGACCGTCTCGTGGCTCCGGCCTGTGCAACAGCGCAGGCACCGACGCTCGAGCGACGGTGATGACCGCCTCGAGGTTGACCTCCAGTACCGCGCGGAGCTCCGTCTCAGGCATCTCCCACAGCGGCACTCCCCCTGCGATCACGCCAGCCGTCACGACGACGGCATCGACTCCACCGTGGCGGGACGCCGCCTGATTGATGACATCGGCAACTGCTGCTGGGTCTGTCGCGTCCGCGCTGATCGACCACACCCGGCCGGCGTCAGCCCCCTCGATGCTCCGCGCGGCAAGGGTCGCCGCCTCGAGGTCAGCGGCGGACGCGAGCCCATAGGGGAGTCGTGGGTCATCTGCCGCCCGATCCGCGATCACGACGGTGCCGCCGCCTGCGGCCAGACGTCGCGCGGTTGCGGCTCCGATTCCGCGGGCACCGCCGAAGATCACGTTGACCCGCTCGCTCATCGTTCAACCCTCAGTCCCGGCCTCTGCGCTCGACCCTCGTTTCAGCCGGGCTTCTGTCAGTCCGACGAGCTCCTCCGTGCCGGACTCCAGGAGTTCACCGCCAGCGGCCGGATCGGCTCCGCGCGGGTCGCCCAGCACACCGTTGCGGCTGACCGCGGCTACGCCACCGATCCGCATTGCAGCGATGATCAGCTCGAGCGGATCATCGGCACCGGGCTCGGCCGCACACAGATCCACACGATCAGCGGCAATGCACAGCATGATCGAGGTCTCGGTGTGTCCCGCATGTGCATCGCCACCCCACCTCGGGAACCAGGCTTGAACGTCTCGACCCTCCGACCGCAGCCTGCCCACAGCACGCCGAACGGGCACGTCGTTTCCGCCGTGCGTGCTGATCAGCAGGACCCGGCGCCAGGTGTCAGAGGCCGACCGCACCAGCTCGGTCAGAATCAGCTCGGTGGCGGTGTTGCCAATCGAGATCGTTCCCGGGAAGCCGGCATGTTCCCCGCTCGCCCCGTAGCTCAGAGCGGGCGCGATGACGACGTTGCCGACTCGCGCGGCGAGCCGCTCGGCCAACGCGATGGCGATGTCCGTATCGGTGGTCAACGGAAGGTGAGGGCCGTGCTGCTCCGTTGCACCGACCGGAATCACCAGCACCGAATCTGCGACCTGACCTGCGCGTGGTGAGGTCATTGCGCTGATGTGCCCGTTGTGGCTGGCCGCCTTGCTCACAGCATCCGCAAATCTAACACCGGGTGCAATAAGTCCTCAGCGCCCCACCTGTGTTGGATCGAAGCCGGCCGCCATCAGCCTGTAGGAGCGGTCCAACAGCTTCAGCAGGTCCTCATCGGGGTGCTCGACCCAGTGCGTGAACGCGGCTGTCGACGCCGCGAGCGCTGCGTATCCGAGACTGCGAGGCAGGAGCTCATCGGCGCTCGCTCCCAGACGCTCGGCGGCGAACTCAGCCACGACATTGCGCCAATCCGCGTAGCGCAGCATCGAGTGAGCTTGCAGAGCCGGCACGGTCGTGATCAGCGTGATCCGGATGCGCAGATCGTCTCGCGCCGCCTCGGAATAGGTATTCGACGCGACCACCGCCGCCCGCAGAGCGTCTATCAGTGGCGCATCCACCGGACAGGCCCCCAGCTCCCTCCGGAGCCGCGAGAGCACGCCGTCGAAGTCTCCCCAGACCATGTCGTTCTTTGAACTGAAGTAGCGAAAGAGCGTGCGCCGCCCGATCCCGAGCGCAGCCGCGATCTCCTCGAGCGTCGTCTCCTCGAAGCCGTTCTGAGCGAACATCTGCAGTGCGCGCTGACCGACCACGTCGCGAGATGTGGAAGGCGGTCGACCACGACCTTTTCTGTTGACTTCTGGCACCCGGTGCGATAAAGCTTCAGGCGGCTGGCACAGCCGCAATTCGGAGAACGAGGAGAGAGAGCATGACCCAGATCATGTCCGACCGTGAAGATGCCGCGACGGAACCGGTTGCCGAAGCGCCGCCATCGGTGGGCGTCCCCCCCACAGAGGATCCCGCGGTCGAGGGCGTTCTCGAGGTCACCCTTGTCGAAGATGTCTCGATCGACGGCATGTGCGGCGTCTATTAGATCGCAGAAATGTCCGCGACATTCGATGCATCCAAGGCGTGGGTACTCGCCGATCAGGTCGCCCTGCGACCTGAGCCGTTCGGAGCTCTCGCATACCACTTCGGCACGCGGAGGCTCTCATTTCTCAAGAGCCCGGTGCTGGTGCAGCTGGTTCAGGCTTTGGGCGCGCATCCGAACGCGCTCCAGGCATGCACGGCTGTGGCAACCGATGCTTCCCGTCCTGCAATGCTCGGCGCCCTGGAGGCACTCGCGCGCACCGGCATGATCGTTCCCCAGGAACGGCGATGAAACTCGTCGAGCACTTCTCACGCGGGCTGAACGCGCCGATCTGCCTCACCTGGGAGCTGACCTACGCCTGCAACCTCGCCTGTGTTCACTGTCTGTCAAGTTCCGGAAGGCGCGACCCGCTCGAGCTGACAACAGCTGAGGCCAAGGCGGTGATCGACGAGCTCGAACGGATGCAGGTCTTCTACGTCAACATCGGCGGTGGCGAGCCCACGGTTCGCAGGGACTTCTGGGAACTTGTCGAGTACGCCGTCGCCCATCACGTCGGCGTCAAGTTCTCTACCAACGGGAGCCGCATCACCGCCGAACGCGCAGCCTGGTTGGCCGCATCCGACTATGTCGACGTTCAGATCTCGCTCGACGGTGCCACCGCCGTGATCAACGACGAGGTACGAGGTCCAGGGTCATACGACACGGCGATCCGTGCGATGGGCCACCTGTGCGATGCAGGGATGCGCGACTTCAAGCTCTCTGTGGTGGCCACGCGGCAGAACGTCGGCCAGCTTGATGAGTTTGAGGCGATCAGCCAGCGTTTCGGCGCGAAGCTGCGCATTACACGCCTGCGCCCATCCGGGCGCGGAGCCGACGTATGGGATGAGCTGCATCCGACGCCGGATCAACAGCGCCGGCTGTACGAGTGGCTGAGGCGACGCGGCGAAGCGGTTCTCACCGGCGACTCCTTCTTTCACCTCGCGCCCTACGGCGAGGCGTTGCCGGGTCTGAACCTCTGCGGTGCTGGCCGTGTCGTCTGCCTCATCGATCCGATCGGTGATGTCTATGCGTGTCCGTTCGCGATCCACGAAGAGTTCCTCGCGGGGAACCTTCGTGATGGCGGCTTTGCTCACGTCTGGCGCCAAAGCGAGCTTTTTCACCGGCTGCGCACCGCTGACGGCGGCGGAGCCTGTGCGAGCTGCCAGTTCTTCGACGGCTGTCGTGGTGGCTGCATGGCAGCGAAATTCTTCACCGGGCTCCCTATGGACGGACCCGATCCCGAGTGTGCGCTCGGGCACGGCGAGGCGGCTCTGATGGCGCGCGACCGCAAGATCCCCAGCGTCCGCGTGGACCACTCTCGCAGCCGGGTGCGAGCACGCTCGGCACGGCCCTGCGACGACGACCCCGTCGCGGATCTGTTGGCTCAGGTTCACTGAGATGGCGAGTACCAAGGACTGGTTCGAATCCGTCGCGGAGGCCCAGCGACGAGCTCGACGACGACTTCCGCGGTCGGTCTATTCGGCGGTCGTCGCCGGCTCCGAACGCGGTGCAACCCTGAGTGACAACGTCCAGGCCTTCCGAGAGATCGGGTTCCTCCCTCGCATCGCGACCGGCATCGGTCAGGGACGCGATCTGACAACAACAATGCTGGGTCAGCACCTGCAGCTGCCGGTGATGATTTCGCCGACCGGGGTTCAGGCTGTTCACCCCGAGGCGGAGGTGGCTGTGGCGCGAGCAGCGGCGAGCGCACGCACCGCAATGGGATTGAGCTCGTTCGCCAGCAAACCACTCGGCGAGGTCATCGAAGCGAACCCGGCAACGTTCTTCCAGATCTACTGGATGGGACGCGACCGAGTGGCGGAGATCCTTGAGGCCGTACGGGGGCGAGTGCCCGGGATCATCCTGACGCTGGACTGGACTTTCGCCCACCGCCGGGATTGGGGAAGCCCAGCGATCCCGCAGACGCTCGATCTCAGGACGATTCTCAAGCTGGCCCCGCAGACCGTCGTCAGACCGCAGTGGTTGAGGGAATTCGCGAGGGCCGGCGGACCTCCGCCGCTCACGGTGCCGAATATGGCCCGTCCTGGCGAGGTCGCTCCGAAGTTCTTCGACGCCTACGTTGAGTGGATGCAGTCCCCACCCGTCACGTGGAGTGACCTGGCCTGGGTGCGCGAACACTGGAACGGCAAGCTGATGATCAAGGGGATAACTCATCCGGACGATTCCCGTCGTGCTGTCGACATCGGAGCCGACGCAATCTCGGTCTCGAACCACGGCGGGAACAACCTCGATGGAACTCCAGGGTCGATCCGTGCACTGCCGGCCGTGGTCGACGCGGTCGACGGCCGCATCGAAATCCTGCTTGATGGCGGGATTCGCCGTGGCAGCGACGTCGTGAAGGCGGTCGCCCTCGGCGCACGCGCAGTGATGATCGGGCGCGCTGCCCTCTGGGGGCTCGCAGCCAACGGCGAGGCAGGCGTGGCGAACGTCCTGGAGATCCTGCGAGCAGGCATCGATGAGACGCTGGTCGGCCTTGGGAAGCAGTCGGTGACGGACCTCGGTCGAGCGGACCTGCTCATCGCTGAGTCGTTCAGCCAGTACCGCGCGTCCGGCGAGCCGACCTACGTCACCGACGCCCCGCTCGCCTGAGTCGTCGACTTCGGGGAGCTTCCATCGGAGCCCTCACCGACCGGCGGGACACGCGAGCGCCAGCTGGATGCTCCCGCTAAAGTCCTCCGCGAAGCCAGGCGGCAGACCGGTTTGACAAGCGCGGTGCGCCCGTCGTGGTTCAGTATCTGCAGGACATAGGGCGCGTAGCTCAGCGGGAGAGCGCTCGCTTCACACGCGAGAGGTCGGTGGTTCGAAACCACCCGTGCCCACTAAGATTACCTGCAAATCGGCGAGTTTGTATCGAGCCCCCGGCAGGTCCCCGGCCCGTCGAGCCGAGCCTTCGGTCCCGCTAGCGCAGTGCCGTTTGGGGATCGATCGCGCCAGGTCGGTTTGGCGTTGATCCGGTTCGGTCAGCTTCACGCGCTCGTCCCGAACAGATACCTGGCGATCACGTCGGCGAGGTTGTCGAGCATGGAGTCCCACGACATCGGCTCCGGGGCCATAACCTCTATCTCACGGGCCGTCCAGCGATGGGCGGCACCAGCGATCAGCCTGTAGGAGAAATCGATCGCAGCATGCGGGTCCTCGTGGGTCACGGCGTATCCGCTGGCCAGGATCGCTCGTTCGAACTGGGCGGCACCGCGGATCACATCGCGGAGCCCGTGCTGAAAGACCGGGTCCTCGTCTCCGACCACCAGCCGGCGAGCCATGATCGCGCGCATCAGATCTTCTCGCTCGCGCAGAATCAGTGACGTGTCTGTGGCCAGACGTCTGGTCACCTCCTGTGGAGACATCGAGGCCCAGTCGACAGATTCCCAGGGCGAGAGCCGAGCCTCGTCCTCCTGACCACGGATGCGATCGAAGATCGCCATCAACAGGTCCTCCTTCGCAGCGAAGCGGCGATACACCGTGCCGACGGATACGTCGGCACGTCGCGCAACCTCAGGCAGCGTGAAGCCGATCTCGCCACGTTCGGCGAAGAGCGACTCCGCGGCGTCAAGGACCCGTTCGAGGGTCGCGCGGCTGCGTGCCTGCTGCGGTTTATGTGCCATTGCAGAAATGTAAACGGCTGATCCATATAAACGTGTAGGCTTCGTATACGTTTTGTCACACACACGGGCGTAAGAGGGGTGGCCATGAAGGGCGCAGACGCGCACATAGTTGGTGGCGGGATCGGCGGACTGTCCGCGGCAATCGCGCTGAGGGGGGCCGGCTGGAACGTCACAGTCCTCGAGATTCAACCCGACCTGCACTCCTCTACCTACGGCGTGGGGATCATCCAGCCGATCAACGCGTTGAGGGCGCTGGACGCGATCGGCTGCGCTGACTCCTGCCTGGATCAGGGGTACAGCAGTGATGGCTGGGCGCGCATGCTCGACCTCCAGGGGAACGCGGTTCGTGAGGTCGATGGTGCCGTGATCCCAGGCTCGCGGCTGCCCACGATGAACGGGATCACGCGCCCGAAGCTTCACAAAATCCTGACCGAGAGGGCACTGGAGGTAGGTGCCGTGATCAAATACGGCACGACGGTCAGACAGCTCGCACCAGACAGCGACGGGGTGACGCTCTCGCTGAGCGACGGTCGCACGCATCACGTCGATTTGCTGGTTGGCGCTGACGGCGTGCGCTCAGTCGTGCGACCCCACGTACTGGACCTCGAACCGACGTACATCGGACAGTCGGCATTCCGCGTGAACCTACCGGCACAGCCAGAGATCGACCGCATCATCCTGCAGGGCGGGCCTGCCGGGATGGCCGGCTACGTGCCGATCGGACAGGACCTCGCCTACCTCTTCCTCAACATCACCTGGGACCGATCGCGCCGCCTTACGAAGGTGCAGCAGCTCGAGCTACTGCGCGAGCTGCTCGAACCCTACGGAGGTATCACCGCCCGAATCCGCGAGCTGTACCTGCATGACCCGGATGCGGTCGTCTTCCGGCCGGAGGAGTACCTGATCGCACCAAGCCCCTGGCATCGCGGGCGGATCGTGCTGCTCGGCGACGCCGTCCACACCGTCACACCGCATCTCGGACAGGGTGCGGCCCAGGCGGTCGAGGATGCGATCGTCCTCGCGCAGGAGCTCGCAACGCGGGCGTCACCGGAGCAAGCCTTCGTCGCCTACGCGGAGCGCCGCTACGAGCGGTGCAAGCTCGTGGTGGAGTCGTCCGTTGCGATCGGCGAATGGGAGATGAACCACACGCCGGGCTTCGACCACGCGGCTATCACGCAGCGAGTAATGGAGGCGATGGTCGAGCCGCTCTGAGCCCGGTCAAAGACCCGTCACGAAAGCAACCTGCGCATCAGTCCATTGCGATGCTCGTCGCCTGCGGCTCGTTCAAACAGCGCTTGGCCGATCTGCGAGCACCCGGCGATCTGCGCGCAGACAAACAGGACCGTGCTCACTGGGGAACCTGCTCACCTCTGATCTCTCGGTCCCTTGCAACTGGAGACGCAGCCGACGGCCTCCCCCCTGGCCTGCGGATCTGAGATTGTCCGCTATACACGTTGCTCTGCTGGACAGGCAGACGCCTGCATCTGATGGGGCGCTTCTAACAAGGGAGACACTATGCGCACGTACTCGCGCACGATGAAGGGCATCCTCGCACTTGGGACGATTGCTGTCGCGAGCTTGGCGTGGGCTGGCGTCACGTCCGCGCATTCCGTGTCGCGGCCACATCACGTGCACAGACACCATCAGGGACATCTGCCGCAGGTTCTGTATGTCTCGAATTCATCCGCGAGTCAGGGGCGTGGCTGTTCCAGCACGGCCTACACGACCATCGGTGCCGCCGTTGCTGCCGCAAGCCCGGGGGCGACGATCATCGTGTGCCCGGGGAGCTACCAGGAGGATGTCGTGATTCCGGCCGGCAAGCCGTTGACGCTGAAGGGCATCGAGGACCCGATCATCAATGCGCTGAACCTTGACAACGGCGTACAGATCCTCGCCTCCAACAGCACCGTCGAGGGCTTCACGATCGGCTACGCCACGGGTGAGGGCATCCTCGTCGGGGCGCTTCCGGGGGCCGGTGGCACTGTCTCAGGCGTGACGATCCGCGGCAACACCGTTATCGAAAACGACCGCGGTAACCCCACAGGCGGCTCGATCTCGGACTCAAGCTACGCACAGTGCAACGTGTCAGCGGCGGGGCCCGGCGACTGCGGTGAGGGGGTCCATCTTCTCTCGGCAGACGACACAACAGTCGCAGGGAACCGCATCACCGCAAACAGCGGCGGCATCCTGATCAGCGACGAGAACGGCCCAGCGGATGGCAACGTGATCGCATCGAACAACGTCTCTGAGAATGCACTGGACTGCGGGATCACGCTGGCTGGCCATCACCTTGGCACCACCACGAACGGCACGACCTGGACGCCTGTCGCGCCGGCCGCAGGCGGAGTGTTCAACAACACGATCCGCGATAACAACAGCACGAACAATGGCGTGCTCGGCCAGGGCGGCGGGGTGCTGATGGCAACCGGTGTCCCCGGCGGCGCCGTTTACAACAACACCGTCACCGGCAACAACATCTCCGGTAACGGACTGGCCGGCGTGACCGTGCATGCTCACTCCCCCGGCGAGAACCTCAACGGCAACGTCGTGCGGGGCAATCGCATCGGAACCAACAACATCGACGGCGACCCCGACTTCGGCGGGAACACACCACCGGCCATCGACCCGCTGACCACCGGCGTGATCGTCGCCACAGCGGCAAGCCCGATCGCCATCACCATTCAAGGAAACCTCATCAGGCACAACCACTACGGCATCTGGATGACGCCAAACGTGACCGCAACCACCGGTCACCCCGCGAACGCGTTCATCGGCGTGGCCGTTCCCGTGTTCACAGCGCCGTAGCACGCGGTCGATCCAACAGCGACGCCCTCCCGACCACCGTCCCGAGGGCGTCGCGTTATGGAGCGACAGCGCGAGGGCAAACCCGGTCTCGCTCGAGGTCGCGGAGTCCAGCGACAAGGCCGCGGTTCAGCTGCTGCGGCGTCGGGCTGCGAGCATCGTTCGTGGTGAGAGAGCACAAGGTCCTCCTAGTCGTGACTGCTCTCCGCGGCTCCGAACACCACCCGCGCGCGAGCGGCGGCGTCAAGCACCAGTTGTGCATCCATCTCCGCGTGTGACGCGGCGAGACCCGCCGTCGGCCACTCGCACGTGAACCGCAGCGGCCCCGGAGGTGGCAGCGGCCACAGCGTGAACCCTTGGAACCAGCTCGTCCCGCCACCGATCCTCCCTCCACCGCTACGGCCGCCGGGCCAGAGAACCGGGCCGACGCGCTCGAGTTCCTCGCCGGAGGCCGAGCGGCCGGCACTGACGGCCCTGCGGCCGTCAGAGAATTCCACGGCGAACTGCAGATTATCCAGTGCCGATCGTAGGCTCGCCCCAGGCATGAGTTCCTGCGATCCCCGCCGGCCAGAGTCAACTGTCGAACGAATCCCGCGCGGCACAGCAGGAAGCCAGTCGCGGCTCGCCGTGACTATGCGAACCGTGAACTCCACGCGGGCCGGGTACACCTCGAGCGACCCCACAAACACGGCGGCACGTGCGTCGCGACCCAGGATCATCTCAACCGCCACGACACCGGGCAAAACCGCCTGGGGATCTCCCATCCACGGCGGGAACGGCGACCGCTGCGGTCGATGAGCGCCAGGGAAACGCGGATCTTTGGGCGCGTCGTTCACGCTCGCACGCTACCAACGACCCGGTGCGTCCGTCTTCACATCTACTGTGCGTTCGTGGCCGCGAACAACGTGCCCGCGCCTGTTCGGCACCTTCACTATTTGACAGCGGCGCACCCGACGCCCGCCAGGCTCAAGGCGGCGATGGGTGAAGTCGATGGCGTAAACGCGAAGATCGCCGTTCTCATCACCAGGATCGTCGGATCGATGTGGTGCGCGTACGCGTTTGCGATCATCGCGTTCATCGGGCTCAGACCCGCCCTCAAGCCAGGAGGCGAGGGACTGATCGCGTGGATCGCACAAACGTTCCTCCAGCTTGTCCTGCTCTCCGTGATCATGGTCGGCCAGGCCGTGCAATCCGCCGCCTCGGATGCGCGTAGCGAGCAGACCTACGAGGACACCGTGAAGATCCTTGACGCGCTCGACGTCAAAACGGAGGGCGGGATCAAGGAGCTGCGTGACGAACTGCTCGCAGCCATCGAGAAGCTGCAGTCGCCCTGACGCCGGCGCCCGCCTACCTAGATCCGGCGACCAGCGTGAACCGCTTGCTGGTCCTGACAGTCGGCTTGCCCTTGTGCATGAACGCTTCCTCGCCAGTCACCACGACGCGTGTGACTGTATGAAGCAGCTTCCTGCCCCTGGTGGTCAGCCTGATCGTGATGTCGACCTTCCGTTCGTTTGAGAACGCCCCGTGATAGGCCGCAACGAGAATCAGGCGTCTGCCGGTGCCGGCCCTCGCATACCAGTCGACCATCAATTTGCCCGGCTCCGGCGGGGCAAAGGTCGTCTTGAACGATCCGCGCGAGAGAATTGTCGCGATCGACAGATGCCTGCCGATTGGCGTCAGAGCCCTGATCAGCTGCTTCTTGATCTGGCCCGCGGTCGGCGGCCTGCTGCCGGAACTCGGACCTGCAACAGCTCGGACCACGACGCTCATCTCGAAGCTGGCCTGGTTGCCGTTGCTGTCGGTCACCGTCAGAGACACCGGGTAGTTGCCGGCAACGCCGTATCTGTGGCTGGGGCTCTGTGCCGTCGATGTCACGCCGTCCCCGAAGCTCCAGGACCAGCCGGTGACCGTTGCGGGGCTCACCGCTGAAGAGGCGTCGGTGAACTGGATGGCGAGCGAGCCCGCCGCCTGCTCGCTGGTGAAGGATGCGCGCGGTGGAGACGCCGTCGGCACCGTCACGAGCGTGATCGAGTGGGACGGGAACGTCAGCGCGACCGTTCCGTTGCTCACCGTCGCGTGTGAGGTGGTGGTCGTGACCGCGTCCGGATCGGACGCCGTGTTGTAGCTCAGAGCCGAGGCGCCGTTCAACGTGCTGACGGTTGCCTGACCCGCACTGACGATGCCATCGACCTGAAGCGTCGAAGTGACTGAATTATCCGGATCGCGGTTGATCACGACCACACCGGTGCTGCCATCGACGTCCTCTGCAGCGGTGACGCTGAGGGCGTCGATCGGCGTCCCGCCCGTCGTGAGCGACGGATTGTTCAACGTCGTCGTCTGAAGCAGCTTGCCACGGGCCAGCGGCTTGAACAGCTCGAAGTATTCCCCGGTCGGCTCGACGATCGTGTCGGGCCCGGGCGTCACGATCGCGCCCGTCACGGCGTAGGGCGCGGCATCTGGCAGGCCGACGGTGACGGAATCGGCCGCCGGTTCCTCGGCCGCGAGCGTCTGGCGATCGGCAACCGGAATGCCGTCCTTGATCCAATCAGCCAATTGACTGGCGTTGACCAGCGCCTCGTCCAACGAATCGCTGTAGTACGGATACTCGCTCGGATCGGGCGTGGCCCTGATCAGCGACCCATACTCGGTCAGCATGACCGGGATGCTGTGCCCGGCATTCGCCTGGATCTCCGACTCCCACGACTGGACGCCGGCCGACTCCGAGTCGGGCACCGCCATCACCGTCCGCTCGAACGTCGAGATATCGACCGACGAGTTGTCGCCACCGACATATGGGTGAACCTGAAGGCAGTCATACGCCAGGCTCGAGCCCATCGCCTCCACAAACGCGTCAGTGGTATCGGTCGAGCACACCTGGATGTTCGGATTGGCGGCCTTCATCGCCGAATAGAAGTCGACGAAACCGGAATGCGGCCCGGAGACGTAGCTCGCGGTGACCACTGCCCCACTCCCAGCGACCGCACCGTGCGTGCCATCACCGAAAGTGATCTCGCCCGTTGCGTCGTCGACGGTGTAGACGTCGGCGTCGGGACCCGAATCGGCCAGCGAATCGACGCCCGTCCAGGCCTGGCCGCCTACGAAGACCGTCTGGGAGCCGGCCTGGACCGGTGGATAGGCAACGTAGAAACTCTGGTTCGGGTCTCCGGTCGAATCGGCCGCCGCGTCGCTGCGGTCGGCATAGCCGACCACCCGCTGGCTGGTGAACGAGTCCGAGCCGCCATAGATGTACTGGCAGGTCGCCGCATCCGATGTGCACGCGCCGTTCCCGCCAACGGTCACAACTGCTCCCGCCCGCCATGAGGACGCGACCGTGTACTCCTCGTTTCCAACCTCCCAGACAGGCACGTCATAGGGCTGAGGATGGCCGTTCTGGGCACGCAGGTCAGCCCAGGAGCTCGAGCCCACGGCCCCGGTCATGTACTCGACGAACTCCTCAGCCTCCTGCGGATCGCCGGTCGCAAAATTCACCGTCGAGATACCGGCTGCACCGGTGCGGTCCAGCAGCTCACCGAACTCATCAGGACCGACAGTCGACGAGCTTGGGCCACTGCTCGGACCGAACGCGTTGTCCGTGCGCTGCGGCTGCGGGCCGATCGCACGACGAAAGTCGTAGTACTGGGCGAGGATCCCTCCAGGCCAGCGAATCGAGCCCGCGTAGACCTGATCCTCGAGGGCGCCCACAAACGAAGGCCAGAAGCTGTCGGTGCTGGGGTCGAAACTGCCCATGCCATCGAACGGCGGCAGGAACGTGCTGCCCATGACCTCGGGTGAGATCGTGCCCTCAGGGCGGTTTGCGTCAACCTCAATCGTCGACCGCGCATCCGGCGTCGTGCCGGCACCGGTAACCGCCGGACCAGCAGGGACGCTACCCCGGTTGGTCAGAGGATCCCCGCCGAACGGAACCGACCCGCTCTCAGTCGTCTGATGCGACACGGCAGCCCGCGCGGCCGGAGACGAGACCCCCAAACACAGAGCAAGAGCGCAGCCGAGCACCGCAACGGTGACGAATCCGATCTGTCGGGCGGTTCCCATCACCGTAGGGCGCCTTTCAGCGGGCGCGACGAACGCACCAGTCTGATCACGGCACCTGCTATTGGGCGGGAGTGGACGCCCGCACCCTGGCGAGGCTGAGCTGCCTGGGAACGTCGCCGCCCGCATCGACCACTGCGGCCTTCAACTTGACGGGATCGTAGCCCGGTTCGAGCAGTTCCGAGACCTCGAGGCCGGTTCGAGCAAGATGGCCGGCCAGAAGCGCGGCCGGTTTAGTCCCGGTCACCCGCCTTGCATGCGTCGAGGATCTCGCGATGATCGCGGCGTCGCCCAGGCGCTTGGCCCCTGGCCGATATGCAGGCGCCGATATCGCTCGGCGTGGTCGAACATCTGGGCGAGCACGAAGTTCAACCGCGGGCCCGCCGCGCTCGGTCAGCGTCCGGTGGAACTGGTGGTGGGGGACGGTCCAGCGCCGGTAGTCCTTGTCCTGCGCGTAGTGGGCCATCTCGGCCATGTGACCCTCGAGCCGCGCGATGTCCTCGGAGGTCATGCTGCGGCACCGACAGCCGCAGTGCCTCGGCCTCGAGGGTTACCCGCATGACGCACAGCTGCTCGAGGTCCTCGGCGGTCATCGGCGCGACGCGCACGCGACGGTTCGGCTCCCCCTCGACCAGGCCCTCGCTCTGCAGCATCCGCAGCGCCTCACGCAGCGGCGTGCGGCTGATGCCGAGCTCCTCGGCAAGCCCGACCTGCGACATCACCGCCCCCGGCGCCAGGTCGCCGTCGAGGATCGCTCCGCGAACCCGCTCGTAGACGTCTTCGGTGTTCTGACCGTTCTCAGACAATTGGGCTCCTCTTCCAGTTAGGCGCCGAGCATGCTGTAGCCGCCGTCGGCGATCATGTAGGAGCCGGTGATGTGGTGCGCATCATCGCTGGCCAGGAACAGCGCAGCGCCGGTCATATCCTCCGGCTTGGGGATCTTCCCAGCCGGGGTCCCGGAAAGAATCATCTCGCGACGTCCGGTGCTCCACTCCGGGCGCGCTGAGGACCGCTTCGGTCTCCATGAATCCGGGCGCGAAGATGTTGATCCGGACCTTCGGCGCGAGCGCCTTCGCGTAGGACTTCGTGACGCCGAGCAGCCCGTACTTCCCGGCCGCGTACTGCGGCGCGCGCGGGCTGCCGCGCACGATCACGGTCGAGCCGACGTTGACGATCGCGCCACCGTCGCGCTCGTTCATCCGCTGCCCGAACTCGTGGATCATCAGCATCGTGCCCTTGATGTCGACCGCGAGCACGTGGTCGATCGCCTCCTCGGTCACCTCGGTCCAGGACGCCTGCCCGGAGGCCATGTCGCCGACGTTGTTCATGAGCACGTCGATGCCGCCGAACTCGCCGAATGCGAACTCGGCCATCCGCTTGATGTCATCCCAGGATGTGATGTCGCCCTGGATGACCTCGGCCTCGGCGCCGGCTTCGCGTACGCGTTCGGCGGTCCGCTCCGCGCCCTCGGCGGAGCTGCGGTAGTGGACCAGGACCTTGCCGGCGCCCTCCTGGGCAGCACGCACGGAGAGCGCGGCACCGAATCCGGTGCCCGCCCCGGTGACCATGAAGCTACGTCCCTCGAATCGCCTTTCCATCTCTCGCTCCTCTGCCGCTAGTGACTGGCTAGACGATCGTCCGGCCGCCGTCGATGTACAAGACCTGACCGGTGATGAAGCTCGCGCGCGGCGAGCTGAGGAACAGCACCGGATCAACCACCTCCTGCAGTTGGCCGAAGCGACCGGCCGGAATCAGCGCGACGAGCGCCTCGCGCTTGTCCGGGTGATCGGCCAGGTACTGCCGCGTCAGCGTCGTGTCCATGTAACCCGGGGCGACCGCGTTCGCGGTCACGCCGTGCTCGGCGTTCTCGTGGGCGATCACCCGCATCAGCTGGTTGATCGCGCCCTTCGTCGCCGCGTAGGGCCCGTGCAGCTTGTGGCCGCTGCGGCCCGCGACCGAGGAGAAGAAGACGATCCGGCCACTGACCCTGGGCCCTCATCCCGACGACCGCCTCGGTGGCCGTGTGGAAGGCGCTTGTGAGGTTGACCGAGATGATCCGGTCCCAGTCCTCGGCGCTGTACTCCTCGATCGGGCGGCGGTCGTTGATGCCGACGCAGTGGACGAACACATCGAGGCCGCCGAGCCCGTCGCGGACATCGGCGACCGCCTGCGCGTGCAGCCTCGGGATCGCTGAGATCGGCCGGGCATCTGACCGTTGACGCGGGAGTCGAGCTCGGCGAGCGCAGGCTCGCTCAGATCGGTGACCGCCGACGCTGCGCGCCCGCTGCCAGGTAAGCCCTCGACGAGCGCGGCGCCGAGCGTCCCGGCGCCGCCGGCGACGAGCACGCGCTGGCCGTCGAGACCCAGCCACTCAGGCACTCGGCGTCGCCTCGCGATAGGTGAAGACGTTGAGCGTGACCGCTGGCCCCTCGGCCGGAACGGTCGCCGAATGCGGGGTGCCGCCCGGCAGGGTCGCCGAGCTGCCCGGCGACGAGACGGACGGGCTGCGCCGTCGACGACGAAGTCGATCGTCCCCTCGAGCACCTGGGTGATCTGATCCTGGGGATGCTGGTGCTCCTCCCAGCTCGATCCCGGCGCCGTAGCGGTAGAGGGTGGCGGTCAGCTGCGGCGTGTGGACGGTCGAGCCGAAGATCCCGGGGCGCACCTCGGTGAACTCCTGCTCGTCCCAGTCGATGGTCTGCGGTGTATCCATGATCAGTCTCACGATTGTTGCATACAGTTTGCCATCTAGTCCACAGAAGGGCGAAATGTTTCCGACTACATGAGCGTCCAGCTCTGCTCGAGCCCGGAGATCAACTCGACGATGCCGGCGTGAAGCGGAGCCGAGAGGCCGACGCCCGCGGCCTCCCTGCGACGATGCCGCCGTTGAGCGTCCCGATCTCCGTACGGCGCCGGGCGGTGACATCCTGGAGCATGCTCGGGCGGTGGTCGAAGTTGGTGCGCGCAGCCTCATCGATCAGCTCGGCGGGATCCGCGTCGAGCGTTGATCCCGAGTGCATCGGCCACCGCGCGCCCCTCGTCGATCAGGGCGCCCGCGAGCCGCCGCGTCGGCGGATAGGTCGCAAAGTTGCCCGTGCGTCAGTCCGGTCAGCGCGCAGAGCGGGTTGGTTGATGAGTTGAACAGGAGCTTCGTCCACTGCGCGCCTCGGACATCGAGCTCCACGCGGGTCTCCATCCCACTCGCGTTGAGCAGCTCGGCCAAGCTTCGCGATCTCATCAGCCGAGGCCGGCCGGCCCTCGAACGGCCCGATCCAGGTCGGACCGGGAGCATCCATGTGAATCACCCCCGGCTCGACCAGACGGCCGGCCGGCAACGTGACGCCGCGGATCACGCGTGGACGTGCTGGGCGATGACCTCCTCATTGCCGATCCCGTTCTGCACGCTGCAGACGGCGCCGTCCGCGAAGACCGTGAGCGGTCGCGGCGATCGCCGCGCTCGGTGACGGTCCCTTTCGTCGCGAGGATCCCGAGCGAGCACGGCGGGATCTGCGCGGCGTCTGTGCGCGCCTGAAGGTGAGCGACCAGCTCGACGTGCCCGGTGATGCGCAGGCCGCGCTCGGTTGATCGCCGCGACGTGCTCAGCGGCAGCGTCGTACGCCCAGACCTCGACGCCTGGGAAGCTGGGCGAGGTGGGCGGCGTAGAGGCCGCCGATCGCGCCGCAGCCGACGATGCAGACCCGCTCGGGCATCGGACGCTCAGCCGGCGTGAAGAACGGCCGCGGCCATTTCCGCGACAGACCGCCGGAGGCGGACCGGCGATGCCGAGCCCGGCGACGACCAGCCGTCCTCGAAGAACGGGCACGCCGCCCGGCGCCGGCAGGATCGAGTAGGGAAGCGATGCCGCCAGCCGTTCCATCTCGCCGAGTGCCGGGATAATGCTCGCCAGCTCGCCGCTCGGGATTCCGAAGGTCGCGGCGGTCACAGCGACTGCCTCGGCGACGACGGCGAGACGCGGCGACGGCGCCGTCCATCCGATCGAGCTGGATCGGGTCGCCGCGGCGATCGACGATGGCGAGCGATGTGAGCAGACCCCGCGTCGTCAGCGGCGGCCATCGACGCGGTCGGCGAGCGCCAGTGCCCACCGTGCTCATCCTGTGCTCGGCCGCGGGTGCCGGCGCCATCCCGAGACCCCTGCCCGGGCTCGTCGGGGAACGACCCGTATGCGTTGATCCAGCGCTCGAGATCATCGCCGTGCTGACCCTCGTACGGGATCCCGAGCGCGTAGTGGACGAGCAGGTCCTCGCCATTGGACGGCCGTCCGTCGGCGATCAGCTTCTCCGGATCCGAGCCGGGGTATCCGACGAACGGCCCGATGCCGGCACCAGAGGCGGCGATGCCGGCGATCACCGGTTCGCCCGCCTCGTCCTCGGCGCGGATCGGCATCCCGCCGGCACCGGGGAAGATCGCCTCCGGTGAGCAGACGGTGAAGCCGCTCACCATCGGCGGCGGGATCATTCGCATGCGTCCGAGATGCTCGACGCTCGGGATCTGCTGGGTGGCGGCGATCCAGGCCTTCGAGCGTGCCCGCGCCATGCCGCCGGCGCCGCCGTGATCCATCCGCGATGCCGACACGAGCGCACCGCGTGCCACCGATCACGACGATCGAGCCGCGCATCCCGATCTGCTCGGCCTTGTCGATAGCGCGAGCGATCAGCGCCCGGGCGTCTGTCGAGGGGAGATCAGTGGTGCGGCTCACTCGCGGCAAACTCTACACAGATTGGCAAAACTGTATGCAACTATGCGGACCATGAGCGGAGCTGAACAGTGGGGTGCGCAGGCCGCGCGACTGGGCCGAGCTTGCCGAGCCGTCGAACGACGCTCTGTTCTCGACGGTGCTCGCCAGGCTGCCCGCTTGAACCAGGAGCGCGGCTGCTCGACATCGGTTGCGGATCCGGGCTATGCGCTGCGCATGGCCGCGCGAGGGCGCGGCGGTGACGGGCCTCGACATCGACCCCGGAGCTTCTCGAGATCGCGCGCGAGCGCGTGCCCGACGCGACCCTGGTCGCAGGCGGGAATGGACGAGCTGCCGTTTCCCGACGCGAGCTTCGACGCCGCCGTCGGCTTCAACGCCTTTCAGTTCGCCGACTCCCCGGAGGACGCCGTGCGCGAGGCCGCGCGGGTCGTGCGTCAGGGCGGGCGGGTCGCTGCGACGACCTTCGCCGAGCCCGAGCGCAACGAGGCCACGGCGCTGCACCTGGCGCTCGAGCCGCTGCGAGCCAGTGCGCCGACGGCCGGCAGCCACCTCCCCTACGGGCTCTCGGAGCCGGGAGGCCTCGAGCGCTTGCTCACGCGGCGCGGGCCTTGAGATCACCGAGTCCGGCGAGGTGCCGGTCGTGTGGGCGCACGAGACGGTCGATCGCGCGGTCCGCGCGGTGCTCGCGTCCGGCGGCGGAGCGATGGCGATCGCGGCGGCCGGCGAGGCCGCCGCGACAGAGGCGCTGGTCGACGCCGTGAAGCCGCTCACGCTGCCCGACGGGCGCGTCGAGATGCACAACGTCTTCCGGTTCGCGATCGGCCGCCGTCCATAGGCGACGCACCGAACACTCCGCAACGAACCCGCTGAGAGGGGACGTCAGGCCGGTCGAGTCGTCACGCGCTCAGGCGTGATCCGTCGTTCGTATCTGTCGTAGATCGAGGCGCGCTGCTCGATCTCACCGGCGAGCGCGCCCTGAATGCCGGCGGTCTCCTGGACCTCATGGAAGTGGGCGCGTTTCTCAGCCAGGCCGATCACCGACCGCTCAAGGCCGGCCGCGTCATCGAATGCCACCCGTGCAGCTGCCGTCGACTACCTCGAGGCGCCCGGCCGCGCCGCACGTGACGCACTCCACCGCCTCGCCACGGATCTCGACCGCCGAGAGATGACAGAGCGGGCACAGCCCATTCTCGCCGCGGTAATCGACCTCATCGAAGCGCCGGCCGAGCTGAGAGCCGACGCTGCGCACCCACCCGCGCGGCGTTCAGCTAACGCCTTGCGTCGAGCACGACCGAGCGCGGCATGCCGGCCCCGCCGACCAGGAGCTGATCGGCGACCGCAATGTGGGAGGAGAACATCATCTGGTGCATCAGCGGCAGCGCCAGCGAGCGCCACTGGCTGGTGAGCGCTCCGCCCACCGCGATCAGCCCCGCGACCCGCGGGCGGAAGACCCGCTCGTCGTAGGGAAAGGCGACCGGCGGCGTCTGGCCGGCCTCGATCATCGCGCGGTAGCTCTCGGCGAACGCGACGTCGGCCGCAGGGCCCGACAGCCGGTCGGCGACGAGCTTGAGCTTGCCGGGCAGGGTCCGCGAGTAGATCGGAGCCGAGACGATCAGGCCGTCGGTCTCCATCACCTGATCCCACAGCCAGGCCCCGTCGTCCGCGGTCTGCGCCCTCCCCGGGCCCGACCGGCCGGGTCGGAAGCGTCAGGTCGTCGAGCCGGACCAGGCTGACCTCGGCGCCCTCGTCCTCGGCCGCCCGCAGTGCGACCTTCAGCAGGATCTCGGCGCTGCCGTCGGGATTCCCCGCGCTCAGGCCGAGCACCCTCATGCCCGGCACTCCCTCAGGCTGCCCGTCGGCCGGACCGCGCAGCCCCCCGCCGCCGAAGCGGCCGTGGTCAGCCGCGATCTCCATCAGCGGATAGGTCGCCGCAGCGCATGTCCTCCTCGTACGCGGCGATCGCACCCAGCAACGGCACGCTCGCCGCGATCGGCGGCGACGAGCTGGTCGCGCAGCACCGCGGCGTTGCGCATCGCCATGTTCGCCCCCTTTCCGAGCGTCGGCAGCATCGCGTTGATCGCGTCGCCGAGAAAGGTCACGCGCGAAGTCGTCCACGGCGGTGTCGGATCGAGGCGACGGAACGGATGCGAGAACAGGGTCGTGGGGTCGATCGCCTCGACCAACCCGCGCACCACGGGATGCCAGCCGGAGACCGTCGCGATCATCGTCTCGTGCATTAGGCCGTGGGGTGTCGGCGATCCACTCGGCCGGCGGCGGCACCTCGATGCTCGGCGGGATCGCACCGTTGAGCATGAAGTACGGCGAGGCCTGATCGAAGGTGCCATCGACTCCCAGCTCGGCTGCGGCCTCATTGACCGGTTGACGTGGGTCCCAGTGCCCGATGCCTAGCATCGTTCCGCGCCCGTCGGAGACGATCGCGAAGCCGGCATCCCAGATCGTCCTGCGGGACCTGAGCGGCCACAGCATCGGTGAGCGGCGCACGGCCGAAGAGGCCGAGCGCACCAACCGGTGACGGGATGATCTCGACCCCGGGCATGACACGCCGCCGTACGGCCGATCCGACGCCGTCGGCGGCGACCAGCATGTCCCCCACGACGTGGGTGCCATCGGCAAGGACCAGGGTCACCGAGCCGTCGTTGACCTCGACGTCGGCCGCCTCGCAGCCGTGGTGGACGACCTCGTCGAGACCGGCGAGCAGGATCTGGCGGAGCGTACGGCGGTCGATGTTCGTCGGCGGCCGGTCACCGATCGCCGACTCCCCGAAGTGCGGCATCGAGGTCAGCTTCTCGCCCATCGGATTCAGCACAACAGACTCGTCGTGGCCGGACATCGTCTGGCCACTGGCGCGCTTGAACAGCTCGTACAGGTCGGGCGGCAGGCACGCCTCGAGCCCGTGGTCGCCCTCGACGTCAAGGTTCAGCAGGTACCCCGTCCGCCAGCTCTCGAGCGGATCACGTTCGAAGACCTGGCACTCGACACCCTCGCGGTGTAAACCCTGCGCGAGCGTCAGCCCGGCGATGCCGCCACCGGCGATCAATACTTTCATCGACCCACCTCGGATCCCTTAGACGAAGACGATGTCGAGCTCAGCCGCTGCGGCGGCGAGACGGTCCGAATCGACCGGCTCCGACTGCTCCGGGAAGATCCGCTGCTCGGCGATCTGCCCGGCGACCTCGTGGAAGCGCTCGAGTCCCGCCGGCCCGTACATGCTCGCGAATCGAGTCAGATGGGCCTCCATCGCGTACGTGTGCTCGACCCCGGCCGGGATGCTGACGAAGTCACCGCAGGTGAGGAGATGCTCCTCACCCTCGATCGTCACACGCAGGCGGCCGTCGAGGCAGTAGATCGCCTCATAGGTCCGCTCGTGTGCGTGGACCGGAACCGCGGAGGACCGTGGACCCTCGGTCAGCGTCATGCCGAGTTGCCCGTCGCTCTCAGCGCCGGTCATCAACTGGAAACAGACCTGTCCGAAGAGTTCGTGACGCGGACCCTCCCCTGCCCTCAGGAAGTACGGGGCCACCGCCCCTGGCAGGCTGTCATCGGGACCGGAGCTGACGTCCGAGTACGGCTCCTCCGGGAAGTACTTCATCGCGAACCGACCCTCCGCCTCGCCGAACTTCGCGAACGGCGGCGGGCTGTTGTCTACCTGCGGATATGCGGGGCCGGCGTACGGTGTGCCGGTCAGATCGAAGAAGCGGTCCCAGCCCGCCGGCGCGATCGGCCCCATGAACTGGCTGTAGTGCCCGTGGAATTGATACGCGTGCAGTACTCCGGCCGGGACGCTGGCGACATCCCCCGGGTAGAGGATGCGGCTGACGCCGTCGGCCCAGACCTGCACCCGTCCGCGAACGCAGAAGAAGTAGTCGTGCTCGCTCTCATGGCGGTGCATCGGGATCGGACGGCCGGCGGGGCCGACCGCCGTCATCACAGACATCGCGCCGGCGGTCTCCTCGGTCCCCGCGAGAGCGCGCCCCACCTGACCCAGAAGCAGGTGCGAGCGACCATCACCGTCGGCGAGGTAGTAGGGCACCGGCTCGCCCGGGAGCTCGCGGATGGGCAGCGTTTCATCAACTCTGAATGACATGACCCTCTCCTGGGCTCGTTTCTCGTATTGTATGCAGATAGGGCAAATGAGTGCAGAATCCGGAATGGAGCTAGTTGCGGCAGTGACCGGCGGCGCGGGGGCGATCGGCCGGGCGATCGTGGACGCTCTGCTCGACTGCGGATATGCCGTTGAGGTGTTGGACCGCAGCGGCGGGTCGCCGGTCGACCTGGCCCGGCCCCAAGAGGTCGAGCGTGCCGCAGCCGCGATCATCGAACGTCACGGCCACTGCGACGTTCTGGTCCACGCGGCCGCCGCCTTCAACAAAGCGAGCCTTGCAGACCTCGACGAGGCCACCTGGCGTCACGTGCAGGCGGTCAATGTCGAGTCCGCGCTGTGGCTCGCACAGGCGTTTGTGCCAGGCATGGTCGATCGCAGCTTCGGGAGGATCATCTTCGTGGTTTCCGACACCGTCTGGAACCCCCCCGCTGAAGACCTGCTCGCCTACGTGGCGAGCAAGGCAGCGCTGATCGGAGTTGCACGGTCCCTGGCAAGGTCGCTGGGCCGCGACGGGATCACCGTCAACTGCGTCGCCCCCGGGCTGACGCGAACCCCGGCGGCGGCCTCCGGCATGCCGGAGGCCGCGTTCGACGCCGTGAGGGCGCAGATGGCGATCGACCGTGATCTCGTGCCTGACGACGTTGCAGCAGCCGTCGGCTTCCTCGCCTCCGAGAAGGCCGGAGCGATTACGGGGCAGACGCTGTGTGCGGACGGCGGGTTGGTTCTGCGTTGAGTTCGGCGCCGTCGGCGATCAGGTAGTGGCAGAAGCGCCCCTCGGGATCGCGCTGTGCACGGATCTCCTCGAGACGCGCGAAGTTCGTCGGAGACAGAAAACGGTCGGCCCGCCGCGTGAAGTCCGTGTCTCCGAGGTAGACGCCCTTGCCATGCGCGGCCAGCCGGTGCGTGTGGCTCACGACCCAGTTCTGGAGGCGCTCGTCGTCAGCCGCGTCGGACCAGATCGCGTAGGTTGCGATGTAGGCGTGCCCTTCGACTGAGAAGGCCATGTCACGCAATGGCTCTTGCGGCGACCAGCCGTACCAGATCGAGAATGAGTGCTCGGTGGGGAGCCCCGACCAGAGGTCGCGGAGTAGCGGTGCCAGCTCGGACGCCCTGGCGTCGGTCCAGGTGCAGTCGACCGCGTATCGGTGCCCCTCAGGGTTCTGCGCACCCTGGGCGTCGTTCTCAGCCTCAACCGTCGTCGGCCCGCGTTCGTGCGCTATCGCCCGGTCTGCGATCGGACAGGCGTCGAGCGGTGCCAACACCCGCTGGGCTTCGGCATCTGACTCGCACATCGCGGTCGTGTGGAGCAGCAGCACCGGAGGACCCTGCGGACGCGGCACGCGTGTGGCGGCGATGACCGGCTCGACGACGCGGTCCAGGGATGGCAGCAATCCATCGATCCAGCTCAAGAGCGGCTCCAGGTCGTCGAGCTCGAACATCCAGGTGTCGTGGGTCATCGCCCTCGGTAATGGATAGGTCTGCAGGTGAAAGCGGGTGATCACGCCGAAGAATCCGGGGCCGGCGCCGCGCGCAGCCCAGAGCAGGTCGGAGTTCTGGCTCTCGTCGGCGCGCAGGAGTTCGCCGTCGGCGGTGACCACGTCGATTGCGACGACGCTCTCACACGCCCAGCCGCGGCGGCGCGAATTCCAGCCCTGCCCGCCCTGCAGCAGAAAGCCTCCAAGCCCCACGCTCGGGCAGTGGCCGCCTGGGAAGGCCGCGCCCTGCGCGGTCAGGAACGGGATCAGCTCTGCCCCACCCTGAACCGCCGGATTGGCGGACGCGATGCCGGTCGCCGCGTCAAAGGTCATGTCGCGCATGCGCCCGAGGTCGATCAGGAGGGCGTCGTCACGCACGCTCCAGGCGGCCCAACTGTGACCGCCGGCTCGCACCGAGACGCTGAGACCGCGCTCGCGGGCCAATCGCACCCCGGCGACGACATCGTCCTCGGACTCGGCCAGAAGCACCGCGGCCGGAAACCGATCCGGGTGACGAGCGTTGAAGATGCGCCCAACGCGAGCATCCTCGTAGCCGCGGTCCTCGCGCCAGATCAGCTCGCCGCTGAACTCGCTCACGAGATCAGCGACTGTCCGCCGTCGACGACGATGTCCACGGCGTTGAGGTACGAGGCGTCGTCGGAGGCGAGAAACAGCGCGAGGGCGGCCACGTCACGCGGCTCGCCGAGACGCCCGAGCGGATGGCTATGGCGCATCTCATGGACCGGATGCCCCGGCTCATCGAGAAACGGCTCTATCTGCGCGGTCACGATCAGGCCGGGGCTGATCGAGTTGCAGCGGATTCCGTGCCGAGCGCCCGACGCAGCGAGGTGGCGGGTGATCGCCAGGACCCCGCCCTTGGCCGCGCCGTGGCCGGCCTGCTCGATGAACGTCGCTCCGCGGTGCGCGGACACCGATGCCGTGTTGATGACCACACCGCCACCGCGGGCGATCAGGTGTGGCCACGCTGCCTTGGTGACCGTGAAGATCAGGTCGAGCTCGTTGTGGAGCGTGAACTGCCAGTCATCCCAGGTCATCTCCTCGAACGGGCCGACCCGCGGAGCGGACGCGTTGTTATAGACGACGTCGATGCCTCCGGCGCGAACCGCCGCCCCGTCGACCCACGCCCTGGCGGCCTCCGGGTCGGCGAGATCGACGGGAGCCGTGCTGTGAATCTCACCGCCGGCGTCGCGAATCTCCTCAGCGACGGCATCTGCCCGCTCTGCGTCCAGGTCACAGCCGAACACGATCGCCCCCTCGCCACAGAACAGACGTGCCGCGCAGGCGCCCTGGCCGCCGGCGGTACCGGTGATCAGCACCACCTTGCCGTCGAGGCGCCCCATCACCGGCGCTCCACCAGCTCGACGAGGTTGCCCTCAGGATCGGAAAGGAAGGCGAAGCGGACCCCGGGCTCAGGAGAGGGCGACGGCGGCACCCGAGACTGCGCCCCGGCGACGAGCGCGGAATCAAAGATCACACCGATGTCCGGAGCCCTGAAGGCGAAATGGCCATATCCGCGTCTGCTGATCGCCTCGATCGGAGTGCTGCCCTGCAACCCGGGGACCGACCGCTCGTGCTGGAAGAGCTCCAGGCGCATGCCGTTCTCGTGAGTCAGCATCACGCCGCGAATCGGGTGCGGCGTCAGCTCGAAGGCAAGCTGACGCGTGAATCCGAAGGCGTCGCAGTAAAACGCCTCAGCTGCGTCCATGTCGGCCACCGACAGGCCGACGTGATCGAAACCAATCTCCATCCCGGCGCGAGTATTGCATACAGAAGTGCAATACGTGTACAGTTTTCCCGTGGCCCTGCAGCCGGCAATTCATCACATCGGCTACGTCGTCGAGGACCTCCGAAGTGGCGTGGAACGATTTGCGGAGGACTTCGGGGCAGGCCCGTTCTTCGGCATGGAGCACATGGTCTTCGACGAGGTGACCTACCGCGGCGAGCCGGCCGTCTATGACCACTCCTCCGCGTTCGGGAGCTGGGGACCGCTGCTGGTCGAGCTGACCGAGGTCCATGACGCCCAGCCCGCCGGCTTTCGTGACGCCTTGATCGCTCCGGGCGGGGGAATCGGCCACGTCGGCTTTGTGGTGGCGTCGCTTGAGGCCGAGACCGCCCGGCTCGAGGCGGCCGGCCTGGCGGCTTTCCACACGGGCAGGACAGGTCCCGCTTCGGCAGTCTGGTTCGAGGGCGGACCGTTGCTCGGACATCCGGTCGAGGTGCTGCAGGAGCGAGAGGAGATCCTGGGCTTCTACGCGATGGTGCGCGCCGCAGCCAACGGCTGGGACGGCAGTGAGCCGCTGCGGATCATGACCGGGCCACCCGAATGAGCCTGCCTGAGGACGTCGATGTATTGGTTCTCGGGTACGGCGCCGCCGGTGCATCGGCTGCTATCGCTGCACATGACGCCGGAGTCGCGGTCGCGGTGGTTGAGAAGACGCCGGCCGGTGGAGGTAACTGCAGGCACTCGGGCGGCTTCCTCTTCGACG
Organism: uncultured Conexibacteraceae bacterium; assembly: GCA_963785385.1. Classification (GTDB taxonomy): domain Bacteria; phylum Actinomycetota; class Thermoleophilia; order Solirubrobacterales; family Solirubrobacteraceae; genus Palsa-465. The sequence continues at coordinate 399,227 of CAWAVA010000020.1, read as the reverse complement.
TCAGCGGGCCCAACGCCGTCGAGCATCTGAACGCGCTCTGCTTCGGGAAGACCGAGCAGGTCGGTGCTCGAGGCGTTCGCCGCAGGGGCTGCCCGAGGTCTCGGAATTTCTCAGTTCGCTAGGCGGTGCGACGGCGCCGGTCGACATCGAGGCGTTCGGCGGCATGCTGCCCTCCTGGCCGCACTTCCCCGGCGAGGGGCATGTCAGCTACCGCCAATTCGTCCCGCTCGAGTCCGCCACCCGACCCGGGGATCGGGCTCTGGCAGCTGCTGGAGGCGGCGGTCGATGACCGCGAGATCCCGGTCGCCCTCGACACGGCGGCGCTCGAGCTCAGAGTCGACGAGACCGGGCGCGTCCGGGGCGCGCTCGTCGGGGCCGGCGAGTCGACGCAGGAGATCCGCGTCCGCGGCGGTGTCGTGCTCGCCTGCGGCAGCTTCGAGGCCGATCCCGAGCTACGGGACACCTATCTGCCGTTACCGCTGGTCTCCGTCGGGCATCAGGGCAACACCGGTGACACGCTGCGACTGACGCAGCAGGCTGGCGGCGCGCTCTGGCACATGAGCGCCTTCTTCGGATGGCTCTCGTTCGTGCACCCCGATTTTTCCGGCAGCTTTCACTCTCGACGTCCATGCGCCCGAGCTTCATCTACCTCGACGGTGACGGGCGACGCTTTGCGGATGAGACCGGATGGGAGGTGCACGACAAGGTCCGTTGCGTGTCGACCTACATGCCGCGACGCGAGAACCGTCCGCGGATGCCTGGCTGGATCGTGTTCGATGAGGCTGCCCGGCTGGCCGGGCCACTGCACGGCATCGTGGGCAGCCCAAACGGCTACGCCTGGAGCCCGGACAACTCCGCGGAGGTGGCGGCCGGCTGGATCCACCGTGCCGAGAGCATCCCCGACCTCGCCGCCGTCACCGGCCTCTCTCGCGAGATCCTCGAACAGACCTTCGCCGGGTACGAACAGGCTGTCAGCCAGCACCGCGACGAGCTCTTCGGACGCGCACCGGCGACCCTTGCGCCTCTGGTCGCCCCGTTGTATGCGATTCAGATGCATCCAGGTGTGGCTACGGCTTCGGGAGGCCCGCGACGCGACGCGCTCGCCCGGGTGCTTCGCCCGGGCGGCGAGCCGGTTCCAGGCCTGTTCGCGGCCGGGGCGGCGGGCTCGATCTGGGGTCATCTAACCGAACACGGTGGCGGGCTCACCGATGCGATCGTCTTTGGCCGGATCGCCGGAACAGAGGCCGCGCGGAGCGCGCAATCAGCACACGACAGGAGGCTGCATGAACGCCACAGTGATCGACGTCCAGACCGAGCGCGGCACGATGCCGGTTCACTTCTATAGCCCCGACGGCGACGGGCCGTTCCCGCTCGTCGTGCTGTTCATGGACGGGCCCGGGATCAGGCCCGCGATCCAGGGCTATGCGGAGCGGCTGGCGGACGACGGCTACCGCGTGGCACTGCCCGATCTCTACTACGCGTTCGATCCGGCCGACAAGCCCGATCTGGACAAGCTGGCGGCCGGTGAGGGCTCCGAGTTCGGACGGATGAGCGCGATCGTCGGACGCATCAGCGACGCCGAGGTTCTGGCCGACACGCGCCTGATGCTCGAGGCGGTGCCCGGCGGCGCGCGACGAGCCGTGGGGTTGCGTCGGCTTCTGCATGGGCGGTCGCTTCGGTCTGCGCGCTGCCGAAACCTTCGGCGAAGCCGTGGCCGCCGCTTCGCTGCTGCACCCCTCGAAGATCGTTACCGACGAGCCCGACTCACCGCACCTGAGCGCCGGCAAGCGTCGACGCCGCCCTGTACCTGGGCTTCGGCGAGAACGACCATGTGACGCCGCTCTCGATGATCCCGCCGCTGCAGGCGGAGCTCGAGGAGCACGGGGTGCAGACACAGGATCGAGATCATCCCCGGCGCCGAGCACGGCTACATGATGCCCGGGCATGCCCGCCTACACCGAGGCGGGCGCCAGAGCAGGCCTGGGCCGCCACGATGACTGCTAAGAGGTCCTGCGCTCAGGCGTAGTCGAGAGCTGCTCGGCCAGCGGTGATCACTGGATTCGCCGGCCGAGTTCTCGTACCGGCCGACGAGGACTTCGACGCTGCTCGGGCGGTGTGGAACGTTATGCATGACCGCTCCCCGGCACTGATCGCCCAGTGCTCCTGCTGCCGCGGACGTGGCGCTCGCCGTCGGGTACGCGCGGAGCATCGGACTGACCATCGCCGTGCGCGGCTGGCGGGCATTCGCTGCCCGGCTACTCGACGGTCGATGACGGGCTCGTCATTGATCTGCGAGCGATCAGCCAGGTGGTCGTAGATCCAGACGCTCGTAGGGTTCGCGTCGGCGGCGGCGCACTGCTCGGCGACGTCGACCGAGCAGCCCAGGCACATGGTCTCGTCGTTCCCGCGGGTGTCGTCTCACACACGGGAGCCGGCGGACTCACGCTCGGCGGCGGCGTCGGGCGCATGATGCGGCACTTTGGCCTGACCATCGACTCGCTCCTGGCTGCCGAGGTCGTGCTCGCCGACGGCCGGATCGTTCACGCCGACGAGCATGAGCTGCCGATCTGTTCTGGGGGCTCCGTGGCGGCGGCGGGAATTTTGGAGTTGTGACCGAATTCGAGTTCAGAGCCCACCCGCTCAGTGACCTGCTGGTGCTCGCGACTTTCGACCCACTCGAGCGGGTTCACGAGGTTCTGCGCATGGGCGACAAGGCGATGGCCGACCCCGCGATGCGCGCAACGAGCTGCTGTGGACGAGCTTCGTGCGTCGCGGGCCGGCGGAGGCACCGTGGCTTCCAAGCGAATATGTCGGCTCCCCCGGCGTGATGTCGCTGATCGAGTGGTCCGGCGACATCGGCGAGGGCCGAGGTCATCCTCGAGGCGATCCGTGAGGAGCTCGCGCCGAGCGTCATCCTCGCTCGACCGGGTCCCGTACCTCGCGATGCAGCAGATCACCGATGAGCTGCTTGCGCCGGGCACGCTTCACGCCTACGTCAAGGCGGGGTTCACCGCGCGAGCTGACCGACGGTCTCATGGATGTGCTCGTGGCTCAGGGCGCCAAGGTCGGATCGCCGCTCTCGGTCATCGAGGTGCTTTCAATGGGCGGAGCGATCCGCGACTGTCGCCAACGACGCGACCGCCTTCCCGCACCGGTCAGCCCGCTGGTTGATCAACGTCCCGGGCCAGTGGCGCGACAAGACGGGATTCCGCAGCCGAGCAGAGTTGGGTCCGAGAGACGTTCGCCGCGCTTGAGCCCACACCTCACCGGCGGGGCCTACTCAAACTTCATGGAAGGCGACGAGGCCGAGGCCGCCGACGTCGCCTACGGCAGCACCCTCGCCCGCCTGCGCGAGGTCAAGCGCGAGTACGACCCTGACAACATGTTTCACCTCAATCAGAACATCGTCCCGTGAGCCGTGCACGGCAGCCCAGCGACAGCCCGTCGTCTCTCAGGCCATGCTAGGACCGCGCGTGCTGAGTGTCACCCGCACGGGCACACTGTCCAACCCGCGGATGATGTTGTTCAGGTGTCGGCGCGGCTCGCCGCTCAGCTCAATGCTCTCGACTCGGCGGGCCAGCGCCGCGAGGATCGCCGGACCTTCCATCCTTGCGAGACCGGCGCCGACACAGACATGACCGCCAAAGCCGAAGGCGACATGATCCAGCGGATTGCGGCGGATATCGAATTGATCTGCGGCCTCGTAGCGCCGTTCATCGCGGTTCGCCGATCCGTAGAGAAGCAGCAGGCGGTCACCGGCCGCGATCGGCGTCCCGTCCACTTCCGTATCCCGCGTGGCTCCGCGCGCGAACATAATCACCGGCGACTCGTAGCGCAGGGTCTCCTCAAAGGCAGACTTGGCCAGGCTCGGATCTTCGCGGAGCGCCGCAAACTGGTCGGGCCGTTCGGCCAGCAGCCAGAACGCACTCCCGATCGCGTTGACCGTGGTGTCCATCCCGGCGACCACGAAGGCACCCATCATGCGGCCTGCATCCTCATGGCTTATCTCTCCGCGATCGGCCGCCCTGTACGCGGCTTCACCCCAGCTCCCCGGACGCAGGGCTTCACGGCTCATCGATCTCTGCATGAACTCGATGAGCCCACCCACCGTCTCGAGCGATGACTGCGTTCGCTCGTTCAGCGGCCCGAAAGTGTTGAAGGCCGCGTCCGCGAACCGCAACAGGTCGTCGCGACGGTCAGGGCCGAGTCCGACCAGATCCGCGACGACATCGACCGGGAACCGGCGCGCGATATCGCTGACCGCGTCGAAGCTGCCCTGCTCGACGACCGAGGCGACGAGCTCGTCGGCCTGAAGCGCGATCCGGTCACCGAGGCCGCGCAGCGCACGCGGCAGCAACATGTCCGCCAGCACGCTCCGGAGCTTGGTGTGCGTCGGCGGGTCGCTGCCGAGCACATCGCCACGCGGCATGTAAGGCTGTTCGGGCTCAAGCCCGGGATTCGGTTCAGATGAGAACGTCTCGCTGTCACGGGAGATGGCGCGGACCTCGGCGTGACGGGGATGGCCCACGCCCGGTGACGCTCCAGCCAGACGGCAGCCCCGTTCTGCCTGAGGTCTTCATACATCGAATACGGGTCGGTCAGAACAGCGTCGTCGAACAGATCGACATCAGACTTGGGGATGGTGGTCAGACTCATTCCGGTTCCTCTCTCATCTCACCGTGATTTGTTCAGACGTGGAGGGCTCGTCAACCGCGGGCCTGGCATCAGGCGTCGGCGACCTCGCGCGGCGACGGTCGGGTGAACTCTGGGCTCGCGTCGGACTGAGTCGGGCGAGAACCGCGTCCTGCAGGCGGAAGTAGGCGACGGCCGGGCCCTTGCCGGTGGTCGTGCTCATCACACCGTCCGGGTTGGCGATCGCGGTCACGACCAGGGCGAGCCGGCGACGATCGTCTGGTACTTGCCGATGCCGAACTGCTCATCGAGGAACGTGACCGCCAGGCCGATCGAGGACATCATGATGCCGGCGAAGACGGCACCGGAGATGCGTCCGATGCCCGCCACGTAGACGACCGCGAACAGCCCAAGCGAGGTGAAGGTGGCAAAGCCGTCCGCGGTGAGCGTGCCCTGCTGGTAGCCGGTCAACGCGCCGCCGATGCCGGCGATGAAGGCGGCGATCCCGAACGCCATCAGCTTCGCCTGCGCGACGTTGATCCCGACCGAGGCTGCGGCGCGCTCGTTCGAGCGAACCGCGAGCAGCATGCGACCGGCGGCGCCGCGTCGCATACGCGCGACAAGCAGCCCCATCAGGATCACGACGACGCAGGACCATGACCCCGAAGATCACTCGCGGGTAGTTGTGGCCCTCCGCGATCGAGAGATCGAGCCCGAGCAGGTGCGGAGGTTTGATTGGCAGGCCGACGAGCCCCCCCGCGAACCCCTGGCTGTTGAAGATCACGGCGTCCGCCGTGAACGCGGCACCCAGCGTCACGACGGCAAGGTTGACCCCCCGCAACCGCAGCGCCGGCAGCCCCACCAGGATCCCGACGGGCACCGCGCATAGGCCGGCGAGGATCAGAGAGAACGGGAAGCCGATGCCCCAGCCGTGGGAGATGTGCCCGAGCATGAATCCGCCGATGCCGGCGAACATCATCTGCGCCAGCGAGACCTGACCGACGTAGCCGGTGAGCAGCACGAGCGACAGCGCGATGCAGACCACCGTCAGCGACGAGATGAACGCGTTGCGGAGCGAGCCCTGCAGCAGGATCAGCAGCAGCGTGCCGGCGATCAGGCAGAACGCGGCGCTCGACATCGGGTTGCCCCGGCCGGGCAACCGATGGGTTGCGCTGCGTCAGCTCCTCACCGCGCGCCAGCAGGCTGCGGGCGCGGTGGTCATCGCCAGGATGATCAGGATGAACGGCAGCGCATCGGCCACATCGCCCTGCGGGAACCAGATCCACTGGGCCTGGAACTTGATGATCTCCGACTGGCCCATGCCGAGCAGGATCCCGGCCAGCGCGACCAGCCAGAAGTACGGAAGCGCCCGACCAGCGCGACGCCGAGGGCCGGGACGATGAACAGCGTGTAGGAGGTCGGATCGAGGTTCGCGACCGGCGCGATCAGGATGCCGGCAGCGCCGGCGAGCACGGTCGCGATCACGTAGTTGATCAGCGCGATCGCGGTTGGCGGAGATACCGATCAGCGCGGCGCCGCGATCGTTCTCAGCGCCGGCCTGAGTCGCGAGACCGAAGCGCGTGAACCGGTATATCGCCCAGAGCGCGACTGACGAGCACGATCACGATGCCCGGTGAAGAAGATCCGTCGGATGGGAACGTGAGGCTGCTGATCGTGATCGGAGTCGTCGGCAGGATCGGCGGCGTCGTCTGCGGGGTGGTGCCGAAGTTGAGGACGCCGATCGCCTCGAAGACGAGCATCACGCCGACCGAAGCGGCGATCCGCGTCAGCGGTGCGGCATCGCGGAGCGGGCGGTAGACGAGGAAGTAGAGAATCGCGCCGAGCAGCGCCGCGTAGACGAGCGCGATGACGATCGCCAGCGCGGTGTTGATGCCGGTTGCGCTCAGCCTGATCTGGTCCGGGACCACGATCACCGGCAGCGGCAAGGATGCCGTTGGAGCGCAGGTTCACGAACACGTAGGCGATGAACATCGCCACGGCCCCGTGAGCGAAGTCGACGACACCGCTGCTGCGGTACTTGAGTACCAGGCCCAGGCCAAGGATGGCGTAGGTGGCGCCCGAGCCGAGGCCGAGGATCAGGAAGAGTAGATAGATGGACATGCGTTACGGGAGACCAGGGTGGGTCCGTCCGCAGCTGGCGGACGGACCCACGGTGACTTGATGACTCCTAGAGACCCTTGAAGTAACCCTTGGAGGTGACCCAGGCATTCATGCTGGGGACCACCAGCTGGGTGCCCGAAACGTGAGCGATCAGGTAATCGTCATTGCAAACCGAGACGGCCTTGGCGATCGCCTTTCCGTTGCAGGTGTACGGGTGCGACATGTAGTTCGGGTGAGTCCCCGACTTGAACGCCGCAAGCATGTTCTTGCTCGTGAGCTTGCCCTTGATCGTGTCAAGAACCTGGCGCACGTTCATGACGGTGGCAAAACCTGCTTCGGAGATGCCGTCAATTGCGGTCTTCGGGGCGCCGTACTTGGCGAGAGCAGCGACGAACACCTTGAACTGCGCGCCGCCGATCTGGAACGGTGTCGCGACGTACATGCCCTCCGCGGCACCGGCTGCGGAACTGATCGATGGCGGCGAGGTGCAGGGATCGATACCGACGATCTTCCCTGTGTAGCCGAGGCTCTTGATGTCCTTCAGGACCACGCCGCAGTTGTTTGGGATGTCGACATAGATGACGTCGGGGTGGATCGCGATCGCGGATGCGACCTCGGCCGACGGGTCGGGCGTGGTCGGCGGGATGCCGAACGTCTTGACCGTCGTGATGCCGGCGGCCGACATCACCGGGGGGATGACATGCAGCCCGGCGACCTCACCCTGCGAGTTGCTGAAGTACAGAACGGCAGCGGTCTTCGCCTTGAGCGTCTTGGCGGCATAGACCGAAGCCGCGGCGTTGTCGCCGAGGCTGATCGACCAGAACTGAATCGAGTTCTTGGCGTTCTGCTCAACCGGGGTGAACGGGATTCCACCGAAGTAGTCGAGTCCGGCTCGCTCGTAGACCGGCTCGGAAGCCGGCGTGCCGGTGTCTGCGGCGCCGAGGATCGCGAGCGGATGCTTAGCCACGAGCTCGCCGGCGCACCGTGCGCTGGTCGGCGCCGTGGTGTCACCGATGCAGTCGTCGAGCTTGATCGGATGCCCGTTGATGCCGTCCATGTAGGTGTTGACGTAATCCGCGGCGGCGATCTCGGCCTGACGCGCCTCCGGGAACGTGACGGGCCCGGTCTCGTCGTTGATCAGACCGAAGACGTACGGCTTGCCGTGGGCCTTGTGCTTGTGCACCGAAGCTGCTCGCTGCAGATGCCCTGTGTACTGCGGCGCCGGCGCCGGCCGACGCCGACGGCCAGCGCCGCGGCGCCCGCCATCGCGATGGCGGCGATCGGCCTTAGGAATGACTTCATTGCAACCTCTCCTCACTTCGTTTGTGTGACTTGCTCCGAAAGTTCATCTGTGACCTGCCTCACCGAGGTAGCTCGCGGTGACCAGCTTGCGATCGGCCCGGAGCTGCTCCGCCGGACCCTCGAGCACGATGCGCCCGTGCGACAGCACGTAGGCGCGGTCCGCGACCTCGAGCGCCAGGGCCACGTGCTGCTCGACGAACAGCACCGCGGTGCCGAACTCGTCGGCGACGCGACGCAGGATCGGCAGCAGCCGCTCGACGATCACCGGCGCGAGCCCGAGGCTCATCTCGTCGACGAGCAGTATTCGCGGCCGGCTCACCAGCGCGCGGCCGACGGCCAGCATCTGCTGCTCACCGCCTGAGAGCATCCCCGCCTTACGGTCGAGGCACTTCTCGAGCTCGGGCAGCATCTCGAGCAGCTCGCGCTGCCCCACGCCGTCCTTTGACCTGGCCAGGCGCAGGTGCTCGCGGACATTCAGTCCGAAGAACAGCGCGCGTCCCTCTGGGCACCAGCGCGAGACCCTTCGCGGGCGAGCAGGTGCGTCGGGCGACCGGCGATCGTCTCACCGTGCATCTTGATCTCGCCCGCCATCGGCTGATGCAGGCCGGCGATCGTCTCGAGCGTCGTGGTCTTGCCGGCGCCGTTGGGGCCAAGCAGCGCGACGACCTCGCCGGCGCCCACGTGCAGCGAGACCTCCCGCACCACCGGGCTTCCGAAGTAGCCGGCGTCGAGCCCATCGACGCCGAGGGCTGCGGCAGCGGCGGTCGCCGGAGCAGTGGCGGTGGCCGTCGTCATGCGTCACCGTCCGCGCCGGCCGCGACCGGTGTTCCGTGGCTTCCGAGGTACGCCTCGAGCACGCGCGGGTTCTCGCGGATCTCGGCCGGGGTGAACCGTGGGCGATCGCGTGGCCGAAGTCCAGCACCATCATGCGATCGCAGACGCCGAGCACCAGGCTCATGTCGTGATCGACGAGGAACACGGTGACGCCGTGCTCGTCGGGCAGCGAGCGCAGGCGATGCCCGAGCGCGACGCTCTCATCGGTGTCGAGCCCGGCGGCCGGCTCGTCCATCAGAACCAGACGCGGCTTCTGCGCCAGCGCGCGGCCGACGCCCACGAGCTTGCGCTGTCCGTGCGAGATCTCGCCGGGTAGCGGTCGACCACCGCGCCGAGATCACAGACCTCGATCGCCCAGTCGACATTCGGTGCGGTCCGGCGTACGGGCCGGCAGGAAGAGATCGCGCAGCGCCAGGCCAACGCCGGCGCGCTCGCTCGCGACCAGCAGGTTCTCGTCGACGGTCAGGTCGTCGAACAGCTCGACCGACTGGAAGGTCCTGGCCAACCCGAGCCGCGCGCGGCGGTGGGCGCGCATCCGTGTGACGTCGTGGCCGTCGAAGATCACACTGCCGCCGGCGGGCGGCTGGTATCCGGTGAGAGCGTCGATCATCGACGTCTTGCCGGCGCCGTTGGGGCCGATCAGACCGAAGACCTCACCCTCGACGATGCTGACGTCGACGTCGGAGACGGCGACGACCCCGCCATAGGCGACGCGCAGGCCAAGGACCTCGAGCAGCGGCTGATTGGCGGTTGAGGCGGTCATCGGTCCTCTCTCAGGCGCACTCGGCGCCGTCACCAAAACTGTACACAGTCTGGCGTGGTGCGTCCAGTACTTCAAAGAGCACGCATGTTGGCGGCCCGTCTGAGCACTCGCGAATTCGCTCCCGAGACACCCAGCACGAGTCTTACGCGCCGAATTCGAATACGGGGAGGTCTTCCGATTGGTGCGACGTTAAGGCGGGCCATCCCGGGTCGCCGTCATGGATGAATCGCGACCAGGCCGTCTGAAGCAGATCGGCGACGGAGCTGTCCCCTCTGCCTGACCGCCGAGCCGCTGCCCCGGGCCGCCGTCGTCCCAGGTTCCGAAGAACAGACGGGGTCTCGACGGTATGAGTCGCCTGAAGCTGAGGGCCGGCGCCCGGGTGCTCGACGCGGTATCGATAGACCCGGCTCTTCCCAGCGACCGCAACCGCGCGCTCCGCCGCCCAGTTCGCCATCGGCCGCGCCACCATCTCCTCGGTGGCGATCTCCACCAGCAGCGAAACGGCATCGGTCGGCGCGCCGCGGTCGGCGGCACGCTCGGCGGTACTGATCGAGAACATCCTCCGGCCGGTCGGTGTGGCAGAGGTGGGCGATGACGCCGGCGATCCGCTCCGGCGGTGGTGGCGGGCGCCACGGCGAGCGGAAGAAGAATGTGCCCTCCTGGGCGGTGTGGCCCGACAAGCACATCGACCTCAGGACTCGCGCCGGGGTCAAGGAGCGGCGAGACGCGGAAGCGTGGCGGGATCGATCGTCGGCAGCGCTCCGCCACGGGAGCCGCGCCACTCGGGCTCAGTCGAGCAGCGCCTCGTGTGCGCGGACCAGCGTCTCCGCGTTCGCCTCGCGCATGCGCGACGCGCTGAAGCCATCGGCACATCCGAGGCTGCCGGCCATCGCATCTGACCAGCGAACCGCGACGCCAGATGGCTGGGCGACATCGCCGAACGGCGGTGAGGCGAGCAGAGCCCGCCGGAACAGGCCGGACGCGGCCGGCGCGACCAGCAGGTCGGCGACGCTGAGCGCGCCCGCGGATTGCCCGGCGACCGTCACGCGCCCGGGGTCGCCACCGAAGAGCTGGACGTTCTCGCTGCACCCAGCGCAGGGCGGCGATCTGATCGAGCAGACCCCAGTTCGCCATCGGCGCCCCCGGCGCCTGCGCGAGATCCGGATGGCCGAGCCAGCCGAGACTGCCGAGCCGGTAATTGATCGTCACGACGACAAGGTCGCCGGCCTGAGCCAGCCGGGAGCCTCCGTAGATGCTCGCGGAGCCGTGACCGATCGCGAAGCCGCCGCCGTGCACCCAGAGCAGCACCGGCCTCGAACCCTCGAGCGAGGGCGTGAAGACGTTCAGATTCAGGCACTCCTCGGCCGTGTCGGGCAGCTCGCCGTGCGTGAAGGTCGCAACCTCTCGGGCTGGCTGCGGCGCAGCGGGACCCGGCCGGGTCCCGTCACGGACGCCGGACCAGGGGGGCGTCGAGGTGGGCGGCGCCCAGCGGGGCGCCGCCGCAAACGGGATGCCGAGGAAGGCCTGTCCATGCTGGTTGTTGAGACCCTCGAGCCGCCCGGCGGACGTCTCAACCACGGGCACGAGCGTTCAGCTCGCGGTCGTTGCGACCTCTGAGGCGATCGGCGGCAGATCCGGGTGTCCCTCTGCCCACGAGATCACCGGATTGCGCAGAATCCCGACGCCCTCAACCTCGGCCTCAACCACGTCGCCGGGGCGCAGGTAGAGCGACGCCGCGTCCTCGCTGAAGCCCGCGACGCCCGAGACGGTTCCGGTCGAGACGATGTCGCCGGCGCTGTAGCCCATCGCCGAGTAGTGACTGATGATCTCCGGGACCGTCACCGACATGTGGCTCGTGTGTGAGGTCTGGCGTGTCTCACCGTTGACCCGCAGCTGCATCGAGAGATTGTGGACGTCGGGGATCTCGTCCGCGGTCACGATCCAGGGCCCGATCGGCACGAACGTGTCGATGCTCTTGGATAGGCAGAAGACGCCCGATTTCATCTCCTCACGCTGAATGTCCCGCGCGGTGATGTCGTTGAAGACGATGTAGCCCGCGATGTAGTCCTCGGCCTCCTCGGGACCGAAGAACTTGCCGGACTTCCCGATCACGACGGCCAGCTCGAGCTCGTAGTCCATCTCGTTGGTCATGCCCTCGGGATAGATGATCGGGGCGTCGGGGCCGATGATCGCGTCGATGTTCTGGAAGAAGACGATCCACGGGAGCACCGGATGGGACCAGTTGACGACCTTCGACTCCTCGTGATGCTCGCGAAAGTTGCCGGCCGTGTGGAAGAACTTCTTCGGGATGATCGGGGCTTCAAGGTGGACCTGATCCAGGGGCGTCTCACGGCCTGTCGGCTCGACTTTGCCCTGCAACTCGAAGTAGCGGCGCATATCCGATACATCGAGTTCGATCACGGTGTCATCGACAAGTTTGCCGACCCGTCCGCCGTCATACGTCACCAGCTTCATAGCCTGCTCCCTTTGGATTTATCCGTGGCCGCTGCCACACCTGCAACCGACCGGCTAAAATATAGACAGAAAGTCTAAGTGTATGCAATAGTCGGTTCTGCTCACGAAGTTGGTGCTTGGTCTAACAGAAGGAGAACACGTGCGTTTTGCCTCGGTCGTCCATGGCGGCAGGCCCTTTGCGGTGACGATCGATGGAGACGTCGCAGTGCCGCTGCCAGGCATCTCGGAGATCGGCGCGAGCACGCCATTGTCGTTGCTGCTCGCGGCCGAACCCGATCGCACACAGGCGCTCCCGCTCGATCAGATCCGGTACCGGACGGTGGTGCCGAACCCGGCCAAGGTGATCTGTGTCGGACTCAACTACGTCGAACACGCCGCCGAGGCCGGCCGGGACGTGCCCGAATACCCGGTGCTGTTCACGAAGTTCGCCAACTCGCTGACGGGCCCATTCGACGAGATCCCGCTGACGCCCGCGTCGAAGCGCGATCGACTACGAGGGTGAGCTGACGATCGTGATCGGCGCATCGGCTCGCGGAGTCTCGCCCGAGGATGCGCTGAATCACGTGGCGGGCGTCACCGTCGCCAACGACATCAGCATGCGCGACTATCAGAACAAGACCCATCAGTGGCTCCAAGGGAAAGCGTGGGAGGCGACGACGCCAGTCGGCCCTGCGCTCGTCACCCTCGATGAGGTCGGCGACCTGGGTGCGCTGACACTTCGCACGACCGTCAACGGACAGGTGGTGCAGGAGGCCTCCACCGGACTGATGATCTTCGACGTGCCGACGCTGATCAGCGTGATCTCCGAGTTCACGACGCTCGAGCCCGGTGACCTGATCCTGACGGGGACGCCCAGCGGGGTGGGCATGCGGCGAGATCCGCCGCTGCTGCTCACTCCCGGAGATGTCGTCGTCGTCGAGGTAGACGGTGTCGGGCGTATTCAGAACACCTGTGTCTGAGACGGGCCGATGGATAAGACGATTGATTCAGCTGCGGCTGCGGTAGCCGGTATTGGTTCGGGGAGCACGTTGGCGGTGGGCGGGTTTGGGCTCAGTGGTGTGCCGGAGGTTCTGATCCAGGCGCTTTTGGCTGGTGGTGCTGACGGGCTTGAGGTTGTCTCCAACAATGCGGGGGTGGACGGCCGCGGGTTGGGGACTTTGCTTGCGGCCGGTCGGTTGCGGCGTGTGATCGCCTCCTATGTGGGTGAGAACCGTGAGTTCGCGCGCCAGTACCTGGCTGGTGAGCTTGAGGTTGAGCTCACGCCGCAGGGCACGTTGGCGGAGCGGATGCGCGCCGGCGGGTCAGGGATCGCCGCGTTTTATACGCGTGCTGGGGTCGGGACCCAGGTCGCCGAGGGCGGGATGCCGTGGCGCTATGACGTTGACGGCACTGTCGCGCTCGCCTCACCCGCGAAGCAGACCGCGATCTTCGACGGGTTGGAGTATGTGCTCGAGCGCGCGATCGTCGCCGATTTCGGGCTCGTGAGAGCGTGGAAGGGGGACCGTCACGGCAACCTCGTGTACCGCATGGCCGCCCGCAACTTCAATCCGCTGGCCGCGATGTCGGGACGTTGGACGATCGCGGAGGTCGAGCAGCTGCTCGAACCGGGTGAGCTTGATCCTGACGAGATCCACACACCCGGCGCGTTCGTTCAACAGGTTCTCGAGCTGACACCCGAGCAGGCCGCTGACAAGCCGATCGAGAAGATGACCGTTCGAGAGGCGATCTCCTGATGCCCTGGACCAGAGATCAGATGGCCGCCCGTGCCGCCGCCGAACTATCTGACGGCGATTACGTGAACCTCGGGATCGGGCTGCCGACACTCGTGCCCAACCACGTGCCCGACGGCGTCGAACTGGTGCTGCAATCAGAGAACGGGATCCTCGGCACCGGCCCCTACCCGACCGCCGATCAGGTCGACCCCGACCTGATCAACGCCGGCAAGGAGACCGTCACGATCCGCAACGGCGCGAGCTTCTTTGACTCCGCCACCAGCTTCGGCATGATCCGCGGCGGCAAGATCGATGTCGCGATCCTCGGCGCGATGCAGGTATCAGCCGCCGGTGACATCGCCAACTGGATGATCCCCGGCAAGATGGTCAAAGGAATGGGCGGAGCGATGGACCTCGTCCACGGCGCGAAACGAGTGATCGTGCTGATGGAACACGTCGCCAAGGACGACAGCCACAAGATCGTCAACGAATGCACCCTCCCCTACACCGGCCGCCGCGTCGTTGACCGCATCATCACCGACCTCTGCGTACTCGACATCACCCCAACCGGACTCAACCTCATCGAACTCGCACCAGACGTGACCGCAGCCGAAATCCAAACCAAAACCGAACCGCGCCTCACAGAGCACTAGCCGGACACGAAGAGGACCAATGACGGCTCTGAAAACGCACGTCGGGATTGTCGGCGCCGGGCCTGGCGGGCTGCTGCTGTCGCATCTTCTCGCCGCCGATGGGATCGAGTCGATCGTGATCGACAGTCGCAGCCGCGAGGCGATCGAGACCACAGTACGCGCAGGCATCCTCGAGTCAGGGACGGTGCAGTTGCTGAGCGAGACCGGCGCCTCGGACCGCGTCATCGGAGAGGGTCACCCGCACGAGGGAATCGAGCTGCGCTTTGACGGAGAGGGTCACCGCATCGACTTTCGTGCCCTGGTCGGGCGTGACGTGTGGCTTTATCCTCAGCACGAGGTGCTGAAGGACCTGATCACCGCGCGTCTGGACGGCGGTCAGGATCTGCGCTTCGAGGTGGAGGCCTCAAGCGTTGAGGATCATGGCGACGGCGCCGTGGTCAATGCAGTCGACATCGACGGTGGGCCGCTGCGGGTAGAGGCGGACTTCGTCGTGGGGGCGGACGGCTCGCACAGCGTCGTACGCAGCGCAGTCACCGGCTCGCACACGGACGGGTTCTTCCGCGAATATCCGTTCGCCTGGTTCGGGATCCTCTGTAACGCACCACCGAGTGCGCCTGAGCTCATCTACAGCAACTCCGCCCACGGCTTCGCACTGATCAGTCAGCGGAGCGAGACAGTCCAGCGCATGTACCTGCAGTGTGATCCGGAGATGGACCCGAGCGCCATGACCGACGAGCAGATCTGGGACTCCCTGCGTGAGCGGGTCGCTCCGCACCCGCTGATTGAAGGCGAGATCTTCCAGCGCGACGTCCTGCGCTTTCGCAGCTTCGTCGCGAGCGCCATCCAGCGCGGCAGGCTCGCGCTCGTCGGCGACGCCGCGCACACTGTGCCGCCAACCGGCGCCAAGGGACTGAACCTCGCTGTTGCGGACGTCGCCGTGCTCACGCAGGCACTTAAGGCGTTCCTGGTCAACGGCGACGGCTCGGCGCTCGAGCGATACGCGGAAGTCGCTTTGCGGCGTACGTGGAAGGCGCAGCATTTCTCCTGGTGGATGACGAGCATGCTGCACACCCTGCCCAACGCAAGTGAGTTCGACCGCATGCGACAGCTGGGCGAGCTCCGTACCGTCGTCGAATCCGATGCCGGGCGGAAGTTCCTGGCTGAGGCCTACACCGGATGGCCGCTACACAGCTGAGACGGCGCTGGCGACGCAAGCGTCAACGACCGCTCGCCTGAGTGGTGCAAGACAGCCGCCTATTGGACATCCGTCCACAAAGCGGTGCGTCCCCGCGTCCGTGACGGTACGGTCGCGCCACCGGGGCGACGAACAGGTCGCCGCCATCTCAGGGAGGGGACGACGATGCTGGGTTCATTCGGTCGGTGTGCTGCACTCACAATCGCGGCTGGGTTGGCAGCAGCGGCTATCGGTGCGAGCCCCTCGTTCGCGGCCACGAACGTCACCGGTGCCAACGTCTTCGCCTCAGGTTCCGCGGATCAGAGCATCCTCCAGAGCGGCAGCGGATCAAGGAGCGGGTACGGCTCTGACTGGTCCGGTCTGATCTCGACCTGGCGCAACAACCCGGCGGCAACGCAACACTGGGGTTACACGTTGCCGGAGCGCGATGGTGGCGCCACCTACAGCTATCAGCTCAGCGGCAATCCGTTGATCACCTTCACTCCGACATCGGAGTCCGACGCCCTGGATGAGTTCGGCACGATCGTGTCGCAGAAGCCCGACGGCGGCGGCTACGCCATCGTGGGCAGGGTCGACCAAACCCAGGACCCGGTCGCCGACGCACAGGATCCGCCGGTGCTCGACGGCTTCATCGCGAGCACAGGACCAACCGAGGCGCAGATGCAGGCCGCGCGCAGCGCCGCCGGGCCTGCGCACGAGATCAACGTGCCCGTCGCCCAGACGCCGGTCGCACTGCTGTTCAGCCTCCCGGCGGGCATCGCGCTCGCCGGCGACGCGAAGCTCCCGCTGATCAACAACCAGGCGGGGGACCGCTTCTCGACCGTTCAGGCCATCTTCGATGGGGAGGTCGGGCCCAGCCACGGGTATCCGGCAAACACCTGGGGGGCGCTGCTCTGGCGCGCCGGTTTCCGTCGGGGAAGGTCTGGGACGCCGACTCGACGGAGATTCGTGGACACCGGCTCGCCAACCGCTCATACGGGCGGCTATCAGCCGTTGCAGCTTGAGGTCAGGTACGGCAGTGCCCCTGAGACTCAGGCGATCCAGACGTTCCTGGACCTCAGCGGCGATCCGAACTTCCGGAGCACTCATTCGGGCGCCGGCTGGTTGCCGAGCGGAGCCGAGGCGGGCTGGCCGGCGGACGCCAACGATGGCTCCGGCAGCAACAGCTATCCGTCGGGACCGCTGGGGACGAACGCGGACGGTGCGACGCTGGTCAAGAACACGCTCGCAACTCCGGGGACGATCGGGTACGCGACCATGCCCGACGCTGTTTACACGATCCCAGGGGATCCGTTCGATGGTTCACCGCAGCTCACGACCTACCACGGCTCGGCGGCGCACCAGTACCTGTTCGCCGAGTTGCAGTCCAACGAGGAGCACTCGCGCATCCGCCACTACGCTGAGCCCGGTCAGGTCACGACCAACTCGAGCGGCTCCCTGGAAGCTATCCCGAACCTGTACACCGGGAGCGCGACACGTGACCAGTGCGGATACCCGAGCGCCCACGCCTACGTCGGCGAATGGTGCGAGCACAGGTCCAGCTTTGGAGACTGGTTTGCTGGAAGCCTCAGCGACCCCGACGTGTATGGCCACTCGAATCCGACCCGGTCCGGGACCCCCGTGGACGCCTACCCGATCTCCGAGATCACATGGCTCACCGCCTGGAGTCGCTACGACAGCAACCTGTCCGGGTCGAGCTTCTACGGCAGCACGACGAACGCCACCGACACCGGCAACACCGTGGCCGCGTATCTCAATTGGCTCACCAAGACAACCGGGGGCCAGGCTGCAATCCAGGGTTCCAAGGTGGGATTCGCGGAACTCCCGAACGCGCTCATCCAACGCGACGCACAGATGGCCGCGTCAGAGATCGCGACCACGGACGTGCTCGGCTACCCCGACCACTGAGACGCTCATCCGGTCGGCTTGGGCAGCCAGTCGCGTTTACGATGGTCCGCAACAGCAGCCTGAGAGTTCCAGGACCTGAACGGGAGAAGCAATGGCATACACCGTCGACTTTCAGAGCGTGTCCACCGTAGGCTTGGAATCGTCTCCGGTCGCCGACGCCCTCGCCGGCCTGCGAGCAAACGAAGCGCGCTACTTCAAGAACAAGTACGACCACACCTTCGTCGTGCACCCGCCGGACGAGGAACGCGAAGCGCTCGACTGGCTCAACCGCATCCTGGCCGATGAGCGCGACCTCGTGATCGCCTCACCCGTCCTGGAGGTCTCGGCCTTCGAGGTCGAGGGCATCAAGATGGTCTACGCGTTCTACGAGTCCGGCCTCTCCATCAACGTGATGTATACCCTCGAGGACTCGGGCAAACGAGCGGTCGGGTTCAAGCTGTCAGAGGGCATGGAGGTCCCGGAGGAGCTCGCCTCAAGCTTCAAGTTCGCTCGTCAGAGATCGAAGTTGGCGGGCGTGATCCGCGGCTCATACTTCGTGATCAAGGGCGAATACTGAGGTGGGCGCGTACTGAGATGGGCGCGTAGCGCGACCCTAGGAGACCTTCAGGGTCCTCGACAGCGTGTGCACGTGGCCCTTGGCGTCGGTCACCACAAAGCTCAGCGTCAGCTTCTTGCCCCTGTACCGCGTCGCGGCCTTCTTCGACAGGTGGAACCTGACGGTCGCGCTCCCGGCGCTCGACGCGGTGGCCCTGAACGTCGCGACCGTCCTGCCACCCGAGCGGATCGCGAGCGTGACCTTCGACTTCGCCTTTGCTCTCACGATCGTCACGCTGATGCCACCCTCGAGCTTGCGCTCGGTCGCGGAGCTTCCGAGCGACCCGAGCTTCGGCGCAGCGGCGGCACCGGACCCGCCGCCCGTGGTCCCGGTCTCACCCACCCCACCACCGCCGCTCGAACCGCCACCACCGCCGCTCGAACCACCGCCACCGGTCGAACCGCCAGAGGAGGCCAGCGGGATGTCGAGCGTCTGCCCGACGGGCACACCATCGACGGTCGCGGTGACGTGGGCAACACCATTGGCGCCGGCGGGATAGAGATTCGCGAACCAGTGGCCCGGGCCCGCCGCCGGGCTGGGCTCGCCGGCGCTGTCGGTGACCGAACCGCTGCCGCTGAAGGAGCCGGGTGTCGTGTGCAGCTCCACGTCATGAGCACCGTCGTGCGTGAGGTTGCCGAACGAATCGACCGCGTCCACCTCGACCGAGTCCGAGCCGCCCGAGCCAGACGGTGCCGTGAAGCTGAGCTGTGAATCGGCCGGCACGGTCGCCCCAGCGGTGAACACCACCGTCGGGGCCGCTGACAGCGACTCGTTCTGGACGCTGGCCCCAAACGTGAACGTGCCGGCATCCTCGGAGGTGCAGTTCGTGGAAGCGTTGCCGGAGGCGTCGGTGGTGACAGACACGCTGCCCTCTGGGCAGCTGATCGAGATCGGCTGGCCTATCAGCGGATAACCGTCTGCGCCCTGTGCGTGGACCGCGAGAGTCACGCTCTGACCGACCACCGCCGAGCCGCTGGACACCGTGAAGGTCGAGGCGGAGTCAGCCGGCGGATTCGAGAAGTAGGCGACTGCGGTCTGCGGAAGCACGACCCCGTTCACGGTGGCCGTGATCGTGGCGGTTCCGACCTGCGTCGAGCTCAGCGACGCGCGGTAGGTCCCATCTCCCCTGTCGGTGACCTCGCTCAGCGTCCCGAGCGTCGTCGACAGGCTCACGTCGGCTCCGCCCGTGGTCTCAGCGCCCCCGTTGGCGTCCCGCGTGGTGACGGTCACGAACACCGGCCGGCCCACCTGCTGCGGCGTCGAGGGAAGATCCGCGTTCGTGTCAACGCTGGCGGCCGAGGCGACGAGCGGTCCGGCCACGAAGACCACGTTGGCCGAGGCGTCCAGCGTCACATCACCGGCGCTCGGATCGACCACAGCCGTCACGGCCTCCGTTCCGGTGACGCTCGAGAGCGTGTCCGGCACCTGAGCGGTGGCGTCGCCGCCCGAATCCGTCGTGCCGGATGCGCACGCCTGAGCGCCCCCGGAGCAGTAGAAGTCGACGGTGGCACCTTGGATCGGATCGCCGTAGGCATCGACGATCGTCGCGTCGACGGCGCCGGTCGCCGTATCCGTCACGCTCCCTGAGGGCCCGGTGAGCGTCGACAGCGATGCCGACGCGGCGGGCCGCACGAACTCGACGCTGCCCTGCCCGCTGAGCGCGTCGCCGGGATGGTCGGCGAACGCTGCGCCGACGTGAACGGTCTGCACGTTCGTCGACGTCACCGTGGCGCTGTAGCTGCCATCCCCATTGTCGGTGACCGAGGAGATCTGCGCTCCCGGGTCGCTGGTCGTGAATACGACCGGCCCGAGTGAGCTGCTCAGCGGATTACCGTCGGCGTCGGTCAGCTGGAGCTTGACCGACGCGGCGCTGTGGCCATCCGCTCCGGCCGCGCCGGGACTGCTCCAGCTAGTTCCGATGTTCGAGGGATCGACGAAATGGACGGTGATCGGCGTCAGGTTCTCGTATTGGAGCGTGCCTGTGATCGTGACCGAGGACGGCGATGAGGGAACCGTGAGCGCGGCCGTGAACTGGCCGCTGGTGTCGACGCTGCCGGAGAACTGCACCGCCGACTGTCCGTCGGAGAAGCTCTCGGTCAGGGCCACCGGACACGAGCCCGGACACCCCGTCTGGGTCAGCGTGAGCGTGCTGCCCTGTGAGTCCGCCGCCTGCAGCGTGACCGCCGGCGCGGAGTCCTCTCCCAGCACCACGGTGTCTCCGGGGCTGGGGGTCAGCGGCGATGTCGCTCCGTCCAGATATCCGGGCGTGAAGGTGTAGGTGGGTTGTGCAGAGAGCTGGACGCCATCGACGGTCGCCGTCAGCGTTGCCGTGCCGGCCCGATTCGGGATCAGCGTCGCCGAGTACGTGCCATCGCCGTTGTCGGTGATGGCGGACACGGTGCCGAGCGTCGAGCTGATCCTGACCGTGCTGCCGCCGTAGGGGATCTGCTGACCGGAGCTCGCCTTCAAGGTGACCTTCAGCGGGACGGGGTAGATGTCCATGATCGACGGACCGCCGCCCTGGTTGGCGGTGAACGTCGACTGACCAGTGTCCACCGCGAGGCGCGGGGTTGTGAAGGTCGTGTCGGAACCGGTCGTCGCCGACGTCCCGTTGCTCGCCGTGATGTCGCAGCTGTAGGGCTGATTGGAGGTCAGTCCGGTGACCGGGAGGGATACGAGAACGGCACTGGATCCTCCTGCCAGGGGACTGGCCCCCTGACTTGAGGCGCTCGCACCGCCGCTGGATTGACAGTTGACTGCGTAATACGTCGTCGATCCGTTGGGGTTGATCAGAGCGCTGATCGTCGCCGTCGTCGAGGTCAGGGAGCTGACCGGCTGTGAGGTGACGGTGGGTGCTTCCACGATCGTCTGGAACTCGCTCCCGGCAACCGTCGAGGCGCCGCTGCCGTCGACGGTGACGGTCCCCTGGCTGTTGGTGGCGATCAGCTCCCAGAAGTACGCGGTTGGTGGGCTGAGGTCGGTGATCGTCGCCGAGACATCGACGGCGGCGCTGCCCGAACCCGCCGACTCCGCAGACGTCGTCGAGGTGAGGCTGCTCGGGTTCGAGCCGTACTTGAAGTAGTACGAGGTCGCGTATCCATTCGGGTTCACCGAGCCGTTCAGGGTCGCGCTGACGGCGCCGACATCGGTCGGCGCAGCGGTCGCGACGGTCGGTGGCAACGTCAATGTGGTGAAGCTCTCGATCGCCCCCGTAGCTCGTACCCCGGGCGTTGGTCGCCACCAACTGGTAGTGGTAGGTCGTGCCGGGTGCGAGCCCCGTCAGTGATCCGGTGACAGGCAGTGTGGCGACTCCGGCGGTGACCGTGACCGGCACGGTGGCGGTGCCGTAGCTCGTCGACGTCCCCCACTCGAAGTAATACGTGGTGGCGTAGCCATTCGGGTTGAGCTGGCCCCCGAGCGTCGCGCCGGCCGCGCTCGTGGGACCGGGGGCTGTCGTGGTCGTGATCGGTACCGACGGCACGAACGTCGCCGTCACCGGAGCGGGATTGTCGGTGATGGCCGGTGTGCATGTGCCGGTGCCGCTGCACGGCGTGCCGCTGCCTCCGCTCCAGCCCTCGAAGCTCCAGCCGCTCGCCGGAACGGCTGTGAGCGTCGGCGGAGTCCCAAGCGGGAAACTCGATGAGCATGTGCCCGGGCAGGAGATCCCGGCCGGAATGCTCGTCACCGTGCCCTGCCCCACAACGTTGACCCCCAGGTCCGAGGCGGGTTCGTAATTCGCGGTGATGTGCGCCGTGTCGCCGGAGTCGAGGTACGCGCCGATCGTCGTTTGGCAGGTCGTCTGCGTGCCGCTGCAGCCACCCCCGCTCCAGCCGGTGAAGGTTCCGTTCGGCGTCGGCGTCTCCGTGAGCGTGACGGGCGTCGCAGCGTCGTAGGTGGCGGTGAAGTTGCCTATCCCCGAGGTGTCGCAGGTCGTTCCAGAGGGACACGGTGTCATCGTCACGCTGCCGTAGCCGTTGCTGGTGACCGCGACCTCCGCGGCGTATTGCCCGTCGAAGCTTGTGGTGACGGTCCGCGGAGCGTTCAGGGTGAGCTGGCACTCAGCGGCGTTGCCGCTGCCGGTCAGCACGTCGTCGCAGCCGGCGAACGATCCGAAGCTGTAACCGGCGAACGCCGTCTGGCCGATCTGGACGGCGCTGCCGGGCGCGAAGGCCTCACATCCGCCTGAGGAAACCGACCCGAAGCACGCGACGCCGCCACCCTCTGGCGCGGAGACCTGCACACCGCCCGAGCCCACCACCTGGGTGGTCAGGTCGGGGAAGAAACTCGCCCCGAAGTCCCTGGGCGAGTGGTCGAGCGTGTCTGTACAGGTCTCGCTCTGGCCGGCTGAGGCGCACTCGCCCGAGCTGGAAGCCTGCGGTATTCCCTGGTTCCAGCCGCCGACCGTGTATCCCGCCGCTGCCGTGGCCGTGAACGTGACGGTCGAGTTCACCGGGAACTTGGCGCTGCACTCGCCGAGCGACTGACCGCCGGCCTCACCGCAGTCGATGCCGGCCGGTGAGCTCGTGACCTCCCCGTTGGGGAGTTGGTCGACGTTCACGGTCCAGTAGTCCGTGTAGCTGGGGACCACCGTCTGTGGACCGCTCATCGTGAGGTCGCAGTACTCGGACTCGAGCGGCTCCGGCGTGCAGCCCGACCAGCCCAACACCGCGCTGTAGTTCCCGTCGGTGGTCGCATACTCGACCTGACGCATGAGGTTGACGCTGTCACCGGGCTGGAGCCGGTACCTGCATTGCGAGGCGGTGCAGTCTCCGACGTACTGGTCGTTGACCGTCACCAGCACGGCCACCTCCCACGCCGGCTTGTTGATTATCAAGGGGTAATCGAATTTCGCACCGACACGCTCGTTGCCGTTGACGGTGATCGTGCAGCTGCCGTCGGGCGCGGTCGAGTCGCATCCGCTCCAGGTGTCGATCTCGGCACCGGCCGTGGGTGCGGGCACCAGCGAGAGCTGAGTGCCGGGAGGGACCTGGTAGGTGCACAGCGTCGCGGTGCAGTCACCCGGTGGCGCGACCACCGGACCTGTTGGTGAACCCTCGTGCACTGTCACGGAGCCCAGGCCCGCAGGCGAAGTGCTCAGTGTCAGGCACGATGCTCCGTTCGGGCACTGACTGAACTCGGCGCTGATATCAGCATCCTGCAGATACGCGATCTGGCAGCTCGGATCGGTACCGCATCCTCCGCCGCTCCAGCCATTGAAGTAGTAGCCGGGGTCGGGAACCGCCGTGACCGTGATCTGGTGGTTGGGGAGAAGGTAAGGACGGTCGAATCCCGCCGTGATGTCATCGAACGTCTCGCTGACTGGAACATCGATCTCCGTGTCGCTATCGGGCAGCCCATGCACCACCGTGTTCCCCGGACTCGAGCAGAGGCCTGCGGTGCTGAGGCCGGGTATGTCCGAGCACGACCCCGTCAGCTGCTGTTGGGGGAGTTCACCGCTGTCAGACGCGGTGTCATCCTCGTACTCGATGTAGTGGTAGTCCTCGACCTGGTCCAGACCGAAGACGTTGATCAGGATCTCCTTCATCACGGGCACCTGACTGTCGACCTGGATCGTGCCATCGGTCGGCTGCTCGAACTGGACAGCCCAGGAGCCGTTTGCAGCCAGAGCCCCGGAGGCGAACAGCAGCGCCGTCGCTGCCACAGCGACCGCTATCAGCAATGTTCTGAACCGCCGCCGACCCAGCACGGGTACCCCCAACACGTCGAACCTGCTGGCGCACCCACCCGCTCGAGGGCTCTGCGCAATCAGCTCTTTTGAGTCCCGCGGCACCGCGGGACGATTAGGTCATCGGCAGCACTCGCCGCCCCGGCGCAATCGCGCCGTCATTGATGGACGGATCGTGTAAACGCGGGCTTCAGAGCCCGAACCAGCGCGCACGGCGCGTGGCCCCGAACTCAGCCTTCTCAGCAGCGAACGCCAGCGATGGCTCGTTGGGCTCCGCTGCCGGCGCCTCACCGCCGAGGAAGTTCACCTCAACCTTGCCGACCAGACCGGCGCCGAACTCCGCGTAACAGACTCCGGTCCCCTCATAGGGAGCGGGAGGCTGCCCGCCGGAGAGCGATGCGACGATGTCCGCCGCGACGACCCGGGCGGCGCCCTCCGCGAAGATGCCTGCCTTGGCGACCGGTCGCGGCCCGGTGCAGACGTCACCGATTGCGTAGACCCCGGGGAAGCTCGTTCGCAGATTTCTCTGATCGACCTGAACCCAGCCGCCCTCAACCAGCCCGCTGGCCGCCAGCGGCTCCGGAGCCCGATGTACCGGGATCCCCACGAACAGGTCATAGGGCAGCTCCTCGCCGGAGGCCGTCCGTGCCAGGCGCGCACTCGGGTCCAGGGAGGTGACCAGTGTCTCGGGGCGCTCGTCGATCCCGCGCGCCGCCAGCCCCTCCCGGAACATCTGCGAGACCTCTGTGGTGACCGGCACCGGCCGTTTCATCGGGAACGTCATCGTCAGCTCCACGCGATCACGGATCCCCCGCTTGACGAGGTACTCGTGGATCAGGAACGCGCCCTCGAAGGGCGCCGGCGGGCACTTGAAGGGCTGCCCCAGCACGGACAGCAGCAACCGCCCACCGTTGAACTCGGCCAGCGCGTCACGCAGCCGCTCGGCGCCGGCGAGTGAGTAGTACTCCTGGCCGCCCTCCGCAAAGCCCGGGGTCGCCGAGAAGTCGTAGTCGGCTCCCATCGCAATCACAAGAAAGTCGGCGTCATAGGCATCGACGCCGGTCTCGACCCGCCGCGCCGCGGGATCGATTGAAATCACCGTTTCCTGGCGGAATTCGACGCACTCCTTGGCGAAGGCGCTGTAGGGCAACCGCACCTGCTCGGCCGATTGGCGGCCGAGCATCACGTCGAGCTTGGAGAAGCCAAAATAGAAGGAGTCGTTGCGATCGAGCAGAGTCACCTGGACCTGATCGCCCACCTCTTCCGAGAGAGACGTCGCGAGCTCCAACCCGGCGAAGCCGGCACCGAGGATCACCACATGTCGTTTCATGAGGCGATCCTATTGTTCTGACGACTCCGGTGCCGATGCTGACCTCCCGGATCTTTAGAGTCCACGGCGTACGTGACTTCCTGGAATGCCTGATCCGTCGCCATCTACGAACCGGAGCCGACTGCTCCCGGCACTGAAGCAGGTTGCACCGTTTGCCCTGACCGCGTTGGCCGCATGGGTCACGGCCCCGATCGGCTCGCCGATGGTTTGGAGGCAGTACGCACTCTCGGTCGTGCTGCTGTTCGCCTCCTGGACCTTCGGGTTGACGATGGGCCTCCGAGGCCACATGCGCTCCGGAACGGTGATCGGATCGCTCGGCTTCTTCGCGGCGGTCGGGCTTCTGCGTAACTCGGCCGGCGGCTCGATCTCAGGGGTCAGCTCGGTCGCGCTGCTCGCGGTCTTCCAGACCGCGCTGTATGTCCGTGACCGCCGCGCACTCTGGATCGTGCTGGCCGGGTTGCTGGCCTTCTACGTGGTTCCGCTGATCACGATCGGGCCCCCGGAGTACCCCCACAGCGGGTATCGATCCGCCCTGCTGGCGGTCGCGGTCGGCTCGATCGTCGGACTCGTCACCCACGGGCTGGTCGCGAACATCCGCCGGCGTGCGTACGAGGCTCGCCGGCGCGAGCGGACGCTCGCGCGCGTGAACGAGACCCTTCAGCAGCTGTTCAGCAGCCCCCAGCCGCGCGACGACGCCTGTACCGCCGTGAAGGAGATCAGCGAGGCGACGACCGTGGGCATCTACGAGAGCGAGGCCGGCTCGCGCAGCCTGCGACTCAGCAGCAGCACGAGCGGCCCGGCCATCACTCCACACCGCACCGCCCAGCGAGGCAGCGCCGTCTACGAGGCGCTGCGCTCCGGCGAGCCGATCCTGATCACCGACGACCCGGCCGCGCGCGTCGGCAATGTCGAGCACTGGCGCGCGGCGGGCTCCCCCGACTCGATCCTGTACCAGCCGCTGCTCAAGGAGGGGGTGGCGATCGGCGTAATGTTCGTCGCCTGGCAGGGTCGCGTGAGCCCCGAGGAGCCACGCGTGATCGTCGCGTCACTGCTCGCGCATGAGATCGCCAGCGTGATCGACCGCGCCGACGTGATCATGCAGCTCACCGATGAGGCTCTGACCGACGCCCTCACCGGCCTCCCCAATCGCCGCGCCTGGAACCTGCGGCTCGAGCGCGAGGTCGCCACCGACGGCTCGCTGGCCGTGGCCATGTTCGACATCGACCATTTCAAGCGCTTCAACGACGCCCATGGTCACCCGGCCGGTGACACGTTGCTGCGTGAGGCGGCCGCCGCCTGGCGAGCTGAGATCCGTACAACCGACTTCCTCGCCCGGCTTGGTGGCGAGGAGTTCGGGTTGCTGCTGACCAGCGGCGACATACCGACCATGCACGCGATGGTCGAGCGTCTCCGTGCGCTCATGCCGTTGCGTCAGAGTTGTTCGGCCGGCATCGCGCTGCGGGAGGACGGCGACACTCCGGAGACGCTGGTGAGCCGCGCCGACGCGGCGCTATACGAGGCCAAGGCCGAGGGCCGCGACCGCAGCGTGTTCACAGGCGATTACCAAGCTCGCGCATCCGGAGCGTAGGATCGGCGTGGTGGCCCGCTGGCCATCCACGCCGCCACACCGTCCACTTGGGAGGCCCCAATGCCGGGAACCGGAATCCGCGAGATGAGCCTTGTGATCGTGCCGGTCAGCGACCAGGACCGATCGATCGACTTCTACGTCGACTCGCTCGGACTCGAGAAGCGCACCGACGTCCCGATGGGAGACAGCTACCGGTGGGTCGAGGTCTACGCGCCCGAGGGCACTGCCGGGATCGCACTTGCGCCGCCGCCCCCGGGCAACGAGGTGACCGCACAGATGACCGGCATCACGCTGACGAGTGAGGACATCGAAGCGACCCACGCCGAGATGCGGTCACGCGGAGTCGACGTCGACGCCGAGATCACTCGCATGGGCGACCCGGTGCCGCCGATGTTCTGGTTCCGCGACCCCGACGGTCACTCACTGATGGTCGTCGAGTCACCGGCGAGCTGAGCCGCGGGCAGCGCCTCAGCGCTCGGCCAGCGGGCGAGCGCTGAGCGTCCAAGCGTGCCAGGCACGGCCCAGATATTCGGCGTGGAGCTTGCCGACCGGGTCCCACAGCGGCGTGCTGGCTGATCTCGGCGTCGACGCCGTGGTCGCCGAGCATCTGAGAACGGATGAACAGCGGCTCGGCGGCGCCGAGCAGCATCACGTGCAGCGCCGGGCGCGGCGGCTCGCGGCTCACCGGAGCGCCGGCGAGCGCCGCGATCGCCTGTGCGGCCACGTCAGCCCTGCTCGGCCGACAGGCCGCCGTGTTTCACCGGCGTGTCGGTGATGTCCCCGGCCGCGAAGACACGCCGCAGCCCGTGCACGGCTCCGTACTGGTCGATCGTGATGAAGCCGCGCTCGGCGCTGGTCGGCACGCCGGGCACCGCGGGCGCGTAGAGCTCCGGCAATGCGATCATCTCGTCCACGTCCAACGAGCGTCGCATCGGATAGATGCTGATCTTCCCCGGCTCGCGGATCTGGGAGTTGGCCGAGGTGATCGTGGTCACGCCCGCCTGCGCAAGCAGCCGCGCGACCTCGGCGCTCGCGTCGACACCGAGCGCGGCCAGCGGCGCATCCTCGGGCGTGATCAGCAGCACCGTGACTCGTGGCCCTCGGGGCGAGCGCGCGTTGGCCGTCATCAGCGCGAGTTCGTAGGCGGGCAGCGACCAGATCGGCAGTGACGGCACGACGAACGCGACGCTTCCGATCGAGCCTTCGTCGAGCGCGGCGACGAAGTCGCGAGCTGCTCGCCGAGCCTGGCCGTCATCGATCGTCAGCGCGTCGCGGAAAAGCGGATGCGGGTGGGCGCCGAGCGCGATCAGCAGCGCGTCGTACTGCAGCCTCCGGCCGTGCCGCGGTGTGACACCGCGCGACCGTCCGGATCGAGCCACTTGAAGCTGTCCGTCACCAGCTCCGCATCGGCGCTCGTCGGCGATCGCGGAAGCGGATACTCGGCGTGCGGCCGCCGAGAACGGCTCCCGCACCGCAAGCGGCCGGTAGCGGAACTCCGCGTCGGGTGCGAGCAGCGTGATCGCGACCCGGTCACCCGCCAGAGCGTTCGCAGCGCCAGCGCCGCCTCGAGCGCGGCGACCCCGCCGCCGGCGATCACCACCTCGAAGTCCCGCTCGATCGCCGTCTGCGGTCATCTCTCAAGCCTAGGCCTCAGGAGTGGACGCTCACGCCCGCCTGCCGCTCGTACTCCTCGAGGAACGAGAGCCAGAGCTCGCTGCGCGTCGGGAACGGCGCGACCGCATGCGCGAGCGCCGTAAGCGGCACCTCGCCGGCGACCGCGATGCTCGCGGCCTGGAGAAAGTCGTTGACGCCCGGGACCGACGAATGTGACGCCGACCAGCACCTGTCGCGCCCGGTCGACGACGAACCGCGACGTACCGGATGAGCCATGCCCGACGAAGCTCGCCCCGGCCGAGCTGCCGGTCGGAAGATCGATCGCCATGCATCGAGCCCGGCCTCTCGCGCCTGCGCGAGCGTCACCCCGACAGCCGCGACCTCCGGGTCGGTGAACACCACCCGCGGCGCCCCGGCACCAGATCCGCGACCGCCCGCGCGCCCTCCGCACCGAGGATGCGATCGGCGGCGATCCGCGCCTGGTACTTGCCGGCGTGCGTCAGCAGCGCGCGGCCATTGACGTCGCCGACGGCGTAGAGCCACGGCAGACCCGGCACCTGGAGGCCGTCATCGACCTCGACGAACCCGCCGTCCTGGAGTCCGACGCTCTCCAGACCGAGCCCGGCGCTCAGCGGCTTGCGACCCACGGCCACCAGCAGCCGGTCGCCGCTGACGGTGGCGCCGCCGTCCAGCTGCGACCGTGATCTCGTCCCCGTCGCGGCTGAACTTCAACGGCCTTGCCGCCGAGCCGCACCGTGACCCCGAGCTCACCCAGCGCGCGCCGACCTGCTCACCGACGAACGGCTCCTCGTGCACGAGCAGCGCAGTCCACGGCCTCGATCACAGTCACCTTCGACCCGAACGAGGCCCAGGCCTGCGCCATCTCGACCCCGACGACGCCGCCGCCGAGCATCGTCAGCCGCGCCGGCACCTCCTCGGAGGTGGTGATCTGGCGGTTTGACCAGGCACCGACCTCGGCGAGACCCGGAATCGGCGGCATCGCCGCGGTGCTGCCGGTCGCCAGAATCACCGCCTCACGGGCGATCAGCACGTCGTCGTCTCCGACCATCACCCGTCGCTCGCCGTCGAGCCGCGCCTCCCGCGGAACAGCGTCGATCCCGCGGTCCTCGAGCCACGGCAGCTGCGCCGAGTCGTCGAGGTCGTGCACCACCTGATCGCGCCGCGCGAGCGCCGCGGGCACGTCCAGCGAGCCGGTGACCGCCTCGGCCGCGCCGGGCACGCGGCGCGCCTCGTCGAGCACCTCGGCCGGTCGCAAGCAGCGCCTTCGACGGCATGCACGCGTAGAACGAGCATTCGCCGCCGACGAGGTCCCGCTCGACGATCGCGACGCGCTGCTCACCGCGCGTCGCCAGCCGGCCCGCGGCGATTTCGCCGGCCGGCCCGGCACCAATCACGATGACGTCAAATTCGCGTTCCACGATCGTTCACAGCCTAACCCGCCGAGCGCGACGCGAAACCGATGGTGACGTCAAGCGTCGGCCGATTTGCCGATAATCGGTGAGTCTTGTCCACAAAGAGCCTGCCCGGCTCCAATCCGACTGTTAAGCCTCTCTTCCGATGACCACAGTTGCCACCCCCCCGCGCCGTCTCGGCGCGACCATGCGGCGCGACCAATGGTGGGTCCAGCCGTTGCTGATCGTGACCGCGCTGACCCTCTTCGGCATCTACTCGATCGTCCGTGTGATCGTCAACAAGTACTACGTGATCACGGCTGACGGCGCGCATCTGCAGTCGCCGTTCTTCTCGCCCGACCTGCCCGGGATCTTCTCGTTCAACACGGACCTTCCGTGGGCGTTCCTGGTGCTGTGGGCGCCGCTTGGCCTGCGGACCACGCTGTTACTACTACCGCAAGTCGTACTACCGCTCGTTCTTCCTGGCGCCGCCGTCGTGTGCGGTGGCAGGCGTCGCGCGGCGCAAGTACACGGGCGAGACCAAGTTCCCGCTGGTCCTCAACAACCTGCACCGCATCTTCTTCTACCTCGCGGCGATCGTCGTCGGGTTCCTCTGGTACGACGCGATCCGGGGGCTCTTCTACGACGGCGCGCTTCGGGATCGGCCTCGGCAACGTGATCATGTTCGTCAACGTGATCTGCCTCTCGGCGTTCACGTTCGGCTGCAACTCCTGGCGCCACATCATCGGCGGCAAGCTGAACTGCTTCTCCTGCTCGACCGCGGCGAAGACGCGCCACAAGGCCTGGCAGAAGATCTCGATTCTCAACGGCCAGCCACATGCAGTGGGCCTGGATCAGCATGTTCACCGTCTGCCTCACCGACCTCTACATCTGGCTGGTCTCCGTCCGGCGTGTTCAACGACCCGCACCACATCTTCTGATGGCGATCGAACACCACGACTACGACGTACTCGTCCTCGGCTCGGGCGGCTCCGGTCTGCGCGCCGCGATCGCCGCCGCAGAGGCCGGCGCCAGGACCGGCCTGGTCTGCAAGTCGCTGCTGGGCAAGGCCCACACCGTGATGGCCGAGGGCGGCCTCGCCGCCTCGCTGGGCAACGTCGACCCGCGGACAACTGGAACACGCACTTCCAGGACACGATGTTCGGCGGCAAGTACCTGAACAACTGGCGTATGGCCGAGCTGCACGCCAAGGAGGCGCCGGACCGCGCCCGCGAGCTCGAGCATTGGGGGGCGGTCTTCGACCGCACGCCCGAGCGCATGATGTCACAGCGCGCCTTCGGCGGGCACACCTACAAGCGTCTGGTCCACATCGGCGACCGCACCGGCCTCGAGATGATCCGCACGCTCCAGGACAAGACCGTGCACTCGAGCGTCGACGTCTTCATGGAGACGACGATCACCCGCCTGATCAAGGACGGCGAGCGCGTCGTTGGCGCGTTCGGCTACCGGCGTGCCACCGGCGAGCAGATCACCTTCAGCGCCAAGGCGCTGGTGATCGCGACCGGCGGCAGCGGCCGCATCTACAAGATCACGTCGAACTCTCAGGACTGCACCGGTGACGGCTACGCGCTGGCCTATGAGGCCGGCGCCGAGCTGGTCGACATGGAGTTCATCCAGTTCCACCCGACCGGCATGGTGTACCCGCCGGGCGTCGCCGGGCTGCTCGTGACCGAGGCGGTCCGCGGTGAGGGCGGCATCCTGCGCAACAAGGACGGCGAGCGCTTCATGGAGCGCTACGACCCCAAGCGCATGGAGCTCTCCACCCGCGACGTCGTCGCCCGCTCGATCTACACCGAGGTCAAGGAGGGGCGCGGAACCCCGCACGGCGGCGTCTTCCTGGATGTCAGCCACCTCGACTCCGACTACGTCAAGAAGAAGCTCCCGAGCATGTACGACCAGTTCATGGAGCTGGCCGGTGTCGACATCACCAAGGAGCCGATGCAGGTCGGGCCGACCTGCCACTACTTCATGGGCGGCGTCAAGGTCGACCCCGATACCGGCGAGTCACGCGTCCCCGGACTGTTCGCGACCGGCGAGGCCAGCGGCGGCATGAACGGCGCCAACCGCCTGGGCGGCAACTCGCTCGGCGACCTGCTCGTGTTCGGGCGCCGTGCCGGCGAGGGAGCGGCGCAGGCCGCGAACGCATCCGGCCCCGTCTCGCTTCCGGCCGAGGAGCTCGCCGCGGCCCAGGCCGAGGTCGATGGCTACCTCAACGGACCCGGCACGGAGAACCCGTTTGAGATGCATAGAGAACTCCAGAAGATCATGGGCGACGGCGTCGGCATCTTCCGCAGCAAGGAGGATCTGACCGACGCGATCGCCAAGCTCGAAGGCTTGGAGGATCGCGTCGGCAACCTCAAAGCGCCCTCCAACCGTCTGGACTACAACCCCGGCTGGCAGCTCTGCCGCGAGGTCAAGAACATGCTCACCGTCTCCCACATGATCGCCCGCGGGGCGCTGATGCGCGAAGAGAGCCGCGGCGCCCACAGCCGCTTGGACCACACCGGCTACAGCGACTACTGGGGCGAGCACAACATCATCGTCCACCGTGATGGCGGGCACGACATGACGCTCACACCAACCCCGGTCGTGAAGCGCGACGAACTGGAGGACCTCGTGGAGGCCCGCAAGGAGGCTGAGAAAGCATCATGAGCAAGATGCCGATGGCGGTCGGAACCCGCAGACTCCAGATCTGGCGTGGGGACCTGACGAGCGGCGGTCTGGTCGATTACGACCTCGAGACGGAGCCCGGAATGGTCGTGCTCGACGCGGTGCTCGAGATCCAGCGCAGCCAGGCCCCCGATCTTGCGGTTCGTTGGAACTGCAAGGCGGCCAAGTGTGGTTCCTGCAGCGCCGAGATCAACGGCAAGCCCCGTTTGATGTGCAAGACCCGGCTCGACCATCTGCCTCCGCTCGAGCCGATCACGGTCGAGCCGATGAAGGCCTTCCCCGTGATCCGCGACCTCGTCACCGACGTCTCGTGGAACTACCGGGTCAACGAGCAGATCACGCCGTTCACACCGCGCGATGACCTCAAGGAGGGTGTCGACCTCAGCAACGGCGATTACCTGATCGACCAGGCCGACACCGACCGCATGAGCGAGTTCCGCAAGTGCATCGAGTGCTTCATGTGCCAGGACGTCTGCCACGTCCTGCGCGACCCCCGCATGCACAACCACTACTACGGGCCGCGCTTCATGGTCCGGATGGCGAGTCTCGACATGCACCCGCTCGACGGCGTCGACCGCCTCGACCAGGTCGCGGACGAGGGCGGGCTCGGCCTCTGCAACATCACCAAGTGCTGCACCGAGGTCTGCCCGGAGGGCATCCACATCACCGACAACGCGATCATCCCGATGAAGGAGCGCGTCGTTGACCAGCGCTTCGATCCGGTCCTCAAGGTGCTCGGCCGCCGGCCCAACAAGGGTCGGCAGAAGCCGCCCCCGCGCACGAGCACTCCGGAGCTCTGACACGGCAGGGCCGGCTGCGCTTTGCCGGCCCTCTGCTTTTGGTCCTCATGAACCGAGACGGCCGCTTTGCCCCGAGCCCCACGGGCCCGTTGCACCTCGGCAGCCTGAGGACGGCGCTGGTCGCCTGGCTGATGGCGCGCACTGCCGGGGCCGCTTCCTGGTGCGGATCGAGGACCTCGACCCGCAGCGCTCGCGGCCGGAGTTCGAGGCCTCGCAGCTCGCCGATCTAAGCGCACTCGGGATCGACTGGGACGAGCCGCCCGTGCGCCAATCCGGGCGCACCCGGCTCTACGACGACGCCCTCGGCAGGCTGCACGCGGCCGGTCGGCTGTACCCGTGCTTCTGCACTCGCGCCGAGATCCGCGAGGCCGCCTCGGCACCCCACGGCGCGCTGCCCGAGGGCGCCTACCCCGGGACCTGCCGCGATCTCCCGGCCGCCGAGCGTCGGCGGCGGATCGAGGCCGGCGAGCGCTTTGCGTTGAGGCTGCGCGCCGACGCCGAGCGGATCGCCTTCGACGACCGCATTCTCGGACACCGACAGGTGTCGTCGATGATTTCGTCGTCGTCAGCGCCGACGGCGTCCACGCCTACCAGCTGGCCGTGGTCGTCGACGACGCCGCCCAGGGCATCGGCGAGGTCGTGCGCGGCGCCGACCTCGCCGATTCGACCCCGCGCCAGATCCTGCTGCAGCGACTGCTCTGCCTGCCCACGCCGAGCTACGCCCATGTACCGCTGGTGCTCGGCCCCGACGGCGACGCCTTGCCAAGCGCGACGGGGCGTCACGCTGGCCGACCGCAACGAGCCGGCGGCGACGACGCTGGCGCTGCTCGCTCACAGCATCGGTCTCGCGATCGGCGCGCGACACGGTCGGCTCTGCCTCGGACTGCTCGCCGAATTCGATCCGGCGCTGATACCCCGCCGGCCGGTGCGTATAACGGACGCGCTGGACGTTTGTATGAGGCCCGATGCAGTGTGAAAGTTGTCACACAACTTTCAGAGCATCGGTGCGTCTAAGGGACATGGATAGGATCACTCTTCCGCGAGTGCCGCGCGAGCGACGCAGCGTCGTCGTCGGGCTGGCTCATCGCGAACGAGTGCGGGAGCTGGCCAAGTTCCTCGGCTTGGATGCCGATTCGGTAGCTGAGGGATTGGTTGAGGCGGTTGAGCATGACCCGTCGTTGAGACGGAGTCCCGCTTTGCACCACGCGGCATAACCACGCCGTCTACCGCACATTCAGTAAATCTGAATGGCGTTTAAGGTCTTCTTCGGCGGTGAGCCGCTGCATGGTCTACCTTTCTGCACTGGGCTCCCCCTCAGGGAACCCCTGCTCAAACCTTCTTGAGACCGTTGAGGAGCAACTGAATGCCCACTTATGAACAGCTCGGGTTCGGCCAGGGCGCCGCGCTCACAGGCGACCGCGCACGCGCGGTCTTCGGACAGGTGATGGGCCTGGTCGCGTTCGCGCTGGTTTTCGCGGCGCTCGGCGCCTATGTCGTGCGCGACGCGAGAGGAGGCGCCAGCTTCCTGTTCTTCATCGGCGCCTTCGGATGCATCTTCGGCCTGCAGGCCGCGTCTGCTCGGGGCCACGAGCAACTGGCGATCGGGCTGCTGTTCCGCTTGGCGCTGCTGCTGGGCATGGCGATCTCGTCGATCATCGTCTACTACGTCAAGACCGATCCGGGTGTCGTGTACCAGGCCGCAGGCTCCACGGCGCTGTTCGTCGGTGCGCTCGGCGCGTTTGGCTACTCGACGCAGCGCAATCTGTACCAGTCGTACAAGTGGACACTGATCGGCTTCTGGGTCTGCTTCGTGTTCGGGATGATCGCGCTGTTCGTCGCGATCCCGCCTCGAACATCATCTACTGCGTCGGGATGCTCGTGGTGTTCGGCGGCTTCACGTCTTCGACTTCAACCGCCTCGAAGAACGCGGGCCAGTACAACAGCGCGGTGCCGATAGCGGCAGGCATCTTCCTGGACGTCTTCAACGTCTTCCTGCTGTTGCTGAGCCTGTTCGGCGGCGGTTCCTCGCGGCGCTAGTCTGCCGCGCACAACGACGCTGGTGACACGAGCGACTGACTGCCCCGGATGCTGATCCTGCCTCCAGAGCATCATGCGCAGGCGCAGAGGCCGCGCGGGGGCGGCCTGCGCCACTGGTTCGTGCCGGTGATCGGCGGACTGCTCGTCCTGGCACTGGTGGCGGTCACGTTCTTCTCGCTGACGTCGCATCAGGCCAAGAGCGCCAACGGCTGCCTGAACTTCGAATACGCGACGGTTGTGGGGGCTGAGAACGTTCACGAGTGCGATGCCCCGGCACGCAAGCTGTGCGCCGACCCGAAGCCGGCGAACCAGGCCCAGGGGCACATCGCGGGCTCGAGAACGCCCTCATCGCGGCTCTCGCGAAGAACTGCCGCGAAGCCGGTCTGCCGTATAACACCGCCTCCTAGGCCCAAAAACCAGGCGTCCTTATCCAAATGTCTAGGAACCCCCTAGGGAAGCCTGGACCACTGGCTATGGATCGCACCTAGCGATTCCTTGAGTCTGCAGGGGTCAGCTTGACTAAGTGGGTCAAGCCACCGTCCTT
The DNA here is from genome assembly GCA_963785385.1 of uncultured Conexibacteraceae bacterium. GTDB lineage: Bacteria > Actinomycetota > Thermoleophilia > Solirubrobacterales > Solirubrobacteraceae > Palsa-465. The sequence goes on along the minus strand of CAWAVA010000020.1, from coordinate 363,335 downwards.
GTCGGTTCGGTGCCCTCGACAACAAGGAGATGCATGTGCACTGGCTAGACACCGGTGACACCGCCTGGCAGTTGACCGCAGCGACGTTCGTCGGATTGATGAGCGTGCCGGGCCTGGTGGTGCTGTACGGCGGCGTGATGCAGAAGCGCTGGTCGATCAACAGCATGATGCTGACGTTCGCAACCTTCGCGGTCGTGATCATCATCTGGGTTCTGTACGCGTTCAAGATGGGCTTCGGTAACCCGTGGTTCAACTCGGGCGCCCACCCGGCCGGGGACGGCTTCCTACACGGGTTCATCGGTACTCCGGGGCCTGTCCTGAGTCACTGGGCCGAGGGGATGCAGGGAGTGGTGCCTGGCGGCTACGGGCACCCGTGTCGCTTGCCGTTCCCTGAAGCCGCGCTGGTCTATTTCCAGGTCGTGTTCGCGGCGATCACACCGATCCTGTCGCTCGGCTCGGTCCTCGGTCGCGTCAACTTCAAGGCGTGGATCCCGTTCGTGGTCCTCTGGATCACGTTCGTGTACTGCGTCGACGCGTTCCTGATCTGGGGCGGCGGCTACTTCGGCCTCCACGGCGCACTCGACTACTCCGGCGGTTACGTGATCCACCTGTCCGCGGGTATCTCCGGATTCGTCGCGGCGGCGGTGATCGGACCAAGACTCCAGCGAGACAGTGAGATCGACGCACCGAACAACGTGGCCATGGTCGCGGTCGGTGCCGGTCTGCTCTGGCTCGGCTGGAACGGCTTCAACGGCGGCGACCCTTACGCGGCCAACCAGTCGGCGGCCGCTGGCGGTCCTGAACACGAACCTCTGTACCGCGGTCGCGTTCTGCACGTGGGTCGCGCTGGACTACCTGACCGGCCGCAAGCCGTCGCTGATCGGCGGCGTCAACGGAATCATCACCGGCCTCGTCGCGATCACCCCTGCCGCCGGTTTCGTCAACGGCTGGGGCGCGATCGCGATCGGGGTGATCGCCTGCATCGTCGTGTACTGCGCGATGAACTACCTCAGTTCGATGCGACCGTTCCGCAACGTCGACGACACGCTGGGTGTGATCTACACCCACGGTTTCGCCGGCCTCCCCGGCGGCCTGCTGACCGGCGTGTTCGCTGATCCGCACGCAAGCTCCTACGACGCGATCACGACCGCAGGTGGTGTGGTGCACGGCAGCTTCATCCTGCTCAAGTGGCAGGTCTTCGCCGGTGCATGGGTGATCGTCTGGTCCGGCGTCGTGACGTTCATCCTGCTCAAGCTCGTGGGGATCTTCATCCCCTTGCGGATGTCCACGGAGAACATGGAGATCGGCGACATCGCCGAGCACGGCCACGAGGTGTACCCGTCCGACATTCCGTCGCTCGGGGTCTTCCAGGAGGCGAATCCAGCAGTCAGCGTCTGACCAATCGTCGTTGGAGGGCCGGGCGTGGCAGTACGGCGCGCTCGGCCCTCCAAGGACCGAACCTTGTAAACCACCGATGGGGTGGGGCGTCACGCCGCCCCACCCCATCGCTTGTTCTGGGTCTGCGCTGCTTCGCGATCCGCGCGCTGGCTCTTTCTGGATCCGCGCCCTGGCTCGCTCGCTGAGACCGGGTCCCCGAAATCGGACCCCCACACATGTCACGGAACTGTGACGTGGTGTGACGACTTTGCAACAGAACGCCGCAGAGTGGCCCCGTTGTCACAGTTCTGTGAGCCTACGACACACTTCTGTGACATGTGTGACCCCCGGCTGGAGCCATGGGGTGCCGACGGTCGCCATCAGACCCACGGGCATGTCGCGACCGGTCAAGCCGGTCGCGACCAGGCTTCTCAGTACCGGTAGTGGTCGGGCTTGTAGGGCCCTCGACGGGGATGCCGAGGTAGGCGGCCTGGGGTCGGTGAGCTTGTCAGCTTCACGCCGAGCGCGTCGAGGTGCAGTCGCGCGACCTTCTCGTCGAGGTGCTTGGGCAGCGTGTATACCTGCCGCTCGTAGAGGTCCTGATGGCCGAACAGCTCCATCTGCGCGATCACCTGGTTGGTGAACTGTTCGACATCACGAACGACGGGTGGCCGGTCGCGTTACCGAGGTTCAGCAGCCGGCCCTCGGACAGCACGATGATCGAGTGGCCGTCGGGGAACACCCACTCATCGACCTGCGGCTTGATGTTGATCCGCTTGATCCCGGCTGTCGCGGTCAGGCCGGCCATGTCGATCTCATTGTCGAAGTGGCCGATGTTGCCAACGATCGCCTGATGCTTCATCGCGGCCATATGCTCGGCGGTGATCACGTCCTTGTTACCGGTCGTCGTGATGAAGATGTCGGCGGTGCGACGACATCCTCAAGCGTCGCGACCTGAAAACCGTCCATCGCGGCCTGCAGAGCGCAGATCGGGTCGATCTCGGTCACGATCACGCGCGCGCCCTGCCCGGCCAGCGACTCCGCGCAACCCTTGCCAACATCACCGTACCCGCACACGACGGCGACCTTGCCGCCGATCAGCACATCGGTCGCACGGTTGATCCCGTCGATCAGCGAGTGCCGGCAACCGTACTTGTTGTCGAACTTGCTCTTCGTGACCGCGTCGTTGACATTGATCGCCGGGAACAGCAGCTCGCCCTCGCCCCGCCAACTGATAGAGCCGGTGAACGCCGGTCGTGGTCTCCTCAGACACACCCTTGATCCCCTCGGCGATCCTCGTGTAGCGCTGCGGGTGTTCCGCCAGCGAGCGGGTCAGCAGCTCGAGGATCACCTTCTCCTCCTCCGAACCGGCGCTGGAGGGATCCGGGACCTCCCCGGCAAGCTCGTACTTGCGGCCGTTGTGAACCAGCAGCGTCGCGTCGCCACCATCGTCAAGGATCATGTTCGGGCCACCATCAAAACCGTTCAGCGCCTGCTCGGTGCACCACCAGTACTCCTCAAGCGTCTCCCCCTTCCACGCATACACCGGCACACCGGCCGGCGTCCTCAGGCGTGCCATCAGGCCCGACCACGACCGCGGCGGCAGCATGATCCTGGGTCGAGAAGATGTTGCAGGAAACCCAGCGCACCTCCGCACCAAGCGCAACCAGCGTCTCGATCAGAACAGCCGTCTGGATCGTCATGTGCAAGCGAGCCCATGATCCTCGCCCCGGCAAGCGGCTTGGAGTCACCGTACTCACGGCGGGTCGCCATCAGTCCGGGCATCTCATGCTCGGCCAGACGAATCTCCTTGCGACCAAACTCCGCCAAGCGACAGGTCAGCAACCCTGAAATCAAACTTCGAAACGGTGGTGCTCATACGACAGTCTCCTCTACAGATGGATGCGTGAACTGGGTCATGCGATGCAGATCGCCCACGCGGGCTTCAACCTCATCGAAGCTAAGCCGGGCGACACGCTCGGTGCCGAACTCCTCAACGCTGAAAGACGCTACCGCCGTGCCATACGCCATCGCCGTCGACAGCAACGCATGGTCGACCCCGTCGCCCGGCCGCGAGGCGATGTAGCCCGCGACGCCGCCCGCGAACGTGTCACCAGCACCAGTCGGATCGATGACGGTGTCGAGCGGGTAGGCCGGCAGCGAGAACACACCTTCCCGAGACACGAGCAATGACCCGTACTCTCCCTGCTTCGCGATCACCGCCGAGGGCCCCATCGCCAGCAGTTCGCGGGCGCCGGCGATCAACGACGCCTTGGTGCTCAGCTGCCTGATCTCGGCGTCGTTGAGCATCACGCAATCGACCCGCTCGATCACCGACGACGAGCTCATCGCGAGCGATGTCAATCCACAGATTCATCGAATCAAGCGCCGTCCACCGCGGGCTGTGGCACTGATCAAGCACCGAGGCCTGCAAGGCCCGGCTGAATGTTCGCCAGAAACAACACGTCACAATCACGCGCAGGCTCGCTGAGCTTCGGCTCAAAGTCGGCGAACACGCCCAGCTGCGTATCAAGCGTCTCACGCGTGTTCAGATCCCACCCATACTCGCCCGACCAAAAAAACGTCTTGCCATCAGGAACGACCTGCACATCGTCGGTCAGCGTCCCGCGGGTGCGCAACACCTCCATGTCGGAGTCCGCGAAATCACCGCCCACCGGACCGACGACCCGCACCGTGTCAAAGAACGACGCCGCAAGCGCAAAATAAGTTGCCGCCCCCCCGAGCATCCGTTCCCGCTCACCGAACGGTGTCTTGACCGCGTCATACGCGATCGAACCAACAACCGTGACGCTCACGCCAACACCGAACCCAGCGCACCGACGAGCGGGCCGCTCATGCCGACACCGCCTCCACCGAACCGAGACCAGCGGCATCGCGCAGCAGCGCAGCCTTGTCGGTCCGCTCCCACGTGAAATCCGGGTCCTCACGACCAAAATGCCCATACGCAGCAGTCTGCTGATAGATCGGACGATGCAGATCAAGCTCACGACGGAACGCGCCCGGACGCAAATCGAAATGCTCGGAGACCAGCCCCGCGATCCTGCCCGGATCAAGCTTCTCAGTCCCGAACGTCTCAACCATCACCGACACCGGATGCGCAACACCAATCGCATAGGCAACCTGCAACTCACACCGATCAGCCAAACCAGCAGCCACCACATTCTTAGCGACCCACCGCGCCGCATACGCAGCACTGCGATCAACCTTCGACGGATCCTTACCAGAGAACGCGCCACCACCATGACGAGCCATCCCGCCATACGTATCAACAATGATCTTGCGGCCCGTCAAACCACAATCACCAACCGGCCCGCCGATCACGAACCGGCCAGTCGGATTCACAAGAAACTCCCGACGCAACGTGCCCTCGTCATACAAACCCACCGGCAACACCGGCCTCACGACCTGCTCCCACAAATCATCAGGAATCAGACCCTCAGAGCCCTCCGCATGCTGCGTGGAGATCAACAACTTCACAATCTCAACCGGACGCCCGTCGCTGTAGCGCACGCTCACCTGCGTCTTGCCGTCCGGACGCAGATACGGCAGCGTGCCGTCCTTGCGCACCTGCGCCAACCGCTGCGCAAGCCGATGCGCAACAGAGATCGGCAACGGCATCAACTCAGGGGTCTCCCGCGACGCGTAACCGAACATCATGCCCTGATCACCCGCGCCCGCCGCCAGCAACTCATCAGACGTGTCGCCGCCGCGAACCTCGAGCGCCTGATCAACCCCCCGCGCGATATCAGGCGACTGCTTATCGATCGTGTTGATCACAGCACACGAATCAGCACTGAAACCGAGCGCCGCATCCGTGTAGCCGATCTTGCGAATCGTCTCACGCGCGACCTGCTGAACGTCGACATATGTTGATGTTGTGATCTCACCCGAAACCACCACCAAACCCGTATTCACCAACGTCTCGCACGCCACCCGCGCGAACGGATCCTCAGCCAGAACCGCATCGAGCACGCCATCCGAAATCTGGTCCGCGACCTTATCCGGATGCCCCTCCGTCACAGACTCAGACGTGAACAGGAAATCGCTATTGCTCATCGGATCGTCTATTCCTCTCGTTCCGGGCTCCACCCGGACGGCGTCGCCTAGTGCGATCCCGTGAACGATCGCACGGGCTTCGTTGGATGTACGTCAGAAACTCTCGCGGGCTTTCACAAGGCGGAGAGCATCGTGGAGCAGATCCGCCCGCGACACACTAGGTTACGCACTCCGAACCGGAGCAGATGGGCTAGGCCGACTCGCGCTCGATCACGCGACCAAACCGAGCCGTGATCTCACCCGTGTCGAGACCCAGAGCCTTTCGCGCAGCAAGCCGGCCGTGGCCCTCGGCATCGGCCCGCACCGTAGTGAGCGCCGGCGTCGAAAGCGCGGCGTACTCGGACTCGTCGAATCCGATCACGGCAAGATCGCCGGGCGCGCTGAGCTTCAGCTCCGCCATCGCGCCCAGAACGCGAAGCGCCGTCAGATCGCTGAAGGCCGCCACCGCGGTGACCTCTGGGTTGCTCTTTCGGAAGGCGGCAATAGCGGGCGTGACCTTCTCGATCGCCGCCGGGATCTCCACCGTTGTGATGTCGGGAATTTCGAGCATCTCGGCGATCTCACGCGCAAACTCCGCCCGGATGTTCGCGTGCGGCTCGCCCTCCGGAAGCGCCAGCGCTATGTGCCTGTGTCCCCGTTCGGTCAGGTAGCGGATCTGAATGAGGACATGCGCTGCCATGCCGTTCTTCCACCCTCCGCCTGAATCGTCGAGTTCGCTCCCGTTCAGGTACATCTCTCCGAATTGGACCACGGCCCGCGGCGCGATCGTCGCGTTGATGTCCTTGACATCGGCGACGGCTGAGTGCCCGTGCCGGACAAGCAGCGTGAACCCGCAGAGGGATAGCTCCTTGTCAAGCCCACGGATGTAGTTGCGGGAGTAGTTGCCCTCGCGGGCGCGCCCGATATTGAGCACGACTATCCGCGAGCTTCCCTCCATCAGCGCCCGCGCGATCCCGTTGGGCACGTAGCCGAGCTCGCGCGCAGCGTTCCGCACCCGCTCACGCGTCGCAGCGGAGATGGTTTGGTTCGGAACCTCGTTGAGGACGAAGCTCACCGTTGACTGGGAGACGCCGCTGGCCTCTGCCACATCGCGTAGCGTGACCCTCTGCGCCGCCGGGTCTCCGGTGGAAGGCTGGCTATCGTGGGCGTTACTGCTCGTTGGCGTAGGCATTGTGGTACGCTACTAAAGCGCTTTAGTGACGTGTTCCTAAAGCGCTTCAGTACATCTTACCGCACCACCAGGGAGGTCATCATGGCTACGACTGCGCCGATCGAAGGTGCGCGGGGCACCGGCAGCCTCGAACAGAAGCTGCAGGAGGCAGGAGGCCCGCTCGGGCTGTTGCGCGCGCCAAGAGCCGGGGTGTTGCCATTTCCGGTGCGGTCGGAGTTCACGAACTGGCGTGACGAGCAGGAGAGCTGGCGCAGGACAGCAGTGATGTTCGACCAGTCCCACCATATGAGCGACTCGACGATCGAGGGCCCGGACTGCTACCGCTTCCTCTCCTCGCTCGCGGTCAACAGCTTCGCCGGCTTCGGGCCCATGAAGGCCAAGCAGCTCGTGGTCTGCAACTACGACGGGTATGTGATCGGTGACGCCGTCGCTTTCTGCCTTGCGGAGAACCACGTCAGGGTCGTAGGGCGCGGACCGGTTCATGGTTGGCTCCAGTACCACGCTGAGACCGGAGACTTCGATGTCAGCTACCGGCGAGACGAGCGCACCGTGTCCAACCCGAATGGACGCGAACTGTTCCGCTTCCAGGTCAACGGGCCCAATGCGCAGCTGATCCTCGAGAAAGTCAACGGCGGACCACTTCCGGACATCAAGTTCTTCTCGATGGGTCGCATCAAGATCGGCAGGTACGAGGTGACGGCCCTGAATCACCGAATGTCGGGCTTTCCCGGCCTCGAGTTCTGGGGACCGTACGCGGACGCCGACGGCGTGCGCGAACAACTGCTGGAGGCCGGGGCCGAATTCGGATTGATGCAAGCCGGCGCCAAGGCGTACTCGACCACCGCCGTCGAATCCGGATGGATCGCACAGGTCACGCCCGCGATCTACACGGGCGAGGCGATGCGGCCCTACCGCGACTGGCTGCCGAGCAAGAGCTTCGAGGGGAACATCAACCTGGCAGGTAGTTTTGTCTCTGAGGACGTCGAGGACTATTACGCGACGCCTTGGGACCTCGGCTATGGCTTCATCGTCAAGCACGACCACGAGTTCATCGGTGACGACGCCCTCAAGCGCCTGGCCGATGGCAAGCACCGGAAGAAGGCCTGGCTGTACTGGCATCGAGACGATGTCGCCCGGATCTTCGCCAGCATGTATGAGCAGGGGGACCGCCGGTTCAAGTACCTCGAGATGCCGGCTGGGTGGTACGGGTCGATGCAGTACGACCGGGTCGAACGCGGCGGCCGGCTGATCGGCCTGTCACGGTCGATCGCCTATTCCTCAAACGTCCGCGGCTGGATCTCGCTGTGCACGATCGACGAGGATGAACTCGATTACGGTGCCGAGGTTGAGCTGGTGTGGGGCGAGCCTCACGGCGGTTCAGCGAACCTCTCGGTGGAGCGCCACGCCCAGACCCGGATCCGCGCCACCCTGGACCGCAAGCCGTTCTCGGCTGCCACAGAGGGCAGCTCACTCAAATCCTGAGCACCGAGACTTAGGTGGAGGCGGCCGGTCGCCGCCTCCACCTGAGTGAAAGCCCCTGCGTGCCGGTGTTGGGGGCCGCCAGCGCGGGAGGGGTGCGCCTCAGGGCCGAACCAAAGCCTTCTGGTACAGTCACAAAAGCGCTTTTGTTAGTCTAACCACACGGGGCCGAACGGTCGACAATTTTTTTGAGCCGCGCGGTAGCGCCGCTCGCCAGTTGCAAGGGAGAGGTGTTGTAAGTGGCAACTTCAGCCGAGCTCAGCAAGCCGCAGGTGACCAGCCTCGAGGGACGCATGAATTCGCTCGGCGGTCCATTGGCGCTGCTCCGTTACCCCAGGTCCGGAGTGTTTCCCTTCCCTATCCGGTCGGAGTTCACCAACTGGCGGGACGAGCAGGAGAGCTGGTACCGGACAGCCGTGCTCTTCGACCAGTCAGAACATATGACGGACCTCGCCGTTGAGGGTCCGGACACCTACCGGCTGCTGTCTGATCTGGCGGTCAACAGCTTCAGCGGCTTCGGCCCGATGAAGGCGAAGCAGTTGGTTGTCTGCAACCACGACGGTTACGTGATCGGCGACTCGATCGCCTTCTGCCTGGGTGAGAACCACGTTCGTATCGTTGGCCGCCCACCTGCGCACAACTGGATCCAATTCCACGCCGAGACCGGCGACTATGACGTGTCCGTTCGACGTGACGAGCGCTCAGTGCAGAACCGCAGCAGAACCAGGGAGCTGTTCCGGTTCCAGGTTCAGGGACCGAACGCCCAGGCGATCCTCGAGGAGGTCAACGGCGGTCCGTTGCCTGAGATTCCGTTCTTCGACATCGGCAAGATCAAGGTCGGTGTCCACGAGGTGAGCGCGCTGAACCATCGCATGTCGGGCTTTCCTGGGCTTGAGATGTGGGGGCCGTACGAGCTCAAGGACTCCGTTGCGGACACCCTGCTCACCGCGGGCGAGCCGTACGGTCTGATGCAGGCCGGGGCACGCGCGTACGCGTCGGTGGCAACAGAATCGGGCTGGATCCCAGGCCTCACCCCCGCCGTTTACACAGGTGAGCAGACGCGACCCTACCGAGAATGGCTACCCGCAACCGGCTTTGAGGCAAGCTTGATCCTCGGCGGCAGTTTCGTATCCGATCGGGTCGAGGACTACTACGCGACGCCGTATGACCTCGGATACGGGTTCATGGTCAAGTTCGACCACGACTTCATAGGTCGAGACGCACTTGAGCGCCTGGCCGATCAGCCCCACCGGGACAAGGCGTGGCTCTACTGGCATCGTGACGACGTGGCCCGGATCTTCGCAAGTCTCTATGAGCCGGGAGACCGTCGCTTCAAGCACATCGAGATGCCCGCGGCCTGGTACGGCTCGATGCAATTCGACAGGATCGAGAGCGCTGGGCGCCTGATCGGCCTCTCGACCACGGCGATCTACTCGTCCAACGCACGAAGCTTTCTGTCTCTCTGCATGATCGACACCCCCGATCTGATCAACGGCTCCGAGGTCTCGATGGTGTGGGGTGAGCCCAATGGGGGGTCGGCGAATCTCGCGGTGGAGCACCACTCGCAAACAAACATCCGAGCGACTATCGGCGGAAAGCCCTTCTCGTCGCACACTGAGGGCAGTTCGATAAAGCACTGATCCGGTGGCGGAGAGAGCCTCGAGCCCGGACTCGAGCCACCCCGTCCGGGAAGCGCCTTCGCGTCGTGTTCGCGTCGGAGCGTCTTCAGCCCAAGGCTCGGCGGACCAGATCCTGATCCTGGGCGACCCGGGCGGTCTGGCGGAGGCGTTGGCGCATCGCTTCGATCAACTCGGCGTCGGCGCCGTGACGCTTGGAAGCGGGCCCGACAGCGATCTCACCGAGGCGTTGCTAAGACCCAGCTGGGCCGGGGTCACGATCCTAACGCGCGACGACGCGCTCGCTCTACGCCTCACACTCCTTTGCGCGCGGGTGCGAACCGACCTGCCGGTATGGGTGACGCTTTTCGATCGGACACTCGCGAATCGGGTCCAGGAGCTCGTCCACGAGGTCCACGTGGTGATGCCGTCCGAGCTGGTCGCGAGCGAGCTCGCCGATCACTGTGTGATGTCGATCGGCCAACTGCGCGGCAGCCGGGGCGTGCGCGTGGTCGACGACGCGCTTCGACTGATGGTGATGGCCGGCTCGGGCCTCGCAGCCACGTTGGTTGTTCAGACGGCCATAACCATGTTGGCCCTGCCTCAGAACCTCGTCGACGCGCTGTACTTCAGCACCAGGTCGGTCGCGACCGTGGCAGACGTGCCACGTGCTGAGACAGCGCCGGACTGGTTCAAGCTCTCGTCAACGGTGCTGACGGTGCTTGCAGTCGTGCTGGTTGCGATATTCACCGCGGCGCTGGTCCGCCGGCTCAGCCGTCCACGGCTGACGACGCTCTGGGGGCGCCGTCGTGTGGTCTCCGGCGGACACGCGATCGTCGTCGGGTTCGGCCAAATCGGCTTCCGGCTGGCGCAGGAGCTACAGGTCCGCGGCCTCCCGGTGCTGGCACTGGAACGCGATGACGAGGCGCCATGCGTGAGATTGGCGCGACGCGGAGGAGTTCCGGTGGCGATCGGACGAGGTGATGATCGAGAGATCCTGGAACTCGCCGGCGTGCGCAGCTGTGCCGTGGTGGCGGCCGTGACCTCCGACGACCTTGCCAACGTGGCGATCGGCCTCGCCGCCAGCGACGTACGATCTGGAGTCCCGCTCGTGCTGAGGTTGGGTGACGGGAATGTCGCGCGAGAGACCGACTCACTGCTCCACCTAGGCAGGATCTGCGATGCGCATGACCTGACCGCTCGGACGATCGCGGAGTCCGTCATCGGCCTCGCAGAGGGCCTCACCAGTTGCTGAAATTGCTTCACCGATAGACTCGGCCCGTGCGAGAAGGCCGGTTGAATTGGCGCGGGTGACATTGCGTGACGTCGCGGAGGCGAGCGGCGTTGCACAGTCCACCGTCAGCTTCGTCCTCAACGACGACCCACGGCAGAAGATCTCGGAAGCGACCCGCGACCGTGTGCGCAAGGCCGCCGAAGATCTCGGCTACGTGCCGCACGGCATTGCGCGAGCACTCATGGAGGGCACGTCACGGACGGTCGTACTGACGATCGACTCCGCCTTTGAGGGCAACTACTCTCACCGGTTCATCACAGGCCTTGACCAAGAGTTGCAGGAGCAGGGGTTCGTGCTGCTCGTCAGACATGGGCGCTCGTCCCCCGCTGACCGGAAGCACGTCGACGACATCATCGCGCCACGCGCCGTGATTCAGTTCGCGGAGGAGTATCTGAGCGGGGACGCGCTGCACGACTCCGGCGAGGGATGGAAGAACGGGATGGCGGCCCATGTGCTGCTGCAGTTCCGTTACCTGGCGGAGCGAGGACACCGGGCTGTTGCCCTCGCTTTTCCGGAGGGCGCTGTGCCCCTGGCAGACGTGCGACTCAAGTTCGCCTCGCAGGCGGCGTCGATGCTCGATCTCGATCCGGTGCTGTCCCTTCGAATCCCCAGGAGCCGTGAGCAAGCGGCACCGGCGCTGCGGCGGTTCATGTCCGATCACCCCGGGATCACTGCACTGGCCGGCTTCGACGACGACACGGCGCTGCGCGCGCTGACCGCCATGCGCGACCTCGGGTTGAGAGCCCCGCGGGACCTCGCGGTCATCGGCTTTGACGAGAGCGAGTATGCCGTTCTGTGGGAGCCGCGCCTGACGACGATCTTGGCTGACACCGAGGGGCACGGCCGGCTCGCGGCGCGACGCGCACTGGGTCTCAGTACCGATGGCGTGCAGGCGGCACCCGGCCGGGTAATCGTGCGCGACTCAGCCTGACAGCGGGCCCGTCCCCCGAGCGACCGCGGGCTCAGCGGGTCGCCGCGAGTCCCAGAAGCCGTTCTGCGGTCGATCCGGCGATGCCAGAGAACTCCGCCTCGGAGATATTCCCCGCGCCGCGTACGAATGCGACCGGATCAGGATCGCCAAACGGATAGTCGCTGCCGAGAACCAGCCGGTCCGCACCGTGGCAACGGACGAGCGCCTCGAGCACGGAGACGTCGTATACGCACGTATCGAAGTAGAAGTCCTGCAGATACTCGCTCGGTCGACGCGTGAGGTTCCGAACCGACTCGGGCATGTTCGACACGTTCCGGTCAAGACGGCTGACGTAGTGAGGCAGGTACCCGCCGCCGTGACTCACAACGATCTTGAGATTCGGGTACCGCTCGAGCACGCCTTCGAGGATCAGTGATGAGAGGACTTTGACCTCCTCGATCGGCTGCCCGATCGAGTTCCAAAGCGCGTACTGCTGAAACCACGGGTCCCGCGCACCGTCCGGATGGATGAAGGTCACGAGCCGATGACCCTGGATGGCTTCCCAAAGCGGGTGGAACCGGGGGGCGCCAAGGTAGTCGTCCTCGACCCGAGCGGGCAGATTGATGCCTCGGAACCCTGCGGCAACAACGCGCTCGAGCTCACGCAGCGCAAGGTCGGCGTCCTTCATCGGGAGTGTTGCGAGCCCCACGAACCGACCGGGGAATTCCGCCACCCTCGTTGCGATGTGGTCGTTGGCTCGGCGCTCATAGTCGGCCTGGGCCTGTGGTGGCGCCCAGCCGGAGTGCTGGACGATCATGCTGGCCGACAGGACCGCGCGGTCGATCCCTCGCGCGTCCATGTCGGCTATCGCCGCCGCACCGTTCACAAGTCCCGGCCCGCGTTGGTTGCCGGGTTGGCCCTGGGCCGCTTGGGATGAGTCACCCCAACCGTGCATCACGTTGCGGTCACCGGTCTCTCTCACAAGCGCAGGGTCGACGGCGTGAAAGTGAAAGTCGACAACCACCGGCGGTCTCAGATCTGATCCTGCAGGCGGCGGTCGCGGCGGTAGATGCTGACGACGAGGATGATCAGTGCGCCATACAGGATGTCCTCGGCGGCGGGCTGGAATCCCCAGCCTGTCATCGCCTGGCTCAGCACGATGACGATCAGGGTTCCGATCACTGTCCGGGTGTAGTCGCCTCTGGTCCCGAATGCGGTACCGCCGATCAGGACCGCGGTGACGCCGTTCCACAGATACGGCGTGCCAACGCTCGGATCGCCCCCGGCAGAGAAGCCGGAAAGCAGCACTCCGGCCCCGACGGCCGACAGGGCACTGAGCGCGAACGCTCCCGCCCAGACCCACTGGGTCGGAACGAGCGCCAGCTCAGCGGCGCGACGGTTGTTGCCCGTTGCGTATATCCAAGACCCGATCACGCTGCGCTGCAGCACGAGGTAGGCCCCCACGGCGATGAGCGCCCAGATGAAGACAACCGGCGGCAGGCTGATCCCGAAGGTCGTGGAACCGATCGACGTGAGCGAGCTGATCGCCTCGGGTGGAACGCCGGTCACGTTGCCGCCCGTCCACGCGATGATCACGCCCTCGAGGATCCCGCCCACACCCAGGGTCACGATCAGCGACGGGACGTGGAAGTAGTAGCTGATCAGGCCGACCGCCCCTCCGATCAGGATCGCCCCTCCGAACAGCATCAGAAGCACGAGCCATGTCGGCCAGGTGGTGGTTCCGCCCCCCAGCAGCTCGACCGTCACGGTCGCACCGACCAGGATCCAGCCCGGGATCGAGATATCCAGGCCTCCGACCAGCAGGCACACGGTTTGGCCCAGTGCCGAGATTCCGAGAAGTGAGGCGAGCACCAGCATCGAGCGCAGGCTGTAGCTCGCGGCGAAGCCGCTGATGGTCAGCGTGCCTGCCAGGAACAGGACGAGCAGCAGCAGCAGCTGCGCCACGGGAGCGTCGCGTTGGGCGTTCTTGAGGCTGGCCACAGCTCGGGGAATCCGGCTCGGGGACTCGTTGACCGGAATGGCGCTCATGCCCTGGCCACCCCCACCTTCGAGGAACGAGCCTTGGGGGCGCTCGCCACCAGGCCACCGACCATGGCGCCCAGGATCAGAAGGGCACCGTAGGCAACCTGCATCCAGTTGCTGCTGACATTTATGAGGATCAGGAAGTTCTGGAGCAGGAAGATCGTCGCCGCACCACAGACCGATCCGAGCACGCCCCCGCGTCCGCCAACGCCGATCGGGGTGCCTCCGAGCGCCACCGCCGCCATCGCGATCAGCGCGTAGGTCAGCCCGATGGTGGTGTCAGACGTCAAAATCGTCGCCGTGACCGCGATGCCTCCGATCCCCGCGAAGAGCCCACCCAGCGAGTAGGCGATCAGCCGCACTGCCGTGACGTTGATTCCGGCGCTGTAGGCGGACGGCGCATGGCCACCCACGAGGTACAGCGTCGATACGAACGGGGTTCGACGTAGCAGGCCCCAGATCGCGAGCGGAATCGCGATCAGTATGAGTCCCCATGGGACTCCGAAGAGGTCGCCGTGCAGGGCGACGACCCAGTGCGCCGTCGCGGTCGCAGGTAGCGGCGCGATCTGTGTCACGAGGCCGGTCAGGAGCAGCAACATGCCCACGGTTGCCACCACCGGCGGTACACGGGCAACGGTGATCGCAAGACCGTTGAGCAGGCCGATCCCGGTTGACATCGCGAGCACGATCGGCACCGCGACCCACGGGCTTGAGAGCACCGCGTGTGACAACAGATCGGTGACGAGGACGACGTTGACCAGGTTCGCGGACGGCGCAATCGAGAGGTCGAGCCCGCCCGATCCGGTCATGACCGCAGGGGTGCTCGCGATCGCGAGGATCGCGAACGGTGCGAACGTCGCGAAGTTGGCGTCCCAGTTGGACTTGGAGACGAAAGCAGGTAGCGCGATGATGTTCCCGATGAACAGCGCGATCGCGAGCAGCAGAGCGAAGAGGAAGCTGTGTTTGCGCAGCACCATGCGCGCCTGAGTCCAGAGGCCACTCATCGCGACTCCGCCGGGTTGTTGTTGAGCCCGAAGAACTCCTGAACCAGTCTCTCGCGGGACAGCTCTCCCCGCGGTATCTCCGCGGACAGCTCATGCTCTCGGAACACGAGCACGCGGTCCATCAGTTCGATGTGTTCGTCGACCTCGGTCGAGAGCATGACGATCGCGAGCCCCTCGGATGCGAGCGACTCCAACAGCAGGTAGATGTCGCGCTTGGCCCCGATGTCGACGCCGCGGGTCGGATCGTTGAGGAGCAGTACGCGAGGTCTCGCCGCCAGCCATCTGGCAAGCACAACCTTCTGCTGATTGCCACCGCTGAGGGTGGTGATGTCGTCCTTGGTCTTGCCCAGCTTGATCCCAAGCGTCTCCCGCCAACTGCTGAACCGCCGGTCGGTTGCATTTGAGTTCACGAATCCGGCGGTGGCATCGTCAGCCACGGTGGGGACTGCGAAGTTGGTGCGAATCGACAGGGTGTCGAACAGCGCCTCGGCACGCCGCTCACGAGGCACATAGGAGATCCCGAGCTTCAGCGCCTTCCTGCGGCCGTCTACCGCCCGACGCTCAGGGCCCATGACCACCTCGCCGGCCCCGGGAGTCGCGCCCCGCAGCACATGGAGCAGCGCATCCTGTCCCATGCCCTCCAGTCCGGCGAGGCCGACCAGCTCGCCGGCACGAACGCTGAAGTCGAACGGCGCAGCGTCGGGCCGCAGCCGGATTGCGCTGCCGGCCAGGACCACGTCACCCAGCGATTCGCGCGAACGGGCTTGCGCGGCATCGCCGGTCAGGTGCTCGTCGCCGGTCATCATCCGGACAAGTTCGTTCATCGTGGCGCCACCGCGGAGAACGGATCCCACGGTCTCGCCAGAGCGCATCACGGTGATGCGATCGGCGATCTCGTCGATCTCGTCCATGCGGTGCGAGATGAACACGATCGAGGTCCCCTCGCCGGCCAGACGGCGGACGATTGCGAACAGGCGGTCGCGTGTTGCGATGTCCAGGGCGGAGGTCGCTTCGTCCAGGATCAGCACCTTCGGCGAGCGAGCCAACGAGCGCGCGATCGCCACGGCCTGCCGATCGCTGAGCGAGAGCTGTTCGGTCGGAGTATCGAGCGGAGGCGAGACGCCCAGCAACTCCTCGAGCAGAGCTCCTGCGCGGGCGCGCTTCTCACCTTCGCTGAGCCCGCGACGCAGAAGCGGCTCGTGCCCGGCAAAGACGTTGTCAAGGACCGAGCGTGGCCCGACCACCAGCACCTCCTGGAAGACAAGCGCGATGCCGGCGGCCAACGCCTTTGCCGGAGAGGCGGCGGCTCCCTCACTGCCATCCGGGAGCGTCAGCACGCCGCTGTCGGGGCGATGCACCCCTGCAAGAATCTTGACGAACGTGCTCTTCCCCGAGCCGTTCTCGCCGATGATGGCGTGCACCTCTCCCGGCAGAAGCTCCAGCGAGCACGACCGGAGCGCGTGTGTGGCTCCGAACGTCTTCGCGAGGTTCGATGCGGTTACGACGGGAATCACCCCACGGACCTCCGTGGGGTGATTCCCGCCTGCTGCGATGGGCCCTGCTGCCGTCAATCTGGGCTCAGAGCCGCTAGCCAACACCATCGCCCCGGCTCGCAGCGGGTGCGAGCGTTGTCACATCTACACGGCGACGGTCTGGCTTGAAGGGAAGCGACGTCACGACCGCCCGTATCCGGCGCTGCGGCGTTCCGGGTCGTCCCCAGAGAACGGTGACCTCAGTGCCCTCGCCCGCCTCCGACGGATCGATCACACAGATCGAGATCGTCGCCCTGACGTTGACGCTCAGCGTCCGCCCGCTCGAGACGCCGACCGGCTCTGAACCGACAAGCACCTGGTCGAACGCTGGTCCTCTCCGCCTAGGAAAGTCCATCTGGTCGACCATCTCACCATCGGGTCTGAGCGTCTGCGCGAGGACGTCGATCACGTCCTCGGCGTTCCAGGTGAGTCCGACCAGCTTCCTGCCAGGGCTCTCGGCCTTCGCAAGCAGCGCCTCACGCCCGAGGAAATCGTGTTCGGGGATGGACCCGTCGCTGGGTCCCCAGGCAAGCTCGCCAGGGAGCCGGAAGTAGTCTGCAAAGGAGGTCGGAACGAAGCTCCCGCCCATGCCACGGCGCCTGAACAGCCTCGGCGCCCCCGGCGTGACAGCGGCGCCCGGCAGATAGTCGAGGCCGTTTGTGGCGATCCCGGCCTCAATGTGCTGAACCGGTTGGGCCGCGCCACCGAGCTGCAGAAGCCCGAAGTCCTGGCCTGCGTCCCGCAGCGCCACCCATACGGCCGCGCCGTGCTCCACCGGCCCGTGAATCTCGTACCCGAGCTCACCTGAGATTCCGACCCGCAGAACCCGGACCGGCGCCTCGCCGATCCGTGACATACGCGTGCCGCCGAAGCCGATGTCCCGAAAGCGCTCACCCGTCGCAGCCTCCAGCACGAACAGTGAGGTCGGTCCCTGCACGCCGAAGATGAATTCATCGGCGGTGATGTCCACCGCCTCGGCCTTCCAGGAGCCCTGGCTGAGCTGCCATTCGAGCCATTCTGTGCTGCCAGCTGTGTACAGGAACTCGCTTTCCGCCTTCCGGCAGATGACGCCCTCCGAGGAGACGAAGCCATTCTCATCGAGTTGAACGTGGTGCTTGGTGCGATCAAGCTGGAAGTTCGACAGATCGGCCATGCCAAGCCAGCTCATGAATTCGAGCGCCTGATCCCCACGCACCAGCCTCTTGCTCAGGGCCGACCAATCTCCGAGGTAACAGGTCTCGACGTGCGCCCGCGACTCATCGGCCCAGTTGCTGTACTCCGTTGGCAGAAACATCGGTCCCCACTCGTGGAGACCACCCTTGCCCGCGTTCGCCTCCTGGGGCACGATCGCGGAGCTGAAGAGCGGTGGCCGCTCCAGCCCGAACCCGCCGTCACTGTGACGCGTCACAGCACCGTAAGCCTGCCGGTGCAGTGTCGCAATATCTGTGTCTGTGGCGCGCCCGTCCGGCGCGGGCGCTTGCGCGCCCGCGCCGGAGTTCGCAACCATGTCCGCGCTAGAAGCTCGTTCCATGGGTGCGAGTCGGATGGTTGAAGATGCGGTCGAAGTCCGCCTTCGACCACGAATCGGCCATCGGCAGGTTGATCGCCTTGTCGCTGCCGGCGGACCAACTCGACTGGATCAGGGGTGTGATCTGCTTCGCCGTGAAGTTCACGAAATTCCACGGCACGAAGTTGATCTTTGGCCCCTGACCTGCCAGCACCCGCGTTGCAAGCGTGACGGCCTCGGTCGCGAGCTGTCCAGCACCGCCGAGCGTGGCTGCCCACTTGTAGCTGGACTGGTGAGCCTTCCAGTACTGCGCAACGCCCTGGAGACCACCGATCTGACCGATCACCGGCACCGGCCGACCTGCCTGCTGGAACGCCTGGAGCACACCGAGCGCCATGGCGCCTGACTCAATCGCGCCATCGACGGATCCCGTGTTGGTGGTCAACCACTGGAGTGTCAGCGTCTTGGCCAACGCCGTTGAGAAGAAGCCGTAATCCTGACCAACGACCTTGATCCCTGGGCACTCGGCGAAGACCTTGTCCCACGCCTGCTGCTCAAGCACCGTCGTCTGCGCGGTCGGCGCCCCCAGAACCTGCAGGATGTTGCCCTTGCCGCCAAGCGCCGAGACGAGTGCCGACGCGGTGGTGGCACCAGCCACGTACGGGTTCGCCGCCACTGAGACTGCATATGGCGTGGCGACGTCGTTGAACACCGAAACCGTCGGGATGCCCTCCTTACCGGCCGCAGTGATGTCCGCCAACGCGGCCGTCGGTGACAGCGGCTCGAAGATGATCAGGTCCGGGTGCTGCTGAACCGCAGCCTCGTACTGCTGAAGCTGGCCGGTCACATCCGTGGCCGACGGCAGCGTGTAGCTGATCACCTTGCCGACAATCTTGCTGTGATGCAGGTCGTTCAGAATTCCGGAGCTGATCGCCGAGTTGGTGCTGTTCGTGATGTCGGTGATCACAGCGACCTTGTACGGCGGCTTGTGCTTCGGCTTCCAGTGCGACCATGCACTCGCGAGGATCGGATCGCTCCAACCGTTGTACGTCGCCAGCTGAGCCGCCGGCAGCTTCAACTTCTTAAGCAGACCCTTGGGGTCGTTGGGCGCGACCTTGGGGACAACCCCGCACCCAGAAGCGGCCGCCTTGCCGGTCGAAGCCGAGCCCTTCGCTGCCGCAGTTGATGCGCCGCACGACACTGCCACGGCGACGCCGGCCGCCAGCGCAGCAAGCGCATGGCGAGACCTATATATCTTCATGTTCCCTCTCACCTCTTACCTCCCGTTTCAGGACACTACATTGCGACCTGAGGCCGCTTGAACTGAATGCGAGGCGATCGAGTGGGCGCGCGGGACTGATGTGAACCGGGCTCCCCTAGACAGACGGGTTCCACCGGAAGCCAGCTCCCTCTCGCCGACGCAATCTCTCCTCATTTTCAGTACGCCTTTCCCTCACAAAAGCGCTTTTGCGCGATCGTACCATGGCCCACGCCGTGTCGAAGACTGTTCGTCAATGGTTAACCTGCCAGCGCTGATCCCCTAATCAGACGACCGTGGTGCGGTAACCCGTACGAGCAAATTCGTTGTATGGGGCCGGCCTCACGGTCGCTCGGACGCGTGCGAAGCCGAGGTCGGCTTCGGGACTCGTCCCTGGCCCGGGATGCTCTCCCCAAACGACCGTGACCTCGGTCCCGGGTTCGGCATGTTCGTTGTCGAGGATCGCCAGCGACAGCACGGCCCCGAGGTGCGGGATCGGCCCCGTGTGGTAGGTGATCCCGACTAGTTTGTCGTCCGCCTCAACCCTGAAGCGGCCATGTGTAAGGAAGAAGTCGTCGCCGAATACGTCCCGATCAGAGCCCGTGATCTCGAGCGTCACCTTGCTGCGGCGGACATCCTCCCGGTGACGCGCCAGTGCGTCACGGCCGATGAAATCGTGCTCGAGCGAGACCGAGCGGCCGTAACCTAGCTCGAACGGCGTGACGTAGTAATCCTCGATGTTCTCCGAGAAGAAGCTTCCGTTCATGCCACCCTGCGCCTCGAAGCTGAAGAACGGTAGCCAGTTGCGGTACCCGAGCAGGTCCGGGGCCGTGTAGATCCCGGGCGTGGGAACCGGAATCCAACCGCTCTCGAGGTTGTTGGTCGAGTACGCGAGTGCGCCGACATGGACGATTCCGAATTCCTCACCGGCCCGCATCAGCGCGTCCTTCACGTACGCACCGTCCTCGTAGTTGCCGATGAACTCGTAGCCCGGCTGACCAGCCATGCCGTGACGAAGTGCTCCGAAGCTGCGGCCACCGAGGGAGACCGGGGTCGAATGGAAGAACTTGGTCGGAGCCAGCGGCCCACCGAACGCCTTCTCAACCACCCGCATCGCGAGCGGACCCTGTATCTGGTAGCGAAACAGGACCGGGTCGCCGCCGGTGAAGCGGTACTCGGTGCTCGGGTCGTCGCGAAACTCGACGTTGTAGCTCCCCGCATCTGCGTGATAGAGCACCCAGGATTGTGACGACGCGGGCCCGGTGAGGATGAAGCTCTCTTCGCCGTCGCGGGCCAGGATTCCGTCCTGGATCATCCAGCCCTCCGAGGTCACCGGGACGAACTGCTTTGCCTGGCCGACGTCGAACTTCTCGTAATTGTTCGCGCTGACGTCCGCCAACAGCTTCTTGGCGTCGGGCCCCTTGATGAAGACATCGCGCATGTGATGCGAAAGGTCGGAGATCGTGACGGTGGTGTCCCAGGCCGTCTGCTCATCGCGCCAGCCGGCGTACTCATCGGCGATGACGGGAGGCTTCCAGCCGGGTAGCCCTGGCTTCCAGAGCAGCTTGATCGGCGACCCTGCTGCGTCGATGCCCTCCTGCAATGTCTTGGGTGGTTCGCTCACGTGTCTCTCCTCCGGATTCCTTGTTTCAGACCTGCCTGCTGATGACCGGCGCGTCGGCGACCGGTCAGCGGGCAGAACGGGGACTGTGAAGGCGGGGCGTGCGGACTTACAGAGCAGCCGAATCGGCGAGCCGGCCTGCTTGATCCCGTCCTCCAGATTTGGTGTTGCCACTGTCCTCTCCGTGCAGAGGGGTCGGCTCGATCCCCGCTGCGGGCTGTTCGCAAAAGCGCTTTTGTAGCCTAACTCACGGCCCAGCGAGCGTCAAGATCGTCAGCCGATCCAACGCCGCCACCAGGGGCGAGGGGACTGCTGCTCAGCCCGCGGTTGTGCCCGTTCCCACTCCTCTCGCGTCAGCAGTCGACCGGCCGCACGCTCGCCCATCACGCAGGCCGTGTGGGCATGGCGTCGGCGGCTGTGGTCACCCTCGGGGAACAGCAGCATGTGCTCACTCAGCGCCGGCAGCAACTGACCGCAGATCGGGCACCGGTAGGTTGCGGGCTTACGATTCTGAGCCCTACGGGCTTCCCACCACCGCGCTTCAGGAGTTCGTACGGAGCGGTTACGCGCCATGGCTCAGGTATCCTAGGTTGCTGTGCCCGCGCCACATCCCGAAGAGCTTGCAGGACTCAGCCGCTCGGAGGTACTGCGGGCATCGCCGACGATGTTCGACACCAGATGGCTCGACAAGGTGTCACGCGTGCACTGGACGGTGCCGCTCTTCATCTTCGTGCCGACGATCATCGCGCTGCTGGTGCTCGGATTCGTCAACGGTGTCGGCGCCTGGGCGATCGCATGGGTCGCCGGCGGATACGTGATCTGGACGCTCACCGAATACTGGCTGCACAGGATCGTGTTTCATTTCGAACCTGACCACGGCATCGGCGCCCGCATGCACTGGATCATCCATGGCGTGCACCACGACCACCCGAACGATCCGATGCGGCTGGTGATGCCGCCGTCAGTCAGCGTTCCCCTGGCTGCGCTGTTCGTGTTCGTCTTCTATCTGATCTTCGGTTCACCGGGATTTCTGCCGCTCAGCGCCGGGTTCCTCGCCGGCTACCTCGGCTACGACATGCTCCACTACCACGTGCACCACCATCGGGCGACGACCCGGCTGGGCAAGTGGTTGCGAGAGCTGCACATGCGCCATCACTTCCAGGATCACGATCGTGGATATGGCGTCAGCGCACCGTTCTGGGACCACGTCTTCGGCACTGCGCCGAAGAAGCCCACCGCTCCGCGCTGAGCCATAGCCTGGCGCAGTTTCGCCTTATCAGAGACGGCGTCTCGCGTTCCACATGCAAACAGTGCGGAAAATGAGACGTGGCGCGCGCCAGAATCTGAGTTCATTCAGCAAGAGGAGATAGGCGCGTGAGCAACAGACCCCATTCCATCCATCACACCAACTTCCCGATTCGCGACCCTGAGCGATCGAAGGAGTGGTACGCGAAGGTCTTCGGCATGCGTGAGGTGCCGCGCCCCTTCAAGCAGGGCGGCGCTCCCGGCGTCGAGGAGGTGCTGCTGCTGACCCGTGGCAACTTCGACCTGCACTTCACGATCCATGACGACGCACCGGACCTGAAGCCCCACCACTTCTGCCTCGAGCTAGAGGACTGGGATGGGTTCATGGAGCACCTCAAGGAACTCGGGATCGAGCACACGGAGGTCTTCGTGCGTCCTCACAACAACTCGAAGTCGACCTACATCTATGACCCCGACGACAACATCGTCGAGCTCATGTACCACGAGAACTGGAACCACGAATCGCCGTCGCAGCCCGACTGATCGGATGTCCGTCGCGCAGGAGCTGAGTCGCCTCAGTTCCTGCGCGCCAGTGATACCAACGCGTCCCTGACGGACGCGCCCACCGCCGCCATTCGCTGATCGATCCTGGTCGACGGCCCGATCACCGCCACCGCGGCCGCGGGTCCAATGACGCCACCGGCCCGAACCCCATCGACCCCTCCGGCTCCGCCCACCCAGACCGGCGTCGCAACCGCGGAGACGCCCGCGATGAACTCACCCACGTCGGTCGCGTAGCCAAGCTCACGGCAGCGGCTGATCTCGTCAAGCAGCACGGATCGATCTGCGATCGTCAGGTCGGTGTGCGCGGAGAGATCCACGCGCGCAATCACCGACTCCAGCTGTTCGGCCTCGACCCCCATCAGCAGCGCCTTGCCGATCGCACCCGGCGCCAGCGCCGATCGGCGACCGACGCGTGAGACGACCGAGAGCTCATGTGCACTGTCGATTCGATGCACGATCGTGATCTCGAGCGTGCTCCAGTCCACCACGCCCAGCAGCACCGTCTCGCCGGTCCGCTCCGCGAGGTGCTCCATCGCCGGCCCGCAGAGCCCGATCAGATCGAGGTCCGCGCGCGCTACCGACCCGACCTCGATCAACCTCAGGCCGAGGCCGTAACGTCCGTCCGGGTGCTGGGTCATGAACCCGGCCTCGACAAGGGTCGAGGCGAGTCGATGGGTGGTCGGCTTCGGCAGCCCGACGCGGCCTGACAACTCAGACAGGGTGAGCCGTGGCTCAGCTGCGGTGAACGCCGTCAGCAGCCCACATGCCCTCTCCACCGAGCGGATCAATACGGCTCCGCCAGCTTCTGGAGAGCCGACAGCCGCAGCCCCGCCTCCTCCTGCGGTGGACGGCGCTCCTGATGGGTTCGCATCAGCGTGGCGCTGGTCTCGACGACGAGCTGCGTGCGGGCCTCACGACGCGCCGCGTAATTGCCGAGCGCGATTTCGAGATCATGGCCCGCGTCCAACTCCTGCCCGAGCACGACCGCGTCCTCCACCGCCATGCCGCCGGCGGAGCCGATGGTCGGCGCTGTGGCGTGCGCCGCGTCGCCGACCAGCACCACCCGGCCACGGTGCCACGGCGGCTCGACGAAGATCCACTCGTAGGGCGCGACGATCACGTTGATGTCCTCGTCCAGTAGCGCGGAGGCCTCCGCGAACATCTTCGACGGCTCGTAGTCACGCAGGACCGTCCGGACTATCTCGCGTGCCTCAGCCTGCTCCACACGCCGACGTTCCATGTGATTGGGCACCGCGAGATAGAAGTGACGACCAGGCAGCATCGTCGAGGCACACGTTCCGCCCTTGGCGACATGCAGCCCGCTGAGCCAGTCCTCGGGCGCATCTGGAAACATCATCCGGAAGCTCATCGAACCCGTGTAGACGGGGCCTTCGAGCTCGGGAAAGAAGCGCGCGCGCAGTCCGGAGTTGATCCCGTCGGCGGCCACGAGCAGGTCGAACCGGCGCCGTTCACCGGTGGTCAGCTCGACGTCCACAGAATTGGCGTGCTGTTCGACCGTGCGGTAGGTCTCGCCGATCAGGACCTCGGCGCCGAACTCAACCGCGGTCCGAGCCAGTATCTCGGAGAGCAGCGGGCGGTAGATGAAGACGGTCGAGGGTAGTGCCCAGCCGTCCTCGAGCACCGGCTCCGGCACCGGCAGTCGCTCCCCCTGCGCGTTGTACACGTAGGTCCACCACGACGGCTCCGGGGGCCGAATCTGCCGACCGACCTCGAGGATCGCGTCGAGCACGCCGAGTTCCTCCAGCGCGTAGACCGCTCGGTGCGTGACGAGGATCGAGGCGCCGACCGCGGCCCCGGCATGGTCGACCACGGTCGTCCTGATGCCGCGCCGTCCGAGTGCGATCGCGGTGCTCAAACCCGCGATGCCGGCGCCCACGATCAGCACGTCGTTCACGATCGGCCCGGACTCTCCAGACTCCCCCACGCCGTCCCTCCTTATTTCATCATGCGAAACGCGTTTCGGTACAGGTAGAGTAGGCGATCATGCAAGGCTCGGAGCCAGCGGCGCAGACGCCAGTGTTCGTGTCCGCCGAGGCGGTCACCCGCTCGGTCGATCTCGCCGGGGTCATCACCACGCTGCGCCATACCTACGCGACCCAGCGATCGGGAGACCCGCGCAACGCAGGACGCATCGTTGTGCGCGGGACGAGCGGGGCTGGGATCCGCGCACTCGCGGCTGTCCTGCCGACCGGAGACATCCTTGGCGCGAAACTCCACACCCAGGCCGCCGACGGAAATTCCGGCTTCCTGATCGCGATCTTCGGCCAGGCCGACGGTGGACTGCTGGCGTTGATGGACGGTCGCGCGATCACGCAACTGCGAACGGGTGCGACCTCGGCCCTTGCGCTCGATTCCCTCGCCTCCTCGGGCCCCCTCGACCTCGCCGTTCTCGGCAGCGGCGCCGAGGCCCGAGCGCACCTCCGCGCGGTGGCGGCGATCCGGCCGCTGGGAACCATCCGCGTGTTCAGCACCACACCGCAGCGACGCGAGCTCTTCAGGCGGGAGATGCAGGCCGAGCTCTCGCTAGCGATCACGGCCTGTGACAGCGCCGAGCAGGCCGTGAGCGAGGCGAGTGCCGTGATCGCCGCCGCGCGCTCGCACGGCGAGGTTCCGATCTTCGACCCGGCGGCGCTGAACAACGGCACGGTCGTCGTCTCGGTCGGCTCGACCGTGCCCTCACAGCGCGAACTCGATGAACGTGTGCTCGAGCGGGCCCGGCTGATCGTGGCCGACGAGCCCGCGGAGCTGCTTGAGCAGAGCGGCGACTGCATCGCCGCCACGAGAGCCGGCATCGAGCTGGCTGACAAGACCCACTCGCTCGCCCAGCTGATCCAGGGCTCGATCCTTGCGCCGATCGACCACAGCGCCGTCAACGTCTTCAAATCCGTCGGCTCCGCGCTCCAGGATGTGGCAGTCGCCGGGCTGGTTCTGCAGCGGGCGAGAAGCTCGGGCAGCGCGACTCCGCTCGACATCACCCTGACCCCGAAGGAGCAGCGTGGCTGAATACCACAAGGCAGAGGCCCGCGAATGGGCGCGAGAGCACGTACGCGGATGCGCGAACGTGATCATCCCGTCCTACTCCTCAGACCTGCGGACGCTAAATGAGGCGGGGATTCGCCACGACGTGCGCCGCTGCATCGAGCTCGGGTTCACAGGCTCGCTGCTCGTCTCCGAGGTCAACGTCACGCTCGAGGAGTACCGCCAGTTCGCGGAGTGGGCACACGACGAGGCCGCCGGCCGCCTGCAGCTCGTGCACCACGCCTCCTTCAACACGCTTGAGGAGAACATCGAGGCCACACGTCTGACCGCTCCCTACACCGACTATGTGTTGCTCTCCTACCCGGCCAACTTCTACCCGCAGTCAGAGGAGCACGTCTTCGACTACACGGCGGCCTTCTGCGCCGGGAGCGAGCTGGGCGTGATGCTGTTCGTCGTCCCGCTCTGGAACTTCGGGCGCCTGCACCCGGCCGACATCTCGCCACCGATGCTGCGACGGATGGTCGACGAGATCCCCAACGTGGTCGCGATCAAGGCCGAGGGCGCCCGCAACACCGGCGGCATCATCGACGTCTACCGCCAGCTCTCCGACGCCGTGATCGTGACGACGCCGCTCGAGCGGGAGGTGATCCCGCTGATGGCGCTGGCGCACTTCCAGTACACCGGCACGAGCAACACCGAGTACTACGGCGACAGTGTCCCGCGCATGTTCGAGCTCGCCTCGGCCGGCGACATGGACGCGGCGATGGAGATCTACTGGCAGATCCAGCCGGCCCGGGCGGCCAACGCCGCGGTCGGCCAGATCACGCAGACGACCGGCTTCATCAACCGCATGCAGTGGAAGTTCCAGGGTTGGCTGAACGGGATGAACGGCGGACCGCTGCGTCAGCCGACCATGAAGGTCCCCGACCGCACGATGTCGATCCTCCGCCGCGGCCTGATCGACTCCGGCCTCCCGTGCGAGCAGGCCGGGAACGCCGAGTTCTTCCTCGGCCGCCACCCGCTCTGACCCGAAGCTCGGGGGAAAACAGGGCGAAAATGTCCGTAAACGTCCACCGCTTCCCCCTCCGCCCCCTCGCCGCTGCTTCGGGGGCGGGCCACAGCCCTCACCGAAGGGCGGCGAACCGTCAGAGCGGCTGCGCCCTCACGACGCTGCGGCTCTCGAGCCGGGGCCACGCCTCGCGCTTGATCAAACGGGCGAAGTGCTCGCTGTCGGCGTGCGCCTGGTAGCCCTGCTCGTCGGCGTACTCCTCGAACAGGAAGAAGACATTGGGGTCATCGACTGAGGCGTGCGCGCGGTACTCGAGGCACCCGGGCTCGGCTCGCGTCAGCGGGACCATCGCCTCCAGCGCCGCGCGTACCGCGTCGGCCTCGCCGTCGGTGACCACATACGTGGCCGCGATCACGTAGCTCAGAGCTCGATCCCCCACGTTGCGAGCGCGACGTCGGAGACCAGCTGCAGCTTCTCGTACTGCTGATCCGCGGTCATCTCGTTGCCGCCCTCAGCGACGGAAGCAAAGCCGCACTGCGGGCTGATCGCGAGGTAATCCCAATCGACGTACTCGGTGGCCTCATCGATCCGGGCCTGCAGCTCGTCGATCGTCTCGAGCTCGGGCGACTTGCTGCTGACCAGCCCGAGCACAACCATCTTGCCCTCCGGCACGAAGCGCAGCGGCTCAAATCCTCCGGCGCGATCGCTGTCGTACTCGAGCAGCAGTCGCTGAACCGGGAGCTCGCTGAAGAGCTGCTCGGCGATCGCCTCATAGTCGCCCTCGCCCAGCCACATGCTCGCCTGGTTGCCGCGGCAGACGTGCATGCCGATCGAGTAGGTGCGATGCGGCAGTTCGACCCCCTCGATCGCTGCGACGTCGGTCGCGAGCATCTGCTGAAAGGCCTGCTCGCGCGTGAGGCCGTCACTGCGCTCGCGCGTGTACTCGCCGAGGAATGCGGAGTAACCGGGATTGTCGAGTTGCACGTACTGCACGCCTTCTGCGAACAGCGCCTCGATCTCTGACCTGGTGATTGCGGCGACCTCAGCGGCGAGCTCCTCACGCGACTCGTAGAACTCGTTGGTGACGCCCTCGATCCAGAAGCGGTCGACGAGGAACCCCGGAGCGATCAGCGTGACCTTGATCGGATCCCTGGTGAGCGTGCGCATGAAGTCGACGTCGCCCTCGGTCATGCGCTTGACCTGCTTGAGCCGGCCGGTGATCAGGTACTGGGTGCTGGGCAGCGTGACGACACCGCCGTCGGTCTTCCAGGGCATCTCGACCGTGCGCCGCTCGACACCCTCGACCGCCTCCGCGAAGCCGGAGCGGAAGTCCCGGCGGCGGAACTCGCCGTCGGTGAGAATGTCGATGCGCGCCGCCTTCTGACGCCTGACCGCCTCGGCGATCTCCTCGTTCTCGACCAGGCGCAGCTCGTCGGCTTCGATCATCCCGGCCTCAAGCCGGCGACGCGCCTCCAGCAGACGCTGCGGGCGCAGCAGACTGCCGATCTGATCCCCACGGAACTTGCTTGAGTTAGCCATCGTCTCTCCTATACCTTCTTCTGGCCCCACGCCTCGAACTCGAGCTCGTATCCGGCTGCCTCGAGTGCTGCCTTCGCGATCTGCTCGTCCTCGTCGGCGCGGCCACCGGCGATCCCGAAACCGCCGATGATCTCGCCGTCACGCTTGATCGTGATCGCGCCGTCGGTCGCCATGATCGGCCAGTGGCCGAGCTGGGAAACGGCCGAGAAGAACACCGGCTCGTGCTCGGCCCAGCCCTTCAGCATGCTGGCGGGGCGCTGCATCACGGCCGCGGTGTACGCCTTGGAGATCGCGATCAGCGGCGTGATCGGCCGGGCGCCATCCTGGCGTTCGACCATCACGATGAAGCCGCCGGCGTCGACTACCGCCGCGGAGACGGACTTCTTGAACTCCGCGGCCTTGTCCTGCGCCTTCGCGATCAGCTCGCGCGCGTCATCGGCTGTGAGTGACATCTGGTCCTTTCTGGGGCGTGAACCCGAAGGTCACGCGTAAACGTTCTCGAGGAAGCGCTCGACCGCGGCGTTGAACAGGTCCGGGCGCTCCCAGTACATCGAGTGCGGCCCGTTCGGCACCAGCTCGAGCACCGAGCCGGGCACGAGCTCCTGCGCGCGCCGGATCGTTGCCGGCCTGATCACGGCGTCGTTCTCGCCGGCCAGGAAGCAGATCGGCACACCGAGGTCCGCCAGCGTGTCGAGCGTCGGGCCACCGACCGTGAGGTTGCGCAGATCCTGCATTTTGGCGCGGTTGAAGGTGCCCATCTGACGGAACAGGAAGGTCTTCTCCGGACTCGACTCCTGGAAGGACTTGCTCATCAGACGGTCGAGCACCGGCAGCTTCTCGGCCTCGGCGCGGTCGGCCTTGACCAGCTCGGCCAACTCCGGGTTGTCGAGGCCGCCCAGCGAGTGCGCGAGCACCACACCGGCGACACGGTCCGGGTGGGCAACCGCCACCTTCAGCGCGGCCGAGGCGCCGATCGACTGCCCGACCATCACCGCCCTGTTGATGCCGGCGTCATCGAGCACGGCGAGGATGTCGCCGGGGAACTCGAGGCTGTCGTACTCGTCGAGCTCCGAGGTCGAACGGCCGAAGCCGCGCAGGTCGACGGTGACCACCGAGTAACCCTGCTTGGTGAAGTACGGGACCTGCTGCCACCAGGCGGCATGGTGGCCGCCGGAGCCGTGCACGAACAGCACGGCCGGCCCCTCACCGTGAACCTCGTAATAGACCTTGGCCCCGTCTGAATCAGCAAATGGCATGTATCTCCTACCAGTCCCGCTCGCCGTGATAGACGAGTTCGATCATGGTCCCGTCGGGATCGCGGATGTAGCAGAACTTGGAGTTGTTCTGCGGGCGCTCGACGGGCCGGGTGTAACGGATACTGAGGCTGTCGAGGTGCTCGAGGAAACCGTCCCAGTCCTCGACCTCGATCGCGTAGTGGTATGGGGCCATGCGGTCCATCGCCTCGACCGGCGTGAAGTGCAGGTCGAACTTGCCGCGCGTCATCAGCAGGACCTTGGTGTCGCTGAAGCGGCTGACGTCCTGATGCTTCATCCCGAAGACCTTCGTGTACCACTCCTTGGTCCGCTCGGGGTCGGTGGTCGGGAAGTTCACATGGTGGATCGAGTACGGCTCAGACTCGCTCACTTGATTCCTCTTTCTTGTCCGATGTCTTTCGCGACTCCGCGAGGACAACGCTGTTGCGCAGGGCGCCGATGCCGCTGATACTGATCTCGACAGTGTCACCGGGACCGATCGGCAGGGTCCCGTCTGCGCCCATCCAGAGCACGTCGCCCGGCTGGATCGTTATGTATCTGGTGATCTCGACGATGTAGTCGACCGTGTCAAAAACCATGTCGCCCGTGCTGAAGGTCACGACACTGTTGCCGTTTACCCGCATGGTCGTGGTCGCGTCGGCAGGGTCGGCGTCGGTCGCGATCCAGGGTCCCATCGGCTTGAACGTGTCGCAGTTCTTGGCGCGCCAGAAGGTGCGATCGTTGCGCTGCCAGGTGCGGGCGCTGACGTCGTTGCCAATCGTCCAGCCAAAGATCGCCTCGCGAGCCTCGTCGCGGGAGGCGTTGCGCAGCTGACGGCCGATCACCGCCACGATCTCCGGCTCGGCCTCCAGCGAATCGTCAAGGTCCGTCGGCACCACGATCGAGTCGCCGTGGGCGATCAGCGCGTTGTTGGCGCGATACCCGATCTCCGGGCGGTCCGGCAGCTTCGCCACCGGGTTACCAAGGGCCTTCGCGTGCTCGATGTGGCCCCGGTAGTTGAGGCCGACGCAGAAGAACGTGCTCGGGATCACCGGCGGTAGCAGACGCAGACCCGAGAGCGCCCGGTGCCTGCCCGTGACCGTGTGCTCACCCCACGGCTGCCCGTTGACGACTCGTACGCGATCGCCATCGACGATCCCGTACTTGGCGGATCCGTTGTCCTGGAAGCGAACCCAGTTCATTTGAGACGGCAGCCGATCATGTGAGCCTGTGCGAGACGCGCTTGGTGATCATGTAGTCGTGCAGGCCCTCGGCGCCGCCCTCCTTGCCGTAGCCGCTCTCCTTGACCCCGCCGGACGGCGCCTCGGGCACGGAGCCGCCGCAGTGGTTGATCGAGAGGATCCCCGCCTCGAGTCCGTACTTCAGGCGGTTGGCGGTCGCCGACGAGTTGGTGAAACCGTAGGCGGCGAGACCGTAGGGCAGGCTGTTGGCCAGCTCGAGCGCCTCGTCAAGGTCACTGAACGAGACCACCGGAGCGATCGGGCAGAACGGCTCCTCCAGCATCACGCGCGCGTCGAGCGGCACGTCGGTCAGGACCGTCGGCTCGAAGAACCATCCCGGGCCCTCGATCGGCGAGCCGCCGGTAGCTACCACGGCGCCGCGCTCGCGCGCGTCGGCCACGAACTCGATGGCGGCCTGCAGCCGCCGCGGGTTCGCCAGCGGTCCCATCTGCACCCCGTCATCCAGACCGTTTCCGACCTTCAGGGCACCCGCTCTCTCAACCAGCTTCTCGACAAAGCGGCCATACAGGGACTCGTGGACGATCAGCCTGCTGGGCGAGGTGCAGACCTGTCCGGAATTGGCGAACTTGGCCGCCGCGGTTCGCACCGCGGCCTGGACCGGGTCGGCGTCCTCACAGACGACGACCGGAGCGTGGCCACCGAGCTCCATCATCGCCGGCTTCATCTGCCTGCCGGCCAGCGACGCCAGGTGCTTGCCGACCGGGATAGAACCGGTGAACGCGACCAGGCGCGTGATCGGCGAGGCGATCAGATACTCGGAGATCTCGGCGGGCACCCCGAAGACGATGTTCAGAACACCGGCCGGCAGGCCGGCCTCCTCGTAGCAGCGGGCGACCTCACAGATCGCGCCCGGTGTCTCCTCGGACGGCTTGATGATGATCGAGCAGCCGGCCGCCAGCGAGGCTGAGATCTTGCGCATCGGCGAGCCCGCCGGGAAGTTCCACGGCACGAACGCCGCCACCGGGCCCGCCGGCTGGTGGATCACGGTCAGCTCCGTCTCGTGATCGAACGGGATGATGCGTCCGTAGTGGCGCTTGGCCTCCTCGGCGTAGATGTCGAGCAGCTTGGTCGAGCCGAAGATCTCACCGCGCGCCATCGCGAACGGCTTGCCCTGCTCGAGCGTCATCGTGCGGGCGATCTGATCGGCCCGCTCGCGGATCAGGGCTGCGGCGCGGTGCAGGATCTGACCGCGCTCGTCGACCGTCCTTGCGCTCCACTCCTGAAACGCGCGCGAAGCGGCGGCGAGCGCGCGGTCCAGATCGGCAAAACCGGCGTGCGGCACGGTGCCGAGCACACCGCCGGTCGCGGGGTTGTAGATCTCCTCGGAGCGGCCGGTCGAGCCGTCGGTCCACTCACCGTCGATGAAGAGCTGGACCTGCGGGTAGTCGGCGTCGGCCGGGTCGAGCGATTGAAGCGGTGCCTGCGTGCTCACAGCTCCTCCTTCTGGCCGTTGGTGGTCAGCATCCACAGGTGGTGTGAGGGACGCTGCTCATAGATATTGGGTCCGTAGCTGTCGTCGACTCGGTCCATGTCAGCCGCGAGTTCGACACGGCCGCCGCACGGCGCCTGGAAGAAGCGGAAAACATTTGAGCCGATCGTGTGCCGGCCGAACCGGCGCGACTCCTGCCAGCCGCTGCCGACCATGTGGTTGCCGCCCTCGACCACCTCGTCGAAGTTGGAGACCTCGCAGGCGATGTGGTTGAAGGCGATCCGGTTGGGTCGGTGTCCGAGCAGCAGCGTGTGCTGGTCGTCGTCGCCCTCGGCCTGCATGAATGTGCCCATGTCCAACGCCTGGTCGGTCACCCGGAACCGCAGGCGCTCTGTGTAGAACGCGACAGCCTCGCGCCAGCCCTCGCCGAGGATGAAGTAGGCGACGTGACAGATGCGATAGGGGTGGGCGCGCCCGAGCCGATCGAGCGGCTCGTTCCAACGCCCCTCGTGCCCGGTCGAGTTGACACCACGGAACGCGAGCTCCGCATCGTCCGGGCGTGCCGGCCGCAGGCCGACGCCGAACCCGGAGTTGTCCCGGGTGTGCAGGGCACCGTCATCGTCGACGGTCACGTCGCGGTCGACCGCAAGTGCCTCGCCCAGCTCGGCGATCTCGTCGTCGCCTTCAACGCCCCATATGACCTCGCGAAGCGTCGAACCCTCCTCCGCCGCCGGCGTCAGGCCGGGATCGTCGATCGGACGCATGTGCAGTCGCTGCCCGACCGGGGTGACGAACATCACCCCGTCGTGGACGGGCTCGGCCTGGATCAGTCCATAGTCATTGAAAAACCGAGCGCACTCCTCGACGTCCTCGACGCCGTAATGCAGCTCCTCTACACGGCAGATTCCCATGTCAAAGCCTCCTGACGAGGGAGGCTAGCGGACAGCAGAGCCCGCTCCGGGGCCCCCGATGCAACGTTACGTTGCGGCTTTTGCATCGGCCACGGCGGCCGTTGCGGCGGCGCCGTTGGAAGCGCCGTTCGCGCTCTCCATCGTGACCGGGCCATCAATCGGAAAACGCTTGAACCATTCGGCGATGTAATCGAGGAAGACCCTGAACTTCTTCACCGACTGGAGCCCCGGGGGATAGACGACGTACAGCGGTCGCGATTGGACCTCGTAATCGGGGAGCACCACCTGCAGTCGGCCGCGGCGGATGTCATCGAAGATCGGCCGCAGTGGAAGCAGCGCGATCCCGAGCCCCTCGAGCACCGCCTTGTTGAGCACCAGGTAGGTGTTCGAACTGAAACCGCCGGGCGGAACCTTGTAGTACTGGGTGCGGCCACCGTGCTCGAAGTGCCAGACGGGATCCTCGGTGTGCACCAGGCAGTCGTGCTCCGCCAGCTCCAGCGGCTCGGCCGGCATTGTTCGGCGCCGCAGATAGACGGGTGCCGCGCACAGCACGAACGGCAGCGTCGCCACGCGTCGCACCTTCACCGAGGAGTCGCGCAGCTGCTTGGTGTGGAAGGCGAGGTCATAGCCCTGGTCGATGAATCCATAGGTGCGATCAGCCATGCCACCGACATCGAAGCGCACGCGGATCTGCGGATGGTCGCGCGCGAACGCAGCGATCGCATCGGACAGATCGAGGCTGCCGATCCACTTCGGCGAGATCACCGACAGCGCGCCCTCGGCACGGTCGTGTTCGCCACGAATCGACGAATCCTCACGGTCGAGCTCATCGAGCAGCCGCTGGGAGAATTCGAAGTACCGCTGGCCCTGCTCGGTCAGACTGACGGCGCGAGCTGTGCGGTTCACGAGCCGCACGCCGAGCTGGCGCTCGAGCTCAGAGATGTGGCGCGAGATCAGCGAACCGGAGACACCCAGTGAGCGCGCGGCCGCACTGAAGCTCTCCGCTCGAGCCGCGGCGACAAAGCTCTTCATCACTGTTATGCGATCCATGCGTCAACCTTGCTGTGGGCTCCGCCCGCTGGCGGGCCCACAGCTGTAACGGTAGTCCGTCGGACGGACCCTGCGCCGAAGAACTTCCGCGCGGCGCCGCCGGCGCTCAGGCGCCAGCGACCGGTGTGACGTGCGCGTAGCCGCGGATGTCGGGGTATGGAGGCTCGCGGTCGGGCTGCAGGTCGACCTGGAACGCGTTCAGGCAGAAGGCCAGCATCGAGTAGTTGCCGAGCGTCCCGATGATGTCGACGCAACCCTGCGAATCAAACAGCTCGTGCGCCTCGGCAAACGTCTCGTCGCTGACGAAATGGTCGGTAAGCAGCTCGGTGCAGAAGCGGTAGATCACGTCCTGGTCGCGATGCTCGCCGAAGTCCGGGCGCTCCCTGCGCGCCAACTGCTCAAGCGCCTCGCGGCTGACGCCCGCCTCGACACAGCGGTCGATGTGCGCGTTCCACGAATACTGGGCGTCGAAGTTGCGGGCGGCGATCAGCAGGATCAGCTCGCGCAGACTCAGATCGAGGCTGGACTCGAAGCGGGCGAACGCGCCCAGCGCCTCGACGCGGTCACACAGCTCGGGGCTGTGCAGCCAGCAGAGAAACGGCCCGCGGGTTCCACCGCGCTTGCCACTGATGCGGTCCGACAGTTCCTTCTGGCGCGGAGTCATCGTCTCCGGCGTGAGTTTCGGCAGTCTCAAGGTCCTCCCTCGCTTCTTCTCGGTCGCCAGGACGGTAGCCGTGCGGGACGTGCCCGGCGTGCAACTTAAGCTTGCGCACGGCACCCGGAGGCTCGCTGCGCTCCTTGCGATACTCGCCGCAATGCCAGCACTTCTCAAGTTCAACGAGATCCCACGGATCAGCCGCGGAAGCGGCATCTGGACCGTCCCGCTAGCGACCGGTCCCACCACCGCCGACATCAACGAGTTCGTCACGGGCATGAGCGCCTACCCCGTCGGCGAGGGCGCCCCGTTCCACAGCCACAACTGCGACGAGCAGGTCGTGATCCTCTCCGGCCAGGGCGAGGTTGAGGTCGAGGGCGTGATCACGCCGCTGGGCCAGTACGACGGCGCCTACATCGAGGCCGACAAGATCCACCGTTACGCCAACACCAGCGACAGCGAGCCGATGGTGATCCTCTGGATCTACAGCGGGAAGGTCGTCACCCGCACGTTCGCCGACAGCGGTGAGACGGTCGAGCACCTCTCGGCTGCCGATCTGATGGGCGACGCCGAGAGCTGAGACGCGCCGTGGACCTCGTGAGGGTGGCCAGCCGCGACGAGCTGATCGGCGGCGAACGCAAGGTGATCGAGCAGGGCGAGCATGAGGTTCTGGTGCTCGCCCTCCACGATTGCATCTACGCGATCGGGAACATCTGCACCCACGACGAGGTTTGGCTCGACGACGGCGTCCTGCACCCTGACACCTGTGAGATCGAATGCCCGATGCATGAGGGCCGCTTCGATCTGCGCACCGGTGCCGCAACCCACGAGCCGGCCGAGGTGCCCGTGCCGAGCTACGTGGTCAGGGTCGAGGGCGACGATGTCTTCGTCGAGATCCCGTAGTCGCAGCCGGGCCGTTCAGCGGAGCTGGTCGACGACGTACTCGCCGATCGCCAGCGACGAGGTCGCCGCCGGAGAGGGCGCGTTGCGAACCAGCACAAGCCCGTCGACGCGGGTGATCCGGAAATCGTCCACGAGTGAGCCGTCGGGATCGAGCGCCTGAGCACGCACGCCGGCATGCGCGGGTTCGACGTCAGCCGGCGTGAGCGCCGGGATGAAATCGCGCGCCCGATCGATGAACGCCCGCTTTGAGAACGACCCCCACATCTCCGCCGCCCCCATCCGCCAGTGCTTGCGCGCCAGGCGGCGGAAGCCCTGGGATTTGAAGACGTCGGCCAGATCAGCCGCCGAGAAGTCTCTGCGCCTGTAGCCCTCGCGCTTGAAGGCCAACACGGCGTTGGGGCCGATGTCGACACCGCCATCGACCCGGCGGGTGAAGTGCACGCCGAGGAACGGGTACGCAGGGTCGGGCACCGGGTAGATCAAGCCCATGACCATGTCCTCGCGCGAGGGGATCAGCTTGTAGTACTCGCCGCGAAACGGCACGATCCACGGCTCGCGATCCTCGCCCGCCATCTGCGCCAGCCGATCCGAATAGAGCCCGCCGCATACCACCAGCCGATCGAACACCAGCTCTTCACCGGCGGCGCTGCGGACCCGCACCTCGCGGCCGCTGCGCTCGATCGCCGTCACCTCGAAACCAAGCCGAACGGTGCCGCCGGCGTTACGCACATCGTCGGCGTAGGCGCGAGCGACAGCGGGGAAGTCGACGATCGCGGTCTGTGGCGAGTGCAGCGCCGATACGCCGCGCACATACGGCTCGATCTCGACCATCTGGGACGGGTTCAGGCGCCGCAGGCCGGGAACACCGTTGGCCGTGGCGCGCCGCTCGATCTCATCCAGGCGCCCCAGTTCGTCAGGGTCGCGGGCGACGATCAGCTTGCCGCATTCGTCGTAGGCGATCCCGTGCTGCTCGCAATAGGGCTTCAGCAGCTCGATCCCGCGCCGGCAGAGCTGCGCCTTCAGCGAACCCGGCGTGTAATAGACGCCGGCATGCGCGACGCCGCTGTTGTGACCGGTCTGATGGACGCCGACCCGCTCCTCCTTGTCGAGCACGGTGAGCTCGATCCCGGACTCAACCTCGGCCAGGCGCCGAGCGACGGCGAGGCCGACGATCCCCGCGCCTATGACTCCGACTCTGTCGGCCATCTACGCCGACCTGACCGCGACGGTCTTGACCCGCGTATAGAAACGCAACGACTCGAGCCCCTGCTCCTTGAATGCGGATCCCGAGTCGAGGAACCCGCCGAACGGATGGTGGACGTCCCAGCCGGAGGTCGGCAGGTTTACCGAGACCTGACCGGTGTTGACGTACTCCTCGAAATGGGCTGCCGCACCGATGTCTCTGGTGAAGATCGCCGCCGACAGCCCGTACTGCGAGTCGTTGACCGCAGCGACCGCCTCATCCAACCCGTCGACTGCGATCACCGCGATCGCCGGGCCGAACACTTCGTCGCGCCAGATCGACATCTCCTGTGTCACGCCGGCGATCACGGTCGGCTCGACATAGCAGCCGTTCGCCAGCTCGGAAGCCTCCGGAGCGCCACCGCCGGCAAGGATCTCGGCGCCCTCGCTGCGAGCGCGTTCGAGGTGCTCGATCACCTCGGACTGGTGCCTACGACTGACGACGGGACCGATGTCGGTCCCCGGCTGCAGGCCTGGGCCGAGCTGCGGCCGCTTGGCTCCCTCGACCAGCTTCGGGAGCAGCTCCTCGACGATCGAGCGATCGACGATCACGCGACTCGTGGCCGTGCAGCGCTGGCCGGCCTGACCGAACGAGGCGGCGACAATCGTCTCCGCAGCGAGGTCGATATCGGCGTCGGCGAGCACCACGCTCGCGTTCTTGCCACCCATCTCCGTCTGCAGGCGCACGTTGCGCCCAGCCAGATCACGGTGCAGCTGAAGTCCCACGGAGGTGCTGCCGGTGAAGCTGACAGCGGCCAGCCGCGGGTCCCCCAGGAGCGCACCGGAGATTCGCGAGGCGCGACCGGTGACGGTGCCGAGCACCCCGGCCGGCAGACCGGCATCGTTGAGAACCTCCGCGAGCCGCAGCGACACGACCGGGGTCTCGCTGGCGGGCTTCAGGATCACCGCGTTGCCCGCGAACAGCGCCGGCGCCAGCTTGCGCGCCGGCGTCAGAAGCGGGTCGTTCCAGGGCGTGATCAGCAGCACGATGCCGACGGGCTCGTTGCGCACCGCCACAGTCACGTTCGGACGTCCGTCGGCGAGCTCGACGCCGAGCGGCAGCCGCGCCAGCGACGCGTAGTAGTCGAAGAAGTCGGCGGCCTTTGTGACCTCGACGGTCGCCTCGGCGAGCGTCTTGCCCATCTCCGACACGAGTTCCCGTGCGAGCGCGTCGCGGCGCTCGCGCAGCAGGCCTGCGGCAGCGCTCATGACTGCTGCGCGCTGCAACGGCCGCGTATGGCGCCAGACCGTCGCTCCACGCTCGGCCGCGTCGTAGACGGCGGTGATGTCGTCGGCGCTCATCGCCGGAACAACAGCGACGGTCGACTCGACATCGCTCGGATCGGTGACGGCCAACTCGCCGTCACCGCCGACCGTTGCCCAGTCACCGTCAAGAAGATTTCCCAGAGTTGAAGACATGGTGTCGATTCTCACATCAGGGGACAAAACGGAGCTGCACGCAATGTTTGCATCGAAGGCACGCCCAAAGCGCGCGTCCCATGCCACGATAGTTCAGAGTCCTAATTCAGTTTTTCGTCCCACGTCTGTACGAGTTGGAGAGAGGTAGCGTCGACAAGTGTTCATCGTTGATTCGCAGGTCCACATCTGGAAAGAGGAGACGCCCGACCGCCCCTGGGTTCCCGGCGCACGTGAGCGGATTCGGCTCAACGGCCACCGCGAAGAGGCTTTCCTCTATGAGGAGTGCCTGGGGCTGATGGACGAGGCCGGCGTCGACCGCGTCATCATCGTGCCGCCCTCCTGGGAGGGCGACCGCATCGACTACTCGCTCGAGGCGGCCGAAGCACATCCTGACCGTTTCGGGATCATGGCCCGCGTTCCGCAGAACAAGCCTGAGGAGGGCAAGGCACTGATGCGGGAGTTCGCGTCGATCGACGCGATCAAGGGCATTCGTCTGACCTTCCACCGTCCGATCGATCGCAACTGGATGATCGACGGAACCTGCGACTGGATCTGGCCGTATGCAGAGGAGCTCGGCATCAAGATCATGGTCCACGCGCCGATCTGGAAGGCGGAGCTGGGCAAGATCGCCGAGCAGCACCCGGGCCTCAACATCATCATCGACCACATGGGCATCATGGCCCGCTGCGTCGATGACGCGATCGGGTACTGGGTGCAGGAGACCGCCGACCTGCACGTTCACCCGAACATCTCGGTGAAGGTCTCGGCCCTGCCCGGCTACTCGACTCACCCGTTCCCGAACGAGAACATCTTCCCCTACGTGAAGGAGATGATCGAGCGGATGGGTCCGGAGCGCTGTCATTGGGGAACCGACATCACCCGCCTGCTCGGCCACGGCTTGACGTGGAAGGACACGATTGAGCAGTTCACGGTCCACATGGGCCTGACCGACGCTCAGCTCGAGGAGGTCATGGGCAAGAGCCTATGCCGCGTCCTCGACTGGCCGGTTCCGGCGTCCGTCGAGGTCTGATCCGCTCGATGCCCGAGGCACTCGACGGCGGCGAGGCGCTGCTCGAAGCGTTTCGCACGCTTGATCTGGAACACGTCTTCTCCTCGCCGGGGTCCGAATGGGCCCCGGCCTGGGAGGCGTTTGCGCGGCAGCGCCGCGACGGCACGCCCGGTCCGCGCTACCACGACCTCACCCATGAGACGCTCGCGGTCGCGATGGCAACCGGCTACTGGCTCGGCAGCAAGCGGTTGGCGGCCGTCCTGCTGCACACCGTGCCCGGCCTGCTGCAGGGCGGCAACGCCATTCATGGTGCGTTGCTTGCGGGCGCGCCGATGCTGGTCGCCTCTTCGGAGTCGATCACCTACGGAGAGGGCACCGGACCCGATCCGGGCGGGCAGTGGTACCGCAACCTCTCGTTTGTCGGCGGACCCCACGTCGTTGCGACACCGTTCACGAAGTGGGCCGGGCAGGTCGCCGACGTCACCACGCTCTACGAGTCGGTCGTGCGGGCGACCGAACTGGCGCAACGGAGTCCAGCGGGACCGGTCTATCTGAACGTTGCCCTGGAGGCGCTGCTGGCGCCATGGGCGGCGCCCAGGGTTCGCAAGAAGGTCGCGCCCAGCGGGGCGCGACTGAGCCCATCCTCCGAGATTGAGGCGGTCGCCGCCAAACTCGCGGCAGCACAGAATCCGGTCATCATCACCGAGACCGCGGGCCGTGACCCCGACGCGTTCCGGGCACTTGTCGAGCTCGCAGATCTGCTCGGAATCCCGGTGATCGAGCCCCAGTCCGCAGTCTGCGCGAACTTCCCGAAGGACCACCCGCTGCACCTCGGCGCCGACGTATCACATGCGGCAGGGGCCGACCTCGTGCTGTTGGTGGCCTGCCGCTCGCCCTGGTACCCGCCGAGCAACGACCTCGCGCCCGACGCCGAGGTGGTGGTGATCGACGAGGTACCGCAGCGACCGCACATCGTCTACCAGGTGCTCCACGCCGACGTCTATCTCGAGGGCGGGATCGCCTCGACGCTCCGCGGACTGGTGGATGCCAGCGCCCGAAAGCTCGACACCAGCCTTGTGGCGGAACGTCAACTCCGCTGGAGCGAGGTTCACGACAGGCAGCACGCCGACCTCAGAGCCGCCGAGGAGAAGGCGGAGGCGAACGCCGAAAGGATCACCCCGGTGCTGCTCGCCAAGGTCCTGCGTGAGGAGCTTGACGAGGACACGATCTTCGTCGACGAGACGATCACCCACAGCCGCTTCATCCAGCAGCACCTCCGCTGGAACGAGCCCGATCGTTGGTTCTACGTGCAGGGCGGCCTCGGCCAGGGGACCGGTGTGGCCCTCGGCATGAAGCTCGCGCGCCCGCAGCAGCCGGTCGCCTTCCTCGTCGGCGACGGGTCATTTCTCTACAACCCGATCGTGCAGGCGCTGATGGCCTCCAAGGACGAGGCGCTGCCGCTGCTGATCGTGATCTTCAACAACCGCCAGTACCTGTCCATGAAGTTCAACCACCTCCGCTTCTACCCGGAGGGCGCAGCCGTCGCTGGTAACGACTTCGACGGGGTCGACCTCTCGACCCAGCCGCCGCTGTCTGAGTTCGGCGCTCCGTTCGGAATGCCGGGCTGGGAGGTCTCAGACCCCACGCAGCTGCGGACCGTGATCGCAGAGGCCAAGGCAGCGATCGCCGGCGGCACGACCGCCATCGTCAACGTTCTGTTCTAAGGAGCCCAGCCGTGCCACCACAGAGAGTTCGTCTCGCAGCCGATGACCTGCGCTCACTCGCAACCGAGATCCTGACCGCCGCCGGCCTGAGCGCCGATGATGCGGCGATAGTTGCCGGCGCCTTCGTATGGGCGAACCTGCGCGGCGTTGACTCGCACGGCGTGTCGCGGCTGCCGCGATA
The DNA here is from genome assembly GCA_963785385.1 of uncultured Conexibacteraceae bacterium. GTDB lineage: Bacteria > Actinomycetota > Thermoleophilia > Solirubrobacterales > Solirubrobacteraceae > Palsa-465. Next base: position 322,051 of record CAWAVA010000020.1, on the reverse strand, counting down.
CCTGGAGCTGTTCGAGAAGGGTGAGGCCAACGCGCACCCATCGATCGTCACCCGGCGCGTCCGTGACGCGACGATCCTGGTCGAGGCCGACCGCGCCCCCGGGCCGCTGGCGTTGACCTACGCGATGCGGGAGGCGATCGAGGTCGCTCGCGCCACCGGCGTCGCCTGGGCGTCCGTGCGCGGCACCGTGCACACCGGTGCGATCGGCTACTACACGAGCATGGCCGCCGCCGAGGGGATGGCAGGCATCGGGATCGTCGCCGGCGTCCCGAACATGGCCTACGAGGGGGCGCGCGGCGCTGCCGTGGCGACCAGCCCGCTGGCGATTGCGGTCCCGGCCGCCAAGCACCCCGACTTCGTGCTCGACATGGCAACGGCGACGATCGCGCTCGGCAAGATCGCTCAGTACAAGGCACGCGGTGAGTTGCTGCCGGAGGGTGTAGCGGTGACCGCGACCGGCGAGCCAACCGTCGACCCGGCCGAGGCCAAGATCCCGCTTCCGGTCGGCGGCGCCAAGGGCTCCGGCATGTCGCTGGCATTCGAGCTGCTCGCCAGCGGCCTTGCCGGCAACCCGATCGTGTCCGAATTCCATGCGGGCAAGAAGGGCCACCGTCAGAACGCGGCGCTGATCGCGGTCGACGTCTCCGCGTTCCTGCCGCTTGACGAGTTCAAGGCGATCGTCGACGACACGATCGACGCTGTCACCGGTCTGCCCCCGGCCGGCGATTCTCCGGTTCTGGTACCGGGCGCGCGCGGCGCCGCGACCCTTGACGAGCGGACACGTGACGGCGTGCCGCTGCCCCCGAAGATCTGGGGTGAGATCGTCGAGGCGGCCGAGCGCTTTGGACTGTCGGTTCCAGAGCCGATCGCCTGACCGCGAGCGAACGCACGCACCTCTACACTCCCGCCCACGCTCGGTCGCCCGAGCACCCCGGAGAGGTGGCCGAGTGGCTGAAGGCACTCGCCTGCTAAGCGAGTAAGGGGGGAAACCTCCTTCGCGGGTTCGAATCCCGCCCTCTCCGCCATAACTTCATAGTTCGAAACCCAGCCGGAACCAAGAGCCCCGACGAGCTGCTCCTTTAGCGCCTCGGGGCTTTTGGCTTCTGTGAGCGCCAGAATTTCGGCCTCGATGTTCTCAGCTAGCCCTTCGCTCAGCAGGACGGCGTAGGGCTCTGTCAGCTCTGCCGCAGCTATAGATACACGGGGTGGGACGTTGACCTCATCGCTCTCCGCCCTGACCCGCAGCTTCTTGAAGAAAGCTTGGTTGTAGCCACGTCTGGTCTGGTCGCTGCTGGCGAGGTAGACCGTCCTGATGTCGTCGATCAGGTCGAATGCCATCTCCAGATCGGCGACTTCTATCTGCATCCGCTCTTGCGTCTCGGCCAGAGATTGCTCAGCCGCCTTGATCTCGGATTCCATGCGGGCTCGCTCCTCCCGGAAGGCTTCCGGAGATACCTCGTCGCCTTCCTCCATTTGCATGCGGATCAGTCGACGCTGCTGTGCGCGAAGCTTCTCGATCAGGGCGGTCTTCGCCGCTTCAACCTGCCGAAGCGCCTCGTGGCTGACGTCAGCCAGCGCCCGGATTGCCTGCTTGCTTTTCGCGATTCGCTCAGGCGACATGGCGATCGGCTGCGTCGCGTAGTAGTCGGCAACAGCCTCCTCGATCAGCTCAGGCCGGATATTGAAGCGCTGCGTACATCCGTTGCGCTTGATCCGCCCAAGGCAGAAGAAATACTCATACTGCTTGCCGTTCTTTCCTGTGCTGATGCCGTACCCAAGTCGGGAGCCGCACTCATCACAGAACAGACTGCCCTTGAGATAGTGCTGACGCTTCTGGGGACGCTCGCCGGCAACCCGCTTCTCATCGAGCATTTCCTGCACCCGCTCGAACGTCTCCCGATCGATCAGCGGCTCATGTCGACCCTCGAATATTTCCTCATCCGGCGTGCCCGCTTTGTAAACGATCTCGCCGAGATATTCCCGACGACGGAGGAGGCGTTGCAGTACCGAAGTACCGAGCGCCTTTCCGGGTTCGCCGTTTCGAGGTCTCGCACGCAAGCCCAGTCGATCAAGCTCGGCCGCCAGCTGCGCCAATGAGTATTCACCGCTGGCATACAGCTGGAACGCGAGCGTCACGAAGTGGCCGCGGTCGGGATCGATCTTGACGATGGCAATGCGTCGGCCATCCGGCAGAGCATCGATGCTGTTCAGATAGCCGAGTTTGGCCGGTCCGTAGGTTCCGCCCACGCTGGCCTTGGTTCGTAGCCCACGCTTGACGTTCTCGCCAGTTTGCATCGACTGGAACTGGTTGTAGCTGGCGATCATGCTCTCGTAGAGGAACGCCGCAGCGGTGTCCTCTCCGGCCATGGGCTCGGTGATCGAGATAAGGCGGGCACCGGCCTTGCGGATAACTTCGCGCGTCTGCCAGTGGTCGACGGTGTTGCGAGCCCAGCGGCTGAGTGCCCAGACGATCACGTAGTCCACGCGTGTCGCAGGGTCCAGATTGCGCTGCTTCAGCTCGTCGAGCATTGCGAGGAACCCGGTTCGCTTGTGCAAGTCGACGTAGGCACTACGGCCCGGATCGCTGAACTCGTGGACTATCTCGGCGTCGAGCTGAAGGGCTTTGTCACGCACGCCCTCGCGCTGAGCGTTGATCGACAGGCCATCCTCGCTGTAGTCCGTGCGTACCTGTCCTTCGGAACTCACCCGCAGATAGGCAAAGGCCCGCTTTGCATGAGTCTTTGGCGCCGGTGCATCGGCGAGACGAAGCCGGGCTCTGCTGGCTGACGAACGACTCACGACATGCTCCCGGCAAAGCTTGGATTGCGTCGTAGGTATCGGCGGCCGTGACGACCGAAGGCACGCCCAAGGTCGTCTGGCTCATCAAGACGCAGATCATGCAGCCGCCGCGTCATCGCGACTTCCGAGACGAAGAACGTCTCAGCCAGCTGCGCAGAGTCTTGAACGCCGTGACCCCATGCTTCCTTGACCCACGACCGGGGCATCAGCAGGCTGGCCGCGAAGTGATCGGCGATCCGCTCAACAAGGCGCGGATCGGCGTGCCGATCAAACGGCGACTCAACGACGTGTCCCAACTCGTGAGCGAGAGAGAAGCGCTGGCGGACGATGGGCTCCCGACTGTTGAGCGCGATGCACCAACGACCACGATCCCAGTGCGCCAGTCCGGAGACGCTGGCTCCTAGCGGATAGCGTCTGACCAGAAAGCGCGGCAGACCTGAGATCAGATCCTCGGGTACCGGTGCGTCAGATACATCAGTCAGATCGCAGATACGCAGCAAACGGTTGGCTTGCTGCTCAGCGACCCGGAGGGACTCATCAAGCGATAGCCGTCGGTTCGGGCGGAGCTTCCGCAGCTCGGTGAGGACTCCGCTGCTCATGACTTGTCCTCCGTAGCCCGAGAGTCAGTGACTTTCCTGAAGTAGCGCTCGATGTCCTTCAGCTCCTTCGCGGACAACTGATCGCCGTACTTAGAGCGGAGATATGGCCCGAAGCTCGGCAGTGCCTTCGGTCTGCCGTAGCCGGCCAGCGCATAGAGATCCTCCCAGTCGATGCCGAGCGCCGCCGCGATGCGGGTCAGCGAGTCTGGCTGCGGCAGCGTCAGCCCCTTCTCGATTTCGCTGAGGGTGCTCTTCGACATTTCGGCGGCCTCAGCAAGTCCGCTGAGGGAAAGCTGCTTGAGCCCTCGTTGCTCGGTGATGTAACGCCCGAGCTGCTGCCGATTGTCGTCTTTCATGGTTTGCGTCCTCGTGTTATCTACTACTCATTCTACCACTCATGTTCGGTATACCGAACGACTTTACGTTGTGGTTTTAGCGTCAGAACCGGCGATCACGTCAAGCGCGGCTTCGAACGGCACGACCTGAAACAGACGCCAGCTGTCTGCCGGCAATCGCGCAGCCGTGTCGACGAGCGCCTCGACTCGTCTAGCATTCGGCACCAGCCAGAGCACCTTGGGAAACACGCCGCGTTCGGCCTGTTCGGTGCCGGTGCGGTAGTAGTCAAGGTATTGCCGGAGCTTCCGCTCCAGCGCCGTGCTGCCTTCAGTCCCTCGGTCGACTTCAACGAAGAAGCTGTCCTCCCACGACCCGCTTGCAATCCGGACGAAGCAGTCTGGCTTGAGTCTCAGTCGCTGCCCGCCAAACACGACGTAACTACGCCATGAGTTCGGTTCGGCAGTCAGCTCCAGCAGCTCGAAGCGCTTGGCGCGGTCGCTCTCGACCAGGCGGACGTGCAGCTCGGCGATAGCCAAGGCGTGCCGGACAAACAGCGTGCCGTGGACAAGCGACCGCCGCCGTCGCCGCTCGGGCAGCCAGCCCCGACTCACAGCCAGACGCTGCCCCCAAGGCGACAGCACATACACGAAGCCAGCCGAGCCACGGCGTGTCCCACCGACGCGGCGCTCCAGCCGGTCCAGCAGACCCAGTTCGGTCAGCCTCAGCAGCGCCCGACGGGCAGCCCGAGCGTTCGCAGCAGGATCGACAGCAGAGGTGAACAGCAGACGCGTCAGCTGGTCGCCGCTCATGAAGCGCAGTCCTGAGACAGCGTGCAGTACCTCAGCATCACGCTCCCCCAGTTGAGCCGATAGCTCCTTCAGACCCGAGGCCGTGAGGTATCGGCCAGTCATGATTTGGCTCCCCATTCCGCCCTATTAGTCAGTGGCGAATTCAGACTCCAGACCACGCAGCGCGGGCGATCAGAACAAGCCGCACGGCACGCGAGCGGACAGTCGACCGGACGGCGGCTCATGGCGACCTCCGTTTGCGGCCGACCGGAGCCGATGGCGGCTGCGGTGGAAGCTGACGGCCCCGAAGCTCGGCCTCAACCTCGTCGGCCGGCGTGCCGTAAAGGCGACGCGAGATGGCAGTCACCCACTCGGCAGAGTCGACGGACTGCGGTGGCGGCAATGTCCTGAAGGTCACCGGAGGAGCGACGCCACCGCGCTCCAAGCCAATAATGGCAGCTGCTTCATACGCACCCATCGCCTGAAGGTCCTGCGCATCGAGGAACGGCTCAAAGGTACGGGCCATGACACGAGCATCACTCGGTTCAACGCGGAAGCTGATCTTGGTATGACTGTTCGCCAGAATCGCTTCGCGGACTTCGCCATCAAGCTGGCCTAAATTCTGGTGCGCCAGATTGAGCGCTAACCCGTATTTCCGCCCCTGAGACAGCATTTCGTCAAAGGGAACGGGCACGGCCAGCAGATCCTGCAGCTCATCGAGATAGACCATGAAGGTCGGACGCTGATCGACTTCCAGCGTGGCGCGCTGAGTCGCGGCCTGCCAGATGCCGGTCACGATCAACGCTCCGAACAGTCGAGCCGCCTCACCTCCTAGGATGCCTTTGGCGAGATTGACAATCAGAATCTTGCGCTCAGCAAGCACGCTACTCAGCGTGATTCGAGGTCGAGCTTGCCCTAATACATCGCGGACAGACTGACGCGCGGTCAGCGCCCAGACCTTGTTGAAGACCGGGCCGAGCATGGTTAAACGGTCACGCTCCGGAACCGACTCGAACCACGCCCAACCCGCTCCGAGGCCGACGGGATCGTTCAGGCGGCCAACTCCCTGCCGACGAAAATTCTCGTCGGTGAAGATTCTCGGGAGATCGACGAGGGTGGCGTCTGGCTGGCGAGCCAGCGTCGCTAGCCCGAGGTGGAATAGGTGAGCACTGCGAGGCCCCCAAAAGGATTGCCAAACCCGGTGGAACAGCTCGACGAGTTGATCGGCCACCAGATCGGGACTCATGCCCGGTACGACCAGAAGCGGATTGAGCCCGACCGGCGAAGTGTCGGCCGGGTCGAGATAGACCACGTCCTCGAAGCGATCCGGCGGCACGAGATCGGTCAACGACCGTGAGAGGTCTCCGTTGGTATCGACGACGGCCAAGCCCCGGCCAGCCGCCATGTCCTGAACTATCAGGTTTTGAATAAGTGAGGTCTTGCCGGTCCCCGTCGGCCCCAACAGGTAGGTATGTCGGGTGGCAGCCGCGACGGGCAAGGCGACCGGCCGGTCGAGGCCGACATAGTCGGACCTCCCGATAACGCGGCCCGAGTACGGGATGACGGCAGACGGGGGCAACCGACGAGCCGAACCAAGTGCCAAGCCGGGCAGCCGCTCCGCGCTACCGATAGGCCAGCCAATGACGGCCGTCAGTTCGGCGACGCTGAGATAGCGACCCCGCAGACCAAACCAGTAGGCCACGGTGCCCCAAACCGGCGGATCGGCGACCAGATGCCCATGCGGCAAACTCAGGCCACGCAGCACTGCGGCAGTTCGCTGCATGAGGTAGGAGGCCCGCTTACGGGTCGGGGCACTGACCGCCAGTTCGCCGTAGGCGTTCAGGCCAGCCTGAGCAAGCTTCTTCCGGATCACTAGGACGCGACCGTCGCGCGGGGCTTCCGAGCCAAAGTCAACGCGCGGACGCCGCCCCGAGCGCAACCACCAGCGCAGCCGGACGGCTTCACCGTCGCGCATCGGGAACAAGCTGCTCAGCAAGCTTGCGGCGGTTGCCTCCGGCATGTCCGTGCGGAGTGCCGCTATTCGCGGAGTGGTCTGCCACAACACGCGGAGTGCCGGCGGCAGAACCGGGACGTCGATCGGATCGAGCCGGATGCTGCCCGACGCAGCACGAAGCTCGGCGGCTACGATCTCGCGGTCGCTCGCGGTGACACCGAGCCTATGCTCGATGCCAGCTGAGGAACCAACGACCTCGACGGCAATCCGGGCCCAGCTGGCGATCCCGGATAACGAAGCGAGGGCGGCCGAAGCCGCCCCCTCATCCAGATCACGCGGAAAACTAAGCCGGTACCAAGCGAGCTGCTTACGCACTCGTCGGCTCCGACTCGCTTGGTCCGCCTCGACGACGCTCAGCGTCCTGTCGGTTGATAAGCCGGGCGTGCTGCAGAAGGGCCCACGCGAAGCGGTCCCAATCAGGCTCGTCCCGTAGTTCGCCCCTTACCGTGACGCGCCCGAGCTGGGGACGCGATTCCTTCTTCTTGCCCATCTGTACTCCTTTACTTCAATCGTTCGGCACACCGAACGCATGTGATCCAGTATGAGTTCGGAGCGCCGAACGGTCAACGTCTTTTTCACCACGGCCGCGTGTGGTGGAACACGATCCGCACCACGATCAGGACGGCACCAATCACGATCACCGGAATCACGAGATGCGGCAGGACCGCCCCGATGACCGGCAGGCAGACGCTGACCACGACGAACGCGATCAGCGCCTGCTCGAACCAGTGGCTCTTGTTATTCATCATCTGTCCAGCTATCGGCAGCGGCCCGGTAGAGCCGGTCGATGGTTCGACGCTCGGTGTCGCGAAGCTGATCGACAGGCAGACTGCCGCTCGGAGCCTCATCGAGCACCAGCAGCAGCATCACGAACTGGATCGACAGTTGGGCGAGACCGATGAGCAGCAAAATGACGCTCATTTAGATCTGGCTGCTGGTCTTGAGGACGATGTTCGCGAGACCAGCAGTGCCGGCGTCCGCGATGTGCCGCAGCCGATCCTCGGCGTGCGGGGTGCGGGCTATCAGCAAGGCCTCGACAGCTGAGATGTGCGACGTCGCGAGAAGTGCTGCCTCGGTTACGTTCGCCACCGCCTCGACCTTGGCGATATCGCGCGTCGAGACTGCCACTCCATAGGCCTTCGCCCGCGTCACCTCCTTCGTGATCTGGCGCTCGACGCTGCGATTGCTGAGATCGCCAAGACCAGAGCGGACCGGTAAGTTCTGCATGTTCCAGCCTCCATGTCTGCGCGTGGCTCGGTGGTTAATTCGCGCGATGCCCACGCTACGAGGAGCACGGTCAAAGAACTACCGGCAATCTCCCGGCAAAATCCCGGACTAATGACCGCGAAGCCCGACCCGCCTCAGACTCGGCTGATCTACGACGCGCTGACGGACTTCGGGCGGACCAAACGGCACCTCAGTCCGCAGATGCTTGAGGCCTATGACGACCTGCTCTATTGCCCAGCAGTCCAGAGCCGGGTCATAGGCACAGACCCGCCCCTGACGGAACGTGCAGTCATCGCGGAACGGCTTATTCGAGACGCGATCGCATCACTGCCGGCCGGTCGTGACCAACAAGTTGCCAACGCGCTGCTGTGCGCAGAGCCGGAATACATCGGCAAGAACGTTTCCGAACGCCGGAGCATCATGGAGACCCGCTTCGGGTTCAACTGGGACAACATCTACGACGAGCAACGCCGTCCCGTGCTGCTCCAGGATCCGTGGCCCATTTAGAGCGGAGCGTGCTCGGTTCACCAGAACGCGATCCGTGTTCGGATCTCTACCACTCGGCTTTTCGCAGCCGGATTCACCCTTGCAGCCCAATGATGTGCTGGATCTCGCAGAGGTAAGTGCAGAGCTGCGCTACGCCTGCCTTGCGGCACTGTTCGCCGAGCAGTTCGACGAGGAACTCGCCAGCCAGCTATCCCTCGCTTCACCGCCGATCAGGCAGCGCTTTTTCGGCGTCGGCGGATGCAGGTGCTCGAGGTCTGCGGTGAGCATTGCTTTGAAGCGGTAGCGCATATCGCCGGATACGTCACGGCTCCGTCCACGCGCGTCTTGCGGTCCCGCCTCGAAACAGCACGAAACGCCACTCCAAGACCTGCTCGACGCCGTTCGCACGGCGACGCCGACCTATACCGACGCGGATTGGCAACTGCTGGCAGAGTACGGCAGCCGTCGCGATAACTCAGATACCGCGCTTGTGCACGCCGCACGGGATCTGTATGAGTCAAAGTGGCGAGAGTCGCAGACGCGGCCTTTCGAAGCCACCGAGGCCAACAGCTCCCTGCGTACTCTCGCCTCCGTTGCGGGAGACATCCTCATGCTGTGTCGCCCACATATCGATCTCCGTGTAGTCGCCGCTAGGGCACGATCCTTGACTCAAAAGACACTGGCCTATTACTACGACTCCGATACAGATAACCCAAGTCTTCGTGGCGGTTCACTTCGTAATCTCGCCGATAGATATATGAATGAGGCCGATGTTGACGATGGTATTGCCATTTAGTGAAATATGTGCTACTATATTTCTGTTAAACGGAGTATGAAGTGTGGCGAAGGCCAACAGCGGTGAAGCCCGTGATGTCGATGACTTGATGTCGACTGCTAACCATCAGGCGCATGAAGCTGGATGGGGTATTTACGCAGTGTGGCACGACTACTTCGAGCCACAGGAGGTGCACTCCTCATTGTTTTGGGCGTCGAAGCTGACCGAAACCTGCCATCAGTTCGATCACCCGCCGCGCTCCCGGACAGCTCATTTTTCCGGTCCAGAATCCGACGGTCGTTACCAAGGTTGAGACAGGCGTCCGCGTCGTGGATGCTCTCTTCCCGTTTGCCGAAGCCGGCCGCTTAGCGCTCTGGGCCGAGACGCATGATGCCGCCGCCAAGGTCTTCGACAACCCCGACACAGCTGCGCGCCACTCCGAGGCCATCGATACCTGGAGCAAGTGGCTATCGCTCGGAACCTTTGACGATGATGACTTCATGATCAATGGGCCCGCATTCACCTTTCGAGCCGCTACTCGCTCTATCTCCGATGCGATGGATGCCTACGTCGCCGATCCAGCAGTCGACCCCGACCGGTGGTAGCTGGCACTCCGCCGGATCGGGATCAACACCATCGCTGCGTCGCGATTTCACTCAGCTTCAACGAAGCGTTGAAATAGGCATTCGTCCCATGCCTATTCTGTTGGCATCGTGCCGTTGCTCCATACCGCGAAGGCACGCCACCTCACAGCGGCCCAATATCGATCGCATCCTCGCCCGCTGCGCCGTCGTAGAGCGAAGCGTTCGGTCCCGTTGGATCCGTCAGTGCGAGATTCGACCCGTTCTCAAGGCAATCCCCACCAGTGCAGAACTGGATCTGGGAGTTGGCGAGTGCGGTTTGGTCGCCGTTCGGCTCTGACGGCGAGAAGTAGTTCTGAACGGCGATATAGAACGGGACGGTGCAGCTGGCGCCCGAGTTGAGCTGACAGGCGAACGAAAAGCTCGCCTCACCGCCAGCCTCATTGCCGCTGGGAGCGCACTGTATTTGGTCGCCGACGTAGTCAATGGCGCTGTCAGCGTCGTCCCGCAAGACGACGAATGCCTCGATCTTGGCGCTAAAGCTGGCCGTGGTGTTCGTGAGCCCGATTTGCGCGGGTATGACGGCATCGGTCTCTGCGTTGAAATTTGAGCAGCCGTTGGCAATGTCCTGCGTCGACGTAAAGCCAGTCAACAGCGGAGCTTGGCTGACGCTTGTCACGTCTGAGTCCTCGAATTGAAAGGATGCCTTGTAGCCGCCGCTGGCATGTCCGTCCCAAGTCCAAGTGTTGGTGGCAACAAAGGAAGTAGAGGGCGGCTGAGTCTGAGTCGACGGCGCACTCGTGACGCTCGTCGTCGCGACCGTGGTACGAGTCGCCTGAGACGCCGATCTGGAGTGCTTCTGGGTCGGTGGCGGCGTAGAAGATGATCCCCCACATCCCGCAACAATCAACGTAATGGCCACCACGCAGAGCGCGCCGACCGGCTTTCCTGTGGTCCTTCCGATGCCGATCACGACCAGTACGCCAGTCGCTCCGCGATATTCCCGGCCGGCGGGATTAGCAGGTAGGTCGCAAACTGCTTCGGGAGCCCGACCAAAGCCTCCGGCGCACGGAGCGATTCGAGGTGCTCACGGGTTGAGCCGGAGATCGTGTCGTTGTGATCGAGCTGATAGCTCGCGGCGAGACCGGCAATCTTGGCGCTCAGCTCCTGTCCGTCGATCTGTTTCGGCAGGTTGATGTCGAGGATGACTGCCCGACCCGTCACGCTCGGATCGACCGTTGCCACCCGTAGCCGATTGCCACCTTGCAAGCCGCTCTTGTTGATGTAGCCGACGCTCAGCAGCGATTCGTAGCGGATGTGGCCGACAAGCGTTTTCCCCTTACGTCTCTTGGAGGCCCGCATCTTGCTGACGGCGTTCAGGCCCGCGCTGACCGGTAGAGCACCAAGGCTGAGGGCGTGAAAGCCGCCGCCCTTGTCGTACTTCGAGCAGGCGACGGCCACCCGCGCATCAGTCACGAACACCTGCGCCTTGATGTCCTTGATCCGGGAAATGCGGCTGATCTTGCTCTGCGACGGCATGTGGCGCAGATTCAGCTCGCGCGTCGTGAACGTGAACGGGTCGCTCCCGTCCTGCGACTCAAGCTCGATGCTGTCTGACTCGTCTCCCGGGTCCGGATACCGCGTATCCGCTGGTTCCTCACCCGTGCGGATCGCAAGCAGGTTGAACGCCCCCGTACTCACCGCGCTCACCAGAACCAGATGACGACCCGGCCGCCACGGTAGAGATAGGTCGAATAGGCACCGAATAGGACCATGCCCAGCAACCCGATGGCGTGCCCACCGCAGAGCACGATCAGGCTCCCGATCGCCAGGATCAGGTAGTAGACCCACGCCTTGGATCGCTTTCGAGTCGTTCTGGGCTCCGCGCCCGCCAAGTCGTCCTGTACGCCCATACGCCCCAGCCCCCACAGATCGTTAGCCAGCTGACCAGAGTTTCTGCTAATCGACTAGCAGAAATTACGCGGACGATCTTTCCATCTCCCGCCCCAAGCGTCAAGCCCCCGAAGTTCAGGCTCGCCTGAAGGCCTTCGCCGACGACTACGCCCGCCGTGAAGCAGCCCTCGAAGAACGGGCCGAGCGTCTACGAACGCAGCGCGACGAGGCTATTCGGCGTGCGCATAGAGACGGCCTGCCAATGGCGACCATTGCCGCCGTGCTCGGCATGAGTCATCAGCGGGTGTCGCAGATTGTGCGGAGCTAGCGACCGGCTTGCGATATGCCGAACCCATCGGCCAGCCGACTCAATGGGCTAGGTGCCGCCGGACACGCTCCTCAGCAGCCACCGCCCGAACCCGTGCATCTCCCTCGGTCAACTCCCGAATGATCTGATCAACCCGACTCTTGGCAAGCCCTGTCGCTCGCGCCATATCCTCCCGGCTCAAACTGCCACTCAGAGCGAGCGCCTGCATCCGCTTGTCCCGTTGCCTATAGCCGTTGGCAATGGCATTGGAAAGATCTCGTAGCTCACGCATGGACGCAACCTGCGACTCATAGTCGTGGTAATGCCGGGTGAAGGTCGGTCGAAGATCGTGGTCGTCGAGCAGCGTATGGCGATGCGGTCGAGGCATGCTTCGAATAATAGACTATGCAGCGCTGCTTCCCGATGCCTTACGTTTAGTTCGGACAGCTGGTCCTGATAAGTTTCGGTTTTGAAGCATGGGAGACCGGCGAGGAGAGACCCCCTCTCCTCGCCGGCCCGACTTCTGGCTTGGGGTTATGGCTCGATCGCCGAGACAGGGCGGGAGCCTCGCCAGAAGAAGATCAAGAAGTTTCTACGTCTAACGCCTGCTGTCGGTCTTTGGGTCGCCGGTTGCTAGTGACTTCGGCCCCTGGTTCCGTTAGGTCCACGGTCAGGATGTCGCCACGCATTTGGGCCGCACGACGCCGAGAGACTGAGGTGTCGATGTCGTAGTAGTTCGTAAATGCTGTTCCGGACAATAGAAACGTGCTGTCGCCGCCTCGGCCACCGAGACTACGAACAGTGTATGCATGGTCTACGGACGGATCGACCTTACGCAAGCCTACGATTTGAGCCTCCTCGTCGTAGAGCAGTTCTACAGTCTCAGGCTCGCCCAGCGCATCAAAGGCAGCACGATTGAACGAGAAGACGCCTTTCCGCTGAATCGTCAGCAGGGGCTCATCTCGTGGGCGCATTCGCTGGCGCTTAAAGGTCTCAAATGGCATAGCGAGAAAGTACCAGATGAGACGGCAGTCTGAAAACGACTTGGCAAAAGCAATAGAGCTTAGGCTGATGATTCGCATGCAACGAGCGTAAGATTCTCGAAGTGAGCGAGCCTGGTAAGTCGAACGGCTTGACGATCGCGGAACTGTTCCCAGACGGGGACGCCATCGCGCAGTGGGTCTTTATCGTCACAGCTCTCGCGGAGGATCTGATGTTCGCGGTGGAGCCAACGAAGCAGGCGATGGCAAACGGCGACCTTCGAGCCATGCTCTACTACCAGCGTCAGGTTGTCTCGCGACTGTACGACGCCCGTCGCCTAGTAATGAGTGGCGACAAGACTCCGGAGCTACAAAGCTTTGTTGGCCCTCTGCTATCGGCGCCGGGCCTAACCGATCTTCGGTCGGTATACGTCCGTCAGCCGGGAGCAAAAGAGTCGGTGGTGGAGTCTCTTTACACCGACATCCGCAATCGATCGGTCCATTACGCGCGAGTCGGAAGCGATGAGCTGATAGCCATCCTCCGCGATCACGGCCGCTTTCCGGCGCGGCTCCATTACGAGATGCGAGAGAACGAGTCGCCGAAGGTTTGGTTCCAGTGGGTCGACATCGTGAGGGGCTTGGACCTGTTCGGCGGCATTGGACAGACGGACCTCCTCGCGGGCGCACGTGAGCGAACTCAGTTGGCCGGGAACATCTCGGCGACGTGGATGATGGTGGCAGCCATGGCCGTCCTCACCAACGCGCGCCGGCTGGGAATCGACCCAAATCGTCTGGGCGATTGGCCGGCCGGTTTCGGGAGCTAGAGTCGCAGCGACGTCTGCGGATTCCCGGAACTCGCATAGATCCATCGTCGCATTCGTGACAACGGTTTCTAGCCCGTCACCGAGATCTAAGGTGCTCCGGCACGACTACGGCGCTATCGAGCCGCCTATGTAGCAACGAGGCCGTGGACATCATGTCCAGGGCGTCCTGCTCCGCGATCGGCCAGCTGACCTTCGGTCGGTGAGCGGTGGTGTTCCGGAACGCGCCGAACAAGCCCCGAAGCATGTTTGCGTAACCGTCGTGTTCGGAAGCGTCCGTCTGAGTTTCGAGGCGATTGAAGGCGACCATCGGGAGGGTGCGGCCCCTGCCAAAAGCCCGATCGACGAGCGTTGTACCGTCTTCGCTCAGCCCTGAGATGTCCCGAATCCTGTCGGCGAGGCCCTTCGCGGTCTCAAAGACAGCGTGGAAATAGTTCTCATCGGCGATCTCGGAGCTACAGCTGGCTATCACGGAAGCGTGCACACCTCGATCTCTGAGGGATTCCTTGAATCTGTTGGCGCGCTTCCGCGCCTCAGACAGGGTTGTGGCGGGCTTGGAGAGAACGGTGATGTGCCCAGAGTCGTCAATCTCCAAGCCAGCAAAACGGAGTGCTTGGCTGATCTCCTCCTGCCAGACCTCGAACCGACCAGGCTCGCTCAGAAAGCCCGCAGGATTGAGTGCAATCTCAAGCGCTCGGAGGACCGCATTGGATGCACCGTCCCGCTCCTGCCGCGCGCGCATGGCCTCATACAGCCGATGCCGCTTCGTCATCTCGCCCAGATCTTCGATCTTCGCCTCGTAAAGAAGCTCTCCGATCTCGCGGCCAGTTAGTCCGGTGCCGGTGTCACCAAGCACATCACAGATGCGTCGAAGGATCGAGGGGGCGAGAGGATCGAGCGCTGCCATGAATTCAGTATGCGCCTGCCCCGGACACCTGGACAAGACCCCGGCCGTCCCTAGCTCGTGCCGTAGCGGGCAGCGTGCAGCGTCATGAGGCGGCGCCAGAGATCAGATGCGGTTTTCGAGCTTCGTCCCGAAAGGCCCGCTACCTACCGTGACGAGAGCCCGCTCGGCCAGCGCAACGGCGGAAGTGCTCCGTGCCCCTGAAGGTCGATCCCGACCTGGATCGCATCGGCCTCGCGACCGCGCCGCGCGATCAGCTGGATGCCGGTCGGAAGGCCGCTGCTCTCCCCTAGCCCTGAGGGCAGGGCAACCCCGGGGTGGCCGGTTACGTTCCACCCGAGTGTCATGTCCGCCAACGGGTTGTGGCTGGTGTAGTGGTAGCCGTCGCCTCGGGGATAGGCGACCACACGGGTCGCCGGCTCGACGATCAGGTCGACCTGATTTGCGTCGAACCACACCTCCCACGCCTGCGCGAGCTCCGCTCGACGCAGCTGGATGTCCGCGTAATCGGCCGCCGTCATCGCATCGCGTGCGTGTCCCAGCAGCTCGCGAACGCCGGGTCGGTAGGCGTCCTCGCGGTCTGCGAGCGAACGGTGATAGGACCACATTTCGACCAGCACCGCAGCGAACTCCGGCGACTCGAGTGTGAACGCCTTCATCGGCGCCGGCAGCTCCGCGACCCGGGCCCCGAGCGCCTCCAGCGCGAGCACCGAGCGTTCGTAACCCGCTCGCACATCGTCGTCCAGCTCCAATCCCGCGAAGCGGTCGGTGATCGCCACGGTGAGGCCGGCCAGCGGCGCCGCCCCCGCGCGGGCAGTGAGCGGCAGAGCCCCCAGCGGTCCAGCCGGGATCGCGTGCGCAACGGTCGCTGACGGGCCGCCGGCCATTGCGGCGAGCACGGCGCTGCAATCGGCGACGCTGCGCGCCAGTGGCCCCAGCGTGTCGAAGGTCGGTGCCAGCGGGATGATTCCCTCCAGCGGTATCCGGCCGGTTGTCGGTTTGATGCCGCTCACTCCGCAGATCGCGGCCGGGGCCCGGATCGAACCGGCCGTGTCGGTTCCGGTCGCCACCGGAACCATGCGCGCGGCCACCGCGGCGCCAGAACCACCGCTTGAACCGCTCGCTGTGAGCTCACGCCGCCAGGGATTTCCAACCTGGTCGGTGGTCCCGCCGCAGGCGAACTCGTGCGTGTGCAGATGTCCGATCAACACCATGTTCGACGCGCTCAGCCGCTCCCAGGCAACGCAATCCCGCTCGGCGACGTTGCCCTCGAGCACAGCGCTCGACGCGGTCAACGGCAACCCCTCGACGGCGTAGAGATCCTTCAGGCCGATCGGCACACCGCAGAGCAGCGGCGCATCGTCACCCTCGGCCGCCAGACGGCTGTCAGCCTCGCGGGCCTGCTGTTCTGCCAGCTCCGGATACAGCCGGACCCACGCGTTGATCACGTCCGGCGCGCCATAGGCGCTCGGCGGGCCGCCGTTGACGGCGTCGATCTGATTCTCCAGCGCCTGCACCAGTTCCAGAGCGGAGAAGCTGCGGTCCCGCAGGCCCGAGGCGATCTCCAGCACGCCCAGCTCCGCGAGTTCCGTCGGCCGATCAGCGGGATTCACCGCTCAACCGCTAGCCGCAGGCCGACGGCGACAAGCACCACCCCGGAGATCCGGTCGATGCGGGCCTTCACGCGCGGCCGGTTGAGCACGTCTGAGAGCTTCACCGCCGCCATCGCATAGCTGCACATCCACACGACATTGATCGTGATGAAGATGCCTCCGAGCATCAGCATCTGCAGGAACGGGGAACCGCCGCTCGATATGAACTGCGGCAGCAGGCTCGTGAAGAAGATTCCGACCTTTGGATTCGCGAGATTGCTGATGATGCCCTGGCGGAAGCCGCCCATGCCGTCGAGCCTGCGGCTGGGTTCCGCGTCCCCCACGAGCGCTTGACGTGGGTGGCGAGAGTCCCACAGGGCCCGAGCGCCGATCCAGATCAGATACAGGGCGCCGAGCAGGCGCAGCGTGTCGTACACGGCCGCGGAGCTGCGCAGGATCGCGGCGACGCCAAGAGCTGTGGCCAGCGTCCAGACAGCGAGTCCGACATTGACGCCGATGGCGCTGCCGAGTGCGGCCTCCCGTCCATGGACGAGCGCGTTGCGGGTGACCACCGCGGTGTCAGGCCCCGGGAGCAGCGCGATCGCCGTCACCACGCCGATGTAGACCAGTAGGTGGTTCGGCACCGTTCGAGTATCCCACCGAGCCGTTTCGCCCAGCGCGCACCTGGCCTCCCTTTTTTGTGATGAGAATGAGAATCAGACTCATTCTCATTCTCGGAAGGAGGAGCAGGGCCCCAGCGGGAGGACTGGGGGTGTGGTAACTTCGATCTGCACTAAAGCGTTTTAGTAGAGGAGAGCCAGTCCATGTCTGTCAGCCTTCAGGAAGGCATAGACCGCGCAGGTTCGCCTGTGAATCTGCTGTGGAAGCCGGATGCTCCGGCCTGGAATCCGCCGGTCGTACCGGCTCAGTTCGTCGGCTGGAGCGTCGAACAGTCCGCGGCCTTCCAATCCGTGGCCCTCTCCGATCTCTCGCACCACATGCGTGATCTGTTCATCGAGGGGCGGGATGCCACGCGCCTGCTGGCCGATGTCAGTGCCAACAACTACGAGAACTTCGCGGTCGGCCAGGCCAAGCAGTTCGTGCCCGTGACCACAGAGGGAAACATGGTCCAGGACGGCATCCTGATGCGGGACGACGTCGATCGCTACACGCTCACCGGGCCACCCGCGTCCCAGTCCTGGGTGCTCTACCACGGCGAGCGCGGAGACTATGACGTCAGCTTCAAGGACGATCCCGATTCCGAGTTCCGCCCCGGCGATCCGGTCCTGTTCCGCTATCAGGTGCAGGGCCCGCGGGCGCTCGAACTGGTCGAGACCGTATTCGGTGGACCTCTGCCCGAGACCAAGTTCTTCCACACCGCCCCCGTGAGCCTCGACGGCCGCAGCTTCCGCGCGCTGCGCCACGGCATGGCCGGCCAGGCCGGTTACGAGTTCATCGGCGACTACGCCGACGGCGCCTACGTCAAGGAGACGCTCCTTGAGGCCGGCGCGGGCCTCGGCCTGGTCCAGGTGGGCGCGATGGCCTACGCGACCAACGGAGTCGAGAGCGGCTGGATCCCCACCCCCACCCCCGGCATCTACACCTCACCCGACCTGGGCGACTACCGCGAATGGCTGAGCCTGTTCTCATTCGAGGGCCAGAAGCCGCTCTACGGCAGCGCCTTCTCCACCGACATCGAGGATTTCTATGTCACGCCCTGGGAGCTCGGATACGGGCGCTCCGTGGCGTTCAACCACGACTTCATCGGCCGTGAGGCCCTGGAGGCCGGCCGCGACAACGTCAGTCGTACCAAGGTCACACTCGAGCTCGATGAGGATGACGTCCGTGAGACGTTCCCCGACCTCGACTATCTGCTGACCTACGGCCGCCATCGCATCGAGGCGGATGGCGAGCTGGTCGGAGTCACTTTCTACACGACCCACATCGCGCGCCTCGGCCGGATCCTGGCACTGTCCTTGATCGACAGCGAGCACGCCGAGCCGGGGACCGAGGTCGAGCTCGTCTACGGATCGCACCCCGGCGGCGACGTTGCGCCGGATGCGGACCTCGGCTTCCCGCGTCTGCGCGCGACCGTGCGGTCCTCCCCGTACAACGAGTACGCTCGCACGAAGTATCGAGCCGATGCACTCACAAGCTGAATGAACCCAGTCGTCGTAGGCGTCGATGCCGTCGGCATCGACGAGCTGGTCGCAGTGGCTCGCCACGGCGCGGGTGTGATGCTGTCGGAATCCGCCCTGACGGCAGTTCGCTCCGGACGCGGGATCATCGGCGCGCTTGCCGATGATCCCGAGCCGCACTACGGGGTATCGACCGGTTTCGGCGCTCTGGCGACCCAGCGGATCCCGCCCGAGCGGCGCGCCGACCTGCAGCGCTCACTGATTCGCAGCCACGCCGCCAGCAGCGGCGCCGAGGTGGAACGTGAGGTCGTGCGCGCGCTGATGCTCCTGCGGCTCTCGACCCTCGCCACGGGCCGCACCGGGGTGCATGAGCAGACGGCGGTGTCGTATGCAGCGCTGCTGTCGGCCGGGATCACGCCGATCGTGCGCGAGTACGGGTCTCTCGGCTGCTCCGGCGACCTCGCTCCGCTGGCGCACTGCGCGCTTGCGCTGATGGGCGAGGGCGACGTTCGCGACACCGACGGGACGCGGATGAGCGCCGCCGACGCGTTGGCGGCGGCGGGACTCACACCGGTGGTCCTGGCCGAGAAGGAGGGTCTGGCCCTGATCAACGGCACCGACGGCATGCTCGGCACGCTCGTGCTCGCGATCCGGGACCTCGAGGGTCTGCTGAAGGTGGCTGACATCGCCTGCGCGATCAGCGTCGAGGCGCTGCTCGGCACCGACAGAGTGTTCGCCGCCGACCTGCAGGAGCTGCGCGGCCAGCGTGGGCAGATCCTGGCCGCCGAAAACCTGCGGTCGCTGCTCGATGCCAGCCCGATCGTCGCCAGCCACCGCGGGCCCGAGGACCCGCGCGTTCAGGACGCGTACTCACTGCGATGCGCCCCGGCCGTCGGCGGTGCGGCACGCGACACGCTCGAGCACGCGAGGACAATCGCCCTGCGCGAGCTCGGTGCTGCGATCGACAACCCAGTGATCACCGCGGACGGTCGGCTCGAGTCCAACGGCAACTTCCACGGAGCGCCGCTCGCCTACGTGCTCGACTTCCTCGCGATCGCGATCGCGGACCTCGCAAGCATGTCCGAACGGCGCACCGATCGCTTCCTGGACACCAGCCGCAGCCACGGCCTGCCGCCATTCCTGGCCGACGATCCGGGTGTCGACTCCGGGCTGATGATCGCCCAGTACACACAGGCGGGAATCGTGTCGGAGCTGAAGCGCCTGGCGGTGCCCGCGTCCGTCGATTCGATCCCGAGCTCCGCGATGCAGGAGGATCACGTCTCGATGGGCTGGTCCGCTGCCCGAAAGCTGCGACGCGCGATCGACGGCCTGACGCGAGTGCTCGCGATCGAGCTGCTGACCGCAGCCCGCGGCCTCGACCTGCGGGCGCCGCTTCAACCGGCCGCAGCCACGGGCGCGGTCCGCGAACGCATTCGCACCGAGGTGGACGGCCCCGGGCCAGACCGCTACGTGACGCCGGAGATCGAGGCCGTCGTCGAGCTGGTTCGCATTGGCGCCGTTGTCGCCGCGGCGGAGTCGGTCACCGGCCCTCTGAACTGACCGCCACAATCCCGGCCGAGGCGCTGGTGACAAGCGCGCGCTTCAGGTCCTCTCGGTCAATGCCAAGTAGGTCCGTGTGGTCGGTGTCGATCATGACTGGGGCGCCGCCGCTCGATCCGAGGCTGCGCTGGCCATTGCGGCAAGGCCTCCCAGAGGTCTCCGCTCCGCGCGAGCAGCCCGGCGCGGAGCTCGCGCTCACGGCGCGACCCGGTCTCAAGCTCGCGGGCCTCCTCGAACGGGTCAATTCGAACCTGCGAGTCGCTCCCGATTGCGATTGGGACGCCCGCATCCGCATAGCGCATCGCCGGGAAGTGGCCGTCTCCGAGGTTGCCCTCCGTGGTGGGGCAGGAGGCCACGATGCTCTGACTCCGCGCCATCAGCCCGATGTCCGCGTCACTGACGTGGATCCCGTGGATGACCGTCGTCCGCGGCCCGAGGAAGCCGGTGCGGTGGAGCAGTTCGATCGGCGAGCAGCCGTGCTCAGCCTGGCACTCGTCGAGTTCGCGCCGCTGCTCGTGGGCGTGGACGTGTCGAACAAGTCCGTGCGCGTCGGAGTACGCGGCGATCGCCTCGAGCCACGATGCCGGCACCGCGCGCACACTGTGAGCCGCCACGCCGACCTCGACCCCGGTCCGATTCTCGGCCCAGCCCCGCAGCGCGTCGATCCGCGACAGGAAGGTCTCCACATCTGGATCGCAGAATCGCCGCTGCCCGGCCGCCGGAGGGCGATCCTGACCGTCCCAGCCGTTGCGGTTGTAAGCGGCTGGCAGCAACACGATCGGGAGCCCGGCCAGGTGCGCCCCGCTTGCGACCGCCATCGCCAGCTCGTTCGGTTCCGCATAGGGGCTGCCGTCCGGCTGGTGATGGACATAGTGAAACTCGCCGACGACTCCGTAGCCGGCGGCGCGCATCTCAGCGAAGCCCTGCTGCGCGACCGCCATCAGCGACTCCGGCGTGAGCGCGGCGGCCTGCGCGAACATCTCGGTTCTCCAGGTCCAGAAGTCGTCGCGATCCGCCGGCGAGACGCGCTCAGCGCGGCCCCGCAGGCCGCGCTGAAACACATGCGAGTGGACGTTCGGCATCGCCGTTATCTCGCAGTGGCGCCTGTCCGTCATCGGACGGGCTCCGAGGTGGGTCCGGAGGTCAGCTGAGCAAGTGCCCTCTCGATCACATCGGCTGCGATCTCTGCGTCCTCCAGCTCGATCCGCTCGCTTGGCGAGTGGCTGATTCCGCTTCGGTTACGCACGAGCACCATCGCGGCGGGAATGCGGGCGCCCAGGACACCGGCGTCGTGGCCAGCGAAGCAGATCGTGTCCGGGAGGCCGAGATCAAGGAGCTCGGCAGCCGCCGCGTGAAGCTGCTCACGCAGGCCCGCCGAGAATTCGATCCCACGCGCCTGCGAAGCCAGCGTGATCTCGATCTCCACCCCAGTTCGTGCGGCGATCGACTCGGACGCGGTGATCACTCCCTGGCGCCAGAGGTCAGGCCTGTCGGGGTCGGCAGATCGGGCATCGATCCACAGGCGCACGTCCGCGGCGACTGTCGTGACGGCGTTGGGGGCCACGAGAATCCGCGAGCTTGTCACCGTCAGCGCGCCGAGTTCGACTGCGAGGTCCTCAGCGGCGACGATCAGACGGGCCGCCGCGCTCAGCGCATCGCGACGCTCGCCCAGCGGCGTGGTTCCGGCATGGTCGGCCTGGCCCCTGAAGCTCAGCTCCAGGCGCATTCGGCTCGCCAGGGCGGTGACGATCCCCAGGGGCGCTCCAGCGTCGGCGACCGCTCTGCTCTGATCGATGTGCAGCTCGATGAAGCCCCTGAGTCGCGGGAGCCAATCGGTTGCGGTGATGATCCCTGCAGGCTCGACTCCGTCGGCCTGCATCGCCTGCGTCAGCGTGATGCCGTGATCGTCGGCCCTCGCGAGGATCGCCGGAATGTCCAGCACGCCTGTCAGTGCCCTGCTCCCGAACGTCGGCGTGTTGAAACGAGCGCCCTCCTCGTCGGCGAACGAGATCACGGCGATCGGTAGCCCTGAGCGCTCGGCGATCTCGAACCCGCACGCAACGCCGAGTGGCCCATCGAACACTCCGCCGCCACGAACGCTGTCCAGGTGAGAGCCCACAGCCCACCACGGCGGCGGCGCCGAGGGGTGTGCCCACAGGTTGCCCGCGGGGTCCCGCTCCACCGAAAGTCCGGCGATCGCCGCCTGTCGCTCGAACCAAGCACGCGTCTGGCGATCGGCGTCGGTCCACGCGAACCGGTGGGTGCCATCGCGCTCACTGCCGATGCCCTCGAGCTCGCTCAGGCGCTCAGCCAGGCTCATGCCGTCACCCGCCACTCGGCTCCCCGCCGCACGTGGACGAGTTTGCCGTCGATGATCACGATCTGGACCGGGTTGTGACCGAACCTGTAAGGAATCTGCTCGAGCGGCCCATCGAGCACCACCAGGTCCGCACGTTTGCCCGGTTCGAGCGTCCCGATTCGATCTTGCATGCCCAGCACCCACGCGGCGTTCAGCGTGCAGGCGAGCAGCGCCTCGAGTGCTGTCCATCCGTAGCGGCGAACCGCCAGCCCGATGATCAACGGCAGCGACAGAACCGGCGAGGTGCCCGGATTGAAGTCGCTTCCGAGCACACAGATCGCGCCGGCATCCGCCAGCTCGCGGGCAGGGGCGACGCGCTCGGCGCCGAGGAACTCGGCGCCCGGCAGCAGCACCGCCGCCGTCTCGGTGCTGGCCAGAAGCGCCACATCTTCTGGACCGATGCAGGCGAGGTGATCGACCGAACGGGCGCCGGCCGCGATCGCCACCGGCACCGAGCCGTTCGCGTTGAACTGCTCGACGTGCGAGCGCAGCGCCACACCGTGTCGCGCTGCCAGCTCCCCCATCCGGCGCAGGTGGGAGTTGGTGAAGGCGACGCTCTCGACGTAGATGTCGAGAGCCGTAAGTGGCACCCGCTGGCCGGCCGCCAGCACGTCCGGCAGTGCGGCGCCGATCGTCGCCATCCAGCTGTCAGCGTCAAATCCGTCCGGCACCGCATGGGCCAGCAGTGCCGTGCCGGCCACCTCCTGGACGGCACGCGAGGCAAGGGCCGCGATCAGTCCCGCCGCACGGACTTCACCGTCGACCGACAGTCCATACCCGGTCTTGCATTCGAAGGTCGTCGTTCCGTGCTGCAGCATCTCCTCGCTCGCCGCAAGCGCCTGCTGGAGCACCTGCTCATCACTCGCTGCCGCCAACGACCGCGCCGAGGACCGAATGCCGCCGCCGGCGCGAGCGATCTGCTCGTAGCCGACGCCCGCGACCTTGCTCGCATATTCACCCTCCCGCCAACCGGCGAATGGCAGATGGGTGTGGCAATCGACAAGCCCCGGCAGCACCGAACATCCGGAGGCGTCGATTTTGATGTCGGCGCTGGCGCTCGCGTGTAGCGTGGCGATCAGCGGCCCCTCGAGCGTCAGCTCACCCGGCTCCACGCGCAGCTCGGCGGCCCGATCGTGGCGTAGGTACGGCAGTCCGTCCTCTGGCGGGCGCAGAAGCTGGGTCGCATCATTGACGGAGATCGTCGTTGCGGTCACGTCGACGCCGTCAGGTCGTGACGTCGTCCAGCATGGGCACCCTGACGTCGTGCTCGGCGGCGAACTCGATCGCCTGCTCGTAGCCGGCGTCGGCATGGCGGATGACGCCCATCCCGGGATCGGCTCTCAGGACCCGGTGCACGCGCTCGGCGGCGAGGTCGGAGCCATCCGCGACGACGACCTGCCCGGCATGTATGGACTTCCCCATCCCGACACCGCCACCGTGGTGGACCGACACCCAGCTGGCGCCGCAGGCGGTGTTGATCAATGCGTTCAGGATCGGCCAATCGGCGACCGCATCGGAACCGTCGCGCATCGCCTCGGTCTCGCGTTCGGGGGAGGCGACTGAGCCGGAGTCGAGGTGATCACGACCGATCACGACCGGCCCGCTGAGCTCGCCGGAGGCGACCATCTCGTTGAACCGCTCGCCGGCCCGGTCGCGTTCGCCGTAACCAAGCCAGCAGATGCGTGCCGGCAACCCCTGGAACTGGACACGCTCGCCGGCGAGCCGAATCCAGCGCGTGACGCTCTCCTGGTCGCTGAACAGCTCAAGGATCGCCTCGTCGGTCTTGCGGATGTCCGCCGGATCTCCGGACAGCGCCACCCAGCGGAATGGCCCCTTGCCCTCACAGAACAGGGGTCGGATGTAGGCGGGGACGAACCCCGGGTAGGAGAACGCATCGGTATCGCCGTACTCGGCCGCGAGACCGCGCAGCGCGTTGCCGTAATCGAACGCCTCGGCACCCTGGAGCGCCAACTCGCGGATCGCGGACACGTGTGCGACAGCGCTGGCGCCGACGCGCTTCAGGTACTCGTCGGGGTCCGATCGCCGCAGCACCTCGGCCTGCTCGATAGTGAGCCCGGCCGGGATGTAGCCGTTGAGTGGATCGTGAGCGGAGGTTTGATCGGTGACGACGTCGATCGGCTCATGCCGGCGAGCGAGCTCCGGAAGGATCTCACTGGCGTTTCCGACCAACCCCACCGACAGCGCCCGCCCCTCGCTCGCTGCGGTCCGCAGGCGGCTGAGCGCGTCGTCGAGGTCGGCGGCGCGCTCATCGAGATATCCGGTCTTGATGCGCCGCTCGATCCGGCTGATCTCAACCTCGATGCACAGCGCCGCACCCCCGCACATCGTAACTGCCAGCGGTTGCGCACCGCCCATTCCGCCGAGCCCCGCGGTCACGACCAGCCTGCCCGTCAGCGACCCGCCGAAGCGCTTGCGCGCGACGGCGGCGAAGGTCTCGTAGGTGCCCTGGAGGATCCCCTGACTGCCTATGTAGATCCAGGAGCCGGCCGTCATCTGCCCGTACATCATCAGTCCGGCGGCGTCGAGCTCGTTGCAGTGCTTCCACGTCGCCCACTGCGGCACGAGGTTGGAGTTCGCGATCAGGACTCGCGGTGCCCGTTCGTGGGTCTCGAACACACCAACCGGCTTCCCGGACTGGACCAACAGGGTCTGGTCGTCGGCCAGCGCCATCAGCTCGCGCCGGATCGCGGCCAGGCTCTCCTGGTTGCGGGCGGCCTTGCCCATGCCGCCGTAGACGATCAGCTCACTGGGCTTCTCTGCAACGTCCGGATGCAGGTTATTCTCCAGCATCCGCAGAGCCGCTTCCTGCTGCCAACCGCGGCAACGAAGGTCGTTCGTGTTCATACCACTCCCCTGCGAGGTTCTCGCGGCGATTGTCCCACTCGGCCGCGCGGGAGGCGGCGCCCGTCAAAGACCTAGAGGACAGCGTCCGTCGGCGACCCGGCGGCTGCTGTCAGCGCGGCCTCGATCGATGCGTGGATCCGTGCGTCCTCGGGCGTGACGTTGGGACCGAAGCGTCGGATCAGCCGGCCATCGCCGCCGACGAGGTACTTGGTGAAGTTCCAGGTCGGCGGCGCCGAGTTCGGTTGGCCACTCAGGTCCCGCCACAGCGCGTCGGGCTCCGCGCGCACCGACGTCAGCTCGGTCAGCGGGAAGGTCACGCCGTAGTTCCGCTGGCAGAAATCGCCGATCTCGCCAGATTCCTCGAACTCCTGGTCAGCGAAGTCTCCCGACGGTGACCCGAGAATGTTCAGGCCGCGCTCCCGGTAGGCCTCGTAGACCGACTGCAGGCCCTCATATTGCGGCGTGAGCCCGCACTTGCTGGCCGTGTTGACGATCAACGCCGGGTGTCCGCGCCAGCTTGCGAGGTCCAGCTCGCCACCGTCGAGCAACCGAACTGTATGGGCGTAGAGGTCGGTGGGCTCATCCAGCGTCGGTGATCTGCGCAGGTACATCCTCAGGGTGCCGAGCTTGCTCATCCCTCCATAGTTACCCACTTTCGTAAAGATGGGACATGAAAGGACCGGATCCTGCAGAACTGCAGGATCCGCAGCCGGCTGCGGCGGTGGGCGTCGCTCCGCTACGCGGTCGCGAACGACTTGTTCGCCAGACTGACGATCGCCACGGCGGCCTCGTCCGTCGTGAGCGAATCGGTGTTCACCACGAGGTCGTAGTTGATCGGCGACTCGTGTTCGATCCCGTAGAAGCGTTTGAGATAGTCGGCGCGAGCCGAGTCGCCCTTCTTGACCATGTCATCGGCCCGCTTTGAGTCGACCTGCAGCGACTCGGCGAGTCTCGCAATGCGAGTCTCCGTCGATGCTGTGACGAACACACGCAGGACGTGCTCACGGCCCGCGAGTGACTGCGCCGCGGCGTGCTGGAGGATCACAACGTCACCCTGGGCCATGAACTCGTCGATGGCGGAGCGGATCAGGCCGCGGAGCTCCTCACTCGGCCGCTTGGCTCCAGCGTTGTCCGCGAAGGCCACGCCGATCATCCCTGCTGTGATCTGCGCATCAGAGGACTGCACGAACTCAGGATCGCGGGCCGCGCCTGAAGGCGCCACGCGCTCCATGATCCTTGCCATCAAAGACTTGCGGTGCTCGATGTCCTCGATCGACTGCCTGTCGACCCCGGCCTCCGCGGCGGCCTTGGCCACGATCTCCTCGTTCACCACCTGGTATCCGAGGGCATCTGCGACCGTGAACGCGACCTCATCGGCGTTGGCGCCGTCGCTGGCCGAGATGCAGATGACGCCCGAACTCACGGCCGGGCACGATATCCGTAGGCACTCGGCTCGGTCAAGCCGTTCACATCACAGCAACATCTGCGCCAGGCGGTCAGGGCTGCCACCCGCCCGCTAGTCGGCGAGATGGATCATCAGCGTTTCGCGTGGGGCGTCGCCGACCCGGCGGGTCTCGTGGCCCTTGCCCGCGAGGTCGTCCGCGAGTGTGATCGAACCCGGCCCGAAGCGGCGCACCTCGCCGTCAGAGACCTCGATCTCCGTCTCGCCGGAGACCTGCACGATCAGTTGGCGACGGGGAGCCGAATGCGGTTCGGCTGGATGGTCCTGGAGCACCTTGCGGAACACGACCTGTGCCGCGGCCAGCGGCTCGGTCACCTCCGCCTCAGCCGTCGAAACCGCAGAAGTCCTGAGCTCCGTCGGCAGCGTCACGTCCTCGAAGTGGGTCTCGCCAGACTCGTCGGCGTATATCCGGGTGTAATGCATCAACTCACCTCCAGTGTCCGACTGAGCAGTTCGAACAGGGTCGCGAAGTGCCGCTCGGACGCCTCCTCCGTGTACGTGCTCTCGTCGCGCATCGTGTAACCGTGCCCGGCGCCCTCGTATACCTCGGTCCGGTGGACGATGCCCGTCTCGTCCATCGCACGGTCAAGGACGGCGATGTCCTCAGCCGTCATCGTTTTGTCCTGGTCCGCGTGACCCCAATAAACCTCCGCCTTGACCTGTCCGGCCATGAGGTGCGGGCTGTCGGGCTTGTCGGTCACCATCCGGCCGGTGTGGAATCCCGCCAGTACGGCGACGCGGTCCGGATGGGTTGCTGCGAGCGTCCAGCCGAGCCGGCCGCCCAGGCAGTATCCGACGATCCCGACCGGACCCTCGCATTCCCTCGCGAGCCGTTCCAGATACGCGGAGCCGTCTGAGCGCACCCCATCGAGATTCAACGAGGCGATCAGCGGTCGCACCGATTCGACAAATGCCGCGTGGTCGTGTTGGTCTGCGAGGTCCGGAACCTCCCACAATGGCACTCTGCCGGAGCGGTAGAAGAGGTTCGGCGCAAGCACGACATAGCCTGCACGCGCGATCCGGTCAGCCATCTCCTTGATCAGAGGGCGCAGACCCAGGATGTCGCTGATCAGCAGCACCGGCCGCCGGCGGGCATCGCTCGCTGCCTGGGTCAGGTAGCAATCGGCGACTCCGTCCCGGGTGGTGACATCGATCGTGGAGGAGCGCAGCGGAAGCTGCTTCGTTTCTTCGTTGCTCATCGGGTCCCCTGTCTGATTCCGGCCGTTATCGCTTACGCCCCCAGAAGAGCTCGACGCCCTTCCACTCGAAGATCTGCGGGGACGCGACGGAGTCGCCAAAGGCCTCCCGCAGCTCCTCGCCGCTGTAGTAGGGAATCTCGTCGGGCTTCAGCTTCATGAAGCTGGTGACCTTCTCAAACCACTGCCACAGATGCAGGTCCGCCGTCGCCTTGGCGGCGAACCCCGGCCCCGCCATGGCCGCTTCCGCCAGGAGGATCCGCCGGCCCGGCTTCATCACACGCAGCAACTCCTGCGAAGCTTCCCGCCAGTCGTCGCAGTGCTGGACGGACTGGAGAACCGCCACGACGTCGTAGTGCTCATCCGGTGTATCGGCGGTGTAGAGCCACTGCCAGCAGCCGGGCATACCGTTGCGTCCCGGGATCGCCTCCTGAATCGCTCGCCGGCCCTCCTGAATGATCTCGACACACTCCACGAGCTCATCGCCGCCAACCAGCTGGGCTATGTCTCGGGCCCATCCGCAGGGCTCGATTCCCTCGCCGATGATGAGGACGCGGTCGCCCGGCTTGAGCTCCAGGAGCCCGTACATCATCTCGACCAGCGGTCGAGCCAATTCGCCCCACATGAACGGCAGCCCGCCCGCAATCCTGAACGCTGTGGTCCAGCGGCGCAGCTCGTCGGGGTCCTTGATCGCCTCGCCCAGGCGCTCGACGTCCCACGGTTGGACGAAGTCCCACGGCCCGACCTCACTCATCGGTCGAGTCCGTTCAGGCCGAGGCTGCTCCACATGCTCAACATCTTCTGTCCTCCAAAGTCATTGCGCCGACCGAGCCGGCCGAGGGACGCCGAAGACTAGGGGAAATCCCAGCCCGATCCGCCGGTGCGATAACCCACGGTCACCTCAGCTGGTCGGGGACGGATCGGGCGCGCGACGATCCCCGCCCGCATACAATCTTCCCCGCACAGCGGTCCGCCGTACAGCGCCCTGGAGGGGTGGCAGAGCGGTTGAATGCACCGGTCTTGAAAACCGGCATGGGTTCATAGCCCATCGCGGGTTCGAATCCCGCCCCCTCCGTAATGCTTGGGATTCCCAGCAGAGCAGCCGGATCTCAAAATTCCGTTATCCCGCGCTGCGCCGCTTCCTTGCTGGGTGTCGCTCAGGCCCCCGGTGGGCTCGTGTCAATCAGCCGCGCCAGACGTCGATTCCGCGATGAGATCTCGCGGAGCTGATCCGGACCGGAATTAGCTCTTCCGTATCGGCCCGCCACAGTTCCAAGAGCCGGTAAAGGGCACGCTGGGCGCGGCACTCGAGAAGGTGCCCTTGACGCCAACGCCGCTGGACTTAGTCGGCTCATACAGAGACACGCTCCGGACGGTGGCGCCAACTTCAATCTGGCCACTCGGCGTAGCGGTGATCGTCATGCTTGAGTACCCGCCGTTGCTGGTGCCCGGAATAAGCAGCGAGCGGCCGACGTTGAGCTTGAGCGAACCTAGATAGCGGAAGCACGTGCCGTGAGCGACGGTGTAGGTCTTGCCCTTGTAGTGCAGCGTCGCGGTCGCTGGACCGCAATTGGTGACGACAGACTTGCCCTTGACCTTCACTGTCGTGCTGTACTTCGTCGCTCCGTACCCGCTACCGCACTTCGTCGCGGCACTCGCTGAGGCACCGCTTCCAGCTGTGACCAGGATCGCTGCTGCGAGCACAGGTAAAAGTGTTGTTAGGAAAGTACGCATTTCTCGCCCTCTCGTTGCACCTCAGGTCGGAGACGGTATTCCGCCACAGGACCCCGCCCGTCCGCGATTCTGAAACAGCTGGACGCGCCGACAATCTCATCGGCGTCAATGCCAGTCCTGCTAAACCGAGCAGGACGTGGGCGTCGGTCCTGCCGCCCCGCGCGATTGATGCAGACCGGCACGCCAGGCGGGACGGTCCAGGTCAGCGGCCGCGCTTTCACTATGACGCCATTTCCGTTCATCACTACTTGGCGATCACGCCGCCGCAGTTCCAGCTGCCGCTCAGCTGTTTGCCACCGACACTGACGCCATCGGCCACCGTTGCTGTTCCGGCGAACGTGCCCTTCATCTCAGTGCCGCCGATCTTCCCCGATCCGCTGACGGAGACTTTGCCCGAAAAGGCGTAAACCTGTATGGGCTGCTTGCCCGAGAACATCGTCAGAGCCACGTAACTGAAGCCATCATTTCCTTTGCCCTGGTCGACGAGCGAGGTGCCAACGTCAATCGTGAGTGCGCTCCCGGTCTTCTCGCAGGTGCCATGCTTGAACTGGTACGTCTTGCCGTTGTATTTGACCTTGGCCGTTGCCGGACCGCAGTTGACGATCACCGCCTTCCCCTTGAGGGTGGTCTGCTTCGCATGACAGGCGCCGGCTGCGGCCCGGGCGTTCGGCCCGAGTCTCGGCCCGGTGGTCGCAGCCAGGGCGGCCGGGGCGAGCGTCAGCGCTGCCGCCGCCACGAGGCTTGCCGGGCCGAGAAGCCGAGGTCGAGCGCGCAAGGTATCTCGATTTTGCGGCGGGAGGAGCAGTCGTGCCGTGGCGGGGCGTGGCTCGCGCATGAGTGTCACGCTTCGTTCACCCTTCTTGAAGGTTGGGCTATTTGGAAAGTGAGGCCACAGCCATCGCTTGCGGTTGACCGGATCAGGCGACTGGTCAGACGAAGCGTGGCGAGCCCTTTTATTGACAGTTGTGCTGCACCGTAGGCAGGGGTCATTGCAGAAACCTTGCGTGGTAGTACGTTTTTCGGGTGGCGCACGAGTTGACGATCTGCGGGGACGTGAGCGTCGACAGGGCGCCGGCGCCCATCAGCGGCCTGTTGCTGGTGCTGCTCGTGGTACTCGCGGTACGTGGCGACCGCGGCGCGGACCGCGGCGAGTTGACTGAGCTTCTGTGGCCAGAGGAGACGCCGCTGGCAGGCACTGCGGCACTGGATCCGCTCCTGTCTCGCCTGCGACGCGTCGTTGGGCCGATCACCGGACGTGGCGTGGTGCGGCTCGATCCATCGACGCGCGTTGATCTGGCCACCGCATGTACCACGCTTACAGAGGCGGCGCGCAGCGACGATCCGGCGCGAGCACTGACGCTCGCGTGCGCAGCGGCTCGCACGTTGGGCGCGCGACTGGCGCCCGGGTGCACTCATCCATGGGTCGCGGCCCAGCGTACGGCGCTTGACGAGCGGCACGTGGAGGCGCTGATGCTGGCGGCGGCGGCTGGCACCCGACTCGCGCCTGTGCCGCTGGCGGCGCTCGAGGCTGGCCGCGAGCTGGTCGGGCTGCGTCCGCTCGAGGAACGGCCGGCCGCGTTACTGATGGCGCTCTTGGACCAGAGTGGCGATCGCGCCGCGGCGATCGCCGCTTACGAGGCGACGCGCGCGCGGTTGAACGACAAGTTCGGGATCCTGCCCGGGCCTGACATCCGCGAGCTTCACCGGCGACTGCTTGCCTACGACTCGCTCCTCTTGCCCGAGGCGCTGGCGTTGGCGGCGCGCACGCCCTTAGCCGGTCGGGCTCAGCTCTTCGAGCGGGCAGTCACGACACTTTCCCAGGCACAGCTGACGCTGATTGAGGGGCCACCGGGGATCGGGAAGACACACCTTGCCGCGCTGTTGGCGGCAAGGCTCAGCGAATCGGGGACGACCGTGCTGTTGGCACGTGGCACACGTGTGGTCACAGGACCGTTCGCGGCGCTTGCGGGCGCGCTGCGTCCGCTGCTGAACGAGCGCCACCACGCCACAGGTGATGGCGCCGGACGCGCCCTCGCAGCTCAACAGAACGATGACGAGCAGGTGCTGCGAGCACTGCTGAACGGCTCCGGCACGAGCGACGGCCCCGATCTGCTGAGCTCGCGCCTCTGGCTGCACGGGGCGGTCGAGCGGCTGCTATCGACGGCCGACCGTGGCTTCGGCGTACTGCTGGTCGTCGATGATCTGCCAGAGCTCGACCCCTCAAGCATGGAGGTTCTCTCCCACTTGCTGGCCGGCGGGCACAGGTGGTTGAGCGTGCTGGCCACCGCCCGGTCCGGATCCGGCGGAGCCGCGGCACTGCGGGATCTGGTGCCGAGAACCCAGACCAATGAGATCTGTCTTGAACCGCTCGATGTCGCGGGTGTTGCGGAGCTTGTGCGTGACGCTCAGCCTGAGCTCACGGACGGAGATTCTGAGGTGCTTGCCGGCGAGCTGCGCGCGCGCACTGGCGGATCTCCTTTGCTGGTGCATGCAGCCCTGCGATCGCCCGCAGGCGCTACGGACCTCAGCGCGGCTGTCGCAGCGATGGTTTCGTGGGCTGGGACTGACACGGCGGCGCTGCTGCAGGTGGCGGCCCTGGACGACGCGGCCGCGCCGCTCGACGTGTTGGCCCGGGCGGCGCGGTTAGACGTGACGAGCGCCGGCGAGGCTCTCGACCGGGCACGCACGGCTGGTCTGATGGCCGTCGGAACCGACATCGTCCACGCAGCCGTAAGGGCAGCCCTGGTCAGCGACCTGGGGGACGCCCGGCAGGCTGCCATACACCGTCGACTCGCGGAGGCATACGAGGCAGTCGGGGCAGACGCAGCGCCGATAGCCGCTCATTGGGGGCAAGGCGCCACCGCGGCCGCGCGTGCACGCGCGGCCCATTGGGAGCAGCGTGCGACTGTGCGCGCACTCGAGGCTTTGGCGGCCGAGGATGCCGCAGAACACGCACGGCGTGCCCTCGAGCACCTCGGTACCGAAAGCGGACCAGAGCGGGCTGCGGCCACGCTGTTGCTCGGCCGAGCCCTGAATGCCTCCAGCCGGCTGGCTGAAGGGCGAGAGGTGCTACGTGATGCGCAGGCACAGGCACGTGCGCTTGGAGACGGACCGTTGATTGCGCGGGCTGCCGCCGAGGCCGCCGGGCACCGCCTGGGAGGCGGGCTCGTCGACCCCGAACTGGTCGCCCTTGTGGAGGAGGGCCTCGCCCACGCTAACGGAAGTGACAGCTTGCGATCACGGCTGGCCGGGAGGCTTGCGCTGCTGTTGCTCGATGGCCCGCGCGAGCGTCGCGACGCACTCGTCGGCGAGGCCGAAGCACTGGCCCGCGCCAGCGCAGCTCCCGAAGCCATAGCCGAAGCCCTGCTAGCGCGCTACACCGCCGACGTGCATCTCGCGCGGCCGCAGCGCGGCTCTGCGCTGCTCGATGAAGTGACCGGCTTCGCGCAGGCTGCCGGCCGTCGCGACCTCGCACTGCATGTGCGGATGCTGCGCTTCAGCGGGCTGCTTGAGGCGGGAGACATCACAGGAGCACGCCGCGAGTTCGCCATCTGGGAAGACGAAGCGCGCTCCGCACGATTGCCGTACCACCAATGGGCGGCAGCGATCTGCCTGCCGACGCTGCACCTGCTCGACGCACGCCGCGATCTCGCACACGAGGCGCTCGTCGTGGCCGAGCCGCTCGGGGCAGCGCTTGGCGAGGATCCGGTCGTCCGGGCCGCCGTCGGCGGTCAGTCTGTCTCAACCGGGATCGTGGGGGGCGAGCTCGAGCAGGTCATGGAGTTGGTCAGCCCTGTCATCGCCGCTGGCGGCGCGACACCGGCTTGGACGGCGGCGCGCGCGTACTGTGCCGCTGCGAGCGGGGATGTCACGACAGCTCGCACGGACATAGCCGGGGTGCTCACCGGCGGCCTCGAGCGGCTTGTCGACCCCAATCGAGCCGCCTGCCTTTCGTTCCTGGCAGACGCTGCCGTGCTCGTGCAGGCACCAGAAGAGCAGCTACGGGCAATTGACGCGGCGCTAGCCATCCATGACGACACGGTCATCGTGCAGCACTTCGGCAGCTGGGTCCATGGGCCGGCTGCCGCGCGCCGCGCACGCCTGGCAGCCGCACGCGGGAATTCCGATGACGCCCGCGCCCAGCTGGAAGCGGCCATTGCTCTGACCGGAGCCGAGCCGCCCGCCGCCATAGCGGTCGACCTCGCGATCGCACGCGTCACGATCGACGGCGAACCGGCGCGCAACGCCGCAATCGACCTGGCTCGCACCCACGATCTAGTCTGCGCCGAACGCGTCGTCAAAGCGCTGAGCGACTGAGCCAATCTCGCTGCCCTCGCCTCGCAGGTGCCCCTGCGAGTCGCGCGAGTAGCGACCCAGCTCGAGCGGCTGGAGCCGCGACCTGGGAGGGAGATCATGTCTGCTGTCACGTTTCCGACACCTGCGTCGTCATTGACGTAGGCCCGCTCAGCCCTGCTCAGCCATGACCGGAAGTTGCGGACCGTACGGAACGAACCAATCCGAAAGGACTGCGGATATGCAAGCAAGAATCAACAATCCCGCACTCAGCGTCCCCGGTGCACTGGACGCGCTTCTCGCCCTGAACGCGTCGACGACTGAAGCCGGAATCTCTGAGACGACGCTCGCGCTCGTACAGCTGCGGGCAAGCCAGATCAACGGCTGTAGCGTCTGTGTGGACATGCACACCCGCGAACTGCGGAACCTGGACACCGCCAGCGAACGCATGCACACGGTCTCCGCGTGGCGGGAAACGCCGTACTTCGACGATGCGGAGCGCGCCGCGCTAGCCCTGACCGAGGCCGCCACACGACTGGCCGACCGGCCGAACCCCGTCCCGGACGACGTCTGGGATGAGGCTGCCCGGCACTACACCGAAGCTCAGCTCGCTTCGCTCGTTGTCGCGATCGCGACGATCAATGCGTTCAACAGGCTGAACGCCGTGACCCAGCAGCCGACCGGGCCGTGGGTGGAGCAGTTCATCAAGCAACCCGAGGCAGCCTGAACGCGATGACCGGGCGAGAGGAACTGCTTGAGGAGTTGAGGCCCCTCGCATTGACCGTCGCCTACCGGATGCTCGGCAGCGTCTCCGAGGCCGAGGATGTGGTTCAGGAGGCGCTGCTGCGCGTCCACCGAACGCTCGACTCGGGCGAGCAGATCATCTCTCCGCGGGCGTTCATCACCACCATCACAACGCGGCTCGCGCTCGACGAACTCCGCTCGGCACGAGCGCGCCGCGAAACCTACGTCGGTGAGTGGCTGCCCGAGCCGATCGTCACCGACCGCCACGATGATCCAGAACGCCAGTTCGAGACGGCTGACTCGATCTCAATGGCCATGCTCGTGGTTCTGGAGAGCCTCTCGCCCGAGGAGCGAGCCGCGTTCCTGCTGCATGAAACCTTCGACTACCCCTACCGCGATATTGCACCGATCATCGGCAAGAGCGAGGACAACGTGAGACAGCTCGCGAACCGCGCACGCCGTCACGTGAGCGAGAATCGTCCCCGCTTTCAGACGACGAGTGAGCATCGCGACCAGCTAGCGCAGCGGTTCTTCGCCGCCGCCGAAGCTGGGGACCTGGCTGAGCTCGAGGCGTTACTGGCCGATGACGTCGTTCTCACCGGCGACGGCGGGGGCAAGGCTCCAGCACTGGCTCGCTCATTGCACGGGCGCACACGCGTGGCGCGCGCGCTGCGCAACTGGTCGCGTGCGTGGACGCGGATCCCGGGCGGCGTTCGAATCCAGCAGGTCGAGGTCAACGGCGACGCCGGCGCGCTTGCTCTCGATGCCCAGGGTCGGATCATGGCCGCCTTGTCACTGGAGATCGCGGGCGCCCAGATTGGAGCGATCAGATCGATCGTGAACCCCGACAAGCTCGGGCACCTCGGCGCCGTCTTCAACATGGGCGATTACCTGCGACGCGGCTCATCCGAGACGACGGAGCCGCCGCCGGCCCCCCCGGCTAGAAAGCAGCTCTGAGCGCTGCGGCCAGATCTCCGCGATCGTTCACCGCGACGCCGGAGGCGAGGCCCAGCCAGCTCGCACAGAGCTCGAGCTCGGCGGCCAGCTCGCGGGCTACGTGGGCGCGGTCGGCGCCCTGCTCGGCGAATGCGCCCTGGACGCGGAGAACTCCGGCCGGGCGGTCGGATTTCAGATCGACACGCGCGACCAGCTGACCGTCGAGCAGAAACGGAAGCACGTAGTAGCCGTGGATCCGACGGTGCGCGGGGGTGTAGATCTCGATGCGGTAGTGGAACCTGAAGAGGCGCTCCACACGCGGACGAAAGAACACGAGTGAATCGAATGGCGAGAGCAGCGCCCGCGCGGCGACCGATCGCGGTCTGCGCGCGTCGTGCCAAAGGTAGGCCGGGATCCCCCAGCCGGTTACGGTCGCTGGAAGCAGTTCGCCCGACGCGACCAGCTCGGCGATCCGTGGCATGAGCTCACGCTGGGTGATTCGCCAGTAGTCGGCGATGTCAGCCGCTGACGCGATCCCGAGCGCTCGAGCAGCCAGCCTAGTGAGCTCGCGGTGAGCGTCCTCGCGAGTTGGCGGTGGCTCGAGCACCCCCGCAGGCAGGATCCGCTCGATCAGGTCGTAGTGCCGTTCGAAGTTGATTCGCCTCCAGGCGCCGATCTCTCCGATGAAGAACAGCGCCTCGAGCGCGACCTTGCCGTCGTGCCAGTTCCACATCTCACCTGGCACCACGGCCTTGCGCTGGTGGCCGGTGTCGCGAGCACGGACCGGGCCGCGCTCGCGAACCAGCTCGAGCGTCTCCGCGAGTAACTCCTGCCGCTCGGTGAGGACGCGGCGCATCCCGCCCCAGATCCGGTTGCGCTCGTCCATGCGCCAGCGGAACAACCGGTGGCGGTCGATCGGGACCAGGGCCGCCTCGTGGGCCCAGTACTCCACCAGGCGACGATCGATACGACCGGTGCCGTGTGCGGAAATCCGATCGAGCAACCGAGTGTCATAGGGACCGAGCCGGGAGTACAGCGGCATGTAGTGGGCCCGGCAGAAGACATTCACGGAGTCGAGCTGCAGCAGTCCGAGGCGGTTGACCATCCTGCTGATCGCGGCGAGGCCGGGCTCCCGGCCAGCGGGCCGGGAGCCCGAGGCGAAACCCTGGGCCGCAAGCGCGATCCGGCGTGCGCCCTGGGCGGTGATCTTGATCGAGGTCTCCGGCACGCTCCGATATTTTGCGCATCCGCCTGCCGGCGGGATAGGCTCCAGCCTCATATGGTCTCCATCGCACGCGACCCTGCCTCCGAGCCGCCGCCCGCCGCGGCCCATGCCGGGCCCCCACCCGCAATCCCTGACTTTGACATCGTGCCGCGTGCCGGCCTGGTCTTCGCCGCCGTGGTCTTTGTCGCGCTGGTCGTAGTCGTCATCGTCAACACGCTGTGGCCACTCGTGTTCATGCACGTGGCGTTCGGCGCAGCCTGGACGATCATCGACCTGTTCGTCGGCTTCATCGTCGGCCCGATTCTCGGCGGACTCTCGATCCCCGCGCGGATCGAGTTCACCACCAGGTTCATGCCGAAGATGGTCGTGCTGATGCCCACGATCGTGACCGCCACGCTTGTCGCGGGTTGGCAGCTGTCGACCAAGCTCGGGACCAACCTGACGGAGTACCCGAACCACGGGTGGGTGGTCGCCAGCTTCATCGTCGTCGGAGTGATGGCGAATCATCGCGCTCGGCCTGCTCGAGCCCGCCAACATCGCGGTACTGATCGAGCTGAAGAAGCCGCGCCCGAATCCGAAGGTGATCGAGAAGCTGATGAAGCGGTTCGTCTACGCGGCCGGGATCACCGGGCTGATGCAGATCGCGACCTTGGTGATCATGACCAAGCTCGGGAGCTGAGAGCGATGGAGGAGAGGCATACCCGCCCGTCACAGAGGTCGGCGATGGCTTCCCTGGCGTCTGATCGTCGCCGCCGGAATCTATCTGTCGTCACACATCCCCGAGCAGGTCCCGCTGGCGCCCGCGATCATCCTGCTGATCCTCTCGGCGCTGCTGCTCGTCTTCAACCTGGTGTCGCTGACGCGCGTCGACGGCTTCCCCTGGGACCGCTTCTTCGCGGTCGCACGGTGGGCGCTGCTCGCCTACTGCATCACCGCCGGACTGATCGCGTTCGTGTTCATCCGCAACCACGTCAGCGGCGCCACGCTCGTGATCCTGCTGCTGTCACTGGTCGTGTACGCGCTCCAGGTGCCGGTCCTGATCGGGTTCACGGTGGCGCGCTACTACGAGCCGGAGCCTGTACCGGCCTAGCGGCGGTCGCGCGGCGGGCAAGGCTCGGATCGCGATATCCTTGGTGCTCCTCGTCACGAGCCGATGAGCTCGTCGCGGTGGATCGGCCACGGTCCGCGGCCGAGGACGGACATACTCGCGCCCGTAGCTCAGCTGGATAGAGCGTCGGTCTACGGAACCGAAGGTCAGGGGTTCGAATCCCTTCGGGCGCGTTTCAGGAACCCCCGCGTTTGCTGGGGTTTCCGTGCTTAAAGACCGCTGAGTCGGGTGAGGTGCGGTTGAGGGAGTAGCACTAGGGAGTAGCAAACGGGACCTCGAATCGCGATGGACGCCAACCGCGTCAGAGGCGCTGCGCCAGTGCCCGATCACGCCACGTCGCCGCCAGCCAGCGAGGCAGAGACGTGCATAGGCAGCCAGAGCAGCAAACGAGATGCGGCCGGTCAGACACATCTACCGCGCAAAGCGCGTCTCTGTGAGCGGGCCCGAGGATGCGCCGCTGACTGAAGGCAGGTGTCTGTGTGTAGCCAGTCGCTTGTTGACCAGACGCGTGACGGCGACTGCCGTTCGGCCGGGAACTAAGCCGTTGAACCCACGTCGAAGGAAGGGTCCTCGAGCCGTTGCCGGAGCTGTTCCATGTTTGCGGGCATCTCTTGGGCGGCCTGTCGCCGGACTACTAGAGGAACCAGGATTTTTCCGATCCCGTGGCCGGCGAAGTCCAGTTCGATTGTCAGCCGCGATCGAGTGCCGTCGGCAAGCGGTTCGACGGTTACCACGACGATCGCCCGGATCGGGCCGTCTATACCGTGGTCTGCCCATCTACGCGGGGGTCGTATTCGGTGATCTCGGTCGTGACTTCGCGCTCTCGACCTCCGATGCTGCGGGTCGTCGTGCATTTGGACCCGACGTGTGTCGTCGGACCGTCGAGCTGACCTCTGAGGCACCCCTTCTGCCACTCAGGCATGTGCCGTGGATCTGTGACGTACGCGAAAACGTGCTCAGCAGCTCGCGCGACCTCCATGCTGTTCGTGATCGGCGCCATCACATCTCAGCCGACGGAACACGAGCCGCGGGCAGCGCGGAATCAGCAGATCTCGGAGCCACGGCCTCACCCTAGCCAAATCCTGGACTCAGGTGGGGCCTTCCCAACCCAGCGGGGTAGGCACGCACGCGCTCGCCGCGCAAAGCGGCTCGACCCCCCATGCGCGGGGTGTTGCGACCACCGCGAGAACCCAAGGATCCCTCAGCGGGACTTGCTCTACAGACCGTGTGTAGCTCGCGAAAGTGAATCGACCGTGGTTCCCGGGGTGTCCCGTCGGTGCTTACCCGCCGTAGCTATACGGTCGATGGCGGATGATCCAATCGGGCCGTTCGGTAGTAATGCCCTATGGATGGGAATCACGTCGCGCCCATGGGCTTGAGGGCCGTCCCCGATCGACTCAGTCGGCCGGGGCGGGCGATTGTCCTCGGGTGCGGGTCGGTCTCGCTGTGTCTCACGACTTCGTACGTCGCGCCACGAGCGTGTTGCTGGCAGGCAGCACGGGGCTTGAGCTTGTCGGTGAGACAAGCTCCGTAGCGGGCGCCCTCGAGATGCTCGCGCGTGATGATGTCAACGTGCTGGTGCTCGACCGTCGGCTCCCCGACGGCAGTACCCCCGAGTCGATCCGGCAGATTCGTCGCATCGCGCCGGTGGTGGCATCGTCGTGGTCGCGATGGCCATTGATTCCCGTGTTGCCAGCGAGGCGATCGGCGCGGGCGCCGGCGGTTATGTGCTCAAAGACACCGCCGACTGCGACCTTGTCGGCGCCGTGCTCGACGCGGCGGACGGACATTGTTACGTTTCACCCGTCGTGACCGAACGAATCAAAGCGGCAACGCGGACGGAACCGCCGGAACTCAGCTCAACGCAGATCGCGGTTTTGCGCCTGCTTGCTCTCGGCCACGCCGACGAGGAGATCGTGCGTGAGCTTCGGCTCACAGATGCAGGGCTCGAGGGGTGCCGAGCCGAGATCTATCGCCAGCTCGGGCTCGCATCGCGTGCCGAGCTGGCCCTTCATGCGCTGCGTCACGGGTTGCTCAGCGGTGGCTGTTCAGCCCGCGCGGAGGGCAGCGGCCCCGCTTGAGAGCGGGAACGTAGCGAGCACCGTAGTGCCAACAGCACTCGATTCGGCGCGCAGCGAGCCCAGGCCCAGGGCCACACGCTCGCGCATCCCGATCAGCCCGTACCCCGCAGTCTGCTTGCTGGGTCAAAGCCGACACCGTCGTCCTGTACGCGACCGTGATCTGCCCCGCCCGACCAGAAGCGAGACGCTCGCCCGCTGGCATGAGCGTGCTTGGTGATGTTCGTCAGCGCCTCTTGGACGAACCGGTAAACCATCGTGTCAAGCTCCGCCCCCAGGACAGGTTCCGGTGGCGAGAACGCGCATTCGACGTCAGATCACCGGCGCTGCACCGCTCCGCCAGCTCGCGGAGAGCCGCCGCGAGCCCGAGATCGTCGAGCACCGTTGGGCGGAGATCGTCGATGATGCCCCGGAGATTCGCTATCTCCAGCTCAAGCTCCCGATCGCCTCCGTACCAGCGGTGCGCCAGCTTGTCCAGCTCGCCTTTGCGCCGAGCCGTCGCAAGGCGGACCCGCAACCCGGCGAGCGACTGCAGCGTCTGGTCGTGGAGCTCCCGCGCCCAACGCGACCGTTCGCCCTCAGCCGCCGCGAGCGCCGCGCGTAACTGTTCAGCAGCAACCGTCTGGGCGGTCGCGACAGCGGTCGCCGCACTCGCCGCAAACGCGATCAGCGCCTGCTCGTCGTCATCGTCGAACCCAGCGCCGGAGGCGTCGATCGAATGCCAGCAGGACGCCCAACTCGCTCTCGCGATAGATGAGGGGCACGATCATTCCGCTACTCGCTGTCCGTGACGCCGATCAACTCGGGCGCGATCCGCAGCCGCGTGCGCACATCCGTGATCCGCTCCGGCCGTCGCCGACGGAGCACCTCACCGGACGTGGAGCCTTCCACCGGGATTCGCCGGCCGCTTGCATCTTGACTTCGCCCGCGCTCGCGACCACGACCAGCTCGTCACCCTCGCGCAGCAAGATCAACAGGCTCCGCGCACGGATGAGCGCCCGGCCGCGCTTGACGATCAACTCGAGTATCAGATCGAGATCGGTCGCTCCGCCGATCACCAACGCGATTTCTCGCGCCGCATGCAACCCGCGCGAGGCGCGTTCAACTCGACACTGTGGCGGCGCGATGACTCATACAGGCGTGCGTGCTCGATCGCGATCCCCGCCCAGTCGGCCAGCATCACGACGACCTCCTCATCAGCCGATCGAACTCGCCGCCGTCTTCTCAGTCAGATACAGGTTCCCCCAGGCCTGCCCGCGAACCAGGACCGGAACACCCAAGAACGACGCATCGGCGGATGGCCGGTAGGGAAGCCATACGAGTGCGGATGCTTGCCGACATCAGCCAACCGTAACGGTGAAGGCGATGTGATCAACTCGCCGAGCACGCCGTGACCAACCGGCAAGCGCCCGATCGCGTCCTGCTGCTCCTTATCGATTCCACGCACCAGGAAGCGCTCGAGAACATGACGGGACTCGTCCAGGACACCGAGCGCCACGTACCGCGCGCCAGTGATGTCCCTCGCGGTCTCAAGCACGCGGTCGAATACCACCTCTGGATCCAGCTCTGACAACACGCCCCGGCCGACCTCGATCACCCGGCGCAACCGATCGGCATCGGGTCCTTCGAATGCGGAGCTCATGCCTGCCCCGCATCATCTGAGCCGGGTGGCAGGGAACTCTCGCGGTCGCCTCCGAGCGACTCCAGGATGAACACCTCCACAGCGATATCCGGATCGATGTGGTTGTCGCTCATGAAGCCAACCACCTTGCGGCCGGTCAGATCCTCAATCTTACGGCTGCAGCTGTTGCGCATCACGTTCTGCCACAGCCTCCGCAGACGCAGGACGGCGTCGCTCTCGCCCGCGTCCACGAGGTTGCGCTCGCCGCGAGTGAGGGTGTCCTGCAGAACCACGAACACCGCGTTGTCGCCGAACGTCGTCTTCGCGCTCATCGGGCCACGGCCAGTTGTGCTGGCCAGCTCCTGGACAACCGCGGTCGAGATCGCAAGCCCAAGTTCACCACTACGCAAGACCGGCTCGCTCATCGCGTCCCCTCCCGCGATCGGCCGGCCTCAGCCCGACCGATCGACCCTCCGCCGAACACGTCCGCGGGGTTTCGACCGCGGCGCCATAACGCGCGGGTCTGCTCCCATTCCGGCCGCAGGTCACCGTCGACGACTTCCAGGACGTCGAGCCACTTCAGCGCACCTCGGAAGTCGCCCTTTGCCGCGGCTTCCTCTGCGAGACCGAACGTATTGGCGACTGCACGCTCGTGACGTCCCATGCCGTTCACCTCGGACCGATGCGATCAAGCTGCGACCTCAGCGCCGCGTTTTCCCGCTTGAGCGCCGCGATCTCCCGGCGCGCAGCAGCGAGGTCCCACGTCAAGCCGGCAAGCGCCTCACCGAGCCGCGACGAGCGCACGCTTGGCAGCGGCTGGTCGCCGGCGACCGCCAGCTCCGCGACGGCTTCCGACACTGCCGGCCTTCTGGCCCCCGTTTCCGGCTCTTGGGACGTGTCTGGCCGCACAAACGGCCGAGCCTTTCCCTTGCACTTCGGCGAACGCAGCAACCTGCCCTAGGCATTTCGCATGCGTCCCTGGACACCCACCATACTCTCGTGAGGCGCACACGTAAACGCTCCGGCCGAAATGTTTACGACCTCACCAGGCAGCGCGTGAGGCGAGGAGAGCGTCAGGAAATCTGTTAGGCCTAGACAGAGGACCGGACACTCCCCGACAGCGCTGCAGTCGATGGAGGCGTTCGACTGTCGCGCGCGGTTGTTGCTGATCCAGTTCCGAAAGTCGCGCCATCACCGCATACCCGACGGTTGCGGAAGCCATCCCCGGGCGGCTTACATCCCGGGTTCACGGTCGCGGTCTTGGCTGATCCCCCCGATTGGAGTGATGTGGATTTGCAGTCCCTCGGCGTGCCCAGTGACTGTTGAGTTGCTCGATGGCATGGTCAAGATTTCTGACGAGCTTGCGGTTGCGCCAGTCGCCTGTGTCGATCCCGTGTCGGTGAGGGTTGGTGACGTTGTGCTCGACCCTGTGCTTGGCGATTGCGAGCGCCGCCCGGTTCCAGACATCGCGATGCCGGACTGCCTGGTTCTGGTCGTGGCCCGAGGGTCTCCTCGAACACGGGCGTGCCGATCTCGATCTCCTCGACCGCCGCGTTCTCGATGGCCGAATCGCGCCGGCGTTGGTGTCGTTGCTGGTAGGCAATGAACTCGTCGGCGAGCGTCTGCCTGTCCGGCGGGACGGGCAGCTGCGCGCGCCGCGCGGCGAGCCGGTTGAGCTGTTCCTGTCTCAGGGCTTGGCGGGCTTCGAGTTCGTCACGGTGCCGACGCTTGGTTGTCTGTGCGTCTTCGCGAGCGGTGTTCCTGATCTGCTGGATCTGCTCGTCGAGCTCACGGATGCGCTCAGCCTTCTCGGCGGCGTCTTGCATGACCTGGGCGTGGGTTTCCTTCGCCCGCTCAAGCTTCAAGTCAAGCTCGGCGAGCGCGTCGCGATGCTTCGAGACCGGCCACTGCGGCGCACGCGACGCCTCTGGCGGCAGCGGCGGTTCCGCCTCGACCCGTGGCCCGGCTTCGACGAGCTCGGGCATCGCTGTCGCTTGCTCCCGGACGGTCACGAATGACGGTTGCTGTTTGTGCTCCGGCTTCCGGCCTGCGGCTCTCGACGCAAGGGTCTGCGGCCGGATCTGTGAGTACGGCGCTCACCGCTTCCATGTGCTCTGTCGCCGTCTGCTCGGCGCCTTCCAGCCGCAGCCGGGATTTGAGGTTCTTCCACCCCGGGTCCGGCGTCGGTCAGCACCAGCATGGTGGTTGTGTGCCGGCGCGGCTCGCGGCGACGTACGCGAGTTCCGAGTCGAGGTTCTTGACAGGCGTCACGACGATCGCGTGATCGGCGGTCGCGCCTTGGCTGTCATGGATCGTGACCGCGTATCCGAGACGAACATGCTCGCGCGACGTAGTCGGCGGGGAGCAGCACCTCACGGTCACCGACCTGGATCAGCAGCCCGTCATCGAACGCCGCCGACCGCTGTCGCGCGCGTGCCGTTGTCCACCCCGAGACCGCGGTCGTTGCGCTTGAGGATCAGCTTCTCCCCTGCGTGGATCGTGTCGCCCTCGCTGGTCTGGAAACCGACCGGCTCGCCCGCCAGCCGCCCGGTCTCGCGCAGCTGCGCCTGCGCGAGGAGGTTCAGGTCCTGGCGCAGCTGGTTGGTCGGTGAGATCAGCAGCACATCCTCCCCCTCGCGCTCGAGCCACATCGAGACCGCGTCCATGGTTGCCTGGTGCCGCTCCCGTGGTGACAGGCCGTAGCCACGCAAGCCGTCCGTGCTTCTCCTGGTAGGCAACCCACTTGTGCGGCGTGCGGGCGGCGAGGTCGTTGAGCGCCTTGCCCTCATCGGTGTTCTTCTGCCGGATGACCTCATCGAGCCGCAACAAGGCTTCGCCGAGCTCGTCCTGGTGCTGGTGGGTGACCTGCTTGAACCAGCCGCCGGCCTGCACCGACTGCAGCTGCGCGCTGTGCCCCATCCCCCGCACCGCGAACCCTTCCTTCACCGCCGTCCTGAGCACCAGCTCCGCCTCGCGGGTGTGCACCATCGTCAACTCATCACCGAGCAGGATCCCCGGCACCCCACCCGTCAGCTCTACCAGCGGCCTGTCCTGGCTGATGTGGTTGGCGAGACTCGCGAACGTACGACTCGCGCTCAACACCGGCGGCCTTCAGCTCCGTGACCGCCTTCCCGGTCGGCGCCGCACCCAGCACCGGTATCCCCTCGTGCTCCCAGACCTTGTTCGCGAGCCCCGCGACATACGTCTTGCCGGTACCGGCGTTCGCCTCAATCAACACCGTCCGCCGATCGACGCGCCCGTGAACGCCTGGACCGCAGCGAGCTGCCCCGCGTTCGGCGTCGCACCTTGATCGGCGATCACCCGCTCAACCACCTCC
Source organism: uncultured Conexibacteraceae bacterium (assembly GCA_963785385.1). Lineage (GTDB taxonomy): Bacteria > Actinomycetota > Thermoleophilia > Solirubrobacterales > Solirubrobacteraceae > Palsa-465. The sequence continues at coordinate 277,293 of CAWAVA010000020.1, read as the reverse complement.
GCGTCTACCACCGGGAGCGCGACGCGTCGCGCTCCGGCGCGGTGAGCAGCTTGATCAGGCTCTGCTCCTTCTCAACCAACTCGACCGTCGTCCACTTGACCTCTTTCGCGGTCTCGATCCGCACCACCCGCGGGTCCTCGACGATCTGCCTCTACGTACGCGTCGATCTGCGACGCCGGCACCCCCGCCCGTGACACCGCCAACTGCACCGCCGGCAACCGAAACGCAGTCGTCATCTTCGTCAGCCCCTCCGCGCTCACCACCTGATCCGCGATCTCCTTCACGCGTCGCGTGCTCGCGCTGCTTGGCCGGCGGGGCGGTGACGATCTCGCGCAGCATCGTCATCTCGTCAACCCCGTGCTGCAGCGCGACCGTCTCCACCTGCTCGCGCGTCATCACCGCCGCGAGATCCTTCTTCTGCCGCGTCTGCAGCGCGATCATCTGCCTGACCGCCGAGGTCGCGGGCATCCGGTTCGCCGCCTCCCACTCCGCCACCACCGGATCAATCCTCTTCCGCGTACGCGTGCTCAACGCATCACGCAACGCCTCCGGGACCTGCTCAACCAGCGCGGTGCCGTTCTCCCCCAGCTCACCCCACCGGATACCGGGGATCTCCTCGCTGATCGCCTCCCGAAGCTCCGCCTCATGCCGATGCCCGAGCGCCTCCAGCACCGCGCCGCCGCGCGCGAACAACGCCCGCGACCACAACCGCTGAAACCCGCCATCACGGTTCTGCACCAACGTCGAGACATGCACGTGATCATGGATCAGCGGCTCACCCTCACGATTCGAGGAGTGCGAGTAACGGATCCCCATCCATGACGCCGGCCGCTCCGCAACACGGTTCGCCTCATCCTTCCCCGACCCGCGCCTGACACGCATGTAGTCACGCTCCGCGACCGCCATCGTCCGCTCGATCGCACGCGTCCGAGCCCGGTCGATCCTCGCGCGCATCTCGTCGTCGCCGAGCACATACAGGATCGAAAGGTCCTTCCCGATCGAGAACGTGAAATCGATCCCGACCTCCCTGCGCCTCACGCGCCAGCCGCTCGCCGTTGCCGGCCAGGCCCTCGAACATCATCATCGCCGCGTCCTGCGACGGCTCACCACCGAACCCGAACCCGACCGGGTTGCCGACCCACTGCACCTGGGCGCGCTCGCCCTCGCGCATGTAGTCGGTCAGCGCCTGCTGCTGCGGGAGGTCCTCCTCGATCTCCTCCCACGGATACAGCAACATCGCCGGGATAAACGCCAACGGCGTCATGTTCAGACCCACGCCCGGACCCCCGGTCCTTGCCGGCCTGGCCTGCGTCCCGTCCCTGGGCTCCTGGTCTCACGCCGGGATCTAACCAGCCCCCCCAGGGGGCAGTTAGCGTGTGATTTTCGCCGTTGCCGTTGATGTTGGTGGTCGGCGTGGTGGTGAGTGTCGTACCCGGATGCAGCCACCTTGGGCACTGGATCATCGCCAGCGTGGTATCTCCGCTCGTACGGTTACTCGTAGTGACATGGCCTTCAGCGTGTGGTGATCATGCTCACGGTGGCGTACCGAACTTCGCATTCCGGGCTGCTTTCGCTGCACACCTGGAGCGATAGTTCCAAGCGCATCCGTGGTCATACAACGACGACGCCCCCACGACCCGGCTCGAATCTAGCCAGCGGCTGCGACCGCCATCGGCGGCTACCGATCGGTATGGCGGAACCGACTGCATTGCGTTCGGCCTGAACCGCTCAGCGTCTTTTCGGTGCGTATCGCAAAACGCTGAGCTCGCTCGTTATGGGTCCTGCAGCGTCACACACTGAAAGGAGACGCCGATGAGCGCGGACACGCACACCCAACCGACCGGGTTGACCCGCAGTCAGATCCTGTTACCCGAAGAGGTAGCCGAGATCCTCAGATCCTCACGCAAAAAGGTCCTCAGCGAAGCACGAAAGGGCAGACTCCCGGTGCTCAGATTCGGGAAAGAACGCCGGTTCCTGCGCGACGACGTCGAGGAATACATCCGCCAGCTACGCGACCAACATCGGCCCGATGCATGACAGCTCGTCAGCCACCCCGAGCCGCTCTCGAGCACGAGCTCAGACACAGCTCTCTGACGCCCGCCGCCGACCAAGTAATCCCGCGCAGCGCAACGGACTCGAGTTTGGCGACGAGCAGGTGCTTGAGGACGCGGGGGATCGAGACCCGCATTCGTGTTCGCACGGGCATCTGAGGCATCACGTCTTTGTGACTGCGTGTGTCCGATAGCACCAGCGCGAGACCGCCACGGCGATGTCGAGATCGTGACCGCTCCGCACTGGATGCGTTCGACGCCACGAGCGGACTCGCTCCCAGCCGGACAGTCTCCGGGTCGGGGTCGGGCTAGGTGCCCACGTGCGTCGGGGACGGGGTCGTTACGAGTCGCTCGTTGAACGTGAAGCCGGCTTCCAGCGCCCGTCGCACCGGGCAGGTCTGGGCGACCTTCTCGAGGCGCTTGACCTGGTCGTCGCTGAGATGGTCGGGGAGGTGGATGGCGATCTCGACTTGTCTCGGGGTCGTGTCGGCGTCGTACTCGACCTCGACGCGCAGATCGCCGAGATCGATGTTCCTGGGTTTGGCGTAGAGCATCGAGCATCGTCGAGACGCACGATGCGAGCATCGCGGCGAGCAGCTCGTGCGGCGTTGGGGCGGTGTCGGTGCCGCCGAGGCGGGTGGGTTCGTCGGTGATGGTCGTGTGGCGCCCGTTGACGTTGATCTCGTGTCGGAGAGTGCCGTCGATCGGTTGGGCGGTGGCGGTGTAGCTCATGGTGCGCGTCCTTGTCTTATGCGTGTCCGAAGGTGATGTTGGGGAGGATCCGTCGCGCCCAGCGCGGCAGGTACCAGGCGTGCCGGCCCATCAGCCGGAGCAGCACCGGCAGCAGCAGCAGCCGGACCAGCGCAGCGTCCAGCAGCACCGCAACGCCGAGGATGACGCCCATCTCCTTCGGCGGGAGCGGGCCCGACAGGGCGAACGTGAAGAACACCGCCACCATCACTGCGCCGGCGGCGAAGATGACTCGGCCGGAGTGTGCGAGTCCGCCGATCATTGCTTCCTTGGGGTCGTGGGTGCGGTCCCAGTGTTCCTTGGCGCTTGAGAGCAGGAACACGGTGTAGTCCATTGAGATCGCGAAGATCATCGCGAAGAAGAACACCGGTCCCCACGCGTCGAGGAAGCCTTGCGGTTGGAAGCCGAGCACCGAGTGCAGGTCGCCGTTTTGGAAGACGAGCTTGGCGACGCCGAACGCGGCGCCCGTGGCGAGCAGGTTGGTGAGCACGCCGACGGCGGCGAGCAGCGGTGCTTGCAGCGCGATCAGCAGCAGCAGGAACCCGAGGCCGAGCACGACGCCGATGACGAGCGGGGTCTTGGCGGACAGCGCGTTCTGGAGATCGTGGTTCTCGGCGACCGCGCCGCCGATCAGCGATCCCACTGGGAGCGCGGCGCGGAGGCGGTCGATGGTCTGGCCGACGGCGGGGTTGGACGGGTCCTGCTTGGGGATCGCGGTGATCAGCGCGTAGCCCCCGGACGTCTGGACCGGCATGACCGACCCGACCCCTGAATCGTGCGCAGTGACTCGGAGGGCCTGCACGGCGAGCGCTGCCGGGACGACGATCTGCAGCGGGCCGGTCGAGCCCGGGCCGAACGCGGCCTGTACCTGCCCGTAGCCGATCCGTGAGCTGTCGGAGGTCGGGACGACCTTGATCGACGGCATCGCGGTCTTCAACTGGGTTACCGGGATCGCAAGCGCGACGAGGATCGCGAGCGCGATCGCCCCGTACGCGAGCGGCCGCTTCCACAGGCGCTCGCCCCACGCCGCGAACCTGGCCGACCGGTGCTCGCCGGAGTGTGCCCATGGCAGCGCGAGCTTGTCGACCCTGGGGCCGAGCTTCGCGAGCACGGCCGGAAGGAGCGTCAGGGTCGCGGCGAGCACGAACAGGACCGCGAGCATGATTCCGAGGCTCATCGAGCGGAACGCGGGGCTCGGGACGAGCATCACCGCGCTCAACGAGATGAGCACCGTGACGCCTGAGAAGAGGACGGCTTTGCCTGCGGTGTCCATCGTGACCGCGGTGGCTTCTTCGGCTGTGAGGTGTGAGCCGAAGAACGCGCCGCGGAAGCGGTGCACGATGAACAGGGCGTAGTCGATCCCCAAGGCGAGCGCGAACATCAGCGCGAAGTTCATCGCCCAGATCGACACCGGCATGATCTTCGTGGTCAGGTACAGCGACCCCGCGGCGGCCATCAGGCCGACCATCGTCAGCATCAACGGAAGCCCGGCCGCTACGAGCGATCCGAACGCAAGCAGCAGGATCAGCAGCGTCACCGGCCACGAGATCACCTCGGACTTCAGCATCGCCGAGCGGTTCGCCGCGTTGAAGTCAGACCACATCGCTGAGGCGCCGGTCAGGTGAACCTGCACCCCGGCGGTCGACAGCGCGGACAGCTTGCCCTTCAACCGGTCCGCCGCGACGACCATCGCGTTGGAATCACGCGCCGCACCGGCCTGCACGATCGCGGTGTGCCCGTCACGCGAGATCCACACGCCCGCGGCGGGCGGGATCACGGTGCTGACCGCAGCGTCGGCGCGAAGCGTCCGCTTGACGCTCGCAACGGCCGCCTGGAACGTCGGGTTGCTGACGGTCTTCGTCGGCGAGTAGATGACGGTCATCAGGCCGTAGCTCGACAGTCCCTTGAAGTTCTTATCGATCAACTGCCGCGCCTGGACCGATTGCGAGCCGGTGGTCTCCCACCCGGCGCCCGAGAGGGCGGTCTCGACCCGCGGGGCGAAGAACCCGAGCACGACCGCGATCAGCAGCCACGCCGTCAGGACGACCCGGAAGTGGGTCGCGGTGTAATGGCCGAGACGGCCGATCGCGCCGACCTTCACGGCCGGACGATCCGGGCCGGCTGCGCCCTGCGGCGGCGTCTTGGTGTCGAGTACGGCCATCAGACCGTCACCTCCTCGCGAGCCGGGCGCCTCGCCGCGGGCTCGCGGTTGTCAATGGGGTTGGGATAGATCGCCGAGCGCAGCCGGCACGTGCGGCGCAGCACGACCGACGCCGGACAGGCACCGAACACGACGTACAGCCATTGGTTGACGCCGACGAGGACCGCCAGCAGTAGGAACCATTTCGACACGAGCGCGCTCAACGCCGCCGCGGCGAGGGTCATCGTGCCGGCGAGCGCGAACAGCACGCGCTCCAGCGGCCAACGCGACGAGGATTGAGGTTGGCTGTTCATCGGGCTGCTCCTTCCCGGAGCACGCTCTCGGGTTCGGGTGTCGCGGCGAGCTGGTCAAGCGCTCCGACGAGCTGATCGGCACCGATCACGCCGGGGCTGGCGCCGATGACCTCGCCGTCGTTGATCACGACGAGCGTCGGGATCGAGCGGATCTGGAAGGCGCTCGCGACGGTCGGTTGTTCGTCGACGTTGACCTTCGCGAACCGGTAGTGCGGTCGGAGTTGCGCGGCGTGCTCGAACTGCGGCGCCATCGTGCGGCACGGTCCGCACCACGGCGCCCAGAAGTCGATCACGAGGATTCCGGGCTGCCTGAGGGCGTCGGTGAGGGTGGGTTGGGTGAGGGTTTCGATGTTGCTCATGGTTTCTGCGTTTGGCGGTTCGGGTTCTAGAGGGCGAGGACGCCGCGTTTGCGGCTGCCGATGAAGACGTGCTCGAACGCGACCTTCGCCCAGTGCGCCTGCGGTCCGGCCATCACGTGGGCGTGCTTGGTCATCGCCGTTGGCCGGACGAGCACGTGGCTGGCCTTGAAGATCACGCCGTTGTTGCCGGCGTCGAGGATGCACATCGCGTCGAGATCACCGAGCGGGAGCAGATGCCGGTCTGTGCCGTCGATGTCCGCGGCGATGTTGTGCACCGCGACCTTGGCCATCGTCTCGGTCATCTGCCCCGTCTTCGGCACCCCGGCCGGGACCGGCGTCGGCTCCGGTGGGGCGATCGCGATCGCCACGCCGGCAGCGAAGATCTCCGGGAACTGGGAGTGGCGGAACTGCTCATCGACAGGAATGAACCCCATCGGGTTCCCGAGACCCTCGGTGTTGCGAACGGCATCGACGCCGGTGAATGGCGGCACGATCATCGAGTACGCGGCGGGGAGGACGGTGCCGTCGTCGAGCTCGATCTCGCCCTGCCGCGCTTCCTTGATCACCGTGTTCGGCCGCCCCTGAATTCCGAGCTTGTCGAAGAAGCGGTTGATCATCTGCTCGGAGTTCCCGACGCCACCAAGGCCGAAGTGGCCGAGGAACGGCTCGGCGGTGATGAACGTCACCGGCGCGACGTCCTGCAGACCGGCCTTCTTGATCTGGTGGTGCGCGTTGAACATGAACTCGTAGGACGCGCCGAAGCACGACCCGCCCTGCGCGGTGCCGATCACGACCGGCCCGGGGTTCTTCAGGAACCGCTCCCACTCATCGCGGGCGAGGAGCGCGTGATCGAGGTTGCAGACCGATTGCGTGTACCCGTCGTGCGGTCCGAGGCCGGGGACCTTCTCGAACGCCAGCCGCGGGCCGGTCCCGATGAACAGCCGGTCATAGGAGAGCTTCTCGCCGGAGCTCGTCGTCACGGTGTGCGCCGCCGGGTCGATCGTCTCAGCGGACTCGTTGATGAAACGGATCCCCTTGCGGGCATACACCGGCGCGAGCGGGAAGGTCACGTCCTTCGCTTGGCGGCCACCGAACGGCAGCCAGATCAGTGACGGGATGAACGTGAAGTCCGGGCGCGGATCGACCACCACGATCTCGTGACGATCGCCCACCTTCTTCTTCAGCTCGAACGCCGCGGTCAAACCCGCGAAGCTCGACCCGATGATCACGACACGCTTGCGCTCAGAACTGGACATGTCTCTCTCCTTGCCTACGCCGCCGCACGTCGGTCAGGACGCGGTCGGTAGGTCGTTGGGCTGGCTTGTGAGGGATTTCGATCGGGCATGCATCTACACAACTGTATGTTTGTGCAACGTAAGATAGCTCGCCGTCCAGCTCGTGTCAACTCCACGCCGGTGTAGTTGTGCAGGTCAGCCTTTCGCTCTCCCGGGGTGACGCGACTTCAAACCTCCGGAGGCGCTGTCAGCGCTGCCGCGCGGGCGGTTTCAGCTCACTGGCCCGGCGAGGGGCAGGCCGAGCGTGACCCAGTCATGGATCCCGCCGCGGTAATACAGCAGCCGCTCGGCCGGCCAGCCCGCAGCGAGCAGCGCCTCGATCGCGTCCGCGGTCGCGGGGCACTGCGGCCCGTTGCAGAACACGACCGTCGGGTCGACCGTGCTGAGCTCCGTCATCCGCTCGGCGATCTCGCCGTGCGGGATGTTGACCGCCCCGGGAATCGTGCCCCGCTCGATGTACCGCGGCAGCCGACAGTCGACCAGCGGACGGCCCGACCGCAGGTGCTCGATGACCTCGAGCTCCCCCACGGTCTGGACATCGGGCGCGAGGCTGATCGGCTGGATCACGCCCCAGGTCGCGTCGACGGCGAAGATCCCGCGCTCGTCCGCAACCGGGCGCGGAACACGCTCGGGATGGGCGCGTCGTGCAAGCCGAGGGAGGTCCGCGATCATGCCCACCACCGTAGCATCTGTACAACTGTGTGCTTGTGCTAGGATCGGTCGATGCCAGATCAACGACAGTTCCAGCATCCGCTCGCGGACCCACTCGTCGACCTGATCGCGCAACGCTTCCGGGTACTCGCCGAGCCGATGCGGATCAAACTCCTCGACCGGCTACGCGACGGCGACGCGACCGTCGGCGAGCTCCAAACCGCGCTCGGCGCCAGCCAGCAGAACATCTCAAAGCACCTCGGGATCCTCCACAGCGCCGGCATGGTCACCCGCACCAAGGACGGCAACCACACCCGCTACTCAATCGCGGACGAAGGTGTCTTCGAGCTCTGCGAACAGGTCTGCGGCGGCGTCCGCCGACAACTCGACGAGCTCGACGCGCTGCTCCAGCGCGCCCCTGGCCAATAGGGTCATCCGACGACGTGAGACCGGTACGGCGCGTCCGCGAGCCTCACACCCGAGCAGGTCTGGGAACAGGTTGGGCGCGGCGAAGCGCGACTGCTTGATCTGCGTACCGAGCTCGAGCGGCGCCGCTATGGATCGCCGCCCGGCACGCGGCGGGTGTCGTTGACCCGGCACATCGCCTGGCCGGGTGCGGCGAACACGATCTACCTCTGCCAGCACGCCAACCGCTCGAAGCTCACCGCATGGCGCGGTGCCGCCGAGGTCGCCGGCGGCTGGCCTGCCTGGCAAGCCGCCGGCCTCCCGATCGACCGCCCCGCCGCCCGTTGACCGAGCCGCTGCCTCAACACGAGTTCGACCGGATCTTCAGCCGGGTTCCGCGACTGACCGTCGAGGTCGTGATCGCCTCCAGCGATCGCGGAGTCCTGCTCGCGCTCCGGGACTTCGGCCCGTGCAAGGGGCTTTGGCATCTCCCCGGCGGGACCGTGCGGTTCGGCGAGCCGGTCACCGACGCCGTGAAGCGGGTCGCGCTGGACGAGCTCGGGTTGACGGTGAGCGTCGAGGAGCTGCTCGGTTACATCGAATACCCCAGCCACTACGACAACGGGCTCGACTCGCCGGTCGGCCTCGCGTTCCGGGCGCAGCCAGCGATCGCCGACCTGCCAGACGAGCGCAATCTGCCACCGGGCTGCGGGTGGTTCGCGAAGCTACCCGAGAACATGCATGATGAGCAGAGAGAGTTCCTCGCCCGGCATCTCGACATCGACTCGAGACGACCGGGCGCGGAGTGATGGCCCGCCCATCCGACACGCCTCGGCTCAGCTGGCCGCGCGCTTGCGGCCCATGAAGTCAAGGCCGAACAACGGTGCGAACAGGCAGACGTTGAACGCTCCCGCCGCCAGGGGGACGACGCCGACGATCGCGAGGATCGTCCCGCCGGTACCGCCGATCGCGATCCCGGCGACGATCAGTGCTGCGCCGGCGAGGATCCGAACACCACGCCCTGCGCCGCTTCTCATGAATGACACGAACGACATCTGTGCAACCTCCGTCTTGTGGGATGTTCCTACTCGTAGGACGTGATGGGACACCGAGACTGGACATCCGCTCGCGACAGCGCGGCCGGCGAGCCCGGCCTGCGGGCGCGGATCGAGCGTGATCTGCCGCAGTTGCTCACGCTCGCGCGGCGCTTGACACGGGAGGAGCATGACGCGCAGGACGCCGTGCAGGACGCGCTCGAGCGGGCGTGGCGAGCGCGATATCAACTCCGCGATCCGGCCGCGTCCGGAGCATGGTTGCGCAGCATCCTGGCTCGCACCGTCATCGACGCCCAGCGCCGGCGGGCTGCATTGAGGACCGCCGACCCCACTCAGCTCGACATGCTGATCCCCGACGTCGCGGACGCGGGGACGGTCGCGGCCGCGGCCGAGGATGAGCTGGCGCTGCGGGCGGCGTTACGGAGGCTCGCGCCCGCCGACCGGATCGCGCTCGTGCTCCATGACGCCGAAGGCTGGTCGGCGTCGGAGGTCGCGGAGGTGCTCGATGTCGGTACCGAGGCTGCCCACAAGCGGATCCAGCGCGCTCGGACGCGGCTGATTGCCGCCCTCGCCGATCCCGTCTCAACGGCGCTGACCCCACCCGCGTCCGCCTGCCGCGACGCACGCGCGCACGCGCACGACCTGCTCGAGGGCACGCTCGACGAGACCACCCGCGCCGAGATCCAGAAGCACCTCGATACCTGCCCCATTTGCCCGGCGGCGCTCCAGGCAGCCGCCGGCGTCCTGAGCGGCCTCCGCGCCGAGCACGGCGCCGTTGAAGTACCGCAGCCGCTCCGCGCGCGGCTCGACGAGCTCCTGCGCGAGGCCGACGAGGCGCCCTGAACCGGCCGGCCTGGTTTGGCCGCATCGCGTCTGTGGGTTTGTGCGGATGAGCGAGAACCGGCGGCGGGCGAGTGATCGTTGGCATGCGCCATCGCATCGTGATCCTCGGGGCCGGCACCGGCGGCACGCTGACCGCGAACCGGCTGCGCCGGATCTCGGAGAGGCCGCCGAGATCACGGTGATCGACCGTGACGACCGCCACGTCTACCAGCCCGGCCTGTTGTTCGTCCCATTCGGTCTGGCCGATCCCGGTGAGATCGTCAGGCCCCATCACGCGCAGATCCACGACGGGATCGAGTTCCGGCTGGCCGAGGTGGACCGGGTCGAGACAGCCGAGAACCTCGTGCATCTGGTCGGCGGGGAGACGATCGGCTACGACGTGCTCGTGGGCGCCACCGGCGCTGCGCTGCTGCCCGAGGAGACCGAGGGTCTGACCGGCCCGGGCTGGGAGGAGCGGGTGTTCACCTTTCTACACGCTTGAGGGCGCGGCCGCAGGACCACGCGGCTGACATCCGTGCACGCGATCAGTCGGCGTGCGCCCGCCAGTAGGTCTCGGCTTCGGCCTCCATGAGGACGAGGCGGGAGTAGTAATCGGGAAACTCGTTCAGGTGCGCTCGTGCGATCTTCGCCGTAACGGCGACGTCGTCGTTGGTGACGTTGGTCTCGAGGTCGCGCGTTCCGTGCTCGAGCTCGACGTCCATCCCCATCCTGAACTGCTCGACGTCAAACCGCGATGACGCCCAGTCGATCCCGATGCGCTCGCCAGCGCCACGCGCCTCTGCGGCGGTAAAGCAGGGGTTCTCGCTCATCAGCCGAGCCTCTCACCACGCGGACGTCCTCGCATCCGAGCAAACCCGCAGCACGGAACCGAGCGCCTGTCATGCAGCACGCCCGCCACCGCCCAGCAGGACGCGTCCGCTGTCCGGGTCGCCGGGCGACTGCCACCGAGGACGGCGCCCAGCGAGCAGAGGCGGCGACCTCGCGTCGCTGGCTACTCGCGAACAAGCGAGAGTGCCAGGCTGGGAACGACGAAGGACAGGAGAAACCTCGGCAAGAAGCTCTTTCCGGTGCATCGGAAGCTGGTGATTTCGCCGTCGGCGACGTCGAAGGTCTTGGTTCGGCTGGAGTTGCGGCCGTTGCGGACTTGCAGGGTGTGACGTCCAGGTTCGACCGGCGTCTCGAACGTGTCGTTCATTTCGAGCGACCCGACACGCTCCGCGTCGAGCACGACGTCGTAGGGGCCACGACGGACCTCGACTCCGATTGCTTTGTGCGTGAGCTTCAGCGTTCCCGCCATTGTTGATCTCCTCGGGTTTGTGAAAGGTGATTCGCTGAGACGGGCAATGGTCCAAGCTCCGAGCGCCGACTCACACACGGCGCTGCTGGCGGATCCATGGACGGCGCCTCGACCGTCCCGCGAAGTCGGCTGCCGCAATGTAGCCCGCCCCTCCAGCACTCTCGATCGCCGCTAACGGTTGCGGAGCGGTCACGAGGCCGACGTGACCGGAATAGGCGTGAAGCGGCAGCGCCGGTGGGTCGCACTGGGAGGCGGGCGATCGGTCTCGAGAGACCTGCTCTGCGCATCCCACGGGCATCTCGGGGCGTAACGGTTGCGTCCCCTCCCTTGCGCGGTGGCTGTCGCTCAAAGCTGTGGCGGTGCCGGCGGTCGGTCTGACTCTCGGGAGCACCGGTGGCTCTGAGCCGGTTCGCCGACCGCCTTCTAGCCCAGGGCGGTCGGCGATCTGGTGGCGGTGGAGCTTTTGGAGGTTGTGGGTGAGCATCACCAGCCGCCACTCGGTTCTGACTAATGATCTGCCGCGGTAGTTGAGGCGGTAGATCTTGCGGTTGTGCTTGGTGTTGCCGAACACCGGCTCGATCGACACCTGGCGTTTGCGGTAGAGCTCTTTCCCGAGCTCGGTGCCCAGCACAGTTCGCATGAACGAGAACCGCCCGCCGGTCCACGCCAGGCCGTTCGCCCTGGCGTTTGCCGCCATCGGGCGGGATCAGGACCTGTAGGCCGTGGTCGGCGGTGAGGTGGTCCATGCCCTGCTCGTTCCAATACTGCGCGTCAGCGAGAACGACTGATGGTCGCTGCTTAGCGCCGGCCTGGTCGAGCTCCTGAAGTGCGGTGTCGATCATCGGCGCGAGCTGCGAGAAGTCGTTGGGCTGATGTCGTGATCTCGGCCGCGATCACGATCTGCTGCTCGGTCACCACGGCTTGGGCGTTGTAACCCTGGATGTAGCGGCGGTTGCCCTTCATCCGGCGGGAGTCCGGGTCCGTCACGTTCACCTCACCGGCCGGGATCGCCGGCGGGGTGTAGGGCTTCGTCGGGCCGCCGACCTTGCGCTTGTTCGTGGCCCGCAGATGCTCTCGGAGATCCTCATAGGCCTTGTTCCCACGGTGCTCGGAGGCCAGATCGTCTTCCAAGCACTGGGCGGCCAGCCGCAACCGCTCCTCACGCGAGCGCGGGATCGGGCCGGCGTCCCGCCACCGCTGTGCTTCGAGGTGGCGGTGTGCTTCCCGCAGCCAGCCACGCCGGCCCTTGTGCCCGATCCGGTCAGGATCAAACTCGCCCTCGGGCTCGTCGCCGACACTCCGCGCCGCCCTCACCCTCGTTCTCCTGGTCGCGGGCGAGCTCGCGCTCAAGCCACGCGCGCCGACCCTCAGCCGTCTGTAACTCGGGCGGGAGCTCGTCACCACGCGCCTCACCGAACCGCTCGTCCTCAGCCTCATCGGTCGCGATCGCCTGCTCGATGATCTCCCGAGCGATCCGGTCATAGTCAACGTTGCTAGTCACTGCTCGCGTTCGCGGTCAGCTTCGTGCCATCCACCGCCACGATCCCAGAGTCGACCAGCCCCGCCCTCGCACAGAGCCTCGAGCACCGCCGCCGAACAGCTCGTTCAGCGCACTCCTGGTGCCGGCGGATGAACCGCGCGACGGTCGCGTGATCCGGTGTCTGGTTACCGGTGATCACCCGATAGGCAATGTCCTGACGGCAGCGCCGCTCGATCCCCCGCGAAGACCGCTCATCCGTCGCATACGCGTAGAGAACGAGCGCGACCACCTGAGTTCAACCAGTCCTCGCAACGCTGTGTGATTGATGACTCTAAAGCCGGGAGTGGCGACTAAGTTCACGCTGCTGGATGCGGCTGTCGTCGTGTAGGCGCGAGCGGAGCGAGTGCCCTGCTCACGATCACAATCCAGAAAGTTCTGACCCATCCCGGAAGTCTCTTAAACGGCGCAGACAGAACCTATTTATGCGACAGCCACCGCGGAAAGCAAGCGACACCGTCAATGGGTGCAAACTGTCCCGGGACTTGACAGGGAGTGGTCCCTCTTCGCGCGGTCGAGCCGGGATGGGCCGCCCGTTGCAGTATCAGGCGGCCAGAACCGCGGAGAGTTCGTCCGGCCGGACGTGGGCCTCGGGCCAGGTGATCTTGAGTTCGCCGTCTCGCTCGATCAGTCGCTTCACGTTGACGAGTGTGAGCGCGATGACGCGCCCGTCAGCGTCGTACTCGACGCTGTGCCCTTCCGGGGTGACGTCGGCGTTGGGCGGCAGCCCCCCTGCGTCATAGCCGGGTGTGAACAGGTAGAGGACGTCGCCGCGGGCGTCGTACTCGTGGTCTGCGAACTCGATACCTGCAACGGTGACGCTCATCGTGGCCTCCCCCGCGGATCCTGGTAGCTGATGAAGACGGTGACGATCCAGCCGGGACTCTCGTTGAAGTCTACGACCACCAGCAGCCAAGTCCCCGAGGCTGTTGAAGTCCTGCCGGTAGAACCGCTCTCGTCCGGGTATCGGATCCTGTTCACGGAAGTCGGGATGGGCGACCGTCTTAAGGATCGCGTCGACCTGATCCAGCAGTGCGGCGCGTTTGCGCCGGACAAGATGCAGATGGGCGGCGCCGTCGAAGACGACCTCGCGTCCGTCCTGATCGCGTACCCGCCGTGGCCACGGCTCGCTCACGCTGTGGCGCCGATCGCTTCGAGGAGGCCTGCCAGGTACCGGGTCGAGTCACGTTCAGCTCTTCCCGGAGCCGCCCGATCTGTCGGGCCCGACCGGTCACCAAGGCTCGGTTGACATCGGGCAGCATCTTCTCGACGCGCCGGGCTTGAAGGTAACGCTCAGTGGTCCGCAGCGACTTGTGTCCCATGATCTTCTGTACGTCCCGAGGGTCCATCGTCTGGATGAAGAGGCTCGCGGCAGTGTGCCGTAGGTCGTGGAACCGCAACGGCTCGACACTCGGCCAAGTCGCGCGCGGCGATGTAGCGGCGGCGGATCGCAGACGCGTCAGGGCGATCCCCCGCCAGCGTGGCGAACACGTAGTCCTCGCCGCTCGTGAAGTTCGCGCCTTGAGCTCAGTCGCTTGAGCGCCTCGACGACCGGCGTCCCGAGCGGGACCTCCCGGCCCTTCCGCGACTTCGTGCTGGACAGCTCGCCGCCGGAGAGTGACTGCGTGACCTTGATCATCGGCACGTCCCAGTCGATGTCCATCCACCTGAGCGCGCATATCTCCCCGCGTCGCAGCCCTGTGTAGGCGGCGAACCGGATCAGTTCGGCAAGCTGCGCGTTCTCCTCCTGTTCCTGCTGCTCGGCGAGCGGGTTGCGGTTGTAGGTCGCAAGCCGCGCGCCACGCCAGCCGCCAGTTGCGGCGGCATGGCGATCGCTTCGACCTCCTCGACCTCGAAGCGAGGGCGGCATGCCAGATTCGTCGACCGGTCGGCGCTGGGTCTCGGCGGCAGGGTTGTTCTGAAGTCCCCAGCCAGTCTTGGCCAGCGCCCCGTAGTTGAAGATGCCGCGGAGCTGTTCGCGGATCTTGTTGATCGTCCGGTTGGAGGCGCCGGTGCCGTCGCGGCCACCGAACTCGACGTAGTCCTCGAAGACGTCCTCGACGTCGGCGGGCGTGATCAGATGGGCGGGCTTGTCGCCAAGGATTCGCATGACCGCGCCGCGCGTTTCTCCGCCACCGCGTCTGTGTGGTTCCCCCGGCTCCGCGAGCGTGCAGCGCACGTCACGCTGCAGTACCGGGCCGGTGGCGACCGGTCCGGACGCAGTAAGCCTGCCATTCACGCGCGAGGGCACGGAAGGTCATCGACTCTCGGCGCTTCGCTTCGGCCGCCTCCTCAAGCTCGCGGACGAGCCGAGCCGGGATCGCGCCCGCCAGCTTCCGGGCCGCGGCCTCGTCGAGCACTCCCTCGGGGACTCTGCCCCTGCGTTGCACCCACGCGCCGCGGAGCCCGTATGCCCTGCCGTTCGGCTTTGCCTCACTCGACCCGGCGGGCACAAGCCAGGCCGGGCCGAGACGCCGCTTTACCGGCCGTCCATCGATCCGCCAGGACGCCGCCCAATACGGCAGCTCCCCGCCTTTTTTGCGGGCTCCACGACGAGCGCAACCGCTGTCTTCATTGACGACACAAGAAGGCAGCGTATCGGTCCCGCCAGACAGGGAGTAGCAGATTTTCGCCAGGGAGTAGCAGTTTGCAGGGAGTAGCAAAAGGAGTAGCAAACGGGGCGTATCGACCGTGTTTATTGGGGTTTTCAGCACCCCACAAAGCCTGAAAAAGCGCGAAAAACATTGCCCTGGTCGGTCTACGGAACCGAAGGTCAGGGGTTCGAATCCCTTCGGGCGCGCTTCAGAAAGGTCCGCCAATGCGGGCCTTTTTGCATTTTGGAGGCGGTGTCGCGATTGAGCGCCGATCAGGGAGGAACACCAGGGAGGAACGAACGGCCAGCCCAATTCAAGGCTTGGATGTCAAGGCCGCTTGAAAACCAGGCCAGTTCTGCCGGTTGAAAACTAGGCCACTTGAGGGTTGGCGCGCCGGCGGTTTCTGGAGCGAGCCGTAGGCGAGCGGAGGAAACTGCCGGCGGGCGCGTTGGTCAGGCGAGGTCCGGGGGCGGTGCTGGGCGTGGGCCGAGGTCTTTGCCGCGGAGGCGGTAGCTGTCGCCTTTGAGCGAGAGGATCTCGGCGTGGTGGATGAGCCGGTCGATCATCGCGGTGGCGACCATGTCGTCGCCGAAGATCTCACCCCATTTGCTGAACGGCTTGTTGGAGGTAACGATCATCGAGGCGTGCTCGTAGCGGGAGCTGACGAGCTCGAACATCAGGTTCGCGGCTTGGGGGTCGAACGGGATGTAGCCGACCTCGTCAACGATCAGCAGCGGGATCAGCGCGAGTCGTTTGAGCTCGGCTTCGAGCTGGTCTTGGCGTTTGGCCTCGGCGAGCCGGGCGACCCATTGGGTCGCGGTCGCGAACTGGACTCGCTGGCCGGCGAGGCATGCGCGGACACCAAGAGCGATCGACAGGTGTGTTTTGCCGGTGCCGGGCGGGCCGAGCATGATCACGTTCTCGCGGCCGTGGAGGAAGTCGAGTTGGCCGAGGTGCTCGATCACCTGCTTCTTCACGCTGCGTTGAAAGGTGAAGTCGAACTCCTCCAAGGTTTTGCGTGCCGGGAACCTGGCGGTCTTGATCCGGTTCTCCCCACCGTGGCCGTCGCGGGCTGAGACCTCCGTGCCGAGTAGCGCCTCAACGAACTTTTCATAGGACCATGACTCCTCCCGTGCCCGTTCTGCCAGCACCGGGAACGCCCGGGCCGCGGCCGGCGCCTTCAAGGCCCGGAACAGATGGGTGAGCTCCGCCTGGCTGCTCATGCGATCAACTGGTCGTAGACCGACAGGGGGCGCTGCTCAACTTCGACCTGGTGGCGTTGGCGGCGGCGTGCGCGCTGGACCTCTAGGCGGCTCTGGTGGGCTGGGTCAACGATCGTCTGATGCCCGGCGAAGATCCGCTGGTGACGGCAGGCGAGCTCGCCGGTATCCAACACGACCGCTGTGATCTCGGTGTGAGAGACCCGCACTTCGATCCGCCGGCCGGCGAACACGGGGTCGATCGAGTAGTCGTTGCGATCCACCCGGATCAGTGGCTGCTGCGGGACCCTGATCACCGTCCGGCGGTCAGTGTCGACGCTCACCCGCCCAAGCGGCCGCAGCTGCCGCTCATGCTCGAGCCGCTCGGCCGGGACCGCCCTGATCGTCCGGTGCTGACGGCCGTTGGCCTTCACAGCCCAGCGGTCGAGCTGGTCCTGGAAGTCGAGGTGATTAGCGAAGCGGCGCCGTGGCTCGAAGTTCTTCTCCAGATAGTCGTGCTGGCGCTCGAGCTGCCCCTTCGCCTCTGGGTCACCGGCATCCAAGATGATCCAGCCGACCTGCAGCTGCCCACAGAACGACAGAAACGCATCGGTCGGCTTCCCGCGACCAGCGATCGCGGACTCCCGGTCCCACACCAGCTTCTCCGCCCGCACCCCCAGCGCCTGCAGATTGCGGGCCAGGCCAGCCAGGATGTCCGGTGCCTCCTTCGAGAACACCAGCGTGCCGGCGAACGCCCTCGACCAGCACGACTGTGAGGTGACGACATAACCACGCCGGGTCTGACCCCAGCCGACCGGAACATGCCGGGAGGGTTCCCACAGATCGCACTGGATCAGCTCCGCTGGCCGATAAAACGTGCGCTGATAGGTGCGCCTGACCAGAAACCTCGGCCGGACCTCGCGGACGTAATCATCGAAGATCGTCTTGGAGCCCTGATAGCCGATCTCCTCCGCGAGCTCCCGCAACCGCAGCGACGTCGTGCTCGCATCATCAGCCAGCTGCTCACAGATCCAATCCTTGAAAGGGTCCAGGATCGACCCGAGCGGTCCCCGCGAATACGCCGGCGGCTTCTCCGCCGCCAACAGCCTCGACACCGTGTCGCGCGCCAAACCCGTCCGGCGGCTGATCTCCCGAGCCGACAATCCCTCGACCCGCTTCATCCGCCGCACCTCTGCCCACTGCTCCACGCCGACCAAGCCTTCCTCCCGATCCGCCACAGGACGAATCGAGCGTCACGACCCAGCCGGACACACCAGCCGGCCGCGCCAGTGGCCTAGTTTTCAAGCGGCGCGACTGGCCTAGTTTTCACCCGGCGCCCACACTTGGAAGCCCCTCCTCGGCCGCAGGCCCTCGACTCGTCCTGCCCCATGCCAAGCGCCGCCATGCCGGTCTCCGGAGCTCTGACAGGGAATCGTCCAGCGAGAGAGGGAGTGTCCGGATAACTGTGTAGGCATCTGATCTCGAAAGGAGATCGATGTCCAGCACAATCACAACCAGGTTGGATGAGGACCAGGAACCGGATGGGAGCGCCGGCGTGGCGCGGAGCGAGCCCGGAGGGCGAGCGCAGCGATGCGCTGGCGCTGCGCGTCGCCAGGACCCTGACCCGCTCGCCGATCGGGTGAAGGAGCTTCTGCCTGACGAGCTGATCGATCAGCTGATGGCCGGTGCCAAGTCGGGTGAGGAGATCACGGGCCAGGGCGGCCTGTTGTCGCAGTTGACGAAGCGGATGGTGGAGCGCGCGATGGAGGTCGAACTGACCGACCACCTTGGCTATGAGCCCCATCAGGAGCCGCCGGGCGGTGCGGGCAACACGCGCAACGGGTCAACACCGAAGACGCTGGTGACCGAGCATGGTCCGGTCAGGATCGACACCCCGCGGGACCGTGATGGGTCGTTTGAGCCGCAGATCGTCCGCAAACGTCAGCGGCGCTTTGACGGGTTCGATGACAAGATCCTCGCGCTTTACGCCCGCGGGATGTCAACCCGGGACATCTCGGCGCATCTGGAGGAGATCTACGGTGTTGAGGTCGGTCGTGACCTGATCTCGAAGGTCACCGACGCGGTGATGGACGACGCCCGGGCGTGGCAGACCAGGCCGCTGGATGACGTCTACCCGGTCGTGTTCCTCGACGCGCTGGTCCTCAAGATCCGCGACGGCGGGTCGGTGATCCGCAAGGCGTGTTACCTCGCGCTGGCGATCAATTTGGATGGTGACCGCGAAGTCCTCGGCATGTGGTTCCAAGACACCGAGGGCGCGAAGTTCTGGATGCAGGTCCTCACAGAGCTGAAAGCTCGCGGTGTCGCCGACATCCTCATCTGCTGTGTCGACGGCCTCAAAGGCTTCCCGGAGGCGATCGAGGCGATCTTCCCTCAGACCACGGTGCAGACCTGCATCGTTCACCTCATCCGGGCGTCGCTGCGCTACGTCCCGCGCCGACAGTTCGACGCCGTGACCAAAGACCTCAAGCCGATTTACACAGCGATCAACCCCGACCAGGCGATGCTCGCGCTCGAGGCCTTCGAGGAGAAGTGGGGTGATCAGCTGCCGATCGTCCCACGCATGTGGCGGGAGGCCTGGCAGCACGTGATCCCGTTCATGGCCTTCGAACCCGAAGTCCGCCGGGTGATCTACACCACCAACGCGATCGAGGCGCTCAACCGGCAGCTACGCAAGGCGATCAAGACGAAGGGCAGCTTCCCGAGCGAGGAGGCCGCGATCAAGCTGCTCTACCTCGCGATCCACAACGCCGTGCCGCAATGGACACTAACCCGGGGGTGGACGAAAGCGATGCTCGCGTTCAAGATCCAGTTCGGAGACCGCATCCCCGATTAACCATCAACAACGCTTACACAGATTTCCTGACGCTCTCGCTAGAGATTTCGAAGAACTCGCGGGCGCCCTCGCGTCGAGTCTGAGGCTGCGCGTCAGCGCACTCGAGCCGTCATGCGCGAGCCAGCGACCGCGCCGACCGGAGTAGTGGATGGTCGCTGGTTGGCGAGTATCCCGCCGACCGTCGCCCTCGCACCTGCAACGCGCGGATCTCCGTTGACCGGCGCGGTCTTGCCCTTGGCCGGATTCGAGTCGTACGCGACCTGGATCCGCTGATCGGATTGCCCGAACTCCTAGCTCACTCAGGAGGCGCTCGTGCTCAGTCACAACTCGATCAGCGTGAGTTAGCGGCAAGCACTCAACCGAGCGGGTTCACCGACCGATCTCAACGGGCGACCGGGTGACCCTCGAAGAGGTATTGCCTAGGTGCTGGAGACCGTCTGCTGGGTGGAGGTCTGCGTCGTGGTGGTCTGCGTCTTCGGCGGCTGCGTCTTGGTCGGCTGCGTGGTCAAACGATATTTGCTGTTCGCGGCCAGCCACAGCGCATACTTTTTGAGAAACGCACGGCCATCGATGTCCCAGGGCTGTCCGGACCAGACGTAGCCATCGCAGTAGAGCCTGGCGGCCTTCGAGGCCGCGGCGCCGAGATGCCACTGTGGCGAGGCGACATTGGTGGTCGGCAGGATCCCGAGACGCTGGCAAACCGTCTGGATTCGATCGTGGCACCTCGGCGTGTCGTTGAGCCCCTTACTGTGCCCGACGTCCCTGGGCATGTATGGCTGCCCGTTCTCGACGGTGTCGACGATGAAGTGTTTGCCCCTCACACCCTGTTTCGCCAGTGCCGCGACAATGCTCGCCCCGTACATGTCCTCGTCCGAGGTCGACTCGTAGCCGGTGTCGTTGAGCGAGAACCCACGGGCATAGCGGATGCCGTTTCGAATCAGCAGTGTCGCGGCCTGCGTGGGTTTTAGCCAGGTGTAGGTACCCGCGTCGATGTAGACCGTGGTATGCGGGTTCGCACTCAGCACGCGGGCGGCATAGGTGTCGATCTGCTCCGGGGCGGTCGAGATCATCCTCCGCGCGAATGGAAGATCGACCTGCTCGACCACCAGCGCCCGTGCCCTGCCGATACCGGCCGCCAGGTTGGAATACCAGGCCTCGTGTTGGCGGACATTCCAGCTTCCATTGAGGTTCGGCTGATCGAACCCGTTGGGCTGCATGACCGACCACGGGTACAGCGGGTATGTCGCGAACTCGGTGAGCGCGTTCGCGTTCCCGTTCTGCGCCAGTGCGACCGTTTGAGTCGCCAGCGCGCGCACCTGGCTGGCCGGCGACCACCCGAGCCACACCGCCCGCGGCTGCGCCGCGATACGACCCAGCAGTGCCTTATTCGCTCCCGTCGCGGACTCATACGCATCCCACGGGCCGTCGTTGCGGGGCGCACCCCACGCCATATGGGCAATCGGGTTGGAACCAGCCCCGGGCAGACCGCTGTTGGCAGCACCTGCCTTGGCTGCCGGCGCCGCGGCCGCAAGCGCGACCACACCCGTTGCCAGAATCGCGACGATACGACGTCCGCTGGCGCGCACAGCCAACCCGCTAATCCTGTTGGTCTGATTCGATCTCATCATTGCGTAGTAACCCGGACGAACGCCCAATGATGCGCTTGAGCAGCAGTCCGCCTGATCGCGCCAACCCCCAGCTCACGATCGCCTCCACGGATTATTGCCTCGGCGACGATGAGACAGTGCCGTTCAAGGAATGTTGGGTCAGCGCTTTGCCGCCGTTGTGGGCGGCCAATCCTCAGATTCAGGGTCTGCGCGGGTGGTTTATCGCTGCCTGTGCCGCGGCGATCCGGGCGATTGGGATGCGGAACGGTGAGCAGGACACGTAGTCAAGCCAGGCTTCGTGGAAGAACTGGATCGAGCGTGGGATCACCGCCGTGCTCACCGCAGATTCCGAGCTTGAGCCCTGGGTGGGCTTCGCGGCCGACCCAGGCGGCGAGCCGGACAAGCCATCCGACGCCCGGAGCGTCGATCGTTTCGAACGGGCTGCGATCGATGATCTTTCGGTCGATGTAGGTCGGCACGAACGCGGACTCGACGTCGTCGCGGGAGAACCCGAGCGCGGTCTGGGTCAGGTCGTTGGTGCCGAAGCTGAAGAAGTCCGCGTGGAGGGCGATACGGTCCGCGACGAAGCAGGCGCGCGGCAGCTCGATCATCGTTCCGACCGTGTAATCAGCTCCCGATCTCCACGCCCTCCTGCTTGCCGACGCGGACGACGAGCTCGCGCATCAGCTCGATCTCAGTCTCGTAATCGACGAGCGGGACCATGATCTCCGGATGCGGCGGCTGGGACACGGCCTTGGCGGCACGGAAGATCGCCTGAACCTGCATCTCGTAGATCTCCGGGTAGAGGATCCCGAGTCGGCATCCGCGGGTCCCGAGCATCGGGTTCTCCTCAGAGATCTCCTCAACGCGGGCGAGCACCCGCTCGAGGTCGGAGAGCTGAGGGCTCTGCTCGATCTTCGCGCGCTCGACCTGCGCGGACAGGTCGGCCATGTTCGGTAGGAACTCATGTAGTGGCGGATCGAGCAGCCGGATGGTGACCGGCAGCCCGGCCATTGCGTCGAAAAGGCCCTCGAAGTCCTGCCTGCTGCAGCGGCAGCAGCTCAGCCAGCGCGTCTCGCCGCGAGGGCTGGTCGTTGGCCATGATCATCGCGCGCATCTTCGGCTGACGGTCCTCTGCCATGAACATGTGCTCAGTCCGGCATAACCCGATGCCCTCCGCGCCGAACTCGCGAGCCTTGCGCGCGTCCTCGGGGGTGTCCGCGTTCGCGCGGACACCAAGCTCGCGGATCTCGTCAGCCCATCCGAGCACCTGCGGGAAGTCGTCGTTGACCGCGGGCGGTACCAGCGGCACGTCGTCGGCGGTGACCGTTCCGGTGCTTCCGTCGATCGCGATCCGGTCACCTTCAGGAGAACGGTGCCGTTGGCCGTGACCGTTCCCGGCTTGAGATCGATCACGAGTCCCTGCGCCCCGACCACCGCGGGACGGCCCATCCCACGCGCGACCAGTGCGGCATGCGATGCCTTCCCACCCTCGCTGGTCAGGATCCCCGTGGCGGCATGGAACCCGGCCACGTCCTCAGCGTCTGTGAACGGCCGGACCAGAATCACATCCCTGCCGTCGCGCGGCAGCCGCGACCGCTTCCGCGGCGCTGAAGACGATCTCCCCCTTGGCCGCGCCTGGGGACGCGCTCACACCCTGTGCAAGCACCTCGAAGCCGGCGGAGCGGTCGAACGACGGGTGCAGAAGAGCGTCCAGCGTCGACGTGTCAATCGTGGATATCGCCTCTCGCCGTGTCAGCAGACCTTCACTGACCGCATCGACCGCGAACCGCACCGCCGCCTGCGCCGGCCGCTTCGCGTTACGGGTCTGCAACATGAACAGCCGGCCTTCCTCGACGGTGAACTCCGTGTCCTGCATGTCCTTGTAGTGGGCCTCAAGCGTCCGCACGATCTCAAGCAGCTGCGCGTGGGCGTCCGGCAGCCACTCGCGCATCTCCGCGATGTCGCGCGGGGTCCGGACCCCGGAGACCACGTCCTCGCCCTGAGCGTTTGGGAGGAAATCGCCCGCTCGGCTCCGGTGAGCCCGTGATCTCGTCCCGCGAGAACGCCACTCCGGAACCCGAGGTCGGCGCCCTTGTTGCCGAACACCATCCGCTGCACATTCACGGCCGTGCCCCAGTCATCGGGGATCCGGTTCAGACGCCGGTAGGCGACCGCACGGTCACCGAGCCACGAGTCGAACACCGCATGGATCGCCTGGTTCAGCTGCTCATGCGGGTCCTGCGGGAACTCCTCACCGGTGTGCTCGGTGAAGATCCCCTTGAACGTCCCCGTCAGCTCGCGCAACGCGTCACCATCCAGCTCGTGTCCTCGGTCACCCCACGCTCGCGCTTTGGCGTCGGCAATTGCCCCCTCGAACATCTCTGCCGGGATTCCGCGAGACACATTCCCGAGCATCTGCACGAACCGGCGATACGAATCCCAGGCGAACCGCTCGTTGGCCGTAACGCGCGCCAGACCAACGACCGACTCGTCGTTCAACCCGAGGTTCAAGACGGTGTCAAGCATGCCCGGCATCGACTCCCGCGCACCCGAGCGAACGGACACGAGCAGCGGATCCGCAGCTGTCCCCCAACAGCATCCCGGTGCCCGTCTCGAGTCGATCCAACGCGTCCGCGACCTGATCGCTGAGCCCGACAGGATCGGCCTTGCCCAACCGCATGTACTCAACGCACGCCTCGGTCGTGATCGTGAAACCGGCCGGCACCAACCCCTGGCCGAGGACCCGCGTCATCTCGGCGACATTTGCCCCCTTGCCACCAAGCAAATCTCGCATCTCACGCGAACCTTCAGAAAAGTCGTAAACCCACCTGGTCAAGACCGGTCCTTTGTTGGAGTCTCGGGATGCACACGCTCGATGTCCGGCTCACACTCGGTTTTCGAATACGAGACGGTAGTGGTCGAGGAGCTCGCGCTGGAAGCAGACCTGGTTGGCGCTGACTCCCGAGGTGAACGCGAGTCGGAAGTCGCGGCTGGTCAGCCAGCGCGGCAGCAGCTCGACCTTGAGCAGTGTCTTCCTGAAGCTGGGTGCGCCGATCCGCGCGTTCCATCTGTTGATCGTCTCGATGTAGTCGTGGCGGCCGCTGATGCTGGAGATCAGTCGGAAGTGCGGGGCCGCGGACCTGATCACCTGCTCCTGCCCAAACGGCAACCACGACCCGGGGAATTGGCGGCCCAAGAGCGCGATATACCACTCGTCCGAGTCACGCGGCGGGACGCCTCGTAGCGCCTCGAGGTCGATCTTCGAGGCCGGGATCATGTTGCGCCCGAAGACCATCGTCTGCAGGTAGAAGCGCCCACCGGGCGGCAGCACCGTCGAAACCCTCGCGAAGAGGTCCATGTAGATCTCCTCCTGGCGTCCCGCCTGGTAGTCGTCCGGGGGGCAGAAGTGCTCGAACGCGCCAAGGCTCGCGACCGCATCGAACATTCCGAAGCGCTCCCGGTTGATCTCACGCGCATCCTCGAGATAGACATCGAGCCCGTGCCGGAGGCACGCCGCCACCTGCGCCGCAGACAGCGTCACACCCACCCCGATGCCGTCACGCGCACGCACATACGCAAGTAACGGGCCCCAACCACAACCAAGATCAAGCAGGCGCCGGCCGGGCCCGATCCCAACCTGCTCGGCGACGTACTCATGTTTGCGCGCCTGCGCCTGCTCGAGACTGAGAGAGAAGTCACCGTCAAATTTCGCGCCGCTGAAATCAGGCAGCTCACCGAGACTCAGACGGATCAGCCGGTCGGTCAGCGAATAGGTGAAATCGAGATCGATTCGGCCCGCCATCCCCTCCAACATACGGCCCCGTCCTCGCGTGGTGCAACACGACCCGCACGTTTGCTTCGGCGTCTGGACTCCGGCTGAGCTGGCTGCCGCTTCGGACCAACGATCGCTTGGCCTATCTCGGCTACGACCGCGCTCGAGAGCCAGGCGTCTTGGCCCGGCGGTGGCGTGATCAAGCCGGTGGGTGGCGAGCGCTCAAGAACCTGTCTTCGGAGTCGAACGAGGACCTGGCCTGCTAAGCCACTTGGGCCGTCCCGCCAGCCAGCGTTCGAGCGCCTGAATCTCCCGCGCATGGTCGGCGCAGAATTCGGCGCTTGCGTCCTCGCGTGATTCGAGACAGCCGGAGGCTGCGCATGGGACGTCTTGCTTGGTCATCAACAGAAAAATAAGCCGCTGATGTTGACGTCGCGTGTGCATCAGTGCGTTTGCCGTTACATGACAGCCAGCGGTCCTCCGAAAATCATCCTTGCGGCTGATGTGCGGCGGCTCGACTGCTCGTATCTTCGGGGTTCATGACGACCGAGGAACTCGAGGCCGGCGGATCGGGAGTCGACTGGCGCCGCGCCGAGTTCGTGCTGACCGGCCTGGCATTCCTCGGGTTCGTCACGTTGGGGATCCGGATCACAACGATCTACGACGGGCTGCCGGCGCATCCGCTGTTCATACACGTGCCGGTCGTGCTGATCCCGGTGAGTGTGCTCGGCGCACTTGCCGTCGTCGCACGTCCAGGCTGGCTGGACAGGTACGGCGTGCTCCTGTGCCTGTGTGCGATCGTGGCCATGTCATCGATCTTTCTGGCGATGCAGGCGGGCGCCGCGCTCGAGCACGCCCTCAACCTCCAGGGGCCCGCGGCCCAGCTGATCAGTCAGCACTCACACGCGGCGCATATCCTCGCGGTCGCGTTCACCGCGTTCACCGCCGTGCTGATCCTGACGTTCGCCGCGCACCGAATCTCCGGTGGCCGGCCAACGGGCCTGCAGATCGCCGATTCGATTCTGGGCTCGCCGACCGTCTACCTGGCATTGAGAGCTGTGCTCGTGGTACTGGCGCTGGTCTGCGCCTTCTACGTCTTCCGAGTCGGGGACCTTGGCGCCAAGGCCGTCTGGGAAGGCAGGCTCCAGGCGGCCGGCGGAGGCTACCCGCCGGCACCCTGAACCGGTCGGCTGCCAGCCGTCCTGCGCCGTTCCCCGTGTCATACGGGCCATGCGTCCCGGCAGTGGCTAATTCCGTACCTCGGCGATGTCGCCATACCAATAGGCGGCGGTCACTCCTCCATCCATCAGAATGTCGCTGCCCGTGAGGAAGCCACCGTCAGGCCCCATCAGGAGTGCGCCCACCGCGGCGACCTCGTCTGGGGTGCCGGCGCGGCCCGCCGGGGACGACTCGATCATGCGCCGGTAGCCCTCTCCGCGCGGCCCGGTGAGTTCGTCTTTGGCGAGCGGGGTGATGATGATTCCCGGGCTGATGGTGTTGACACGGGCGCCGCGGCTGCCCCAACGAACCGCCTCAGCCATCACGCGCAGCGAGTTTCCGCGCTTGGCGATCTGGTAGGCGTGAAGCGGATCTGTCACCTGGTCGGGCTGCAGGAAGGGAAGCTCGAGCAGCTCCTCGACGGGCGTCATCGCCAACGCCTTGTTCTGCTCGGCGGCGAGCGGCGGGAGGCGGTGACCGGACTGCGACGCAATCACGACTCCCGCGCCACCCGGGGCGATGACGTTCCCAAACTCCTCGAGCGCCAGCGCCGTGCCATAGAGGTCGACCTTGAGGATCGTCGAAGGCGACGCCTGCGACGGAGAGACACCGGCCGCGTGGATCAGTCCGGTGACCTCGCCAAGGCCTGTGGCCGTGTCAAGGAGATCGCGGACGTCGGCGCGAGAGGATACGTCGACAGTGGCCACGCTCACCTCGTACCCGGCGTTACCCATGACCTCCGCGGCGGCGATTGCATTGTCCTCGCGCAGGTCGGCGAGCAGGACCTGCTTGCCAACACCGACACGCCGTGCGATCGCCTGGCCGATCAGACCCGGTCCGATGACCACGATTACGTTCTTCATAGTTGGATTCCTCACATTGTTTGGTCGGCGGGTTGAGCACTCCTGACGCCGCACGTCGCTGCGATCAGAGGCTCCCCGACCCGGACGAGCGACTTGATGGCGCGGCGGTCGTCCATCGCGGCGTAGGCGTCGTCGACATGTTCAAGATCGGTCTCGTAATCGAGCACCAGGCCAGGGTTGATACGCCCCGCGAGAACGTCGTCGAGCAGCTCGGGCATGTAGACGCGAGCCGGCGCTCCGCCGCCGCGCACGCCGACCGTGCGAGAGAACATGGTCCCTACGGGGAGTTCCACACCGTGCGGGACACCGACGTAGCCGACCATCGAGCCGGCTCGGGCGATGCCGATCGCCGTCTCCATCGACTGGCCGGTTCCGACACACTCCATCGTCGCGTCCACGCCGACGCCACCGGTCAGCTCTCTGACGGCCTCGATCGCCTCGTCGCCGCGGGCGGCGACGAGGTCTGTGGCGCCGAACTCGGTTGCGAGTCGTTGACGGTTCTCATGGCGGCTGAGAGCGATGATCCGTTCGGCCCCGAGGCGCTTTGCCGCGAGGACCGCGGAGAGGCCGACGGCGCCGTCTCCGACAACGGCGACGGTGTGGCCCGCCTCGACATTGGCGCAGATCGCAGCGTGGTGACCGGTGGCCATCACGTCGGACAGCGTCAGCAGCGAGCGCAGCATCTCGTCCGAGTAGCCCGAGCCTGGGACGGGCACCAGCGTTGAGTCTGCCAGCGGCACCCGGACCGCCTCTCCCTGTCCCCCGTCTCCGTTCTGGGGGTAGAAGCCACCGTGCATGCACGCGGTTGTGATGCCCCACTGACAGTTGGGGCAGGTGCCGTCGCTGAAGGCGAAGGGCGAGATCACCAGCTCACCCTTCTTGATGCTCGTGACCTCCGCCCCGGTCTCCTCGACGACGCCCATGAACTCGTGCCCGATCGGCCCGGGCGCGAACTCGCTGTCCCCACGGTAGAACCACAGGTCCGAGCCACAGACACAGGCGAGCACGACACGCACAATGGCGTCTGTCGGCTCACGCAGGGCGGCGTCGGGGCGATCACCGGTGGTTATCGAATGGGGTCCATTGAAGATTGCAGCGCGCATTTGATCTACGCCTCCCGGATAGCTGTCAGATGGGTCATCTGAGTCAACGGTGACACAGCTCCCCGAAAGCTGGGGGGCCCTGCGAGAGGGGCACTCGCAGGGCCCCTCTCAGCCTCTGACAGAGGGGTATGTTGGACTGGCGATGGCCGTCCATAGCGCCGAGCTGGACCGCCACACCCGCAACAGCGCCCGTGAGCACCGACAAGTAAGGACGACCATGGAAATCACCCGCTCTGGCATCGACACGATGAAGGGACCGGCCGATTGGTTCACCGGCGACGTCTATGTGGACGCCGTGGCCGCACCGGCCGGCAGCTCGACATTTGCAGCGGCCCTGGTTCATTTCACCCCTGGCGCGCGGACGGCCTGGCACACGCATCCGCACGGCCAGACGATCTTTGTGACTGAGGGAGTCGGCCTCTGCCAGCGTGCGGGTGGCCCGGTCGAGGTCATCCGTCCAGGTGATCGGGTGTTCTTCGAGCCGGACGAGAACCATTGGCACGGCGCGGCCCCGAACCGATTCATGGCCCACGTCGCGATGCAGCAGAACGACGACGCAGGCAGCACAGTCTCATGGGGACGGCAGGTCAGCGACGAGGAATACGCGGCGCCTGCGGCCACCGCCTGACTTCACGGCGCCGGCCAGCGGGCCGGCGCCCCCAACCCACAAGGAGCAACCCTCATGGAACAACGCACGCTTGGACGCACCGGGGTCCCAGTCTCGAAGCTGTGCCTCGGCGCGATGATGTTCGGCGCCTGGGGCGAGCCAGACCACACCGAGTCCATCCGCATCCTCCACGCCGCGCTCGACGCCGGCGTCAACTTCATCGATACCGCCGACGTGTACTCCGCCGGCGAGTCCGAGCAGATCGTCGGCAAGGCCCTTGCCGACGGCAGGCGCGATGGGGTGTTCCTCGCCACCAAGGTCGGCTTTCCGATGGGCGATGACCCGCACCAGCGCGGCGCCTCACGCAACCGAATCATCCGCGGAGTCGAAGCCTCATTGCGGCGCCTGAACACCGACTGGATCGATCTCTACCAGATCCATCGTCCCGACCCCAACACCGATATCGACGAGACCCTGGCCGTCCTGAGCGACCTGGTCCATGAGGGCAAGATCCGATACTTCGGCCACTCGACATTCGCGGCTTCTGAAATTGTCGAGGCCCAGTCGACCGCGGAGCAACGCGGCCATCTGCGATTCCGATGCGAGCAGCCGCCCTACTCGATCCTGACGAGGGCGACCGAGCACGACGTCCTTCCCACGTGCCGGCGATACGGGATGGGAGTGATCCCCTACAGCCCGCTGGCCGGCGGCTGGCTCTCGGGCCGCTATCGCACCAACACGGATGCGCAGGGTCCAACTTCGGCCGCGCGCCCGGCCGGTCGCTTCGACCTGTCCGACCCAGCGAACCAGCGCAAGTTCGATGCCGCGGACCGGCTTGCACAACTCGCCGATGAGGCGGGCCTCACGCTCATCCAGTTGGCGCTCGCGTTCGTGCTCAACCACCCGGCGATCACAGCACCGATCATCGGCCCCCGGACCATGGAACACCTCGAGTCGCAACTGGCCGCAGCCGACGTCGTCCTCTCAGTCGAGATCCTCGATCGCATCGACGAGATCAATCCCCCGGGCGTCACCATCAACCACCTCGACAACGGATGGACCCAGCCATCGCTCCAGCCCCAGTCGCTACGGCGCTGAACAGAGAAGGAGACACCTTGGAGACCATCAGACTGAACAATGGTGTCGAGATGCCGGCGTTGGGTCTGGGCGTATTCCAGACCCCGCCGGAGGAGACTCGCGCTGCGGTCCGGGCCGCGCTTGACGCCGGCTATCGACTGATCGACACCGCTGCAGCTTATGGGAATGAACGCCAGGTCGGCGAGGCGCTGGAGGGCTCAGGCGTCAACCGATCCGAGGTCTTCCTGGAAACGAAGATCTGGATCAGCGACTACGGATACGAGCAGACGCTCCATGGCTTTGAAAAGAGCTCACGGAAACTCGGCGTGGACCAGATCGACCTGCTGATCCTGCATCAGGCACTGCCCTCGGCATTCGACCGCACCCTTGAGGCCTACCGCGCCCTCGAGACGCTTCTCGCCGAAGGCAAGGTTCGGGCGATTGGGGTCAGCAACTTCATGGCCGAGCACATAACGGCGTTGCTGGAGCACGCCGGGAGCGTCCCTGCGATCAACCAGATCGAGTGCCATCCCTACTTCGCCCAGCGGCAGGTGGAACAGCTCGGCCACAAGCACGGCATCGTTGCGCAGGCCTGGTCGCCGATCGGAGGCATCACGTTCTACCGCGACAGTGGACACGCCAGCGCCCTCGATGACCCCGTGATCGGAGCCACCGCTCGACATCATGGAAAGACCGCCGCGCAGGTCATGCTCCGCTGGGGACTGCAGCACGGGCGCTCCGTGATTCCCAAGTCGACCCGGCCAAGTCGGATTGCGGAGAACATCGATGTGTTCGACTTCGAACTCTCGCCTCAAGAGATGGAGGCGATCGACGGTCTGGAGACGGGACGGCGCGGCGGACCGGAGCCGGATGCGATCACCTTGGAGAACTTCGGTCGCGAGATCCCGGAAGCCTGAGTCCGCGGACGAGGCGACGACGTCGGCTCACGCCGGGCTGTCGTCTGGAGCCGTTCGACGCAACGAAGTGATCCCGCCCCGCGGCCCCGAGCGAGCCGTCGCGGAAACACATGCCGGGCCTCGAGCTGCGATCAGCGCGAGTTGCTACGCCTACCGCTCGCCATCCGCGGCGGCGGGGACGCAGCCGGGGCCTTCTGGTTGGCGCGCTGAGCGCGACGATCCGCAGCTTCCTGCTTGAGCTTCGCCTGTTGGTTCTGGAGCGACGCGGCTACGGCCGCGCGTCGCTCGGTAGAACTGGGCCGGCGGTTTGTCGGCTGCTCTGATGCGGTCGGCTTCTGCTTTGCGTCCATCACTGTCTCCTTAGGGTCAATCATTCAGGTGCGTGGACTACGCCCTGCGGTTTCAGTGGTCGCAATCGAGCACGGCTCCGCGTGAGCGAGCGACACCACTGAGAATCCGGGTGCGCCCGTCGGTCAGGATCGACCAGGGACTGGCGGATTACGGCTGGCCAAGGGATCGGCGGCGTCCTCCGACGCCCGGCCCACAAGAGGGCGCGCCGAGCCGGCGTTGTTCACGATCAGCGCGGGAGCGGTCACGGCCGATCCGGATAGAGTGGCGTCCGGTCCAAGATGCCCCCAGATGGGTGACTTCTGCGTTGCGGTGGCCATGGCCTACCGCCTTTCTGCTCTTCTGGCTGGAAGCGTCGCCCGGGAAGCGAGAAGAGCAGGGGCTCTCAGAGCGCAAGACGAAGCTATCACCTCCGGCCGCAGCGCTTGGGCCTCGGCCGTCAAGGACGCTTGCCCTTGCCGGGCCCAGGCCCCGGGAGGTCATGAGCCAGGCCAGGGCGAAGTCATCGGGGCTCACGCCGCCGATGACTTCTGCTGGCGTGTTTAGTCGACCTGAACTACGAGCGAGGCGGCGGGTCCCTTGGGGCCCTGCTCTGCTTCGTAGCTGACCTTGGCGCCTTCAGGCAGCGACTTATAGCCGTCGCCCTGAATCGCCGAGTGATGGACGAACAGGTCCTTGCCTGCATCGTCGGGGGTGATAAAGCCGAACCCCTTCTCATCGCTGAACCACTTCACGGTTCCTGTGGGCATGTGTTGTACCTCCGGTTGTGTGCACGGCGAAACACGGAGGCGCTGACAAGCAACGAACTGGGGTGACGCGAGCACGACTTAACGGCCGAGCAACACTCGACCTGCGTTGAGCTTAGCGCACGGTGCGGGGCGCACCTAATATCGCTTGGGTTTCTTCGCCGTGGTGGGTGGCCGCACCGGGTATTTGAGACGCTCTTCCGCGCTCATCTTCCGGACGATCAGCCTGCCGCTGGCAACCTGCTCATCGATCTTCTGCAGCTTCTCCGCGCGGATTTCCTCCGCACGCTCGCGAGCCGACTTCATGGGCGCAACGCTCCCCGCCGCACCATTCGGACCATCATCCCGGCTCTCATATGCTCGCAGGCGGTTCTGAACCTGGCACCGATGCGCCCCCGACGGCCTCCGGCGCCTCGAGGTCAAGCCCATCGGGCGGGCCCGAGGCGAGATGAGCCTGCTTTCTGATCCGTTTGGTGGCCGCCTTCTCGAGGCGCCGCTCCCGGAGCACCGCCTCGCGCTGCAGCTTTGCCCTGGTCGTCTTTGGCTTTCCGCTTGATGCCATGCTTCCGCCCTTCGCTGAGGAATCATCAGGCGCGCCGGCGACGAGCGAGAGACTCAGATTGTGCGCGGCAACCATGTGACCACCGCGACCTGCCGTGCTGACTCAGGGGCGAATCTCCTCTCAACCTGGTGCCCGCGCCACACGGTCCGGGTTTGTCCGCCATGGGCGGGGGCGTCGCGGGCGACGCCCGTGAATCGTCGGCGCTGCAGTCTCGAACCGCGCGAACACCGGACTGAGAGTGAGTCTAACCGGCCATCATCACGGCAGGCAAGCCTGGAGCGCGGAGTTCCGGCAGGGTCCTTGCATGGCTGACCCGCGGCACCCGGGTGGCGTCCCCTACGCTGAGAGCATGCCTAATCGGCGCAACTGGACCGCCAGACCCGGGGGTGCACAGGAGCCCGCGGTCGCGGAAACCGACGGGACGGTCCTCGCGAAGCTCGCGGACGGGCCGCTATCGGGGTCCACGCGAGCGGTAGCCGCTGTCGAGGGTCGTCCGCCGAAGACGATCGACCTCGACTTCGGCGATCGCCGCGTTCGATATTGCCTCGCGGAATGGGAGCAATCCGGGCATTCAGCGATCTACGGCTTTCTCTACGAGGTGTAGCGACGCGGGACCGCAGCGCGGGTCGTTCAGCGGCTGACCCGGCGTGACCGCCCGCACTGATCTGCAAGGCCGAGGGGTCGGAAGCCGGCATCGAAGGTGGTACGTTGGGACGTGCGTTCTGTGAGTTCAGGCTCTTCTCGCTCCAGAACGAACCGGTTCGGGCAGGAGAGCAGAGAGGCGGGGCCGTGGCCACCGCACCAGTCGTCGCTCAACCGAGGCGGCCATGACGATCAGCGACCGCGACGGGCTGCTCAGACGGATCCGCCAGATCCGCAGGACCAGCGCAATCAGTGACCAATCCCCGAGCGATATGCCCGAGCCGGAGCCCGATCGCCTCCAAGCGCTCGAAGCCCGGGTCGCACACCTGGAGAGCCAGCTCCAGGGATTCCAAGATTCGGTGCACCGGGAAACAGCGCGCCACGCCGATCTGATCGCCCAACTCCAGAGCCAGGTCGATCCGGCTGCCATGGGCGCGGCCCTCGCCGAGGACGCTCGCAACCGCGGCCTCTGATCCCCGGATAGCCAGCTCACAGGTCCTGCGGCTACGCCGGATCCACATCGGCGGTCTCGAATACCGCCTCGCTCAGGGGACTCTCCCATCCCGTCGTCATCCATATAGGATGATGCCGTCGTTCAGGTAGCCGCAGAGGATTCATCTCACTCCTAAACGCCTTCGCCCCAAAGGAGCGAACCATGACAACTGACGTTGGCTCTCGCGCCCAGACCACCGACGGCTCGACGGGCACAGCGGTGGCTGACGTGTTCGTCGTCTTCGGGATCTCGGGCGATCTTGCGAAGGTGATGACCTTCCATTCCCTCTATCGCTTGGAGAGTCGGGGACTTCTCGACTGCCCGATCGTCGGTGTCGCGGTCAACGACTGGTCGCTGCAGGACCTGCGAGATCATGCCCGCGCGGCGATCGAGGGATGCGGCGAGACGATCGACGAGGATGTGTTCGAGCGCTTCGCGGCGCGGCTCTCCTACGTGAGCGGAGACTTCGGCGACGCCGACACCTACCAGCAGGTTGCGCGCGCCGTCGGCGACGTGCGCTGCCCGGTTTTCTATCTCGAGATCCCGCCCTTCCTGTTCGGGACCGTGATCAAGGGATTGGCGGAGGCGGGGCTGACCAAGTCAGGACGCGTCGTCGTCGAGAAGCCGTTCGGGCACGACCTCGAGTCGGCACGGTCGCTGGCGGCGGAGATTCACCAGTACATCGACGAATCCCAGCTCTACCGGATCGATCACTTCCTGGGGAAGATGGGGCTCGGAGAGATCCTCTATCTGCGATTCGCCAACTCCGTGTTCGAGCCGATCTGGAACCGGAGCCACGTCTCCAGCGTCCAGATCACGATGGCTGAGAGCTTCGGCGTCGAGGATCGGGGTCACTTCTACGACCCGGTCGGCGCACTGCGGGACGTGGTTGTCAACCACCTCATGCAGGTCGTAGCGGCGGCCGCGATGGAGGTGCCCTCCTCCGGAGAGGCCGCGGTGCTCAAGGACGCCCTGGTCTCCGTCTACCGCGCGATGCCCGCAGCCGATCCCGCGTACTACGTGCGCGGCCAGTACGACGGCTACCGGGCGATCGACGGTGTCGCCCCCGACTCGGCAACTGAAACCTACGCTGCACTGCGACTCGACATCGACAACTGGCGATGGGCAGGAGTTCCCTTCTTCATTCGCACAGGCAAATGCCTTCCGATCACCCAGACCGAGCTGCGTGTCGTCTTCAAGCGCCCGCCGCGGCTCCGCTTCAGCGGCTGGGAACGGGAGCCGGAGCCGAGCCAGTTCGTCGTCAAACTCGACCCCTCGACGGGAATTCGTCTGGCGGTCGAAGCGCAGCGTCACGAGGCCACAGAGCCGGAGCAGGTACACCTTGACATGGAGTTCGCGCAGCAGGGCGGAGAGGGTCCAACCCCCTACGAGGTTCTGCTCCACGCCGCTCTGATCGGTGACAGCAAGCGGTTCACCCGGCAGGACGGCGTCGAGCAGTGCTGGCGCGTGATGAGTCCGCTACTGGAACACCCACCACCTGTGCACCCGTATGCCAAGGGCTCCTGGGGGCCGGAGGCCGGCGAGCAGGTGCTCGCCGGGCACGGTCGCTGGCATGACCCGTGGGTGGCGTCATGACCCCAACCAGCGCCAAGAAGGACAC
Organism: uncultured Conexibacteraceae bacterium; assembly: GCA_963785385.1. GTDB lineage: Bacteria > Actinomycetota > Thermoleophilia > Solirubrobacterales > Solirubrobacteraceae > Palsa-465. The sequence goes on along the minus strand of CAWAVA010000020.1, from coordinate 242,370 downwards.
GCCGCAAAACGGGCAACCCAGCGCTGCCCCGAAGCAGGCCGGCGCGGCCGAGACCAAGGCCGAAGCGCAGCCGCAGAGCGCAGCCGCGCCCTCACCGTTCACACCGATCGCAGACTACGGATTCCTGTCGGATTGCCACACCGGCGCCCTGGTCGCACCGGATGGTGCGATCGACTGGCTGTGCGTTCCCAGGTTCGACTCGCCCAGTGTGTTCGGCTCGCTGCTCGATCGCGGTGCCGGCACCTTCCGGCTCGGACCATTCGGGATCAACGTGCCCAGCGGACGCGCATACGAGCCTGGAACCAACACGCTCGTGACGGCCTGGAAGACATCCTCAGGGTGGGCGATGGTGCATGACGCGCTGACCATGGGGCCGCGTCGCGGTGAGGATCGGACGACCCCCCACACACGCCCACCAACAGATGAGGACGCCGACCACGTCCTTGTGCGCACCGTCAAGTGCACGACGGGCAGTATTGAGATCGAACTCGTCTGCGAGCCGATCTTCGATTACGGCAGCGTCGTGGCCGACTGGACATTGTCCGATGACCGTCACAGCGCCGTGGCGTCCGGCGCCGGAGAGACGCTGCGCATCCAGACGGACATGCTGCTCGGCGTCGAGGCCAACCAGGTCCGCGCCCGCCATGTGCTCCAGGAGGGTGAGGAGCTCTTCTGCGCGCTTTCCTGGGATGACGCCGCGCCGGTGCCGACAACGGTTGAGGAGGCCAACACCCAGCTCGATGCGACCACTCGGTTCTGGCGCACCTGGCTCGGCGGAGCGAGGATCCCCGACCATGAGTTCCGCCCACTGATCCAACGCTCCGCTCTTGCGATCAAGGGCCTGACCTACATGCCGACCGGAGCGACCGTTGCCGCGTTGACCACGTCCCTGCCGGAGACACCGGGCGGCGAGCGCAACTGGGACTACAGGTACACGTGGATGCGCGACTCCACGTTCACTCTGCAGGCGCTCCACTACCTCGACCTCGATTGGGAAGCCAACGAGTTCATGCAGTTCATCGCCGACCTCGAGCGGAACGAGGATGGCGGGCTGCAGATCATGTACGGGATCGACGGCCGCCGCGATCTGACCGAATCGCTCCGCGAGGACCTCAGCGGCTACGCCGGTGCCCGGCCGGTGCGAATCGGCAACGGCGCGTTCGATCAACGCCAGAACGACGTCTACGGTGCGGCGCTTGATTCAGTCCTCCTGCATACGCGCCGGAGCCAACGACTGCCCAGACGGCTCTGGCCGTTGATTCAGGCGCAGGCCGAATGCGCGACCGCCGTGTGGCGCAACCCCGATCAGGGTATCTGGGAGGCGCGTGGTGAACCCAAGCACTACGTCTCCTCGAAGCTGATGTGCTGGGTCGCGATGGATAGAGCCGCGAAGCTCGCGGCAATCCGTGGCGACGGCGCACGCGCCGCCACTTGGAGCGAGACGGCGACCGAGATCAAGGCCGACATTCTCGATAACGGTGTCGACAAGCGCGGCGTTCTGGTTCAGTACTACGGGACCGAATCGCTGGATGCGTCGACTCTGCTGGCGGGGATCTTCGGCTTCCTCCCCGGCAGCGATGAGCGACTGCGGGCGAGCGTGCTCGCAATCGCCGATGAGCTCACGGAGAGCGGATTTGTGCTCCGTTACAGAACCGAGGAGACCGACGATGGTCTTTCGGGGAAGGAGGGAACCTTCGTGATCTGCTCGTTCTGGCTGGTCTCGGCCCTGGCGATCATCGGCGAGATGCAGCGGGCTCGCGATCTCATGAACAAGCTCGCGAAGGTCGCCTCGCCGCTGGGCCTGTACGCGGAGGAATTCGACGCGGACACGGGCCGTCATCTCGGCAACTTCCCGCAGGCGTTCTCTCACCTCGCACTGGTTGAGGCCGCCGGCAGGATCATCCTGTCGGAGCGGATCGAGGAGCTGCTCGGATGAGCGATTACGACGTGATCGTCATCGGCAGCGGTGCCGGCGGAGGAACGCTGGTTCGGCATCTCGCGCCGTCAGGCAAGCGAATTCTGCTGCTCGAGCGTGGCGACTGGTTGCCGCGGGAACCGCAGAACTGGCGTGCCCAGGACGTATTCGTAGACGGTAGGTACATGTCGCCGGACACGTGGTACTACGCAAACGGTGAGCCGTTTCAGCCGCAGGTTCACTACTACGTCGGCGGGGCCACCAAGCTCTATGGCGCGGCTCTCTATCGGCTGCGCGAAAAGGACTTCGGCGAGCTTCAACACCGCGACGGGGTATCCCCCGGTTGGCCGATCAGCTACGACGAGCTTGAGCCGTACTACACCCGTGCCGAGGAGCTCTATCAGGTGCACGGTGCACGTGGCGAGGACCCGACAGAGCCTCCCGCGAGCGCACCCTACCCACATCCGGCGGTCTCGCACGAGCCCCGAATCCAACAGCTATCCGACGACCTCGAGAAGGCTGGCCTACATCCGTTCCACGCGCCGTGCGGAGTTCTGCTCGACGAGACCAACATGCCCTACAGCAAGTGCGTCCGTTGCGACAACTGTGACGGCTTCCCCTGCGTGGTGCACGCCAAGTCCGATGCCGAGACGATCTCGGTGCGCCCGGCGCTCGAATACGAGAATGTGACGTTGCTCACCGGTGCAACGGCGGTGAAGCTCGAATCGAACGCGGGTGGCACTGCAGTCACCGGCGTGGTCGTCGACCATCGGGGCGCACGCGAGACGTTCACTGCTGACATCGTCGTCGTCTCATGCGGAGCTGCCAACAGCGCGAAGCTGCTGCTCGCATCCGCGTCTGACAAACACCCGCACGGATTGGCCAACGGGTCTGACCAGGTCGGCCGCAACTACATGTTCCACAACAGCCAAGCGGTGCTCGCGCTGTCAAAGGAGCCGAATCCGACGGTCTTCCAAAAGACGCTCGGGGTCAACGACTTCTACTTCTCCGGCGGTGAGGGGTACGACTTTCCGCTCGGCAATATCCAGATGGTCGGCAAGTCCCAGCCGGCAATGTTCCGCGGGGAGAAACCCGGGGAGACCCGCTTTGCGCCGAGCTGGACGCTGAACGAGGTCGCGCGGCACGCAGTCGACTTCTGGCTCTCGACCGAGGATCTGCCACTGCCGGAAAACCGCGTCACGCTCGCTGCGGACGGCAATGTGATGATCAGTTACGCACCGAGCAACGAGGAGCCCAAGCAGCTGCTCTACGAGCGGCTCAAGTCGATGCTGGCCGACCTGGGCATGCACCACGGGCACCTGCTGTCGCATCACGCCTATCTCAAGAACGAGATTCCAGTGGCCGGAGTGGCGCACCAGGCCGGCACCTGTCGCTTCGGAGCAGACCCGGCGAGTTCGGTCCTCGACACGAACTGCAGGGCGCACGAGCTCGACAATCTGTATGTCGTCGACACGAGCTTCTTCCCAAGCATCGGGGCGGTAAACCCTGCGCTGACGGCGATGGCCAACGCGCTTCGCGTCGGCGATCACCTCCTCGAGCGCCTGGAGTCCGGACTCCCGATCGAGAGATCGTGAATGGCGGATAGCGGATCATTCGATCAGCGACGGCCCCGTGTCGTGATCATCGGCGGTGGTTTCGGCGGGCTGGAGGCCGCCAAGCGACTGCGCAAGGCAAACGTCGACATAACGCTGATCGACCGCACCAACCACGAGCTGTTTCAGCCGCTGATCTATTCGGTGGCCGCTGGAATCATGTCCGATGGTGATGTCTCGGCGCCGATCAGGTGGATTCTCAGAAACCATCAGAACGTCGAGGTTCTGATGGCGGCAGTCGAGGACGTCGACGTCGAGAACCGGATCGTGACACTCGATCGCGGCGAGCACATCGAGTACGACAGCCTGATCGTTGCCTGCGGCGGCACAACCTCTTACTTCGGTCGCAACGAGTGGCAGGAGGTCACCTGTGCACTGAAGACGCTCGACGACGCAATGGTGCTGCGCAACCGCATCTTCAAGGCCTTTGAGGAAGCGGAGCGGGAAACCGACCCTGCGATCAGAGCCGAGTGGCTGACATTCGTCGTCGTCGGGGGCGGCCCGACGGGCGTCGAGATCTCAGGGCAGCTAGCGATCCTCTCGCGCCACGCCATGAAGCGCGATTTCAGGCGCATCGACCCGGCGGCAGCTCAGGTGATTCTGCTCGACGCAGGCGACCGAGTCGTCTCAGCCTTCAGCGAGAAGACGTCGGCGATCGCCGCCAAGGAACTGAGCCAGCTCGGTGTCACGGTGCGTGAGCACGCGATGGTCACAGACATCGACGCAGACACCGTCACCGCCAAGATCGGTGACGAGTCCGAGCAGATCCGGGCACGCACCGTCGTCTGGGCAGCCGGGGTTCAGACAGCCGAGATCACCCGGGCCGTGGCCAAGTCGGCCGGGGTTGAGACGGACCGTGGCGGCCACATCGCGGTCCAGCCCGATCTGACGGTGCCCGGGCATCCCGAGATCTCTGTGATCGGCGACGCGGCCAGCGTCGCAGGCCCCGAGGGAAGGCCTTTGCCCGGACTTGCGACCGTCGCGATCCAGGAGGCCCGCCATGTCGCGAAGGCGATCCGCGCAGGCCAGACGGGCGCCACAACTCCGTTCAAGTACTTCGACAAGGGCGCGCTTGCTGTGGTCGGCCGCGGCAAGGCGGTTTGCGAGGTCCGAGGCCACCGGCTCCACGGCTGGCCCGCCTTCCTCATGTACTGCTTCGTCCATCTGTTCTACCTCAGTGGCGTCGGCGGGCGGCGTGTGACCGTCCTCATCACCGCGCTCGGTGGGGTGTTCGGCGCCCGCGAACATCGCGTCATCCAGGGCGAGCTCGGCCAAGCCAAAGCCCCGGCCGCGGCCGCCGGCGCGGGCGTCAATGGAGAGACTGCCTGATGGCGAACGATCTTGCGCGCTGGCAGTTCGCAACCACAAGCATCTACCACTTCTTCTTCGTCCCGGTCACGATCGGGCTTGCCTTCCTGGTGGCGATCCTCCAGACCGCCTGGTATCGGACGGACAACCCGGACTACAAGCGGATGACGCGTTTCTTCGGGACCCTGCTGTTGATCAATGTCGCCGTCGGCGTCGTGACCGGGCTCGTCCAGGAGTTCGAGTTCGGAATGAACTGGGCCACCTACTCCCGCTATGTCGGCGGCGTATTCGGCGCCCCGCTGGCGATGGAGGGTCTGGCGGCCTTCTTCCTCGAGTCGACCTTTCTCGGGCTCTGGCTGTTCGGCTGGGACCACCTGCCCAAGCGCGTTCACCTGGCCTGCATCTGGGCCGTGTCGGTCGGCTCCATGCTGTCGGCGATGTTCATCCTGGTCGCCAACTCATGGATGCAGCACCCTGTGGGTTACAGGATCGACCGTGCCGGTCACGCGGTGCTGACGAACGTGTGGGCTCTGTTCGTCAACCCGACCTTCGTCTGGGGTTACGCCCACGTGATCCTGGCGTCATTGATCACAGGATGTCTGGTGATGCTGGCCGTATCGGCGTGGTATCTGCGCCGAGCGGTGCACGTGGACGCGTTCTACCGCAGCGCCAAGGTCGCCCTGTGCGTATTGATTCCGTCGATCGCGATTCAGCTGTCGGTGGGAAATCAGCTCGGCGTGATCGAGAACACGTATCAGCCGATGAAGATCGCGGCTGCGGAAGCCCAGTGGCAGAGCTGCAAGCCGTGCTCCTTCTCGGCGTTCCAGATCGGCGGCGGGGCCAACGACGAGACTCCGACCAAGATCCTTGCGATACCGCATCTGTTATCGGTGCTGGGGACCGGAACCTGGAACGGTGGTATCACCGGCCTCAACGAGCTCCAGGCCCAGTATCGGGCGAAGTACGGGCCTGGCAATTACGTGCCGGACGTCTTCATCCAGTACTGGTCGATGCGTGTGATGGCCTATCTCGGCAGCCTCGTGCTGATCTTCGCCCTTTGGGGAGGCTGGCTGTTGCAGACCGGAAGGCTCCTCAAATCCAGGCTGTTCCTGTGGCTGTCGGTATGGGCGGTGGTCACGCCCTTCCTGATGAACACGGCTGGTTGGTTGCTCACCGAGAGTGGCCGCCAGCCTTGGATCGTCCAGGGCCTGCAAAAGACAATCAACGCGAGCTCCCCGTCCGTCAGTGCGACGGACATCTGGATCAGCCTGAGTGCGTTCGTGCTGGCCTACATCGTGCTCGGGGCCGCCGACCTGGCGCTGATGCTCAAGTACTCGCGTCGCGGTCTATCTGAGGCCTACGCGGAATCGGCCGAGCCCGGAAGCGGCCCATCCTCGCCCGCCCTCACCTACTGACGCCATGCAGCTTCACACGATCTGGTTCGTAATCATCGCCGTCTTCTGGGTCGGCTTCTTCGTGCTCGAGGGGTTCGACTTCGGTGTCGGCGCTCTGCACATGTTGATCGGCACCAACGAGTCCGAGCGACGCGTCGTCATAAACACGATCGGCCCGTGGTGGGACGGCAATGAGGTGTGGCTGATCGTGGGCGGGGCAGCATTGTTCGCCGCATTCCCAGGCTGGTACGCGAGCATGTTCTCGGCCCTCTACCTACCGCTCGTGCTGGTTCTGCTGGGGCTGTTCGCCCGCGGCGTGTCACTCGAATATCGCGGCAAACACGACACCGACCGCTGGCGGCGCAACTGGTCGCTCGCGCTGACGATCGGCAGTGTGCTCGTCCCCCTGCTGCTCGGTGTCGGGCTCGGTGACCTCCTGCACGGACTGCCGCTCGACAGAAACCACGACTTCACGGGGAATTTCCTGGGCCTCCTGACCGGCTACGGGTTGATGACCGGGGTGGCCGTCCTCACGCTGAGCCTGTTGCACGGGGCGACGTTCGTGGCGCTCCGAACCACCGACCAGATCCGAGACCGTGCTCGCGCGGCGGCAAGACGGATAGGCCTCGTGGCGATCTTCGTGGAGATCGCCTGGGTGATCTGGACGCTCGTCGTGATCGGTGGGGGCACGGTGCCGCAGCCCACGCAGATACTGGCCGTGATCGCCGTCATCTTTGCTCAGAGGCTCGCTGGAACCAACAGTGACGGCTGGGCCTTCTTCTCCTCAGGCGTGGCGATGGCGGCAACCATCGGCGAGCTGTTCATCGCCCTCTACCCGAACGTGATGGTGTCGACCACCAATTCGGCCTACAACCTGACCGTCAACAACGCCGCGGCGGGCCATTACTCGCTGGTTGTGATGACCGTCACGGCGATCCTGATCATGCCGCTCGTCCTGCTTTATCAGGCCTGGTCGTTCTACGTCTTCCGCCGCCGCGTAACCGCTCCGCCAACCTCGTCGGGCTGAGGTCCCGCAGTGCCTGCGCTCGACCGACGCCTCATTCACCGGACAAAGTCGGTGCGACCGCTGCTCGTCCTTGATGCCGCGCTCGGGATCGGGGTGGCACTGGCTGTACTGGCACAGGCCGCGCTGCTGGCGCGCGTCGTGGCCCGCGGATTCGCGGGGACCCCACTGAAGCAGCTCGAGCCGGATCTGGTGATTCTCGTTCTGGTGTTCGCGACCCGGGGTCTGCTGAGCTGGGGAATGGAGGTATCCGGACGGCGGGCAGCCTGGAGCGTCTTATCCGAGCTCCGCCTTGCCCTCGTCGAACGGCGACTGCAGAGCCCGTCGCCGGGCGCCGAACGCGGCGATGCGGGTGAGCTCGCGTCGGTCGCGGTCCAGGGGATCGATGGCCTCGAGGGCTACCTGGCACGCTATCTCCCGCAACTCGTGCTCGCGGCGGTCGTCCCGATGCTGGTCATCATCTGGGTGACGGTGATCGACCCGGTCTCCGGGGCCATCATGTTGCTGACGCTCCCGCTTGTGCCGGTTTTCATGTGGTTGATCGGCTCCTACACGGCGGACCGGACCCGCGAGCGCTGGCAGTCGTTGCGGGATCTCTCGATCCGCTATCTCGATGTCGTGCGCGGGCTGCCGACGCTGCGTGCATTCGGGCAGGCCAGAGCCGAGGCGGCGAGGGTCGGCGCCGTCACCGAGCGCTACCGCCTGGCGACGATGGAGACGCTGCGCGTGAGCTTCCTGTCCGGCTCGGTCCTGGAGATGGCCGCGACCCTCGGCGTCGCCGTGGTCGCAGTGGACGCCGGCCTTCGAATGGTCGCCGGACACCTCGGCCTCGAGGCCGGTTTGACCGTCCTGATTCTCGCACCCGAGCTGTACCTGCCGTTTCGGCGCCTGGGGGCGGAGTACCACGCCAGCGCCGACGGTCTCGCCGTCGCCGAGCGGATGTTCGAGCTCATCGATGCTCCGGCAGAGAGCCCTGACGAAAGGCCGGGCACAGCCTGCAGTCCCGCTGAAGCCACGATCCGGTTCGACTCGGTGTCGTTTGTCTACCCGACCCGCCCGGTTCCGGTCCTGCAGGATTTCGAGCTTGCGCTGATCCCGGGCGAGACCGTTGCGCTGGTCGGCGAGAGCGGCGTCGGCAAGAGCACGATCGCGTCGCTGCTGCTTGGCCTGCTGGAGCCCACCGCGGGCCGGATATGGGTTGGGGACCACGATCTGACGCGGTGCGACCCTGATGCCTGGCGCCGCCAGATCGCGTGGGTCCCGCAGCACCCAACCATGTTCCGCGGAAGCGTGGCGGAGAATCTTCGGCTCGGCGATCGCGGGGCCTCCGACGAGCGGATTCGCCAGGCAGCTTCGCTCGCCGGCGCCGACGAATTCATCGATTCGCTGCCCGACGGCTACGAGACAGTGATCGGGGACGGCGCACGGCCGCTGTCGCCAGGACAGCGCAGGCGCATCGGGCTGGCGCGTGGCTTCCTGCGTGATGCACCCCTGGTGATCCTCGATGAACCGACCGCTGATCTTGATCCGATCAACGTGTCGATCATCTCCGACGCCGTGCGCCGTATGCAGCAGGGCCGGACGATGCTCGTGATCGCGCACCGCCCCGAGCTCGTGCGGTACGCGGATCGGGTGGTCCGCCTGGCTCACGGTCGAGTGACCTCCGACCCGACAGGGGTGGCGGCGTGATGAGCCTCACGCGCGAGGTGTTCGGACTGGCGCGGGCGCCACGAGGCCGGCTGGCCGGCGCTTCGATCCTCGGTGCCCTGACGGTGATCTTCGGTGTGGGTCTGATGGCCAGTGCCGGCTACCTGATATCGCGTGCGGCCCAGCGCCCGCCGGTCCTGTCGCTGATGGTGGTGATCGTCGCCGTCCAGTTCTTCGGCCTCGCCCGCCCTGTGGCGCGCTATCTGGAGCGGCTCGCATCGCACGACCTGGCGCTGCGGGTCTTGGGCGATGTTCGTACGCGCGTATACGACCGGATCGAGCCGCTTGCGCCGGTACAGCTCGACGCCTTCAGGAGGGGCGATCTGCTCTCGCGCATGGTGGCTGACATCGATGCGTTGCAGGACCTCTACCTGCGGGGCCTTGAACCGGTGCTGGTGGCGTTACTGGCCGGCGCAGTGTCGGTGGGAGCCGCGATTGCGGTGATGCCCGCGGCGGGCCTGGCTCTCGCCGTCGGACTCCTCACAACGGCGTTGGTCGTGCCCGCGGTCTCCGGCTGGGTCGGAGCGCGCACGGGGCGTCACCAGGCGTCCGCCCGCGGCCAGCTCGCAGCGGAGCTTGTCGAGTTGAGCCAGGGGGCGCCGGAGCTGATCGCGTTCGGGGAAGAGGCGGCCGCCCTCAAGCGGGTCAAAGACGCCGATGGCCGTCTGGTCGCGATGGCTCGACGCAATGCGCTCGCGACCGGGTTGGGTGATGCGCTCAACCTGGTCCTGACCGGTCTGACCGTGACCGCGGTGCTCGCACTCGCGATCGAAGCGACGGCCGCGGGGCGACTCGACAAGGTGCTGATCGGAGCCCTCGCGCTGCTGGCACTCGCTTCGTTCGAGGCGGTCACGCCGCTCGCGGCCACAGCTCGCGAGATCTCGGCGACTCTGGCCGCGGGGCAGCGAGTGCTGGAGCTGGTGGACAAGCGTCCGGCCGTCCAGGATCGAGCCGACGCGACGGAGCTTCCGGCGTGGCCCTTCGCGATCTCTTTCGAACGGGTGACCGCTCGATATCCGGGGCAGCCCGATCCGGTACTCGAGGATCTCAGCCTTCGACTCGAGCCGGGAGAGAGGGTGGTGCTCACGGGACTCAGCGGCACGGGTAAGACGACCGTTGTCAACCTGCTGCTCCGTTTCCTCGATCCGGAGGAGGGCGCGGTGACCCTCGGTTCGCGCGACCTTCGTGAACTTCGCCAGGATGATGTTCGACGCTCGATTGCCGTTGCGGGTCAGGACTCTCACCTGTTCTCGACCAGCATCCGGGAGAACGTGGGCCTGGCCCGGCCCGACGCCGGCGACGCCTTGATCGAGCAGGCGCTTCGGCGCGCCTGCGTCTGGGACTGGGTCAGCTCACTACCGGCAGGACTCGACACGCGCGTCGGCGAGCAGGGCAAAGAGCTATCCGGCGGTCAAAGGCAGCGCATCGTGTTGGCTCGAGCGCTGCTCTCCGAGGCCCCGGTGCTGGTGCTCGATGAGCCCACCGCGCATCTCGACACAGACACTGCCACCGAGCTGATGCGGGACATGATGTCCGCCGCCGCGAAGCGGACGGTCCTGCTCATCACCCACCGGGAAGAGGGCGTGGAGCTGGCCGACCGGGTGCTGAGCCTGTGATACGTACCGATCGCAACCAACGGGAGGAAGGATGAACATACCGTGGCCTGTCCGCAGCGTCGCCGCCGGCGCCGCCGGCACCGCAGCGCTGTCGCTCTCATACGCACTCGAGCGCCGTCTGCGCTCACGCCATCGCGGCCAGCTTGACTACGACGACTCGCTCGTCCCCGGCCAGATTGTCGTGTCAATACTGCACCTGCCGCACGTGACCGCACGCGAGGACGAGGAGATCGGGCTTGCGCTGCGCTGGTCGTACGGGTCAGCGTTCGGCCTGTGGCACGGGCTGCTGCGCCGACACGTTTCGGAGCCGTGGGCGAGTGCGATCTTCGGCGGCACGCTGATGACCGCAACCTTCTCCCTGTTCCCGCTGCTTGGGCGCACACCGCCTCCGTGGCGCTGGCCTGCGGACGTGATGGCGACCTCCCTGGCCACGCACGCAGCCTACGTCCTGACCGTCGCGGGGGTGGATGACCAGGCCCGCCGCCGCGGCCGCTGACCGTGCTTCAGCTGCGGGTCTTCGGAGCCCGGCCCGAGATGACGGAGGTGGCGGCTCAGCTCCGGCGAATGCCTGGGGCCCGGCACGTCGTCCTATCCGGCGGTGGTGACGGGGGCGACGCCACCGTGATCGCCGATTTCGCCGACGAAATGGTGGACACCGCGCTTGACGAGGTGACGCGCATGGGCGTCCCGACCGACGACCTGATCCTGGTGCAGGTGGATTCGATCGGCTCCTCGACGACGCAACGACCGCTGGGTAGCGTCGTCTGGGCCGACCTGCTGAGTCAGGCCGGTGTCAACGCGCGGCCGTTGGCCCGTTACATGGTGTTCATGCTCGCGGCTGGAGTGATCGCGGCCTTTGGCGTGATGTTCTCGAACGTGACCCTGATCGTCGGGGCGATGGCGATCAGCCCCGACACGCTGCCGATCACCGCCGCCGCCACAGCCATCGTGATGACGCGCTGGGGACTCGCGGCCCGTGCCGTCAGCGCGCTGCTCGCCGGCCTGACCGCGGTGTGCGTCATCGGCTGTGTGCTGACGTTCGTGCTGCAGAGACTCGGCCTGCCGCGATCCGGGTTCGTTGTCGACCCGACCTTCCTGCAGGGCCTGTCTACCGTAAACATCTCGACACCGATCGTGGCGTTCACCGCCGGCGTCGCGGGGATGCTTGCTCTGGAGACGCGCGCGAGCCTCTGCCGTGGGCGTTGCCATCTCCGTCACCACGATCCCAGCGTCCGCGATCCTCGGCGTTGCTGCAGGAGTCGGCGAGGTGGAGAAGGCGATTGGCGCGCTGGCGGTGCTGGGAGTCAACATCGTCATGTTGCTCGTGGGCGGGGCGACGACGCTCCTGGCGCAGCGTGCCATCGGCCGTCGACCGGCCGCCGCCGACCAGCAATGAGCCGTCAGCGGGCTGTCACTGAGACAGCAGCCCTGCGTCCGACGCGAGAGCCACAGCCTCCGACCTGGATGCCGCCCCGAGCTTGCGGTAGACGGCGTGGGCCTGCGTTTTCACCGTGTTCGACGAGACTCCGAGCTGCTCGGCGATCTCCCTGAAGGAGCGGTGGCTCGGAAGGAAGCGCAGAATTCTCAGCTCGGCGACCGTCAGCGACGACGAGCCGGAGAGGCGCCGCTCCGCAAACGCGTCCATGTCTGACCACGCCGAGTCGAACCAGTGCTGGAAGACCACAGCTCCCTGCGTTCTGCGGGCAAGGCGCGAAGCCTCTGCGAGAAACGCTCGTGCCCCGGCCACGTCGGCCAAACCGAGCGAAGCGTGCGCGAGCAGCAGGCGCGTCTCGGCGCCGTACCAGGGCGCGCAGTCGCCGAGAGAACCCAGCAACTCAGTTCCGTGTCGGAGAGCCAGCTTCGCTTCGTCGACACAACCGGCGTGCACGCGTGAGAGCGCCAGCGCAGCAAACGGAAGCGCGCATAGTGGGCAGTCCGCAAGTCCCCACGTCTCGATCACACCGGTGGCCCGATTGGTCAGGTCCGTTGCCGCATCCCAATCGTTTCGCTCGACGGCGATCATCGCGGACTGCGCGAGACAGATCGACGTTATCGCCGGCGCCCTAACCCCACTGAGGTCGGCCGACTCGCCAAGGAGCGCCTCGGCCGGATCGGCTGCGCCGCTGAGATGAAGGGCGGTGCCGTACAGAAACAGGTAGGTCGAACGCCACGGCCCGTCCCGGGGCTCGAGCGCGCATGCTCGGGCAGCAGCGTCTGCCATGCCGGTGACTCCCGAAGCTCCGAGCATGGCCTCGATGCCGGCAAGGCTCGCGCGGACCGGCCCGGTCGCGACGTCATCGGACGTGCTCTCGATCAGCGCTGACACGGCCACAGCCATGTGGCGCGCCTCGACTGCGTTGCCGGCTGCCAGCAGGCTGAACGCAGCCGCCAACCCCAGCGAGGGGTGAGCGACCAGCTCGGCGCGTGAGAACTCCGCCAGCCAGCTCTGGATCCTTGAGTTGCGCCCCTGACAGACGTAGTCCACGACCGCCGCCCACAGCAGGTCCCCGCTGAGCGCGCAGTCGTGTGCGGCGATCGCGTGTGTGATCGCATGCTCGATGTCACCTTGCTCCCGGCGCCACGCACTGGCGCGAACGTGAAGCACAGGGATCATCTCCGGGTCGGTCCGGCGCAGCTCCGCCTGGAGCGCCTCGCGGATCAGACGGTGCCAGCGATAGCGCTCGTGGGCCGGATCCATCGGGCGCAGCGATGGACAGACCTCTGCCAGCTCTCTCAGGACGGTGCCCGAGCCGCGGCGATCGAGGACGCTGTCGCATTGCAGCCCGGTCAGCTCGTCGAGGATTGAGGTTCTGACCGCGAACTCGAGCTGACTTGATGACAGCTCCGATAGCGCCTCTTCCTCGAAGTACTGCGCCAGACGTCGGTCGTCCCCCCGCAGGCTCTTGACCGTGTTGGGGTCGTCTGACTCACGCGCCACAAGCGACGCGAGGTGGAGTGCCGCCGGCCAGCCTCCGGTCCGGTCAACCAGCGTCTGCACGGTGTCGAAATCAGGTTCCATGCCAGATCGACGCAGCAGTCCCGCGGATTCGGCGGGAGTCAGGGCCAGGTCCTCGGCGCCCAGCTCGACGAGCATCCCGTGCGCCCTGAGCCGTCCGAGTGGAAGCGCCAACCCTCGACGGGCCGCAAGCACCAGCGTGCAGCCCCGTGGCATCTCGTCCGCGGATTGGTCGACCAGATCGCGGAGCGCCACAGCGTCCTCAAGATGCGCGTCGTCAAGCACCAGAACGCACGGTTCGCACGAAGCGCGAACCGTGGCGATCGCCGATCCGAACGGGCTGATCTGCGCACGATCGGCCCTCGCAACCAGCCCAGCGATTGGCACGAACACTCGCCCATCGGCACCCGCCCAGTCGCTGAGCAGCGTCGATTTGCCGTAACCGGGCGGGGCCACGATCACCACGAGACGCGCGTCTCTCGCGCCCGCCAATCTCCTTACGAGCGCGGCGTGCCCAGTCGCCTCCGTGGGAATGCGCCCTGCGGGGCGTTGCGCCAGTCGCGAAGCTGTTGGCACCGATGACATATCTCGAAACGGCCGGGTTGGACCGTTGTATGTATTTCTGTCCCACCTCGACGCTCCCGGCAAGAGGGCCAACTACTCGGTTCAGGAGGGCCAGCACCACAGCCAGGGGTCGTGGTCGCCCGCAGTCACGACTGGGACCAGACACACCGGGGCAGACGCGGCCCGAGCAGATCCATCATGCCGGTCGCTCAGTCCCGAGCACATCGCGCAGCGCCTCCTCCACCTCCGGATGACGAAAATCGAAGCCGAGTTCGAGCAGGCGTGCCGGTAGGACTCGCTGGCCGGTGGTGATGATCTCCGCCATCTCCCCGTACAGGATTTGCAGGGCAAAACCCGGCACCGGAAGCACGGCGGGACGATGCAGAGCGTGTCCGAGCGCCCGTGAGAGCTCGGCGTTGTCCACCGGTCGCGGAGCCGTCAGATTGACCGGGCCCGCGACGCCGGGCTCGTCTATGCAGAACAGCAGCGCATTGGTCACGTCGTCGACGTGAATCCAGGGGACGTACTGGCGCCCGCCTGCTACGGGTCCCCCAACCCCGGCCCGGAAGAACGGAAGCATCTTCTCGAGCGCGCCGCCGCCGGGCGAGAGAACAACACCGGTACGTGTGACCGCGACCCGAAGGTCACTGCTCGCATCCAGGGCGGCCGCCTCCCAATCCCTCACCAGCTCTGCCAGGAAGTCGTGGCCGGCGGGCGCATCCTCGGTGAGCTCGGTCGCATCGCGTGGACCGTAGTAGCCGGTCGCCGATTGGGAGACGAGCACGCCAGGGCGTCGATCGGCCTCGACCGCCTGCAGTCCCTTGACCAGCATCCGAGTGGCACCGATTCGCGAGTCGCGCATTCGGCGCTTGGCCTCCGCACTCCAGCGTTGCGCGATCGGTTCCCCGAGCAGGTTCACCACGGCGGTCGCGCCGGCCAATGCGCCTTCCGGCGGTGGCGCGGCGATCGGGTCGGGCCAGCCGACTATCTCGACTCCTTGGGGCAGCTTCGATCGTGCCTCAAGCGGATCGCGGGAGAGCGCCACGGGCTCGTCACCGCGTGCCAGCAGCGCCTGGCAGAGGTGGCCCCCAATTGTGCCCGTTGCTCCTGAGATCAACACTCTGGTCACCGCTGAGTCCTCCTCACGATCGATCGGACGCGGATGATCATCCGCCTCCCTGTGACGACATACCTGAACATGTGGTTATATAAACCTACACAGGATGTCTAGGTTACTGAGCATAGGCGAGATCGTCGGCCGCACCGGCGTCAGCGAGCAGACGCTGAGGATGTGGGAGCGCCGGCACGGCTTCCCTCAGCCCGAGCGCGGCCCAGGCGGCCATCGGCGCTATACGGAGGACCAGCTCGAGCAGGTGCAGCGCGTGCTCGTCGCTCGCAGCGCCGGCCTCTCATTGGGCGTCGCGATCGAGCAGGCGCAGCGCACGCAGACAACCACGGATCTCTCGCTGTTCGCGACGATCCGCCGCCGTCGGCCCGATCTGCAGGCGCAGGTGGTGGACAAGCCAGCGATGATCGCGCTGAGCCACGCGATCGAGGACGAGAGCTTCGCAAGGGCTGAGCGCCAGTTGCTGTTCGGGTGCTTCCAGCATGAACGCTTCTACCGCCATGAGCAGCCCCGCTGGCGTGAGCTCTCACAGAACGCGGTGACAGCCGTCTTTGCGGACTTCGCGAGGCCGGCACATGGTGCGGGAGGACCGGCGGAGGTGCCGATCGCGACACCGTCCTCGCTCAGCCGCGAATGGGCGATCGTCACCTATGGGCCCCGGACCGCGATCTGCCTTGCCGGGCGCGAGCCGGCCTCCTCGAGCACGGACTCCACCTCCGCGGACCGAAGCTTCGAGATGGTTTGGACGCTCGAGCCACAGCTCGTGCGGGAGCTCGCGGGCGCGTGTGCGCAGCTCGCTGCGGTGTCCATCCCGGAGATCGGCGAGCGGGCCGACGAGATGCTTGCGCTGGAGCCGGCGGTCGGCCCCGAGGCGCAGCTCCAGCTCGCCATAGCGGTCATCAACCGCACGTTGGCGCGGCTGTAGCGGCTCCGGAATCGACCTGACGGGTACAGACAGAAACATGAGAATTGCGATCATCGGAACAGGAATCTCAGGCTTGACGGCGGCGCAGCTGCTGCATCGCGAGCACGAGATCACCCTGTTCGAGGCGGCCGACAGGCCGGGCGGTCACACCAATACGGTGCGGATCGATACCGCCGAGGAGACCCAGCATCTGGACACCGGGTTCATCGTCTTCAACGACCGCAACTACCCCAACTTCGAACAGCTGCTGAAGCGTCTACGCGTGGATTCGCAGCCCTCGGAGATGAGCTTCTCGGTCAGTGACGGAGCCGGTGCATTCGAATACTCGAGCCGCTCGCTCAACGGCCTGTTCGCAAACCGCCGCCACATCGTCAGCTCTCCCTTCTACCGGATGGTCGCGGAGATTCCACGCTTCCAGAGCGCCGCTCGGGAACTGCTCCGCCGCGGCGACGACCGCGTATCGGTGCGAGACTGGCTGACCGAGCGCAGCTTCTCCCGCGACTTCGTGGAGCGGCTGATCGTGCCCCAGGTCAGCGCCGTCTGGTCGGCGAACCCAGACAGTCTGTGGAACTTCCCGGCACTGTTCATGGCGCAGTTCTTCGACAACCACGGAATGCTCGGCCTGCGCGGCAGACCTCGCTGGCGCACCGTCGCCGGCGGCTCGACGCGCTACGTGGAGGCGCTGCTGCGCGGCTTCGGAGACCGGCTGCGGCTGCACACGCCGGTTCGCGCCGTGATCCGCCACCCGACCGATGTCGAGGTTCAGGGAGGCGGCATGGAGCCGGAGCACTTCGACCGGGTCATCATCGCGACCCATGCCGACCAGGCGCTTGCGCTGCTGGGCGACGCGAGCCCACGGGAGCGCGAGCTCCTGAGTGCCGTCCCCTACCAGACCAATGAAGCAGTGCTGCACACCGACAGCAGCCTGCTGCCGCGTCGCCCTCGAGCATGGTCAAGCTGGAACTACCACCTGCGTCCCGATCCGGCGACGGGAACCGCCGTCACCTACCACCTCAATCGCCTTCAGCAGCTGCAGAGCAAGCAGCAGTTCTGTGTGACCCTGAACCTGGCGGATCGCATAGATCCGGCTCGGATCCTGCGCCGGTTCGAGTACTCGCATCCGGTCTTCACCTCATCCGGAGTGACGGCACAACGTCGCGTCTCAGAGATCTCAGGGGTGCAACTCACGCATTTCTGCGGCGCCTACTGGGGCTGGGGCTTCCACGAGGACGGAGTCAGGAGCGGCCAACGTGTGGCCGCAGAGCTGGGGGTGCACTGGTGAAGCTGATCCGACAGCATGCGCCGGTCGCCTCGATGCCGTCCGCGACTGCAAGCTGCCTATACGAGGGAACGATCGCTCACCGCAGGACCCGACCCGCGCGCTCGTTCCAGCACCCGATCGTGCTGGCCTACATCGACCTGGACGAGCTGCCGCGGCTCGCCGGCGGAGTGCTGGTCCGGAGGCGCCCCGGGCCGCTCCGGTTCAGGCGTCGCGACTATCACGGGCCGCCGGCGCTACCGCTGGCGCACGCGGTCCGCGAGACGGTGCGCGAGCAGACTGGGGCCCGTCCCGCCGGCCCGATCCGGGTGCTTACGAACCTGCGCAGTCATGGCCACTGCTTCAACCCGGTCAGCTTCTACTACTGCTTCGACGCCGACGGTCGACTGCAGGCGCTCCTGGCCGAAGTGACAAACACCCCGTGGGGTGAACGCCACGCATACGCGATACCGCACGGAGCCGGCAACTTCCCGAAAGCCATGCACGTATCGCCGTTCATGGGGATGGATCAGACCTACCACGCGGACGCGACGGTCCCGGGACGGGTCCTGCGCGTCTCGATTGAGAGCCATCACGATGCCGAGAACACCTTCGGGGCGACCCTCACGCTCACGCGGCGGGAGCTGACACGCCGGTCGCTGCGGGAGCTTGCGTGGCGCCATCCGTTGAGCGGGCTGCGCGTGCTGACGCTGATCTACGCTCACGCGCTCGGCCTCCGGCTCGCGGGCGCACGAGTCTTTCCCCATCCGAGCAGGAGGGCGAGTTGAACCCCGCAACGGCCCGCCTGATCGCCTCGGCGCTGCTCCATCGGATCCCGACGGGTTCGCTGGTCGTTGTCGAGCCCGATGGCCGCCGCCGTCACTTCGGAAGTGGCGCACCGGAGGCGACGATGCAGTTCCACGATGAGCGGGCATGGACCGCGTTGCTGGGCGGCAGCCTGCCACTCGCCGGCGCCTATGGCGACGGGCTGTGGGACTCGCCCGATCTGGTGGCGCTGGTGCGGTTGGCGGCCCGCAACATGCCGGTGCTCGACGCTTGGCGCGCCCGCTTCGCCCCGCTGCTGCGCCCCTTGGAACTCGGTCGCGCGTGGCGTCGCCCCCGTGATCAGCAGCAGGCCCGACGTGACATCGCCGCGCACTATGACCTTGGCAACGATCTCTTCAGCCGGATGTTGGACCCGACGATGACCTACTCGTGCGCGATCTTCGAGACGCCGGCGATGACGCTCGAGCAGGCCCAGCGGGCGAAGCTCGAACAGGTGTGCAGGAAGCTTGGGCTGGAGCCCGGCGACCGTGTGCTCGAAATTGGCAGCGGGTGGGGATCGTTCGCGTTGCACGCGGCCTCGACCCACGGCTGCCACGTCACGACCACGACGATCTCACACGAGCAGTACGAGCATGTCATGCAGGCAGTCGAACGCTGCGGCCTGCGTGACCGCGTCACCGTTCTGTTCGAGGATTACCGCAACCTTGAGGGCCGTTACGACTGTCTGGTCAGCCTTGAGATGATCGAGGCCGTCGGCTGGCGGAACCTTGGCTTCTTCCTGAACAAGTGCTCGAGCCTCCTCAAGCCCGACGGGGCGATGCTGCTTCAGGCGATCACGATCGATGACCGGGCGTACGCGGTCGAACGGGCGACCCGCTCGTTCATCAAGGAGTACATCTTCCCGGGCGCATCGCTGCCGTCGCTGGCTGTTCTGATCGATGGCCTGGCGCGCCACACGGACATGCAATCGCTGGCGCTGGAAGACATCAGCGACCACTACGAGACCACGCTTCGCTGCTGGCGGGAGGCGTTCCTGGAGCGGCTCGATGAGTTGGAGCCTCTCGGCTATGGGCCTCGGTTCCAACGCATCTGGACGCTCTACCTGGCGTATTGCGAGGGCGGCTTCGCCGAACGGCGAATCCGCGACATCCAGCTTTTGCTGGGCAAGCCACACCACCGCCCTGAGCGTCGTAACCGATCCCGCGCGTCGTTCCTGCGCGATGAACTCGTCCAGGAGCCGATGTCGGCCGGGCAACCCGTCGGGATCGAGGGCGCGACGTGACCGCGATCGTCTGGTTCCGTCGCGATCTGCGGCTCCACGACAACCCCGCTCTGCAGGCCGCCTGTGAGCGCCACGATCAGCTGGTCCCCGTCTTCTGCCTCGATCCACGGCTGATGCAGGGCCGCAACCGGTCACTGCCGCGGGCGCGGTTTCTGCTCGGCTGCCTCGCCGAGCTCTCCGCGGGACTCGAGACACTCGGCTCCAGATTGGTTGTGATCTCGGGAAGCCCACAGCAGGCACTGCCCGCATTCGCACGCAGCTGCAGGGCCGACGTGGTGTTCGCGGCCACCGACGTGAGCCCTTTCGCTCGCCGCCGCGACGCCGAGACCAGACGCACGCTTGCCGACAGCGGGCGGACGCTCGAGCTGCTGCCAGGCAACTTCGTGGTCGATGACCTCGCGGCGGTCCGCACCGGTGACGACGGCCCGTACACGGTGTTCACGCCGTTTTATCGCCGCTGGCTGACCGCAGCGCGCCGACCGGTGCTGCCGGCTCCCAGCTCAGTGCCGCCACTGCCCAACGGGCTTGCAGCAGCACCACTGCCGAGCCTCGACGCGCTGGGCATCGAGAATGCGCCCGACCTCGACGACGCCCACCGAGCGGATCTCGGCTGGGAACCGGGCGAGCAGGCCGGCCGAGCGGCGGCCGATCGGTTCGTTGACGAACGTGCCACCGCGTACGCAGACTCTCACGATGCGCTCGATCGCTCCGGAACCTCAAGGCTCTCCCCGTACCTGCACTTCGGATGCGTGTCGCCGCGCGAGCTCGAGCACAGTCTTGGCGAAGATGCCGGGGGGCAGGCGCTTCGCCGCCAACTCTGCTGGCGGGACTTCTACGCGCACGTGCTGCTGTTCAACCCTCAGAACGCACGCGGCGAGCATCAGGCCCGGTTCCGCGGTCGGATTCGCTGGCGCAACTCGCAGCAGCTGTTCGAGGCCTGGCGCGACGGCCGTACCGGCTACCCGCTGGTCGACGCGGCGATGCGTCAGCTGGCCGCCACCGGCTGGATCCACAACCGTGCCCGCATGGTCGTTGGTTCGTTCCTCGTCAAGGACCTTGGGATCGACTGGCGGTGGGGCGAGCGGTGGTTCATGCGCCTGCTGCTGGACGGTGACGTTGCCAACAACAACGGCAACTGGCAGTGGATCGCGTCCGTCGGCGTCGACCCCCAGCCCGTCTCGCGACGGATCTTCAACCCGACACTCCAGCAGCGCCGCTTCGATCCGGACGGCATGTACGTGCGCAGCTACGTGCCGGAGTTGGAGAACGTCCCGCTCGAACATCTTGCGGAGCCGTGGACCATGCCGATCGAAGTGCAGCGGGCCGCCGGCTGCCGGATCGGCACTGACTACCCGGCGCCGATCGTTGATCACGCGGACGCACGGCGGGCAGCGTTGGCCCGTTACACCGAGGCGGTGGCATAGACGATGTCGTGGGCGGGCCCCGGAGACGTGCTGCCCCTGGCGGCTGCAGCGGTGTTGTTGGTGGTGCTGGCGACGTGGGTGCTGAGCCTGCGGTTGGCAGACGCCTCGCTGATCGATCCGGTGTGGGGTCCGGCATTCGTGCTTGTCGCGCTGATTGCCGCGCTGGTCGGCGTCGGCGCGCCCGGCAGGCGCTGGCTGCTGCTGGCTCTTACGGCGATTTGGGGGCTGCGGCTCGGCTGGCACCTCGCACGCCGCAAGCTGGCGGAACCCGGCGAGGATCGCCGCTACCGCGCCGCTCGCGAGCGCCATCCGCAGAACTTCGCGATTTGGAGCCTGGTGTGGATCTACGGTCTGCAGGCGGCGCTGATCATCGTGATCTCGTTGCCGGTCCAGGTCGCCTCACAGCAGCACAGCGGGCTCTCCTGGGCGATCGTCCCGGGTCTGATCGTGTTCGCGACCGGCCTGCTGTTCGAGGCCGTTGGCGACGAGCAGCTGCGCCGCTTCCGCGCCGACCCGACCAGCGCCGGCAACGTGTTGGACCACGGGCTCTGGCGCTACACCCGCCACCCAAACTATTTCGGGGACGCATGCGTCTGGTGGGGCCTGTGGCTGGTCTCGCTGCAGGCGGGCGGCACCCTCTGGACTGTCATCTCGCCGGCGGTGATGACAATCCTCCTGGCGCGCGTGTCCGGAAAGAGCCTGTTGGAAAAGGACATCGGTGACCGGCGTCCGCAGTACGCGGACTATGTCCGGCGAACCTCGGGCTTCCTGCCGCTGCCTCCGCGACGGCCATTGCCCCCGCGCCGCCCGGCACCCTGAGTCAGCCGATCCTGATCAGCTTCTTGTTGACGAACTCGTCTGCCCCGTAGCGGCCGAGCTCACGCCCGAATCCTGAGGACTTGACACCGCCGAATGGCAACTCCGCGCCGTCAGCACCGACGATGTTGACGTAGACCATTCCGGCCTCGATCCTGTCTGCGACGCGCTCCGCCTGCTCCGGATCGGTGGTGAAGAGGTAGGAGCCGAGGCCGAACCTCGTGTCGTTTGCGATCGCGACCGCCTCGTCCTCTGAACTGACGCGGTAGACCTGCGCGACCGGACCGAACAGCTCCTCCTTGTAGACCGCGTTGTCGGGCGCGATATCGGTCAGCACGGTCGGCGGATAGAAGTTGCCGTTGCGCTCACCGCCACCCCCGGCAACCGTGGCGCCCTGTGCGATCGCGCTCTTGACCTGCTCGTCCAGTCTGTCGGTCGCGGTGGTTGAGGACAGCGGTCCGATCGTGCTGTCGGTCGAGGTCGGGTCCCCCGGGCTGACGGCGGTCATTGCTGCCGTGAACCTGTCGAGGAAGGGCTGATAGAGGTCGTCGATGACGATGAACCGCTTCGCGGCATTGCACGACTGGCCGGTGTTGTCCAGGCGAGCTGCGACTGCGGCCTCGACCGTCGCGTCGAGATCGTCGGTCGACAGCAGAATGAACGGGTCCGAGCCGCCGAGTTCAAGGACGACCTTCTTCAGGTGCCTGCCGGCCAACTGCGCGACCGCGGCACCGGCGCGCTCGGAGCCGGTAAGCGACACACCCCGCACGCGCGGGTCCGCAATCACCGACTCAATCTGCTCGGGAACCGCGAAGATGTTCGTGTAGGCGCCCTCCGGGAATCCCGCATCGACGTACATCTGCGCGATCGCGAGCGCCGATTCCGGGCACTGTGGCGCATGCTTGAGCAGGATCGTGTTGCCGATGATCAGGTTCGGTCCGGCAAAGCGCGCGACCTGGTAGTACGGGAAGTTCCACGGCATGATGCCCAGCAACACGCCGTATGGGCTGCGCCGGATGATCGCGGAGCCCTCTCCGTCGAGCAGCGTGATCGGCTCGTCGGCGAGCAGCGCCTCAGCGTTGTCGGCGTAGTAGCCGTAGATGTCCTGGCAGAAGTCCACCTCGCCCAGCGCCTGCTCGATCGGCTTGCCCATCTCGCGGACGATGATCTGCGCCAGCTCGTCGCGGCGCTCACTGTGCAACTCACCGACACGACGGATCAGAGCTGCGCGCTCGGTCGTGGTCGTGCTCGGGATCCACTCCTGCTGAGCGCGATACGCCCCGGCGATCGCGTCGCTGAGCTCAGCATCGCTGATCCGCGGGTACTCCTTGACCGTCTCCCCTGTCGCGGGATTGATCACCGAAAAGTCCGCCATCAGAGGCTCCTCCTAGTTGCACGTCGACTCAAGCAGTACCCGTGTCCGGGGCACTCAGGATCCTAGTCTCAACCGCGCTCGAGTGATCCGTAGCTGACGACCTTGGAAGGGGGCGGCGCGGTCACCGTCACCGGCTGACCCCAGCGTGTGAACAGAACGGTCTGCCGGTAACCGGCGGCGGTGGTCGTCTCCCGCAACGGCAGCGGGTGGGCACCGCTCGTGAGCTCGAGTGTCTCTGTCAGAGCCTTCGAGGTGTTCTTTACGCGACCGCGCCAGGTGATGGATTTCAGCAGGCGACCGTTTTGGAACCGCGACCCGACCGTGACGCTGTCAGACGCACCCGGGACGACGCTCGCCGGCAGTGCCGTGATCGCATTCGCAGCAGCCAGCGCGGCGTACTCTTTGGATCCCTTCGGCACCTCGATCCAATGCGAGCCGGCCTGCTTCGCCTCGGGAGCATTGAGCCCAAGCAGAGTGGTGAGACCGTTCCGATCGCCGGAGAGGTAGGCGCCGTCCTTGGTGACGATGATCGCCGCATGGGCGTTGGGCTCCTCGATCCGCTCCGACGAGGTGCTGCCGTCCATCTCGAGGACCGACCGCTCAGACGCCGTGCTCTGCCCCCTGCTGCGACCGACTAGCGTCACCCGCACGCTGCCCTGCGAGACCATTGCGCTTCCGGCCGCGTTCAGCAGTGCAGCCGCGCTCGCCGCGACCTGCTTGTTTGACGCCACGGTCGCACCATGCACAACGACCCCCCAGGCGCGAAGCACGCCCGCGAGCGTCGCTGCCGAGTCCAAGGGCCCGTGGACGACGTCGGCCCCGTATGAAAACAGGTCGTTTGCGAGCTTCGTCGCCGCCGCCACGTTGCGCCGATTGCCGTAGCTGTAGAAGTAGAAGATGAGCGGTGCACACGCATCGAGACGGCTCTCCTGCGCACTGCTGCTCATCTCGGCGGTGCCGGACCGCGTGCAGGCGCGGAACACCGACCTGCGCAGGCCCGGCGTGTAGCTGGTCCCCTCGACGACGTAGGAGCCAAGGTCGGGATGCGTCCTGTAGAGCGTCGTGATCTCCGCGCCGAGCGCGCTCTCGGAGAGCGCCGCGCTCGTTGCCTTCAGCGCTGGCCCCGCGACCACCACGCTGGCCGTCGAGGTCCTCGGCGCCTGAGCTGCCGCGGACGTCGTGGTCGTGGTGGCTGCGGATGACCCACCACAGGCCGACAGCAGCAGCGCGGCCGAGAGCGCGAACAGGGCGGTCGCCGCCGCTTTGCCTGTATTTCTCGAAGTCACGCCGACGCCCAGACTACGTCAGCCATCGGCGTCATCGGAGATGCCGCGCCCAGCTATCGGGTCGAGATCAGTGCGATCTGCACGCGTCCGTCGACGGCGCGCTGCAGGCCGAACACGACCTCACCGGCAAGCGTGCCGCCGCCGGCCACAGTCAGCGTGTAGCCGGCCTGGGCGCGACCGGCCCAGCCGGGCGTCACGCTGAGCTGGCCGATCGCGTACCGGGTCGGCACCGGCTTGCTGGTGAACTGCTGCCGGTACTCGTCGAGCACCGCGATACGGCCGCGCTGGACGCTCGTGGGATCAACGCGTGTCACGTTCGGCGCCAACAACCGCGAGAGCGCTCCGAGGTCGCGGTTCCCGTAGTCGGTTGCAAACCGGTGGACTGCGGCGGTGATCTGTCCGGCACTGAGCGGGCCAGAGGGCGGCGCTGATCCGGAGTCGCTGAGAACGAGCACCACCACCGCAACCGCCGCGACCAGGGCGGCGGCCAAAGCGACCAATGCGAACGGGCGCCGACGACGTCGCTTGCGAGCATGGTCGGCGCGGGCCGCCGCGGCTCCGGGAGCACGGCTGGTTGCTTCCAGGTCCACCGGCATCATCGCCGTCCTCGCCAGGCGGGTCTCCTCCTCACCCCGCGCGACGGTCGCTTCGGTGGCGTCCTCCGGCGGTTGCGGTTGCGCCTGAGGCGCCGCTTGCGCCCCAGGCGCTGCGCCCGCCCACAGTGGCGCGTCAGAGCGAGCGAGCGGGTCCGAGTCGCTCACCGTGTCGCCGATCCCCCGCGCAGCCGAGAGTGCCGCGGCCCCCAGCTCGCCTGCGCTCTGATAGCGATCCTCGGGCCGCTTGGAGACGGCCCGCGCGATGACCGCGTCGAACTGCTTCGGAACGCCCGGCAGCTCTGAGGCGGGCGGCGGCTCGTCGTGGAGGTGGGCTGTGATCGTCGCCGGGGTCGTTTCGCGTCTGAACGGCGGTGTCCCCGCCAGGCACGCGTAGAGCAGGCACCCGAGCGAGTAAACGTCGCTGAGCGGCCCGACCGCCTCGCCCCGCAACTGCTCGGGCGACATGTAGTCGATCGTCCCGACCCATTTGCCGGCGTCGGTCGAGCGCGTGCGTTCGTCGACCAGTCGTGTGATGCCGAAGTCGGTGAGGTAGGCGTGCTCCCCACTGAGCAGTACGTTGGCGGGCTTGATGTCGCGGTGCACAAGTCCGCGCGCATGCGCCGCGTCGAGCGCGCGTCCGACCTGATCGGTGATCGCCGCCGCCCGCGATGCCGTCAGACGCCCCTGTGCGCGCAGCAGCGCCTGCAGGTCGGTGCCGTCCACATACCGCATCACGAGGTAGAGATGTCCCCGCTCCTCCCCGGCCGCATACACCGGGATCACGTTCGGGTGATCGATCGCCGCCATCAGTCGCGCCTCGCGTTCGAAGCGGCGGTGCGCCTCCGCATCACCGGCCTGGTCGTCATTGATGAGCTTGATCGCGACCGGTCGCTCGAGCGACAGATCGCGGGCGCGATAGACGACGCCCATGCCGCCACGACCGAGCACCGATTCGATCCGACAACCGGCGAACTCGCTTCCTGACGACAGATCGGACACGCAGACATTCTGCCCAGTGTCGTCGCGGTCCCGTGGGCGGACGCCTGCGGCCTCACGCACCCGCGCTACCGTCGGCCGCATGCATCGATGTGCAGGACGTCCTCGAGCGAGCTTCGCGGCGCTGGTCCCGGTGGCGATCGCAGCTCTCGCGCTGCTGCTCGCCGGTTGCGGACAGACGACCGCACCGCGCGCGGCGCCGGTCAAGCTGACCGTCGATCAACCGAGCGACAACAGTCGCATCGAGTCGGCGATGGCGAGGATCTCCGGTGTCGTCACACCACACGCGGCCCGCGTGCTGGTGTTGGGTCAGAGTGTGCCGGCAAGCGCAAACGGCAGCTTCGCGACATCCGTGGCACTGAACCCGGGCACCAACCTCGTCGACGTGATCGCAAGCGCTCCGAACGCCAGACCGGCGATGGTCTCGCTGCGGGTGATCCGCTACGTGCTGATAGCCGTTCCGGACGTAACCGGCAAGAGCCCGAGCGCCGCGGCGGCCGCGATCCGGGCCGCCGGCCTCAAGCCCGAGCTCGGCGGCGACAGCGACCCGCTGGCTTTCCTGATACCGCTACCGGAACAGGTCTGCAGCCAGTCGCCGGCGGCCGGCGCTCATGTCGAGCCCGACACCGCCGTCGCGCTTCACCCGGGCAAGCTCTGCACCTAGAACTCCAGGCGCGTCTCCGCCGGGAGCACGAGCACCGAGCTCCGTGCGCTGTTGAGCTCGTTGCGAACCTCACCGGCCACCACAACGCGGCCCTTCGGTGCCCCCTGCTGGGAGCCGACCACGATCAGGTCCACTCCCTCGGCGCTCGCATCAACGAGTTCGGCGCCGAGCGCCGCAGCAAGCGCCGCGGCGGTGGCCCGCGCATCGTCGTTGACCGGGCCGGCAAACGGGACGGCGATCGACCTGATCGAGGCATCGGCCTTGGCGCGCAGGCCGGCGGCCGCAACCGCGACCGGGACCGGCCCGCCGTCGATCAGGCGTTGGGCCGAGGTCCCCGGCTCCGCACGCCCGACCGGCGTCCGATAGTCCGAGCCGAACACGACGATCCCAGCGCCCTGCTGTTCGGCGAGGCTGCCGAGCATCTCGGCGGTACTCGCGCCGACGACTACGTGTTGGCTCACGGGCACACCGATCAGCGACGCGCCGTGCTCCAGGCGCTGTTCCGCGTCATGCTGCGCGACCTGCTCGCGCCGCGGATCGAACTCCCTCGAGTGGCGCACGTAGGCAAGCTCGACCGAGGATCCGGTCTGCGCGAGCAGTTTGCCCAGAGCGAGGGCGTCATCGTCATTGGGGGTGCCGTCGTAGGAGACGATCAGGTCTGTGGTCATGGGGCGTAATCCTCCGTGAAGGTGCGCATGTGGCGCCTGGGACATCTGGACAAGGTTGTGTCAGGGAGTTCTATCCACAGGGCGGACGGCGCGTATTTCAGCCCCTCCTGATCGCCCCTCAATCTACTTCAGTGCGTAATCAGTTTGCATCCGGAGGCATCCTCCGCTATTGTTTCCGGAGGCAGCCTCCAGATATCTGAAAGGAGACCAATGGCAACCGCAATAACAGAATCCAGCCCCCCTTCAGCACCGCGGACCCGGATCGAACGCTCAGGCGAGGGCGTCATTGCCGCGTACGTGCATTCACTTGCCCAGCTGCTCCGGCCCGAGCCGGAGCAGCCCGCGTCGGTAGGACCCGCCTCAGTTCAACCCGCGCCGGCGGCCAACCCGGGCGCGTGGCCCTGCGGCGGAAGAACGCACCGCCCGGCCCGCGCACCCCGCCTGGCAGAGGCGCTCTAGCGAAGCCTACGGCGCGTCGGACACCGCGCTCAGCGGTTTCGCGATGCCCTCGAGCCCACGCCTCTCCGCCTTCACACCGAAGGCGATCTCCGTGAGTCCGCCGATGATCATCAGTACCGCACCGATGACCAGCGCGGTGAATATGTCAGATGTCTTGCCCGTCGGGATCAGGCGGCCGAACAGCTGCGGCCCGATGATCCCGCCGATCCCGGTGCCGACCGCGTAGAAGATCGCGATCGCCAGCGCCCGTGTCTCGATCGGAAAGATCTCCGACACGGTCAGATAGGCGGCGCTCACCCCGGCGGAGGCGAAGAAGAACACGACCGACCACGCGATCGTCAGGGTCGCGGCCGTCAGCTGGTGCTGGTCGAACAGATAGCCGGTGATCAGCAGCAGCACGCCGGAGAGGATGTAGGTCCCGGAGATCATCGGCTTTCGTCCGACCGAGTCAAACAGCGGACCGAGGATCACCGGTCCCAGCAGGTTGCCGACCGCGAACGCCACCAGGTAGTACGGCGCATTTGAAGTGGCCACGCCGAAGAAGGTGCTCAGCAGCGTCGCGTAGCCGAAGAGGATCGCGTTGTAGAGGAAGGCCTGCCCGATGAACAGGGCGAGGCCGAGGATCGTTCGCTTCGGGTAGGTCCTGACGATCGCGCGCGTGATCTCCCACAGTGGGATCGACCTGCGCTGGTGAATGCGGATCACCTCGTCCGGACCCGGATCGGTCAGCTGCTCACCGGTCGACTCCACGACCTGGCGTTCGATGTCCTCGGTGATCGTCTCGGCCTCGTCCTCCCGACCATGGATGAACAGCCAGCGCGGACTCTCCGGCACATGACGCCGCACCATCAGAATCGCGAGCCCGAGAACGAAGCCGAGGCCGAAGCAAACACGCCACTGAAGCAGTGGGGAGAAGATGTGGAGCGCCGCCACCGACAGCAGCGCGCCCACGGCCGCGCCCGCCCAATAGGTACCGTTGATGAGAATGTCGATCCGGCCGCGGTGAGCAGCCGGGATCAGCTCGTCGATCGCAGAGTTGATCGCGCTGTACTCGCCGCCGATGCCCATGCCGGTCACGAATCGGCACGCGAAGAAGAACAGCGGGGTCCACGCGAAGGCGGTCGCGATGGTCGCCGCCAGGTAGACGCCGAGCGTGATCATGAAGAGCCGCTTGCGTCCGAACATGTCGGTGAGTCGGCCGAACAGCAGCGCGCCGAAGCACGCTCCCGCCACGTACATCGATGCTGCCCAGCCGGCCACCTGCGCCGATGAGATGTCGATCCCGCTGCCCTTTGCCGAGATCGCGCCGGCGATCGACCCGACGATCGTGACCTCGAGACCGTCGAGGATCCAGACGGTCCCCAAGCCGATCAGGATCCGCCAATGCCAACGCGACCACGGCAGTCGGTCCAGGCGGGCCGGAATGTTGGTCTCGATCGTCCCGAGCTCTTCACGCTCGGACGTCAGCTGCTGGGTCATCGCTTCACCTCTCCTTGAGCACCTCAGCAACTGCTCTACCCATGTCTCAGCCCTACGACGCCCCCCGGAAGCGGTGCGCCGTCGCGTCGCATCACCCACCGCGGGTGACGCCGCCTCACCCGGCCGTACTGTGAAATTCGGCGCAATGCGATCGAGGCGGGTCGGGTGATGGGGCAGGCAATCGGACAGGTTCTGTCGTTCGGCGTCGGCGTCGCGATCAGCCCCGTGCCGATCATCGCGGTCGTGCTCATGCTGGCGACGCCCAGGGGCCGGAGCAATGGTCCTGCGTTCCTGGTCGGTTGGATCCTGGGGCTGGCCGCCGTGGGAACCATCGCGCTGCTGATCTCAAACGGGGCATCGGCGAGTAGCGCAGGCGGTCCCGCAACCTGGGTGAGCATCCTCAAGCTCGTGTTGGGTGTGCTGCTGGTGGCCCTTGCAGTCAGGCAATATCGCGGCCGCCCCCGCGGCGATGCCGAGCCCGAACTTCCGGCCTGGATGCAGACGATCGATACGTTCACTCCGGCCAGGTCCGCCGGGATGGCCGTGCTGCTGTCTGCCATCAACCCCAAGAACCTGCTGCTGACCGTCGGCGCCGCCGCTGCGGTGGCCCAGACGGGCGTGAGCACCGCGGACCAGGCGATCGCACTGGCCGTATTCGTGGTGCTGGGCACGGTCGGTGTCGGTGCACCGATCGCGATCTATTTCCTGATGGGGAAGCGAGCGACGAAGATCCTCGCCGAGCTCCACGACTGGATGGCGAGAGAGAACGCCACGATCATGGCTGTGCTCTGTCTGATCATCGGCGCCAAGCTGATCGGCGACGCGATCACGGCGCTGGCAAGCTAGCGAGGTCTGGCGCTGCCGGCGCGCCCGCGCCTGCCGCAGGCCCTGTCGTAGGAGCCCGTGCCCGGTTGCCTGGCCTGGCCCGAGTTGCTCGAGACCATCAGGCAGCTCTCGTCCACCGCCACGAATGCACTGGCGGGAATCGCCTTCAGCTGATCAACCATCGTGTAGGTCCAGCGGCGGTCGGCGGTTCCCTGGAAGAACCAGTTGCTGCCATTGTCGGCCAGGATCAGGCCGTAGGTCTTCATCGCCGTGATCACGACCTGACACGCATGAGCGCATCGCGACGCCGGCAGACTGAATCCGGCCCTCAGGCGGAAGCGAGCGCCCATCGGTGGATAGTCGGGGCTGGCGGTCGAACCAGCCTCATGCCGGGCCGGCCACAGGTACCTTGTGCTGGTCGTTTGAGCGGTGAAGCGGATCGCGTGATCGATGCGCCCTGACCTAACCTCGTCGTAGTTGACC
Source organism: uncultured Conexibacteraceae bacterium (assembly GCA_963785385.1). Classification (GTDB taxonomy): domain Bacteria; phylum Actinomycetota; class Thermoleophilia; order Solirubrobacterales; family Solirubrobacteraceae; genus Palsa-465. Next base: position 211,825 of record CAWAVA010000020.1, on the reverse strand, counting down.
AATCCCGGCAGGATCGGCAGACCGGCCGCGTCCGCCGAGGTCCAGCCGGCCGGGCGCAGCCTGTTGGACCTCAGGCTCCAGATCGCACCGGAGCCCGCGGTCGACTGGCCACCCGTGACATAGCGAGCGTCGTAGAGCTCGTACAGGCGGCAGGTCGCGGGTTCGACCATCAGCGCATGCCGATCGCCGGATGCGCTCTGCCCGCCCTCGATCGGAGTCGCAGCGGAGAGGGGATAGGGACCGCGGTCGCTCTCGTCGGCGTACTCGAACTGAAGCCGCACGAACGTTGGGTGGCGCGAGGTGACCTGCCACGGGATGCCGTATGGGTTCGCGCCGCCCCCAGGCCCGTAGTCGGGATGAAGCAGGGTCGATCCCGCATCCATGTGAGCCAGCCACGCCGAGGAGTACCGGTTTACCGGCAGGCCTGTGATCGGGGTGTTCCAGACGTTGTCCGCCGGAAATGCCGGACAGCTGGTGCCAGGCAGCATCGTCGTGCGCATCGCACGCTGGATGCTCGCCACGTGCGCGTCGACGTTGCCTCGATGGTGCACGTACGGTGTGACGGCTGCCCGCCCCAGGGCGATCCGCTCAGGCCGCGTGGCATGGCGCCAGCCGATATTCGCCGTGAACAGATCGACGTGGTTACTCGCCATCAACTCGTCCCGGTTCGGGAACCAGGAGGCGTACGGACCGAGCCCGTAGAGCCCGATCGGCGCCACCCAGCCTGGCGGCGCAGGGCCGAACAGCTGGGCCTGCTCGACCACCGTCCGCATCAGCCTCCAGGCAGCCTGGGGGCCATCGTCGACGTTCAGCGTCACCGTCACGCGGACCCGCGGCTTGGTCCTCGACGCACCGCGGGTGCTGAAGACGCACTGCGGCATCTCGTTATCGCCGACGGTCTTGGCCGTCCTGATCGCGGTCGGCCTGACGTCTAGCACCTTCGCGACGGCCCCCTGCGCCTGCCGCAGACAGACGCCGGTGGCGGCGCTGCTCGAAGCGGCCGCTGATGCGCACGTCACGGCCGCGCCGAGCAGCACGACGACCCCGGTGCGCAGCCTCAGCCGCATCGCCGTCGCCAACCGGTGCGACCTGACGCGCAGAAGGTCGCCCTCAAGATCCTTGCGCTTTGCCATGTCTGCCGCCTTCAAACGTCTGTCGCCCTGCGGAGCAGGATACGCCCCCCTCCACCCCGCCTTCGGTGACCAGCCGCAGGGCCACCAGCCCCTCAAGATGCGCACTCTGACCCCGTTCAGACGTTAAGGACGACATAAGAACCCTTCAACTGGAGCCTCCGAGGCCTTAATCTCTTGAGTTCCGGCGTCGATTCATGTCTCATTTGTTCAATCGTCACGGAAGTGGTGCGTCAGGATGATGCGCTTTCCCCGATCCATGACCGCGCTGATCGCGCTGACCGCCCTTCCGCTCGTGAGCCCGGCGGTCGCTTCGGCCTCTCACCGACCGGCGGGTAATGCAACCCACCCGGTCAGCCAGGCGGCGATCTCCACCGACCTCAAGCGCGAAACCGGCTACTCGGCGTCACAGCTGACGTCCGAACCTGTCTGCGGACAGCCGCAGCCGGGAACCATGAGCTGCCAGGCTCAGATGCTCGAGGTGAAGAGCACCGGTCGGCGGTTCGAGCTGTTGCACAAGCCGCACCTGAAGCGGCTCCGATGGCGGCGCAGCCGAATCCGTCCGGTGCCGAGTCCCTGACGAGCAGCGATACGACGGCAGCGTGCTGATCTCGCCCGGGACCGCGGCATACCTCCAGTGGGCCTACGACCTTCCATGGCTGGCTGCAAACAACGGCGCGACTGACACGATCGCGATAGTCGATGCCTACGACGATCCGACGGCCTATGCCGACATGAATCAATTCCGTGCGATGAACGGCCTTCCAGCCTTGCCGGAGTGCAGCTACGCCTCGTCGCCCTGCTTCATGGAGATGAACCAACTTGGGGGCAGCACGCCTCCGACAACGGAGGACCCAACCGGGACCTGGACTATCGAGGAGTCACTGGACCTCGATGCCGTCTCCGCCGTATGTCCCGAATTGCGGCATCGATCTCGTCGAGGCGACATTCGACGCGACCACGGATCTTGGCAGCCGCAGACCAAAGGCCGCGACTTGCCCCCAACCGAGCTCTCGATGAGCTTTGGCGGAGGCAGCACTCTCTCATGGTCAACCAATGATCACTGGTCGTTCTCGCAATGTCTCGTCGTTTGCGGCCGCGGGCGATAGCGGCTACCCGGGAAGTCTCCCATGTCAACTATCCGGCTGCCGAGGCGGACGTCGACGCCGTAGGCGGGACCTCTCTCAGCCCATGAGCCGACGTCCGTGGTTTCGGTGAGTCAGCCTGGTCGGTTGCGGAGCCGTGTTCGGGCAACCCTTTCAATAATGGGGCGTGCGTCGGCACGGGATCAGGATGCGACACGAGCCCGCATGCGGTGCCCTCGTGGCAGTCCGGCGTCACTACCGGTTGCAGCGGCGGCCGAGCCTACAACGACGTCTCCGCCGACGCCTTTCCCAGGCAGCGGCCTCGAGATCTACGACTCGTTCAGGGGGCCCGACACGCAGGGGCTGTGACAATGGGACCGATGTGTGCCTCGTCGGCGGCACCAGCCTTGCCACCCCCCTGACTGCAGCCTATCGCCGCTGTCGCCGCTGATTACGAGCAGCCTCTCCGGTCTGGGCTTACGGCGATGGCGGACTGACCTGAACGACATCGCTTCCGGCCTCCAACGGCATGTGCACAAACTCTCCTGATTTGCAACGCGTCGACCGGCTGGGACGGACCAACCGGTAACGGCTCGATCAGCGGCAGATGGCGACCCAAGGCGGGCCGGGTATCGGGGGCAGTTACATTGCCTACGCCGATGCGACACGAGCGTGACGCATCTTAGCCGGCGGCGTCTATCCCGAACCAGCTAGAGCACCATCTACTACTGGCAACTACTGGCCGCAGCATCTACGGCTCCTCAACGGGCTCCACGCGACGCTAGGAACACCAGGCTCGGGGCAGCAGGCAGTCACGGGCACCATCTGCCGAGCCTGACCCCGTGCACCACGTATCACTACCGACTAGTTGCCACCAACAGTTACGCCGTGACCACAGCACGCTGCGCTACGACGGCACCTTCTCCACGACCGTCGCACCGATACACCTCGAGAACGTCTGCGTATCCGACTGACGACCGGAAGCGCCCGCGGTCGGGTCAGGCATTGACGCCGATCGTCGGCACCTGGAGCCAGTTCGCCTGCTCTGCGGCGTCACCCCCTACCAGTGGCAGCGAGTCGCCAGTCTGCGCGCGGCAGCGTTCACGAACATCAGCGGGAGCAACTCTTCGACCTACGTCCCTACAGAGCCCGCAGTCGAACATGTACGTCGAGAGTCATGGTGCAGGAGTCGAACTCGGCCGGCAGCGGAACCGGCCAGCTTCTACCCGAGGTCCGACTCGTGTGCTCGGCAACCACGCCCACAACCACCACAACCACCACAACCACCACAGCGACGACCGCGCCTTCCTCCGGTAACGCTCGTGGCGCCGGATGCTGCTACAGCAACCGTGAGCAGTGAACGCTACGGCTGGCGACTCACCGCAATCCCGGCACATACCTAACGCGCGGCCACCGACAGTCCACTTCTACCGATGCGCACGCAGTCTGCAAGCTCCGCTGAATACGCAGCAACGCCTACCGCTACAAACTCCAGCGAGCCGACGCCGGCAGTATATCGAGGTGAAGGTGACCGCGCCGGTGCGACAGGAACGGCCCCGACATCGTGCACACGCGCTGGATCGGTCCCGTCAGGGCCACCACAGCCGGCGTGGTGACAATCACAGGCGGCGCGAAGGCCGCGGCCGTGGCGACGATCAAGGGCACACGCCAGGCCCCGCTGGCACATGTGCTGGTGGTGCCGCGCAAGGCGACGAGGCTCACGCTCTCAATCACACGTGTGGGTCGCTCCAAGACGAGTGTTTGGGCTTACGTCCTCAGCAAGGGCGTTGTGGTGTCGTGCACAGCCACCCGTATTGTCAATGGGCATCTGACGCTCACACTCCCCGCGCTGAAGCGGGGCCAGAGCCTCAAGCTCGTTGCGGTGCGCGCCTAGCGCCGACCGCCGTCAGCTGCACTCGATGCAGATGCCGCGCAGGGTGACCTCGTGGCCGCTGATGATGAATCCGACGCGCTCACCGAGGCCGTGGATGGCCTGCTCCAGCTGCTGGTCATCGAACGCCATCACCAGGCCGCAGCGCTCACAGACCATGTGGTGATGATGGAAGTCGTGCGCTTCCTGCGAGCGCTCGTAGCGCATGATGCCGTCACCCACATCAACACGCTCGATCAGCTTGAGATCCTGAAGCAGCTCGAGCGCGCGATAGACGCTCGCACGACCGACCGGTCTCCCATGCACGAGCGCATCTTCGATTTCGCGCACGCTCAGTGCGCACCTCTGGCGGGCGAACAGGTCGATCAGCACGTCTCTGGCTGCGCCGCGGTTATGCCCGGCGCGCCTCACGGTCGCCCGGGCGCGCTGCTGCCAGGTCGCCATCGATGGGCCTGCCGATGGTGATTCCCAGGCATCGAGCTCGGCCTGAGCCTGCTCGATCAGGCGCTGCCTTCCACGCGCGAGCTGGTCATCCACCGTGCCTCTGCCCTCCTGGACTCGCGCTTTGTCGGCCATTCGCACAAGCATATCTCTCTCAAAGTGAAAATGAGAATGAGAATCAGACTCATTCTCATATAGTCCTGGCATGCCCTCCCGTCCCGCGCTGGTCGCCCGTGATCGCCGGCGCCGCAAGCCCGCGCTGTCGCCCGTGATCGCCGGCGCCGCAAGCCCGCGCTGATCGCCCGTAAGGGTCGGCGTCGCCTGCCCGCGCTGGCCGCCGCCGGCGCCGCCGCCGTGGCAGTTGCCGGTTGCGGCGGTGCGGCCGCCGTTCACAGCAGCGGGCACGGTCGAATCCAAGCCGTCGGGGCGGAGAGCCAGTACGCGAACGTGATCTCCCAGGTCGGGGGCAGGTACGTGACCGTGACCGGCGTGATGAGCAACCCGAACACGGATCCGCATAGCTTCGAGGCAAGTCCGAGCGTCGCTCAGGCGGTCAACTCGGCGAGCCTGGTCGTCCAGAACGGCCTCGGGTACGACACCTTCATGACCCGACTCGAGCAGGCGTCACCAAACTCGAAGCGCAGGGTGATCGACGTCCAGTCACTGCTCGGCCTGCCCGACTCGACCCGCAACCCACACCTGTGGTACTCGCCCGCCACGATGCCGAGGGTTGCGACTGCTCTGGCCAAGGACCTGTCGACGCTGGACCCTGAGCATGCGGCGTACTTCAGGGCCAACGCCCGAAGGTTCGACGCCTCCCTGCGCCCCTGGATGCGGGCGCTGGGCGCAACGCGACACCAGTACCCGCAGGCATCGGTGGCGACCACGGAGCCGGTCGGGGACTACATGCTCGAGGCCGCCGGTGCGAGGAATCGGACACCATGGAGTCTGCAGGCCGACATCATGAATGGAGTCGACCCGGCACCGCAGGACATCGAGCTCCAGCGGAATCTGTTCAAACAACACGCCGTCAAGGCGTTCCTCTACAACCAGCAGGTCACCGACACACTGACGCAGTCGTTTCTGAGGCTTGCCGCGAACGCACGCGTTCCGGTGGTCGGGCTGTACGAGACGATGCCGGCCGGCTACAGCTACCAGTCGTGGATGCTTGCCGAGGTGAACGCGCTGCGCCGCGCCTTGGCGACCGGCCGGTCGACCACCAGACTCGGATGACAGGAGCACCCGCACTGGAGCTCGAGGACGTCGTCGTCGAACTCGGCGGCCGCACGGTTCTCGACCACGTGAGCTTCTCGCTGGCGGCTGGCGAGCTCACCGGTCTGATCGGCTCCAACGGAGCCGGCAAGACGACGCTGTTGCGGGTGATCCTGGGGCTGATATCGCCCAGCCGCGGGAGCGTGATCATGCCGAACTCCGGAGAGCGCCGCAGCGTCGGGTACGTGCCTCAGAAGTTCCTGCTGGACCCGGACATGCCGCTGCGGGGCCGTGATCTCGTGGGGCTCGGTGTCGACGGCCACAGACTCGGATTCCCGCGCCCGTCGCGCGCGCGACGCGAGCTCGTCCAGCGGATGCTTGCGGCGGTTGATGCCGAGGCCTTCGCCGACGCGCGCGTCGGTCAGCTGTCGGGAGGCGAGCAGCAGCGGATTCTGATCGCGCACGCACTGATCAGCGGACCGAAGCTGTTGCTGCTCGATGAACCGCTCGCCAACCTCGACCTGCGGAGCGCTCGCGAGGTCGTGAGCCTGCTGTCTCGGATCGCGCGCGAACAGGGGATCTCGGTTCTGATCTCCGCGCACGAGATGAACGCGCTGTTGCCGGTCATGGACCGCGTCGTGTACCTCGCCGACGGCCGCGCCGCCTGCGGGACCGCCGATGAGGTGGTCCGCTCTGAGGTCCTGAGCCGCCTCTACGGCCACCGGGTAGACGTGCTGCGCGTGCATGGGCGGGTGATCGTCGTTGCCGGCGACAGCGACGACGCCGAGCCGACGCACCCCCACCACCACGACCACGACTGAGACGACGTGGGTTCGATCCTTCACGCGATCTTCGCCCCCGGACTGTTCTCCAGCCCGGAGGTGCAACTTGCTGCCGCCGTTGGCGGGCTGGTCGCGATCGTCGCCGCCGGCATCGGCGTCTTCACCGTGATCCGCGGGCAGTCGTTCGCCGGTGAGGCGCTCGGTGACATCGGCGCCGCGGGTGGAGCCAGCTCATACCTCGTCGGGGTTGGACCGCTGTGGGGCTTCGCCGCGATCTGCGTCGCGGCCGCCGGGGCGATGGAGCTGATCGGCATCCAGCGGGCGCGGGGCCGCGACCTCGCGACCGGCATCGTGCTCGGGGTCGGATTCGGCCTGACCGCTCTGTTCCTCTACCTGGGAAGCACCTACGACAACACGACCGGGGCCACCGTGACGGTGCTGTTCGGCTCGATGTTCGCGTTGTCATCATCGGAGCTTCCGCTGGTTCTCGCACTCAGCGCCGCCACAGCAGCGATCGTGGCGGCGCTGTATCGCCCGCTGATGCTCTCCAGCGTCAGCCCGGACCTGGCAGCCGCGCGCGGGATCCCGGTGCGGCTCGTCGGGCTCGGGTACCTGTTGGCGCTGGCGACGGCTGTCGCGTTGTCGGCATACACGCTCGGAGCAATCCTCTCGACCGCGCTGCTCGTCGGTCCTGCCGCGACCGCCCTGCGCGTGACCAGCCGGCCGCACCGAGCGATGCTGGCCGCAGCCGGGATCGGAGTCGGCTGCACCTGGCTGGGAATCCTGCTCGCCTACGACAGCTACGACTGGCCGCCACGGAACACCGGCTGGCCGGTCAGCTTCTTCGTCGTCACGCTGGTGCTGGCGTCGTATCTGATCGCGGGCGTACTCGGCCACCGCCGGGGACGCGGTTAGCGATGTTCAGCTCGTTCATGGTCAACAGCTGGATCGTGGCGACGCTCGTCGCGATCGTCGGTGGGTCGATCGGCTTCTTCGTTGTGATGCGCGGCTCAGCCTTTGTCGCCCACGCGATTCCGAATGGCTCGTTTGCCGGCGCGGCCGGGGCCAGCCTCGTCGGGGCCTCGACGCTGGTCGGGCTTGGCGTGTTCTCCGTCGCCGGCGCGCTCGGCATCGGGCTACTCAGCAGGCGTGGGCGCCATGACGTTGCCACCGCGCTGACCCTGGTCTTCATGCTCGGCCTGGGCTGGCTGTTTCTGAGCCTCAGCGGTCAGAGCGAGGATGTTCTCAGCGCACTGCTGTTCGGCGAAGTCCTCGGCGTCAGCAGCACCGAACTGTGGCCGACGGTCGCGTTGGCGGTGACGTGCGTACTGGCCCTGGGTCTCCTCTGGAGGCCGCTGCTGCTGGGATCAGTCCTACCAGAGGGAACCGGGCCCGGGATCAGCCCATTCGCGCTTGAGCTCGGCTTCCTGATTCTGGTCGCCCTTGCGACCACGGTGACCGTGCCGGTGGTCGGCACGACTCTGATATTCAGCTTGATGATCGGGCCCCCGGCGGGAGCCCGGGCATTCACAGCACGGCCGGTTGCGGCGCTGGCGCTCTCGATTGGGATCGCGGTCCTCACCGTCTGGGTGGCGATCGCCCTCTCCTTCCAGACCGACTGGCCCACCGGCTTCTTCGTGGGCGTCGCCGGAGCTGTCAGTTACGCGGCCGGCAGGCTGTGGAGACTGACACGCGAGTCCTAGAAGAGCCCGCCGACGGTGCTGCCGAGCAGGAAGATGTTCAGTCCGGTGATCACCACCGTCACCGCAATCATCAGCGCGATCACGACCGGGCGGTTCACATGCTCGCCCATCACACTCCGCCGCGAGGTGAACAGCACGAGCGGCACGAGCGCGAACGGGATCCCGAACGACAGCACGATCTGGGACAGCACAAGCGCACCGGTGGTGTTGGTCGCAAATGCGAGGACCAGCAGAGAGGGCAGCATCGTCACGAGCCTGCGCACGACCACCGGGATGCGCAGGTTCACGAAGCCGCTCATGACGACCTGTCCGGAGTAGGTTCCGACACTCGAGGACGAGATCCCCGAGGCGATCAGAGCGCTGCCAAAGGCGAGCGCTGCACCACCGCCGACGACGTCCGCCATGCGCGAATGCACAAGGCTGAGGGAGACGTTGCCGGTGACGGTGACGCCGGCGAACAGCGCCGCCGCGACGCACAGCATCGCCACGTTCACAAGCCCGGCCACGCCCAACCCCAGCACGCAGTCGAGCTTGTTGAAGCTGAGCAGCCGGCCGGCCTTCGTGTCACGCTCGGCGTGCAGCCGGTTGCGCTGGAGCTCCGAATGCAGGTAGATCACGTGCGGCATCACCGTCGCGCCGACGATCCCGACGGCGAGTGGAAGCGCATTGCCGTGATCGAAGTGCGGGATCAGGCCATGCGCGATGCCTGAGTAGGACTGGTTGCCGACGGCGAAGAGTTCGACCAGGAAGCCGAGCGACACCAGCATCAGCAGCGCGAAGATCGCGACCTCGAACGGCCGGTGCCCCCAGCGTTCAAGACCCAGAACCGCGAATGCGACAACAGCCGTCACGAGACCCGCCAGGAACAGCGGCATCCCGAACACGAGATTGAGGCCGATCGCCGCGCCGGTGAACTCGGCCAGATCTGTTGCCATCGCGATCGCCTCAGCCTGCAACCACAGCAGGACATTGGCCCGCTTCGGGAAACTGCTCCCGGCACAACTCGGGCAGATTCCTGCGCGTCACGAGTCCGAGCTTCGCCGTCTGGTACTGGATCAGCATCGCCATCAGACTCGCCATGACGACCACCCAGACGAGCAGGTAGCCGTGCTCGGCGCCCGCCTGAAAGTTGGTCGCGAAGTTACCGGGGTCGACGTAGGCGACGGCAGCGACGAAGGCCGGCCCCAGCAGCGCAAGCGTCCGGCGCCGACTCGCACGGGGGCGCTCCTCGTCGCGTTCGCGGAGGGACGGTCGCTGTGACGTGCCGCGCCCCGCTGGGCGTGGCATCACCGGCGGAACCGGTATCCCCACTGCGCCCGGAGTGACCGCGGCCTCGCCCGCTTCGTCAAAACTCATCTCACAACCAGAGTATCAATAAAAGTTCACTCGGACAAAATCTGAACCGTGGCCGGGTTGTCAGTTACGCTTGGCGGCGTGCAGGCGACCATCCACCCGAGTGTCTCAGCCCCCGTCGAGGACTACGTCAAGGCCATTTACGCGCTCACGATCGAGCCCGACCAGACGGCCTCCACCAGCCAGATCGCCGAGCGCCTGGGCGTCACCGCCGGCTCGGTTTCGATGATGGTCAAGCGCATGGACGCCGGAGGGCTCGCCGAGCACGTGCCATATCGCGGCGTGCGCCTGACCGTCGCCGGCCGCCAGCTGGCGCTGGGCGTGATCCGACGGCACCGCCTACTCGAGTTGTTCCTGGCGACGAGCCTCGAGATCCCATGGGAGGACGTGCACCGGTTCGCCGACGCCCTCGAGCACGCGGCGTCCGAGGAGCTGATCGAGCTGATCGCCGAGAAGCTCGGCGATCCCGTGACCGATCCGCATGGCGACCCGATCCCAAACCGGTTGCTCGAGGTCGACGAGGTCACCCAACCGACGATCGCGGATCTTGAGCCCGGAGAGCGGGCTCGGATCGTTCGCGTCTCCGACGCCCAGCCCGAGATGCTTCGCTACCTGACCGAGCAGCACATTGGCATCGGCAAGGAGCTCGAGCTGGTAGGTCGCCAGCCGTTTGACGGCCCCTGTGAGCTTCGCCTCGGAGACGAGATCCGCAGCCTCGGGCTCAGGCTCGCTCAGGCGATACACGTAGAGCGGCTCTGAGCTCCTCTGCCACCTGCTCTGGGTGGTTGATCACGAACAGGTGCGTTTCGTCGTCGGCGGTCACACGCAGCCGGCGGCGCAGGCCTCCGTTGCGCTTGGAGGAAAACGCGACCACCGGCCCGACCGTGTCGGCCGCGTGCAGGCGGTCGAGGGGAATCCGGGTGGAGACGATGTAGCGCCGGCGGTTCAGCCGATTCGGCATGAACAGCACTGCAACCGACGTTAGGAACAGCATTCCCGGGACCGCTCGGTCCCGTAACGAATGCGCGGCGGGGCGGCGCCAGACGATCGCTTCGCCCTCATGCAGCGTCGGTTCGAGATTGATCAGTCCCATGCTCAGCGTCCCAGCCGTGTCGCAGCAATGCCAGCAGCTGCTCAGGCGGCTGCGCGCCTGACGCCCCGAAGGCCCGATCGACCACGAACATCGGCACGCCGCTGATCCCGAACCGTATCGCGGTGGCCTCGTCCTCGCGAACCGCATCGCCGTACTCATCGCCGGCCAGCACCGCGGCAACCTCGGAGCTGTCGAGCCCGACCTCTCTGGCGAGCTCGACGAGCGTCGCGTGATCGGAAACCAGCTTGCCATCCGTGAACCGCGCCCTGAAGAGACGCTCCTTCATCGCGTCCTGCAGCCCATGTCGCTGCGCGAGATGAACCAGCCGATGAGCATCGAACGTCGAACCGATGCGAGCGTGCACAAGGTCGTACTCGAGACCGTCTGCGGCCGCGGTGGCGGTCAGGTTCTCCTCCATCGCCAGCGCTCGTTCAGGCGGGATGCCGTACTTCTCCGAAAGCATCGCCGCACCGTTGCCAGGCTGCTCGGCGGGTGCATCCGGGTCCAGCTCGAAGCTGCGCCAAGTCACGTTCACGGCATCGGCATGCTCAAACCGGGCAAGTGCCGCCTCGAACCTGCGCTTACCGAGGTAGCACCACGGGCAGTTTATGTCTGACCAGATCTCCACTTCCATGCTCGCCCCTTCCAGCCTCGCGGCGCGCGCGCCGTGTGAATCGCGCCAGTAGTTGATCTCGCAAATAGTCTAGCGAGCCACAACCGCCGACCGTTCGGACCGAGCTGAATCGGCCCGATTTGCGGAGCTCACATAAAGCGCTCCAAGAGACGTAACGACAGGCGATCTGATGCACATATGACCGCAATATCCGCGCGTTAGGTTTGCTTTTATGAGCCAGCCACACCAAGACGAAGTCTGCAACGCCCGAAACTGCCGTGACCTGCGGCTGACCAACAGCGTCGAGTTCTGCCACCACCACGAGCGGCAGCTCCATGAGTTCCAGCAGTGGCTGGACGGTCTTGACGCCGACGGCTGCCCGGTCGCGCGTTCGTTCGATTTCGAGCGGGGCACCTGGAGCGAAACGCGTCCGTCAGCGTGACGGCGGTAGCCCCAGCCAAGCGATGCGGCCCAGCCTCGGCCGGAGCACCCGGCCGAGGCTGATGCCCAACTCAGGCAGCCATCTCCGCCGGCGCTGAAGCGAGCGCGTCCTCGATCGCCCTGACGAGCGCCCTGGCAGAGCCGGCGGTCAGTTCAACGGCCACACGCGCGGCGGGCCCACGTTCCGGGTTGGCGAAGTCGATGTTGAGCGTGTGCTCGGCCATCGCGTGAACGGGGTGATCAAAGTAGACGGTGCCGTGACTGACGTGGAACCACTTGCTCTCCGGCCCCTTGGCGCTGCCGTCGAGGTCCGTGTTCAGGGTTGCATACGTGCACATGTCAAGCCTCCAGGTGGGTGTCGAAGAACTCCTCGATCCGCTCCCAGCCGTCATTGGCGGCGGCGACGTTGTACGCGGGGCGGTCGACTGCGAAGAAGCCATGCCCGGCGCCGTCGTAGCGGTGAAACTCGTAGGTCTTGCCGTCTGACTTGAGGATCTGCTCGAGCTTGTCGACCTGTTCCGGTGACGGGTGCTGGTCCTCGTTGCCGAACAGCCCGAGCAGTGGCGCTCGCAGATTCGCGAGCTGGTCCTCAAGCCCGGTCACCTTCATCGGGAACCCCTCCGGAGGGTTACCGACGACAAACGCGCCGTAGCAGTCGACAGCGGCGTCGAGGTCAAGGTTGCAGGCGGCGAGCACACTCTGTCGACCGCCAGAGCAGTATCCGATCACGCCCACCTTTCCGTTGGAGCTCGGTAGCGATCGCAGCCACACGGCAGCACCGCCAACGTCTCCGATCAGTCGCGCGTCGGGGACGCCTCCCTGAGCCCGGGCGGCCGCCGCAGCATCGTCGGGAGCCGCTCCCGGCGCCTCACGCCAATGCAGGTTCGGCATTGCCACGTCGTACCCGAGCTCGGCAAGGCGCCGAGCGATCTCCTTGGTCGCACGGTCGTAGCCAGGCATGTGATGGATCAGCACGACGCCTCCGCGCGCGGCATCGCCGACTGGGTGCACGACGTAGGTCTCGACCTCGTCGCCGTCGTGGCCGCTGATCTTCGTGGTGCTCGCTGTCAGTGAATCGTTCATGCAGCGATTCTCTCAGGAGTTCGTCAGGCGAGCGCCATCTCGTCCTGAAGCTCTTCGTCACCCTCCTGGGCGATCCGCAGCAGCTCGCCGTCATCGCCGAGGGCGTAGGCGCCGGTGCGCACCAGCGGCGGCGAGTAGGCATGGATCGTGATCGCCGGACCAGAGCCCGCATGCAGGACGCGATGGATCGCGCTCGGGGGAACCGTGAAGGTCTCGCCCTCGTTGTAGATGGTCTCTCGAGCCGGCCCGCCAAGACGCAGGCGATCTTCCCGAACCTGCCCGCCGAGGACTGTGATCGCCGCGGAGGACAGGTCGTGGTCGTGAAAGCCCGTGTCATGGTCCTCGCTCCAGCAGAGGACCCAGGCGTTGACGTCTGCGTCCTCCCAGATCAGCTCATAGCTCCGTTTGCCCGCGTCGTGATTCACGTGCGGCCTCCAGCGCTCGGCGTCCGCGGCCAGCCTCAGGACGAAGGCTTCGAGCTGTTTTGCGGTCAGGCTCATGCGTAATTCACCACCCCGAGCAGGTCGCCGGCGTTGGCCTGCAGAAGCCGCTCGCGCCCAGTCGACTGAGGCTCCACGACCGGGCGGTCCGATCCGTAAACCAGTTGGGTTTCCCCGACCCGTCTGCACCATCATCTCGACCGCCGCCGGCCCGTAGCTCGAGGTGTCGTAGAAGGTCCCCTCATCCCACAGGTCGATCTCCGGACCACCGCGCGCGGTCAACCGCTCGGTCAGCAGCGGGCCACCACCCGCCAGCATCGCGAACAGCACCTTCAGTTGCGGATGCTCACGACGCCCGACGCCGGCGAACGTGAGCCACGCCGCCTGCATCTGCGAGACATAGTCGGTCAGGGGCCGCCACCAGAGCGGCTCGTCGAAGTCGACGGCCGGCGCACGCTGGCCGGGAGCCCGCCCCGGATGCACGAACACCGGGACCGAACGCCGCGCGATGTGCTCCAGCACGTACCCGAGCCGGTCCAGGCGCTCCGGTCCGGCGAGCGCCCCGGCGGGAATCGAGATGCCGATGCAGCCACGAGCAAGCAGCTCGTCGACATCTGCGGGGTCCGCCTCGTCCAGGATGATCGGCCCCCAGGCAGCGAACTCACCCGGCAGCGCCCGCACGCCATCGAGGTAGGCGTCGACCAGCGGCGCCGCCTCGGCCCGCGGGAGCGCCTCGATCCCGATCGGGCTCGAGATCGCGATCACCGCCTGATCGAGTCCGTCCTCACGGACGAGCGCCGCCCGGCGCGCGGGCGCCTCGGCCTCGACATTGATCACATACGGGAGCTCGCCGGCGCTGTGCAGAATGGTGAGGCCGTCGTCGCGACGGACGAGCGGCAGCCGTCGGCGCATCGCAAGCGCGTCGAGCAGCGGCTCGGTCCACAGGTGCTGATGGGAATCGACTTTCATGCCCACAGCATACAGCACAAAGTTGATGCAATTTGTCCTGTACATCGCACCGTCTAGCCTCACCCGCATTCAAAACGTCACATCGATCACCGCCAGGAGGATCGCTTGAGCCAGCGCCAGACTCCCCCATTCCGCGCCGACCATGTCGGCAGCCTGCTGCGGCCGCCCGCACTCGTGGAAGCCCGTGCCGACTTCAAGAACGGGCGGATGGACGCCGACGCGCTGATCGCGGTCGAGGACGCTGCGATCCTGGAGACGATCGAGCTTCAGCGCGCCGTCGGGCTGCAGACCGTCACCGACGGGGAGCTTCGCCGCACGTCGTGGCATATGGATTTCATCTACCAGCTCGAGGGAATCACCCAGGTCCAAGGCGAGTCGCTGCACGTGCAGTTCAAAAATGAACAGGGCACCTACGACTACGCGCCGCCGGCGATGCGCGTCGCCGGCAAGGTCGAGCTGCCGTACACGATCTTCGCTGACGCCTTCAACTTCCTGCGGGACCAGGCCGGTCCGGGCCAAACGCCGAAGCTGACGATCCCGTCGCCGAGCATGGTCCATTACCGCGGCGGCAACGCGGCCATCGATCGGGACGTCTATCCGGACCTCGACGTCTTCTGGGATGACCTGGCTGAGGCCTATGCCAAGGAGATCCATGGGGTCTACGACATCGGCTGCCGCTACCTGCAACTCGACGACACCAGCCTGGCCTACGTCAACGACCCGGCCCAGCATGAGCACATCGAGGCGATCGGCGGTGATCCGGCACACCTGCACGAGCAGTACATCCGGGTGATCAATCAGGCGTTGGAGGGCCGGCCCGACGACCTCACGATCACCACGCACCTGTGCCGCGGCAACAATCAGTCGATGTGGGCCGCGGAGGGCGGGTACGACTTCGTCGCCGAGGCGCTCTTCAACGATCTCAACGTCGACGGGTATTTCCTCGAGTTCGACGATGAGCGATCGGGCACGTTCGAGCCGCTGCGGTTCGTACCCAAGGGCAAGCAGGTGATCCTCGGGATCGTCACGACCAAGCGTGCCGAGCTCGAGGACAAGGACATGCTCAAGCGCCGCATCGATGAGGCCGCTCAATTCGTTGACATCGATCAGCTCGGCATCTCGGGTCAGTGCGGCTTCTCCTCGACCGAGGAGGGCAACACCCTCACGATCGACGACGAGAAGGCCAAGCTCGAACTGATCGTGGAGGTCGCCGACGAGGTCTGGGGCCGGTCGGCCTGACAGCATGCCCCGAGCCGTCGACGAGGATCGCAAGCCGCCTCCCCCGGAGGCTTGGAAGCACGCCCCGAGACTGGTGCCGGCGCTGGTCCCGGCGGAACCGGCGCTGATCAGCGACGGCGGCGGGCTGCCGTTTGCGCCATCGGCGGCGTTCCAGCCGTTCGAGCCGCTCGAAGCCGACGACCCTGCCGTTCAGGCGCTTGTCGCTCAGATAGACCGTGGTCGGCGCAAGGCGCAGCCGAAGCGGCTGTTCCGCGCCAGAGGGGTGGCGTCGCTCGAGACCGCCGACAAGTTGAAAGGCTGGCGAGCGTTGGCACGCACCGACGATGAGGTTCTCTTCGGCCGGGGTCGCCCACCGCATCTGCTGACGGTCGCCGTCCGGCAGGCACGGCGCGGGCGCTGGGAACCGATGGGCGTCTCCAACTCGCGGCCGCTGCGGGCGATGCGCGATGGCGCACGGGCCTCGTCCTGGCGACTGGAGCCGAGCTTCCCGGCCAGTCCGGACGCGCGCGAGCTGCCGGTGCTGATCACCGAACAGACCATGGCCAGCGGGGCCAGGGCGGCCGACCGTCTGCTCACACCGGAGCTGCATCTGGACGGCGAACGTGCGCTGGTGCGCGTCTATGTGAAGCCGATCGAGGGTTACGTCGGGCGCAGCTCCCGGCATGAGACGCCGGTGATCGTCGAGCTGCCAGAGCCACTTGGCGTTCGCCGTGTGGTTGACGGCGCGCTCTACGAACCGCCGCTCGGCTGAGGGGTGTGGTCAGCTGCTGGTCAGCGGACCGGCAGCTGAACTGAAGACCTTGGAGTCCGACCATTGCCAGCACGCCCATGCCGTCAGAGCCGACACCAGCAGCACCGATGGCCACGCGCCTATCAACAGGCCGAGGCCGTGTGAGATCACGAACGCCGCCAGACCGACGAGCGTCAGTCGGACGGCCGTGCGAGCGCCGTCGCGCCGCAGCCAGAAATAGATGCAGGTGAGTCCGAAGGCTGCCATCACCGCTCCACCCAGCGGCCGCGAGCCGCTTGCGACCGCGGTTCCGAAGCCGGCGATCAGGCCGGTTGCGGCGAGCAGCGATGTGGGGACGCGTTCTGTCACCTCAGCAATTCATGTTGCCGGGCTCGCCCGGCGAGCGCGGAGATCAAAGTAGAGGAGACTCGTCATCAGCGTCGCGAACGAATGTACGAGGATCGCAAGCACGACCGCGATGATCGCCGCCAGGAGATGCCCACCGCGACCGATCACATCGGCGGGAATCCCGACCAGCAGCCAGATCGTCAGCACCACCGCAAAGATCCGCCAATAGTTGCCGCGGGCGAGCTCGGCGCTCCGGCGCAGCGCGCTCGGCCAGTCGGTGCGCTCCACCGCCGCCACCTGGGCGACGACGGCCCAGCGCGCCGCCAGGATCAAGCCGGGAATGATGAAGCACAGAATGCCGACCGCGATTCCAATCCCGGCGATGATCTCGGCTGCCGCGACAACCGGCAGCACCACCAGGCCGCGGTGGACCACATCCCTGATCCGTGGCTCGTGGCCGTCGCCCAGGTCGAGCAGCGCCTGAACCTGAACCGCCGATATGCACGGGTCGACGAGTGCCAGTTGAACCAGCAGCAGCACCGCCTCCGTTCCCACGGCGAGGCCGCCCCGACCGTGTTCAAGCAGCACGACGGCCACCTCATAGGGCACCACGACGAACCCTGCCAGAAAGAGGAACAGCAGCGGGCGGCGTCCGTACACCCGCAGCGCAGTCGTGAGGATCTCGCCGATCGAGCGTTGTTGGGTGAGGTCGAGTTGCGTGGCGTCGCTCAGCAGTTGGTACGTCCCCGTTCCGGCGCCCAGTGTGGCAGGCGCTCCGCGCGCCTAGCGGAGGCGCTCCCGCGCGATCGGGGCGGCGGGCGCGATCTCAGTGGAGAGCCGGTCGAGCAGATCCCCGAAGCCCGGCTGACGGTCGATCGCCTCGCGGACGCGCTCGAGGCCAAGCTCGACCTCGCCGGCCTGGACGTTTCCAAGGCCGGCCCAGAACATCAGCTCGTAGCTCTCAGGCGCGAGCGCCAGCGCCCGTGTATATGCGTCTGTCGCGTCAGTGAAGCGGCCTGACGCGAGCAGCTCGTCGCCTTCGGATGCGAGCTCATACGCACCGTGGAGCCGCAGCAGGCGTCGCAGCTCCACGAGCGGCTCACGGTCATCGTCCACACGTAGCGAGACCGTTGCTTCCCATGGCTGGCCGCTCTCGGCAACGATCAGGATCGCTGCCGACTGGCGACCGCGAACGTCACCGCCCGCGGCCTCCGCTGCTTCGAGCGCGGTAATCAGACGCTCCGCGAGCGGCCCGGGTGCAGCCAGATAGGCGGCCAGCATCCCATCCCAGACGGTCGCGTTGGCCATCATGTTCGCCTGACAGCTGACCTGATGCTGCGCGTCGACCACCTGACCAGCACAGGCGATCGTCGCCTCGCCGGTGAAGGCTGCCACCTCGCCGTCTGCGCTCACGATCGCCGCCTGGCGGCTGGCCGCGGCCGCGTCGGCTTCCGTCAGCCGCCCGAGCACCTCGGCTGGACTCCCGCCGGCCGCGAGCAGATCAAGCGCAGCCGGCCCGTAGGAGATATTCGCGAACGCCTGCGTGACGACCGCCCCGACTCCCGGGCGCGCCCACGGCACCACGGCACCCACCGCGAACCAGTGTGACTGCACCGCCGCGCCCAACGCCCCTGTGTGCGGATCACGCGCAACGATCGAGTAGGTCACGCCCGAATGGTACGTCCAGCGCAAGCGCGCGGCGCACCCCGGACAGACGACCCGGCGAGGTGCCCGATCGCACGCTAACCTGACGGGGCCCGCCCTCTTAGCTCAGCTGGTAGAGCACTTCCATGGTAAGGAAGGGGTCGACGGTTCGAGTCCGTCAGAGGGCTCTCTGGGTTTCCGCCGGGTTTCTGACCGGGCCTCTGGAAGCGCTTTGCAAGCCCCGGCGGTCGGTCACCCCGCCCCAGACGACGGTGAAACCCGGATTGGCCGCACACGGTGGCAGCCAGCTGATCGATCTGGTCAGGAGCGGGAGGTGGCCACCGCACAGCGTCCGTTCGCGATCGATGACCGGCCGTATCATCGACTGGCCATGCTGATCTATTCGATGAGCGTCTCGGCCGACGGCTTCATCTCCGGCCGCACGGGTTCAATTGAGTGGGGCGCCCCCAGCGACGAGCAGTTTCGTTTCCACATCGAGCGGGTGCGCGATGTGGGCTGCTGTCTGCTCGGTCGTAGGCTTTACGAGACAATGCTGGTCTGGGATACCGATCCGTCGCTTCGGGCCAGCGAGCCCGGCGCTGAGTTCGCTGAGATCTGGTGTTCCATCCCGAAAGTCGTCTTCAGCGGCACACTCAAGAGCGTCCAGGGCAACGCCAGGCTCGCGAGTGGTTCGGTGGCGGAGGAGATCTCGTCAGCACTCACCGCGACTGACAAGGATGTGGAGATCGGCGGGGCACATCTGGCGGCAGCAGCAATCGAACTGGGCCTCGTTGACGAGCTGCGAATGTTCCGGAATCCCGTCATCCTCGGTGGTGGCACGCCCTTTCTGCCCCCAGTCGCAGAAGCCGTTTCGCTGGATCTGGTCGAGACCAGGACGTTCGCCTCACGCGTGATCTACGAGCGCTACAGGTGTGCTCGCGATAGGTAGCCACAGGGCAAGCCGCGTTCGGCTGCCGACTCCTGTCGAACCGTGAGCTGACGCTGAGCTCGCGAGTGGCCGCCTTCGCTTCTCGCTTCCGTTCACGCCGCGGCTAGAAGTAGTGGCGGCGACCGCCGACCGCCCGGTCCGTGCCACCCATCACGAGCAGGATGAGTCCTACGACCAGCAGAATGCCGCCAATCACCCACAGGATGTGGATTGCCGCGATGGCGCCGATAACCAGCAGGATGATTCCCAAAAGGATCAATGTGTTTCCCCTCTCCGTTATTGATGCTGCTGGAGCATCTACTAGCCCGCTTGGGTGCTCGCTAATCCTTGCGTGCACAAGCGTGGGCCAATATCGGCTTGTCGCGTCCGATGCTCGAGTGAGTGGCGTGGCAGCGATGCGCACGACTGCCGCTTGAAATCGATAAGCGACAGCGTGACGGCGCTCGACTACCCGACGACGTCCGGTGATGGGTGTCCGCAGGTTGCGGGTGGGGTCATGTCGATCGGGCCGGTCCAGAATTCGATTCCGTAGCGTGCGGCGATCTCGCGAAGCTCAGCAGGCCCGGCCGGTGGTCGCGTCGGTTGGGTCAGCTCATTTGGCACCTGGACGCCTGCCTCTGGGAAGTATGCGCTCATCAGTCCGGGCTGGCCGATCACCTGAAAGCGCGTCGGCTCACGTGAAAGGTTCAGGGTTCCGTGCACCGTCCACGGCGGCACCCAGACCGAGTCGCCGGCGGCGATCGTTCGGGTACATACGACTGTGCCGTCGCGTTCCTCTGAGAGCGTGAGTAGCCCCGCGCGCACGACGAACCACTCGCCAAACGCGTGACGGTGCGGCGGTGGACCTCCGCCCGGCTGGGCGAGCACCTCGATCGCGTCGAGCAAGCCGCCAGTTGTCTTGTGGTCAAGCTCGATAGTTACGTGGTTGCCGCCGGCGACGACGTACACCGGGTTGGAATTCGCGCGTTTGGGATCGAGCGGGTTGATCTCGTCCCTATTTGCCCCTGCCACGATCTCTCTTTCATCAGGCGAGCGTTCCTTTGCCGGCAAGGCCGACCGGGCTCGCGAAGCGGTCGGGTGACGGTCGCTGAGGCCCACGATCCCTGCCGCAGCCGCGGACAGAAGCGCTGAGTGCATCGCGATCACGACGGCGCAGCGGTGACGTCAGCAGATCGATCCGCCCAGTAGTCCAGCAGACGTACGTCAAAACGTCCAGCGCAGACGTTTTGATACTTCAGAATGGATTCCGATGGAGTTCTGGTTGCACGGATTTGCCGTGCCCGGCAAGGTTGCCGAGCTGGCTCGACACGCGGAGGCCTGGGGCTTTCGCGGGCTGTTGCTCGCGGACAGTCAGAATCTGACCGCTGACATCTGGGTCGAGCTATGCCTGGCTGCTGCAGCGACCTCTGACTTGCATATCGGGCCAGGGGTGACCAACCCCGTGACGCGTCACCTTGCGGTGACAGCCTCAGCGGCGTTGACACTACAACTGGAGTCCAACGGCCGTGTTTCGCTCGGGTTCGGCCAGGGCGACTCGGCGCTCAGCCAGATTGGCCTGAGTGGGCTCCGAGTGGCCGAATTCGAGCGAGCGCTCGAAACGCTCCAGGCGTTCCTGCGCGGAGACGCGGCGACACTGCCGGGCGCGCCAACGAGCCGAATCCGGTGGCTCGCTGCAGATACGCCGAAGGTGCCAATGCATGTGGCGGCGACCGGGCCGCGAACGATCGCGGCCGCTGCGCGACATGCCGAGGGCGTCGATCTCACTGTCGGCGGGAGCCTTGATCGCCTCAGGAGTGGTGTCATGATCGCCCGCAACGCCGCACCCACACCGATACAGATCGGCGCGTACTTGAACGTTGCGGTCGACCCCGACCCAGCACTCGCACGGGAACTCGTACGCGGAAGCGTCGCAACGTTCGCCCGCTTCACAAAGGGCGCCACGACCGAAGGCTACGACGCGGACCTCCACGGCCAGGCACGTGCCGGGTTCGCACAGACGCTCCCAGACGCATTCATCGACCAGTTCGCCGTCACCGGAACCCCCGAACAAGTCCGCAGCCGGCTACGGGCGATCGAAGCCTGCGGAATCGAGCGCGTCATCGTGGTTCCCGGCTCGTTGGACTCCGATGCCGACACGGTCCGAAACTCATGCAACCAGTTCGCCCAAGAGGTCATCCCGCGCACCCAGAGCAGAGACGCGGCCCCAGCTTCGGGGTGATCGAACAGAGCGGCAGCATCAGCACGATCATTGAATGGTCGGGCACACTTGCGTGCGTGAGTCACAACACCAGAGCCCGAAGTGCCGTAGCGCGACTCGAGCCCAGCGAGTCAGCGGAGCGAGGACGCGCCGCACGCCAGGGGTCGCCGCGGTCGGGGCACGGCGACTGGTCGCCTGCGCCTGGGCGGCGAGATCCGGTCTCGATCCTCGAGGACCAGGGGATGAGGCGGGTGCTGGAACTGGTTCCAATTCGGTACGGCCGGATGCTGCTATCGCCGTTCACGTTCTATCGCGGCGCTGCAGCGGTGATGGCTGCGGATCTGGCGGTAACGCCCGATTCCGGGATCGTCGTGCAGGCATGCGGTGACGCTCACATCTCGAACTTTGGTGGCTTCGCGGCGCCGGATCGCAGGCTCATCTTCGGCCCGAACGATTTCGACGAGACGCTCCCGGGGCCTTGGGAGTGGGATGTCAAGCGGATGGCGGCGAGCGCGGAGATCGCCGGCCGAGACATCGGGCTGCCGGCCGACAGGCGGAGAAGGATCGTGCTTGCGAACGTGCGCGAGTACCGCGAGGGGATGCGCAGATTCGCGCAGATGAGCCACCTCGATGTCTGGTATGAGCGGATCAACGCGAGTGAGCTCGTCGACCGCTTTGGTGGCAGGCTCGGGAAGAAGGGCAAGATCCTGTTCGAGGAGCCGTTCGCGCGAGCGCGTCGCAAGACGCACCTGCGAGCTGTCAAGAAACTGACAGAGAAGGCCAACGGCCAGCTGCGGTTTCGTCATGTGCCGCCTTTGCTGGTTCCGTTCCGTGAGGCGTTCGATCGCGACGGCGGGAGAGACGAGGACGACTACCTTCATGAGCTGCTGACCGAATACGCAGCCAGCCTGGATGTCGAGCGACGCTACCTGTTCGAGACCTATCGGTTCGTCGATATGGCGCGCAAGGTCGTTGGTGTCGGCAGCGTCGGCACGCGCGCCGCGGTCTTCCTGTTCGTCGGCCGCGACGGGCAGGACCCGCTCGTGCTCCAGGCCAAGGAGGCGCAGGCATCTGTGCTCGAGCCCCATCTCGGAGCGAGTGAGTTCGAGAATCACGGCGAGCGCGTCGTGCGTGGCCAGCGGATCGATCAGGTGGCTAGCGATGTCTTCCTGAGTTGGCAGCGAAGCGAGGGGTTCGACGGCCAGGAGCACGACTTCTACGTCCGCCAGTTGTGGGACTGGAAGGCGTCGATCGATCTATCGACGATGAGCTACTCGGGGTTACACGCGTACGTGCGTGCGTGCGGATGGTCCTTGGCGCGTGCACACGCGCGCTCTGGCGACAGGCTCGCAATCGCCGCCTACCTGGGCGCCGGCCCGAGCTTCGACGACGCGATTGCACGATTCTCGGCAGCGTACGCGGACCAGAACGAGCGCGACCACCAACGGCTCGTCGACGCGGTTGCAGCCGGCGACATCACCGCCCAGACCGGCATCTGAGCTGCCCGAAACGGCCACACGCCGTACGAGAGATGCGCGACCGCTGAGCGCAGCTAGACGCTTGCCGCGCTCAACCTTGAAGCGGCCCGGGATCCGGAGGTACGTCGACGGCGTGTTCCCGGAGAGCGTCGAGCGGAATGACCTCGAGAGCTCGCTGATGTGTGGATGCGAGCACGACGTAGGCGGCGGCGCCGTCCAGATGCGCGCGTAGCCAGTTGGCTGCTGTCACACACCATCGATCTCCAGGCACAAGCCCAGAGAATCGGTACTGAGGCATCGGTGTGACAAGGTCGTTGCCGATCCGGCGTTGGTGATCGAGAAACTCGGCGGTGACCACGGCACAGACGGTATGGCTGCCCAGATCCTCGGGACCGGTGTGACAGCACCCGTCACGGAAGAAGCCGGTGATCGGATCGGTGCCGCACGGGGCGAGCGCTTCGCCCAGAACATTGAGGTCTGCCACCGAACCAGTATCGCTCTCACGGCGAAGAATCGACGACCCGACGTGCCACCCTCGGGACCAGTGGGGCCGGATTGGATCGCTACCAGCCCTCGTCGCGGGCACTGTGCTCGCCCGAGCCGGACGAAGTTGTTCGTACTCGGAGGTATTGGCACTGCAATCGGCGAGTCGAGGTTCGGGCGTTTCAGCCGCCGACGATCTCCTGAAACGCCGAGTTCTCCCGAACGGGGTCAAAGTCGCTGTCATCGCGGGCGAGCTCGGCGAAGGAGGCCGAGGTGTCAACGGCGGTACGCAGATGCTCGATCGCCGCGTCGGTCCGCCCGGCGCGACTCTCGAAGCACGCGGTGTTGTAGTAGAACGCCGGGCCCAGATCGGGATTCTCGGCGAGGATCGCCTCGGCACGGTCGGCACCCTCCTCGTAGTCCCCGGACTCGAACAGCGGGAACAGCGGCACAAAGAGCTCCCAGCCGTTGGGCAGGTAGGGCCTGCCCTCCGGCCCGGCGCCGACGGCGATCACGGTGGTCCCGGCATCTCGAGCGAATGCCGTCCTCTTCACGCCCGGGAGCACGTGAACGAACGTGCCGGCCGGTGCCTCCCGGGTCGCGCCATCGAGCTCGAACCTGGCGTGCCCGGAGATGACGACGTAGAGCTCCTCGCTCGAGTCGGGCTCGCCCTCCTCGTGCTCATTGATGAGCCGGTCGCCATCCGCGTGCGCGGTCATCGCGTTGACCCCGAACGTGCGGATCCCGAAGTGAGTCCGCACCGGCCGAAACGGGGTGCGACCGTCCGTGATCTCCTCGATCTCATCGAGCCCGGCAACGCTGTATCCCGCCATCTTCAGCTCCTTGTTCGAGTGCCCAGGCCGAGCTTACGGCCTGCGCCAAGGACAGGCGATGCATGTTCTAGTCAGATTTGTCCATGAATATGCATCGCTTCATGCCGCGGCATGCGACCGACCGTCCGTGACGTATGCGAACATACGTTCGTGCGCTGGAACCAGCAGCTGATCGACACCGCGAGCGGCCGCGCGGCTACCGGGCTACCGCGACGTCACGGTCCGTCATTTCGACGCACCGGAGGCGGTCGACACGCGCTTCTACGAGGTGCACGCGAAGTCGATTCTCAATCGCGTGCCCGAGGCGAGTCAGATGCCGTTCCGCTGGACGGTCAATCCATACCGGGGATGCACTCACGCGTGCGCGTACTGTTTCGCGCGACCGACGCACGAGTACCTCGAGCTTCGACGCGGGGCGGGACTTCGAGCGTGAGATCGTCGTCAAGGTCAACGCACCCGAGCGCCTGAGGGCCGAGCTCGCCCGGCCAGCTGGCCGGGCGAGCACGTGGCGCTCGGCACCAACACCGACCCGTACCAGTGGGTCGAGGGGCGCTACGAGCTGATGCGCGGGATCTGGGAGGCGTTGCGGGATGCGCGCAACCCGTGTTCGGTGCTGACCAAGTCGCCGCTGTTGCTGCGCGACCTCGACCTGATGCGCGAGCTGAACGCAGGTCACCGAGTTCAGCGCCGCGCTGTCGATCCCGACGCTCGACCAGCGGGCGTGGCGAGCGACGGAGCCCCGCAGCCCGAACCCGCGCGCACGGCTGGACGCGCTCGCGAAGCTGCGCGAGGCCGGGATCAGAACGGGCGTGCTCGTCGCGCCGCTGATGCCCGGCATCAACGACTCGCCCGAGCAGGTGCGTGAGGTTGTGCGGCTCGCGACCGAAGCCGGCGCCGACTACGTCATCGGCATCGCGCTGCATCTGCGGCGCGGTGTGCGGGACGTCTTCATGGAGTGGCTGGCGGAGCAGCGACCGGAGCTGGTGCCGCGCTACGAGGAGCTGTACCGGCGGCGGCGCCTACATGCCGGTGGCCGAGCGCAGGCGGCTGACGCGGCTCGTCGAAGGTCCGCGAACACCACCGCGAGAGCGATTCAGTCGCGCTTTGCGGCCCGATCCACCGCTGACTCGAACGCCGCCGCCCGACCTGACACGTCGTGAGCCAGATCAGACACGTCTCTTCTGAGTCTTCGCCTAAGCGATCCATCCTCGGTCAGCAGCACTCCGATGGCGCACGCCAGGAAGCAAAGTGCGCCCAGGACGGTGTTCCAGTTCGAGGCCGACAGGTCCCAAACCGAGCCGCTCGAGGGCACGACGTATCCCGCCACCGCTGAGATCCCGAAGAAGACGCACCCCAGGAGGTTCACGGCCGGCTGCCACCAGTCAGGACCCGTGTTGATGGGCCGCAACCCCTGTCGCGGGGAATGGAGATAGATGATCACCCCGGAGACCAGGAAGCAGATCGAGCCGAGAGCGTCCGGGCGCCACACCAGGCGGTCGTAGTGCGAGTTCGAACTGGCTGTGTTGATCGCGCGGAAGGTCGTGAAGTTGAAGAACAGGGTTCCGGCCGACTGGATCGCCGCCCCCCACCAGGCGGCCGCACCCGCCGATGAGGTGTGGCGATCGGGCCAGCTGAGCCGGCTCTGAAGCGCGCCGCCGATCGTGAAGAAGATCGAGGCGACAAAGAACGTCCAGGCATCACCTAGGCTGCCGACGAGCTCCCGCGTACCCGGGAAACGGCCCGAGCACGAATCCGAGCGAACCGACCGCGAAGCACAGTGCCATCACACGCTCGCGTGACATTGCGTGGAATCTGCCAGATCCGGAGGCTCGACGGCATAGGCTCTGCAGGGGATGCGTGCTCCTGATCACCGGTCACCGGCGCCACCCCAACCCGATCCGCAATACCCTCGCTCGTACGCCGGCGATGGTCACGGTATCCCGGTCACGCCGCGAGAGCTTGACGCGATTGAAATGCTGAGGGTATGAGCACACTGCACACACCTTGATTCAGTGAAGGTCACCCAGCTGCCGGAGGCCGTCGACGGCTGCGAGGAGTGCCTCGCCAGCGGCGGAGTCTGGCTGCACCTGCGGATCTGCCTGGAGTGCGGCCATGTCGGCTGCTGCGACGACTCGCCCGGCCGGCACGCCACCAAGCACCACCACGGCACCGGCCATCCGATCATCCGCTCGCTCGAGCCCGGCGAGGACTGGAGCTGGTGCTTCATCGATCGAGGTCGGGATGGTGCTCCCAGCAGGTCACCGGGAAGCACCCGGATCCCGCCGTCACCGATGCTCTACGATGACGGCCGCGCTCACGAGCAACCCGCGGCAGCTGAGGCACGCGCGCTCGACGTCCGGCGATCCTGGCCGTCGACGACGAGCCGACCGTGCTCGCGGCGGTCTCACGCGACCTGCGCCGCGAGTTCGGCGAGGGCTACCGGATCGTGCGCGCGGGCTCGGGCGGCGAGGCGCTCGAACTGCTCTCCGAGATGCGCCGGCGCGGCAACGCCGTGGCGCTGATGATCGCCGACCAGCGCATGCCGGGCATGGAGGGCACCGACTTCCTGGCGCAGGCCCGCGAGATCTATCCCGACGCCAAGCGCACGCTGCTGACCGCCTACGCCGACACCCAGGCGGCGATCAAGGCGATCAACGAGGTCGGGCTCGACTACTACCTGCTCAAGCCGTGGGACCCGCCCGAGGAGTCGCTCTACCCGGTCGTCGACGACCTGCTCAAGACGTGGGAGGGCAACGCCGCGCTGCTGGCCGGCGGCGTGCGCATCGATCGGCCACCGCTTCTCCAAGGACACCCACGACCTGCGCGACTTCCTCGCCCGCAACCGCGTCCCGGGACGCTGGCTCGACATCGAGCGCGACGCCGAGGCCCAGGAGCTGCTGGCGGCAGCCGGAGTCACCGGCCGAGCGGCTGCCGGTCGCGATCCTCGAGGACGGGAGCGTGCTGGAGCGGCCGACGGTGCTCGAGCTGGCGGAGCGCCTCGGCGTCGCGGCAGCCGCCGTCGACCGACCACTACGACCTGGTGATCGTCGGCGGCGGCCCGGCCGGGCTCGCCGCCGCGGTCTACGGCGCCTCGGAGGGCCTGCGCACGATCATGGTCGAGGCCGAGGCGACCGGCGGGCAGGCGGGCCAGAGCAGCCGGATCGAGAACTACCTCGGCTTCCCGAACGGCCTGTCCGGGCTCCGAGCTGGCGCAGCGGGCCACGATCCAGGCTCGACGCCTGGGCGCCGAGCTGCTGACCGTCTCCAACGCCGTCGCGCTGCGCGTCGAGGGCGCCGGCCGGTTCATCGAGCTGACCGGCGGCGCGCAGCTGAGCGCCAACAGCGTGCTGGTCGCCAGCGGCATCTCCTACCGCAAGATGACCGCGCCCGGGTTCGGTGACTACACCGGCGCCGGGATCTACTACGGCGCGGCGCTGACCGAGGCGCGCGTCGTGCAACGACCAGCACGTGGTCGTGATCGGTGGAGCCAACTCGGCCGGTCAGGCGGCCGTGTACTTCTCCGACTTCGCCTCGAAGGTGACGATTCTCGTACGTGGCGACTCGCTGGCGGCATCGATGTCGCACTACCTGATCGAGCGGCTCGCGACGCTGCCGAACGTCGAGGTGCTGACCCGCACGGAGGCGATCGCCGCCGAGGGCGCGGACGGCCACCTGTCGCCAGCTGCGGCTACGCGAGCAAGACGGAGAGCGCGACGAGCCGGTCGACGCCTGCTTCGTGTTCATCGGCGCGTTGCCTCGTACCGACTGGCTCGACGGCGTTGTCGCGCGCGATGAGCGCGGCTTCATCCTCTCCGGCGCCGACGTCCGCGAGCACGGCTGGCCGCTCGAGCGCGAGCCGCTCGCGCTCGAGACGAGCGTCCCGGGCGTGTTCGTGGCCGGCGACGTGCGGGCCCGTTCGATCAAGCGCGTTGCCTCCGCCGTCGGCGAAGGTTCGATGGCCGTATCGCTGATCCATCAGTACTTGGCAGAGGGATGAGCACAACCCTCAAGCCCAACGATCGAGGAGCTCCGGACGATCGACCTGTTCGACGACCTCGATGACGAGGCGCTGGCCGATTGGGCGGCCCATGCACGGATCATCGAGGCCACCGCCGGCGAGACCGTCGTCGACGGAGAACACGCCCTCCCAGGGCGTGATGATGCTGCTCGAAGGCGACGCTGCGCGGCACGATCCACGCCGGCGCGCATGGAGGAGCCGATGAGCGACCAGATCGCGCCGACCTGGATCGGCGCGGTGCCGACCCTGACCCAGGGCCTCAACGTCGCTCACGTTGCGTGCCCTGACGGCCGTCCGCTACGCGCTGATCTCGCCGGAGGACTTCATCGATCTGACGACCCGGCACCGCTCCGGTGTTCCTGCGGGTGATGGCACAGATGCGACCGGTGATCGGCCGCTTCACGGCACGCGAGCAGAACCGCGAGCGGCTCGAAGCGCTCGGAACGATGGCCGCCGGCCTCGCGCACGAGCTGAACAACCCGGCGGCGGCCGCGCGCCGCACCGCCTCCGAGCTGGCCGACGCGCTCGAGGTGCTGTCGAACGCGTTCGGAGTGTTCGTCAAGTCCGGCCTCGACATGGAGCACAAGCAGCGGCTGCTCGAGCTGCAGACACGCGCGATCAAGCGCCTGCTCGGTGCAAACCCCGCTCTCGGCGCTCGACGCGGCCGACGCCGAGGACGAGCTGACCGACGCGCTCACCGACGCCGGCGTCGAGCAGCCGTGGCGCCTGGCCGAGACGTTCGCCTCAGCGGGTCTCGACGTCGACTTCGTGGGCGAGGTGGTCGACGCCGCCGGAGGCGTGGCGCCGATGGCGCTGCGCTGGATCTGGGCGTCGCTGTCAGCTCGCCAACTCGCCGCCGAGCTCGCCGAGTCAACCGACCAGATGGGACACCTGCGTCAAGGCGATCAAGTCCTACGCCTACATGGACCGTGGCGAAGTCGTCGAGATCGACCTTCACGAGGGGCTCGAAACGACGCTGACGATCATGCAGCACAAGCTCAAGCACACCGCGATCGTGGTCGAGCGCGACTACGACCGGACGCTGCCGAAGGTGACCGTCCACGGCGCGGAGCTCAACCAGGTCTGGACGAACCTGCTCGCCAACGCGATCGACGCGCTCGGCGAAACGCGGCACGATCACGATCACGACGCGGCCCGACGGCGACTGCGTCGAAGTCGACATCGCCGACGACGGCCCCGGGATACCGGATGACATCCGCGGTCACGTCTTTGATCCGTTCTTCACCACCAAGGACGTCGGCAAGGGCACAGGGCTCGGCCTCGACACGGCGCGGCGGATCATCGTCGATCGCCACCACGGCAGCCTCACGCTCGAATCAGAGCCGGGGCGCACGGTCTTCCGCGTCCGCATGCCGATTCACGCCGCCACCTGAGCACGGGACATTGGTGAGGGGAACGAAACGCACCGTCACGGTGCGTTTCGTTCCCCTCACCGACACCGCCGCGACCCCAAGGCCCTACCGGCCATCCGTGCAACCGCGCACACAGCGCTTCAGGATCGCGTCCCGAAAGCCGACAGATGCTCAGGGGGGCGGTGTGGGGGGCGGTCCAGCTACTGGACCGTCCCCACCTCCCGCTAGTTATCCAGCGGATCGCAGCGCACGGCGAGCAGTGCCACGTCGTCCTCCAGCGGACCGTCGTTCAGCGCCTCGATGTCATCGAGCAGCCGATTCGGAATCGACTCCCAGATCGCGTCGGGAGAATCGCCGGACAGCAGCTCGAGAAGGCCCTCGATCCCGAGCCGGGTGCCGCGGGAGACGACCTTTCCCTCGTAGATCCCGTCCGAATAGACCAGCAGCGACCAGCTATCGCCGAGCTCGACCTCGTGCAGCTCCCAGCGCGGCGGCAGTCCGATCCCGAGCGGCGGCCCGCCAACATGCTCGGTCAGAAGCCGTGGCTGGCCGCCGGTCGCGACGAGCGGCGGCGGGTGGCCGGCCAGGCCGACGCAGGCGCGGCCGGTACCGAGGTCGATCTCAATGCTCGCGAGCGTCGCGTACACGTGCTCAGCGTGACGCTCCTGGTTGGCGAGGCGGTCGAGCGTCTCCAGCAGCGGGATCTGCTCCACCCCGGCCATGATCAGCGTCCGCCAAGCTATGCGCATCTGAACCCCGAGCGCAGCCTCGTCCGGACCGTGTCCGCAGACGTCGCCCAGGACCAGCTTCAGGGACGTAGGTGAGTTCTGAACGACGTCGAAGAAGTCGCCTCCCAGCACCTGCCTGCGGTCGCCGGGTCGGTCCCCGGAACGAACCCACACCCTCGGGTCCTCGATCAGCATCCGCGGCATCAGAGCACTCTGCAGCCCGAGTGCTCTCGGCGCTGCGGAAGCGCGGCGGCGCGAGCTCGCGCGCATAGCGCTCGGCGCGATTGCGCTGAATTGAGTGACGCACCGCTCGGGCGAGCGCGGAACGGTCCCGTCATATTCGGCGAGAGATAGTCCTGCGCGCCCGCCGCCAGCGCCTCGTCGCTGACATCCGGATGTCCCGCAGCGGCCATCACGACGATCGGAAGGTCCGGGTGAAGGTGACGGATTCGCGCCACGGAGTCGATCCCGGCGCGTCCGGAAGCGCGATGTCCAGCAGCAGACAGTCGATCTGTGGACCCAACACCACCTCCGCCTCGAGCAGCCCGGATACGCACGCGATGCGGACCTGCGGCCACGTCTCGGTCAATCTCCGCACGATCAGATCCGCGGTCTCGCGGTCGTGCTCGACCAACACCAGGTGCCCCGGCTCACCAGGGCGGGGAAGCACCGGCGTGACCGGCCTAGTTGAGCTCACGTCTCATCCTCCGAATCGCTGCCGGCTTGTCAACTGACCATAAGACACGCCCGCCAGGGCGAGGTTGCGGTGCGAACGCCTCATTCACGATCCGCGCTGTAGGCTGGGCTGATGGTGCCCGGCCTGAGTGTCGATACGAGTGAGGACGGCGACACGTGGCTGCTTGCGCTCACGGGCGAGCTCGCGCTCGCCGACGCCGGTCTGCTCGAGAGTTGGCTTGACCGAGGCTTGAGGTCCGGGACGTCGCGGATCGTCGTGGACCTCGCAGCGGTCGAGTTCGTCGACTCGACCGGGCTGGGCGTACTCGTCGAGACCCAACAGCGCGCCGGCGACAGAGGGGTCGAGTTCGGAATCGTGAACCCGACTACGCAGGTCACCCGGCTCCTCGACCTCACAGGACTCGCTGAGCGCCTCACGCTCCCGGACCCGGCAGGCTCCCGGGACGCCGGTGACTGATTTCCAGGCTCCGACGTCTACCGCCCAGGCCCGAAACGCGATAGGCTGCCTGCACCGTTGGAGGAAGATTTTCAGGTCGATGTAACGCATGAGACCCGGGCCACCGTGGTGACTGTCACCGGGGAGCTTGATGTGGCCTCCAGCCGGTCCCTCGAGCACGAACTCGACCGCCTGGGCGATGTCGAGCTGATGGTCATCGACCTCAGGAAGCTCTCGTTCATCGACTCAACCGGACTCGGGGTCCTGGTCCGGGCCCATCAACGCGCGGCCGAGCGACAACGCCGCTTCGCCCTCCTGCCCGGAACCGGCCAGGTCGAGCGGCTCCTCAACCTCACCGGGCTCGATGATCAACTCACCCTCGCGGACTCGGTCGAGCAACTGCTGAGCGGCAGCTGAACCGCTCGCGGCGCACCTGTCGCCGCCGCGACCGAGGTCAGTCACTCGCGGTTTGGCCGCGGTCGAGGAGCAAGAGATGCAGCAGCTTCGAGCTGTCGCCGTCCATGCTCTGAAAGCTGAGCTCGTCGACAAGCGGCGCCAGCGTCGCCGCGCCATCAGCGCCGACGCCATCCTCGGCCCACAACGGTCCCAGGTCAAGCTCCAGCTCATGCGAGCGTGCCGTCAGTGCGACCACCACGTGGTGGTCGCCGACGGCCTCCGCGTACTGAGCGACAGCATCATTGATCGCGTGCAGCTCGGCGGCGCCGGCGATGGTGAAATGCGCCGACGATGCAACAGCTCGTGCCGCGCGGCCGAGAACATGGCGCAGCAGCGAGACCGGCTCGCACCAGAGCACGACATCGCCATCGAGCGCATGCTCCGCGACCGCCCACTCACCGTCCTGCGGAATGCCGGCTTCCGACGCGAGCTCACTGCGACGGAAGCGCATCCGGACCTCGGTCCCGCCGTCTGTGGGACTGCGGAACTCAGCCTGGTCGGCGAGCGCACTGATCAGCGGAAGGCCCAAGCCCATGTGGTCAGGTGCGCTCGACAGCCGCCTGATCCCGGTTCCGTGGTCGGTAACCACAACGTCGACACGGTCGCCGACGTAGCGGACGGTCACATAGACCGCGCCCGATCCGCCGTCGTAGGCGTGGAGCACGACGTTGTTGCAGGCCTCGCTCACCGCCGTCTTCACGTCGGTCGCGAATTCCTCGTCGAACTCGGCGGCCTCAGCCAACCCTGTCAGCACCGCCCGGACCAGCGCCACATTCTGGGGCCGATTCTCAAATTCGAGGCGAACGCACGCGGGTTCCTGAATCACGCCTTCGTCCAAGGTAGCGCCAAAGAAGTTCATCTGCTCACAGACGAGGCTTCCTCATTTGCGTCCCCGGTAACCATCCCGCGCGGAGCGGGTGCGGATTCGTCCTCAGTTCGCAGAGGCTGAACGGCCGATTCCGGGCCTGTCGGTCCCATCCAGGTCGATCGCAGCCGACAGCTTGCGCAGCGACTTGGCCAGGATCCGCGAGACCTGCATCTGTGAGATCCCGATCTCCTCGGCTATCTCACTCTGGGTCATGTCCTCGACGAAACGCAGACCGAGAACACGACGATCGCGCTCCGAGAGGCTCCTCGCCGCAGGGGCGATCGAGGCTGTGAGCGCCACGACTCCGTAGTTCTCGTCAACCCGGCCAATCGAGTCGCTGAGGGTGCCGGCCTCGCCGTCGCCGTCGTCGTAGGGGGTGTCGAGCGATATGGCGTGGTGAGCCGCAGCCGCCTCGACCGCCTCGAACACGTCCTGGACACTGATCTCGAGGAACTCGGCGACCTCGTTATAGGTCGGTTCGCGTCCGGTCCTGGCCGCAAGCTCCCGCTGGGCCTGCGAGACCTGCTGCGCCGACTCCTGGATCCCGCGCGGCATGTGCACCGACCAACCCGCATCACGGAAGTACCGCTTCAACTCGCCGAGGATCGTCGGAACGGCGAAGTGCTGGAATGCGATCCCACGCGTCGCGTCGTAGCGATCGATCGCCTTCACGAGGCCCAGGCTCGCGACCTGCTCGAGATCCTCAAGCGGCTCGCGTGCGCCGCGGTATCGACGGGCGAGCTTCTTCGCCAGCGGCAGATACCGACTGACGAGCTCCTCGCGCGCGCGCTGGTCGCGGTCCTGCTGCCAGCGCTGAAACAGCTGCTGTACCGGTGCGTCCCGCTGCTCAAGTGCATCTGACTTGGTCATAGGTCTGGCTCCTTTCGGTCCGCCGGCCACCTGAAAGGCTACTGCGGACCGGGCAAACAATCTCCTCGACGCGTCACCTTACGTTGACGCTGGCATTGGCCCCGCGAGCGAGCACCCGCCTGGCACTCGCGACGTGAAGGTTCTCGATCAGCCGCCCGTCGAGGGTCGCGACGCCGGTCCCGGAGCTCGCCGCGAGCTCGAACGCGGCGATCACACGACCGGCCTGCTCGACCTCCTCCGCCGACGGCGTGAACACGCGGTTGCACGGCTCGATCTGATCGGGATGAACCAGTGTCTTGCCATCGAACCCGAGCATCCTGCCCTGATGGCATTCGGCCTCGAAGCCCTCCGGGTCGTGCAGGTCGTTGTGGACACCGTCGAGGATCAGCCTCCCGGCAGCGCGGGCGGCGAGCAGGCACAGCGCGAGGCTCGTCTGCAGCGGCACCCTCCCGGCCACCTCTCGTGCCCCGAGCTCATTCAGCAGGTCGTTGGTGCCGATCACAAGAGCGCCCAGGCGTTCGCCAGCGGCCGCGATCGCGCTCGCGTTGATGACCGCGGTTGGCGTTTCGATCATCGTCCAGATCCGGGTGCGCTCGGGCGCACCCAACGTCTCGAGCATGCGCTCGACCGCGTGCACGTCCGCAGCGCCATCGACCTTAGGGATCAGGATCGCGTCAGGTCCCGCGGCGACAGCCGCTTGGAGATCATGCTCGAACCACTCTGTCGCCGATGCCGTTGACCCTGATCGCGACCGTTCTCTGGCCGTAGAGATCGGACCGGACCGCCCCGCACACGCGTTCGCGCGCGTCAACCTTCGCGGCCGGGATGACCGCGTCCTCAAGGTCGAGAATCAGCGCGTCCGCGGCCAGCTCTCGTGCTTTCTCGAGTGCTCGCGCGTTCGCACCGGGCACGTACAGAACCGACCGCAGTCGTGGTTGGGTCTCCGTCACGTCCGTGATCCTAGGGCGCCGCGTGCGCGGGGCCCACCAAGGCGGCAGAATCAGTCAGATGAAAATGCGTCAGCTCGGACAACACGGGCCGCTGGTTTCGGCGATCGGCCTCGGCTGCATGCCCCTTTCGGGCACCTACGGGAGCGTCAGCGACGCTGACGGGATCGCGACCATTCACCGTGCGCTCGACCTGGGCATCAACCTGCTCGACACGGCCGATGTTTACGGCGCCGGGCACAACGAGGAGCTGGTCGGCCGCGCGATCCGCGATCGCCGCGACGACGTCGTGCTCGCCACCAAGTTCGGAATCGTCAGGGAGAACTGGGACACCGGCGCGCCGGCCGGCTTCAACGGGCGGCCGGAGTACGTCCGCGCAGCGTGCGAGCGCAGTCTCAAGCGCCTCGGCGTCGACCACATCGACCTCTACCAGCAGCACCGAGTCGACCCGCAGACGCCGATCGAGGAGACGATCGGCGCGCTCAAGGAGTTGGTCGAGGCAGGCAAGATCCGCTATCATCGGCATGTCGGAAGCGCTCGCGCCAGATCTTCGTCGCGCGGCTGCGGTTCACCCGATCAGCAGCCTGCAGAGCGAGTACTCACTGTTGGAGCGCAGCGTCGAGGGTGAGATCCTCGACACCTGCGGCGAACTGGGCATCGGCTTCCTGCCGTTCTCACCGCTGCTGCGCGGGCTGCTCGCCGGCAGTCTGACCGCGGCGACCGAACTGGAACCCGGTGACTTCCGCGTCGACGATCGCTTCCCGCGCGTCGGCCCCGAGCATCGGGCCGCGAACGCTGAGATCGCTCAGGTGGTGTTCGAGATCGCCGAGGCGCACGGAGCCAGCCCCGGCCAGGTCGCGCTCGCGTGGCTGCTCGGTCGCCAAGCCTGGATCGTGCCGATACCGGGCACCAAGCGCACGGCCTACGTCGAGGACAACGCCGGTGCACCGGAGGTCGAGCTCACCGCCGATGACGAGGCCCGGCTCGAGCCGCTCGCGGCCGGCGCGCAGGGCGGTCGCTACGGCGGCGACACGCCGATCCCGAACTGGGTCTCGCCGCCGCCGGCTTGAGGTCAGCCGAGGTCTGGCAGCAGGTCGGCGATCGAGTCGACCACGCGTGAGGCGCGGTAGGGCTCGCGCTCGGCCTGCTCGCGCGTGGTCAGGCCGGTGAGCACGAGGATCGTCTCGAGTCCCGCCTCCATGCCGGAGACGACGTCCGTGTCCATGCGGTCGCCGATCATCGCCGTGCTCTCCGAGTGGGCGCGGATCGCGTTGAGCGCTGAGCGCATCATCAGCGGGTTGGGCTTGCCGACGAAGTAGGGCTCCACACCGGTCGCACGGGTGATCAGCGCCGCGACCGAGCCGGTGGCCGGGATCGGACCGCGATTGGAGGGACCGGTTGCGTCGGGGTTGGTCGCGATGAAGCGCGCACCGTTGGCGATCAGCCGGATCGCGTTGAGTGATCCTTTCGAAGCTGAGCGCGCGCGCCTCGCCGAGCACCACGTAGTCAGGGTTGTTCTCGGTCATCGTGTAGCCGGCCTGGTGCAGCGCCGTGATCAACCCGGCCTCCCCCACGACGAAGGCGCTGCCACCCGGACGCTGATCGTCGAGGAACCGGGCCGTCGCGAGTGCCGACGTCCAGAGATTCTCCTCGGCGATGTCGATCCCGCTGCGCTCGCAGGCGCGCCGACAGGTCGCGCGGCGTGTAGATCGAGTTGTTGGTGAGCACGAGGAACGGCATCTCGCGCTCGCGCAGACGCGCGATGAACGCATCGGCACCGGGGATCGCATGCTCCTCGCGGACCAGCACACCATCCATGTCCATCAGGTAGGAGTGGATCTCGCGCGGGCGGGTCACACCGGAACCGTAGCGAGCAGCGCTGAGCTACGCTCGGACCACAGCATGCTGGCGGCCATCTACGAGAGTTCCGGAGGCTCCGCGGTCCTCGAGGTCCGCGAGGTCGAGACCCCGAGGCCCGGCCCCGGCGAGGTCCGCGTCAAGGTCGCGGTCTCAGGCGTCAACCCGACCGACTGGAAGCGCCGCCGCACCAGCGCGCCCGCGGAGGGAACGATCGCAATTCCGAACCAGGACGGGGCCGGGCGTGATCGACGCCGTCGGCGATCGGGGTCGACCCCAGCCGCGTCGGCGAGCGCGTCTGGGTGCTGATGGCCGCCCATCACGCGGCTGGGGCACCGCGGCCGAGTACACGGTCGTTCCCGCCGGCCGCGCGATCCCGCTTCCGGACGACTCCAGCTTCGAGCTCGGCGCCTCGCTCGGCGTGCCCGCGCTGACCGCCTCCTACTGCCTCAGCACCGACGGGCCGGTCGCGGGACAGACGGTGCTGGTATCGGGTGGCGCCGGCGCGGTCGGTCACGCCGCGATCGAGCTCGCACGGTTCGAGGACGCCGGCCATGTGGTGGCGACCGTCAGCAGGCCCGAGAAGGCCGAACTGGCGCACCGCCGCCGGCGCCCACACGGTCGTCAACTACCGCGACGACGATGTCGTCGAGCAGATCCTCGCGGCCGCGCCCGACGGGATCGACCTCTTTGTCGAGGTCGCGCTGGACCGCAACATCGAGCTCGACCTCGCGGTCGCGGCCCCGCACGCGGTGATCACCTCATACGCGGCCGACGCAGATCGAGCGTCGCGTCAGGTGCCGGTACGGCAGACTGATGGCGCCGAACATCACGCTGCGCTTCATGCTGCTCTACACGTGCGGCCGCGCAACTGGCCGACGCGATCCAGCGCACAACCAGAGCGGTCGCCGCCGGCGCGCTGACGACGCTGCCGATTCACCGCTTCACGCTCGAGCAGATCGCGAGCGGCTCACGACGCCGTGAGCAGGGCGCGGTCGGCAAGGTCGTGATCGACCTGCGCTGAGCTCAGACCTCGACGACCAGCTCCGGGTCGAAGCCGTCCACCGGCTCGTGCGGGATACCCGCGCTGGTTGCTGACCACGCGGGTGCCGTTCACCTCCTGTCGACGCTGCGGTGGATGTGGCCGAAGACCCAGAGCTCGCACGGAGCGACTCATCCATGAGCTCGCTGAGATCGCTGGCGAAGGCGCCGCCTATCGCCGCCAGCACCGGATTGTCGGGGCGCTCGCGCACGAGCGGCGCGTGGTGAGTGATGCACGACCGTCGGACCGTCGTGCGGCTGCGCGAGGACGTCCTCAGCCAAGCGCGGCTGGCGAGTGCACGTCACGCGTGTCCTGCGGCTGCAGGCGTCGATCCGCTCCGAGGCGTGATCTGCTTGTAGTCGTTGACGATCCGCTCGCAGATCCGCATCGAGTTCTCGCGTTTGTCGGCCCCGGCGAATCGAAGTCGCTCCAGAGCGAGCAGCCCAGGAAGCGGACGCCGTCGATCACCACCTCGTCGTTCTCGAGCACGCGCACGCGTTGAGCCAACGGCGGCCGTAGCGCATCCGCTCGACCAACCCAGGCAGGTCGTGCCCGTAGAACTCGTGGTTGCCCGCGACGTACAGCACCGGACGCCGTCGAACCGCGCTCGCGCCCACTCGACCCCGGCGGTGCCGGGCGCGATGTCGCCCGCCAGCACCACCACGTCGGCGTCGACCTGCGGCGGCGCGAACGGCGCGTGCTCGAGGTGCAGGTCGCTGAGAACGTGAAGTCGCAAGCGCAGATTTCGCAGCGACGCCAGCTGACGTGGGCGCGCGAGGCGTAGGCGACGTACGGCATCTCGAATGCGTTCACGCCCGGCGAGTTGCGGGTGGTGATCCAGCAGGTCCTGGACTCGCCCGCGAGCATCGCCGCCCGCTCGCTCCTCTGACGCGACGATGATGTAGCTGCGCGAGGCGACCAGTTCCAGCAGGCCGGCCGGCGTCATCGGCGCGCGCCACTCGGTGACGAGGTACTCGATCTGGCCGAACTCGCGCGCCGAACCGCGGGTTGCTGGGATCCGTGCATCGTGCGTGGTCGCCGCCGACCGATGTGATCGCGGTCAGTTGCGCTGACCCAATCGACGCGCTCGTCGCGATGGTTCCAGATCAAACCCAGGCGGCCGCCGGGCCGAAGCACGCGCGCGACCTCGGCCGAGGCCCGGGCAACGTCGACCCAGTGCCACGCCTGAGCGACCAGCACCGCGTCGACGGAGTTGTCCTCGAGCGGCATCTGCTCGGCCGTTCCCTGCAGCGCCGGCACGCCGGGCAGCGCGCTCTGAAGCTGCTCGAGCATCCCGCCGGACGGCTCGACCGCCGTCACGTCGATGCCGCGCGTCGGCGATCAGCCGCGTGAGCTTGCCGGTGCCGGCGCCAAGGTCGACCACCTGTGGGATTGCCCTGCTGGCAACAGCCAGTCAACGGCGGCGTCCGGATAGCTCGGCCGGGCGCGCTCGTAGATCGCCGCTGCGGCGCCGAACGAGCTGGCCTGGGCGCTACGGCGCGTCTGTGCGTCGAGCGCGCCTGGTTTCGGCCACAGGCTCAGGCTAGCGCCGACGCCTCGGACGGTTCCCGGACGTCGCTCAACGAACCTCCGAGTTCGAGCCCACCTGCGGCACGCCGCCGCCGAGCCACGTGGATCACGTCGGTGGCGCCGAACCTGCTGCAGCAGGCTGGCCGCGGTGCCGGCCGCGCTGGCCGGAGGCGCAGATCACCAGCATCGGGCGAGTCTCGGGTCGATGCCGGCGGGAATCGCCGTCGATGTCGTGCCAGGGCACGTTGATCGAGCCCGGGATGTGACCGGCCTCGAACTCGGCGGCCTCGCGCACGTCCAGGACCTGCGCGGGCGGATCGGCCTCCAGGTGCAGGGCCGATCTCCTCGACGGCGACGCGGCTCAAGCGGTGCCGACGGCCGGCCCTCCGCGTTCCAGCTCGTCCAGCCGCCCGCGAGCAGCCCACCGGCGCGAGCACCGTCGGCCAGGCCGACCGCCGCGGCCAGCTCCGCCGGCCCGCCGCACCGTCCTCATCGTCGCGGCCGACGAACACGATCTGCTCGGCATCCGGCGCCGACCCACGCGAGCTTGGTTCCGAAGCCGCCGCGGTGCAGCGGGATCGAGACCGACCCAGGAACGTGACCGTCGGCGAACTGGATGTCGGTACGGACATCGACGACGAGCGCCCCGCGCTTGAGCCGCTGCGCGAGCTCGCCCGGCTGCAGGCGGGCGAGGCTCGATGCCGTCGGTCAGCAGCGGACCGTGGTTGAGCTCGACGATCGCCTTGAAGTTCGGGGGCTGGGCGCCGAGCTTCGCGACCGACGCGTCGACGAACTCCTGCTCGTCCTCGATCGCCAGCATCGGGTTGTGGCGCCGCTCGAAGCCGATCGTCGAGGCGACCTTGAGGTCCATGCCGGGGCCGCCGCACATCGAGCCGCCGAGGTGGCCCGGCCAGACCTCGACGTAGTCCGGAAGCGTCAGCAGACGGTCGTGCAGCGAGTGGAAGATGCCGCGCGCGCCCTCGGTGCGCTCGACCGCCAGGTCGGGTCGTGCGACGTCTCCGACGAACAGGCTGTCGCCCGGTGAGCACCGCCCACGGCTCGCCGCCGCGGCGCAGGTCGCTCAGCAGGAAACAGGTGTGCTCGGGCCGGTGGCCGGGCGTGTGCACCGCCTGGATGCGCAGCGCGCCCGAGCTCGAACTCATCGCCGTCGTCGAACGGCTCGTGCTCGAACTCCGGAGCAACAAGGCGATGGATGTGGATCGTCGCGCCGGTCGTGGCGGCCAGTCGGCCGTGGCCCGACACGTGGTCAGCGTGGTTGTGGGTCTCGAAGACGTCGGTGATGAAGACCCCGAGATAGCGCGCCAGGCTCGAGGTACTCGTCGATCTCGAACCGCGGGTCGACGACCGCCGCCACCCCGGCCTTCTCGTCGCCAATCAGATACGACGCACAACCGAGGTCGTCGTGTACCACCTGCCGAAAGATCATCGTTCCCTCATGTCCAGTAACTCCACTTGCATGGTTGAGAACCGAGTGTACGCGTCGCTTGTGTCAGCTCGCCATCAACTCTCCCGGTGGCAGCCCGTGGACGCGCGGCTAACCGGCCTGCGCCATCGACCTGCAGTGGCGGGAGAAGGATTCGAACCTTCGAAGGCTGAGCCAACGGATTTACAGTCCGTCCCCTTTGACCGCTCGGGAATCCCGCCAGAGGGGCTTCAGTTTAGTGAACTGCTCGATGATCGCGATCGGCCGACGCGGACCGCGCGCGCATGGCTCCAATCGGCCTCCGGCAGTCGCTCTTTGATCGTCTCGGAAGCCGCCGCTAATCGTCCTCCCGGAGCCGTTGCGCCTCCGGCAACGCCTCGAGCTTCTTGAGCGTGTGGTTCTCGATCTGGCGGATGCGCTCACGCGTGACGTTGAAGGCACGCCCGACCTCCTCGAGCGTGTAGGGACGCTCGCCCGTCAGGCCGAACCGCATCTCGATCACCTCGCGTTCGCGCTCAGGCAGGGCTGCCAGCGCGCGCCGCAGGTTTTCACGCCGCAGATGCTCCGCCGCCTGCTCGAACGGCGACTCAGCCGTCTGATCCTCGACGAAGTCCCCCAATTCCGAGTCCTCCTCCTCCCCGACGGGCTTCTCAAGCGAGATCGGCTGCTGGGCCATCCGCAGCACGTCGCGCACCTCACGCACCGTGGTATCGAGTTCGGCCGCGATCTCCGCCGGCGTCGGCTCGCGTCCGAGCTGCTGCACCAGCTGGCGCTCCACATGGATCACCTTGTTGAGCTTCTCGACCATGTGCACGGGGATCCGAATCGTGCGGCCCTTGTCCGCGATCGCGCGCGTCACCGCCTGGCGGATCCACCATGTGGCGTAGGTCGAGAACTTGTAGCCGCGCCGGTAGTCGAACTTCTCGACCGCACGGATCAGGCCCATTGAGCCCTCCTGGATGAGGTCCAGGAACGTGAGGCCACGGCCCAGGTAGGACTTGGCGATCGAGACGACCAACCGCAGGTTGGCCTCGATCATGTGTTGCTTGGCCTCCATGTCGCCACGCTCGATGCGCCGCGCGAGCATCACCTCCTGCTCAGCGGTGAGCAGGCTCACGCGGCCGATCGAGCGCAGGTAGAGGCGCAGTGAGTCGAGACTCGGCTCGACCGTGAGGTCGACCTCGACCGCCTTGTCGCGACCGCGCGGCGTGTCGGGATCGGCTGCAGCGGCTGCTCGCGCCTCAACGCTGCCGAGCTCCGAGCGGGCGAGCTTCCCGTCGGATCCGACGACCTCGATGCCCTGGTCGTCGAGGTAGGAGTGAAGTTCCTGCACCTGTTCCTTGGTGACCTCGAACTCCTCGAGGCACACCGCAATCTGCTCGAACGTGAGATACCCGCGCTCCTGCCCCTCGCTGATCAAACCCCGGAACTCGTCGAGTTCCGAGATCGGTGCCTCATCACTGAGCAATGCGGTTGCGTTATCGCCCAAACTTTCCGACTCCTTCCGGATTCCGGATCAAGCAATGACGAGCCCCTGCTTTTGAGCGGCTCCCTCTCCTGTCTCTCCCTCAAGAGACTCCCGAGTGATACCACAGTTTTCCGCAAGTTCGTGCCATATGCCACTACTTCTGTGCGCCGACCGCCCTCCGGGCAGCGGGGCGGCCCTTTTGGGCAGAATCGACGGATGTGGTCAGGCGCCTGATCGAACCCGAACAAACGCCTGCTCTAACCTTGAGTACATGACCAGCGGATCGATCACGGCAGTTCAAGCACCGGATGTCCAATCGCAGCTTCCGCCTGTGCAGATAAGCCTCAGCCAGGTGGGCGTGACCAACGTCGAGAAGGTGATCCGGCTGCATTACGGTGGCGCAGATCATCTCTTCTGGGCGCAATTCGAATGCGTCGTCGAGCTCGGCTCTGACCAGAAGGGCGCGCATATGTCGCGCTTCGAGGAGGTCGTCAACGAAGCGATCCGCGAGGTCGTTCTCGGCGAATCACCGTTTCGCGCGGAGACCCTGGCCGAGCACATCGCCCAACTCGTTCGCGAGCGGCAGGGCGCCCGCCGTGCCGAGGTGACCGTCGAGGCACGTTTCCCCGAGTACAAACCCGCGCCGGTCTCTGGAATCGAGACCCAGGAGCTGTACACGCTGCACGGCTGCGCTGTCAGCACCGAGTCGGGCACGCGCCGGCTGATCGGCGTCGCCGCCCAGGGAATGACGGCGTGCCCGTGCGCACAGGAGCTGGTTGCGGCCGGCGCCCGGACCCGTCTCGGCGAGGAGGGCTACGACGCCGAGGAGATCGACCGATCCTCGAG
This sequence comes from uncultured Conexibacteraceae bacterium, assembly GCA_963785385.1. Lineage (GTDB taxonomy): Bacteria > Actinomycetota > Thermoleophilia > Solirubrobacterales > Solirubrobacteraceae > Palsa-465. The sequence goes on along the minus strand of CAWAVA010000020.1, from coordinate 169,109 downwards.
GCCGTCCCCGTGGCCACCCACAACCAGCGCGGCCTCGGCACGCTGCACATCGGCCTGCCCGAGGGCTCCGAGCTCGACCTCGATGCCCGCGTCCTGCTCGAGATCGTCGAGCAGTCGATGTCCTCGGAGATCTACGAGCTGATGAAGCGCTCCGACGAGGCACATGTGGTCGAGAAGGCCCACCGCCGGCCGCGCTTCGTCGAGGACTGCGTGCGCGAGATGATCAAGGGCGTTGTCGAGCGGCTCCCCGAGCTTCCCGACGACGCATTCGTCTCGGCTCGCCAGGAGAACCTCGAGACGATCCATCAGCACAACGTGATCGCTGAGCGCTTCGGCACCCTCGGCGAGATCCGTGGCGAGCTCGCAACCGGCGAGCAGGCGTCGGAGCACATGAGCCGCCGCGCCTGGCTGGACTCGCCGCGACGCGCTCTCGTCTTGACTCGTCGCACCTGACGGACTGCCCCCGGCGACGCGATCCGCTAGCGTCCTGCGTATGCCTCTAGTCCCGATGGTCATCGAGCGCACCGCCCGCGGCGAGCGCGAATTCGACATCTACAGCCGCCTGCTGAACGAGCGGATCATCTTCCTCGGCACGCCGATCGACGACATGGTCGCGAACCTCGTCGTCGCGCAGTTGCTGCATCTCGAGTCCTCCGACCCGGACAAGGACATCTCGATCTACATCAACTGCCCCGGCGGCTCGATCTACTCCGGCCTGGCGATCTACGACACGATGCAGTTCGTCAAGCCGCAGGTCCAGACGATCTGCATCGGCATCGCGATGTCGATGGGTTCGCTGCTGCTGATGGCGGGGGCGGCCGGCAAGCGCTTCGCGCTACCCAACAGCCGGATCCTGATCCATCAGCCATCGTCGGGCTTCGAGGGTCAGTCGACCGACATCGAGATCCATGCTCGCGAGGTGCTGAACATCCGCCGCCGGATCGATGAGATCTACGCCCAGCACACCGGCCAGACCGATCGAGAAGGTCCACGCGGACATGGAGCGTGATCGCTTCTTCAAAGCCGATCAGGCGGCCGAGTACGGCCTGATCGACAAGGTCATCGACAAGCACTGAGAGCATTCGTGGTTGAGGCCTTTCGGGTACCCACACGATCTACTACTCTGGCCGCATGGCGCACGATGACGACGACTTCGAAGACGACGTGAAGGACGACGATCCGCTCGAGGACGACTCTGAACTCGACGATCCCGAGGCCTTCGACGACCTCGAGTTCGAAGAGGACGAGGACGAGGACGAGGACGAGGCGGGCGAGGCGAGGATTAGCCGATCAGGCGACTGGGTGCTCGATCGAGCCCAGCCCCTCGACCTCGACCCTGACCACGTCGCCCGAGCCCAGGAACTGTGGCGGGTCCATGCCCTGACCGACTCCCGCAGGCGTGCCGGTGAGAATCAGGTCACCGGGCCGCAGCGTGCAAGTCTCGGCGATGAACGCGACGATCCGCTCGAGCCCAAAGATCAGGTTCGCGGTGCTGGAGTCCTGGCGCAGTTCGCCGTTGACCCAGGTTCGCACTCGCAGGTTCTCGGGGTCGGCGATCTCATCTGTGGTCGTGACCCAGGGCCCGAACGGGCAGAACGTGTCGGCCCCCTTGGCACGGACCCATTGCGGCTCGCGCTTCTGCAGGTCGCGCGCGCTGACATCGTCCGCCACGCAGTAGCCCGCGACCTTGCCGCCGGCTCCGATCACGAGCGCCAGCTCACCCTCGTAGTCGAGCCGCCTGACGGCCTCCGGGCAGACGACCGGGCCTGAGGGCGGTGCAACGGAGCTGCTGGCCTTGATGAAAACGATCGGCCACTCGGGCACGTCGTTACCCAGTTCGGCCGCGTGCTCGGCGTAGTTGCGTCCGATCGCGAAGATCGTTCCCGGCTCGGGGATCGGAGCGAGCAGCTCGACCTCGCCCAGGGAATAGGTGCCAAGGTCACCGTCGGTTCCCAGCTCACCCGCGACTACGTCGCGAACCGCGTGGGGGCCCACCGCGAAGGCGCGGACCTCCTCGCCGTCCACGATGCCGCCAAGCGGCTCGGCACCTGGCAGGGGTCTGAATGTCGCGAGGCGCACGGCCGGAAGACTAGTGGTTCACAGCAATCGCCATATCCAGGAGCGTCGTCACCGTTCGCCAATTGCGCGCGGTCGCGGTCACGCCCAGCTTTCGGTCGCTGAGCTCACGTGCGAGCGCCGAGGCATGGATACCCGTGGGGTGCCATCCGTACACCTCTCGACCCGATGGTGCAACCGACAGCGATTCGGTATCGAGTGAGAACTCGTCTGATGACAGGCCCGACACGTGGTCGGCGACGTCGGCGGCCAGTCGGCCCGACAGGAAGCTGACCTGCAGGCGTTTGGGATCGGCGCTGACCGCTTCCGGAAACGGATTGCCTTCGATCACCTGCGCCAGCTCGGCACGCGAGCGCACGACGACCGCGATGTCCAGGCCGAACCCGTCGGCGATCAGCGGCTCGACCGCTCGGCCGCGACGGCGCCGATCGATCAAGCCCGTCTGACCAGCACGATGTTCCCGGACTTGCACGTAGGTCGGACGTTGGCGAACCCTCGCTGCTCGAGCAGCACTCGCGCAGCGCCGGCATCGCGATCCGGTTCGTCGGACCCGACGTTGATGCCGCGCAGCAGCGACGATCTTGTTCGTCGGCATCGACCGGCTGCTCAGCCGAGACTAGTCGAGGATCGCGCGAGCCGCTCGCTCGAGCGCGGCCGCGAGCACGTCACGCACCGGGCCCGCCTCGAAGCGCTCGACCAGCGCAGCGAGGAACCCCTCGATCACCAGCCGCTTGGCCTGGCCTCGGGGATGCCCGTGGGAGCGCAGGTAGAACAGCTGCTCGGGGTCGACCTGGGCGACGGCGGCCGCGTGCGTGCAGCGCACGTCGTTGGCCTGGATCTCGAGTCCCGGGATCGCGTCGGCGTGCGCCCGCTTGGAGATCAGCAGGTTGCGCGAGTCCTGGAACGCGTCGGTCTTCTGCGCGCCCGGGTCGACGATGATGTTGCCCTTCCAGACGGCGCTCGAGCGGTCCTGCAGGACGCCGCGGAACGCGAGGTCCGAGGTCGTGTTGCGGAGCCGCGTGCTCCTGGGTCGTGTCGAAGTCGATGTGCTGGCTGCCGTGGGTCGCGTAGGCGCCGGTGACGCGCGCCTCGGCGCCCTGGCCGACCAGCCGGGTCTCCATCAGCACGTGGCCGGAGCGCGAGCCGAAGCCGAGCGCGACCCAGTCGAGCGCCGCGTCGCGGCCGACCTCGGCGCGCTGAGCGCCGAAGATCCAGGCTCTTCTCGGAGAGGTTCTGGCCGCACACGTAGCGCAGGTGTGGCGCCGTCGCCGACGGTCAGCTCGGTGGCGACGTTGAGACACGTCGAGTCGCCGGCTGAGAGGTACTGCTCCCAGACCTCGGCCTGGGCGCCCTCCTCGAGCACGATCCGCGTGCGCTGATTCGATCGTGCCGGACTCCGTCCGGAACCAGGAGCGTGCAGTGCGATCGGCTGCTCGACGATGACGCCGCGAGCCGACCATCACGACGGTCTCGTGACGTCGCCTCGACGCTCGACCTCGACCCCGGCCGGCAGCTCGGGCGTCCGGCAGGTCCCAGAGCGAGCCGGAGGCCGGTGCTGGCGAGCCCAAAGCCGGCATGCACCGCGGCGCGGCTCGTATGCGTCGAGATCGAGCGCCGAGAGGTCGGTGAACTCCCAGCCGGGACGGCCCTTGAAGGCAGTGGGGCAGCGCTCCAGCACGGCGCTAGCCAATGGAACCCTCCATCTGCAGCTCGATCAGGCGGTTCATCTCGACCGCGTACTCCATCGGCAGCTCCTTGGTGATCGGCTCGATGAAGCCGTTCACGATCAGCTTCGACGCCTCCTCCTCGGGGATGCCGTGCGACATCAGGTAGAAGAGCTGGTCCTCGCCGACCTTGGAGACGGTCGCCTCGTGGCCGACGTTGACGTCGTCCTCGCTGATGCGGATCGTCGGGTAGGTGTCCGAGCGCGAATGCTCGTCGAGCAGCAGCGCGTCGCAGACGACCTTCGACTTGGAGCCGTGGGCGCCCTTGGCGATCTCGAGCAGGCCGCGGTAGGAGCCGCGCCCGCCGTCCTTGGAGATCGACTTGGCGAAGATGTTCGAGGTCGTGTTCGGGGCGGCGTGGATGATCTTGCCGCCGGCGTCCTGATGCTGGCCCTTGCCGGCGAACGCGATCGAGAGGATCTCGCCGTGGGCGCGCTCGCCCATCAGGTAGACGCTCGGGTACTTCATCGTCAGCTTCGAGCCGAGGTTGCAGTCGACCCACTCGACGGTCGCGTCGGTCTCGGCGACCGCGCGCTTGGTGACGAGGTTGAAGACGTTGGCCGACCAGTTCTGCACGGTCGTGTAACGGATCCGCGCGCCGGGCTTGGCGATCAGCTCGACCACCGCGGAGTGCAGCGACTGAGGCGCTGTAGGTCGGGGCGGTGCAGCCCTCGACGTAGTGAACGTAGGAGCCCTCGTCGGCGATGATCAGCGTCCGCTCGAACTGGCCCATCGACTCGGTGTTGATCCGGAAGTAGGCCTGCAGCGGCATCTCGACGTGGACGCCCGGCGGGCACGTAGACGAACGAGCCGCCCGACCAGACCGCGGAGTTCAGCGCCGCGAGCTTGTTGTCGTTGGGCGGGATGATCGTCGCGAAGTACTCCTTGACGATGTCCTCGTGCTCGCGCAGCGCGGTGTCCATGTCCGTGAAGATCACGCCCTGCTTGACGAGGTCCTCGTTGATCTGGTGGTAGACGACCTCGGACTCGTACTGGGCGCCGACGCCGGAGAGGAACTTGCGCTCGGCCTCCGGGATGCCGAGGCGGTCGAACGTGTTCTTGACGTCCTCGGGCACGTCGTCCCAGGAGCGCTCGGCGCGCTCGGAGGCGCGCACGAAGTAGTGGATGTCGTCGTAGTCGACCTCGGCCAGCATCGGCGAGCCCCAGGTCGGCTGCGGCTTGTCGAAGAAGTACTCGAGCGCCTTCAGGCGGAAGTCGCGCATCCACTGCGGCTCTGACTTGAACTCGGAGATCTTCTCGACGATCTCCCGGTTGATCCCCTTCGGCGCCTTGTACAGGTAGTTCTCGGCGTCGTGGAACCCGTAGCGCTCGTCGTAGTCGGAGTTGATCTGCGCGAGCTGCTCGTTCTCGGTCAGCTCCGGGTCGGCGGATGCGGTGGTCTGTCGTAGCCATCTAGTCCACCTCCAGCTTGATCATGTCGTTATCGATGATCACCGGAAAGGTGTCCACCGGCTGGTACGCGGGCAGCGTCTTCGGCCTGCCCGTCTTCAGGTCGAAGATCGACGCCGTGGCGCGGGCACTCGACCGTGCACGCCTGCTGTCGAGCTCGCCCTCGGCCAGCGGCCCGTCGTCGTGGGAGCAGCGGTCCTCGATCGCGTAGAACTGCCGTCGCAGTTGAACACGCCGATCTCGATGTCGCTCGTGCTCGACCAGGCGCACTCGCTGGCCCGGCGTCGGCAACTCATTCCAGCGGGCAAATCGTCGGATGCAGGCGCCGATCGACGACGCTCAGGCCTCCGGCCTCCCATCGACCTCGTGCCCGAGCGCCGCGGCCTTGACGACCTTCAGCGACAGCATCGCGCACTTCATGCGCGTGGCCGAGATGTCGATCCCGAGCAGGTCGAGCACGGTCTGGCGGTCGAGCGTCAGCAGCTCCTCGGCGGTCTTGCCCTTGATCTCGTCGGAGAGCATCGAGGCCGACGCCTGCGAGATCGCGCAGCCGTGGCCGTCGAAGGCGACCTCGCTGACCTTGCCGTCGTCGTCGAGCGCGAGCTGGAAGGTGAGCTCGTCGCCGCACAGCGGGTTGAGGTCGTGCGCCTCCATGTCAGCGTGCTCGAGCGACCCGTGGTTATGCGGGTGCTTGTAGTGCTCGAGGATGTACTCGCGGTAGAGCTGGTCGTCCATGGTGGTCTCCGTCTTGCCCTACAGCTGCAGCGTCCGGCGGACGGTGTCGAGGCCGGCGATCAGGCGATCGATGTCGGCGGAGCTGTTGTGCACGGCGAACGACGCCCGCGTCGTCGAGCCGATGTTGAGGCGGCGCATCAGCGGCTGCGCGCAGTGATGGCCGGTGCGCACGCAGACGCCCTCGCGGCCGAGGATCTCGCCGATGTCGTGCGGGTGCGCGCCCTCGATCGCGAACGACACCAGCGCGCCGCGGTCAGCGGCGTCGAGCGGGCCGTGGATCGTGAGCCCGGGGACCTCGCCGCAGGCGCTCCAGCAGCTCGGCGGTCAGCGCCAGCTCGTGGGCGCGGATCGCGTCGATCCCGAGCTCCTGGATGAAGTCGACGGCGGCGCCGAGGCCGATCGCCTCGGCGATCTGGGAGGTGCCGGCCTCGAACTTGCCGGGCAGCTCGGTCCAGGTCGAGCTCGCCTCGAAGACCTGCCTGATCATGTGCCCGCCGCTGATGAACGGCGGCATCTCCTCGAGCAGCTCGCGGCGGCCGTGCAGCACGCCGATGCCGGTCGGCCCGTATGCCTTGTGGCCGGTCCAGGCGTAGAAGTCGGCGTCGATCTCAGGCAGGCTGACGGGGATCTGCGGGACCGCCTGGGTGCCGTCGACCACGACCAGCGCGCCGGCCGCGTGCGCACGCCGAGTGATCTCGGCGACCGGGTTGATCGTCCCGAGAACGTTTGAGATGTGCGCGATGCAGACGAGCTTCGGTGCCCTGCGCGAGCAGGCGGTCGTAGCCGTCCAGATCGAGCGTGCCGTCTTCCAGCACGGGGATGTACTCGAGCTCGGGCACCGCGCTCGGCGCAGATCAGCTGCCACGGCACGACATCGGAGTGGTGCTCCATCTCCGTGACGAGCACGACGTCTCCGGCGCCAAGGTTCGCGCGCCCCCACGAGTGCGACACGAGGTTGATCGAGGCGGTCGCGTTGGAGGTGAAGATCGTCTCCTCGGCGTCGAGCCGAGCCAGCTCGCGATCCGCTCGCGCGCACCCTCGTAGAGGTCGGTCGCCTCGATGATCAGCGGATAGACGCCGCGGTGCACCGACGCCCGGTGATTCGTGTAGTAGTCGACCATCGCGTCGATCACGACGCTGCGGCGTCTGCGAGGTCGCCGCCGAATCCAGATAGGTGAGCGGCTGGCCGTCGACCTCCCGGCGCAGGACCGGGAATTCAGCGGTCAGGTCGGGAAGGCGCCCGTCGCCGGCGGCGGTCAGATCACGGATGTGCGCGGTGCTCGTGGCCATCAGACAGCGGCGGCGTCTGCCTCGGCGTCGATCGGATCGGTGATCCAGCCATAGCCCTTGGCCTCCAGCTCGTCGACCAGCTCGGGGCCGCCCTCGCTTGACGATCCGGCCCCGGTAAAGGACGTGCACGTGGCTGGGCTTCACGAGGTGCAGGATCCGCTGGTAGTGGGTGATGATCAGCACGCCGAGGTCGGAGCCCTGCTGACCGGCGACCGTGTTGACACCCTCCGCCACGATCCGCAGCGCGTCGATGTCGAGTCCCGAGTCGGTCTCGTCCAGGATCGCCAGCGAGGGCTTCTGGATCGCCAGCTGAAGGATCTCGAGCTTCTTCTTCTCGCCACCGGAGAAACCATCGTTCAGGTAGCGGCGCGTGAACTCCTCAGGCACGGAGGTCAGTTCCATCGCCGGCCTGGACCGTCTCACGGAATTCACGCAGCGAAATCGGCTCCTCGCCGTTGGCGGCGCGGTGCGCGTTCAGCACGGTCCGCAGGTACTTGGTGACGGTAACGCCGGGCACCGCAACCGGGTACTGGAAGGCCATGAACAGGCCCATCCGGGCGCGCTCGTCGGTATCGGCCTCCGTGATGTCCTCGCCACCCCAGATGATCTCGCCCTCCGTCACCTCCAGGTTCGGATGGCCCATGATCACGTTGGCGAGCGTCGACTTGCCGGATCCGTTGGGACCCATCAGGGCGTGAATCTCGCCGCCGCCGACGGCCAGGTCGAGGCCGCGCAGGATCTCCTTCTCACCTGCGCGGACGTGGAGGTTTCTGATCTCTAGGTCTGGCATCTGACTCTCAGGTTTCGTTGTTGAAATCGTCTATGCGGCGCCGACCGGCACCGGCTCACCGCGCCGCGAGAACTCGACCAGCTCCGCGAGCGTCGTCGTCTGCAGCGAGCGGATGATCCCGCCCTGCACGCGCGTCCACAGCAGCTTGGTGGGGCACGGCCCGGCGCCCTCCTGCTGCGGCGGGTGCGAGCACACGATGCGCTCGATCTGGTCGTGCACGAAGCACTCCATCGGCGCGATCGGGCCCTCGAGCGCCCCGACCACGTCATACATCGTGATCTCCGCCGGGTCCCGCGCGAGCCAGTATCCACCGTGTGCTCCACGCGCGCTCATCACCAGATCGGCCTTGCGCAACCGCGCCACCACCTGCTCCAAGTAGGCGAGTGGCAGGCCCTCCGCGTCGGCGATCACCTTGAGGCTGGTCGGCTGCTCCGGCGCCTGCCGCCCGAGCTCGACCATCAGCCGCACGCCGTACTCAGCTTTTGAGGAGAAGATCATCAGAGCTAAATCCTACCAAGTGGCTAGGTCTTCCGAGCCCCCCATTCCGGGGGCCGGCCCGCTGGCCGAACCCCCGGAACCCACGCGTCCGCTGCTCGCTGCCGATACCGTCCCTGGTCAGGGGATGTCAGCCGCCGCCAAAACCTCGCTATCCGACACTGCGCAGGTCGCTCAATCCGCCGCGCTCGCTCGTGCCAGCGGCCGCCTCGGGATCGACACCGAGTTCATGTCGGAGGGGCGCTACCGCGCGCTCCTGTGTCTGACGCAGGTGGCCGTTGAGGACCCGGACGAACCAACGGGGATCCGGACGATCCTGATCGACGGGCTGGACGAGACCGTCGACGTATCGCCGCTCGCGCAGCTGCTGGCGGATTCAGCGGTCGAGGTCGTGCTGCACGCCGGCCGCCAGGATGTCGCGATCCTGCGCCGTGCCTGGCACACGGAGCTCAACAACGTCTTCGACACGCAGATCGCCGCCGGCTTCGTCGGCGAGAGCGCTCAGGCGGGCTATGGCAACCTGATCGGATCGGTGCTCAGCCTGCGCGTCGGCAAGACGGCCTCCTACACGCGCTGGGATGCCCGCCCACTGACAACCGAGCAGCTGAGCTATGCGGCGGAGGACGTGGCACACCTGCTGCAGCTCGCCGACGAGCTTCAGCGCCGACTCCGCGAGAGCGGGCGCATGCAGTGGGCCGTCGAGGAGTGCCGGCGGCTCGAGGGCGCCAGCGACGAGCGGGATCCCGACACGGTCTGGGAGCGCCTGCCTCGTGTGGGACAGCTCGACCCGCAGGCGCGAGCCGTCGCCAGACGTCTGGCCGCCTGGCGAGAGCGCACCGCCTCGAATGAGGACCGCCCGGTGGGTCAGGTGCTGCAGGATCCGCCGCTGCTGGAGCTCGCCAAGCGCCACCCGCGCCAGCTCGGGGCGCTCGCGCAGATCCGCGGCATCCATCCGTCCGTCATCAAGCGGCGCGGAGACGAACTGCTGCGGGCGATCAGTGCCGGCCTCGCCGATCCCCCGATCCCGCGCGAGGTTCGCCGCGGCCACTCGGACTCGAGCGATTCGCCACTGATCGCACTGGCCGAGGCGCTCCTGCGCGCCCGCGCGATGGAGGCCGGACTCGCTTACGAGCTGCTCGCCTCGCGCAGCGACCTCGAGCAGATCATCGCTGCCGCTCGCCAGTCGGCCCCGGAGCCCGACGTCCGCACGCTCGGCGGATGGCGCCGCGAACTGGTCGGCTCCGACCTCGAGTCGCTGCTCGGCGGGCGCGTCGCCGTCGCGGTCGGCGGCAACCGGCGGCTCGAACTGCATCCGCTCCAGTAACCTCGCCGCGAATGCCGACCGCCGCCGAACTGCAAACAGACCCAGAACTCCTCGAGAGCGCCTGGGACCTCGGCCCGATCGTCGACGGCGAGGGCGACGCCGGCGTCGAGCGCATGCTCGATGAGGCGATCGAGCGCGGCAGCAGATTCGCGCAGGCACACACGGGCAGGGTCGCTGAGCTCGACCCGGCCGGATTGCGCGCGGCGATGCTCGAGCTCGCCGCGATCCTGGAACTCGTCGACCGCGCGGCCAGCTTCGCGATGCTCGAGTTCACGACCGACACCGCTGACCCCGCGCGCGGAGCGCTGCTGCAGAAGGTGCAGGAGCGCGGGACCGTGCTCGAGACCCAGTTGTTGTTCTTCGAGCTCGAGTGGGCGGCGCTCGAGGACGAGCAGGCAGATGCGCTGCTTGATGGCGGCGCCGACCTGGAGTTCTGTGCCCATCACCTGCACAGCGCCAGGCGCTACCGCCCGCATCTGCTGAGCGAGCCCGAGGAGAAGGTGATGGCCGAGAAGGGCATCACCTCGGGCTCCGCCTGGACGCGCCTGTTCGGCGAGCAGGTCTCCGCCATCAGGGTCGATGTCGACGGTGAACAGAAGCCGCTGGACCTCGCGATGAGCGCGCTCCTGAGCCCGGACGCGGAGACGCGCCGCCAGACCGCGGAGGCCGTCACGGCGGCGCTCGAGCCTGGCCTGCGCACCCGCGCGTTCATCTACAACACGCTCGTCTACGACAAATCCGTCGACGACCGCCTGCGCAGGTACCCGCACTGGCTCGCGGCCCGCAACCTCGCCAACGAGGCCTCTGACGAGTCTGTGCTCGCCCTGATCCACGCGGTCCGTGCCCGCTATGACATCCCCCAACGCTGGTACCGGCTCAAGGCCCGCCTGCTCGGCGTCGAGCGGTTGCGTGACTACGACCGCAGTGCCACCGTCGCCACCTCGGAACCGCTGTACTCCTACGCGCAGGCGCGAGAGCTCGTCGTGGACACCTACACCGCCTTCTCGCCTGAGGCCGGCGCGATCACCCGCCGCTTCTTCGACGAGGGCTGGATCGATGCGCCGGTCCGCGACAACAAGCGTGGTGGGGCCTTCTGCGCGACCGTCTCCGGTGTTCACCCGTACGTGATGCTCAACTACACCGCCCGCCGCCGCGACGTGATGACGATCGCGCACGAGCTCGGACACGGCCTTCACGGTGCGCTCGCCGCCAGGCAGGGCATCTTCCACCAGAGCACGCCGCTGACCGTCGCCGAGACGGCGTCTGTGTTCGGCGAGACGCTCGTGTTCGAGCGGCTGTTGTCGGAGGCGGGCGACGATCGCCAGCGGCTCGAGCTGCTGTCCGGCCGGATCGACGACGCCGTCGCGACCGTGTTCCGGCAGATGGCAATGAACCGCTTCGAGCACCTGGTGCACACCCGACGCCGCGATCAGGGCGAGCTGTCGGTCGATGACATCGCGGCTGCATGGGTTGAGAGCCAGACCGAGATGCTCGGTGACGCGGTCGAGATCACGGAGGGCTACCACCACTGGTGGTCATACGTGCCGCACTTCATCAACACACCTGGCTACGTCTACGCCTATGCCTACGGGCAGCTGCTGGCGCTCTCCGTCTACGGGCGGTACCGCGAGGTCGGTGAGGCACTCGTGCCGGACTACCTCGAGATGCTGGCGTCGGGCGGGTCGCGCACACCCGAGCAGCTGGGTGAGATCGTCGGCATCGATCTCTCCGATCCCGGGTTCTGGGACGCCGGGCTCAAGCTCGTCGATGAACAGCTGATCGCGGCCGAGGCGCTCACAGAGCGCATCGGGCCGACTGCCTGACGATCCGAGTCACCCCCTGTCTATTTGGTACCTCCACACATGTTGCAGAAGTGTGACGTTTCTGCCGAATGTGTGACAGAACCGCGTCGCTGGCGACCGGATGACACAGATCTGTCACAAACGTCACACTTCTGCAACATGTGTGACCCCCTCCACTAGAGGATGTGCCTTCCCACGATGCTCGGCATCTCGTCAAGGATCGCTGGTCAAATTCGTGTCACCAGCTCGTACGTTGACGACGCCATCGAGTCCCTCCAACTCTGCCGCGAACGGCGCCATCGGCCCGCGGCCGAGCAGGCCCAATCTGACGGTGACCGTACGCGCTCCCGCCCGGCTTCCCTCACGCTCCACCTCCAGATCGGCGATCGCGAAGCCATGAGCTGAGCATTCCGCGATCAAGCGACGCAGAACGCCGGCTCCGTCCTGGTATGTCACCCGCAGCGGCGAGACCTGGCGCACTGCAGGCAGTCGCCGGGTCACATACGGGTACCCCACCGACACCAGCAGGTAGGCGACCGTTCCGGCCGTCGCGATCACGGTCAGCCCTCCACCGGCGGCGAGTCCAATTCCGGCGGTCGACCAGACGCCTGCTGCCGTCGTGAGCCCGCGAACGCTGTTGCGTTGCACAAATATCAGGCCACCACCGATGAATCCGATCCCAGACACGACCTGCGCGGCCATCCGCGAAGGGTCGAGCACGACCACCTGCCGCTGAAGCACGTCGGCAAAGCCATAGGTGCTGACCAGCATGATCAGCGCTGCACCGGTCCCGACAAGCGCGTAGGTGCGCATGCCCGCATTCTTCTGACGAACCTCGCGCTCCAGCCCGATGATCGTCGAGAGCAGCAACGCCAGTCCAAGCCGCCAGAGCAGTTCCCACTGCGAGAAGATCATGCCACCGCCTCCTTACCCCGATTACCCCAGCCCGAGCAGCAATCACTCGCTCTGGATCTCAGACGTGCCGCGCGCGGCGCGTGCGGGAGCGCTCCTCCTGGGCCTCCACAACCCGGATTATCAGCTTCAGATACTGGTCGATTCCAGTCGCGCGTGCCTCGCCGCGTTCGAAGGCCTGACGCCAGTCGGCGAGGTGGCCCTTGGTGGCAAGTTCGTTGAAGCGCTCGCGGCGGATCTCGAGAGTGACCTTGGCATCGGTCGGGAGCGCTTTGGTCACGCTCGGGCCGGGCATCTCTATGCGATAGAGCTGCACGTCGCCCCGTCCGTGGAGCTCCAGCCCGGCGATGATCTTCAGTGGAGCGAGCCCGGGCACCTCCGCGAGGAATCGACTGATCGCCGTTTGAATTAGTGACCGGGTGTCAGAGGGAGCGGACAGAACCGCTCAGTCTACGCTGAGCGGGAGCCGCTAGACAGGCTCCTCCGAGAGCACCTCGGGTGCAGGCGCCGAACCCGGATCGGACACCGCTGCAGACTCAGCGACGATGCGCAGGCCGACGCGGTCTCCGACCTCGACGGGTGCCTCCTGGCTGGATGATTCGACCAACACCTTCTGACCGCCATCGAGTGTGACCTCCAGCCGCACCGAGGCCCCGAGGAAGCTACGCGCCGTCACCTCGCCGGCTCCCGCCGCGTCGGGCGTGATGGCAAGCGCCTCAGGACGCAGCATCGCCTCAACCGCCGCACCTGGCTGGCGGTCCTGAACGTTCATCGCCTTCAGGCGCTGGTTCAGAACCAACACATCCCCGTTATCGCCGAGGCGTCCGGGCAGACGGTTCATGGCGCCGACGAACTCGGCCGCGAACGCCGTCGCCGGATGCCGATACACGTTTTCAGGGGTGTCGAGCTGCTCGAGCCTGCCCGACTGCATCACGCCGACGCGGTCGGCAATCGACAGCGCCTCGGACTGGTCATGCGTCACGAACAGCGTTGTGATCCCAAGTCTCTGCTGAAGGTTGCGGATCTCAACGCGAAGCTGCGTGCGCACGCGCGCGTCAAGCGCTGAAAGCGGCTCGTCGAGCAACAGCACCTTAGGCTCGATCGCCAGGGCGCGCGCGATTGCGACGCGCTGTTGCTGGCCGCCTGACAGCTGATGCGCGTAGCGGTCGGCCGCCTGCGTCAGGCCGACCAGCTCCAGCACCTCGTCGGCCCGCCTGAGCCGGGTGGCCTTGTCCTGATGGCGCATTCGCAGCCCGAAGGCGACGTTGTTACGCGCATCCATGTTCGGGAACAGGCTGTAAGCCTGGAAGACCATGCCCATGTCGCGCTTGTTCGGCGGGATTTGGGTCACGTCCTCGCCGTCGACCAGAACGCGTCCGGCCGTCGGGTAATCGAAGCCACCGAGAATGCGTAGCGCCGTGGTCTTGCCGCAGCCGGAGGGACCGAGCAGCGCAATCAGCTCTCCGTCCTGGATCTCGAGGTCGAGGCCGGCGAGGGCTGCCACGTCACCGTAGTGGCGTTGGACACCTTCAAAACGAATCATCAGATCACCCGGACCGAGTTGGAGCCCCGCCTACGGCCGGCGAGGAATGAGAGCAGAAACAGGAGCAGGAACACGAACAGCAGGCTGATCACCGAGAGCGCGACCGACACGCCCGGATTCGACGCACCGAATTGCACCAGCTGAACCGGGAGCGTCACGTACAGCAGGATCGTGGCGATCACAACCTCGCCGAGGCACAGCGCCACTGTCAGGAAGATCGCTCCGAGCACGGCCGTCTCGACGTTGGGCAGGATCACCCGCGCGAGCGTCGAGAACCAGGAGGCGCCGAGGCTGCGCGAGGCATCGACCAGCGTGCGCAGGTCAATTGCGCGCACACCCGTGTCGATCGCCCGATACGTGAACGGCATCGCGAGGATCACGTAGATGGGGGTGAGACCGGTCAGCGGGTGGTTGAACCAGAGCGACACCATCCAGGACGGTGCGCTGCCCTGCATCTGCGCGAGCCCGGCGGCGATCACGATCGGGGGCACGACCAGCGGCAGGATCGTTACGCCCTCGAGCAGCAGTGTCAGCTGTGGCAGCCGCAACCGCACCAGTACGACGGTCGGAAGCATCAGGCCGACGACCACGACTGCGGCGATCCCCGCGATCTCGAGCGAGGTGAAGAGCGAGTCGCGCAGTTCCCCGTTGCTGACGATCTGCGAGTAGTTGTTGAAGCCGTAGTGGCCGTTCTGCTGCAGCAGGCTGTACTTGATCGAGGCAAGGATCGGACCGACGAAGAAGATCAAAGCCACGATCATGATCACCACCCGCCAGATGCGCGGCCGGTCACGTCGGCGCCGGGCGAGCGGCTGCGGAGCGTCGGGGCCTTCTCCGATCTCGTTGAGCAGATCCCCGGCGCCGATGCCGCCCGGACCGCCAGGAGAGACTGCGCTCATTGCAGCCACCTGCGAGCGCGGCGCTGGACGAACCAGTAGGCGATCATGATGATCAGGACGATCAGGATCATCTCGACTCCGAGCGCCAGCGCGATCCGGTCCTGGTTGACGAGCACGTTCCCGTTGATGGCCTCGTTGATCGAAGCGGGCACAAGCGGGATGGCCGCACCAACGAGCGCCAGCGCTGTGGCGTAGGCGGAGAATGCGTTGCCGAACAAGATCAGCAGCGAGCCGATCAGCGCCGGCGTCAGCACCGGGACGGCGACATGGCGCATGTAGGACAGGTGGGAGGCGCCGAGGCTCTCAGCCGCCTCGCGCCACTGCGGTCGGAGACCCTCGAGCGCCGGCGTGATCAGGATCACCATCATCGGCACCTGGAAGTACACGTACACGAGTCCGACTCCGAACAGCGAGGAGATGTTGAAACCGTGGGCGTAAAGATCGACGCCCAGGTGGTTCAGAAAGTTGGTGACGACGCCCTCACGGCCGAGCGTGGCGATGAACGCGAACGCGAGCGGCACGCCGGCGAAGTAGGCCAACACTCCGGACGCGCTCGAGGTGACACGGCGCAGCATGCCACCGGGCTTACCGGCGACGACAGCGGCCGCGAGCCAGGTCCCGAAGAAGGCTCCGAGAAGAGCCGTCCACGCCGACAGGATCAGGCTGTTCTTGAGCGGGATCCAGTACTGCGACCCGCTGAAGATGGTTTTGAAGTTCTGCCAGGTGAGTTGGCCGGCATCGGAGGTGATCGCTCCGTGGATCACCTCGTAGAGCGGCAGCCCAAGGAAGATCAGGACATAGAGCGTGAACGGCAGCATCCCGAGCCAGGCGACACCGTTCCCCGCATGTGAACGACCGGTCCCGCGGCGCTTGCGCGCCGCGGGACCGTTGCTTACTGCAATTGCTTCAGAGCCGGTGCTCAAGCCGGGAAGGCCGCGGCGATCGCCGTGGTGGCCTTGGTGGACTCAGGAACGGTCGGAAGCGCCACCTTGCCAGTCACCTTCGGCAGTGCGGCAGCAGCCATCTTGTTCGCGGTGCCGGCCTTGAGCATCACCGGCAGCTCGATCGGCCGCGCCCCGCCCTTCAGCCAGATGTTCTGGCCCTGGGTCGAGTACAGGAACTCCTCCCACAGACGCGCAGCAGCGGGATGCGGCGCGTACTTGCTGACAGCCTGGACGTAGTAACCGGCGAATCCTGTCCCGCTCGGGTCGACGACCTTCCAATGCGCGGCGATGTTGGCCGGCAGGCCGTAGGCCTTGGCGCTGTTCAGGTAATCCCAGTTGATCAGGATCGGGCAGCTGTGAGCTTCAATCACGGCCGGCGAGTTGCAGTCGGTCGAGTTGAAGTTGCCGTCGGACTTCAGCGTGTTGAAGAAGTCGATGCCCGGCTGCACGTTGGTCAGCGACCCACCGTTGTTGAGCGCCGCCGCGTACACGGCGTCGGTCGCGGCCGCAGCCTCGCCGATCGCGCCGTTCAGCGTGACATCACCCTTGTACTGCGAGCTCTCCAGCGCCTTCCACGACGTCGGGCACGTCTTGACGATCGTCATGTCGCAGCCGAACGAGATGTTTCCACCGTAGTCGTTGTACCAATCCCCGTTCGGGGCCTTGGCGGCCGCCGGAATGTTCTTCCAGGTCGCAACCTTGTAAGGCGCTACATACGACGAGCCGAACCCGGGAGTGACCGTGTAGGCCTCGCCGACGTCGATCGCGTCCGGCTCGGAGCTACGGCCCTTATCCTGCTTGATCGCCTGGATCTCCTGGGCGCTCGTGCCATCGGGGTTGAAGCTGTGGATCTTGATCCCGTACTTCTTCTCGAACGTGCTGATCTCGACGCCGTAGTTCGCCCAGGTGGGCGGCAGCGCGATCACGTTCAGGGACTTCTCGGCCTTGGCGGCCTTGACCAGTGCGGCCATGCCGCCTCCGGCCTTGGCCGACGTGACCATCGACCAGTTGGGGCTCGCGTTCGCAGCGGCGCTGACGCCGAGGCTGCACGCGGCTACGGCTGCGGCGGCAACGGCGGGCGCGCCAACGCGCACCTTTACCGATCCGACCGAGCGACGATACCTACTAAGCATAGTTCTCCTCAGATCTTGCTTTGAGTTGCTCTGCTCGACACCTCCGGCCGAACGGCCGCAGGCCCCTCGATCGGAAAATACGGCTTTGCTGCGATGAAATTGTGACGAAGCTGTCAAGGACTTGTAAGTAGTCCTTTATTAGGCTTTGGCGAGCGTTGTGTGCGCACGCGCCGGCGACCGTGGTGCCTTAGGTGTGCGCAGAGGCCCTGTCGCTCAGGACCCCTGCCAGAGCACGCTCCAACCCCTGGTTGCCCACCACCCAGACCTCCAGCGGTAGACCGATCCGATCCGCTGCTCTCTCCGCCGCCGCGCGGTTGGCGGCAGTGGGCCGCTGAGCGAGCCAGACCACGCGCGTGTAGTTGCGGAAATACTCCTCACGGAGCCCCGGATGCCGGTCGAGGCCGAGCTCACGCACGACCGTGTGCTCGAACGTCCGCGCCAGAAAGTCGGTCAGGAAGTAGGTCCCTGGCTGCTCGTTCATCGCCTCGCGCACTTCGTCTCGCGCAAACAGGTCGTAGCAGTGCTCACCCTCGAGCCGCTGCACATCGAGCTCGGTGCACAGCTCGTCGAGCCCACCGTAGGTGCCGCAGTCGCCGTAGGCGATCACAACGCGGTCGTATCCGGCACGCAGTCGGCTGATCTCCTCGCGCAACGCGGTCGGGATCCGCTCCGGACGGTTGTGCAGCAGCGCCGGCACCGGATGCACCTCGAGCTCCCAGCCACGACGGCGGGCGATCGAGCGGACATCGAGCGCAAGCGCTCCGCATGCGATCACCGCCAAGCGCACGCCGTCACCGCCACGCCCACCCGCGCGCTGCATCGCTCAGCCCGGGAACGCGAGCTGGTCGATGAACAGATCGTTGAAGTCGCTGCGCCCCGACAGCTCCACGTACTGCACCTCGCGCAGGATCGCGTCGGCCTCAGCCCGCTCGCGCGCGGAAAGCGCGGCGATCTTCGCACCCTCGCCGGCGACGTTGCCGGCTGAGACGATCCGCGGCAACGCGAGCTTCGGCACCAGACCGATTCGCACCGCGCTCAGCGGCGTCAGGTAGGCGCCGAAGCTGCCCGCCAGCAGCACCTGCTGGATCTCCCCGGGCTCAACGCCCAGATCGCGCAGCAGGATCTCCCAACCGGTCGCGATCGAGGCCTTGGCGAACTGAAGCTCGCGCACATCGCGCTGTGAGATGAACACGGAGTCCTCTGGACTCGAGCCGCGGTGCTCGAGGATGAAGATCCGCTCCTTGCCGATCGTCGCGAAGCGTTCTGCCAGCACCGGATGCGAATCGCCTGCGACATCCGGGTCGATGAACCGACCCGAGCGGTCGAGCAGACCACTGTGCACGAGCTCGGAGACGACGTCGACCAGACCGGAACCACACATGCCCACCGGTGCCACGTCGCCGATCACCTGCAGGCGCAACTCGTCGCCGTCGATCTTGACGCCCTCGATCGCTCCGTCGGCCGCGCGCATGCCGCACCGGATCTGAGCCGCCTCGAACGCCGGCCCGGCCGGGGCGGCCGTCGCCAGCACGCGCTCGCTGGAGCCGAGCGCGATCTCCGAGTTGGTGCCGACGTCTATGAACAGCCGCAGGCGCTGGTCCCGGGTCATTCCAGTCGCGAGCATCCCGGCGACGATGTCCCCGCCGACGTAGGCGCCCAGCGACGGGAACACGAACGCGTGCGCGCGCGGGTGCACCTCGACGCCGAAGTCGCGTGCGTGCACGTCGGGAAAGCTGTTGGTGGTGACGACGAACGGCGCCATCGAGAGCGGTTCGGGGTCGATTCCGAGAGCCAGCTGGGTCATCGTCTGGTTACCGCATACGGTGATCTCGTAGACCTCGCGTGGCTCGACGCCGGCGTCCTCGCAGACCTCGGCCGTCAGCTCCGCAAAGGTCTCATGCGCGCGCTCGCGCAGCTTGCCGAGCGCTGCCGGCTCCATCATGGTCGCGGAGATCCGCGTGATCACATCGGCGCCGAAGGGCTGTTGCCGGTTGAGCATCGACCGAACCGCGAGCGGCTGGCCGGACTCGAGATCGAGCAGAGTCGCCACCACTGTCGTGGTGCCGAGGTCGATAGGCGATCGCGTAGCGCCGGGCGGTGGTGTCGCCGGGTTCGACGTCGATCAGCTCCTCGTCGACGACCACGGCGGTGACGTCGAACCCCGACGATCGCAGCGTGCCACCGAGCGTGCGCAGCACCTCGAGCGGCGCAGTGGGCTCGAGGTCGTCGATCCCGTCGAGGATCCGCTTCAGATCGGGTCGCTGATCCTCGAGCGTCGGCTCCTCCATGGTCACATGCCGCTTCTGCACCGAGGGCCGCAGGATCACATGCCGGCCGACACCGGCGAGAGCAGCCTTCGGCCTGGTCTGCAACGGCGGGACCTCCACGACCAGGTCCTCCGCGCAGCCGCGCGACAGGCGAGCCGCCAGCCGTCGTCGAGCTCCTCCTCGGTGAAGGCGCGTGGGTCGATCGCCCCGACCGGTAGCTCGCCGGAGACGACCCGCACCTTGCATTTCTTGCAGGTGCCGTAGCCGCCACAGGTCGAGTCGATCGCGATGCCGTTCCAGCTGGCGGCGTCGAACACCGGCGTGCCGCTGGGCACCCGCACCTCGGCACCATCGGGCAGGAAGCGCAGGCGCACACGCTCCGCGCCGTCGCTGGACTGCAGTTCGGACTCGACCTCGCGCAACGCGGGACGTTGGCGAGCGGCCCGTTGCGGTGCCGCCCCGCTCACGACGCCGCCGCCTCCTGCGCCTCCGTCCTGTGCCGCCGCCAGGCGCGCCCTGTGCGCCGCGATCCAGTTCGCACCCCACGCGTCGTGGCCGAGCAGCAGATCCGCAGCGCGGACGCTCTGCACGCAGACCGTCGGCCGTCGACATGATCGCCGAGGTCAGCCCGGCGTCCATCGCCATCGGCAGGAACGTCGCGTTCAGCGCGTGACGCTCGGGAAGCCCGAACGACACGTTCGAGGCGCCCACGCACATGTTCACGCCCAGCTCGTCCCGGATCATCCGCATCGCCTGGAGCGTCGTCCTGACCGTGTCGGTATCGGCGCCGACCGGCATCGCCAGCGGGTCGATCACCACGTCGGCGGGCTTGATCCCGTGGTCCTGGGCGGCGCCGACGATCTTCTTCGCGTGGACGCAGCCGCTCCTCGGCGGTCGCGGGGATCCCGGTCTCATCGTTGGTGAGCCCGATCACAGCCGCGTCGTGGCGAGCGACCAGCGGCAGCACGACCTCCAGGCGGTCGTCCTCAGCGGTGACCGAGTTGACCAGCGCGCGGCCCTCGTATACCGACAGGCCGGCCTCGAGCGCCTCGATCACGGAGGAGTCGATACAGATCGGCGCGTCGACGGTTCCCTGGACGGTTCGCAGCATCGCCTTCAACAGCTCAGCCTCATCGACCAACGGGATTCCGGCGTTGACGTCGAGCATGTCCGCGCCCGCGGCCACCTGCGCCAGCGCGTCGGCCTCCGCCCTCGACAGGTCGCCGTCACGAAGCTCCTGCGCAAACGCTTGCGGCCGGTCGGGTTGATCCGCTCGCCGATGATGCAGAACGGCTGCTCGGCGCCGATCGTGACCGTCCTGGTCCTGGAGCGCAGCACGGTGTCCATCAGGCGAGCACCTTTTCACGCCGCAGCTCGATCAGTTCCTTGGCCTTCCTGACCGCTGTCGAGGCATCGGCGGCGAAGCCATCGGCGCCAACCGCGTCCGCGTACTCCTGGGTCACCGGCGCGCCACCGACCATCACGATCACGCGGTCACGCATCCCGGCCTTCTCGAGCGCATTGATGTTGGCCTTGAACATCGGCATCGTCGTCGTCAGGAACGCCGAGAAGCCGACAACGTCCGGGTTGTGCTGCTCGATCTGTTCGATGAACGTCTCCGGCGGCCACGTTGACGCCCAGGTCGATCACCTTGAAGCCGGCCCCCTCGAGCATGATGTTGCAGAGGTTCTTGCCGATGTCATGCACATCACCCTTGACGGTGCCCATCAGGAAGGTGCCGACCTGCGCCGAATCGGTGTCGGCCAGCAGCGGCCGCAGGATGTCGAGCGCGCCCTGCATCGCGCGCGCCGCGATCAGCATCTCCGGGACGAAGTAATCGCCGCGCTCGAACCGCGCCCCGACCTCCTCCAATGACGGAATCAGCGCATCGAACAGCAGCTTCTCCGGTGCCATCCCCTGTTCCAGACCCTGGTTGACGCCGTCGGCCACCGCCGGGGCGTTGCCGGTCAGGGTCTCCTCATACAGCAGCTGCAGGATCTCCTCGTCGGTCATGCCGCGTTCTCTCCTTCCTCGATGTATCCCGAGCCCTCGGCTCAGCCTGTGCGACTCCTCGACCAGCTGCGGCCGCAGCTCCTCGATCCGCGCCGCCGTCATCCGCAAGGTCGGACCGGTGATGCTCGAGCGCCGCCACGACCTCGCCGCTGACGCCACGCACCGGCGCCGCGAGCGCCGCCAGCCCCAGCTCGAGCTCGTCGACCGCGGTCGCGGTGCCATCACGCCGGACCCTGGCCAGCTCGAGTCGCAGTATTTCGGGATCGGTGATCGTCGCCGAGGTGTGCGCGACGACGCGGCTCGCGCCAGCGGGCGCGAGCACACGATCAAAAGCGAGGAAGACCTTGCCGTTGGCTGTGCAGTGGAAGTCCGCGCTGCGTCCAACCCACTGGCCGACGCCGAGGAAGTGGCGCCCGTCGACCTGCAGCAGGTGCTCGACGCCGGCGCTCCCGGGCACCGCCAGGTTGATCGTCTCGCCGCTGAGCTGTGCGAGCGCTTCAAGTGCCGGCCGCGCGACCTCGACGAGGTTGCGCTCGAGCATCCCGCGCTCCGCGACGCGCAGGATCGCCGGCCCGGGACGCAGGCGGCCACGCTCGCCGTCCTGCTCGACGAGCCCGCGGCGCTCAAGCGCCGAGAGCAACCGCGAGGCGGTGCTCTTCGGCAGGCCGGCGGCGCTGGCCAGGTCGGTCACCGCCACCGGCTCCTCGGCCTCGAGCACACGCACGAGCAGTTCGGCGCCGCGGTCGATCGCAGCCGTTCCGGTCGCTTCCGACGGGACTTGAAACTGCTGTTCCACTGCAGTTAGGATACGCCGCGAACCCATGTTCGTCAACTCGATGCCCCGCTACGAGATCCTCAGCGAGGAGGCGCATGGCGGTGCTCGACCGCGGCTGGCGGCGGATCGTCAGCGAGCTCGGGATCGAGTTCCTGCTGCCGGAGGCTGTCGAGCTGCTGCGCGCCGCCGGGCAGATCGTCGAGGACGAGAACCGCGTCCGCTTCGACCCCGACTTCATCCTCGAGCAGGTCGCCAAGGCGCCGAGCGAGTTCGACCTGCAGGCCCGCAACCCCGCCAAGTCGCTGTCGGTGGGCGGCGACCACATGGTCTTCGCGCCCGGTCTACGGCTGCCCCTTCATCCGCGAGGGCGACGTTCGCCGCGATGCGAAGATGGCCGACTTCGAGAACCTCGTCAAGCTCTCGCAGGTGTTCGATGAGCTCGACTCGCCCTGGCGGCACGATCTGCGAGCCGGAGGACCGACCGCTCGATTCGCGCCACCTCGACATGGTCTTCGCGCTGCAGACGCTGTCCGACAAGCCGTACATGGGCTCGGTGACCAGCGGCCCCAATGCCGCCGACACGATCCGCATGGGCGAGATCCTGTTCGGCGGGCGCGAGTCGATCGAGCGCGCTCCTGCCTCGATCAGCCTGATCAACGTCAACTCGCCGCTGCGCTACGACGACCGCATGCTCTCGGCGATGTTCGAGTACGTGAGGGCCGACCAGCCGGTCGTGATCACCCCGTTCCTGCTGATGGGTGCGATGTCGCCGGTATCGCTGCCGGCGACGCTCGTGCAGCAGATGGCAGAGGCGCTCGCCGGGATCGCGCTTGCGCAGCTGATTCGCCCGGGCTGCCCGGTGGTGTTCGGCTCGTTCCTGTCCAACACCGACATGCAGTCTGGCTCGCCCACGTTCGGCACGCCCGAGTCGGCCATCGGGGTCCTCTGCACCGGGCCAGATTGCGCGCCACTTCGGCCTGCCATGGCGTGGCGGCGGCGCGCTCAACTCATCGACCGTGGTCGACGCGCAGGCGGCATATGAGTCGCTGATGACGTTCCTGCCAACGTTCCTCGCCGGCGCCAACTTCGTCATGCACTCGGCCGGCTGGCTGGAGGGCGGACTCGTCTCGTGCTACGAGAAGTTCATCGTCGACATCGAGCTGCTGCGGGAGCTGCGCCATGCGTTCACGCCAATCGAGTTCGATGAGGCGTCGCTCGCCTGCGGCGCCCATAACGAGGTTGGCCCCGGCGGGCACTTCCTCGGCGCAGTCCACACGCTCGAGCGCTTCCGCGAGTGCTTCTACCGCCCGCTGCTTTCAAGCACGGACAACTTCGACCGCTGGACGCGCAGCGGCGCTCGCGACGGCACCGCGCGCGCATCGGAGATCTGGCGCGAGAAGCTCGAGTCCTACGAGGCTCCTGCGCTCGACGACGCGATCCGCGCGGAGCTCGAGGAGTTCGTTATCCGGCGACGCGCCGAGCTCGGGGATTGACGGTCCGGATAAGCTCCAGACCCATGAGTGATATATCAGCAGTTGGGGCGGCGCAGAACCAGCCGTCCGCGCTGCTCGCCGATCGCGCCTACGAGGAACTGCGCGATCGGCTCGTCACACTCAGATCACGCCCGGCGAGCCGATCGACGAAGATCAGCTCGGACGCGAACTGCGAGATGGGGCGCACGCCGATCCGCGAGGCGATCAAGCGCCTGGCGCTTGAGAACCTGGTCATGGTCTTCCCCCGCCGTGGCACGTTCGCAGCCGAGATCAACATCCAGGACCTGGCCCAGATCACCGACGTGCGCGAGGTGCTCGAGGCCCATGCGGCCGGGCTCGCCGCCGAGCGACTGACCGACGCCGGCCGCGAGGAGCTGGCCGAGCTGATCGCCGATCTTCGACACAGCCGCGGCAGCGACGACATGCCGGCGCTGATGGCACTCGACGCGCGAGTCCATCGCTTCATCTATCGCGCCTGCGACAACCCCTTCCTCGAGGAGACGCTCTACCGCTACTTCAACCTGTCGCTGCGGATCTGGTACCTGGTGATCGACCGGCTGCCGCACCTGTTCCAGCGCGTATACGAGCACGAGGCGCTGCTCGAGGCGATCGCAGACCGCGACCCCGAGCGCGCCCGGAAGATCGTCACCGGCCACGTCTCCACCTTTGAGGACGAGATCCGGAGCGTGTTGTGAGCGGCGAGCTCGCGGCCCGTTACGACCATCTGATCGTCGGCGGAGGAGCGGCCGGTTGCGTGCTCGGCGCGCGACTGTCGGAGGATCCGTCGACTCGCGTGCTGGTGCTCGAAGCCGGCCGGCCCGACTACCTCTGGGATGTGTATATCCACATGCCGGCAGCGCTCTCCTTCCCGATCGGCAACCGCTTCTACGACTGGAAGTACGAGTCCGAACCGGAGCCGCAGATGCACGGGCGACGGATCTACCACGCCCGCGGGAAGGTCCTGGGCGGTTCCAGCTCGATCAACGGCATGATCTTTCAGCGGGGCAACGCCCTGGACTACGAGCGCTGGGCCGCCGACCCTGGGCTCGAGCAATGGGATTACGCCCACTGCCTGCCGTACTTCAAGCGCATGGAGACCTGCCTGGCGGGCGCCGATCAGTGGCGCGGCGGCGACGGGCCACTCAAGCTCGAACGTGGCCCCGCCACCAACCCGCTGTTCCACGCCTTCTTCGACGCCGTCCAGCAGGCCGGGTACGAACTCACCAGCGACGTCAACGGCTACCGCCAGGAGGGCTTCGCCGCCTTCGACCGGACGATCTATCGCGGACGCCGCCTCAGCTCCGCGCGCGCCTACCTGCATCCGGCGATGTCGCGCCCGAACCTCGACCTACGCTGCCGGGCGTTCGTCTCGCGGGTGCTGTTCGACGGCAATCGCGCAACCGGAGTCGAACTCCTCGAACGCGGCGGCGGGCGCCGCACGATCGCCGCCGATCAGGTGACGCTGTGCGGCGGTGCGATCAACTCGCCGCAGCTGCTGCAGCTCTCCGGCGTCGGCAACTCCCGCGACCTGGAGGCGCTCGGGGTAGGGGTCGTGGCCGATGTGCCCGGAGTCGGCGAGAACCTCCAGGACCATCTCGAGGTCTACGTGCAATATGCCTCCAAGCAACCGGTTTCGGTCGCGCCGGCGATGAAGTGGCGCAACCGGCCCAAGGTCGGGCTCGAATGGCTGCTGCGGCGCACCGGCCCCGGCGCGACCAACCACTTCGAGGCGGGCGGCTTCGTGCGCGGCGATGATCACGTCGCCTACCCGAACCTGATGTTCCATTTCCTGCCGCTGGCGATCCGCTACGACGGCACTGCGCCGCAGGGACACGGCTACCAGGTTCACGTCGGGCCGATGTACTCGGACGCTCGCGGGTCTGTGAAGATCGTCTCCACGGATCCGCACCGGCACCCGGCGCTGCGCTTCAACTACCTGTCGACCGAGCAGGACCGCCGCGAGTGGCTCGAGGCGATCAGCGCCGCCCGCCGGATCCTCACCCAACCCGCCTTCGACCCGTTCAACGACGGCGAGCTCTCACCGGGCCCGCAGGTCCAGACTGACGAGCAGATCCTCGACTGGGTGGCGCGCGACGCCGAGACGGCACTGCACCCCTCCTGCACATGCAGGATGGGCACCGGTCCCGGCGATGTGCTCGATCCGGCGACGATGAAGGTCCACGGGGTTGAGGGGCTGCGCGTGGTCGATGCCTCCTCGATGCCCTACGTCACCAACGGCAACATCTACGCGCCGGTCGTGATGCTCGCCGAGAAGGCGGCCGACCTGATCCGCGGCGACACGCCGCTGGCACCGCTCGATGACGTGCCGTTCTACCGCGCTTGAACCCGAGGGCCCAACACCGGGACTCAGCCGATCACGACGGTCTGCAGGTCGGTCAGGGCATCGAACGGGTACCGACCGCCGACCCGGCCGACGCCGCTGAGAGTGCCGGCCCGGCCGCCGAACGGCAGGTGGTTCTCCCAGTAGTTGGTCGTCTCGTTGATGTTCACCAGACCGGTGCGCGCCTCGTCGGCGAACCTCAGGCCCCGCGACAGGTCCGCCGTGAAGATCGCCGCCAGCAGACCATACGGCGAGGCGTTGGTGAGCTCGATCGCCTGCTCGAGCGAGTTGATACCGATCACCGGCGCGACCGGCCCGAACGTCTCCTCGGTTGCCACCAGGGCATCGGCGGGCACGCCGTCGAGCACGGTCGCGGGCCAGTACAGATCCGTCGGGAAGCCGGCGGCCCGTCGGCCGCCGGCGACCGCCCTCGCACCCCGCGCTAGGGCGTCCTGCACGTGGGCGTCCATCTTCGCCGCGACACCCTCGTTGTTCAGCGGCCCGAGTGTCGTCTGTGCCATCAGCGGATCGCCGAGCTGGGCCTGCGCGGCGGTGCGCTCCGCCAGCAGTGACACGAACTCCTCGCGCACCTGTGAGTGGACGAGGATCCGCTCGCCGGCCGTGCAGCTCTGACCGGCGCAGAGGAAACAGCCGACCACCGCCGCATCGGCCGCCGCCTCGAGGTCAGCGTCCTCCAGCACCACCAGTGGACCGTTGCCGCCCATCTCCAGCAGCAGTCGCTTGCCGGCAGCACGCTGGGCGATCTGGAGGCCCGTCGCCGTCGAGCCGATGAAGCCGACGGCCACCACCTGCGGATGCGCGACGATCTCATCACCGACGACCGCCCCGGGGCCGGTCACGAAGTTGAAAACGCCGGGTGGCAGATCGGCCTCGGCGATGCACTGCGCCAGCACGCCCGAACAGTGAGCGGTACTGGGCGCCGGCGTCCACACCACGGTGTTGCCGGCGGCCAGCGCGGGCGCCACGATCTCGGCCGGCATCGTGTACGGCCAGTTCCACGGGGTCACGACGGCCACCGGACCAACCGGGCGGCGCAACACGAGGACACGCTTGCCAGGAGACGAGCTCTGGGGGATCGTGCCCTCGATGCGGATGCCGTCCTCGGCGGCTGCGCGCCACATCACGATCAGCTCGTCAACCTCGTCATAGGACTCGGCCAGAGGTTTGCCCTGGTCAAGCGTCGCGGCCCGGGCGAGCTCGTCACGGCGGCCGGCGCAGACCTCCGCGACGCGGTGGAGCATGCGTCCGCGGGCAAAAGCCGTCTCAGACTCCCAGCCTCTGAACGCGGCCGCGGCCGCGGCCACCGCCGCGCGGGCGTCGGCGCGGTCTCCCTCGGAGACCTCACCGAGGTGCTCGCCGGTCGCTGGGCTGATCGCGGCGAACGTCGCTCCGGACTCCGCCGCACTCCACTCCCCGCCGATGAACAGGCGCGTGCTCAAGCTGTCAGCAGCCATGACTCCCTCGTTGTTGACCTGGCTGGGGCCGGTGATATATAAGTCTAATAACAGGTGCTTATCGGACGTCCGCCAACGCTGATGAAGGGTAAGAGGTGCGGTCTCATGAAGGCCCGCGCCGAGTAGCGGATGAGCGCGATCCTCCCCGACATCGTCCAGGAGGGAGAGCGCCTGCTCGCGTTGGCTCGCGAACAGAACGCCATGTTTGCGCTGCTCGGCGGCGTCGCGGTGCGCCTGCATGCGACAGACGTCCCCGATGCACTCGACCGTGAGTACAAGGACCTCGACTTCGCGGTGCCCAAGGGTGGCAGCGGCGTCGCAGCCAAGCTGCTGACCACGGCCGGTTACGAGCCGCACGTGATCTTCAACGCGATGAACAGCAAGGAGCGCATGCTGTTCCACGACACCGGCAACGGCCGCCAGATCGATGTGTTCGTCGGCTCGTTCCGTATGTGCCACGAGATCTCGTTCTCAGACCGACTGACTGCCGGCAGCGACACCGTGCCGCTGGCAGAGCTGCTGCTGACCAAGCTGCAGATAATCGAGCTCAACGAGAAGGACATCCGCGACACGGTGCTGCTGCTCCACGGGCACGAGGTCGCCGACCACGACGACGAGGCGGTCAACGGGCAGCGGATCGCCCGACTGTGCGCCGCAGACTGGGGTCTCTGGCGGACGATCTCCGCCAATCTCGCCAAGACGGCGGTGCACGTGGACAACTACGCGATCGGCGAGCCTGAACAGGCACGCGTCCGCGAGCGCCTCCAGGAGATGCTCGACCGCATCGAAGCCGAGCCGAAGGGCCGCGCCTGGAGGCTGCGGGCGAAGGTCGGGGACAAGAAACGCTGGTATGACCTGCCCGAGGAGGTGGAGTAGTGAGGATCTTCTTCGCGACCGATGTGCATGGTTCGGAGACCTGCTGGCGGAAGTTCCTGAACTCCGGCAAGCACTACAAGGCCGACGTGATCATCCTCGGCGGCGACATGACCGGCAAGGCACTGGTGCCGATCATCTCCGACGGCGGCGACAGATGGCATTCAACGCTGCTCGAGAACCGCGAGACGCTGGTCGGCGAGGAGCAGGTCGCAGCCTTCGAACAGGCCGTCAAGCGTCGTGGCTACTACCCGTTCCGCACCGACCCCGACGAGCTGGCCGAACTCAGCAATGACGAGGCCCGCTGGCATGCCCTGTTCGATCAGCACATGCTCGGAACGGTCCGGGACTGGATGACGCTTGCGGACGAGAGGCTGGCGGGTACCGGCATCCGCTGCTTCGTGTGTCCGGGCAACGACGACCAGCTTGAGGTCGACGACGTGATCCTGGAGGCAGAGACCGTGGAGCTCGGCGAGGGTCGTGTGGTCGAGTTCGGTGGCTACCAGATGATCGCCAGCGGCTGGGCCAACCGCACACCATGGGACACCTATCGCGAGGAGGACGAACCGCAGCTCGCGGAGCGCATCGCCAAGATGGTGGATCAGGTCACCAACCCGCCCGAGCGCACGATCTTCAGCCTCCACTGTCCGCCGTACGGGACCGGGCTGGACGACGCGCCCGAGCTGACCGCGGACATGGACCTCAAGGACGCCGGTCATGCGGTCGTGCCGGTCGGTTCGACAGCGGTCAGAGAGGCGATCGAGCGGTTCGAGCCGGCGCTGTCGGTCCATGGCCACATCCACGAGTCGCGCGGGACAAAGCGGCTCGGCAAGACGCTGTGCGTGAACCCGGGCAGCTCGTATGAACAGGGCCAGCTGCTGGGGGCCGTGATCGACATCGAGGACGGTAAGCAGGTCAAGAAGTTCGTGCTGACGAGCGGCTGAGAACCGCTCGAAGTCAATCGTTGTTGCTGAGCACGGGCTCAGCTCGAGAGGAGAACAGCATGTCGACAGGAGCGAGGGCCAGGCTATGAGTGCAACAACCGCAGGTGGCGGGGCGTTCGAGGAGCAGGCCGTATTCGTACGCAAGGCCACCGGCCTCGTGCGCGGTTGGTCGGTCCGCGATGCGTTCGTCTACGCGACATTCGCGATCAACCTGGTCACGCTGGGCTGGTACATCTTCACGTACGCGCCGTTCGTTCCCAATGGCGGGTTGCTATGGGCCGTGGTCATCTCGGGCGCGTGGCTGATCTTCCAGGCCATCACGTACGCATCACTGATCTCGGTGATGCCGCGCGCCGGCGGTGACTACGTCTGGATGAGCCGCATTCTCGGCGGCGGCATCGGCTTCGTGCTCGCGGTCGCAGGCTGGTGGTTCATCCTCTGGTACTGGGTCCCGATCTACGCCAACATCCTCAACGTCGAGGTGCTGGGCCCGCTGTCGGCGATCGTCGGATGGAGCGGCGGCGTCACGTTCTGGGGCGGGCACACGGGCGTGTTCGTGGCGTCGGTGATCACCGCGCTGCTGGCCTCTCTGTTCATCGCGCTCGGCATCCGCACCTACGGGCGTATCCAGAAGTTCTGCTTCTACGGCGGCGTCTTCGGGCTCGTCGTGACGGGAATCATTCTGCTGGTCACCTCCAAGGGCGGCTTCATCCACGACTTCAACACGCAGTCGGCCAAGCTCTACGGCACGACCGGCAACGCCTACGCACAGACGATCAAGGCCGGCACCTCCGGCTACACGCCGACCAGCATCGGCTCGCTCAACATGAACGGCGTGTTGATCCTGATTCCGATGGTTCTGTTCTTCAACCTCTGGTCGAACTGGGGCGCGACGCTCTATGGCGAGGTTCGCGGCGCCTCCGACTTCCGCAAGAACATCTACGCGATGGGTGGAGCCCTCGTGTCGACGACGATCGTCGCCGCGATCTTCTTCCTGCTGTTCGCCAAGACGTTCGGCTGGACGTTCTACATGGCTTCTAGCAACGCCTTCTGGGCCGGCACGATGCCGACGGGCGCGTTCGCCTACCCGGCGATGCTGGCCGCGATGGTGTTCTCGAGCCCGGTGCTTCAGTTCGTGCTGATCCTGATCATGTCGCTGTGGTTCTTCGGCTGGGTCGGATCGGTGTTCCTGTCATCGACCCGCGTCGTCTTCGCCACCTCGTTCGATCGCATCCTCCCGGAGAAGGTGGCGAGCGTCTCACGGAACGGCGTCCCCTATTGGGCCCTCGCGCTGATGCTGCTGCCGTCGATTCCGTTGGCGGCGCTCTATGCGTACAGCCCGAAGTTCGCCTCCTACACGCTCGATGCGACGCTCGTGATCGCGATCACGTTCCTCGGCACGACCATCGCGGCGGCGATCCTGCCCTGGCGCAAGCCCGAGATCTACAACGCCTCACCGATCGCCAAATACAAGATCGCCGGCATCCCGCTGATCACGGCGGCCGCGGTCGTGTTCGGGGCGCTGCTCGTGTTCGCGCTGGTCAAGTGGTTCACCGACGATGCGTACGGCATCAACAACGTCGATTCCTACTACCTGATGGGCGGCATGTACCTGCTGGCGATCGCGATCTACGTGATCTCGCAGGTGGTGCGCAAACGACAGGGCATCGACCTCGGAATGGTCTACGGGGAGATCCCGGCGGAGTGAGGTTTGGGGCCTCGCCGCCTGCCTCCCGGCGGGCGGCGAGCAGACCCTTGCCCACCACTCCGCGGCTCTGATATATAAGTTGTATGAGCAGCTCCAGCGCACCCCTTCCGGCCTCGCAGAGCATCGTCATCATCGGCGCCGGGATCGTCGGCAACAGCCTCGCCTTCCACCTCACGCAACTGGGCCAGCGTGACATCACCCTGATCGACAAGGGGCCGCTTCCCAACCCGGGCGGCTCGACCGGCCACGCCTCCAACTTCATCTTCCCGGTCGACCACTCGAAGGAGATGACCCAGCTGACGCTCGAGAGCATGCGTCAGTACAAGGACCTCGGCGTCTTCATCGAGAGCGGTGGGATTGAGGTCGCGCGTGGCGAGGAGCGCATGCAGGAGCTGCAGCGCCGGGTTTCCTCGGCGATCTCATGGGGAATCGAGCCGGTGTCGATCATCACTCCCGCAGCGGTCAAGGAGCTCGTTCCGTTCATCAACGAGGAGCTGATCGTCGGTGGCTTCTATACGCCCGGCGCCGGTGTCGTCGACTCGCTGCGGGCGGCCACGATAATGCGCGAGCGCGCCCAGCAGGCCGGGCTCACGGTCTCCGCCAACACTGAGGTGCTGGGGCTCGACGTCGAGGGCGGACGCATCCGCCGCGTGCGCACGGACCGCGGCGACATCGAGGCCGACCGCGTGGTCATCGCCTGCGGCTGCTGGAGCCCGAAGATCGCCAAGCTGGCGGGCGCTTCGATTCCACTGACCCCGGCTGTGCACCAGATGATCGACATCGGGCCGGTGCCGCGGTTCGCCGACGCCAAGGGCATGATCGAGTACCCGATCGTCCGCGACGTCGACACCAACATGTACGAGCGCCAGGAGGGCACCGGCCTGGAGATCGGCTCATACGCCCACCGACCGATCATGATGGATGCCGAGGAGATCCCCTCGATAGCGGAGTCGGCGCTCACCCCCACCGAGCTTCCGTTCACCCAGGATGACTTCGACCCGCAGATGGAGATCGCGCTCGAGCTGATGCCTGAGATCGTCGGTGACGAGTCGGTCGGCGTGAAATACGCGATCAACGGGCTGTTGTCGGTGACCCACGACGGCCTGCCACTGCTGGGCGAGACCCCGGAGGTCAGAGGCCTGTGGTCCGCCGCCGCGATATGGATCAAGGAGGGGCCGGGCGCCGGCAAGACCGTCGCCGAGCTGATGGTCCACGGCGAGTCCGAGATCGACGTGTTCGAGTCCAACATCGCGCGCGCCTATCCATCGCAGAAGACCCGCACCCACGTCCAGGCCCGAGCCGGCGAGGGCTTCAACAAGATGTACGGGATCGTTCACCCGTCGGAGCAGTGGGAGTCCGATCGCGGCGTGCGAGTGCCGCCCTTCTACGAGCGCGAACGTGAGCGGGGCGCCGTCTTCTACGAGGCCGCCGGCTGGGAACGTCCCGCCTGGTACGAGTCGAACGCCGGCCTGCTCGAGGAGTACGGCGACCGCGTCCCCCGGCGCGAGTCCGAGTGGGAGGCACGCTGGTGGTCTCCGATCATCAACGCCGAGCACCTGGCGATGCGCGACCGCGCGGCGATCGTCGACCTGACCGCGTTCGCGATCTTCGACGTCTCCGGACCGGGCGCGCTCGATGTCGTTCAGCGCCTGGCGATGCGCCAGATGGATGTGCCCGCTGGTCGTGTCGTCTACACCCCACTGCTGACTCCCAGCGGCACCTTCAAGCAGGACCTGACGATCATGCGTATGGCCGGCGACACCTTCCGTGTCGTGACCGGAGGCGCCTATGGGATGTCCGACCTCAAATGGTTCAGCGACCACCTGCCGGACGACGGTTCGGCCCAGGTGCATGACCAGACCAGCGCCTGGACGACACTCGGCCTGTGGGGACCTCGCGCGCGAGAGATCCTGTCGTCGGTGTCGCGCGGCGACATCTCCCACGAGGGCTTCCCGTTCGCCAACTGGCGCAACATCGAGGTCGGACCGATCGAGGTGCTCGCCTCCCGAATCTCCTACGTCGGCGACCTCGGCTGGGAGCTGTACGTGCCGATCGAGCAGGGCGCACGACTGTGGGACATCCTGGCCGAGGCCGGCGAGCCGCACGGCATGATCGCCGCCGGCAGCGGTGTCTACGGCACCCCCGGCCGACTCGAGAAGGGCTATCGCGCCTACGGCGCCGAGCTCGATGGTGAGTACAACGTGGTCGAGGCGGGGATGGCCTGGGGCAACGTCAAGGACCAGGACTTCATCGGCAAGCAGGCCCACGTCGCCCACCGCGAGGAGGAGCCGGCCGCCGTGATGTGCACGCTGACCGTCGATGACCACACCTCAGCCTCCGGAGTCAAGCGATACATGCTCGGTCGTGAGCCGCTGCTCACGACCGAGGGCCAGCCGCTGACCGATCGCAAGGGGCGGCGCTCCTACGTGACCAGCGCCGGCTCCGGTCCGTCGCTCGGCTCCTACATCCTGATGAGTTACCTGCCGCCGGAGCACGCGAGCGTGGGCGCGAAGCTGCAGGTCCAGTACATGGGTGAGCGCTATCCGGTTACGGTTGCGAGCATCGACTCGACCCCAGTCTTCGATCCCGCCAACGAGCGGATCCGGCGGTAGCGTCCGGATGGACGTCCTCGTCTGCGTAAAGCGGGTTCCGCTGACCGGCGGGAAGATGGTCCTGACCGATGACGAGCGTGCGATCTCGACCAAGCACCTCGGTTTCACGGTCAGCCCGCACGAGGAGTGCGGCGTCGAGGAGGCGGTGCAGATCGTCGAGCGTGAGGGCGGCTCGTGCACCGTGTTGACGCTCGGTCCGCCGGAGGCCGAGGAGCAACTGCGAGACATGATGGCGATCGGCGCCGATCGCGCGATCCATCTGGTGACCGACGGCAGCGAGTGGGACCCCCAGGCGACGGCCGCGGCGATCGTCGCGGCGATCAACGCCGATGAGCAGCAGTACGACCTGATCCTGTTCGGCAACGAGTCGGCGGACGCCGGCAACTATCAGGTGCCGATCAGGGTGGCGCACGCGCTGGGCTACCCATGCGTGACCGCCGTGAAGCGGATCTCCTTCGATGGCGGGATTGCCCGCTGCGAGCAGGAGGTGCCCGGCGGCCGTGACGTCTATCAGGTGCCGCTGCCCACCGTGGCCGCGGTTCGTGAGGGGCTCAATCTGCCGCGCTACCCGTCGGTGCCGGGCCGCCTGCGCGCCAAGCGCAAGCCGGTCGCCAGCTCCTCGCCGACCGCCGCTGCCGCCCAGCTCGAGATGGTGAGACTCGTGCTCCCTCCCGACGCCGGCAAGCAGGTGCAGGTGCTCGGTCACGGGGCCGACGCCGCGCCGGCGGTGATCGGCGTTCTGTCTGATCTGGGCCTGACCTGATGGACGTACTCGTACTGATCGAGGACCCAGGCGACGAGCTCTCGCAGCAGGCGATCGCATTCGCACGCGGCGTCGCCGGCGGCGGGCAACTGACCGCCGTGACGATCTCGGGCGGTTACGCGGCCGCGGCCTGGGGACAGACGCTGGCAGACCTCGTGGCCGCGCGCCAACCGGGAGCG
Organism: uncultured Conexibacteraceae bacterium; assembly: GCA_963785385.1. Lineage (GTDB taxonomy): Bacteria > Actinomycetota > Thermoleophilia > Solirubrobacterales > Solirubrobacteraceae > Palsa-465. The sequence goes on along the minus strand of CAWAVA010000020.1, from coordinate 134,589 downwards.
GTCCTCGCCCCCGGAAGCGATCGCGGCAATGAGGTCCTCGCACACGCCGCGGCGATTCTCGACCTGCCGCTGTCGGCCAACACGAGCGCCTTCGAGGCCGGTGAACCGCCGACCGTGACCCGCGTGCGCTGGGGCGGCAGCCTGCTCGAGCAGGCGCTGTTGCGGGCGCCGACCCTGCTGATGACGGTCGCGCCGCACATGGTCGCGGTCGACGCCTCGACCGTGGTCGAGGCCGAGACCGTCGCGGCCTCCCAGAACGGTCTGGCGGTCGCACCGACGGAGCGGGTCAGCGCCTCGAGCGGCGGCGTCTCGCTCGAGGACGCGAAGGTCGTCGTCTCCGGCGGGCGCGGAGTCGGCTCGGCCGAGGGCTTCGCGGTGATCGAGGAGCTCGCGGCGCTGCTCGGCGGCGCCGTCGGCTGCTCACGCGCGGTGACGAGCGCCGGCTGGCGCCCGCACTCCGATCAGGTCGGCCAGACCGGCACCAAGGTCGCACCTGACATCTACATCGCCTGTGGGATCAGCGGCGCGACCCAGCACATGGCCGGGTGCAAGGGCGCCAAGCGACTGCTCGCGATCAACGAGGATGGTGAGGCGTCGATCTTCGCCCACGCCGACTACGGCGTGATCGGCGACCTGCACACGGTCCTGCCCGCGATCGTGGCCGAACTGCGGAAGGCGAGGGGCGCATAGTCTCCCTGCCGGAGGTGATCGCGCTGGCCCTGGCGCTCACGGCCAGCGGCGTCATCTTCAGCCGGCGCGTTGCGCGGCTGACTCAGCTTGTCAGGGATGCCCGGCCGACAGAGCGCCGCGGCGACACCCCTGTCCGGGTCCGCAACGAGGTTACGATCGTGCTCGGTCAGCGCAAGCTCCTGCAGCGCTTCTGGCCCGGACTGATGCACGCCTTCGTGTTCTGGGGGTTCCTGGTCCTCGGCCCGACGATCGTGATCGCTATGATCGCGATCGTCGACCGCCACCAGACCTTCCCGTGGCTCGGCCATCAGGGCTGGTACGCACTCCTGGCCGACATCTTCTGCGCGCTCGTGCTGATCGGCGTCTGCTCTGCCCTCTGGGTGCGCAAGGTCGTGAGGCCACGGCGCTTCGAGGGCAGCCACATGGGAGAGGCCGACCTGATCCTGGCGATGATCGCCACGATCGTGATCTCGCTGCTGCTCTGGCATGCGACGCGGATCGCGCTCGGCTGGAACGAGTGGCCCGCCTCGTGGTCGCCGATCGCGAACCTGATCTCGCACCTCTTCAGCGACGACCAGACGACGATCGTGCTGGAGCGCGTGTTCGTGTGGATCCACGTTGGGACGATTCTGGCCTTCCTCGCCTATCTCCCCCACTCCAAGCACCTGCACATCGCCACCGCTGCGATCAACGTCTGGTTCGGGCGCACGGCGGGCCGGGGGCGGCTCGAGCCGCTGCGCTTCGAGCCGGAGGAGGGCGAGAGCGAGGAGGACCTGCGGTTCGGCGCCGGGACGGCCGCCGACCTCACCTGGAAGCAGGTGATGGACGCCTTCTCGTGCACCGAGTGCGGCCGCTGCCAGGACGTCTGCCCCGCCAACCTGACCGGCAAGCTGCTGTCGCCGAAGCTCCTGATCATGGGCGTGCGAGACCAGCTGTTCGACACCGCCGAGGGCGCACGCGAGGCGGCCCTCGTGCCGACTTCGGTGCCTGAGGAGTCGGTCTGGGATTGTGTGACCTGCGGCGCCTGCGTGCAGGCGTGCCCGGTCTCAATCGAGCACATCGACCACATCGTCGATCTGCGCCGTCATCTGGTGATGGTCGAGTCGAGTTTTCCGGCCGAGGCCGAGCCGATGCTGCGCGACGTCGAGCGCAGCTCCAATCCGTGGGGCCATCCGCAGGCGCAGCGGGCCGACTGGGCGGCCGGGCTCGACATCCATGTGCTCGAGCCCGGCGAGAGCGCGCCAGAGTACCTGTACTGGGTGGGCTGCGCGTCGTCGTTTGACGAGCGCGCGAAGCGCACCGCCGCGGCCACGGCCAGGCTGCTGAAGATCGCCGGCGTCGAGTTCGCGATCCTCGGCCCGCGCGAGAGCTGCACCGGCGACCCGGCCCGCCGGATGGGCAACGAATACGTATTCCAGGCGCTTGCCGAGGAGAACATCGCAACGCTCGATGAGGTCGGCGTGCGCAAGATAATCGCCAACTGCCCGCACTGCTTCAACGCGCTGGCCAACGAATACCCCGACTTCGGCGGGCACTACGAGGTGATCCACCACACCGAGCTGCTCGCGACCCTGGTCCGCGACCGCCGGCTCACTCCCGCTCGCGCGGATGACCTGAAGGTCACCTACCACGACTCCTGCTATCTGGCACGGCACAACGACGTGCTCGCTGCGCCGCGTGAGCTGGTCGACAGCCTGGGTACCGCGCTCCCGATGGCCCGCTCCGGCAAGGAGACCTTCTGCTGCGGGGCCGGTGGTGCGCACATGTGGATGGAGGAGCGCGCCAACGCGATCAACGTCGAGCGTGTCCGTGAGGCCGCGGCGACCGGTGCCGACACACTCGCTGTCGCCTGCCCCTACTGCACGGTGATGCTCGACGACGGCGTGCAGACGACCGGAGAGGAATTGCGGGTGGCTGATCTCGCGACGCTGCTCGTGGAGGCGCTGGAGCCGGCCGATGGCATCTGAAGCGCGAGCGTGCGGCGCAGAGGTTGCGCACCTCCTGATCCGAGGGAGTCGATTATTACCTCAACGTAATAATCGACTCCCCGAGTTTTGGGACTAGGTATGTCCGAAGCTTTGGAGAGCGGCGCCCAAGGTTCCCGACCACTGGTGGTCGCGCATCGCGGCGTGCACGACACGGGCGCCACGGAGAACACGCTCGAGGCCTTCGAGCTCGCCGTTGCCGCCGGTGCCGACATGATCGAGCTCGACGTCCGCCGCACCGGCACCGGTGAGCTGGCGATCCTGCACGACCACGAGCGCGAACGGGTCGCGCTCGACTCCTGCTCGCTTGACGAGTTCGAGCAGCGCACAGGCTTCCGTCCTCCGCTGCTGACCGAGGTGCTGGCCTGGGCGGATGGGCGGATCGGCCTCGATGTCGAGCTCAAGGAGGACGGCTATGCCGAGGAGGTGGCGCCGCTGCTGGCCGGCTTCGCGCAGGCGGGAAACGCGCTGATCGTCACCTCTTTCGTGGATCCGCTGCTTGCGCGACTGCGGCAGCTCGCGCCCGAGCTTGAGACCGGCCTGCTCCTGATATGGACCGCCGCGCGCGCGGTGCAGCGCGCCCAGGCGGCCGGCGCCGCCACCGTTCTGCCGGAGATGAGGCTTGTCAACGATCGGCTGGTCGAGTCGGTCACCACGGCCGGAATGGCCCTGATCGTCTGGGACTTCATGGCCGCAGACCATGCGGTCCTGCTGGCGGACACTCGTCTGCGGGGGGTCATCACCGACGACGTGCGCGGCGCGGTCGCGGCCATCTCTTAGACTGTGAGAAAACGTCGAAGGGGGTCGGCCCGATGGCCGCCAGAAGCGCCGTCGCCCGGGATCTGCGGCGAGTCAACCGTGGGAGTCTGCTGCGTCTGCTGTTCCTCGACGGCCCCCTCAACCGGGTTGAGCTCGGACGTCTGACCGGCCTCTCGAGCGGCAGCGTCACGAACCTCTGCGCTGCGATGCTGCAGGAGGGCCTGATCGTCGAGGCCGGCCACGAACAGTCGGGCGGTGGGCGCCCGCCCGTGCAGCTCGAGGTCAACCCGGAGTTCGGGACCGTTGTCGGCGTGGAGGTCGGTGAGGACGGCATCAGAGTCGAGAGCTTCGACTTCAGGCTGGGTGTGCTCGGGCTGCTCGAGAGCGATCTGCGTCCTCAGGATCACGAGCCGCGCGTCACAGCGGATGCGATCACGGAGATGATCGCGCGGCTCTGCGACGGCGGCCGCGAGCTGATCGGCGTGGGGATCGCCGTGCCCGGCGCGGCCGAGCGAACGCAGGACGGCGTCCGCGTTCAGGCGCCGAGCATCGGCTGGCGGGATGTTGCGCTCGAGCGCCTGGTGGACGAGCGCCTCGGTGTGCCGGTCTGCGTCGAGAACGGCGCCAAGGCACTCGGCCAGGTTGAGATGTGGCTCGGTGCCGGCCGCGGCAGCCGCGACGCGGTCGTGACGCTGTGGGGAACCGGCGTCGGCGCCGCGATCTTCGTGGACGGCGTCCTGTATCGCGGCGCGAGCTCCAGCGCCGGGGAGTGGGGTCACACCTGCATCGCCGTCGACGGGCGAGCGTGCCGGTGCGGAAGTCGCGGCTGCCTGGAGGCCTACATCGGCGCCGCCGGCCTGCTCGAATCCTGGCGCGAGCTCGACCCTCAGGCTCCTCCGGCCACCACCGAGACGCCCGGCTGGGCCGAGGCGCTGCTGCGCGCCGCGGCCGAGCACGGTCAGGCAGCCCGCACGCTCGACCGGGTCGCGACCTGTTTCGGCGTGGCCGCGGCGAACCTCGTGAACCTGTTCAACCCGGAGCTGATCGTGCTCGGAGGCGTGCTGGGGCTCCAGTTCGGGCCGGACCTGCTCGACCGCATCCAAGACGTGATGGCCCGGCAGGCGCTCGACCATGCGGTCAGGGACGTTGAGCTCGCGATCGGCCGCTTCGGTGCGGATGCGGTCGCACTCGGCGCCTCAACGCTGGTGATGGCGGAGCTGCTGGCCGACGGCGGGATCAGCTGGGGGCGTGCTCGCCTCGAGCCAGCCCGGCATACCAGCGCCCGCTCTGCTTGACGACGCGCTCCTGCGTCTCGTAGTCGACGTAGGCGATGCCGAAGCGCTTGCTGTAGCCGAGCGCCCACTCGAAGTTGTCAAGCAGAGACCAGACGAAATACCCGTCGACGGGCACGCCCTCCTCACGCGCATCCAGGGCCGCCCTGGTGTGCGACTGGAGGTAGGCGAGGCGGTCGGGATCATCGACCGTCGAGCCTTCGCGGTGATCCTCGAAGGCAGCCCCGTTCTCGGTCACGAAGATCGAACTGAGGTGGTAGTCGCGGTGAGCCCGGGCCAACAGCGCGTGCAGACCACGGGGGCGGATGATCCAGTCCATCGCGGTGCGCGGCTCCGCAGGTTCATCGACGGAGCCGATACCGAGCCAGTCGGATTCGTCGCTGCAGACCAGGCTCCCGAAGTAGTAATTGAGGCCGACGAAGTCAGGCTCGCCCTGGATGTCAGGGAGGTCGTCCTCGAAGCCGTCCGGCATGTACGGCCGCATCCGCTCCTGCACCGCGGCCGGGTAGCGTCCGTTGACCAGCGGCTCCAGGAACAGTGGGAAGTTGCCCCAGGCGTGGGCGGTCTCAGCGGCCGCGATGTCCTCCGGTCGTGTGCTCGCCGGCTCGACGTAGCCGTTGCTCAGCGCCAGGCCGACGCTCGCCAGCGGCAGCGACTGCTTGATAACGCTCGTGGCCTGCGAGTGGGCTCGCAGCTGGTTGTGGATCGCGTCGCAGGCCACGTAGATGTTTCTGATCCCCGGAGCAAAAGTCCCCGTCAGGTGGCCGTGATGGGCCACGACCCAGGGCTCGTTGAGTGTCGTCCAACGGCGCACTCGGTCCCCCAGGCGGTCCACCAGCGCCTCGGTGTACTCACCGAACCAGTTCGCGATGTCACGATTGGACCAGCCGCCGCGGCGTTGCAGCGCCGCGGGCAGGTCCCAGTGGAAGATCGTCGGGAACGGCTCGATCCCCGCCTCCAGAAGCCCGTCGACGAGCTGGTCGTAGAAGTCGAGGCCCCTGTGATTCACGGTGCCGGTTCCCTCAGGCAGGACGCGCGACCAACGGATCGAGAACCGGTAGGCACCCAGACCGAGCTCCCGCATCAATGCGATGTCCTCGGACCAGCGGTTGTAGTGGTCGCAGGCCACGGCTCCGGTCTGCCCCAGGTAGGTGGTGCCCGGCGTCGCGGAGAACTCCTCCCAGATGCAACGGCCGGCGCCGTCCGCCTGCAGAGAGCCCTCGATCTGGTAGGACGCGGTGGCGGCCCCCCACAGAAAACCGACCGGCTGAGCCGCGTCGACCGGAGAGCTCTGGTCAAGTTCGGTGGCCACTTCCCGGCGTACCTTAGCTCAGGAGTAAAGAAAAGGTCAAGGCGCCGCCCGGAAGCGGCGGGTACCGACCCGATACCCTCGGATTGGATGAGTGACCGTCGACCAGTCATCGGAATCGCGACGGCGATCGAGCGCGCCAGCTACGGAATCTGGCAGGGGGGACCGTGCGCGCTGCTGCAGATCTCCTACATCGACTCGGTCCAACGGGCGGGCGCGATGGCGCTGATGATCCCGCCCGATCCCGCCCTGATCGACAACCCCGATGAGATCCTCGATCGCATCGACGGGTTCATGCTCGCCGGTGGCTGTGACATCGACCCCGCCCGATACGGGCAGGAGCTGCACCCGGAGACGACGGGGATCGTGCCGTTGCGTGACGAGGTCGAGTTGGCGCTGCTCACACGGGCCGTCGAGCGCGACATGCCGACGCTGTGCGTCTGCCGCGGCATGCAGTTGCTCAACATCGCGCGGGGCGGCACCCTGATCCAGCATCTTCCGGACGTCGTTGCCAGCGACACCCACCGCCGCAACGTCGGCACCTTCGATGGCAACGAGCATGACGTGCTGCTGGCGCCCGGCTCGCTCGCCGCGCAGGCGGCGGGCAGTGAGTCGACGGCGACCAAGTCCCACCACCATCAGGGGGTGGGCGTGATCGGCGAGGGCCTCCTCGTAACCGGACGCTCAACCGACGATGACCTGCCGGAGGCGATCGAGCTGCCGGACAGCAGTTTCGTACTCGGGGTTCAGTGGCATCCGGAGGCGGACGACGCCAGCCGGATCATCGGCGCGTTCGTCGATGAGGCGCGTCAGAGAATCGCTGTCGCCTCCTGATATCCGCCGGCCGCAATCTCGGCCCGCACGTGCGCGTTGTGTTCCTGACCGCGCGTCTCCAGCACCAGCTGCACGGCGGTCTCCTGGATGTGGAGGTCGAGCCCCTCGCGAATGTGCTGCACATCCACGAGGTTGGCGCCGGTGCGACCGACCAGCGTCAGGAGCGTCGCCAGGTTCCCCGGCAGGTCGGGAATCCGCACCTGCAGCACCAGGCGCCGGTGGGCCTGGGTCTCGTGGCGGCGGGCGACCTCCGCAAGCAGGCCCGCGTCGACATTGCCACCGGACAGCACCAGCACGGTTGCACCGTCGACCGAGCCGGTGAGCTTGCCCGCCAAAAGCGCCGCGACGCCGACGGCACCGGCGCCCTCGACCACCAGCTTGGTGCGCTCGAGCAGGAACACCATCGCCTCGGCGACCTCGTCCTCATCGACGACGACGAAGTCATCGACCCAGGCACTGATCAGCCCGAGCGTGATCTCGCCGGGCCGCTTTACGGCGATCCCATCGGCGATCGTGCGAGCCGACTCCAGTCCGATCGGCGCGCCCGCCTGCAGCGATCGCGGGAACGGCGCACAGGCCTGGACCTGAACGCCGATCACCTCGACCTCGGGCCGCTGCGACTTGATCGCGATCGCCGTGCCGCTGATCAGGCCACCCCCTCCGACGGGTACGACCACGCGCCGGAGGTCGGGCACCTGCGCGAGCAGTTCGAGTCCCAGGCCACCCTGGCCCGAGATCACGTCGGCGTCGTCGAACGGATGGATGAACTGAAGTCCCGACTCGCCAGCGCGCTGCCTCGCGGCGGCGACCGCGTCATCGACGGTGTAGCCGACGTACTGCAGCGTCGCCCCGAGCGCCTGAACCGCCTCTGATTTCGCGATCGGCGCGCTCTCCGGCATGAAGACCTCGCATGGCAGCCCGCGCGCGCGGGCGGCGTATGCGACCGCCTGAGCATGGTTGCCTGCACTGCCGCAGACGACCCCGCCCGCGCTGTCGCCACCGAGCGCTGCAATCTTCGCCATTGCCCCGCGCAGCTTGAATGAGCCGGTGCGCTGAAGGTTCTCGGCCTTCAATACGACCTTGGTGCCGACGCGTTCGGAGAGCGTGCGCGTGGTGACGACCGGCGTCTCACGAACGATCTGCTCGCCCGCGCGAGCAGCACGCTCGATGCTCGCCGGGGTGACCTCAGTCGCCAAGCGCCACCACCGCGTCGATCTCCACCTGTGCGCCCTTCGGCAGGCCGGCGACGGCCAGCGCCACCCGAGCCGGCGGATCGCTCTTGAAGAAGCCGGCGTAGACCTCGTTGACCTCGGCGAACGCCGCCATGTCCGTCAGGTAGACCGTCACCTTGACGGCGTCCTCCAGCGAGCCGCCGGCATCTGTGGCGATCGCGTGCAGGTTCTGGAGGCACTGGCGCGCCTGCTCGGCGGCCGAGTCGCCGACGAGCTCCCCGGTTGCTGGGTCAGCGGGGATCTGACCGGAGATGAACAGCAGCTCCCCCTTGCACGAACGGAGTGCGAATAAGGCCCGATCGCTGCGGGCGCGGACGTGGAGTTCACGGCAACTCGATACACGGCGACCTCCTGGTGATCCTGAAACGTTGTTTCGCTCCTACGCTGCGCAATCGTGACAGCAACGGGACCAACAGGTATTCAGGGGGGCCCGTTCGGGGCGTTGGCGCTGCGGCCATTCCGCTGGTGGTTCGTCGGCCAGGTGCTCTCCGGCTCCGGGTTGATGACGCAGATGGTGGCGACGGCCTGGCTGGTCCTGAGCTGGGGCGGCAACGGTCTCGAGCTCGCGCTGCTGTCGGCTGCGGGGCTCGGGCCGATGCTGCTGTTCGGGGCTGTGGGCCGGCTCGCTGGTCGACCATCACGACCGCCGCCGCCTGCTGATCCTGACGCAGTCGCCTGCTCGCCGCCCTGAGCCTGCTTCTGTACGCGCTGATCGCGACCGGCGCCGCCGACTACGCCATGCTGCCGATCATCACGGCCGCGAGCGGCACGGTCAACGCGGTCGACGGACCCGCGCGCCAGGTCTACGTGCTGGACCTGGTCGGCGTGGAGCGGCTGGCCGGTGCGGTCAGCCTGTACGAGGTCATCCTCAACCTCTCACGGGTGCTCGGCCCGGCGCTGGGCGGCGTGCTGCTGGCGCTCTCGGGACCGGCCGCCTGCGTCCTCGTCAACGCGATCACGTTCGCGGCACCGCTGACGGTGCTGCTGCGCTTCCGGCCGGACGGGTGCGTGAGCCGCACGAGGCCGGCGCAGGCCGCCCGCGAGCGCTGGATGGGCTCCGCTACGCCTGGTCGCGACCGCTGCTGCGCGCCTCCTGCTGCTCGCGGCCGCATCCGGGATCCTGTTCAACCCGACGGTGCTGTTCCCGCTGCTGGCCACGCGCGTGTTCCACCTCGGTGGCGGCGGCTACGGCCTGCTCTTGGCGCTGTTCGGGATCGGCGCGCTCCCGGGAGCGCTGCTGGCCGCGCGCCAACCGCCGCGGGGCTCGCACGTCCGCGTGCTGGCCGCGCTCACCGGGTTGTGCATGGTGATCGCGGCGACGGCGCCCGACCTGCCGGTCCTGTTCGTCGGCATGGCCGCAACCGGGGCCTCCTCGATCTGGATGATCGCCGCCGCCAACACGCTCGTGCAGCTGCGCACCGCGCCGGAGCTGCGCGGCCGTGTGATGGGCGCCTGGACGTGGCGCTGCCGGGCACGTCCCGATGACCGCGCTGGCGGCGGGCGCGGTCGCCGACGTCTGGGGCGCGCGCATCGCGTTCGCAGCGGCGGGCGTGCTGATCGCAGGGATCGCAATGTCGCGCTGGCGCAGCTTCAGCGCCGACTGAGGCGCGGGCCGACGCTGGGGCGGCGCTGTAGCGTTCAGCCCATGAACCGGCTCGCGCAGGAGACCTCGCCGTACCTGCTGCAGCACGCGGAGAACCCGGTCGACTGGTACCCGTGGGGCGACGGAGGCGCTGCGGACCGCGCGCGAGCTCGAACCGGCCGCTGCTGGTCTCGATCGGCTACTCGGCCTGCCACTGGTGCCACGTGATGGCGCACGAGTCCTTCGAGGATCCGGAGATCGCGGCGCTGATGAACGAGCGCTTCGTCTGCATCAAGGTCGACCGCGAGGAGCGGCCTGACGTCGACGCCATCTGCATGGCGGCGTGCCAGGCGATGACCGGCCAGCGGCGGCTGGCCGCTGAACGTGTTCCTCACCCCGGACCAGCAGCCGTTCTTCGCCGGCACCTACTTCCCGCCGCAGCAGCGCCCCGGGATGCCGAGCTGGCGGATGGTGCTCGAGGCGATCGCCGAGGCCTGGCGCGAGCGGCCCGAGCAGGTGCGCGAGCAGGGCGCGCGACTCGCCGCAGGCCGTGCGCGGCCGGCGCCGCCGTCGCCCGCGCCCGAGCAGGCGGGCGTGCCACAGCACCGTGATCGCCGACAGCGTTGCCGCGCTCGCGCAGATGTTCGACCGCGACCACGGCGGCTGGGGCGGCGCGCCGAAGTTCCCGCCGCACTGCACGCTCGAGTTCCTGCTCGGCCGCCGGCGACCGCGAGCTCGCGCCCGCGACGCTGCGGGCGATGGCGGCCGGCGGCATCTACGACCAGGTCGGCGGCGGCTTTCCCCGCTACGCGGTCGACGCGACCTGGACCGTGCCCCACTTCGAGAAGATGCTCTACGACAACGCGCTGCTGGCGCGCGCCTACCTGCACGGCTGGCAGGTCACCGGCGAGCAGCGCTTCGCCGAGGTCTGCACCGAGACGCTCGACTGGGCGCTGCGTGAGCTGCGCGGGCCGGAGGGCGGCTTCTGCTCGGCGCTCGACGCCGACTCCGAGGGCGTCGAGGGCAAGTTCTACGTCTGGACCGTGGACGAGCTGCGAGCGTGCGCTCGGGCCGAGCTCGCCGGCCAGGCGATCGACCGCTACTTCGGCGTCCACGACCGGCCGGCAACTTCGAGGACGGCGCCAACGTGCTGGAGGCCCGCGGCCCGCCGCCCGAGCGAGCTGCCGGAGATCCGCGCACGGCTGCTCGAGGCCCGCGCAGCAGCGGGTGCGGCCCGGGCTCGACGACAAGCGCCTGACCGCCTGGAACGCGCTGATGATCGCGGCGCTGGCCGACGCCGGCGCCGCGCTCGAGCGCGACGACTACCTCGAGGCCGCGCAGCGACTGCGCGAGCTTCCTGCTCGACGAGCTGCGCGACGCCGACGGCCGCCTGCTGCGCACCTGGAAGGACGGACGCGCGTCGATTCCCGCCTACCTCGAGGACCACGCCTACCTGCTGCAGGCGCTGCTGGTGCTCTACGAGGCGACCTTCGAGGAGCGCTGGTACGTGGAGGCGGTGGCGATCGCCGACACGATGATCGAGCGCTTCGGCGACCCCGAGCGCGGCGGCTTCTTCACGACCGCCGCCGACGCCCCGCACCTGGTCGCGCCGCCGCAAGGACCTCGAGGACACGCCGATCGCCTCCGGCAACTCGGCGGCGGCGCTCGGGCTGCTGCGCCTCGCGCGCCTCTCCGGCGACGCCGCCTACGAGCGCCAGGCCGCCGGCGTTCTGGCGCTGCACGCCGAGATCGCCGTCCGCCACCCGACCGCATTCGGGCAGCTGCTGCAGGCACTCGACCTGCACCTCGCCGGCCGGTCGAGGTCGCGATCGTCGGCCCCGGCCCGCTGACCGCTGCCGTCCGCACCCGGTACCACCCCCACGTCGTGCTGGCCGGCACCGAGCACGACGGCACCGAGGGTCGGCCGTGCCGCTGCTGGTCGGACGCACGAGGGTCGACGGGCACCGGCCGCCTACGTCTGCGAGCGCTTCGCCTGCCAGCTGCCGGTCACAGACGCGGAGTCGCTTGAGGCCCTGCTGGAGGGGCCGGCCCAGCGGGACCAGGCCCCGAGCTGACCGCTCAGAGGACCGGCAGGTACCGCTCGAGCTCCCAGGGAGTGACCTGGACGCGGTAGTCGTCCCACTCCTGGCGCTTGATCTCGATGTAGCGGTTGAAGGTGTGCTCGCCGAGCGCGCGCAGCACCAGCTCGGACTGGGCGGTCAGCTCGATCGCCTCGCCGAGCGTCTCGGGCAGCTGCTCGATGCCGAGCCGGCGGCGCTCCTCGGGCGAGAGGTGGTAGAGGTTCTTCTCCATCGGGTCCGGCAGCTCGTAGCCGTGCTCGATGCCCTCGAGCCCGGCCTGCAGCAGCACGGCGAAGGTCAGGTACGGGTTGCACGCCGGGTCCGGGCAGCGCAGCTCCATGCGCGTCGCCTTCTCCTTGCCGGGGTGGTACATCGGCACGCGCACCAGCGCCGAGCGGTTGCGGCGCGACCAGGCGACGTAGACCGGGCGCCTCGTAGCCGGGCACCAGCCGCTTGTAGGAGTTGACCCACTGGGCGAAGATCGAGCTGATCTCGCGCGCGTGGCGCAGCTGGCCGGCGATGAACGCCTTGCCGACGTCGGAGAGGTTGTAGGGGTCGTCGGCGTCGAAGAAGGCGTTGTGGCCGTCGCGGAACAGCGACTGGTGCGTGTGCATGCCGGAGCCGTTCTTGCCGAACAGCGGCTTGGGCATGAAGGTCGCGTGGCAGCCGTACTTGAGCGCGTACTCCTTGACCGTGATCCTGTAGGTCATGCAGTGGTCGGCCATCGTCTGCGCGTCGGCGTAGCGCATGTCGATCTCATGCTGGCTGAGGGCCGACCTCATGGTGGGAGTACTCGGTCTGGATGCCGAGCTGCTCGAGCCCGAGCACGGTGTCACGGCGCAGATCCGAGCCGGCGTCGAGCGTGGTCAGGTCGAAGTAGCCGCCCTCGTCGAGCACCTCGGTGGACCGCGCGTCCGTGAAGTAGAAGTACTCGAGCTCGGGCCCGACGAAGAAGTGGTCGAAGCCCATCGACTCGGCGCGCTGGACCGCGCGGCGCAGGATGTGGCGCGGGTCGCCCTCGTAGGGCGTCGCCCTCCGGCGTCCGGATGTCGCAGAACATGCGCGCGACGCCGTGCTCGCCGTTGCGCCAGGGCAGGATCGCGAACGTCGCTGGGTCCGGCACCGCGATCATGTCCGACTCCTCGATCGCGTTGAAGCCCGTGATCGAGGAGCCGTCGAAGCCCATGCCGCCGTCGAACGCGTCGGCCAGCTCGGTGCTGTTGATGCTGAAGGCCTTGAGGTTGCCGAGGATGTCGGTGAACCACAGGCGGATGAAGCGGATTCCCGTCCTCCTCGACCGAGCGCAGAACGTCCTGCGCGGTGAGTTCGGTTGAGGCGCTCATCGCGGCGGAACCTTACTGTGTTCCTGCCGTTCGGAGATATGGCCCGGGCTGGCCATCAGCCTCTGGCTAGCGCGGGTGCGTCACGTCGGCCGTGTAGCGGGCTGCAGCCAGCGCCGCGCCCACTCCTGCAGCTCGGCTCAGCGCCGGGCCGAGTTCGCGGCCCATCTCAGAGAGCGCGTACTCGACCCGCACCGGCGGGCCCGGATGCACCGTGCGCTCGACGATCCCGCGGGCCTCGAGCTCCTTCATGCGCGCCGACAGCAGGCGGTCCGACAGCTCGGGGACCGCCTGCCCGACCTCGGAGAAGCGCATCGGGCCGTCCATCAGCACGCGCAGGATCGCGCCGGTCCAGCGGCGCCCGACCAGCTCGATCGCCTCGTGGTAGAACGGACAGCAGGACCGCCGCGTTCGCGGCGCTACCGGTCTCGGTCCGTCATCCGGCGCGGCGCCCTCAAGCTCGTCTGCTGCCTCCATCGCGCGCAAACTCTACGCGGCCTTGAGGATGCGCGACTCCTCTGACGGATCCGTCGAGCGGCACCTCGCCGGCGACGTTCACCATCGCCGTGAAGCCCTCGAGCGAGACCGCGGCGATCGCCTCGAGCAGCTGCTCGTCGTCCCAGCCCGCCTCGCGCGCCTCCTCGTGGAGGTACATCGGCGGCCGGCCCTCGGTCAGCAGCGCATGCAGGTAACGCAGCAGCGCCGCCTCGCGCTGATCGCCCGAGTCGAACTGGCGCGCCATTCGCGATCTCGTCGAGGCCGAGCCCGGCCGCCCGCGCCGCGCGCGAGTGCGTGATCAGGCCCTGCTCCGAGCCGTGGTGCTCGGCGACCGCCAGACGCGATCCGCTCGAGCGTCGCGAGGCCGAGCGTGCCGTGGCGCAGCTCCGAGCGGAAGCGCGCGTAGGCACGCAGCGCCGCCGGCGAGCCCGCCAGCACGCCCAGGAAGTTCGGAAGCTGGCCGCCGCCCGACAGCGCGCCGCGCAGCACCGGCGCAGAGCGCTCCGGAGCCGTCAGCTCGTCGTGGATCTGAAACCTGCTCATTGTCGTCTTCATCGGCGCTCCGTTCACAGATCCTTTACTTTCGTGACCTGCTTACTATTGATAAGTGTAGCTTGGATTTCGGGCGCGTCAAGAGGCACCTACCCGGTATCGTTCGCGACCAGCCATGTCACGCGCGAAGAGAAGACGCCGTGCGGTACTGCTGGGGGTCGCGCTGACCACCGCCGAGGCGCTGATCCTGCGCATGCGCCAGGGCACGCTGATCGGCACGCACGTGATCGTGCGCTGCCGCGACGGGCATCTGTTCAACACGATCTGGATTCCCGGCGCCTCGATCAAATCGCTCCGCCTGGGGCCGTGGCGCGTTCAGCGCTGCCCCGTCGGCGAACACTGGACGATCGTCACGCCGGTGACTCTGTCTGAGCTCAGCGACGATGAGCAGCAGGCGGCGCTGGCGCGTCCAGACGTACGGCTGCCCTGAGCGGCCCGGCCGCTCGAGCCGGTGCCCCGCGCGCCGGCCTGCAGGCGCTCAGTGCGCCACGCAGGCGATCAGCAGGACGACGCCGAGCAGCACCGCCCACATCGCGGTGCGGTCCGGGCTGAAGCCGGCACGCTCGTGAAAGCGAAGGTCCGAGGAGCGCCGGCGCCCGCGCGAGGCCGGCATGTAGCGGTCATCGCCGTGGCCGGTGATCACGACGGTGCGGGGTCCCGACGCGGTCGGGCCATCGCCCTCGTCGGAGAGATCGATCACGGCCCCGGATCCGTAGGTGCGGTTCCACTCCTCCATCATCTCGTCGAAATGACTGTGGGTCTGCGTCGGCAGGTCCCAGTCGGTGCGCTCCGGTGAGCCTGCGACCGGCTCGGGCTCGGCCGCGGAGCGGCGGGGCGAGCGTCGCGAGTCGCCCGTGATCGGCCGGCGCCTACGCGCAGGTGGTTCGGACCAGGTGAAGTCCTCGTCGATCAGCAGGCGTCGTTCAGCGTCGACCTGCTGCCAGTCTGTGAATGTCGTCCCCGTTGGCGGCATTGGAGATTGCGCGAGCGTACCAACGCCCCTGGACGGAAGCGTGACAGTCGTTACAAGAGACCCCGCATATAGCGAGTTTCCGGGCTCGCGCTTTTAGAAGGACTTAGGATCGTCAGGCCGCTACGGATGACCGGCGACCCGCGCCACGAAGGCTGCCACGTCCGCCGCCTGGCGGCCCTGGATCAGGTCCGCGGGCATCGTTCCGTAACCCAGGCAGGCGTTGTCCGGACCCGTCGGCTTCTGCAGGCAACCGTTCTTGATCGTGTGCAGAACGAGCGCCTCGCCGGGGCGCAGGGTGTCGAGGTTCGGTCCGGTCTTGCCGATCGCGTTGTCGGCCGCGAGCGTGTGACATACGGCGCAGTGCTGCGCGAACAGCTGACGACCGACCTGCTCGGAGGAGGTCAGCTTGAGGCCGCCGACCTGGGCGTTTGACTTGTTGTGGTTGCCGATGATGAACAGCAGCGGCACACAGATCGCGAAGACGACGTAGACGATCGCCAGGGTCACGTTGAGCAACCGCGATCCTGAGCGGCTGCTGCTCTGCAGTGCCGTGCCGAGGCCCTTGAACCTGTCTGTGTATGCGCCATACAGGATCCCTCCCGCGAGCGCGATGAAGACCACGGCGATGATGATCACGCCAACCATGTGCCGGGGACCTTATCGCGCGGGCGGGCGTTTCGTCGCGCTCACGGCGGCGCTCAGGTCGCACTCGGCGCGGGCCTCGGGCAGCTCATCGCCTGCGCCCGGCCGCGAAGCTCATCACCGGCGGCGCGACGGCGCGGAAGTTGTCCACGTCGCCGTTCTCGTCGGTGATCGAGAAGTCCTGAACCTCGGCGACGAGTCCGCCCGGAGCGTCCACCTGCACGACCTGCTTGACCAGCACGTTGATCGCACCGCCGGCCGCGGCGTGGCGCTCCAGCCTGCCCTCCACCAGCAACAGCGGCTCGGTCCGCACCGCCAGCCGGTGGCGCTCATAGACCGCCGGCGGTACGACCAGGTTGATCACTCCGAACTCGTCCTCGAGCAGCACGAAGACGACTCCGCCGGCCGTACCTGGCCGCTGACGCGCCACCACCAGGCCGCCGATCCTCACCGATGAGCCGTGCGCATGCCGGGAGAGCTCGCGGCTGTCGAGCGTGCCTCGCGGCAACCGCGAGCGCAGCAGCGCCATCGGATGCGAGGTCACGGTCATCCCCATCGCGCTGTAGTCCGCGAGCATCGCCTCCCAACCGGACAGCCCTCGCAGTGCCGGTGCGTCGGGCAGCGCGAGCGGCAGCGCCAGCTGCGTACCGCCACCGCCAACGCCGCGCGCGGCGGTGGCGACCCCGAGCCGCCACAGCGCCAGCCGGCGCGGTGAACCCTGATCGTGCAGCGGGGCGACCAGCGAGTCACACGCCCCCGACCACGCCAGCAGCTCCAGCGCCGGCGCTCCCGCGCCCGCCCGAGACGCGAGCTCCGCCAGATCGGTGAACGGTCCGCCCCGCCTCCGCTCGGCGACCAGCGCCTCGATCTCCGCGCGACGCACACCGCGGATGTATCCGAGCCCGATCAGCACACACCGGTCGCGATCCAGCGAACACTCCACCCCGGAGCGGTTGACGTCGGGCGCAACGACCTCGATCCCCCTTCGCTGCGCCTCGTGAACCAGCGCGTCCGGCGGGTAGAAGCCCATCGGCTGCTCGTTCAGCAGCGCGCACAGGAACTCCGGGGCGTAGTGCACCCGCAGCCAGGTCGACTGGTAGGCCAGCAGCCCGAACGCGGCCGCGTGCGACTTCGGGAAGCCGAACCCGGAGAAGCCCTTGACCTTCGCGAACACGCGCTCGGCAATCTCCACGTCGACCCCGTGCAGCGCCATCGCGCCCTCCACGAACCGCCTGTGGTGCGCCTCGATCGCCGCCTCCGAGCGCTTGCGGCTCATCGCCCTCCGCAGCTCCTCGGCCTCCCCCGGCCGGAACCCGGCGAACGCCGCCGCCACCTCCAGCACCTGATCCTGGAAGATGATCGCCCCGAGCGTCTCGCGCAGCGCCGGCTCCAGTGACGGGTGCTCGTAGGGAATCTGGTAATCCGGGTCGACCCGCAGCCGCTGACGGCGCTCGATGTAGGGGTTGACCGCGCCGCCCTGGATCGGCCCCGGCCGCACGATCGCGACCTGGATCGCGATGTCCTTCAGATTCTCCGGCCGGGTGCGCAGCAGCGACTGCATCTGCGCGCGGCTCTCGATCTGGAACACCCCGGTCGTCTCCGCACGCCTGATCGCCTCATAGGTCGGCCGGTCGTCGTGCGGGATGCGGCTGAGGTCGATCCGCTCGCCGCGCAGCTCCGAGATCATCTCGACACAGCGCTCCACCGCCGACAGCATCCCCAGCCCGAGCAGGTCGATCTTCAGAAAGCCCGCGTCGGCACAGGAGTCCTTGTCCCACTGGGCGATGTAGCGGCCCTCCATCGCCGCCGGCACCACCGGGCAGCAGTCGATCAGCGGCCGTGTGGCGACGATCATCCCGCCCGAGTGCTGCGACAGGTGCCGGGGCAGCCCGTGCGCCTGCGCCGCCAGCCGCGCCAGCCAGGCCCAGCGTCCGCTCAACGGCGCGCCCTGACTGGCGCGTCTCGATGTCGCGCCCGACCCCACGCGCGTCCCAGCCCTCGCTGCCGCGCGCCACCCGCTCGATCTCCCCCGGCGGCAACCCCAGCACCTTGCCGAGCTCCCGGATCGCCCCCCGCGCGCGGTAGGTCGGGAAGGCCGCCACCAGCGCTGAGCGATCGTGCCGAAGCGCTCGTGCACGCGCGGGATCAGCACCGCCCGGATGTCACGCGGGAAGTCGAGATCGATGTCCGGCAGCGACGTCAGGTCCTCGCTCAGAAAGCGGCCGATCGCGAGCTCGTTGGCGATCGGATCGACATGCGAGAGCCCGGTCAGGTAACAGACGATCGAGGACACGCTGGAGCCGCGGCCGCGGCCCGGCGGCAGCAGCGCACGAGGTGAGTCGGCGCCGCCATTCTGCGCCCCGCGCACCTCGACCGCCACCTCGCGCGCGAGCTCCAGCATCTCGTGGTGCAGCACGAAGAAGCCGGCCAGGCCGAGCTTGTCGATGATCCGCAGCTCCTGCTGCAGCCGCCCGCCGCGCCCCGCGGATCCCGGACGGCTCGCCGTCATAGCGCTCGTGGAAGCGCGTCGCAGAGCTCGGTGAGCTCACGCAGCTTGCGCGGATCCTCGGCGCCGGGGTAGCGGTAGCCGAGGTCCGCGGCAGAGATCGAACCGCAGCGCTCTGCCAGCCGCGCCGGTCTCGGCGACCGCCTCGGGATACTCGGGGAAGCGGCCGCCATCGCCGCCGGCGCGGCCAGCACGTGGCTGAAGTTCCCGCGCCGCTGGGGCTCGGAGGCATCCAGCGTCGTGTGCAGGCGGATCGCGACGAACGCGTCCTGCAGCGGCGCCCGCGCGCGGGTGTGCGCGTGGACGTTGCCGGTCGCCACGCACCTCAACTCCAGCCGCCGCGCGAGCCACTCCAGCCGCCGGTTGCGAGCGCGGTCGTCGGGCAGATAGGGCCGCTGCAGCTCGACCCGCAGCCGCTCGCGCCCGAACGCCTCGCGCAGCCGCCGCAGCCTCGGCTCGTCGTGGACCCCATGCGCGTGACAGCCGCTCAGGCAGACCGAGACCCTCGGAGTGGGCGAGGACGTCCTCGAGGGCGACCGACGGTTGCCCGGGGCCGCCGCCGGCGCGCTCACGTGTCTGCGCGTGCGCGCGCGTCAGCAGCCGGCAGAGGTTCGACCAGCCGCGGCATCCCGGACCAGCAGCGTCAGGTGACGGCCGTCGTCGAGGTCGAGCTCGGCGCCGTGGATCGCCCGCAGGCCCAGCGCCCGGCACTCTGGGCGAACTCCATCGAGCCCGAGACCGAGTTGTGATCGGTCAGCGCGAACGCCTCGTAGCCGAGCTCGAGCGCCGTGATCACCAGCTCCTCGGGCAGCGAGGCGCCGTCCAGGAACGAGAAGGCCGAGTGGGCGTGCAGCTCCGCGTACATGCGAACGTATGTTCGCATGTACTCGGAGCCTTGACAAACTTATTAGTGGCTGCTAAGTTCTTTGTAGTTAGCACTCACTAATTACCGATTGGAGGAGTCACACAGTGCCATCCACCCCGCAGACCACCACCCGCGAACCGCATCTGGACGCTGGTGATCGTCTCGGTCGGCCTGTTCATGGTCGTGCTCGACAACCTCGTCGTGAACGTCGCGCTGCCGAGCATCCACCGCGACCTCGGCGCCTCGATGCAGTCGCTCGAATGGACCGTCAACGCCTACGTGCTCTCCTACGCCGTGCTGCTGCTGACCGGCGCCGCGCTCGGCGACCGCTTCGGGCGCAAGCGCATGTTCATCGCCGGGATCGCGCTGTTCACGGCCGCCTCCGCCGGCTCCGCGCTGGCGCCGAGCATGGGCGTGCTGATCGCCACCCGCGCCGCTCCAGGGCGTCGGCGGCGCGATCGTCACGCCGCTGACGCTGACGCTGCTGGCCGACAGCTTCCCGCCCGAGAACCGCGGCCTCGCGCTCGGCGTCTGGTCGGGGATCAGCGGCATCGCCGTCGCGCTCGGCCCGCTCGTCGGCGGCGCCGTGATCCAGCTGAGCTCGTGGCACTGGATCTTCTGGATCAACGTGCCGGTCGGCCTGGTGCTGGTGCCGATCGCCGCGCGCCGGCTGGACGAGAGCTACGGCCCCGAGCGCGGGCTCGACCTGCCCGGCCTGGCACTCGCGTCGACCGGCCTGTTCGGGCTCGTCTTCGGGCTGATCCGCGCCCAGACGCTCGGCTGGGGCGCCACCGAGGTGATCGTCTCGCTGGCCGCCGGCGTCGTCCTGATCGTCGGCGTTCGTGCTGCAGGAGCTGCGCACGTCCGGAGCCGATGCTGCCGATGGAGTTCTTCAAGCGCCGCAGCTTCGCGGTCACCAACGTGGTCTCGCTGTCGATGTACTTCGGGATGTTCGGCTCGATCTTCTTCATGAGCCAGTACCTCCAGAACGTGCTCGGCAACTCGCCGCTGCAGGCCGGCCTGAAGCTGCTGGTGTGGACCGGCGCGACGATGCTCGTGTCGCCCGCTGCCGGCTACTTCTCCGAGCGCTACGGCAGCCGCCTGTTCATGGTCGCCGGGCTGGCGCTGCAGGCGATCGCGCTCGGCTGGCTGGCCTCCGAGGCGGCCGTCGACCAGTCCTACGCGAGCATGGTCGTGCCGTTCGTCCTCGGCGGCGCCGGCATGGCGCTGGTGTTCGCCCCGTCGGCCAACGCGGTGCTGGCGTCGGTGCGGACCGACCAGGCCGGCCAGGCCTCGGGCGCGACCAACGCGATCCGTGAGCTCGGCGGCGTGCTCGGGATCGCGGTGCTCTCGACCGTGTTCTCGAGCCACGGCAGCTACGCCTCGCCGCAGGCGTTCGTCAACGGGCTGAAGCCGACGATGTGGGTCGGCACCGCGGTGCTCGCCGCCGGCGCGCTGATCGCGCTGGCGCTCCGCATTCAACACGCAGAGCCAGCCATCGCAGTCGGCCGAAAGCGATCCCGGCAGGCGGTCTCCGCCCCGCACCGCCGGCGTAGGATCGAGGGAGTGGAGCATGCCTTCGAAGACCGCAAGGCAGCGCGTCCCGGCGGCAGAACGCCGGGACGCGCTGATCGACGCGGCGATCGAGGAGTTCGCGCAGACCGGGCTGCACGGCACGCCGGTCGACCGGATCGCGCGCCGCGTCGGCGTCGCCCAGCCATACGTGTTCAGCCTGTTCGCTACCAAGCGCGAGCTGTTCATCGCCGCCGTCGAGCGAGGCTTTGAGATGGCGATGGCCATGTTCAGCAAGAGCGCCGATGACTTCAAGCAGGCGCATGCCGGCGGTGAGCTACGAGCACGGCGACCTGCTTGCCGCGCTCGGCGACAGCTACATCGAGCTGCTCGCCTCGAACCGCCCAAGCTGATGCTTCAGCTGCAGGCCTACGCCGCCTGCGATGACGACCGTGATCCGCGAGCACGTGAGCGCGGCATACGGGCGGCTGGGTGCGCACATCCGCGAGATCACAGGTATCGACGGGGACGAGCTCAACGAGTTCCTCAGCCACGGCATGTGGCTGAACGTCCAGGCCGCGCTCGCAGATCATGGACCTCGAGGCCGCCTGCGATTGGATCCGGAAGCGCCGCGAGACCGATTCGGCAGCCGGTTAGCTGGTAGCGGTGCGCAGTAACCGGTCCGTCGCGGCGGCATTGCTGCTCGCCGCGGTCAACCTGCGTCTGGCCGTCGCCGCGGTGTCCCCTGTTCTCGGCCAGATCAGGCACACCACAGGTCTGAGCTCGGCTGGGGGTGGATTGCTGACCGGAGTGCCGGTGTTCTGTTTCGGACTCGCTGCGTTCGCCGCCCCACGCCTGATCAGGCGGTTCAGCATGGGGCCGCTGTTGAGCCTGGCGTTGTTCGTCGTTGTCGCCGGCTGCGCGCTGCGGCTGGTGCCGTCGGTGCTCATGCTGTTCTTCGGCACGGTCGTGCTCGGGGGCGGGATCGCGGTCGGCAACGTGCTGATCCCAGGACTGATCAAGCGGGATTTCCCGGTTCAGCGTGTGCTGATGACGGCCTTCTACTCAGTCGCCCTGGCCGGAGGGGCGTCGCTGGCAGCAGGCCTGACCGTGCCGATCGAGCACACGCTCGGCGTCGACTGGCGGATCGCGATCGCGCTCTGGGGAACGGTCGCAGTGGTGGCGGTCCTGATCTGGACGCCACACGTGCGGGCCGAGCACGCTGATCGCGGCGGCAACACGGATGGCGTTCCCGTGCGCGGACTCTGGCGTGATCCGCTGGCCTGGTGCGTGAGCGGTTTCATGGGCCTGCAGGCGTTTGGCTTCTACGCGACCCTGAGTTGGCTGCCGACGATCTTCGAGGACCACGGAATGTCGGCCGCACACGCCGGCTGGCTGCTCTCGGTCACCACCTTCTGTCGCGATGGCCTCGGCGCTCGTCGCACCGTCGCTCGAGCGCCGCTTGCATCGACCCGAGCGTGCTCGTCGTGGTCTGCGTGGCGCTCTGCGCGATGCGGCTACGCCGGTCTGCTGATCGCGCCGACCGGGGCACCGTACCTGTGGTGCGCGCTGCTCGGGCTCGGCCAGGGCGCACCGCTCGCGCTGGCGCTCGGCTACATCGTCAACCGCGCCCCCGACAGCAACCACGCCGCGCACCTCTCGACGATGGCGCAGAGCGTCGGCTACCTGATCGCCTCAGCCGGACCGTTC
The DNA here is from genome assembly GCA_963785385.1 of uncultured Conexibacteraceae bacterium. GTDB lineage: Bacteria > Actinomycetota > Thermoleophilia > Solirubrobacterales > Solirubrobacteraceae > Palsa-465. Next base: position 112,227 of record CAWAVA010000020.1, on the reverse strand, counting down.
GCGATGGGCGCGCTGCACGGCTCTCGAGGCAGCTGGACGCTGCCGCTGATCGTGCTGATCGATCTCGCTGGTGCCGATGCTGCTCACCGGGCTGGTGGCCGCGCAGGATCGCCGCGGTCCGTGGCGCCGCTGGTGGCCAGCGGGCCACCAGCGGCGAGCCAACCTCAGACCTGGACGAGGTCGCGGGCCGGATCGATGCTCCAGCGCCGTGCGACCTCTTCGAGCTGCGTGCTCATCGCCCAGCCGTCGGGGCGCTCCTCGCCCTCGAAGATCGGGTTGGCGCCCTTCAGCGCCATCGAGCCGGTGTTGTCGCCGATCGCGCGGATCGCGTCGACGTCCTCTTCGGTGAGCAGCTGCTCGGCCGGCAGGGCCGCGAGCTCGGCGCGCTTGTCCTCGACCGGGCGCGCGTTCGGGCCGGCCTCCTGGATCAGCGTCGGCACGACCGTCCGCACCGCGGTCGTGCGCGAGGTTCCACTGGCAGGCGAGCTGGATCATGGTCAGGCCGGCGCGCTCGGCGATCGGGCGCATCCGCTCGATGCGCTGCGCGGCCGCCTCGATCCAGCCGGCGGGGCGGAAGCTGCGGTGGTCGTGTGCGTGCCGAGCTCGGCTTCCGGGCGTGAGGTCGTCGTAGAACAGGCCGCCGTAATCGACGACGCGGGTGATCACCTTGATGTCGCGGCTGGCGGCGGCGCCGAGACACAACTCGCCCGGCCACGGCTCGAGCGGGTTGAGGATCACCATCGCCCAGTCGATGCGGTCGCCGAAGCGCTCGAAGCAGTCGATCAGGTCGAGCGTGAACCCGTTGGCGGGGCCGGGCGCGACGCCGATCCCGCGGTCAGTCCGGCCTCCTTGAGCGCCTGCATCCCGTCCCAGACGGCCTCGCTCGTGTAGCCGGTGCGGTCGGGGTTGTGCAGCAGCAGCACGTCGAACTGGTCGATGCCGCAGCGCTCGAGGCTGCTTTCGGTCGCCATCCGCAGGTAGCTCGCGTACTGGTCGGGCATCACGCAGGCGGGGATCGGTGAACCGCGGGAAGCCCTTGGGCCCGTCGCGCTCGCCCTCATAGAAGTCGTGGCCGATGGCGCCGACGACGCAGACCTGCTCGCGGGTGAGGTCCGTGGCCGCCAGGGCCCTGCCCACCCAGGTATCGGCCTCGCCGGCGCCGTACACGTCGGCGGTGAGAACGGTCGGGATCTGCGCGTCGGGCGTGATCAGCCGCATGAAGCGCTCGTCATCGAGCGGCTCGCCGAAGTGCATGAAGCGGCCGCCGCTCCAGGTGCCGATGGCGATGCGGGTGGGATCGAGCGGCATCGGCCTGATGTTAGGGGCGTGGACGCCTGATACGCCAACCCCTAGACCGAGGGGTGCGATTATTACGTCAAGGTAATAATCGGCTCCCGCCCAGGGGACCCCCATGCCCGGTGCCGCTGGAGCGCGCAGGGATTTGTGGACTGGGGCACCAGCGCTGGCGCGGTACTAGCGCTGGCGCGGTACTAGCGCTGGCGCGGTACTAGCGCTGGCGCCACCACTGCCCAGCGATCAGGTCGTGGAACACGACCTGATCGCTGCCAGAGGTCGTGACCACCTCCCAGTAGCGACGCCGCAACGGCTCCCCCGTCCACCAGCGATCCTCGAGCAGCCATGTCTCGCGCACACCGTCGACCTCGCGCCCCTCGACGCTCAGCGGCTGCCCGTCCCCGTCGGCGAGGACACGGATGCGTCGCGGCACCCCGAGTCTGCGGGTCCGGGTGCTCACCGCTCGAACGGCGCCAGCACCGAGCGACGCTCGGGGAAGCGCGAGCTCGGATCGATCTGCAGGACACGCAGCGCAGCCTCCGGACCGGCGGCGGCACGCACCTGACTGACCGCCTCACGCAGGCGCACCGCCCGCACCCGCGCCGGCTCCTCTAGCAGCACCTGCTGATCGCTGGTGGGCGGCCCGAAGCTCTCGACGGTCAGCCTCAACGCCTGAGCGGGTGCAGGCAGCAACTGCAGGCGCGGTGTCAGTGCCAGCCGCATCCGCACCGGATCACTGAGCGCCTCACGGAAGCTGACACGCTCCCGCCAGGTCCCGCCACGTTCGACCAGCACTGCAGAGATCGCAACCACCCGCAGCGTGCGCCCGCGCCGTTCGCGCCTGGCCAGCAGCCTGTCGATCAGCAGACCGAGCGCACGCTCGAGCTGCTGGCCGCCTGAGACCTCCGGCAGCTCCAACGATTCGCCAACCGACTCACCGGCGTCACGCGGGCGCAGCGGCGCATCACCTCCGCGTGCCAGTTGGTGGGCGCGCAGACCCGGACGTCCGAAGCGGTCGGCCACAGCCGCCCGTGGCAGCGCCGCCATCTCCCCGAGCGTGAGGATGCCGAGCCGCTGCAGCGCTTCGGGCAGCAGCGCCAGCTCAGGCATGCCGTGCAGCAGCTCAACCGGCATCGACGCCAGGAACTCGCGTGTCTGCGCTGCTCCCCCGCCCGTGAGGATCGACGGCCGGCCGGCGCGCGCACGCGTTGCCGCCGCCATCGCCGCAAAGCGAGTCGGCGCGACACCGAAGCGGGCAGGGGCACGGATGGCACGGCGCGCGGCGGTGAGCACCGTCTCCAGGTCCCGTCTGACGAGCACTCTCCCGGCATGCTCGCGTCCGGCGCCGCCGCCGTACAGCCGCAGCAGCCCGCCGGCATCGAAGCAGGCAAGACCCGGCCGCAGCGGCTCGACGGCCGCCCCGATTGACTCGAGCGCGACCAGGATGCGCTCCCAGCTCTCCTGCACCCCCGCGGGGTCGGGCGGGACCAGCGTCAGCTGCTGACAACGGGCCAGCGCCTCACCGAGTCGCATCCCGGGACCGATCCCAAACGCCTCAGCAGCAGCTGAGACGGCACCGATCAACTGACTCCCCGGCGCCGGCGCAACCGCCGCCGGCACTCCGAGCAGGTCCGTGCGCGTGCCGGCCGCGACGGTCAGCTCAAAGCGCGGCAGCAGCAGGCAGGTGATCAGTTGCGATGCGACAGACAGAGCGAACGTATGTTCGCATAGCGGGCCGTCGGCGTCAGCAGCCTGGGCCCGGGGTGCAGTCCGGGATCAGAGCCGAACCGGCGGTGCCGACGATGCTCTGGCCGATCTGACCGAAGGTGCTGGCTAGGCTGTCCGCGTTCGACTGGCTGTAGTAGTAGCCGGTGCCGCTGGACATGTCCTGCATCAGGCCCGCCGCCGTGTATTTGCTGTCGCATTGGCCGCTTGAGTCGTAGGCGATCGAATAGATCAGCGTGCCGGCGGCCTTGGCGGCGGTTGCCGCACTGATCGCGCTCTCGCACGGCGTTGTGTCGGTGAAGGGAATGTTGCCCTTCTGGCCCGGCGCGACGCCATCCGTCGACGAGTTCGGAGAGTTGATCTCGCCGTCACTGAGGATCACGATCGCGTTGGTCATCGGCGCCCCGTTGGCTGTCGTGCGCGTCGGGGTCGAGGCCAGCATGTACTGCGCCTCGCTGATGGCGCCGGCCAGGTAGCTCTTCTGGCCGCTGATGTCCTTGATCCCGTAGTAATCCCCACCGGGATAGCTGCCGTTCTTGCACTGAGCCCAGTCGACCGACTTGACGATGTTCGCGGTGGTGTTGAGCGTTGTGGTCGTATCGGAGTCGCGGTAGTCGCTCGAAAGCGGGATCGCTTGGTAGCCACTGAAGTTGTCGAAGAACGGATTGGCGCTGGTGGTCAGACCGGTGAAGCTGTTGATCATGCTGTAGCCGGTTGTGATCCCGAGCGGAATACCGCCGTACGAGGCGCTGCTGTTGTACGTGTAGGACTGCCAGGGGGGATAGGTGTCCGATGACCCGCTCGTCAGATGGTCGGTTGAGGTCGAGTTGCAGTCCGTCTCGTCAGCCAGAACCGCACTCGACGGACCTGACTCGTTGTAGGTCGTGTTGGTGGTGCTCGTGGTGTTGTAGACGGTGCCGGTCGTCTTCGTGGTCGTGGTGTTGTAGACGGTGCCGGTCGTCTTCGTGGTCGTGGTGTTGTAGACGGTGCCGGTCGTTGTCGTAGTCGAGGTCGTATAGCCGGTTACGGTCGTCGTGGTGTTGACCGTGGTCTTGTTGTTCTTGATGGTTGTGGTCGTCTTGTACAGCGGGGTCGTAGTGACGTTGGTCCCCGTCGTCACGGTCGGAGTGGTCGTGACGAAGTTGCCGGTCGTGACGGTCGGAGTCGTCGTGACTTGATTGCCCGTGGTGGTTGTCGAGCTGACCGTCGAACCCGTCGAGACCCCTCCCTGTGTCAGGTTCCCTGAGAGCGCCGGGAACACCACTATTCCCGCCTCATCGATCGGGTTCTGAACGTTTGTCGTCCCGCTCAGATCACCGCCGCACGAGACCACCCCGGGGAGGCACGGATCGAGTCCCTGAAGCAGAGAGCGGACGCCGGCCTTGGCGCAATCGAGCTTGTCAGGTGAGCTGATCCCGGTTACGGCCGCCGAACACGAGCTCGTCATCGAGCCCGTGGTATCGAGGATCACGACGGTGTTCATCGGCGCCGGAATCGTGTTGGGAACGCTCGCCGCCGATTGTGAGCTCGCCTTGAGCTTGAAACTCGGGAGGAACAGGCTGAGCAGGCCCGTCTTGACGGTCGCCGTCTCTGTCACCTGTACGGCATTGCAGGTCGTAACCCCGCCGGGCAGGGGTGCGCTGGCGCCGCTGGGCTGACAGTGATTGCTGCTCGTGTCGGTCATGCACGTCGGGGTCGCTCCGGACACGTAATCGGGCCCGTGCGAGAGGCACTCGAAGGTCACATTCACACCGGTCGCGGGAGCGCTGACACCCCAGCCGCCCAGCGCGTTGTGTCCTGTCGGGGTTCCGGCGTAGCTGAGCGCAGCGTTGTAGGCCGTCTGCGAGTTGGGGAGCTGACGGCCGGCGGCCAACGCGGCCGCGTCAACTGCCTTCTGCAGCTCCTGCTTTGCGACCCAGACACGGCCGAGGTCGACCGCCAGACCGGCAAATCCGATCAGCACCACCGCCGCCAGGGCGACGATCGGCAGCACCTGCCCACGCTCGCTCGCCAGGCGTTTGAAGGTTCCGCGCCGTCTCATCACTCCACCGCCTGCGCGGCCGACGTGCTGAGATTGACGTTCATCACATGCATCCCGAAGATCGTCAGGCTGTAGGGGTAGCTGATCGCGATCTGAGCCTCGTCACCTGAGGTCTCCTTGCCGCTCGTGTCGCAGCTGACGGTGTAGACGTATGGCGTGCAGGCGACTCCGGTCTGCGGGTTGCTGCCGCAGTAGTCGTTGCCCGTCGCGCTGCCGGGGAAACTCGGGGTCACATCGCTGGCCGGCAGGTTCACGGCCGCCTTGGCGCTGCTGATCGTCTGGGCCACGGCGAGGTCACAGATGCTGGTGTTTTTCCCCGACACCCCGAGCGAGAGATCACGAGCACCGGCGCTGGCCGCGTTGACCAGCGTTTCGTACTTGCTGTACATCGCCCCGAACTGGAGGATGGTGGTGACGAGCAGCAGCAAAATCGGCAGAGCGAGCGCGAGCTCGACAATCGCCTGGCCGTCCTCGCGCCGGAGTCGCCTGGCGAAGCGGCGGGGCCAGGAGCGTTGCGAATCGCGTGTGCTCGCCTCCGAAGAACTCATATCCCATGCACTATCGGCCAGAAGCGCCCCGAACTGGACCCGGGCCACAGGCTGAAACGTCGCTTGCAAAAACCAGAAAAACGCCTGTCCACGCGACGTCCAGGGGCCAAAAGCCGACAAGTGGACGCTCGTCCATGCGTCCACTTTTCCGGTGCATCCTTCGTAACCGCACGCGATTGCGGACGATTCAATCGACGATGCACATCCCCGGTGCTCACGTCCTGAGGCGGTTGGTGTCGGACCAGTGCGGCCAGTCGCTGGTGATCGTGGCCATATCTATGACGGCCGTCATCGGACTCTCCGCCCTGGCGATCGACGTGGCGACCTGGTACGGCAAGTACCACCACGATCAGGTGGTCGCCGACGCGGCGGCGCTGGCCGCGGCCAATTGCCTCGCCAATCCGGGCGCCCAGGCCGGCGCCGTCGCAGGCAAATCCGTGCCCACGTGCACGTCCGCCACCGACACGGCGGATGCCCAGACCGTGGCCGTCGACTATGCGGCCGCCAACGGGCTGACGATCACCGCCTCCAACGTCACGGTCAACACCGGAAATGACACGGTCAGCGTGAAGGCCAGCTCGAACTCACACGCGTTCTTCGCCAGGTTGTTCGGGATCAAACAGACGACCCAGACGGCCGGGGCCTCGGCCGGCTACGTTGACAACACGCTGAGCACCGTCGTCACCGGCGGCACCAGTACCACCGGCGGCACCAGCACGACCGGCGGCACCAGCACCACGGGCGGCACGAGCACCACGCCCGGAACCACGGTCACGACGCCCAACGGCACGACCGAGACCGTCACCTACAGCGCCTGCACCGCCTCAAACCAGGCCCAATGCCCCGCTATCTATGCGGCGAACACCGCCTGCACCGGCAGCTACCCGGGGGTGACGATCGGCACGCCATCGAGCGGCGGCGCCTCGGCAACGGTCACCGGCACGATCCACAGTGAAGGCGCGATGACCTTCTCGAACACGCAGGTCACCGCCTCGGGCCTGACGATCGCGGGCAGCTGCTACACGACGATGCCGAAGGTGCAGGAGGTGGGCAGCGGAACCATGCTCACAGCGGTCTCTGTGCCCAGCCAACCATGGCCGGTGAACTACGCCGCCAGCCCCTATTTCACGGCATGCACAACGACCTGTACGACCGTCAGCGGTGTCGCCAACGTGCCGCCGTACTGCACCCAGGCCACGACGAGCACGTCGGGGTTCACCTTCACCAACATCAATGGCAACCCGGAGCTGCCGGCCTCCAACAACGTCTACTGCTCGATCGGGACCGGCAACCCGAAGAATCCCGCGACCTGGAACGGACCGTTCAACTTCGAGGCGGCGATGCCCGTCAACAACCAGGACAACAGTGGATACAGCAGCTGTCCGGGCTATCAGACAGACACCTTCATCGGCGGGACCGACACCTTCCTCGGCCAGTACGGCGGCGGCTTCAACTCCTGCATGAAGCCCGCGCTCTACAACTGCCTGATCTACTCCACGGGCAACGTCGTGATCGAGAACAGCGGCGGCTTCTTCTGGAGCGGTGACATCTTCGACCCGACCGGCACGATCCAGCTCGGCAGTTCCAACAGCGGCGGCCTCAATACCGGTTCGCCGAGCGGTCTGCTCGAGGGGTTGAACTTCCTGGACCTGAACGCGACGCTGAAACTGGTCGGCGACGGACCGCTGGCGACCGTCACCACGAACACGACGACCCAGACGACCACCACGGGCACCACCACCACCACGCCCAGCACGACCACGACGACGCCGGTCACCACGACCACGACTCCCGGATCGACTCAGACCACGAGCTCGATCACGACCACGACCGGCTCGCAGACGACCACCACCTACTACGGCACCGGCAGCGACTCACTCACGCAGGGCAGCTAGACCGGATTCCCCGAATTCTGCAGCAGTGTGTTGACGGGGACCGCGTCGAGGTGATGCTCCTGGAGCGTCTGCTCCAACGCCCTGAGTTCAGTGCGGACCGCGGTTGGGCTCGTGATGCGCAGCTCGATCACCTCGCCTCTGTGGAGCGAGTCGGGCAACTGCTCGGCGTTGGTGACCTTGACCTTGCCGGCGACCAGGCGCCCGCCCGCGCCCTTGGCGAGCAGATATTGGGCGAGGCTCGGCCCGCTCGACGTGTAGAGGAAATGGCTGCCCGACCCGAGGTCCTGCTCGAGCTTGCGCAGCTTGCCCTTGGTCCCCACCCAGCCGACCAGCCCGCTGTCATTGAGCCGCGGCAGCGGCTCATCGTTGTAGTCCCTCAGCAGATCGACGGTCGACTCGGAGGCCTTGGTCAGTGCCACGGATACGTGCATGCCGCTGCCCGCGAGCTCGCGCACCAGCTCCGGTGTCTCCTGGGCACTGGCGTCGACCATCACGCCGACCTGCGACTTGGGAGTGGATACGGCTGTGATCGCGCGGGCGCCGCCGAAGTCTGAGACCAGCCCGTAGGCGACGCTCGAGAGGAACGCCGCAAGCACGACCAGGGTCGATGCCGCCCCCGCTGTCGCGGTGCGTACCGCACGCACGCGCCAGGTCGGCAGCGGCTGCACGCGCCGGTCGCTGCCCAGGATCAGGGCTGCGGTCGAAGCCGCTCGCTGCGAACGAGCCGTCCGGCTGTGGGTGCGACGCCAGCGCTCGCTCGAGCGCGGGCCCGAGATCCGCCTCCGACGCGCGACCTGCGCCAGCCCGAAGCGCTCGAGCGCCTCGTTGGAGGCGCGCACGTGCCCGTAGCCGAACCCGTAGGAGATCACCGGGCAGCCGCGGATGATCGCCTCCAGCACGGTCAGGCCCGCGCTCGAGTGGATCAGCGCGTCGGCGGCGGCCAGCACGTCGCTCATCTGGTCGGTGAAGCCGATCACGCGCAGGCGCGGCTCGCCGCCGAACTCGCTCGAGCACCCGCTCGCGCAGACTCTCGTTGCGTCCGCACAGACACAGCACGGTCGCGCCGGCGACCGCCAGCGCCGCCTGCGCCGCGCCGATCAGGTCCCCCACGCCCCAACCTCCGCCCGAGACGGCGATCACCGTGCCGGTCCCCGGCAGCCCGAGCGCGCCCGCGCCGCGGGCCGCGGCGCGCGGCGTCAGAACGCGGGCGAGGTCGGCGGCTTGGCCCAACGGACGCTGCCCGGCCCGGCGATCCGCTCGACCTCCTCGCGCGACTCGGGGTGGGTGATGAAGTGCAGGTCGATCCCGGGTGGGCCCAGAAGCGCAGTCCGGCGAGGTCGGTGATCGACGAGTAGCACGGGATCCTGCAGCTTGCCCGTGCGGCGCATCTCGCCCAGGATCTGCGGTCACGCCCGGGTAGGTGGAGACGATCACGTCGGGGTTGTGCGCGGCTGATCAGCCGCACCAACCCGCGGCGACCGAACGCCGTCAGCAGCCGCCGCGCCAGCCAGCGCGTCGGCGCGAAGCGCATGAACAGCCGGTACTGGAGGTCGAACACCCACGGCACCTAGGGGAACAGGAACGCCGAGTTGCCGCGCAGCATCGCCGTCAGCACCCGCCCCATCGCGGGCAGGCCGTTGACGATCGAGACCTGGCGTCGGGATCCTCGCTCGCGGAACTCGCGCGCGACCGCCCGAGCCGGAAGATCGTGGCCCTCGCCGATGTCGGCGGAGATGACCAGGACGTTGCGCGGGCCGGCTCGCCGGCGGTCGAGCTCGCCCGGCCACTGCTGAAGGGTCCTGGCGACGCCGGCCCCGAGCCGGCTCGCGCCTCGTTTCGACGGCCTGCTCGCGCGCGCCACTCGATGTAGCGGCGCACGCCCTCCGCGAACGGCGTCGCCGCCGTCCAGCCGAGCTCGCTCCGCGCGCGGTCGCGAGAGACGATCTTGCCGCCGAAGTCGCCGGGGCGGGCCGGCGTGTAGACGATCTCGATGTCGCCGACGAGCTCCTGGACGTCTCGGCGATCTGCTTGATCGTGACCTACTCGTCGCGAGACGAGGTTGTAGACGCGGTTGCTCGGCGACTCGCCGAGACCGGCGACGACGCCGTCGGCGAGATCCTCGACGTAGACGAACCGGCGCGACTGCAGCCCGTCGCCGGCCAGCGTCAGCGGCTCCCCCGCGAGCGCCTTGTTGACGAACGCCGGGATCACCGCGGCCTCGCGGGCACGCGGCCCGTAGGGGATCCCGAACCGCAGGATCGTGTAGTCGATCCCGTACAGCTCCTGGTAGGCCTTGCAGTACAGCTCGCCCGCCAGCTTGGTCGACGTGTAGAGGTGGCTGGGCGGCGGCAGCAGCGTCTCCTCGTCGACGATCGTCGGCCTCGCAGTCGGAGTAGACCCAGATCGTCGAGGCGTAGACGACCCGCTTGACGCCGGCGCGGCGAGCAGCCTCCAGCACCGCTGCGGTACCGCGCGAGTTGACCTGCTCGGCGTCCTCGGGCTCGGCGTGGACGTCGTTGACGTCGGCGACCGCCGCGAGGTGGGCGACCGCGTCGCAGTCCGACCAGCGCGCGCTCGAGCGCCTCGCGGTCGGTGATCGAGCCGATCACCGTCTCGACACCTGCGTGCTCGTGCCACGGCGACGGGCGCAGGTCGTAGATCACGGGCTCGTGCCCGCGCGCGCGCAGCTTGTCGACGACGTGGGAGCCGATGAACCCGGACCCGCCTGTGACGAGAACTCTCATTGACCGGCCCCTTCTCGGTCAGCTCGCCGCTCAGCGGACGGTAGTACAGCGGCGCGCAGGAATGGTTGCGCGCCACCCAGTCGGTGTTGGGTAGCTCGACGTCGTGACCCGATGATCCGATGGCAGGGCTCGTCGTAGACGCGGCCGGTCGACCGCTCGAGCCAGTCGAACACGATGTACTTGTAGAAGCCCGAGACCATCCCCTCGGGCAGCTCCAGCTTGCGGCCGGCTGAACTGCGGGTCCAGCTCGGTCCGCGCGATCTCGTTCTTCCAGGCGACGATCTCCGGCAGCCGCTCGGTCTGGATCACGCCCGAGCGCCGCGGTGAACTCGCTCATCCGGAAGTTCAGGCCGTGGACCTCGTAGGTCGGCTTGCCGTAGTTGCGGAAGCCGCGCGCGAGCTCGATCAGCTCGGGGTGACGTGAGACGAGCACGCCGCCCTCGCCGGTCGAGATCGTCTTGGTCGCGTACAGCGAGTAGACGCCCGCGTCGCCGTAGCTGCCCGGGCTTGCGCCCGTTCCAGCTGGCGCCGTGCGCGTGCGCGCAGTCCTCGATCAGGAAGATCCCGTGCTCCGCGCAGTACGCGGCGATCTGCTCGACTCGAACGCGATGTGGCCGCCGATGTGGACGAGGAACGCGGCCTTGGGCTTGTGCTGCTCGGCCTTCGCGCTCGAAGTCGGCGAACGACATGCAGAGGTCGTCGCGGTTGCAGTCGACGAACTGCACCTCGGCGCCGGCGCGGATCGCCGCCAGCGGCGTCGCCATGAACGTGTTCGACGGGCACAGCACGGTCTCGCCCCGGACCCCGGCGAAGTGCAGCGCCGCCAGCGCGCCGCCGGCCCAGCTGTTGAGTGCGACGGCGGGAAGCCCGTTCCAGCGCCGCCCACGCCTGCTCGAAGCGCGCGGTCATGTCGGCCTCGGACCAGCGGTCGGAGTCGAGCACCTCGTCGATCAGCGCGTGCAGGCGCGCGCGGTCTCGATGATCGAACCCGATCGCGAACCGCGCGTAATCAGGCGTGATCTGGGATTCAGTGGGAGCAGTCGTCATGAGTCCTGTTCATGTTTCGTCAGGGTTTGGACCCGGGCGTCACGCCTCACGAGGCGCGCCCCCACCCTGGAGCCTCGGAGTCTGGCTCATCCGCCAGCATCGTGCTCTGGCAACTGCACGTCAGGCGCAGCACGGTACCGAGTTCGCCGGACTTCAGCTTCGCGAGCATCGCCGGTAACCGCCGCGGCGGTCCGCTGATGCGAGCCCGGAGCTGTAGAAGTCGGCGTCGTGCAGCAGGATCACGTCGCCCGCCGGCAGCCCGTCTGACGCCCGCGCGCGCGATCCGCGCCGGCGTCGTGATCCGGCGCCAGTCCTTGCCCCAGCGGACCACAGCAGCGGCTCCAGCCCGCGCTCGCGCGCGATGCCGCAGGCCCGGCCGGGCTGTAGATCCCGTACGGCGGGCGGTGCAGCAGCGGCGGCTCGCCGATCGCGTCCTCGATCGCCGCGGTGCCCCGCTCGAAGTCGTCGCGCAGCGCGTCGGCGCCGCGAGCTCGGCTGCAGCCGGTGCCGATAGCCGTGCAGCGCGACCGCATGGCCCTCGGCCAGGATCCGCCGCGCCAGCTCCGGCCGCTTCGACGACCTGCTCGCCGACGACGAAGAACGTCGCCGTCGCGCCGTGCTCGGCGAGCATCTCGAGGATCAGCGGGCGTGCCCTCGGGATGGGGACCGTCGTCGAAGGTGAGCGCCACCGCCCCGCGCGCTCTGCTGCGTCACGGGGCGGCGCTGACAGCGGCAGCTCCGGCCAGCGTGCGCAGCGATGCCGAGCGCCCGCGCGAATGCGGGAACGTGTGGATGCGAGCAGGCATCTGCATCGAGCTGGCGGCGATCACGTGTCACATTTTCGACACATATCGGCCGCTCCCGCCTGCTCTCGCTCTAACTTCATTCTCATGTGCTGACGTCAGTTCTCGATGCCGAGGTGACGATCCGCCGCCAGCGTTTCGCCAACAAGGAGACCGGCTTCGCGGTGCTCGACGCCGAGCCGAGCGACGGCGCGATCGTGCTGGTCGGGCCGCTCAGTCCACCTGGAGCACGGCGAGCGCGCCCGGGTCACTCGGCGACTGGGTGACCGACAGCCGCTACGGCGAGCAGGTCAAGGTCGTCCGAGGCGCGCCCGCTGCCGCCGGAGGACGCCGCGGCGCTGGTCTCCTACCTGCGACGGGTCAAGCACATCGGCGAGAAGCGCGCCGAAGCTGCTGATCGAGCGCTTACGGCTCCGAGCAGCGTGCTCGACGCGATCGACGCGGACCCCGCCGCAGCGTTCCGGCGCGTCGGGCTGAACCCGTTCCGCGCCGAGGAGGCCGCCGCTCGTGGCACGAGCTGCGCACGATCCGCCGGCTGCACCTGCTGCTGGCGCCGCACGGGCTCGCCTATCTGGCCAAGCGGATCAGCGACGAGTACCCGAGCACCGCGCACCGCGTGATCACCGAGAACCCGTACGAGCTCACGCGCGTGTTCGGTGTCGGCTTCGAGCGTCGCCGACCGGATCGCGCGCGGCGAATGCCGGCTCGGCGAGACGATCCCGGGCGCGCGCGAGCGCCGCGCTCGTGTACGCGCTCGCGAGGCCGAGGGCGCGGCGGCAGCACCTGCCTGCCGTCCGGAAGCTGCTGGCCGCAGCGCGAGACGCTGCTCGGCGAGACCGCCGGAGCGAGGATGCGATCGACCAGCTGGTCGACGACGGCGACCTCGTGCGCGAGGACGACTGGATCTACCGCCGGCCGACCTGGGAGCTCGAGCAGGAGCTGGCGGAGCGTGATCGAGGCGATGCTCGGACGACGGCGGCAGGCTCAAGCCGGTCGAGCCGGCGACACCGCGCGGCGACCGGGCTGGCGCTACTCACGGAGCAGCAGCGCGGCCGTGAGCGCCGCGTTCGACCACCGCCTGTCGGTGATCACCGGCGGCCCCGGCACCGGCAAGACGGCGTCGATCCGGACGATCGCGGCGCTCGCCGAGCGCAGCGGCGCGAAGGTGCTGCTGGTGGCGCCGACCGGCCGGGCCGCGCGACGGATGACGCGAGGCGAGCGGGTTCGAGGCGACGACGGTCCACTCGGCGCTCGGCTGGATCCCCGGCGAGGGCCCGAGCACGACGAGGACGACCCGCTGCGCGCTGACCTGCTGATCGTCGACGAGTCCTCGATGGCGAACCTCGAGCTGATGGTGACGCTGCTGCGGGCCGTCGCGCCGACAGCGCCCACGTCGTGCTGGTCGGCGACGCCGACCAGCTGGCGCCGGTCGGCGCCGGCAAGCCGTTCGCCGAGCTGGTCGCGTCCGAGGTCGTGCCGACCGCGCGGCTGACCCACATCTTCCGCCAGGCGGCCGGGCAGCATGATCGTGCAGGGCGCCCACGCGATCCGCCGCGGCGAGCTGCCGGAGTTCACGGCCGAGGAGGGCATGCGCCGCGACCTGTTCCTGATCGAGCGCGCCGAGCGCGCGCGAGGCGCTGGAGGAGATCGTCTCGCTCGTCACCGAGCGGCTGCCGACCCACTACGGCGATCGACCCGTCGAGGACATCCAGGTGTTCGCGCCCGTGTACAAGGGCGAGCTCGGGATCGACGCGCTCAACGCGCGCTGCGCGAGGCCCTGAACCCGCGCGGCAAGCCGGTCCGCGGCGGCGCCTGCGGATCGGCGACAAGCTGATGATGACCGGCCGCAACCTGCACGAGCTGGGGCTGATGAACGGCACGCTGCTGCGCCTGCTCGACGAGATCCCCGGCGCCGACGGCGACGACGCGGCGCTGCTGCTGCGCAGCGACGAGCAGATCTTCCGGCTGCCGCCCGAGGAGGCCGCAGCCTGCGGCTCGGCTACGCCTGCTCGGTGCATCGCGGCCAGGGCATCGAGCTGCCGGTCGCGATCATCGTCGCCCACGGCAGTCCGGCGCGTTCTTCCTGCGGCGCGAGATGCTCTACACGGCGGTCACGCGGGCGAAGCTGGCGACGGTGATCGTCGGCAGTCGGGCGGTGGTGGCTCGGGCGGCTCGGACGCCGGATACGGATCGCCGCTACTCGCGGCTGGGCGAGCGGCTCCTCGCTGCAGCGTCGCGGTAGCCACACCGCCGAGCAGGATCACTCCGCCGATCATCTCGGTGCAGCGACGGCACCTGCCCGAGCACGATCCAGGCCGTGGCGATCCCGGCAGCCGGCACCAGCAGTGTGAACGGGACGACGGACCCGACCGGGTAACGCGACAGCAGCGAGTTCCAGACCCCGTAGCCGAACAGCGAACAGCGCACGATCACCGTGTAGAGCGTGCTCCCGACCGTCAGCCAGGTGATGTGTGTGATCGCGTGGCCGACTCCTGCGGCCCGTTGATCAGTCAGCGCCAGGTGCCAACGCCGGGATCGGCACGAGCATCCGCCGACCAGACCGTGAGTGCCGAAGCCGCTTGTGATCTGCGACCGGCGCGAGAGCACGTTGCCGATCGACCACGACAGACACAGGCGGCGATGATGATCGCCACCGGCCGAGTGGCGTGTCGCCGCATGCCCGACCACCAGCACCGCCAGGCCGACCAACCCGACGCAACGCCCGCCAGCTGCTGACGGGTCGGCCGCTCGCCGAGCACGACGCGGGCGATCCCGATCGTGCAGATCACCTGAGCCTGGACCAGCAGCGAAGCCAGTCCGGCCGGCATTCCCAGGTGCAGAGCCAGGTACAGGAGCGTGAACTGGCCGAGGCTCATGAACAGCTCCGATCGACAGGATCTGGCGCCACGGCCCGGGCTTCGGCACGAAGAAGATCAGCGGGAACACAACCAGGAGGAACCGCGCTGCAAGCAGCAGGAACGGCGGGAAGCCCTTCAGGCCCTCGTCGATCACGACGAAGTTGGCGCCCCAGATGATCGCCACGAGCGTGGCCTTCAAGTTGTCCCTGGGAGTCACCCTCCGATCATGACGGCCTCACGACCTGGGCGTGAGCCGCTGCTCTTTGCCGAACTTTGTGCGTTTGAGGCGCAATGCGGTGCACGGACGCACAAAGTTCGCCGCATCAGCTCAGCGCTGACCCGGAACTCCCACTCCTCGACCTCGACCACGTCGCCGTCGTGCAGCTGCCGACCCGCGCCGCCGCTCGACCTCGCCGTTCACCAGCACGACGCCGTCGGCGAGCAGCTCCTTGCCGTCACCACCGCTCTCGACCACGCCGCCGAGCTTCAGCAGCTGGCCGAGGCGGATCGATCTCGCCGCGGATCTTGATCTCCTGCACGGCTGGGGCTCGGCTCCGGCGCTCAGGTGATCGCAGTCGATCCGCAGCTTGCGGACGCCGGCCGGGATCGGAAGCTCCACCTCGTCGCCGACGCGGCGCCGATCAGCGCCTGCGCCACCGGCGAGGTCGTTGAGATCAGACCCTCCTTCGGATTCGCCTCGTTCGGGGAGACGATCTTGAAGTTCTGGCTGCCGCCCTTGCCAAGGTCGGTCACCCCCACACGGCTGCCGTGACGGACGTCGTCGCCGCCTGCGTCATCAACGACGACCGCCGCGCGCACCTGCTCGCGCAGCCGCAGGATGCGGGTCTCCAGGTGCGCCTGGGACTCCTTGGCGGCGTGGTACTCGGCGTTCTCCTTGAGGTCGCCCCATTCCCGCGCAGTCTTGATACGCGCGGCGATCTGAGATCGGCCATCGGCTCTCAAGCCCGTTCAGCTCGTCCCGCAGCCGTTCCAGCTCCCCAGCGGTCATCTCGATCGTGTCCATCCGATCGACCTTAGCTGAAGCGGTCAGCTGAGCGCCGAGACCAGCAGTGCCGCGCCGAACAGGGCGACCATGTGGAACGCCTGGTCGACGATCGCCGCGACCGTGTGGTTGCCGACCGGATCCAGCCCCTTGACGCGGCGCAGGTAGATCAACAGCAGCCGGCCGTCGTCCTGGATCAGATGCGGCAGCGATACCGCGACCACGATCACCAGCGTCTTCCAACCCAGACCGAGGCTCGTCGCGATCCAGATGAACGCCGGCAGGTAGGCCAGCGTGTAGGTGAACGTGTGCGAGAGCAGCGCCCGGCGCGCCATCGGGTTGCGACCGAGGCCGCCGCGCTTGTGCACGGCCTGCCAGTCGGTTTGCAGCAGGTAGTCGCCGACCTGATGGCTCACGAAGAACACCACGAACACCTCGCCCCAGGTCATTTCGCTGGAGCGTAGCCCCTCCGGCCGGCGTGTTTGCACGCACCCATTCGTGATGACTGCGCCGAGCCCTCCGCCATGACTAGGCTGAGCGGGAACCCACCGGATCCGGAATCGAGTAGACCCGCATGCGCGCCTCACGCCCACGGACCTCGAACTCCTCGACGAACTCCAGATCGGCCGGCGGCTCGCGCATCGCATCGCGGGTCGCCTCTGAGACGAACAGCATGTGGTCGCCGCCCTTGGTCATGCCCTCCAGACGGGACGCGGTGTTGGTCGTATCACCGATCGCGGTGTACTCGACTCGCTGCTCGGCCCCGACGTTGCCGCACATCACCGGTCCGGTGTTGAGCCCGACGCCCATGCGGAACCCGGACGGGTAGTCCTGCGCAGCAAGCCAAGTGTTGAAGGCCAGCAGCGCTGTGCCCGATCATCTCGCGCGCGGCACGCATCGCGCGGTCGGCGTGATCGTCCTGCTCGAGCGGCGCCCCGAACACGGCCATGATCCCGTCGCCCATGTAGGCGATCAGCGTGCCGCCGGAATCGAGGATCGCCTCGGTCATCTCGTTGAGATAGTGGTTGACGACGGCGATCACCTTGTCAACGGGCTGTGTCTCTGAGAATTTCGTGAAGCCGCGCAGGTCGCTGAACATGACCGTGCAGATCCGCTCGACGCCCGCCAGTCGCAGGTCATCGTCGGTACTGGAGAGGACCTCGTCCACGACGCCGGGCGGGACGAAGCGGGCGAACGTCGAGCGTGCGTACTGGCGCTCGAACGCCTCGCCGAGGTAGATCACCGCGAGCGTGCCGACGATGCCCACCGCCAGCGCGAACTCGGGGTCGATCGCGGAGACGATCCAGCCTGAGTTGAAGGTGATCTGGGTCGCGATCGCGTAGAGCACACCGGCGAGCAGCGCGCCTCCGCAGTGCCCGCAGCGCCCAACCGCTGAGACCCAGCAGCGGCGCCGCGCACCCGAGCAGGACGATCAGGAGCACGTTTACCCAGCCCGCGTCGTCGCGAAGAGGGATCCCGTGCAGGACGGTGGCCGCCTCGTTCGCGACGATCTCAGTCCCCGACATCAGCGTTCCGTTCGATCCGGACCCTGATGTCGGGGTCTGGTGGCGATCCTGGAGGATTGGAGCGGTCGCACCGATCAGCACGACCTTGCCGCGCACCGCCGACGCCGGGAACTTACCCGTGTACACCCGCCAATAGGGGATGAACCTGACCGTTCCGGGCGGTCCCGCGTAGTCGATCGGCACCGGCCTTGTGGCGCCACCGAACATCATCGCCGAGATTGGTTTGCCCGACGTCTCCGCCGCGATCGCCGCGCCGAACGTCACGAGCCCCTGATAGGTCAGCTGCATGCGTCGGTAGACGCCGTCGGTATCCGGCACGGTTACGGCGTCGGCGGCGATCGAGTGGCCGAGCGACCACAACTCGGCGTTGCCTCCGAGGATCGGGGTCGATCCGTGCGGCCCGACCGTCGTCGTCGCGAGGACGACGTGTCCGGCCCTCGCGATCGCGGTCGCGAGGGCATCGTCATCACGCGCGTCTGTCCGCTGAGAGAACTGGAGGTCGATCGCGATCCGCTTGGCGCCGGCCTTGACGAGGTTGTCGATCACACGGGCGTGGTATCGCCGCGGGAACGGGAAGTTCGAGCCCGAGAAATAGCTCAGCGTCGCGGAATCGACGCCGACCACCACGAAGTTCCTGACCAGCTGCGGTCTGGGCCCGCGGACCTGGAAACGAGCGTCGATCGTCTGCAGCTCGGTTCGATGGAAGACCCCGGTCGCGTGGGTCAGGATTCCAAGGCCAGCGGCGAGGACCGCGACCAGTGCCAACAGCAACCGGCGCCGCCGACGCCAGCGCATCCGCCGCACCTATCTCACCACCATCGGACAAACGTTGACCATCGGCGCGCCATCCTAATGGACGCATTACCTGGCACCCGAAATGAGAAATTTGCCCTTCTATCGGCGAAATGCGGTTATTCTGCACTTTCATGCCAGGGGAGCGGCGTAAGAGACTGCGCCGGATTGCCGCCGGTGCCTTCATATTGGTAGTGGGGGGAATGGCCCCAGTGGCGCTGGCCGCTGGAGGCAGCACGTCAACGCCCGTCGTGTCCAAGGGCGGCTGGATCTCATCGGTCAGCGGTGGCAAGACGAGCTACCTGACGCAGGTCGACACGACCGACCACGCCGACTCGCGACCGGTCACAGCGCTGAACAACAGCGGCGAGGGCGTCACCGCCTGGCGGGACAACATCACCGGCTATGTGATGGTCTCTCAGATCGAGCCGGGCCAGAGTTGGAGCGCCCCGAAGGCGCTCGCTCTCGGCACGCGACCGACCGCGGCAATCGACGCCGGCGGCGACATCACCGTCGCCTGGATCGACTCGCACGGAGGCATCGCTGAGGGCTATCAGACGGCCGGATCCAGCAGCTTCGTCGACGGCCAGATCAGCTCAAACCCGTCGCCGGGCGATGTCTTGAGCCCACACCTGGTGATGGACTCCGGTGGTAACGCCTGGGTGGTCTGGTCAGTCGGCTACGACCCATTCACCTGGCTGCAGTCGGTCGACGGGGCGTACCTCTCCAGAAGTGCACTCGCCAGCGGCAGCGGCCCTGGCTGGCGCGGCCAGCTGGCCGGCTCGACCGGTGGCGTGTCCAGTGCAAGCCTGGCTACGAATCCGAGCGGCAGCGCGGTGATCGCTGCGTTCACCGCGCACAACGGCGACTCAATCGGGATCGCCTATGCGCGTTCCGGAGCGGGCTCGTTCTCTACACCCGACTACGACGTTCCGAATCCCGGCTCGGGAGACATGCAGAGCCCGGCGGTCACCCTGAACGACGCGGGCGACGCCGTGCTTGCCTGGAGCCAGTGCAGCGCCGCGCCGTTCTGCAATCCGGGGTCGAGCGCGAAGCTCGAGGTCGCGACGGCCACCCCCACTCAGCTCGCGAGCCCAGCCGGCGTCGCCTTCACGACCCCGGTGAGCGTTCCGCTAGGCACCACCGACGGCCAGTACCACGCCCGCGTGGCGGCCAATGACAGTGAGGTCGCAATCGCCTGGGACGACCTCACCCAGACCCACCCGCAGGCCCAGTACAGCGTGGACGGCGCCACCGAGTCGCTGGCCGACCTGAGCGCTGGCAGCGCCAAGTGGCAGCAGCTGGTGAGCGGCCAGAGTGACACGACCGAGGCGTCGCCCTACAACGGACCACAGCTCGCAACCGACGCGGCTGGCGACGTCACGCTCGCCTGGCAGGGAAGCGGCTCGGCGAGCGATGAGAGCACTCTCAACGCTCTGGTCGCCGACGCCTGCGCCGCGACCTGCGCGTCGATCTCATCGCTCGCGCTCGACGCGCAGGCGAGCGCCGACGGCAGGCCATCACTTGCCGCAGCTCCGAACGGTGACGCGCTGCTCAGCTGGCTCAGTTACGCGCCCAGCGGCGGGGCGCTGCCAACCGTTGTGGCGGATGCGTTCGATCCCGGTCCGGTTCTGACCGGGCTTCAGATTCCATCCAGCAGCACGGCCGGAACCGCTGCGACCTTCTCGGTTCAGACCAGTGATGACTGGACGGCGCTGGAGGGCCCTGCGGTCGCCCAGTGGGACTTCGGCGACGGCACCACCGCTACGGGATCCACTGTCAGCCACACGTACAGCAGCCCCGGCACATACACGGTGACCGTGACCGCAGAGAACGGGGCGGCCAGCTCAACCTTGGCCGTGAGTTCGGCCGCGAGTTCGACCGTCAGCAGCCAGGTCGTTGTCAACCCACCGCCCAGCGCTCCGGGTCCGACCGTCGCGACCCCGCCCCTGACGGGCGTCGCCGCCTGGGGCTCGTCGACCGCGGCGGGCTCGGTCACCGCCGAGCTCACCGTCCCGGCGATCTCATGCGCCGGGAACACGGCGGCGCTGACTGGCCAGGCTCTAGGCATCCGCCTCTGGGGCAGCGAGTTGACCGCGACCACGGCGACCGCGCTGGCTGATCTCGCAGGCGTGAACGTCGAGTGCAGCCATGCGACAGCCATCTACCAGCCAACGTTCACGGTCTCGGATGTTGGAAACGGGACCACCAGCTTCCAGAGCGCCAAGCTGACGGTCACCGCGGGGGACCTTCTGCGGCTTTCGATCAGTGACGGCGCAACGCAGACGTCTCTCTCGATCACCGACCTGTCGACACCGGCACAGGCCCCTGCAGTGGTTACCGGCCCCTCGCTGGCTCCGGACGCAGGCTGGCAGGTCGGCGCGTTCCCGATCTCAGGTGTGGGCGGGCCATACGCGACGGTGCCGACCGGGTTCACCAATGTGAGTGCGAACGGGACGGGAATCGGCTCACTCACCGGCCTCGTGAGCTCGACCTGGGGCAGCGCCAGCGTTTCAGAGATCGGCCGCAACGACAACCAGCTGAGCGTCGTTTACGCCTCGGTGCCCCAGGCGCCGCCCGGCGGCAGTCTCGCCGCCCCCGCAGGCGGGACGATCCTGTACCGCAATCCGGGGAAGCACGGCTGGAGGCGCATGAACCACAACACGCCGCTACCGGCCAACAGTGAGATCGACGCGAGCGCCGGCCACGTGCAGCTGTCCAATCCCGAGGCGCACGGTCAGCACCAGTCGGTTACAGCCTGGGGCGGCGAGTTCAGTGCCCGCAGCAACTCTCACGGGACAACCACGATCCGCGTGGTCGGCACCTGGAGCGGGGGCGCTCACGCAGGCGGCGCGCGCGCCGGGGCAGCGCGCGCGCTCCTCGCCTCGAAGCACAAGACACACGGCAGGACCGTGCACGGCAACATCTGGGCCAAGGGCCATGGCAAGTTCACGACCAAGGGCAATTACGGCGCCGCAGCCGTGCTCGGCACCGAGTGGCTGACCCGCAACCTCAAGAACGGGACCCTGTTCAAGGTCTCAAAGAACCGCTACGACAACAACGACCGCATCCGCGTCACGGTCGACTATCCGCACCGCCACACGGTGGTGCTGAAGCAGGGCCAGAGCGTGCTGGCGCCTGCGCCAAAGCCAAAGATCAAGCCCAAGGCGGCACCCAAGCAGCAACCGCCGCCCGCGAGCCCGGCGCCGGTTGTGTTCACGATCGTCGGTGTGAGGCGGGTCAACGGTCGCTACAACGTCAACGCGCCCGGCTACTACGAGATCACGCTGCTGAGCAAGGACAGGCCGTATTACGTCGACGCCGCGGTGGCGCCGAACCAGCCCGCCGGTGGCGGTGCCTGGTTCTACCCGGACGGCAGCTCCAACGGTGTGTCGCGCTGGGAGATCCACTTCGAGCTCCAGCAGAGCCTGGCGACCTACCAGCTCTGGAACGTCGGTATCCGCATCGACGGCAAGCTGTACGTCGCGCCGCTGCGACTCAGATGACCGCTTGAGGGCTAGGGCGTGCGCAGGCGCGCCCGCAGAGCCTGCGGATCCCCTGCATCCAGGCCGTGCGCCTGAAGCCACGCGGCGGCGCCACCATGCTCAGCGTCGAGCAGCTCGAGCACTCGTTCGATCGTTCCGTGCACAGGCGCGTGATCCCGGGGGTCATGACTCTCGAGCTCGGCGCGATAGGTCTCCGAGCTGCAAAGCCGGTCGATGACCGGAGCTCGTCTCCGCATCGCTCGATCCAGAGCGGCGTTTCATCCACCAGCGTCATGCACCCATATCCTTGCAAGGATTGCGGGCCTGAATGAGTATCGGTCGTAATCTCGTCAACCTCAGCGCCGTCTCCAAGGGTTATGCGGCGCGCACGATCCTGGAGGACGTCACGCTCGGGATCGCCGACCGGGACCGCATCGGCGTGGTCGGCGGCAACGGCCAGGGCAAGTCGACCCTGCTCGAGTTGATCTCTGGTGCCGAGGAGCCGGACGACGGCAGGGTGACCCGCCTCGGCGGGCTCAGCGTCGGCGTGCTCGACCAGACCGATCGTCTGGCTGCCGGCGAGACGATCCGCGACGTGCTGGTCGGCACTCGCCCCGAGCACGAGTGGGCCGGCGACCGCGAGTTCCGCGGCGTGCTCGGAGGCCTGCTCGGCGGGGTCGGCCTTGAGCGCTTCCCGAGCGGGATCGAGACGGCGGTGGGCGGTCTCTCCGGGGGCGAACGGCGCCGCGTCGCGCTCGCATTGACGTTGCTCGATCATCCCGACCTGCTGCTGCTCGACGAGCCGACCAACCATCTGGACGTCGAGGCGATCTCGTGGCTTGCCGGTCACCTCGCCGCGCGTGACGGGGCGATCCTCGTCGTAACCCATGACCGCTGGTTTCTCGACGCCGTCTGCACCCAGACCTGGGAGGTCGCCGATCGGTCCATTCACTCCCTACGAGGGCGGCTACGCGGCCTACGTGCTCGCTCGGGCCGAGCGCGACCGTCAGCAGGGCGCGCGCGAGGAGAAGCGGCAGCAGCTGATGCGCAAGGAGCTCGCGTGGCTTCGTCGAGGCCCGCCGGCCCGCACCTCGAAGCCGAAGTTCCGGATCGAGGCCGCGAACGCGCTGATCACCAACGAGCCGCCCGCGCGCGACCGCACCGAGCTGCTGCGATTCGCGAGCTCACGGCTCGGCAACAAGGTGCTCGAAGCCGAGGGCATCTCCTACGCGTACGGAAACCGGACCGTGATCGACCGGGTCACCTGGCGCCTCGGTCCAGGCGACCGCGCCGCCCTGGTCGGCACCAACGGCTCGGGTAAGTCGACGTTGCTGCGCCTGCTGGCGGGCGATCTGGAGCCCACACGCGGGATGGTGCAGCGCGGCGCGACGGTGAAGCTCGCCCATCTGTCCCAGGAGGCCGGCGAGCCTCCCGACCACACAACCGTGCTGAGGGCCGTCGAGGAGGTTCGCGGCCGCGCGACCCTGGCCGGGGGCGAGGAGATCACCGCCGGCCGGCTGCTCGAGCGGTTCGGCTTTCGTGGCGACAAGGCCCGAACCGCGGTCGCGGACCTCTCCGGCGGCGAGCGCCGGCGACTGACGCTGATGCGGCTGCTGATGGCAGAGCCGAACGTGCTGCTGCTCGACGAGCCGACCAACGACCTTGACATCGAGACGCTGACCGCGCTCGAGGACCTGCTCGACCAGTGGCCCGGCACGCTCGTCGTGGTCAGCCATGACCGCTACTTCGTGGAGCGTGTGGCGGACAACGTGTTCGCACTCGACGCGGTCGGCGGCCTGCGGCATCTGCCCGGCGGCATCGACCAGTACCTATCCGAACTGCATGCGCCCGGTGCGCCTGAGCCCGGTGGCCTCCCCCAGCCGGCCGCCCCCAGGCCGCCCAAGGCCGGCACCCAGACCCGCCAGGCCCGCAAGGATCTCCAGCGACTCGAGCGTGAGCTCGACCGACTCTCGACCCGTGAACACGATCTCCACGTCGCGATGGCGGAGCACGCAACCGATCATCAGCGCCTGGCCGAGCTCACCGGCGAGCTGAACGCACTGGCCACCGAGCGCGACCGGCTCGAGTCGGCGTGGCTGGAGACCTCGGCGCTGCTCGAAGCCTGAACGCGGCACCCCGGGACATCCGTCGGCGATCCGATTGGGGGCCGGGACCGGAATGAGAATGAGTCTGATTCTCATTCTCATCGCAGAAAAGGGTCCCCACCTCAGATCGGCGTTCGCTTCCGGCAGTGGCAATTGCTCAACACCGGGCCCATTGACCTGAATAGAGTTCGCTGCCATCGCGATAGTCGAGTCGCCCACCTCACGGCAGTTCAACGCGCGACCGGGCGGCGGCACGGCGGGCGGGCTGCTGCGTGCCCACTGGCCGATCGTGGCGGTGGTCGCCATCGGCGCGATCGTGCGGGTCCTGGCGATGACCGCCTACACGCCGGCACTGCTGTTCCCGGACTCCTGGGGCTACATCGCGACCGCATTCTCGGGTGGCCTGGTCGAACTGCCATCGGTGCACCCGGTCGGCTATCCGTTGCTGATCGAGCTGCTGACGCTGCCAGGGCGCAGCCTCGCCGAGTTGGTTGCGCTTCAGCACCTGGCGGCGACCGGGGTCGGCGTCGCGATCTACGTGACGTTGATCCGCGCGCGGCTGCCCCGCTGGGCAGCCACGGCTGCTGCGGCGCTGGTGCTGCTCGACGGATACTCGATCACGCTCGAGCAGTACGTGATGTCGGACACCTTCTTCACCGTTGCACTCCTGGCGGCGGTGCTGGTGCTCGCGTGGCCGCAGCTCGGCACCGCGCGCGCAGCGCGCCCGGTTCTGCGTGCGACGGCCGCCGGGCTGCTGGTCGCTGTGGCGACGCTGATCCGTGAGGTCGCGCCATTCACGATCCCGGTCGTCGCCATCTACCTGCTCTGGCTGCGAGCGGGCTGGCGCCCGCTCGCAGCGTTCATCGTCGCCGCGATCGTCCCGATGCTTGCCTACAGCGCCGCCATCGACCACCGGTTCCATGTCTTCGGCATGACCGCGACACCCGGTTGGACGCTGTACGGGCGCGTCGCCGGCTTCGCCGACTGCAGCGGCGTCAAACTCGCACCTGAGGCTCACAGGCTGTGTGAGACCGCGGCCCAGCGAGCCAGCCATCCACGCGCCCCGGACTGGTACATCTGGGGTCCATCGCCCGCACAGCGGCTGTTCGACCCGGCGAACCAGCCCGAGTCGGCGGTCGCCCCCACCAACCGCGTGCTCGAGTCGTTCTCGCGCGCGATGATCCGCAGCCATCCGCTGAGCTTCGTCGGCGTCACGCTCGCCGACCTCGCGCGGTACTTCACGCCTGGCGCGACGCCGTACAACGACGCCGTCAGCGCCACCTCGCTACCGCGTGCGGCCACGGCCGAGGCAAGGAGCCCAGCCACCCAGCGGCGCGACCTGCCCGATCTCAATGTGTCCGTCAACGGCTCCGCCTCGCTGCTGCGCAGCTACCGCGGCAGCCTCCATGTCCCGAGACCGATCCTGGCGTTGCTTGCGCTGGCCTCGCTGCTGGCGCTCTGCATGCGGGTGCCGGCGCGACGGGAGATCTTCCTGATCAGTGGCAGTGCCGTGATCGTGCTGCTCGGCACCGCGGCGACCGGCGGCTTCGCCCTGCGCTATCTGCTTCCCGCGGTACCGCTGTTGGCGATCGGTGGTTCGCTCGCAACCGCACAGCTGCTCGCGACGCGTACGCGCAGCTCCGGCTAGGCGCTCTCTGCGGCGGCACGCGCAGGGGGAACGAGTCCCTCCTGCAGGCGCCGCACGGCATCGAGGTGGTCGCCGGTCCAGATCACGCGCACACCGGTGGCGGTCGCATGCCCGTCACCGTCGCTGAGGTCGGCGGCGACCGCGTCTGCCAGCCGGCCGCCGGCGTCAGCCGTCGGAGCGCTGCGGGTCGGGGACCGAGCGCCGCGCCCGCGAGGCTGGCGGCAAAGCGGTCATACCAGCCGTTGAGACGCTCGGCCGCACTCGAGCAGTTCACGCCTGGCCGCCTCGCGCTCCCGCACCGGCGCAACGCCGCTGCCGTCCCAGAGGTCGCAGCACCGCGTCGCCCGCGAGGCGCAGCCCCGCAACCCCGGTCACCAGCGCCGTCACCTCGGCGAGCGGGACCTTCTTGGCGCCGCGCTCGGTCAGGTAGCCGCGGAAGGTGTCATCGAGCCGCCGTGAGGACGCCGCCGCCGCCAACGCCAGTCCGCGCGGGGCGCTGGCGCCCGGCACCGATGGGTCGCAGCAGGCAACCCCGTAGGCCACCGCCTCCGCCAGGTAGCTGCTGCTGTCGACGTAGGCGCGACCGAGTGCTCGACCCAGGTCGACACTCGCGCCGCGCGGCCAGAACAGCAGACCGACGACGAGGCTGACGGCGCCGCCGATCGCCACGTCCTCGATCCGCACCAGACCGAGCTGCCAGCCCGGCGGGCACAAGCAGGTTGAACAGGACCAGCAGCGTCACCGTGAACGCGGCCTGCCCGGCCGCGAACGAGACCACCGACGGAGCGAGGCCCGCGCGAGCAGCACGACGAACGGCAGAATCACCCACAGCACCATCGGTGTTGGTGCCGATCAGATAGACCACAGCGCCGCCGATCACGAAGCCGACTGCTCGTTCCCACCAACGCTCGATAGAGGTTCTGACCGGTACTCAGCGCATTCGAACGGAGCACGGCGAGCGCGCCGAATACGACCCAGAACCCGTGTTGCACCGAGGTCAGCTCGGCGACCAGCACGGCGAGTGACAGGCCGGTGGCTCCCCGCAGGCTGTTGTGCAGCCAGGAGGAGCTGACCTCGGCATGCGCCAACGCGCGCTCGCGGGCGGAGCTGAACGACCCGGTGAACCCGGACGGCTGCCGGCCGAGCAGTCGCTGCCACCAGCTGCGGTGCCAGGCCGCCGCCGCGAACTCGACATTGGTCGCGATCTGATCCGCGATGTAGGCCAGCTCCTGCGCTCGGAAGCTCGGGTCGAGCGCCGAGACGACGTCGGCGCCCTGCAGGCTCGGCCGCCGACCGGCGCTGCTCGAGCGGCAGGCCTGTGGTTCGGACCTCCAACTCGCCGAGCGCCTTGCGCAACCGCGTACGGCGAGGCGCTCAGCTCCCCGATCGTTGCGCGGCCAGCGGTTTCGTCGCCCGAATCGAGTGCGGCCGCCGCCCGCTCGAGCACGTCCGCCGCGGCCAGCTTCACTCCGCACAGCGCCGGATCCGGCGGCGTCGTGCGGCGCTGCATCGCCGACCGCAGCAGCACCGCGCCTGAGCCAGCGCAGCTCATCGACCAGGCGGACCTCCGCACGCGCCTTGGTGGTGAGGCCGGTTGGCCTGTAGGGCGTGGCGAGGAACAGCCTGTCGAGCGCATCGACGGCGGCATCGGCAGCGTTCGCGCGCGGCGTCGGCGCTCACGCTCTGACTGCTCGCCGCCGTCGCCCGTCACCCAGGCGATCTCAGCGCGCAGCCGATCCGCGAGCGCGCGGCAGGCCGCGACGCGCCCGAGCCTCGATCGGGAAGGCGACAGGCGAGGGCCACAGCACGGTGTGGCGACCATCGACACGACCGCCGCGATCGCCCACCCGGCGACCCGATCCGGATCTGGGACGCCGTCCCCGGGACCGTGACCGGCAGGATGAATGACAGCACCAGCGGCGTGGTCGCGCTTGCGATCACCGAACTGACGACGCCGCTGAACAGCACGACGAAGGCAACGACGAACATCGCCACGGTCGCCAGCGACCGTCGACTGTGAGACCAGCGTTCCCAGACAGATCAGCACGATGCAGGTCAGCCCGATCAGCGCCTGCGACCGCAGTCGGTCCAGCCTCGAGCCCTGAAAGTCGACCAGCAGCAGCTTCGCGAACGAGTCCCGAACGACGATGAAGTAGGACATCTTCGGGTTGCCGATCACCTTGTCCCCGAGCGCGAACAGCGCCGGCATCAGGATCGCCGCTCGGCCTGCACGTCGCAGCGCCCCGTAGCCGGGGTCGTGGGTACGCAGCCAATCGCCGAGACTCCCCAGCGACATCGATCCTCCCGTTGTGAATGTCCGTACGCTGCCAAGGTATATGGAAAGGGCGACGTGCGACGCAGTGGTCGTGGGCGGCGGCCACAACGGTCTGGTCGCGGCGACCCTGCTGGCTCGCGCCGGCAGGCGCGTGACCGTGCTGGAGCGGCTCGATCGCCTCGGCGGCGCGGCCGTCTCGGAGGCCCCGTTCAAAGGGGTCGACGTACGGCTTTCGCGATACTCCTACCTCGTCAGCCTGTTCCCGCGCGAGCTGCTCGAGTCCCTTGGAATCGAGCTCGAGCTGCGCCGCCGGCGGATCGCTGCATACCCGGCGAACGATGTGCCCGACGTCCAAGCGCTGACCGAGCGCGTCGCGCGTGCCATCGCCCCGACGTTGCTCGAGCCGCTGCGCTCCCGCGAGCAGATGCGTCAACTGGTCGCGGACGATTCCGCCTGGCGCGCCCTCTTCGAGAGGCCGCTCTCAGAGCTGCTCGAGTCCAGCGTCGCCGATGATGAGACCCGGGGCATCGTCGCCACCGACGCCCTGATCGGAACCTTCGCGGCGCTCGACGATTCAAGCCTGGTCCAGAACCGCTGCTTTCTCTATCACGTGATCGGCAACGGCACCGGCGACTGGGATATCCCCGTAGGCGGGATGGGGGCGCTGACCGCCGCCCTGACATCGGCAGCGCGGCGAGCCGGCGTGGAGCTGCGCACCGGCGTCGAGGTGACCGCGCTCGATGCGGACTCTGATCCACATGCGGTGCTGATCGAGACCGCTGAGGGCGATCACCTTCAAGCCGAGCATCTGCTCGCCAACGTCGCGCCCGCGGTGCTGTCGCGTCTGCTGAGAGCCGAGCCCACAGGCGCAGCGGCGCCGGAGGGCTCGCAGCTCAAGCTCAACATGGTGTTGACGCGCCTGCCTGAGCTGCGTGACACCGCCGTGCCCGCCGCCGATGCATTCGCCGGAACCTTTCACGTCAACGAGGGCTACTCGCAGCTCGCCGCCGCCTACGCCCAGGCCGCGGCCGGCCAGGTGCCGGACGTCGTTCCGGCAGAGGCCTACTGCCACTCGCTGACCGACCCCACGATCCTGTCTGCGGAGTTGGTCGCCGCGGGCGCGCAGACGCTCACCGTTTTCGCGTTGCACATGCCGGCACGGCTGTTCCGCTCCGACCACGAGGCGGCCAAGCGGCTCGCGGTCGCCCGCACGCTCGAGTCGCTGAATTCGGTACTCGCAGAGCCGATCGAGAATTGCGTGATGCGCGATGCCGACGGGAGACCGTGCCTCGAGGCACGTACGCCACTCGAGCTCGAAGCCGAACTGGGCCTGCCCGCGGGCCACATCTTCCACCGCGACCTGAGCTGGCCGTTCGCCGAGACCGATGACGAGTTGGGTCAGTGGGGAGTCGAGACCGAGCGCCCGAATGTCTGGTGCTGCGGGGCCGGCGCCCGGCGAGGCGGCGGCGTCAGCGGGATCCCCGGCCACAACGCCGCCGCCGCGATTCTCACCGGCTAGCCATGCGCCACCGCTGCTTCCTGTCCTATCACCAGTCCGACGCCGAGATCACACGCGATCTGGTGAGCCGGTTCGGCGAGGTCTTCATCCCCACGGCCCTCGGCGTCACCGATGGAGCGGAGTTCGTCGCCAGCCCGGATGAGGACTACATCAAGCGGCGGATCCGTGAGCTTCACCTGGCCGCGACCACGGTCACGATCGTGATTCTGGGCGCTTGCACGTGGACCCGCCGGTTCATCGACTGGGAGATCGCGGCGTCGCTGCGCGACGACCCGCTCAACCGGCGCAGCGGCCTGTTGGCGCTGTCGGTACCCGGCGTGCCCGACGCCAGGCTCCCGGCGCGCTTTGCCGACAACTGGACGGGCTCGTGCCCCGAGAGCTCCTACGCCGAGCTGTGCGCGTTTCCAGACACGCCTGAGGAACTCGAGGAAGCGATCGGGCGGGCGTTTTCAGCGAGGTCGCGGAAGGCCGACCTGGTCGACAACTCAAGGCCGCTGCGTCGCCGCAACGCGCGCTGCGCCGGAGCGACAGGCTCTACCTGAGCCCAGGCGCTACCTGAGCCCAAGCGCCCTGGACACCTGGCGGGCGAGCATCCAGTAGCGGCGAGAGGTCATGTCCACGTGCGTGCGCTCCGTTGCGGATAGCCCAGCGGCCGCTCCACCGGGGCCTGCGACGGTGATCAGCGGGACTCTGTAGGTCAGCGACTCCACCAGCCGGTGCTCCGCCGCAACCCCACGGTCCCCACCGATGAAGACGGCGCCGGCGATCGGCTCTTCTGTGACCATCGCGATGCGCATCAGCTCGAGGTCGAGGGCACGATCGGTGACGGTCTCTGTGAACCGCAGCACGGCGCCGCCATCCCTCGTGAGCCTCCAGGTCTCGGCCGGAATCTCATTCCGGAACCGCTCGGACTGATAGATCGTCACAGAACCGGGATGGTCACTCTCGTTGCAGACCTTCAGCAGCAGCGGCGTGACGCTCGGATGACCCCCGAAGATCAGGCGGCCACCGTTATGGAGCACATCACGCGCAACCTCGGTGACTGCGTCAGACCACTCAGCGGGGTCAGCTGACGCCCATCCGGCATGGCCCTCTGGGGTGGGAGAGCTCGCGCTGAGGAGAACGGTCAGAGACACTGCGCAGAAAGCTTAGCCACCCTCAGGCGACGAGCTCCAGCGCGTCCGCGGCCGGCTCGAGGTCGAACATCCGGTCGACGTGCGCGAGCGCCGGGAACAGCCGCTTCCAGACA
This sequence comes from uncultured Conexibacteraceae bacterium, assembly GCA_963785385.1. Taxonomy (GTDB): domain Bacteria; phylum Actinomycetota; class Thermoleophilia; order Solirubrobacterales; family Solirubrobacteraceae; genus Palsa-465. The sequence continues at coordinate 81,671 of CAWAVA010000020.1, read as the reverse complement.
AGCGCGATTGCGACCGTGATGCAGCCGCCACCGACGACCGCCGGCACCGTGCCGAACAACGACGCCGTCAACCCCGACTCGAATGCGCCGAGCTGGTTGGAGGCGGAGATGAAAACGACCTCGACGGCGCCGACGCGCCCGCGCAGGGGATCCGGCGTGGCCAGCGCGGAGGTCGTGGAACGGATGTTCATCGAGAACAGGTCGACGAAGCCGCTCAACAACAGGACGGCAAGCGACAGCCCGAAGCTGTGCGACAGCCCGAACACGATCATGCATCCGCCGAAGACGGCCACCGCGCCCAGCAGTCGCCGGCCTGCGTGACGCATGATCGGCCAGCGAAGCAGGTAGACGGCCCCGGTCAGCGCGCCGCACGCCGGCGCCGCGCGCAGTACCCCCAGGCCCGTCGCGCCCACGTGGAGAACGTCGGCGGCGAAGATCGGCAGGAGCGCCACCGCACCACCAAACAGCACGGCGAGCAGATCGAGGAGGATTGCTCCGAGCAGGACCGGGGTGCGGCGGACGAACCGCAATCCCTCCAGCACGGAGCGCATGTTGGCCGCCTTGCGCGGAGGCTCCACCTCCGTTGGTCCCGTCGGTTTGAGGCCGGGCCCGATCGTGACGGCGGCAAGTGCCGCCATTGCGCACGAGCCCGCCGCGATCAGATAGACGGCGGACGGGGAGATCGCATAGACCAGACCTCCGAGCGCGGGGCCGATGACCTGCGATCCCTGCCCGGCGAACGACCGCAGCGTCATCGCGCTGGGGAGCAGCTCGCGCTCGACCAGCGTCGGCGGCATCGCCCTGGCGGCCGGCTGGCCCAACGCCATCGTCACGCCGGCTCCAACGGCGAACGCCAGGTACGGCAGCGCCGAGGTCACTCCGGCAGCCGTTATCAGGGCGAGCCCGATACCGATCGAAAGCCCGAGCAGGTTGGCACCCGCCAGCACGTATCGTCGCGGAAGGCGGTCGGCCAGTTGGCCCGCGGGCAGTGCCAGCACAAACAGCGGGATGAACTCAGCAAGCCCGATCCAGCCCAGGTCGATCGCGCTCTGCTGATGCGAATAGACCGACCAGCCGATGATCACCTCGATCATCTGCAGCGCGACCCCCATACCGAACGTCGCGCACAACCACCGTCTGAATGCCCGCACCTGCAAGGCTGGGATGAACCGCTGCATCTGGGTCAGACGCTAGCGGGGCGTGTGTGCGAATTCGCCACCGCCCGCCTGCGATCAGCAGCGCCGCGCGTCAGTGCGCCGACGTCAACCGCGTTCGAGCAGCAGTGCGATTCCCTGTCCTCCACCGATGCACAGCGTCACAAGCCCGAGCGAGAGATCACGATCCTCCATATCGTCGAGGATCTTGGTCGTGATCGCGGCGCCGGTCGCGCCGATCGGGTGTCCCAGCGCGATCGCACCGCCGTTGGGGTTGACCAGCGCTGGGTCCAGGCCGAGGTCATCGATCACCGCCAGAGCCTGCGCCGCAAAGGCCTCGTTGAGCTCGATCACCTCTACCTCATCGAGCGTGCGGCCGGCACGGTCGAGAACCCTCCGCACGGCCGGCACGGGGCCGATGCCCATGATCGCCGGATCGACTCCGCAGGAACCGTAGGACAGGATCCGCGCGCGGGGGCGCACACCCAACTCCGTTGCGCGCTGCGCACTCATCAGCACCACCGCAGCGCCGGCATCGTTCATGCCCGAGGCGTTTCCCGCGGTGACCGTGCCGTCGTCTTTGAACACGGGCTTCAGGCGGGCCATCGAATCAACCGATGCGTCCTCACGGATGTGCTCATCGCGATCGAACTCGACGGTCTCACGCCTGACGCGAACCGGAACAGGCACGATCTGACGGTCGAAACGGCCCTCGGCACGCGCGACCGCCGCGCGCCGGTGCGACTCGACCGCGAACTCATCCTGACGCTCACGTGAGATCGAGCCTCGCTCGGCGAGGTTCTCAGCTGTCACGCCCATCAGGACCGAGCTGAACGGGTCGGTCAGAGCGCCCATGACCGGATCGACGAGCTTCGCGTCGCCCATCCGGGCCCCCCATCGCGCTGAGGGCATCCAGTAGGGCCCGCGACTCATCGACTCCGCTCCGCCCGCGAGCACGACCGTCGCCTCGCCGGTCTGGATCGCCTGAGCGCCGGAGACGATCGCCTGCACGCCCGTACCACACAGGCGGTTGACGGTGTAGGCCGGCGTCTCCTTCGGCACGCCGGCCTTCATCGCGACGACCCGCGCCATATAGGCGTCGGCCGGCTCGGTGTGAATCACGTTTCCGAACACGACGTGGTCCACCGCCGCCGGTTCGATGCCGGCCCGCTCGATCGCCGCAGCCGATGCGATCGCGCCGAGGTCCGTCGGCGGAACGTCAACGAGCGACTTGCCGTAGGAGCCGATGGCCGTGCGGGCGGCAGAGACAATCACAACATGGGTCATCGGGGTTCTCTCCCTCTGGTCATCGAGCCTCGCGCTGGAAGCGAGCGATCGTATCGTCGTCCTGAGTCTCGCGCGGAGTAACGTGTTGGTCGGCCTGTCAGCCGACCGTTCTGCGATCAGGTCGTTACGATCTCTTTAGGACAAGCGGAAGCACCGGTCCGTTTAAGGGTCAGCAGTGTTTGCCCGTTTGGGGGATGGCGATGCCCAGCCAGCTCCCGGAGGCGTGCCCGTGAGGGCGTCAAACAAACCGACTCCGGAGCAAAGGGTCGTCGGTCAAAACCGACGTGTCAAAACAATCAGGAGGTGGTGAGCCACCGTCCTACCCGTAGCCGGTTGGTGCGATCACCGGCAGTCGAAGTCACGTAGACGCCAATTCGGGCTGGGCGCGGTCAACCCTATGCAGTCCTTTATCCGGCGCGCAGTCGTGGGCGCCGTCATCCTCGCTTCTGCGGGGATCCCGGCCGCGGGGGCTTCTGCGGCAACACGACACCCACGAATGCTTGCCGACTACAGCGCGTGGTCACGAGTCGCGATGTGCGAGTCCGGTGGCTGGAGAGTCCTGGGCTATGCGTATCCGGACAGTCTCGGGATCACCAGAACCAACTGGATCGCAGCGGGGGGCCGTCCGCTGCCGCCAGGACCGGTTTCCCTTGCGGCCCGGATGACGGAGGTCCGGGTGGCCGATCGAATGATCAGCCGCTACCGCATGTCGATCCCTGACCGATACGGATGCGCGGCCTGGTAACGGCACTTCTCCGGGGACGCGGCACCGAGGCCCGCAGACTCCCCGGCGATCATCGATGGTGATGCTCAGCGGCAGCGCCGGCGACCTGGTTGTCGCCGGCGCCCGTGAGCGGCGTCAATACCGGTCGTGGTGACGGAACCAGGCTCCGTTCTCGTTGCGTCCCAGCGGCGCGCGATCGAGCCACTGGTACATACCCCATAGCCCGTCGAGACCACGCGCGTAGGTCGAGTAGGTGTGGTACACGACGTCGCGTTCGAGCGCGAACGCGCTCATGCCAGGGGCCTCGCGCAGGAAGGTGGCGTTGTCGGTGCCGGCCATGACGGCATACGCGTTCGGTTGGGGTGCGTCAAGTGCTCCGCGTAGATCCCTGGCGGCGTAGTTGTACTCGGTGTTGCCTGACCGCTGCTGCTCCTCCGTGAACGAGGTGTTGAAGTCATAGTTGAAATCGGTGTCGTGCGAGGAGGCCCACCGGAACGTCCAGCCCATGCGGCGCCTGTAGGCCTGGATCTGGTCGATTGGAGCGCGCGAGACGGCGACCAGCCCGACGTCGTGGTTCTCGAGGTGGACGGCGAAGCCGTTGAAGCCGTCGGCGATCGCCGAGCATGACGGGCAACCCGATTCGTAGCCCAGTCCGAGCATGAAGTGGTAGACGAGCAGCTGCGAACGCCCACCGAAGAGATCGGTGAGTGACGCACCGCCTTCATCGGTGTCGAAGCGATACTCCTTCTCTACGCGCACCCAGGGCAGCTGCTGACGCTGCCGGGCGACCTGGTCGCTGCGGTGGACCAGGTCCTTCTCGGCCTCAAGCAGGCGGACGCGGGCGGCGAGCCACTGCTCGCGTGTTCCGGTCGGATGAGTGGCGGTGGTCATACGCGTCTCCTTTTTGGGCTTTTCATGTGGCGGCGGTGGCGATGCCCAGGGCGACGATCGCGACCGCCACGGAGTAATCGAGCGCGGGGAGCGGCGGAAGAAGCTTCTGCGCGAGGACGACGGCCGCGATCGCGAATCATCAGGACGACGCTCATCACGTTCACGGCCACCAACACGAGCATCAGCCCGATGCTCGATCCCAGGCAGAGCACGCCGAACCGGGCGCCCGAGCGCACCCGCCCACGGCACCGGCGGCGGCACTCGCGCTTGAAGGGCGTGAGCTCGTAGACGCCGGCACCGATCAGCAACGCCGTGGACACCGCGGCGCCGGGCGGCCGGTAGGCCAACCCCAACACCAGACCGACGAACGCCCACACGCCCAGATATGAGCCGGCAAACAGCGGTGCAGCGAGCACACCCGTGCCGTCCCAGGCACGGCGCACGATCGCCGGAACCGCGCTCGGCAACATCATCGCGGCCATCATCGCCACGAACAGGGCCGGGGCCATCGTCATACCGCTCATTGGAGTGGCGTTGGTCGCGGGCATCGGCATGCCGTTCATCGCGTCAACCCGAGCCTGGCCAACGTGTTGAGCTGGATGTCGGGCAGCGTCTCTCCGGTCTCGAGCAGTGTCTTGAGGTTGGCCAGGACCCGTGGCCAACCACCGCTGACCAACGATCCGGTCAGCCCACCGGGCATCAGATCATCGTGGATCACGGTCAGCCTCACCTGATCGCCGAGCGGCTCGATCTCGAACGTGACCTTCGAGCGCGGCTCTGTGGCGAGCCGGTCGCTGGCCTCGTCAGTGAGGCCGAGCGCCTGTGCCCATTCCGGTGAATGGGTCTGCCAGCTGTACGACAGTCGACGGTGGGGCTCCGATTCGAGCACGACCTGATCAGGGTCGGCGAGTGCCAGACCGCGCGTCCTCCAGGTCATCGGCGAACCCGGCTTCCAGTCGGTCTCGAAGGTGATCGACCAATAACGCTCGGTGAACGCCGGCTCGGTCAGCGCCTGCCACAGCTTCTCCGGCGTCGTGCGGATATATGTCACGTAGACGAATGAGGGCTTCTCCAGCTCCATCTCGTTGTCCTCCAGTGCTCGCTTCAGGTCGGCCAGCGCGTTGACGCGGTCTCGCTCGTACCGCGTGATCCACCGTTCGGTGATGTCGTTGATGGGTGCCGCGTTGAGGTAGTGGTACTTCTCGCGGCCGCGGCGAACGGTGGTCACGAGGTTTGCCGCCTCCAGCACACCGAGGTGCTTGCTCACAGACTGGCGAGCCACGTCCAGCCCCGCGCATAGCTCCCGCAGCGTCTGGCCGTTGCGTTCGTTGAGACTGTCCAGAAGCCTCCGCCGATTTGGGTCGGCCAGCGCCCTGAATACCTCGTCCAAATGCGAATAGGCAGCCATTTGGCTGCTAATAATAGGCAGCCTAATGGCTGCATGTCAAGACGACGGCGACCCTCGCCGCGCCACGGGCGCCTTCTAGCCGTTGACGGTCAGGATCGTGGCGCTCGCGGGGGCGACCGTGATGTCATAGACGCCCCGTCGCGGCATGATCTGAGACCTGACCTGCGGACCGCTCAACTCGCCAGTCTGCGGAGAGATCGTCTGCCCGCCGAGGGTTATGCCCGTGGTGGCGGCCAGGCGCCGGGCAGCACTCGTGAGAGCTTCGGCGACAGCCGGGCCCTTTGCATCGGCAGTCTGAACGGCGACGCGCTCGGCCCTGCCTGTGACATTGGTGACCACGACGTTGACGGCATGCTTGGGAGTCTGCACCGCCCAGGCAAGCAGACCACTCGGCAGTGGCGTGACGCTGAGTATGCGCGAGCCCGGCGGCGTGAGCTGTGCAAAGGCGAGCATGCCGTAGTACTCAGGCTGCACCGCCACCTGCCAGCCGGAGGCGGTGGCGGCGGGCTGAATCAGGTTCTGGGCGGTGTTCGGTCTGGTCTCGAAGTTGACCCCGGTCACCCCTGTCTGTGCGTACAGCGGCAGCACGTTCAGCGCCCAGAGACTGGGGCCCATCGTGTTACTGAAGTTCACAAGCCCGCCGCAGGTCACGGCGTTGATCTCGTCAATGCGAAGCGCGACCCTGTTGTGGCGGCTGAGTGCGGCCCATGCCCCGACCGCACCTGCCAGGTTCTGCAAAGAGTGGGCGTCGAACAACGAGCTCTCCTGCAGGCCACCGCCCTTTTGACAGTTCCGAGGGGTCAGGGCGTAGGTATGCAGCGTCAGCAGGGACACGTCCCTACTGGCGCGCAGGAATTGCTGGACGTGAGGCAACGCCCGGAACGAGGAGTAGCCGAGTCCGGCGAGCCTGATCGTGCCGAGGTGCGCTGCGAGGCTGTCCCACTCGTTGGTTATCTCAGGAAACGAGTAGCTCTTGGGGCGCCCATACACGGTCTGCCTTGCCTTGGTGATGTAGAACGGCCACTTCGAGTAGAGCTCGGGCTCGTTGCCAAGCTCAAACGTCGTAGGCACGGATGGGCCGATACCGGCCTGGATCGCCTGAACCTCTGCGGCCGCGACCACCGAGCTGTCGGCCTCCATGTTGATCCCGATGATCAGGTGCGCGCGCAGGTCCTCGAGCAGCTTCTGAGCAACGGCCATCCAGGTCGGCGTGAGCGTGAACCGTGCCCAGGGCGGATGGGCCATGCCGGGCACCGGCCACCACGTCCAGTCTGTCGTGTCACCGCCGATCCGCAGGTCAAGGCCTCCGTCCGGGGAGAGGTTCCTCAGCAGCTGCTCGAACGGAATGTCGGGATGAGTCGGATCGCTCCCCACCTCGGTGTACATGTCGCGGAATTCGGTCGTGACGCCGACGAAGCCGGCGCGGATGGGCGGGCCGGCAACGCTGCCGACCGCCACCTCGATCCGCGACGTCGATGTCCTGTGCGAAGGGGTCGGCCTGTGCCGGTTTGCAGAAGGGAGAGCTGCCCGCGTTGGCGACGGAAAGCACAGCAACGCCGCAACCAACGAAGCTGATAGCGCGGCGGCGACCGCCGACCTGCTCGTCCCTACTCGGCAGAATCGTGCGTCTGCAGCGGACCGGGCAAGCCACAATTGCGCCGACGTACGGGCACGGCCCCTCTTAGCTCTCATCCGAAGCACCGTGTTACTCCCCATCCCCTGGCTCCACTGTACAGAAACACGCCCACCGGAATCGCCCGGCCCCACCGTGGGACGACAGATACCCGGCTATTGCGCCATCACCCGGAATTGTGCGACGAGTGCCGGCCCGGAGACGCAAGCGCTCGACCAGACCGCGGCTCGCTGATGCGCGACGGCTGACTACGCGGCGGTCGTGGTCGTCTGAGTGGCGGTGGTGGTCGTCTGAGTGGCGGTGGTGGTTGTCTGCGTTGTGGTGGTGGTCGTCTCGGTCGCCGCGACGGTGCGCTCCACCCCGCGGATCAGCTCTTCGATCCAGGCTTGCAGCGACCTGTTGGCCTGCTTGTTGAGCGCATCGATGTGCGAATCGGCACGCTTCTTGAGCAGGGTCCGGTTTCGAAGCTCGGCCGTCGTCAGATCCCTGGGCTCAGCACCCCGAGTGGTGGCCGCTGTGAGCTTCTTGATACCGGCGAGCGCCACGACAGTCTCCGCAGTGCTCCTCGGCTCACGCGTTCGGGCCAGCCCCGCCGCAAACCAGGCGCGGGCGTCAGCACAGACATTCAGAGACTCCAACCTCGCGAATGCTGGCAGGACGTCGTTGATGCTCGAGCGCAGCGCGGCTGACAGCGACAGCCTCAGCATGCTGCGCACGCCGTTGAGTATTGGGGTGAGGATCGGTTTGATCGACGCCATCTCGTACTGGGCGCCCGCCTCCGCGCTGAGCAGGAACAGCGCCTTTCCGGCGTTGGCGTTTGACTTGGCGTCCACAACCTCGAAGATCGGGACGAAGGCCCTGGTCAGACATGGACTCATCCGAGCCTGCGCACGACGCTCGTCCGTGGTCATCTTTGCGATGCCGACGTGAAGCTCGGCCGTGTCGACCGCGATGCCGATCCGGTAGAGCCGTTGGGAGTTTGCGCTGGTTGAGGCGGACGTGGAAGCGGCCGCTGACGTGGCAACTGCCACGCTGATCAGCGCGATGAGCACGACCAGATAGGCCCGAACTGTCAGTTTCATGCCCGCTCCAATGGGAGAGTTGTGTACGCGCGCTGAGATTCGCCGCGCCCGACGACCTTGTCCACGTGTCGGCAGATGGGCCCTGACTCTAAAGCCCGGGTAACCACCATGGGCCCCGGTCACCGATCGATCAGGCTGTCAAGGTCCAGGCCGCTCTGTACCGATCGCGGTTCTTCAGCGACCACATCCGAGCCTGATCTCGCATATTCGTCACGGCGCTTGATCAGCAGCCATCGAGGCTTCTCGCCAACGCCGGTTCGCTGGAGTGCGAAGCCACCCTTGAGCTTCTCGCCGTGCAGATTGAACACCGCGTGGCCACGGTCGAGGGCCTCCGGCCAGGGCACGCGGCCACCCTGCTCATACCCGCCCCGATCCCACACGATGACACCACCAGACGCGGTCCTGCCCTCATAGGAGTTGTGCGTCATCTGATGGTCTTCCACCTGGACCGCCAGGCGCTTTATGGCAGGGTCAAGCGAAGGACCTCTTGGCACAGTCCAGGAACGCATCACTCCATCGACCTCGAGTCGCAGATCGAAGTGGTGCGTCGTGGCTCGGTGTTCCTGGACCACGAACACGCCGGCTTCGACGCCGCGAATCATGAACTGCTCATGCCCCTCGACCCTGGTCGGCGACTCGTCGACAGCTGCGACTCGGCCGGTGGCTTGCAGCCAGGCGACCAGGGCGTGAATCTGCCCCGGTTGCCCCTCCAGGTGGGCACACAGAACTCCTTCGTCTGTGATGCGAACCCACCCGCCCAACTCGAGTTGAAGGGCACGCTCACGCAATTCGTCGCGCAGCGGAGGTTCCGCGACTTCGCCGGACACGCGAATTCGCTCGGCTCGTGAGGTCGGCATGCCTCAAAGCCTGCCGCACGGCGCAAGAGATGCCCGCGAGCGGGGACAGGCGTCACGCCGCCCCACCCCGTCGCTTGTTCTGGGTCTGCGCTGCTTCGCGATCCGCGCGCTGGCTCTTTCTGGATCCGCGCCCTGGCTCGCTCGCTGAGACCGGGTCCCTGAATCGGGCCCTCACACATGTCACGGAACTGTGATGTGGTGTTACGTGTTTGCAACAGAACGCCGCAGAGTGGCCTCGTTGTGAGGGTTCTGTGAGCTTTCGGCAGAGTTCTGTGACATGTGTGGACCCTTGTTTGGGGCGATGGGGTGCCGACGGTCGCCATCAGACCCACGGGCTTGTCGCGACCGGTTTGGCTGGTCGCGACGAGGGTTTCTCAGTACCGGTAGTGGTCGGGTTTGTAGGGGCCGTCGATGGGGATGCCGAGGTAGGCGGCCTGCTGGTCGGTGAGTTGTGTGAGTTTGACGCCGAGCGCGTCGAGGTGCAGTCGCGCGACCTTCTCATCGAGGTGTTTGGGGAGCGTGTATACCTGCCGCTCATAGAGGCCGTCATGGCCGTAGAGCTCGATCTGGGCGATCACCTGGTTGGTGAAGCTGTTGGACATCACAAACGATGGGTGGCCGGTCGCGTTACCGAGATTGAGGAGGCGGCCCTCTGATAGCACGATGATTGAGTGGCTGTCGGGGAACACCCACTCATCGACCTGTGGTTTGATGTTGATCCGGTTGATCCCGGCTGTTGCGGCAAGGCCGGCCATGTCGATCTCATTGTCGAAATGGCCGATGTTGCCAACGATCGCCTGATGCTTCATCAAAGCCATGTGCGCGGCGGTGATCACGTCCTTGTTACCGGTCGTCGTGATGAAAATGTCGCCGGTCGCGACGACATCCTCAAGCGTCGCGACCTGAAAACCGTCCATCGCGGCCTGCAAAGCGCAGATCGGGTCGATCTCGGTCACGATCACGCGCGCGCCCTGCCCGGCCAGCGACTCCGCGCAACCCTTGCCAACATCACCGTACCCGCACACGACGGCGACCTTGCCGCCGATCAGCACATCGGTCGCACGGTTGATCCCATCGATCAGCGAGTGCCGGCAACCGTATTTGTTGTCGAACTTCGATTTGGTGACCGCGTCGTTGACGTTGATGGCCGGGAACAGGAGCTGTCCCTCGCCCGCCAACTGATAGAGCCGGTGAACGCCGGTCGTGGTCTCCTCAGTCACACCCTTGATCCCGGCCGCGATCCGGGTGTAACGCTGCGGGTGTTCCGCCAGCGAGCGGGTCAACAGCTCGAGGATCACCCTCTCCTCCTCCGAACCGGCGCCGGCAGGGTCCGGGACCTCCCCGGCAAGCTCGTACTTGCGGCCGTTGTGAACCAGCAGCGTCGCGTCACCACCATCATCAAGGATCATGTTCGGGCCACCATCAAAACCGTTCAACGCCTGCTCGGTGCACCACCAGTACTCCTCAAGCGTCTCCCCCTTCCACGCATAACACCGGAACACCGGCCGGCGCCTCAGGCGTGCCATCAGCCCCGACCACGACCGCGGCGGCAGCATGATCCTGGGTCGAGAAAATGTTGCAGGAAACCCAGCGCACCTCCGCACCCAACGCGACCAAAGTCTCGATCAGAACAGCCGTCTGGATCGTCATATGCAACGACCCCATGATCCTCGCGCCGGCAAGCGGCCTGGAGTCCCCGTACTCACGGCGGGTCGCCATCAACCCCGGCATCTCATGCTCAGCCAGGCGAATCTCCTTGCGACCGAACCCCGCCAACGACAGGTCAGCAACCCTGAAATCAAGCTTCGAAACGGTGGTGCTCATACGACAATCTCCTCTACAGACGGATACGCGAACTGGGTGATGCGATGCAGATCGCCCACACGGGCTCGAACCTCATCGAAACTAAGCCGGGCGACACGCTCGGTCCCGAACTCCTCAACGCTAAAAGACGCTACCGCCGTCCCATACGCCATCGCCGTCGACAGCAACGCATGATCGACCCCGTCGCCCGGCCGCGAGGCGATGTAGCCCGCCACGCCGCCCGCGAACGTGTCACCAGCACCAGTCGGATCAATGACGGTGTCGAGCGGGTAGGCCGGCAGCGAGAAAACCCTTCCCGAGACACGAGCAATGACCCGTACTCTCCCTGCTTCGCGATCACCGCCGAGGGCCCCATCGCCAGCAGTTCGCGGGCGCCGGCGATCAACGACGCCTTGGTGCTCAGCTGCCTGATCTCGGCGTCATTGAGCATCACGCAATCGACCCGCTCGATCACCGACACGAGCTCATCGCGAGCGATGTCAATCCACAGATTCATCGAATCAAGCGCAGTCCACCGCGGGCTGTGGCACTGATCAAGCACCAAGGCCTGAAGGCCCGGCTGAATGTTCGCCAGAAACAACACGTCACAATCACGCGCAGGCTCGCTGAGCTTCGGCTCAAAGTCGGCGAACACGCCCAGCTGCGTATCAAGCGTCTCACGCGTGTTCAGATCCCACCCATACTCGCCCGACCAAAAAAACGTCTTGCCATCAGGAACGACCTGCACATCGTCGGTCAGCGTCCCGCGGGTGCGCAACACCTCCATGTCGGAGTCCGCGAAATCACCGCCCACCGGACCGACGACCCGAACCGTGTCAAAGAACGACGCCGCAAGCGCAAAATAAGTTGCCGCCCCCCCGAGCATCCGTTCCCGCTCACCGAACGGTGTCTTGACCGCGTCATACGCGATCGAACCAACAACCGTGACGCTCACGCCAACACCGAACCCAGCGCACCGACGAGCGGGCCGCTCATGCCGACACCGCCTCCACCGAACCGAGACCAGCGGCATCGCGCAGCAGCGCAGCCTTGTCGGTCCGCTCCCACGTGAAATCCGGGTCCTCACGACCAAAATGCCCATACGCAGCAGTCTGCTGATAGATCGGACGGTGCAGATCAAGCTCACGACGGAACGCGCCCGGACGCAAATCGAAATGCTCGGAGACCAGCCCCGCGATCCTGCCCGGATCAAGCTTCTCAGTCCCGAACGTCTCAACCATCACCGACACCGGATGCGCAACACCAATCGCATAGGCAACCTGCAACTCACACCGATCAGCCAAACCAGCAGCCACCACATTCTTAGCGACCCACCGCGCCGCATACGCAGCACTGCGATCAACCTTCGACGGATCCTTACCAGAGAACGCGCCACCACCATGACGAGCCATCCCGCCATACGTATCAACAATGATCTTGCGGCCCGTCAAACCACAGTCACCAACCGGCCCGCCGATCACGAACCGGCCAGTCGGATTCACAAGAAACTCCCGACGCAACGTGCCCTCGTCATACAAACCCACCGGCAACACCGGCCTCACGACCTGCTCCCACAAATCATCAGGAATCAGACCCTCAGAGCCCTCCGCATGCTGCGTTGAGATCAACAACTTCACAATCTCAACCGGACGCCCGTCGCTGTAGCGCACGCTCACCTGCGTCTTGCCGTCCGGACGCAAATACGGCAGCGTGCCGTCCTTGCGCACCTGCGCCAACCGCTGCGCAAGCCGATGCGCAACAGAGATCGGCAACGGCATCAACTCAGGGGTCTCCCGCGACGCGTAACCGAACATCATGCCCTGATCACCCGCGCCCGCCGCCAGCAACTCATCAGACGTGTCGCCGCCGCGAACCTCGAGCGCCTGATCAACCCCCCGCGCGATATCAGGCGACTGCTTATCGATCGTGTTGATCACAGCACACGAATCAGCACTGAAACCGAGCGCCGCATCCGTGTAGCCGATCTTGCGAATCGTCTCACGCGCGACCTGCTGAACGTCGACATATGTTGATGTTGTGATCTCACCCGAAACCACCACCAAACCCGTATTCACCAACGTCTCGCACGCCACCCGCGCGAACGGATCCTCAACCAAAACCGCATCCAACACACCATCCGAAATCTGATCCGCGACCTTATCCGGATGCCCCTCCGTCACAGACTCAGACGTAAACAAAAAATCGCCATTACTCATCAGACCATCTACTTCCTCTCATTCCAGGCGTCGCGCGACGCGACGCAACCCCGAGCCGGCGCAGGGCCCCCGATAACACCGCAAGGAACTGTCCCGAGCTTCGACCGACGCGGCGACGCCCGTTAAGCCGGAATTGCCCCGCCAAAGGGGTAGTGCCCTAGGGCGCCTCAGCCTGGACAGCTCGCGCCTTCCTACTCCTTAGATCGGGCAAGACTGTCGAAATGATTGTCGCGTCAGCCCGCTCGACCCAGCACCATCGAACTAGACCGGCACCCAGGGCCGGCAGACCTGACAGCAGGAATCGAGAGGAGCTGTGACGTGGTGATCCAGCTGAGCTGCATTGGCAGAGCCGACCCAAAGGATCTGGGTTCAATCCTGCCTGCGCTGGCGGAGGCTGCCGAAGCGGTCAAGCTGCCGCACTCCCGTCTGGCCGCCGTACTCGATTGGGTGCAGTACCGCCGCAATTTCCGCGCGCCGGTGATGGTGCGGCCCTTCGGCCGTGAGCCGGGGGCAAATCGGGATCGCGACGACATGCCACTCGCGGAGATCGCGATCGACGTGCGTCGCGCCAAGGACATGCCGTACGAGACGCTGGTGACCGACATCGTCGACCGCCTATCGAAGGCCCTCGGCCTGGCCCCAGACGTCCACGAATGTATTCATCTCGAGGACTGGGTTCGGCCCTCAAAGAGTGTTATCTGGTCGTTCAACCGGGCCTATTGGCGTCATCTGGCGGCTTGGGACACGACCTTCCAAAGGGACTACGCCGCGGCTCTTCCGGGAGGCCTCTCCGATGGGGCGAACAGAGAATTTTGGAGTGACCAGATCCGGTCATTCATGCTCACGCTCGACCGCCTCGATGAATGGTCAGAGCTGCCTGACCATATTCATGTGCTCGAGTTCGGGGTCGGCGACGGGCGCCAGGCTGAGGTGTGGCTCGACGAATTTGCCAGAGCATGCACCGACAACGGTCGCGACTATCTGGGCAGGGTGCGGTACCTGATGGCTGACTACTCCCCGCACGTGCTGCAGCGCGCGTCGCAGCGTCTCGCCCGCTTCGGCGAGATCATCAGCTGTCTCGAACTGGACTTTCGCAACCCCATACATGGGCTCGGGCATCTGCGCGACAGGGTTCTGTTTGCTCACACATCGAACCTCTACGACAACCTGCCGACCGATGAGATCATGCGGGTCGGCGACCGAGCATATGAACCTCTGGTGCGCGCCAGCATCACTCCCCGAGAGATCGGCGAGCTCGCGACAAGGCATGGCGTCCCACAGGACAAGCTCGTATCGACGATCCAAGGCGTACTTCGCTCAGGGCCTGAGGCGTTGGGCGACGTTCAAGACGGGGTCCGGTTCTGGTCCGACACCTGGGATGCCGTACACCTCGAGGAGATCTACATCGAGATCCCGGCACCGGCTTCAATGCGAGTGGCACCCAGCATCGAACTCCACCTCGACGAGCTCATCCAGGAACTGCCCGAGTGGACTCGCGTGCACGCCTCGACGGTGGCGGTGGAGAGCTTCGCCCAGACTCTCGGGTTGCTTCACCACGAGGGCACACTCGTCGCCCAGGACATCTTCGTTCCGGAGATCAGCGAGTACGCCGCATTCCGGGGGCCTGGAAAGTTGGAGGGTTCAGTCGTCAACTGGCTGAACGGGCCGGTGTTCCAGTCGGTCGGCGAACGTGCGGGGTTCAGAGTCACGATCCAACCCTTCGGATACCGCGAGGGCTCGAACACGGTCGTGCTCGAAGCCCGTCCGCGTGACGCGTACACGCGGACGGAGTCGGCTGCGGCGCCCGCTGCGGTCACGGCGGCTTAGCCGGGTGCTCAGGCGTTCTGGTCGGCCAGCGGGCCGACCAGAACCTGCACAGACTCGTCAGCGCGCACCACCTCGAGCAGATAGGCCACCATGCCACCGCGCTCGCCGACCTGAAGGTGGTAGGCATCCGAGCGCTCCTCCACACGCAGGACCTGTTCGAATTCATGGTCCAGCTCCTCATCAAAGGAGGCGAACGTGAAATCTACGACCCGGCTCGCGTAGCCCACCTGTTCGAGCATCTGGGCTGTGCGTTGCTGCCCGATGATCGAGAAGGTCACGATGTAGGCAACCCCGTCATCAGCCAGGGCCTGGGGCAGAAGCCTGATCAGGTGGTCCACCAGGTTCCGCCCCCAGAAGTCGCGTGGGCGGTGGCTGTGGACAGGAGCGAACGGATCCGCAGGCGTCTGAGGCAGCGTGGCGACCAGTACGTCGTAGCGCTCCTCCGGGATCCAGGGGTACAGATCGACGCAGGCGGCACTGATGCGCTCCGACACGTCGTTTCGAAAAGCGTTGCCCAGCGTGTTGCGCACCGCCGCGGGCTCGACGTCAATCGCGTGGACGTGCGACGCGCCGTTCCGGGCCATCTGCACCGCCAACAAGCCGGAGCCCGTGCCGACGTCGATGCACCGGCGCCGTGAGCCGATGCCCTCGCGATAGAGGTACTTCCAGACCATGAAACTCGCCTGGGTCGGCGCGGCGACCGTCGGATCCACGAGCAGATCGGGAAAATCCAGCGGGAACAGCTCCCGTTGACGGTTATCGGTCCAGACCTCGGACGGCTGAGCCGCTGCCCGAGCCGCGTGCTCAGACATGCCGCCGGGCGACCGCCTGACGCTGCCTGCGCTCTCTCCCTCGAGGACTCCTCTGGCAGCCTCGATGTGCCCTGGCCCGACCCCGCAGCAGCCGCCGATGATCTGGGCCCCCTCCTCCCGCCAGCTGAGCGCAAGCTCGGCATATTCGGGACCGCGGATGCGCTGATCGTTGCGCCACCCACGGGATGAGAGGTATCCGAGATTGGGGTAGACGCCCAGGGGAAGGTCGGTGAAATCCCGCAGCCAGGAGACCATTCCGGGAACGTGGTCTGGAGGTATGCAGTTGATCGCCAGGGCGCCGATCCCGAGCTCCTCAAACCGCCGCGCCGCACGACCGAAGGCGTCGCCCTCGGGTCCTCCCCAGTGTTCGCCGTACACGCCACAGACGCCGTGACGGCAGCGCCGGAAGCTCATCCACACCGGGAGGCCGGTCGCCAGCAACGCCTCGACCGTCGCGTAGGTCGTGCTCCTCACAAGCGACATCGTCTCGAGCAGGATCAGATCCGGCGGATCCTGCTCAAACGCGCGTGCGAGCAGGCGGATCGTCTCCGCGCTGTCGACAGCATCGACGTCGCCGTTGATGCTGAAGGCGACGGCAACCTCGTCGTCTCGGCCGGCCTCGGCCGCTGCTTCGCGCGCGAGCCGTACGCCGCTGCGGGCGACGTCCAACCAGTGCACGGACCGGGTCGGGTCGAATGCATCGCGGGCCATCCTCCAGGAGTGCTGTGGGCAACCCCCAGGTGTCGGTGCTGATCACATCGCAGCCCACGTCAACGTAGCGACGGTGAATCGCCCTGACCTGCTCCGGCGCATCGATGACCGCCGTCGCACCCCATAGATGCTCCTCGACCTCGGGACGGTTACCGAGCACCTCGATCAGCTCGGAGCCGGTCGCCCCGTCAAGGACAACGCATCGATCAGCCGCGATCATCGACTGGATCCGTTCGTATCTATGAGACGTCGTCGCGCTCAGTTGTGATCCCTCATCTTTGTCGCAGGACTACGGCTGCCATCCGAGCAATGCGCCCATCCATTCGGGCAGGTCATGCATCACGACGTGTATACAGTATCGAGGGTACTGCAATGAGAGACGCTGTCTTCCATCCCGCCGGACCAGGTTTCCCCGGATGAACGGGGAGGACACGAGCGCGGGATCCGATCTCGGAGGCCGACTCGGCGAGCTGCGACACCGCCACGTGCAGTTGCAGCAACGTGAGCGCGAGATCCTCGAACTCACCTATCTCCGTCGAACGAATGGGATCGAGGCGGTTCGCGACGCAGTCCGACGCCTGGGCGAACTCGGGTCACCCAGCGGTGTGATCGCGCGAGCGCCGTACGAGCTGGGAATCGGCGTGGAATTCGACCGGGTTCTGCTGAGCGAGGTCGACCGCGACCGGTTGGTCCCGCTGCGGCTCTGGGAGCGGGGGTTCGACGATCCCGCACCACCGGAGGTCTCGGTGGTGCTCGAGTACCCGCTCGTCGAATACCAGGTCGTGCGCAACCGTGCCGCGGAGTTGGTGATTGTCGATGCGGCCGGCGGGCGCAGCCCACAGGTACTGACGGACAGCCTGCTCTGGACGAGCTACGTGGTGGCCCCGGTGGTGGCGGAGGGCGACGTCATCGGATTGCTTCATGCCGACGCGAGCGCGAGCGGCCGCACGGTGGATGAGCTCGATCGCGAGCTGCTGGCCGAGGCCTGCACCGGTCTTGGCGAGGTTTTCGGCCGGGCTGTCTTGCGCCAGCTCCTGCAGCGCCACAGAAGCGAGTTGCAGTCGGCGATGACGTTGCTCGGCGGCCAGCTGCGCTCCGCGACCAGCTCGTTGGCGACTCGCGGGAGCACCAGCAGAGTGGTCGGCATCTCACTGACCGCACGTGAGTTGGAGGTGCTTTCAGCGATGGCCCGCGGACGAACCAACGGGCAGATAGCGGCCGCGTTGGGGGTACGCGAGGGAACCGTGAAGTACCACGTCAAGAACATCCTGCGGAAGCTGGGGGCGCGCAGTCGCGCCGACGCGGTGGCACGATATGCGCGCTTGGCGGGAGCGATGGATTGAGCTCGCCGCCGCGCCCATCACGAAGATCACAGGCTGAACTGCGCGTGGTTCAAGAGCAGCTGGCCGAGGTCGAGGAGCAGCTTGCGGAACTCGGGTGGCATCAGAGCGCCGGAGAGCGCGCCGAGGCCATCAACCGCCTGCACGAGCGTTTTGCGCTGCGCTTTGCGTCACTGGCGAAAGGTCGCGATGCCGCCGCCCGACTGCGCCGCTTCAGCTCAACGTCGGAGCTGCTGCGGCGAGCACCACACGCGCTGACCGAGGGCACTCCGTTTCGGTTGGCGATCCTGAGTTTGATCCAGGACAACACTTTGATGCCGATCGAGGTGAGTGTCAGGAGCGACGAAGCCGACAGCGAGACCGACGCCGACACCGCAGAGCGACTGCGTGCACAGCTTCAAGCGGATGGATTCCGGCTCGACCATCAAAGCGTTGAAGGCGAGGTGGTGCGCCGGCGTCGGGCCACCTTGGTCGGAGGCGTGGAGTTGAACGCTCGCGTGGATCGACGGGTCGCCGAGCTGGTCGGGTGGCGCTCCTACGTCGTCGCTCCGGTTCAGAGTGGTGCGAGCGTCGTCGGGATGATCCATGCTGATCGGGGTTCGCCGCATTCAGTCGACGTGCTCGATCGCGATGTGCTCGGCGAGTTCGCCGGCGCGCTCTCGCAGCTGGCCGAAAGCGCCGAACTCAGACGTGCCCTCCGTGCAGAGCGTGAGGCGCTCAGGCGCTTCGTCGATCGCGTTGCCGCGCTGTCTGCGTCGCTGGCGGACGCGCCCATCAGCCTCTCGGCGTCTCTCGACGCCGATCCGGATGGCCCGCCGATGGTGCCCTCCCAATTGATCGAGGCTGCGCCGGCAACCAGTGGCGACGACGATCGCCTGGTCCTCTCTGGATTGCTGACCCGCCGCGAACTGGACGTGATGCGGCTGCTTGCCGACGGCTGCACCAACCGGGCGATCGCCGACAGGTTGGTGCTGTCAGACACAACCGTGAAGTTTCACGTCAACAGCATCCTGCGCAAGCTTCGGGTCGCAAACCGAGCTGAGGCGGTCGCCCGTTTCATGTCGCTTCTCGGTCTGCCAACTCCAGACGGACGGCAATGAGCGGCGAGGAGGGCGATGACGCGGCCATTCGGGTACATTTTCGTTGGATACAGAATGCAATATCCATCCACGAGGAGCTCGTCCATGCCGAGGTTGATCTACGGCGAACTCATGGCGGCCGAGATGCGGAGACGCATCAGCGGACAGGCGGCGGGGTATTCGAGGCGCCACGGACAGCGCCCCACGCTGGCGACGATTCGAATCGGCGAGACGCGTGCGTCGAGGTTCCACGAACGGGCCCGGGCCAGGGCCTGCGCCGAGACCGGCATTGACCGCGTCGAAGAGCAGCTTCCGCCGGACACTTCGAAGGCTGAGATTCTCGCGCTGATCGACAGCCTCAACCAGGACAGTCGCGTCAGCGGCATTCTCTGCCAGCTGCCGGTCCCTCTGCACCTGGACCCAATCGAGCTGATCAATCGCATCGATCCGCGGAAGGACGTCGACGGCCTGACCATCGCCAACGCGGGACGGCTGTCCACGGGGGCCAGCGGCCTGCGGCCGTGCACGCCACTGGCTGTGATGCTGCTGCTGCGCGAGACCGGCGTCGAGCTTCGAGGGGCGCATGCGGTCGTGATCGGCAGTTCAAATCTCGTCGGTAAGCCGATCACCCAACTGATGCTGGCCGCCGGCGCCACCGTGACCCACTGTCACAAGCACAGCCGACGACTCGCTGAGATCACCCGTGAGGCCGATGTCCTCGTCGCTGCGGTCGGCCAGCCCGAGATGGTCCGGGGGAGCTGGATCAAACCGGGAGCCACAGTCATCGATGCCGGGGGCAGTCGCCGGCGCAGCAGTATCGTCGGCGATGTCTGCCAATCCGAAGCCCTCCGCGTCGCAGGAGCGCTCGCGCCTGTCCCCGGTGGTGTGGGGCCGGTCACGATCGCCTGTCTGATGAGCAACACCCTACGCGCAGCACACGATCAACGCTCGACAGCCGGCGTCCCGCTCGAGCTCCTCACCTGATCACGTCGATCGGCAGCGGGGTGAGCGACCGTGGACTTTGATCCAGCAACCAGGCCCAACCGGGGAACGGCAAGGATGAGATTGCTGATCGGTCGTGATGATCTCGCGCACGCAGCGATCTCCGCGATCAGCGCCTGCGATCCGGCGATCAGCATCGAGCGTGTCAATGCTCGACCCGTTCACCGGGGTTTCCGGGAGCTGGTGAACGGAGGGAGCATCGATATCGGCGAGGTCGCCCTGATCACCCTCCTACAGGCGGTGGCGTTCGGACGCCCTCTGGGACTGATCCCCGTGACTGCGCTCGGACGCTTCCAACATCACACGCTCGTGACCTGCAAGGGCCTCACGGTCGATGATCTCCCCGGCGCGACCGTCGGCGTGCGCTCCTGGACACAGACCACCGGCGTATGGGTTCGTGGCGCGCTGACTGAGCAGTACGGAGTCAACCTGCGCGGGGTTGACTGGGTGGTCTATGAGGGTGGCCACGTGGCCGGATGCACCGACCCGACATGGGTGCGGCGTGCGCCTGAGGAGGCACAACTCGTGTCCGACCTCACCGAAGGGCGTCTGGACGCGGCGATCATCGGCAACGATCTTCCTCCAGGTACCGGCGCTCAGCCAGTGCTCGCCGATCCGGACGATGCAGCCCTCCGCTGGAGCCGGCAGGCCGGGTGCATTCCGGTGAACCATGTGTTCGCGACGTCCCTGCCCTTTGCGACGAGCCGTCCCGATCTGCTCCGCGGCGTGTATACGAGGCTGCGCGCGGCGACCGCCGTGGATCCGATGTCACCCTCGGGCTTCGACGGGCTCAGCGGCGCGCTCGCCAAGGCCGCGGCCTACGCGCTTGAACAGGAGATCCTCACCCAGCCGCTCGGCCTCGACGCGGTGTCGGGGCCCGTGCGAGAGCTGCTTGACCCCGGATAGGCGGCCGCGCGTGCCGACCGTGATCATTCAGGCCAGCTGTTTGACCCTGTAGGACTCGCGCGCAAACTGCTCGAACGGGCACGGAGCTACGGTCGCGCGGATCTCGGTCTGGGTATGCGGCTCGACCTGCGGCTTGTTGGAGATCGGATTCTCTCCCCAGATGACGCTCACACCTGTGCCGGGCGCCGCGACCGCCTCGTCGACCACCGCGAGCGACACGACCGACTCGCCGTTGACGATGTATCCGCAGTCGGTCGAGATACCGACCGACTGACCGTCCGCGAGCACCTCATCGACCTGATAGTTGCCGTAGCGCCCCTTCGGGATCTCGAAGTACTTGTACGTCGGGCCCTCTGTCCAGAGCGACGAGACGACCCGGGCGACATCCTCGGGCTCCCAGATCAGCGTCACCTTCTGCCGGTGGTCATGCTCGGACATCGCCTCGAGCGCATCGCGTCCGACGAAATCATGGTCGAATTTGACATGGCGGCCGTACCCGAGGTCGTAGGGCGTCACGTAGTAATCGCTGATCTCGGCGCGATATAGGCTCCCGGCAAGCGATTGCGCGGCGGTTGCCGGCAGCCACTCTCGGAACTGGCGCATGTCTTCGCCGAAGATCGCCGGAACGAGACCCGGTATCCACCCCGACTCGAGGTTTGCCGTGGAGTACGACTTGGAGCCGATTCGCACGAGATCGAACTCACGGCCAGCATCAAGGATCAGGTCCTGGAGATCCGCGCCGTGCTCCCACGGGCCGAACAGCTCGAATCCGGCCTGACCCGCCATCCCGTGCCTGAGCGCTCGTACCTGGCGGCCGCCGATCTCGAACGTCGCCATGTTGAAGAATTTCACGTCCGGTAGTGGGCCCCCGAGCAGCTTCTCCATCAGGGCAACCGTCGCCGGCCCCTGAATCTCATAGCGGAAGACGCGCGGCGGCACCCCGCCACGGGCTGAGGACGGCGCTTCGAGCTGGACCTGAGCGTCGTAGTCACCGGTGGCGACGTGGTAGCGCACCCAATCGAGAATTGTGCGCCTGCCGACGAGGTTGAACGAGTCCTCGGCGAGCCCGAAGAGGATCACATCTCCGACGTAGTAGCCCTCCTCGTTCACACACACATACTGCTTGGCCTTGTTCGGCCCGAACGTCTCAAAGCTGTTGACGCCGAGGCTGCTGAGCAAACCAAGCGCGTCCGGCCCGTCCAGGTACAGGTTGCTCATGTGGTGCGACTGGTCCATGAACGCGCACGTTTCGCGCCAGGCACGAGACTCCGATCGCCAGTTCGTGAATTCGGACTGCACGTAACCGTGCGACGTGGCCTTGGCAGGAACGTTGCGCAGGAAGCTGACGGCTCCGCCCGCCCGTTCTATCGCTGCTTCGAGACTTTCGGGTGCCATGTTGGCCGCCTCCTCATTCCTGATGTTCGGTGTATCGCGCCCTAAGCGTCGAGGGGCCAGCCTGCGAGGCTGGCCCCTCACCAATCGCGGAGCCCGCTGAGTTCTCTCAGGAGCTCAGATCCGTCTCCTTTGCTACCTCAGCTGGCGGCTTCCTGAAGCTTGATCGCCTTGGTGACCGAGGGCTGGTCCCAATTGGAGGTCAGCGCCAGTTCGCCCTTCTTGTTCTTTTCTGCGGCCTTGACGCCGGCCTTGGTCAGCCTCAGCGTGACCGTGCCGTGTCCGTTCGGCTTGAGACCGAACTTGCCGTTGGCCAGGACGTCACCGATGTCGTCGGTGAGCTGCAGGGTCCCCGACGCCTTGTAGTCGCTCTTGTCCGCGATGGCGACCTTGCCGACGCGGCCCTTCACCTTCGCGACCGAGCTGATCGACAGCTTGCCGATCTTCGGCGTGGTGAACTGGCCTGTGGGGCTGTTGTAGAAGTCAGAGCCACTCACATTGCCGTAGAAGTACACGCAGGCACCCTGGATGGCGCTCTGCGACGCGGTCTGCGGGGCGCCGGTCGAGGTGATCCCTCCGGACACCTTCCCGGTGGACGTCAGCGTGCTGAGATACGAGTTCGCCTTGATGTAGGCCGTCGGCAGGCAGGCATACGACGGGTTGACACTCGTCGACGCATTCGCCGCCTTCGGGTTGAACGTGTTCACCGACTCGGCGTTGTCCGTCGCGCCCGGCTGGTCTACGAGCCAGTAGACGTAGGTGGTGTTGGGCCGCAGAGGCGAGTTGCCGGTGTTGCCCTGGGCGACGAGGCCGAAGGCGCCGATGCTCGCGGACACAGTCGAGAGCCCGCCGGTGGTTGGAATGTCCAGCTCCGGTGCGTATTGCGTGTTCGGCCCCGGCGCGTTCCCCGCGGCCTGGTAATCGGCGAGCGTGTCGTACTCGAACTCGACGTCCGAGTAGTCGTCGGCGCCGGCGTTCGAGACGGTGCTCGGTGTGCCACCGCTGATCAGCACCGTCGAGTTCGACCCGCTCACCGGCAGCCCCTCGGTACCGAATGTCTCAGGCGCGCTGGTGGTGTTCGCCACCGTCAGGCCACCGGTCCAGGCGAGCGAGGCGCCCGCGGCCAGCGTGTAGGTTCCCCCCGGAGAACCGCCTGTATCGACGATGCCGGCCACCGTGGCGGATTCCGGCGTGAGGCCGCTTGCGCCGCTGATCAGCGGCGAATTCACAAAATAAAGTGTGTCTGAAGCCTGAGCCGATGCGGCGATCAGCCCAGATGCGCCGATCGCGAGACCCGCGACGACTGCCATACAGGAACGCTTGCGTTTCAATTTCCCCTCCTCCGATGGTTGCCGCGTGTATGCGACGTGGAGACAGTATACACCCCGTCGGCGCGTGCACAACTCCTTCTTGGGGTCAGATGCTCGATCCTCCGGCTATGCAGAATCAGGCATTTACGCCGTGGCGCGGATGACCACACTGGCGGGCGTTCGGCGCACATCGCCGACCTCAAGGCCGAGAGCTCGCCTGGCAACGATGCTGCCGTATTCCTCCGCGTCGATATGGACCGTCGTCAGCGGCGGCGTCAGAAACGCTGCCGAAGCCGTCTCGTCATAGCCGATGACCGCGAGGTCATCGGGTGCGCGTAGGCCCAGATCGATCATCGCCGACATAACCTGAATCGCCGCCGGATCATTGAAGGCCGCAACCGCGCTCACGGTCGGCTCGTCGCTGAGCAGGGCGGCCAGCGCCGCGCTGCAAGCTGCCCTCGTCGTGCCAAGCAGAAGCGCGCGCACCGGCCCGAGCCCACGCCGGCCCGCCTCGTCCCGAGCGAAACTCAGATGTGATTCGCCGAACAGGCCGGCGTCGCCCGGAAGAGCGACGGCGATGCCCACATGACCACGCTCCGCCAGATACCCGATCTGGAGCGCCACATCCTCCGCCATGTACCTCGCACCGTCCGCGCGAGGATCGTCAGCGTCAGCGAATCGGTAGGCCGCGCCGTAGCGGATCACGGCCCGGGGCGCGATCGCATCGAGCGTCATCCGCACGGACGGCGGCTGATGCTGGGTGTGACGGATCAACAGAACGTGATCATTGCGAGCGAGCTCCTCGTCCAGCCCACGAATGAAGCTCCGGGTGTAGTTGCCCTCGCGCTCGCCGCCGATCTCGAGGACCACGACCCGCGACACCCCTTCGGCAAGCGCTCGGGCGATCGGATTCGGCACGTACCCGAGCTCGCTGGCCGCCTTGCGCACGCGGGCGCGCGTCGCCTCGGAGATCGGCTTCTCCATCCTGTCGTTGAGAACAAAGCTGACGGTCGATCTCGAGACGCCGCTGGCCTCGGCGACATCACGAATCGTCACTCGCTCAGTAGAGCCTCGGCGGCCTGCCATGTGCGGAAGCTATCCAATGCGGCTGCTGCCCGATTCCCCCGGCGAGGACTTGACTGTTGCTATAAAACCGGTTTACCTGGGACGAAGCCGAGACCGCAGTGCGCGAAACGTGATTGCGCCGGCGCTCCACCAACACCCCCTGAGAGAGGAGACAAAGACGATGACCGAGGAAAGCCTTGAGGCGGCGATCCGGCGTGTCGGCAATCCGGTGGATCTGCTGCGCA
Organism: uncultured Conexibacteraceae bacterium; assembly: GCA_963785385.1. Lineage (GTDB taxonomy): Bacteria > Actinomycetota > Thermoleophilia > Solirubrobacterales > Solirubrobacteraceae > Palsa-465. Next base: position 56,927 of record CAWAVA010000020.1, on the reverse strand, counting down.
ACCTCGATGCGCAGATCACCACCATCGGCTCGATCCCCGGCGAGTTTTCGAACTGGCGCGAGGAGGCAAGATCCTGGCAGCGCTCTTGCGCCTTCCTGGACCAATCCCATCACATGACTGATCTCTTCATCAGGGGCCCAGGGCTGAGGGACCTGCTGTCGGACGTGGCGGTGAACAGCTTCGCCAACTTCGGGAACGACAAGGCCAAGCAGATCGTCGCGGTCAACCACGACGGTCATTTCATCGGCGACGCAATCATCTTCGGGATCGCCGATGACGAGGCTGACGTCGTTGGACGCCGAACCATCCACGACTGGCTCGAGTTCTATGCGGGCAAGGGCAACTACGACGTCGAGTTCCGGCGCGATGTGCCGACACCCAAACGTGGCGGCATGCCACCCGAGCTGTATCGGTACGAGCTGCAGGGCCCGGCGACGGCGGCGATCATGGAGACGCTAATCGGCGGCCGGTTGCCCGAGGTGAGGTTCTTCAACATGACCACCTTCCAGATCGGCGGTCACCGTGTCCGCGCGCTTCGTCACGGCATGGCTGGCGAGGTTGGGTTTGAGCTGTTTGGCCCCTGGCCGGAGGCGGACGCCGTGAGGGACCTGATCCTGGCCGCGGGCGAGCCATTCGGGATCGTCCCGGTCGGCGCGAAGGCGTACATGATGGCCAACCTCGAGTCGGGCTGGATCCCTGGCCCGATGCCCGCGATCTTCGGAGAGGACGAGCTCTACAGGGAGTTCCGTGAATCCGTCAGTGTTGAGACGGTCGGCACCCTCGGCGGGAGTCTGTACGGCGAGATAGGCGAGTATTACGTGACGCCGTACGACCTCGACTATGGGCGGACGATCAAATTCGACCACGACTTCATCGGGCGTGACGCCCTGCTGGCAATGGCAGACGAGCCGCACCGACACAAGGTCACGCTGATCTGGGATGCGGATGACGTCGCTCGGGTGATGCGGTCGCATTTCACGGATGGCCCGACTTATCGATACCTGGACCTGCCGAAGTGCCGATACGCCGCGTTCCACACCGACGAGGTGCTGAGCGGCGACGCGCGCGTGGGCATCTCGATGGACTGCGGGATAACCGTGAACGCGCCGGCGATCATTTCGCTCGCGGTCGTGGACGAGTCGGTCGCGGAGCCAGGAACTCAGGTCAGTGTTCTCTGGGGTGAGGATCCCCTGTCAGCAAAGCCGCTGATCGAGCCTCACGAACAGACCGAGATCCGGGCGACGGTCGCCCCATGCCCCCTCGCGGAGTACGCCCGTGACAGCTACAGGACGGTCGCCGGCTGACCCCCGGTTGATCAATGAGGAACGTGCCGCTCTCCCAAATGGGCGGCGGAAACCCCACAAAAGTTCAGGTCTCGCTCGAGCCTGAGCTGTATACGGTGTACGAAACCGAGCCGAACAGAGCGCTCGCCGAGCGCAGACTGCGAGCCGAAGGAGGAGATGTGCGCCGAGCAGCCATTGAGGATGACTCCATCACGGAGCTGGTCCCATGACGTTGAAACCACTGACAGAGCACATCGGCAGCCTCCTGCGGCCGCCGGCACTGCTGGAGGCACGCCGCCGGAACGCCGACGGGGAAATCGACGCGGACGAACTGCGTCTGGTCGAGGAGGCCGCCATCATCGAAGCGCTCCGCAAGCAGGAGACGGTCGGAGTCGATGTGGTGGGGGACGGAGAGTTTCGCCGCAAGGACTTCCGCGCAGGGCTGGCGCAGGCGATCTCGGGCCTGGAGCAGAAGACCTACGCGGGGAACCTCGTTGCAGGTCGCTGGAGCGGCACCGACACGGAGACCGCGCCCTCGTCCAGAACGTGGCACGTCGTAGACCGCATACAGCGCAAGGCACCGATCGCAACAGATGAGGCGCTGTTCGTCCGGGACCACACGAGTAAGCCCTTCAAGATCACACTCCCCTCTCCCGGATACGTCGCTGAGCGATTCACCCGCAACAGCGCCGATTCGCCCTATGCGAGCACGGAGGAGCTGGCAGAGGCGATAAGCGCGATCCTGAAGGAGGAGATCGGCGAGCTGATAGAGCTCGGTGTCCCCTACATCCAGTTCGACAACCCCGGCTACACAACCTACGTCGACGAGGCGGTGAGAGACCGCATCATCGCGGAGGGCGGCGACCCTGACGCCCGCTTCAGCGCAATGCTGAAGGCCGATATCGACCTCCTCAACAGCATCCCGCGGGATTCAGTGACCATCGGCCTGCATCTGTGCCGTGGCAACAATGCGAGCGCGTGGCTGCACCAGGGCGGCTACGACCGAATTGCTGAGCAGCTGTTCACGGAGCTGCCGGCTGATCGCCTTCTGCTTGAGTTTGATGACGAGCGCTCAGGCAGCTTCGACGTGCTGCGCTGGATGCCCGCGGAGAAGGTCGCAGTGCTCGGACTGATCAGCACCAAGGTCGCGGAGGTCGAGTCACCCGAGACGCTATTGCGCCGGCTCGACGAGGCCGCACAGTTCATCGATCCGAAGCAGTTGGCGATCAGTCCGCAGTGTGGCTTCGCCACTCACGCTGAGGGCGGGAACCATCTGAGCGAGGACGAGCAGTACCGCAAACTCGCCGTCGCCGTCGAGACCGCTCAGCGCTGGTTCAGCTGATCCAGGACGGCAGGGCGGGCGTTTCCGGCATGCCCGCCCTGCCGTAATTGGCCTATTTCGCCAGAGCCGTATACAGTATTCAATCATGCTGACTTCACACTTGGGCGAGTTCCCCATCATGATCGGCGGCACGCGACGCGAAACCGCCGAAACCTACGAGGTTCTGAGCCCGTTTGACGGCTCACAGGTGGCGGTCGTTCATCGAGCGACGCCCGACGACATCGAGGAGGCCATCACCAACGCGACCCGGGCGTTCGAGGTGACCCGCCACATGCCGTCCTGGCAACGCGAGCGCGTCCTGCTCGATATATCGACAGGCATCGCCGAACGCCGTGACGAGCTCGCGGCGACGATCGCGCTGGAGGCCGGCAAGGCTCTCAAGACCGCCCGACAGGAGGTCGAAAGGGCCGTCTTCACGTTTCGCGTCGCAGCTGAGGAGTGCAAAAGGATCGAGGGCGCGATATTCGACCTCGACTGGCTTCCGGGAAACGAAAACCGGCGCGCCGAGGTACGCCGAGTGCCGCTCGGCGTGATCGCAGGCATCAGCCCGTTCAACTTCCCACTGAACCTGGTCGCACACAAGGTTGCCCCGGCGCTTGCCGCGGGCAACCCGATCCTGCTGCGTCCTGCATCACAGACGCCGCTGGCCGCACTCAAGCTCGCCGAGATCATCTACACGACAGCCTGGCCAGAAGATGGCTTCGCCGTGCTCCCATGCTCGACCGACACCGCCCGACCCCTGGTCGAGGATGACCGCATCAAGCTGCTGACCTTCACGGGCTCACCGGCCGTAGGCTGGGGCTTGAAGGCACGAGCCGGACGCAAACGGGTGACGCTCGAGCTCGGCGGAAACGCGGCGGTGATCGTCAACTCGGACGCCGACGTGTCCTACGCCGCAGAGCGGATCGCCTGGGGCGGGTTCACAAACGCGGGTCAGACCTGCATCTCCGTTCAGCGCGTGTACATCCACGAGGACGTGTACGAGCAGCTGGTGGATGAGCTGGTCGAACGAGTCCGCGAGCTCAAGGTGGGCGATCCGCTGGATCCCGACACGGACATCGGTCCCGTGATCGATCCGGGCAATGCCGACAGGGTGAGCGAATGGCTTGAGGAGGCGCGAGCCGGTGGCGCGCAGATCCTGGTCGGCGGCGAGCGCGAGGGCAGCGTCTGGCAGCCGACCGTTCTGGCGGGCGCCGACGAGCACCTTAAGGTCTCGTGCGAGGAGGCGTTTGCACCCCTGCTCACGGTGACTCGATTCAGCGACATCGACGCCGCGATCGCCGCCGCGGGTCGGAGCGACTTCGGCCTTCAGGGCGGCATCTTCACAAACGACATGCGCGTGATTGAGCGAGCGTTCGATCAGATTGAGGTGGGTGGGCTTATGGTGAACGATGTCTCAACGTTCCGAATTGATCACATGCCCTACGGCGGCGTCAAGCAGTCCGGCCAGGGGCGCGAGGGGCTCCGCTACGCGATCGAGGAGATGACTGAGATGAAGCTGCTCACAATCAACAGCCGACCGGGCTCGAGGTGAAGACAGATGGCCATGAACGACTCCACCACGACTCTGGGCTCGCTCCCGGCGACCCTCAGCCTGGGACCCGTGCACCTGACCGTGGTCGACCTCGATCGGTCGATCGCCTGGTACGAGCATTCGCTCGGCCTCACGCTGCACAGGCGAGACGCCGGGATCGCGGAACTCGGCGATTCAGAGAAGGCATCGGTGATCCTGCATGAGGACCCTGGAGCGGGGCTACCGGGACACCACGCGAAGTTGTTCCATTACTGCCTGCTCTTCGATACACGCGAGGAGCTTGCCCGCGCGAAGCTTCGGATCGAGCGCACCGGCACGCCCACGACCAATGAGAACGATCGGCACACGCACGAGGCCATATATCTCAACGACCCGGATGGGATCAACATCGAGCTTGCCTGGGACCGGCCTCGCGAATTCTGGCCCGCCGAGCCCTACGGGCACGACCCGGTTCCGCTCGACGTCGAGGGCCTGCTCGCGACCGTCGCCGGCGAGGAACCCAGTGACGTTCTGCTCGACAAGGTCACCGTCGGTCATCTGCACCTCGTGACCGGCGGAATCGACGAGTCGATCGAGTTCTACCGTGACGTACTCGGCTTCGACCTCCGATACAACGTCGGCAGCGATGACTATGTGGTTCACGCAGCGGCGTTCTTCTCCGTTGGCGGGTATCACCATCAGCTCGCCGCCAACCTGCTCGCCGGCGAGGATGTCGGGCCGGTCAGAGACCGACGTCGTCGGTCTCAAGTACTGGAGCATGAAGCTCCCATCGAGCGCGGACGTGGATGCAACGCGCGAGCGACTCGAGGCCAACGGCGCAGAGGTGGTACCGATGCGGACCGGCTTCATGGTCTACGACCCGTGGAAGTTCGCGTTGCACGTCTACGCATGAGCGCCCGGGTCTGAACGCATGGCACCACTGCGCCTGACACTCTCCTGCGGTCTCTATGAGATCACGCGCGCGATCCTGAATGGTGACGTCACCCCGAGCGGTATCGACCTGACCGTGCTGCGGGAGGATCCGCGCCGGATCTACACCCAGAGCCGCCGAGAGGAAGCTCAGGTGGCTGAGTTCAACATCACCGAGTACTTCCGCTCTAAAGAGGCCGGTCAACCGATCACGGCCGTGCCGATCTTCCCGCACCGGCGGTTCCGCGAGGGGTACTACTTCGTCCGGCCCGATGGCGACGTTCACAGGCCGGCCGATCTGATCGGGCGCCGCGGTGGCATCTCCGGAGTGGGACGACCGGCCGCCGGAGTCTGGATGCGAGGAATCCTCCAGGATCGCTATGGAGTCGCGCTCGACAGCGTCGACTGGTTCGAGAACGACGCCGAACCGGTCGACGGCTCGGCACCGGGCGAACTGACCAAGACGGTCACCGATGAGTCGCTGGTGAACGGGGACATCGATCTGCTGATCTCGCCGCTGATCCCGGATTCGTTCGAACGCGGCGATCCTCGCATCGTCCGCCTGTTCGACGATGACGTCGCCGAGTCGATCGCATATTACGAGGCGACCCGCATCTTCCCGATAATGCACGTGATAACGGTGGATGACCGGATCGTCGAGGCCAATCCGTGGGTGATCGAGAGTCTGCTCGAGGCATTCACGGAGTCCAAGCGGATCGGATTTCAGAAGGCCGCCAATCCGCGACTCGCGCCATTGGCGTTCTATGAGGCTGCCTGGGAACGCCAGCGAGCCCTGCTCGGACCCGACCCGTGGGAGTACGGCCTGAGCGACGCCAACGTCCACAACCTCGAAACGATCATCCGCTATTGCCACGAGCAGGGGCGTATCGGGCGCACGCTGCCGGTCTCAGAGATCTTCGCCGGGATACGGTGATCGAAGGCGACCGCGCAGCGGCGCGGTCGCCGAAGCTCACGCGCCAGGCATCCTGTATACAGTAGGCATGGTCACTGACAGCGCCGTTGCCCAGGTCGTTCCTGACCGGCGACAGCGCCTCCTGATCCTCGCGGTCTGCTCGAGCAGCCTGCTGATCGTCTCTCTGGATCAGACGATCGTCAACGTCGCCCTGCCGTCGATCCACCGTTCGTTCCATTCCTCTGTCGCCGCCTTGCAGTGGGTCGTCGACGCCTACACAGTCGTGCTTGCCGGCCTGCTGATGCTCTCGGCCTCCACCGGGGACCGGATCGGCCGCAGGCGGATGTTCCAGATCGGACTGACTGTGTTTGCTCTGGGCTCGCTGATCTGCAGCGTCGCGCCCACCACCGGCGTGCTGATCTCGGCTCGCGCACTCCAGGCGATTGGCGGCTCGATGCTCAATCCGATGGCGCTCTCGGTGATCCGCAACGTGTTCGTCAGACCCCAGGAGCGCGCGGTCGCTCTGGGCGCCTGGGGAGCCGTGCCGGGGATCTCGATGGCGCTCGGCCCGCTCGTCGGAGGCGCGCTGATCGTCGCGTTCTCGTGGCGGGCCGTGTTCCTGATCAACCTGCCGATCTGCCTGGCTGCGCTGGTGCTCTCGCGACTGGTGATGCCGGAGTCGCGTGCCCCGCATCCTCGGCGGCTGGACCCGATCGGGCAGTTGCTGATCGCACTCGCACTCGCGACGCTGATCTTCGCGATCATCAATGCGCCGTACGCCGGATGGACATCAACCGAGACGTTGCTGATCGGCTCGGTCTCGCTCGGCGCTGTGGATCGTGATGATCCTCTACGAGTTACGGCGCCGCGAGCCGGTGCTCGAGATCCGTGCGTTTGCAAGCGTCCCGCTCTCAGGCGCAAGCGCAAGCGCGATGGCGACATACACCGTCTTCTCCGGCTTCCTGTTCCTCAACACCCTCTACCTTCAGGGCACCCGAGGGCTTTCACCGCTGGGCGCGGGCCTGCGCCTGCTTCCGTTTGCCCTCGCGACGATCATCGGCGCACCGTTGTCCGGCAGGATCGTCGGTCGCTACGGAGCCCGGCTGTCGCTCATCGCAGGCGGCTTGGCGATGCTCGCATCTGGGCTGCTGCTGACGCGCCTCACCGCGCACACCCCCTACCCATATCTCGCATTCACCTATGCGCTGCTTGGCGGCGGAATCGCAACCGTGAATCCTCCGATCACCAACACCGCGGTGTCGGGCCTCCCGCCATCGATGTCCGGGGTGGCGGCCGCGATCACGTCGACCAGTCGTGGAACTGGCCAGGCAATTGGGGTGGCTGTGCTCGGTGCGCTCGCCGGCGCCGACGTGCATGCGCGATCGGCCCGGGGTTCCCGGAAGCCACCCACGTCTCGTGGTGGATAGTGGTTTGCCTGGGCGGTGCCGTCGCGCTGATCGGCTGGCTGTCGACCACAGCCTGGGCGAGAGAGACAGCCAGGCGGGCAGCCGAGCGGTTGAGCCAGGCCGAGCAACCCGGCTCCTGATCAGGCGACGGCGGGCAGAGCGCGGCTCAGGCGGGGGTACACCCGACGAGCGTTGCCTTCCACCAGCAATCGCAGCTGATCCACGTCAAGTGCAGCAGCATCGACATACCGCTTTGTGTCATCGAAATGGTGCCCGGACTCGGGGTCAACACCGCGGACTGCTCCGATCGCCTCCGACCCGAACAGAAGGTTACTTGTCGGCATCAAGCCGACAAGGAAATCGATCCCCGGCTGGTGATAGACGCATGTGTCGAAATAGACGTTCTGAAGCAGCTCTGTGGCGTCGGACTGACCCAGCATGTCTGAGAGACCGCGATAGCGGCCCCAGTGGAATGGAACTGCGCCGCCGCCATGAGGGATGATGAACCGCAGCGTTGGGAAGCGGTCGAACAGCCTCCCCTGAATCAGTTGCATGAACGCCGTCGTGTCGGCCGAGATGTAGAACGCCCCGGTTGTATGACAGGCCGGCACGTCTGAGCCGGAGACATGGATCATCGCCGGCACGTCGAGGTCAACCATCGCCTCATATAGCGGAAACCAGTACTCGTCGGTCAGCGGCGGCGAGGTCCAGTGACCGCCGCTCGGATCAGGGTTCAGGTTGCAACCGATGAAACCGAGCTCCTCGACCGCGCGCCGCAACTCGAGCACACACTGTTCGACGCCGCCGCCATCAACGGTCTGCGGCAACTGACTTACGCCCACAAACCGTCCGGGAAAGAGTCGTGTGACGCGCTCGATCAGATCGTTGCAGCGTCTGGTCCACTCCAGGCTCACGCCCGCATCACCGAGGTGATGGCCCATCTGAGAAGCCTGCGGCGAGAAGATCGTCACATCGATCCCGCGCTCATCCATCATCGCCAATTGGTTTGAGGCGATACAGGCGCGAATCTCATCGTCCGCAAGCTCTGGGTAAGGCGGTGCGGGCCTGCCATCGGCAAAGGCCGCCAGCTGCTGCGCACGCCATTCGGTATGAGCCTTCGGAACGGTCGTGAAGTGACCGTGACAATCAATGATCATTCGCTCTGTGTCCTAACCGCCGGGTTCAATAGGAGATCTGACGAGAATACGGTTCCAGAAAGAGCTCGGTCGGTTCCGGATGCGCGGAGATCAGACCCTGCTCGATCGAGTAACGGATCAGCGCGTCGATGCTGGGCCGGTTCTGTTCAAGCCCAAACGGCAGCGGATCTCCGTGCACGATCCCCCGCATCCTGCGAGCGTGCTGCACATCCTGTGCCGTCGACCGCGCCGGTTCCGTCTCCAGAGCCGTCATGAACGCCAGCTTGGAGGCATCAAAGGCCTCGAACAGCGCGCCGACGAGGTTCGGATGGGCATCGATCGCCGACAGCTTCACGCAGAGGACCGCATGCAGCGGATAGGCCCCGGTGAGTCGGTACCAGTCCCGAGCCTCATGGTCGGGGTCCGCGAAGAGCCGATCAGCCGAGGCTGGCTCGCCGCGCCGCTCCTCCCACATTCCGGTCGGCGAGCCCGAGCGGCCGATGCCCGCATTTCCGCCGAGCGCAGCGTCTATCGACCCGGCGGCGAACAGCTGGGCAATCGACTCAGCGTGCGGGAGTCTCCTCACGTTGGCGGGGAGCTTGAGGGTCTCGACGTGCTCGTCGTCGTCGACCACCCAGGTGATCGTGTTCAGGTCGACCTCGTACTGGTGCTGGAGGAACGCCCGCACCCAGACGCCGGTCGTGACGGAGTAGGCGCGTACCCCCACCTCGCGGCCCTCCAGATCGCGCGGGCCCCGGATCCTGCTCCCCGGCCGACATGAGATGGCCGAGTGTTCAAATCTGCGCATGAGGAAGATCGGGAGGGCGGTGATCGGGATGCCGGCCTCCCGGGCGATCAGATAGGTCGTGGGCGCCATCTCGCAGATATCGAATTCGAGCGTTCTGATCATCCGCCGGTACGCGTCGATCATCGGTCGCACCTCGACGAATTCCAGCTCGACGCCCGGCGGTTTGACGGCGCCGTTGAGCAGCGCTCTGGTGCAACCGTGGTCGCCCACGGCGATCGTCAGAGCCGCAGGCAAGTTCAGCTCAGCACCTGAAGCCTGAGCCCCCACGGATCAGCGACCTCAAAGCCGCCGGGGACCGGCTCGGTTGTTACATCGCCATCGGCGAAGCGATCCGCCGCTGCCTGGACCTGCCCCTCATCCGCAAGCCGGACGACCCAGTGGCGCAGCCCAATCACGTCTCGAGGCTGCGGCGGAATCCCCTCGCCGGAGTAGATGTTCGCGCCAACCTGGTGGTGGTAGTCACCGACTGAGAAGAACGCGGCCGGGCCGACGTGATATCTGAGATCGAAGCCGAGGTGGTCCTGGTAGAAGTCAACGGCGCGATCGATCTCGCCGACCTTGAAGTGCAGGTGGCCGATCCGGAGCCCCTCGCCGACCTTCGGGTTTGGCTCCTCACCGGCGATTTCAGCGAGGATCAGTTCTGGATCGAGCGCCAGGGGCTCGTGCCCGTAGGGGTTCGCCGGCCACTCGGCTCGGGGACGGTCCCACGCGAGCTCGAGCGTGATGTCATCCGCATCGGGCAGGTAGAGCGCCTCGTGCGTCCCGCGGTCTCGCACATTGCGGACGGGCGTGTCGGTCGCCCGCAGGCGTAGAAGCGCTCGCGCGAGCTCGGCGCGCGTAGGGTAGAGGATGCAGTAGTGGAAGAGGCCCGCGTGATCCCCTGGCGGCGCGGCGTCGGGTGCGTCGTGGAGCACCGCCAACGTGGTCACGCCGTCGCCGACCTCCGCCTGAGTTGCGGTCTTCGACATCGAGACCAATCCGAGCGACCGCTCATACCAGCTGACGGCCCGGTCAACGTCACCCACGTTGAGATGCACGGGCTCCAGCGCGAGGTGGTCAGGAAGTTGTGACATGTTCATCTCCGGCCCAGGCTTTCAATATCTCCTCGCTCGATGCGAGGTACGTCATCCGACGCAGCAGCGCGATTCCATGCGCATGCGCCTCATCCGAGTAGCTGGCCACACCATCTTCCACAATCACGGTGAAGTAGCCGTGAATTTGCGCGTGACGTGAGGTCAGGTCCACACCCTGTTCGGTCGCGACACCGGCGATCACCAGCGTGCGCACCCCGGCGGCGCGCAGGCGAGCATCGGCTGCGGTGTTGTGGAAGAGAGAGGGCGCTGCCTTCTCGATCACCAGCTCGCTCGGCCCCGGCTCCGTTCCGGCCACCCATGCCGTATCGGCGCCGCCCGGCTGCATGTAGTGCTCGGGCCGGTTCTCGCCGTGGGTTCGCCGGGTGATTCGCCAGCGAGTCACGGGGTCCATCAACCGCGGAGCCGGCGCCATGTGCCGGCTGCGGACCACGAGGACACCGGCATCCAATGCGGCGGAGCGCAGGCTCTGCCATACCGGCAGCAGTTCCGAGAGGTGGGCTGACTGGCCGGCCAGCCCCACCTGCAGATCCCACAGCAGCAGTGCGCAGGTTCCAGCCTCAAGGAGGTCAGCGGCGGATTGCGGAGCGGTGTCTGGCATGGGTCTGTGGCTCTAGAGCGGGTTGCGGCCGACGAGAAAATCTCCGATATCGCCCGGGACCGAGTCGATGATGCCCGAGGCGATCGCAGCGTCGGCCAGTCGCTTCAGCGACGAGTCGTGGACACGCATCGTCGGAAGCCGAAGCGGGCCGCCGTTGAACCCGTTCAGCCACTCCATGTACTTCCACGTCTGGCGGTTGATGGCATTGGCTCCGTGCAGGTAGGTGGCCCCGTCGGCGGCACGAGCGGCACGTGCCGGCTGGATCCGCCAGTAGATCTCCATCGCCTCCTCCCAGCGACCCTCGTGCATCAGAGCGAAGTACTTCGGTATCGCATCGCCGAAGTATTGGAAGACGCTCGTTCCCATCCACGGCATCCCGAACCACTGCACGTGCCCGGGCGAGGTCGCCTCACGCGGGTCGGAGATCAGGAGCTTGTCACCACAGAGGCGCAGCGTCTCCGAGTGCACAGCGTTGCCGGGCGCGTTGCCCTCGCACTTGAATGCCACGGCCCGAGGGTGGTCGGCGAGACGAGCGACGAGCTCGGGCGAGAGCCCAGCGGGATGCAGGCGCTCGAAGTTCCAGTGCCGCACCGAGAAGAGCACCGTCGCAAGCGGCACCTCATCCATCACCCGCGTCGAGTACGCATAGACATCCTCGTCAGAGCGTGGATAGAACGTCGGCGGGTATGACAGAAGCAGGGTGTCGGCCCCGGCCGACGCCGCCGCCTTGCCGACACGGATCACGTCGTCGATCGTGTCGAGCGTGCCGTGGACCATCACGTGGAAGTCTGGCCCTCCCTCGTCGACGGCAATCTCGATAAAGCGGACGTACTCATCGTTGGTGGTCCCGGCCTCCGAGACCGCCAAAGAGCCCCAGAACCCAAGCTCCCTGCAGCGACGCACGTCGTTGCGTATCCCCGCCTCGTTGAGTTGCTTGAGATCGGCCGAGAACGACGGCAGTACGACGTTGCAGACGCCGCGCATCGTTGCCCGGGCCCAGTCCTTGGTCTCGTCTCTTGTGTAGCTCATCACCCTCCGCCTATCTTCGCGATCGTCCCAAGGTGTATACAGAATGCATTAGATCCCATCCGTGTAGTCCACGAATGGCTCGACAAAGGCGAATATCTCAGCCACATCGTCGGGCGCCGACTCGATCACTCCCTGGTTGGCCGCGTAGCGAAGGAAGGCCTCGAGTGTGCTGCGATTCGGCTCAAGTCCGTACGGCCACAGTTCCGGGCCTGAGATTCCGCTCAGCTCACGAAGATGCCCCGCGACTGAGGGGATCGGGACGCGGCTGCCGCGGATATCCTGCAGACGCCCGAAATACCGTCGGCGGCAGATCTCAAACGCGCGGTACACGTTGGTGGCAAGCCACCGCTCGCTCGCGATCAGGTCGGTCGAAATTGCGAGGACCGACAGAATCGGATAGATCCCGGTCCGAACGTAGTCCTCCCGTTCGAGGTCTGTCGCGTTCTCAAACAACGGCTTGAGGTCAGAGCGACCACGCACCGTGCCCGGGGGCGCGATCAAAACCCGCTCGCGCTCCTCACCACGGTCCGCGAGGATGCCGCGGGCATAGATGCAGGCCTCATCACCCGCCTGCTCGATGTCGGCGGTGTCCAGATCCCGGCTGGCGACATGGACCCACGAGTGCACGAAGGCTCTCGCGAGAAATACCGGAACAGCGGTCAACGTCGTGTCGCCCCCGAGCCGGCGAGACACGTAGCTCGCGAGCGGAAGGTCGACGATCTCCGCACCGGCGCCTGCCTCCCGCGACACGAACCTGGGCCTCATGCCCGCGAGTGGAACCTCCCCGGAGATGATCTCGTTGGCATGGTGGTAGGCGGGCATCGCGACCGTGACGGGAACCGCGTTGGCACTCATCCGCAGAGCTCCTGCCATTCGGGGTACAGGCCGTCCGCGCTGAACTCGCCCGAGATCAAGCCGCTGTCGCGTGCATACCGCAGCGCCGTTTCAAACGTCGGTCGATTTGCCTCGACGCCATAGGGCCAGACATCTGCGCCGAGCGTTGTCTGCAGGCTCGCGAGATGCTCGTCGACCCATGGGATCGGAACCAGAGCGGCCTCACGGTCGGCGAGCTGTTCGAAGTACAGGCGTCGGGCCAGATCAAGCGCGTCGAAGATTCGCCTCAGCAGGTCCGGATCGCGCTCATAGAGCTCGCGGGTCATGCCAACGGTATGCATGATCGGGAGCGCATGCGTCTTGCCGCGGTAGGAGAACTCCGCATCGGGGAAGTCGTCATAGAGCAGGTTCACCAGCCCGCCCGCTTGGACCGAGCTCTCAACCGAGGCGGGCGGTGAGGGCACGATGATCGCCTCAAGGTCCCCGTCCCAGAGCATCTGCTCGATGCCACGGTCGGTGGCCGCAATCATCTTGATGTCGGCGGGCATCCACTTCGGAAAGGTCATCTCCCGCCGCCCGGGCCGCTCGACCCCACCCTGATACCAGGTGATCTCAGAGGGAGTGATCCCGTGCATGTCCGCCAGCAGGCCCCTGGCCCAAACCGCGGCGGAGTTCGCCCACGCGACGATTCCGATCCGGCTGCCGCGCAGGTCCTCCGGCTCGTGGATCCGATCGGAGCGGACGAAGATGCCGGTCTGCCGGTACAGACGCGATGGAAACACAGGAAGCCCGATCAGCGTGTCATCGCCCGATGCGCGTCTGGTCGCATACTGGACGAACGGCATCTCCGATACGTCCCAATCGTGGTGCACGACAAAGCGACGGAACATCTCCGGAATCGGCAGGCGGATGAACAGAGGGTCGGCATCTACGATCGGCACGCGTCCGTCGACGACCGGCTGGATGTGGTCGTATGAGCTGACCGCAAAGGTGAATCGCTGCGACATCTCAGTCAGGGCCTGTCGAGAGGCCCACGGACTCGGACACCGAGCGAAGTGCCCGCGTCCGTTGAAGGCTCATGCATCTGCGAGCTGACGCCACAGCGGGGACAGATCCTCCAGCTGCTCGATCTGATCCACGAGTTCCAGCAGACGTGACGCGCCTGCGCTTCCGATGCGGCGGGAGGCCAGATCGCTGAACTTGTCGCGAACCCGCTCGGGTGTGAGCGGATAGCGAGCGCTTCCCGGCGCGGCGTCAGCATGACCCGAGACCTCGCGGCCGTCCTTGAGGGTGATCGCGATCCGCACCTCATGTCGTGCGCTTCGACCCTTGCGATCGAGCTCAGGGTCGGCATGCACCTCAAAGCGCTCGGCAAGCGCGAGCACTCGTGGATCGGCGAGGCGATCGTCGGCGAACTGGTCGACGAAGCACTCGTGGTCGGTCAGCGCAACAGAGGCCGCAAACGACAGATTCATCTGAGCAGTGATCGTCTCGTCCGGCACGTACTGCCACCCCACGTGCTCGGCTGTGGCGGTGCAGGCGTCCACCCGCACGCTCTCGACATCCTCGGCCGCGAACCCATGCTGTCGCTGAAGATCAAGCACCAGGCCGACACTGCTGTGGGTGCTGCCGCAGGAGGAGAAGGGCTTGAAGCCGACCCCGAGGGTCTCCCAGCGGGCACCCAGGTCCTTGGAGGTCTCCTCGATCGAGTACTCGTCTACAAACGTCGAGAAGAAGCCGCCATAGGGCTCCTCGAACACAGCTGAGATGCCGGTGAAGCCCTGCTGAGCCAGCAGCCCGGCACGAACGCCCACCTGGGCCGCGTTGCCGGCATGCCCGCGCTTGATCATCGCGCCATATTGGGCAGCCATGAGGCCGCACGCAAGGCTTCCGGCGATGCCGAGCGCATCCTGACTCTGATCGGCATTCAATCCGAGCACGCGCGAGGCGCCGGCGGCGCCGGCGATCGCGCCCAGGACACCGTTGTTGTGCCAACCGCGCAGGAGCAGCGGCACTCCGCAGGCCAACCCGATCCGGCTCGAGACTTCGAGTCCGGCGATGTGTGCGACCAATAGGTCGGCCCCGCTGGGCCGACCATCCACTTCCGCGACGGCACATGCGGCGGCCAGCGTCGGGCCTCCGGGATGGAGGATCGCGACGTGATGCAGATCGTCCAACTCAAAGGAGTGAACGAGCGTGCCGTTTACGAACGCGGCCGTCGCCGGTGATGTCCGCCACGACCCGTCGCCCCACACGGTGACCGCGCCGTTGTCATCCCCCGGGCGAAAGGCGGCCTCGAGCGTGCTCGCGATCGGAAGCCCCCGTCCGAACAGGGCACAGCCGAGCGTGTCCAGGATGTCGAGCTTGGCGTGCGCCTGAACCTCGGGCGGGATCTCGTCCAGCGTGAGTCCGGAAACGAACTCCGCCAGAGCGCGGGTATGAGTCGCTTCGGTCGGCTCGCCGCGCTGCTTGCCTGCTCGATCAGTGGACTGCTGAACGGTCATGACCTCTCCACTCCTGCTGTCGTCTGCGGTCGTCGCTGTCGCGGGTAATCACGCGGGCACAGCTCTCTGTATACAGTATTCTCACTGGAGACTATCAACACACCGCCATCCATGTCCGGGGATCGTCGGACTCGGCCCGTAACTGGACCGGATCGGCCGCGAGCAACTGTTCCTGAGTGCAAGTGTTCTTATTACGAACCGATTAGCCAGACTTGACGTTGCCCCAAAAGTGGATACAGTAGCCACAACACTTGGTCGCGGCATCGAGCACGATCAGCCTTCGGAGGGAGATTCAACGAGAATCGTAGGTCGCAAATCAGCGGGGATTGCCGCTACCGCCTCATGGAGATCGGCGCAGACGGATTAGGGTCGAGGTCCTTGAGGCATCAGAATCGTGATGGCCGCAGTTTGAGCGGTCGTCTCATCAGATCAGATCAGTAACTGAAGAATGCACAGTGGGAGGGGAGAATCCACAATGAAGCGTTTCGTACGTACCGCCTCCGCCAGAGGCCGCCGAGCCGCCAGTGTCGGGGCGGCGGTGGCATTGGCGTGTTCGGTCGGGCTGGCCGCCTCCGGCTCAGCGGTCGCGTCGACCAAGGCCAAGAAGGCCAAGTCGCTGACCAACCTGTCGATGGCCTACGCCGCGCCGTCTGCCGACCAGATGCTGCTCGAGGTCGGCGTGAAGGCAGGCATATTCAAGAAGTATGGAATCAACGCCAACGTCCAGTTCCTGCAGTCATCGTTGCTGTTCCCGTCGCTGGCGTCCGGACAGGTGCAGTTCGCTGTCGCCGCCGGACCGAACCCGGAGACCATCTCCCTCAGCGGCACACCGATCGAGTTCATCGGTCAGTACGAGAACGCGGCTGATGTCGAGAACATCGGCGGTCCCAAGATCGGAAACTCGCCGGCGAGCGCGAACGGGAAGAGCATCGCGATCTCATCAGCCGGTTCGCTGTCGGACTTCGTGACTCACCTCTACGAGCAGAAGTACAACGTCAAGATGACCGAGGTACCGCTCGGCAACCTCAACAACGACGAGGCCGCCTACGCCTCCGGCTCGGTCGAGGCAGCCGCCGCCGTCAGCCCCTGGCAGGTCGCCCCGTTCCAGCAGCAGGTCCCCGGCACTCACGTCCTGGAGGACTTCAGGGGCCTCAAGAACTACGTCGGCATGGGCGTGATCGCAAACAAGAATTACGTGACCAAGCACTCCGCACTCGCCGTGAACGTGATGAAGGCGTTCATCAAGACACTGGCCTACTGGAAGACACACCCGGCCCCCGCGATCGCGGCGATCTCCCAGTACACCAGCGAGCCAACCGACGAGGCGACTCAGGCCTACCACACGGTCTCGAAGCTGCTGATGCCCAACATGGTCCCGCTCCTGCAGGCCCAGAAGAACACCCTGAAGGCATTGACCGGCTTCGGCTATCCGGCCGCAGCGACGTTCAACCCCAAGGCGTTGTTCACCACGACCTACGTCCTGAAGGCCTATAAGGCTCTTCACATGAAGCCGTAGCACCAGGGCGCATCCACCACTGACGGAGAGAGGGGGCTCGGCCTGAGGCCGAGCCCCCTCTCGTTTGGTTCATGCCAATCCGCGATCAGCGCACCGCTCTGACCGACGCCTGACATGTCCGTCAGGACCGTCGGTATCAGATCGCGGGCCCTTACCAGAGTCGGTCGGAGGCGAGCTTTGCGCCCTCCGCCAGCGACCGTAGCTTGGCCCAGGCGATCGTCGGATGTACACCATCGCTGACGGCAAGCGTCGCGAAGCCACAATCCGAGGACGCGATCACGTTCTCCCGGCCCACGACGTCCGCGTAGCGCTTGATGCGCTGCGCGATCACCTCCGGGTGCTCGACATAGTTCGAGGTTGAGTCGATTACGCCGGGCATGATCACCTTGCCGTCCGGCAGGCCGAACTCGCTGAAGACGTCCCATTCGTGCTCGTGGCGCGGATTTGCGCCCTCGATCGAAATCGCCGCAGGTCGCGCCTCGAGGATGATGTCGAGCATCGAGCTCAGCGGAATGTCGCGGACATGGGGCGCGGCGTAGTTGCCCCAGCAGACGTGCATCCGCAGAGCCTCGGCCGGGATCTCGCGCGTCGCGTGGTTCAACGCCTCGACATGGATTCGCGCTATCGCGCGGAACTCGTCGATTGTCTTGTCAGCGAACTCGGAGCGGTTCCAGCCCCCGCCAAGGTCGGGACAATCCAGCTGGACGAGGAAACCGGCCCGGTGCAGCGCGTCGTACTCCGGCTTCATCGCCTCCGCTGCCGCCCAGATGTATTCCTCGTGTGTCTGGTAGTAGGCGTTGGGCTGGTAGTACCAGACGACCCCGGGCGAGGCGGCGCTGACAAACACGCCCTCGAGGTCGATGTCGTTGACCGCGGCCTTGAGGTTTTCGATGTCGCGCTGGACGAGCTCGTCGCCTCTCCAGCTCACCGGCGCCACGCACGTCATGACCTGAGCACGCGATGGCCCGCGGTCGCCGTAGAACTCCGGAAACATTCGGCTTTCGACCGTCGGCGCCCGGTCACGCGCCTCGCTCTCGAAGCCGGTCAGGCGGTCGGTGACGTACATGGAGAAGCTCACCTTCGACGCCTCACCATCGTTCACCACATCCACACCGGCGTCGACCTGCTGCTTGACGACCTCAGCGACCGCTTCTCGGGTCACCGTGTCGAACTCGGGCCCACGCCGGTGCTCCAACAGCATCGCCAGCAGGTCGCTCCGACGCGGGAGGCTGCCCGTGTGCGTGGTCAAAATCCTGTCTGTGCTGCGCGGTACGGTGACCGTTCCCACACTCTCTTGCACCTTGATCTGACTCCCTCCTGCGCGACTCAGCGCCTGAGATCAGAGCCGGTCACCTCGTGCGGCGGAGTCGGTGGCGCCCTGTCGCCGGTGCGAGAAGCGGTGTATACAGTAGACGCTGCAGCCTATCAGTCGTGGCTGCCCGGCGCCCGCCGACGAGGGCCAACATGTTCCGAACCGCCACGCAGCCTGCGGCCGGTCACCGGCTCAGTCTGCCGCAGGCTCCGGGATCGGCGGCTCTCCCAGCAGATCGGTCGACACTTCGTCGGCAGCTGCCGGCGCGCTCCTCGCATGGAGTGCCTGGGACTCCTCAACGCGGTGCTTGACGAACAGCCGAGACTGGAGGACGTGCTGATGCATCATCTCCCGGGCGGTATCCATCTCGCCCGCTTCGAGCGCGTCGATGATCGACTCGTGTTCAAGCGTCGCGGTCGTTCTACCGGTACTTGCGGAGACCATGAGGTCTGAGTACTTGCGTACGCGATCGCGGACATCCTCGATCATCTCGATGATCAATGTGCTGGGGCCGGCAAGGACGCGGTGGAACTCACGATCAAGGCCAAACCACGAGCTGCCGCCGCCTGCCTTCTTCATGCGTTCGTTGATCCTTCGCAGGTCCGCGATCTCCGCAGCCGTGAACGCCTCACGGCGGGTGAGCACCAGATCCTCGAGCGCGACGCGCACATCGAGGAGCTCGACCACCTGCGCGGGCGAGACCTTCCGCACAACGAACGGGTGATACGGAGTCGCAACGACCAGCGACTCGGCCTGGAGCCTCCGCAGCGCCTCCCGGATCGGGATGCGGCTGACGCCGTAGCGCTCGGCCAGCTGCACCTGGCTCAAACGAGACCCGTCGGCGAGCTCCCCGCGGAGGATCGCGTCGCGCAGGCGCTCATACACCATGTCTGAGAGCGAGGCCCTCGGAACAATCTCTGATTTGGATACCGGTGACATGCCTGGTTGAATCGAGCAGAAGATACAGAAGCAGCAGGCGTCAGGATCGGGCAGGCTCGGCTGCTCGTTGCATCCTCTCTGACCCACCCCGATACTAGTGCATACTGTATATTTGCGGGTGACGGTTATGTTAGGTCAGCCCAGATCGCCAAAGCGTGTGAGCAGGGCGTGGGGTTCAACCCGCGTCATTGAACTGCAATGAGCAACTCGCCCGGTCAACGACTACGACAGGCATTGGCCTCAAGCGCGCCGCTCCTGCTCCCCGGCCTGCACGACGCCCTGAGCGCGCGACTCGTGGAGCGCGCGGGATTCGAGGTCGGCTACCTGTCCGGCTCGGCGACGGCGATGTCACTGCTCGGCGTGCCGGATATCGGCCTACTGAGCGGCAGCGAGATCATCGAGCAGGCCCGCCGGATCACAACGGTCTGCGACCTGGCGCTCGTCTGCGACGGCGACACGGGCTTTGGCAACGCGGTCAACGTCGCATACACGGTCAAGCGAATGGAGGCCGCCGGCGTTGCCGCGATCCAGCTGGAGGATCAGACATTCCCCAAGCGCTGCGGCCACTTCGCCGGCAAGTCAATAGTCCCCGTGGAGGAGATGCTCCAGAAGCTGCACGCCGCAGCCGAGGCGCGCACCGATGACTTCGTCATCATCGCGCGCACCGATGCCCGCGCCGTCCAGGGACTTGAGGAGGCGATCGAGCGCGGTCGCCGCTTCGCCGATGCTGGTGCCGACATCATCTTCATCGAGGCTCCGGAGACGGTTGATGAGCTTCGTGAGGTCGCCTCGGCGATCGCGGCCCCCACGCTCGTGAATGTGGTTGAGGGCGGCAAAACGCCGCAACTGGCGCTGGCGGAGTACGCGGAGCTTGGGTTCAGCGTCGTCCTCTACCCGACCGCCGCCGTGAGGACCGTCACCTATGCGCTCGATGAGCTCTACAGGCACCTGCGAACGACCGGGACGACCGAGGGCGCACCGGTCGCGATGACGTCATTTGCCGCGCGCAACGAGATCAATGAGCTCGAGGCGTATGAAGCGGTCGGCGTTCGGGCGGCCGAGGCGGCAGGGGGGTAGGACGCCGAACGACGACGCGGCTGCCGGCGATGGCCTGAAGGCGGCCTATTTTGAGGCGGCCGCCAGATCGCGAGCCCGGCCGCTCTGGATCGGGCGCAATGCCGGGAAGTCGGCGATCGGCTCGCCGATGCCCAACGCCTGCGCCCGCTCCATGACGATCGCCGCCAGCGCGATGTCCTGCTCGGCCGTCCCCACCGACTTGAACAGGATCCGCCCGTCATCATCTGTGCGCCCGACTCGTCGCGGGTCCTGAAGCACTTCCCAGAGTTCTCTGATCGCCGCCTCGTCGAACAGCCCCTGCTCGATGGCGGCACGGCCATCGCCGGAGTGCCTCACATGCTCGCGGTCGTCGACGACGATCCGGCTGCCGGACCACAACTCCATGTCGACCTCGCGGTTGTCGGGACGCACTGAGCTGATTCCGCAGATGAGCGCTCCCGGCTTTGTGGCCGCGAGCGCGATCGCGGGCTCGGCGTTCGCGCGGTAGGCGCTGAGCACGACATCGGCGTCGCGCAGCGCGGTCTCAGGGTCCGTGACGGCCTCGACTGACAGGCCGAGGCGCTCGCTCACCTCGCTGGCGAAGAGCTCTCGATTCGGCGCCGTCGGACTGTAGACAAGCACCCGCTTGGGGGTGACAGTCTGGGCTGTGGCCTCGAGCAGCGCCCGGGCCTGTGTCCCCGAACCCATGACCGCGATCGTCTCGGTGTTGACCGGCTGCAGGTGCCGGACAGCGATGGCGGCCGTCGCCGCAGTTCGGTAAGCGGTGATCCAGTCGGCATCAAGCATCGCCACCAGGCTGCCGTCGTCCAACGAGATCAGCGAGATCATGTAGCGCACGCCGTGCTCGGGGTGCATGTTCATGGCCTTGTAGCCCGCGTAGCCGGTGTCGTATGCGACGCATGGCATCAGCCGCAGAAATGCGGAGCCGGGATTTATGTCGATCGTCAAACGAGGCGGAAGTTCGAGCCCTCCGGAGACCGGCCTCGACAGCTTCAGCTCGAGGTCGTCGATCACGTTGACTGACCCCATCGCCCCGCGAATATCTTCGTCTCTCAGCAACAGCATCGTTCACCTCGTCCGGGAATCACGTGTCGGACAGCCTGTCTCGCGAAACCCCTGGCTCCAGCAGAGGGACGTTTTCGAGCTCTCGACCATATGTATACAGAATACAACACCAGGCCACACGAATCAACCGAAGGGCCGGGTCCAAGCTGCTTCAAGGGTCCGCCGGCCCCGCTTGGGCAAATGCGCCGCACCCAGAGGCGAGGGGCCTGTTCGGTGCCGGCGCCCCAGCCGGCGATTCGGGCAGAGCCCGCCCGAGATCCAGCAGCCCGCCCGGCGGTCAGCGGATCAGAGAGCCTCCCAAAGCTCCGTGTAGAGCTCCTGGAACTTCGCTGACCGCTTGTACGCGAGCTCTCGCGGCCGCGGCTCGGGAATCTCCCGGACAAGTCGGATCGCGCCGGGGTTCTTGCTCATCACCGCCACCCTGTTACCCAGGTAGATGGCCTCACCGATGTCGTGGGTGATGAAGACGACACTCAGATGCTCCAGCGCGACGATCTTTTGAAGCTCCTCCTGCATACGCTCCTTTGTGATCGCGTCGAGCGCACCGAAGGGCTCATCCATCAGCAGCACGCGCGGGTGTACGGCAAGCGCGCGAGCGATGTTCACGCGCTGTTGCATACCACCTGAGAGCTGGCGCGGATACAGATCAGCGCTGTCGTGGAGCCCAACCACCTGGAGCGCCTCATCGACCCGCGCGGCCCACTCGCTGCGCGGCACCAGCTTGGCCAGCTCCAATCCGTAACGCGCGTTTCCCCGTACCGTGCGCCACGGCAACAGATGCGGCGCCTGGAACACGACGGCGGCGTCCGGGTTCGGCTCGGTGACAGGCGTACCGTGGACTTTGATCATGCCTTGGTAGCTCTCGAGCCCGGCGATGCAGTTCAACAGGGTGCTCTTTCCGCAACCCGAGGGGCCGAGGATCGTCAGGATCTCCTCCGGACCAACGCTCAGGGTGATCTCGCGCAGCGTCTCCCGCGGCTCCGACTTCCTGCCGGGCCCCGGGAACCACTTGTCGACGTTGGTCATCTCGATGATCGGCTCGTTCGTAGCTGTGGCAGACATTCGCGCTCCTCCTAAATCGCGTCTACAAAGACGTCGGCTGGAACGAACAGTTCGTCCACCGAAAGATCGTTGTTGATCAGACCCTGCTCGCGCTCATATCGCACCAGGGTTTCAAGGACGTGGCGGTTCGGTTCAAGGCCGTAGGGCCACGGATCAGACCCGAACCGCGCCTGGACCTCGGCCACGTACTCGCCAATGAGCGGCAGTGGCACCCGACTGACCTCGGCGTCGAGGATGCGCGAGTAGTGGATCTGTTTGGCGGTCTCGAACGCCCTGTAGACGCTCGAGGCGATCCACTGATGCTCCTCGTAGAAGCTGCGCTTCAGCCCCACTAGGTGCATGATCGGGAATACGCCGGTCTTTTCCAGGTATGCCGCCTCAGCGGCGATCGGATCGTCGAACAACCGTCCGACGAGGCCATCGCCTGACTCCGACGCCCGCCTCAGCGCGGGAGGGTACTGGGGCGCCATGATCGCATCGATGTCGCCGGCGTAGATCATCTCCTCGAGACTCCGGTCGGTGACCGCGGTCAGAGAGACCGCGTCGTCGAGGGCGGGGGGCCTGACCGCCTCAGCACGGCCTGGCCGGTCAAGACCACCCTGGAACCAGGTCATGTCGGCGGGGCGAACGCCGTACATGTCAGACAGCATCCCGCGAGCCCACACGCACGCACTGAGCGTCCACTCCGGGGTACCCACTCGCGCCCCGCGAAGATCCTCCGCGGTGCGGATCCGATCGCGACGCACGATGATCGCCGTGTGCCGGTACATCCGCGAGGTGAAGATCGGGAGCGCGATGATCCGGTCGTCGCCGGCGGCCCGCCGCGAGAGGTACTGCGCAGACGACATCTCGGACAACTCCCACTCCTGCGCGTTGATGAACCGCCTGAACATCTCGGGAATCGGCAACTCGAAGAACACGGGGTCGGCCCCCTCGATCCGGACCTCCCCGCTGGTCACCGGCTCGACATGGTCATAGTGGCTGATCGCCATCGTGAGGCTCAGTGGCATGCCCACCCTCATTCCTCGCCTGATTCGAGTCCGGTCAGCGCTCGTCGCGCCAGCCGCTCACGCGTCCCTCGACGGCCCGGATGAGCGCGGTCAGGGTCAACGAGGTTCCGGCCAGTACGACGATCCCGACGAAGACCATCCCGGCGTTGAGTTCCGTGCCGGCCCTGAGGATCACGCCCCCGATGCCGCTGTTCCCCTCGAAGTACTCGGCCAGGGTTACGCCGATCAGCGCGCCACCCACGGCCAGCCGCACGCCGGTGACGATGTAGGGGACGATCGACGGAATCACCAGCGTCCTGAGCACGGCCAATTGCGAGCCGCGGAAGCTCGTGGCCAGGCGCAGCAGCCCGGGATCAACCTGTCGTGTACCGACCATCACGTTGACCAGGAGCGGGAAGACGGAGACGAGCACCACCATCACCACCTGACCCTTGAACGAGATCCCGAACCAGACCAGCACCAGCGGCAACAGCGCGATCAGCGGGGTGGCATAGAGCATCGCCACCAGTGGGTCGAACACGGCCCCCAGGAGGCGCCACCAGCCAAGGATGATGCCGGCGGTCACGCCGATGAAGATGCTCACGCCGAGTCCCACTGCGAACAGCCCAGCGGTCGACCACACAGCAGCGCCGAGCGTGCCGTCGCTGATCATCTGGCGTGCTGTATCCCAGACGCCCGACGGTGAGCTGCTGAGCGCCGGATTGACAACGTTCGTGTCGGACATGACCTGCCAGATGACAAGCAGCGCGATCACAGAGACCACACCGACCAGCCTGTAGGCGACACGGGATGGAATCAGCCCCTTCTTCAGATTCGGCGCGGGACGCCGCTCTTCGGGCAGGTCCACGTCCTGGAGGCCGGCAACACCGGCCGATCCGGCGTTCGCGTTCACGACCACGGATTCCCCTTGATCCTTTCTCGTTACAGAGCTCATGTCGCTCAATCTCCCTCCCTGCCCTTGAAACTCATTTGCTGACCTCCGTGCCGCGGAAGCACTAGACCAGTCCGTCCACGAACGGTTCGACCGCGATGAACAATTCGTCAGCAGACAGCTGCCTGGCAAACAGCTCCTGCTCGACCGCATACCGCAGGAACACCTCCAGGCTGGCCCGGTTGGGCTCAACGCCGTAGGGCCACGGATCCTCACCGAACAGTTCGCGCGTCCTGGCCATGTAGGCGCTCGTCCAGGGAATTGCCGTGCGACTCGCACTGATCTCCGTGAGCCGCACGAAGTACCGGCGCTTGGCGACCTCGAACGCTCTGTAGAGGTTGCTGGCGATCCAGGGGCGTTCCTCCAGGACCTCGCGCCTGATGGCGATCGTTCTGTGGGGCGGCAGACAGCCTGTCGCCCTGTAGTACTCACGCTCAGGCGCTGCGGGGCCCTCAAACAGCGGCCGCACGCCGGCCTCAGACCTGGAGCGTCGGAGACGGTCGGATACGCCGCACGCGATCAACGCATCGAGATCGCCCCCCCAGAGCATCTCCTCCAGGCTCTGGCCCTGAGCCGATACCAGTTCAACGCCCTCGGGCCGGTGGCTCTCCGAGTCCACTGCGAGCGCAGCCCCGGACCCATCCACAGAGCCCTGCCACCACTCGATCTCACGAGGCGTGACTCCATACATGTCAGCCAGCATCCCCCGTGCCCAGACAGCTGTCGTGTCCGACCACGAGGCCACACCCACGCGCGCCCCGCGAAGGTCGCTCGGATCGCGGACGCGATCGGCCCGAACATAGATGGCACGATGGGGAAACATCCTCGAGGTGAAGACCGGGATCGCGAGCAGGCTGTCGTCTCCGGCAGCGCGAAGCTTCGCGTAGGCGACCAGCGGGATCTCGCTCACATGCCATCGTTGTGGAGCATCGATGTCACTCGACGTCGGCACGAAGTCCGGACGCGTTCCAGCGATGTTCACAGACCCCTTTGTGAGATCAAGGGTGTGGTCGTAGGAGCCAAGCGCGACGGTCAGGTCGACTAGATGCGCCATGCCTTCTCTTCCTGAAACTGGGCGATAGGATACATCAGCGTTCTAGCTCGGATTCCGTCCAATGTAGAAGTCCTCGAGGGTGCCGGGCACCTCGCTGATGATTCCGGACTTGACTGCCGCTGCTGCAAGACGACTGGTGGCGGAATCGGTGAGGCGCATCGTCGGCATCCGCAACGGGCCACCGTTGAAGCCATTCAGCCATTCCTGATACTTCCACGACTGGCGATGGATGAAGTGCGCACCAGAGGTGGTCGCGAGGTCCGCGAGCCGCGTGGTTCGCGCGGGGTGGATCCGCCAGTAGATCTCGAGTGCCTCATCCCACTCGCCCTTGTGCATAAGATCGAAGTACCTGGGCACCGCATCGCCGAAGTACTGGAAGTTGCTTGTACCCATCCAGGGCATCCCGAACCACTTGACGTGCCCCGGCGAGGTGCCCTCACGGGGGTCTGAGACGAGCAGTCGCTCGCCGCTGCGACGCAGGACGTCGATGTGGGCGCCGTTGCCGGCACCGCCGCCCTCGCACTTCACGGCGACTGCGAGCGGGTGGTAGGAGAGGCGGTCGATCAGCTCCGGCGAGAGCTCCGCCGGGTGCAGCCGCTGGTAGTTCCAGAGATGCACCGCAAAGATCACCGTCGCCAGCGGAACGTTGTCCAGTACCGCCCGTGTGAGCTCCTCCACCTGAGCGTCGGTGGTCGGGTAGAACGATTGCGGATAGGAAAGAAGCTGCAGGTCGGCACCCGCCGCGGCGGCGCGATTACCAGCCTCGATCGTGTCCTCCAGCGTGTCGAAGCTGCCGTGGTGGACGATGTGAAAACGCCCCGCGGCCTCGTCAACCGCGATCTCGACGAACCGGATGTACTCATCCATCGTCGTTCCACACTCGGAGACGGCCAGTGCGCCCCAGAACCCAAGCTCAATCGAGCGCCTGACGTCGTTGCGGATACCCGCCTCATTCAAGTGCTTCAGGTCGCTGGTGAAGCTGGGCATGATGACGTTGCAGACGCCGCGCATCGTCGCACGCGCCCAATCCTTCGCTTCATCGCTTGTATACGGAAGTGATGACACCTGTTCAGCCGCTCTCTCTCAGTGTTTGGCACCGTTCCACAGCTGCGGTGATCCACGGGCCATGCCGTGGTCGCCACGTGATACCTTTCGGAAAGGTGCAGACAGTATACACCTTGCCGCGCGAAGCGTCCTCCCCGGCGAGTGGGCCTCTGATGGTGCTCCGGGCCAGCTTGTGCTTCTGGAGGCCCTGTCCTTGAAGGTCGCGATCTTTGCTCCGAGAGACGAGCCCGAAGAGGTCCTGGCTCGGCTGCGGGAAGCGGGTCACACGCTCACCTTCGGGGACCCGCGGTGGTGTACCCCTGAGGGCAGCGATGAGGACGCGCTGGCGAGCTTCGCCGCCGACGCGGACATCCTGATGGGCGGGTCGATCCGCAGCACCCCGATCACCCGGCGGGTGATCGAGTCGGCACCGCGACTGCGCGCGATCAGCAAGTACTCGGTGGGTGTTGATGACGTCGACGTGGATGCCGCAACGGACCTGGGGGTCCTGGTCACTCACGCCCCCACCGAGGAGAACTGTTTTGCGGTGGCGGAGATGACCATGGCGATGATGCTTGCGCTGCTGAAGCGCCTCCCCCAACGAGACGCGGCCGTCAAGTCGGGTGGGTGGCGCGAGCAACCAGGTCTGCTCGGACTCACACTCGGCCAGCGCTTCACCGACGAATACCCAGGGATCACCATCGGGATAGTCGGCCTCGGCCGCATCGGGACGCGGCTGGCGCATCTGCTGACGCCGTGGCGGGTTCACGTGGTCGCCTATGACCCCTACATCGAGCCGACACGATTCGCGCAGGTCGGCGTACGGCCACTGGACTACCGGCAGTTGCTGCGAGAGTCGGACGTGATCTCCTTTCACGTCGTGCTCACGCGGGAGACGCGCCATATGCTCGCGGCCCCGGAGCTTGAACTGATGAAGCCGAGTGCGATCGTGATCAACACCGCGCGGGGCGGCGTGATCGATGAGGACGCCCTGGCCGCCGGGCTGCGAGCGCGCACCATCAACGCGGCGGCACTCGACGCATTCGAGACCGAACCGCTCCCGCCTGATTCCCCTCTCCGGCAAGTTGAAGAGCATCTCCTTTTGAGCCCTCACGCAAGTCACACCAACCTCGACGCGCAGGGCGAACTGCGCGCCGGCGTCGTCTGGGCCGCAGAGTCGGTGGAGAGGATTCTGCGGGGTGAGATTCCAACCAACGTCTACAACCGCGACGCGGTCCCGGCGTGGCGCAGCCGATTCGCGTGAGCGCGACATCGATCGTCAGCCCGATGTCCAGGCTGAGACGACCTCCGCAGTCGTGATGGTGAGCGTGAAAGCGCTCAGACAGGCGAGACCACGCTCCTGCGCAGCGGCGGTGTAGGTTCCGCATGCGTCGGTAACGGTGACCGGCATGATCCCGAGTGCCATCGCATGACGTGCCGTGAACTCGATGCCTATGTCGGTGGCAACCCCCGCAAGGAGGAGTGTCCGCACGCCCAGATTCCGCATGCGCGCCTCTGCGTTCGTCGCGATGAAAAGGGACGGCGTTGTTTTGGTGATCACCACCTCATCAGGCCCAGGTTCGAATCCGGCCAGGAATTCGACGTCGTGCGATCCGGGTCGCATGAACGGAGCGAGGTCCTCCGGGCGCCCCACGCCCTGCTTTCGCATCAGACGCCAGATCTCGACGTCATCCAATTGCTCCAACGGAGCCGCCATGTGCTGGCTGCGGAAGACGGCCGCGCCCGCTTGGTTGGCCGTGTCGCGAAGCGCCGCCCATCTGGTGCCCAGCTCCTCCAGGCCGGTGGCGTGTCCGCCCAATCCATATTGGAGGTCCCAGAGCAGGACTCCGCATGCACTCGGGTCGCTGATGGCCTCGGCGGCCGTTCGTGGGATCCTGCGCGTCCGAAGTCCTTTGATCACTGTGCCTGCCCCGCGAGCACGGTCGGTGCTGGGGCAGCGTCGCGCAACAGTGTCGTGGGCACGTGCACCACGCCATCCATGATGTGACGCGCCGTGCGAGTCAGGACAACCGAATGGATGCCCGGAACCCCAGCTGTGCCGCCATCGTCGAGTTCAACCTGGAAGTCGACGACACCGGATGGGTGGCCGATGCGAACGAGCTGGCGCTTGCCGTCGATCTCGCCGGGGCGGGCGGCGGCGTGCACGAGCGTCCCGGGAATCAGCGCCGCCACGGCGGTCGCGACTCCACCCGTCATCATGTAGGCGCGATGCGGGCGCTGCATCGACATGAGCCGCCCAACCAGTTCGATGTGCTGCTCGTCGACGCGCTCGCCCGTGCTGGTTTCGTAACCGACGGGCCCAGTGACCACCCCGACCTTCGGCAGCCCCGGGGTCAGGAGTGTGGCATCCGCGGGATCGTCGACCAGGCCGATCTGAGCAGCGATGATGCTGCGCGCCTGCTCGAGGATTTCAGTCGCGTCGGTGTTGGCCTCCAGTGCGGCGGGGAGTTCGGTACCACTGAGTCCCACGGCCGCCGCGGACAGGAAGACGGTCGGGTTGGCGGCATCGACCACGGACACGGTGAACTCTCGCCCGTCGGCGAGCCGCACGACGTCGGTCACATTGCCGGTCGGCAGGAGCCCGCGCCCGTATGAATTGGTCGGGTCCAGGAACGCGAGCTCGATTCGCGAGCCGGTCCCGGGCACCCCGGCGATCTGGTGATCGCCGAGGGTTGCCGCCCGCCTTCCAGCGAGCGGGACCGTGGCCACGATGATCTTGCCGGTGTTGGTGTTGTGGATCCTCACGATGGCTTGGTCGCCATCGGCGTCCACGAAGCCCGCGTTTACGGCATAGGGACCAACCGCCGAGGAGATGTTTCCGCAGTTGCCGCCCCAATCCACCACCGGAGCCGCAACGCTCACCTGCGCGAATGTGTAGTCGACATCGGCATCAGGACGACTCGGCGGGCCGATGATCGCCGCCTTGCTCGTCTGAGACGTCGCGCCGCCGAGGCCATTTGTCTGCTTCGCATCAGGACTTCCGAAGATGTTCAGCAGCAGGCGCTCTGTGACCGACCGGTCATAACCCAGGATGTCCTCGCTGCGAAAGAACACCGCGCGGCTGGTGCCACCCCGGACGATCGAACACGGAATCTCAAACGTCTCGCTCATTGTCTCTGCTCCCACCGGTGGGCGACTCGCCTAACGTATACAGTAGACAGAGCTTAGCCCACTGCGTGTCCTGAATGAACGCAACACTCGCGAGCCTCGAGCCATCGCTACGCCACGGTGAACACGCAACGCATCAGCCACGTCACCTTCGAGACGCCGGATCTGGAACGGCTGATCGATTATCAGGTCAACATCCTCGGGCTATCGGTGGCCGCGCGCGACGGAGACCGAGCCTTCCTGAAAACTGCGACGGGTCAGCTCGCCTGCGTCTTGAACCAGGGCACCACTGCCCGCTGCACGGGTCTGGCTTTCCAGGTTGAGGCGAGTCAGACGCCCGCCGAGATTCGAAAGGAGCTGTCGGCGAAAGGGATCACGAGCGAGAGCCGGACAGGGGACGCGCCGGGCATCGACGAGGCGGTCGCGTTCACTGACCCGAATGGAACCGAGGTGGTCGTCTTCCCGAGCTTCGACCCACTCGGCGAGGACCGCAGCCCCAAGGGCTTTGCCCCGTTGAAGCTCGGGCACGTCGCGTTCAGGGTCACGGATGTCGCCGGCTCGGTGGGCTTCTATCAGAGTGTGCTGGGGTTTCGGATCTCTGATCAGCGCGGCGACTTCTTCGTTTGGATGCGGTGCGGCCCCGACCACCACACCACCAACTTTGTACGCGGGGAGCCGCCGAAGCTGCACCATTTTGCCTTCGAACTCCTCGACCGCATGGAGATCCTGCGAGCGTGCGACTTTCTTGGCAGCAGCGGTTACCCGCTGATCTGGGGGCCGGGTCGCCATGTGATCGGCGACAACATCTTCACCTATCACCGCGATCCCGATGGCAACATCGTTGAGCTCTATGCCGAGATGGCCCGCATCGACAGCGAGAGCTTGGGTGTCTTCGCGCCCCGCCCCTGGCGTCAGCACCATCCGTACAGGCCGACGACCTGGCCGGATGACACGCTGACGAACATCTGGGGACCGGCCACCCCTCCCGGCTTCAGGGACTGACGTTCAGGCCCTCCGGAAACGATCGGCAATCAAGGAGCGAGTGTGAAGGTCTGCCGCTACGACGATGACCGGCTCGGCCTGATTGCCGACGGCTCGCTATATGACATCACCGCGCTGCAGACCAGCATCCGCGAAGCTGCGTCCTACAGCTACAGGGGCGACCCCGTCACCGCCTTCGTGCATACGCCCGATGGGCGCGCACAGGTCATGGACGCGGCGGCGCATAGCGAGCCTGCATCACTGCGGTCGGCAGCGCTGCTGGCACCCGTCGCGCGCCCGACGAAGGTGATCGGCGCCCCCACCAACTATCGGGACCACATCGAGGAGATGGCTCCGAAGCGAGCCGAGCTCGGCCTCGGTCACACAGCAAGGATCGGTGAGGACGGACTCTTCCTCAAGGCCTGCTCGGCGCTCGTCGGACCGAGCGAAGGAGTGCCAGTGCGCTTTCCGAACCGACGCACCGACCACGAGGCTGAGATCGTGGTCGTGATCGGCCTGGCGGGGTCCGACATTGCTCAGGCTGACGCGTTGGGTCATGTCGCCGGGTACTGCCTCGGCCTCGACATGGTCGTGCGTGGCCGCGAAGACCGCAGCTTTCGCAAATCGCCAGACGGGTATGCCGTCCTCGGCCCCTGGCTGACCACGGCCGACGAGGTCGCCGATCCCGATGACCTGGCCTTCGAGCTCAGCGTCAATGGCGAGATCCGCCAGGCGGCGAACACCAAGGACCTGGTGTATGGCATCGGACGACTGATCGAGTTCGCTTCCTCCTTCTACACGCTTCACCCGGGTGACCTGATCTACACCGGTACGCCCGCGGGCGTCTCACCCGTGCATCCGGGTGACACGATCAGGATGGTGTCCCAACCCACCCTCGGTGAGATGACCGTCCCGGTCCGTGCTTGGTGACCCATCCGCCGGGGAGATCGCGGTGCTCGGCTTCGGGCGCTGTCACTGACCCGCAAGGCGGAGGCGTGTTTTGGAAACCGTCATGCCGGGCAATTAAATGGTGCGATCGGATTGGACAGCTAGTCCGAACCAATTAGGGATTCGATCTCCCCCGAGCCGGGCTGGGGCCTCTCTCCCGACCGGTCGCGGGCCGGCGCGTAGATGGCAACAACCTGCAAGCAGTCACCCGGTGAAGGGGGAGCGAGAATGCAACCACGAGATTCGTACGACCATGCGGGAAAATCGCGGTGTCGTCGCAGCGCCCTCGGACGGCGCGTTGCAGCAGCGCTTTCGATTGTCGGCCTACTCTCCACGGGCTTGGCGGCTTGCGGTTCCTCCTCAACCCCCTCCGGCTCGAAGAGCACCGGCTCAGCACTCACCAAGGTGACGATCGCTTACGCCGCACCGGTTGCAGATCAGATGCTGCCGGTCTTCGCAAAGGCCGCCGGATTGTTCAAGGCCAACGGTATCGACGCCGACGTGAAGTATCTGAGCGCCGCGGTTGCGATTCCCGCACTGGTTTCCGGGCAGGTCCAGTTCGTGGTCGGCGGAGCCCCGCTGCCGGAGGCCACCGCGGTAAACGGAACGCCGCTCGAGTATGTCGGCGTTTGGGAGAACGCGATCGACGGGCAGATCGTTGCCGCGAAGGCAGTTCCAGCGGCCCGCGATATGAACGGCACCCCCATCGCGATCTCCTCGACGGGCGCGCTGTCTGATTTCCTTGTCAAGCTCACAGACCAGAGATACGGGATCAACATGCATGAGATCCCACTGGGATCGTTCCCGAACGAGATAACCGCGTTTGAGAAGGGATCGGTGGACGCCTTCTCCGGCGCCAACCCGTGGCAGCTGCCATCGATCCAAAAGCTGCTTCCCGGGGCTCACGTTGTGGAGGATTTTCGCGGCATGAAGGGATATCCGGGCACCGGCGTGTTTGTTGACGCCCAGCATCTGAACACATCGGCCGAACAGACCACCGTGGTGAAGGTCCTGCGAGCCCTCTACCAAGAGCTCAGCTACTACAGGACCCACCCAGCGCAGTCGATCTCACTGATCGCCCGCACCACCGGCGAGGACGATGCGACAGCCAAGGCCGCCTACGACACGACGAAGGCAGCCTTCCTCGGCACGCTGGTCCCGCAGCTGTCCTATGAGCGCAACGTGCTGAAGGCACTCGTGCCGAGCGAGCCTTCTGCCAAGGGCTTTGATGCGAGCAAGCTCCTGAACGCAACCTACGCGAAGCAGGCGCAGAGCTGAGCGTCCGAATCGCTCGTCGTAGCTCTTTCTGAGGGACCACCGGCCGAGTGCACCGCAACGAGAGAGGACCGATCAGCCGGCTTGGCCGCGTCCACCGATACCGGGAACGATCTGGTACTCGGCCACCTCGACATGGATGTCAACCACCGCCGCCGCGCCGAGCCGAACTGCCCTGACGGCCTCCAGCAGGACAGCCTCGAGTTCAGATGGCGACGAGACCGGACCGTAGCCGGTGAGCCCGAGCGACCGGGCCAACGATGCGAGGTCGGGCGCCGGGTCGCGGATGTGCTGACCGACCCAGCGGTTCTCCACGGGTCGACTCCGCTCTCTCGCAACTCTCTCCTGGTGCATTTCGTCGTTGTAGTAGGAGCGATTGTTCGCGACCAACACCAGCAGCGGGATCCGGTGCCGCGCCGCTGTCCACAGCGCCGAGGCACCCATCAGGAAGTCGCCGTCACCAAGAATCGCGACCGGCAGCTTGCCGGAATTGCGCAGCGCCAACGCCGCTCCGACGGACATTCCCGGCCCCGACCCCAGCCCGGCGCCGCCATCCTGTCCGAGGTAGTCGAACGGTCCGCAGATGTTAAGGTCGGCTCCGTCCCAGGCAAGCGGCACCCGCAACAGCGAGATGTCCTCGTCCGCGAGGACGCGGCGCATCGTGCCGGCCAACCCCCGGACCGTGATCGACCCGACGTCTTCGCGTGGCGTTCGGTCGGGCGCATGAACAGGCCATCCGCGGTCATCAGAACCGGCCGCAACTCCCGCCTCCAGCAACTCGGTCACCAGTGCATCCGGGTGCGCCTCGATGAAGAGGTCAACCTCGGGAAGCTCGAAGTGGTCCTTCGTCCATCCGTTGTGGAGCACCTGGTCCATCGAACAGTGGATGACGGGTATCTGGGGAGATCCGCCGAAGGCGATCTGCATCGTGCCGGCGAGATCGACCCAATCCAGGCTCAGCACCGCCGTCGCCGAATGCAGCACGGCAAGGGCGCTCTCCGACAGGTGTGCACTGGGAGTCGCAAGATGGTGAGGGTCGTTTGTCGGGAACGAGGCGCGCAGCTTCGTGTCAGTGATGACCTGGGCGTGAAGCGCACGGGCAAGCTCGACCCGCGACTCCCACGCTTCAACGGACGCACCTACGCGACCGACGAGCATCGCCGTGCGCTCTGAGTCGACGAGGATTCCCGCCGCCTGGCCTGTCACCTTCCGGCTCGGACCCGGTGGCTCGGGCACGCCGGTGCGCTCCACATCCGGTAGTCGCGGGGGGACCGTCAGCGGCTGTTCCTGCAACGTCGCATCGAAGCTGACGAAGGTCGGTGCCGACGGGTAGGTCTGAGTGACCTGGTGGGCGCGAGCGATGCTGCGAACCGCCGCCTGCACGGACTTGGGCTCATCGTCCCACTTCGTGTAGTCCCTGATCATTGCGCCCGGATCTGCGACGGTGTGGACCCAATCGATCCATGGCCTTCTCAGATCCGCGTCGAGCGGGCCCTGAGCCCCGAGGATCAGGATCGGCACCCTGTCGCAGAATGCGTTGTAGATGGCCATCGTGGCGTGCATCAGGCCCACGTTGCTGTGAACCGCAGCTGCCATCGGCTTGCCCGTCACCTTGCTGTAGCCATGTGCCAGCGCGACCGCATGTTCCTCATGCAGGCAGACGAGCATCGCAGGCGTGTCGTTCCCCAGGTAGTTGACGAGGCTGTCGTGCAATCCGCGGTAGCTCGCCCCGGGGTTCAGAGCGACGAACTCAGTCCCCAGTGCACGGAGGCTCGCTGCGAGCGCGTCGCTGCCCCACTGGATCTCCTGGTCCCCCCCAACGCCGACCGGACGGTCCACCTGGACCGTCTCGGCCGCCATGTGCGGATCTTCAATGCTCACGTTTCCGCCTTCCTCCGCTTGCCCTGGCGCCACAATGATCACAGATAGGACTGACCGACCCTCAGGCTATGCACGCGGTCGCGCGTTCAGCCTGAGCGCGGGCGTCCCACAGCGCCGACGCCGCCATGAGATCGTCGATCAGGGCAGGCGAAAGGGACGAGCCGGTGCACGGGCTGACTCATGCATGACGTTTACTGCCCTGCCCAGCCTCGCTGCGGCGAACGCGGCGCTTGCCTACGCCGTCGCCAGCTTCGGCGTGAATGCCGGATGCTCGCTCATCGGCCGTACATCGACCGCCACCACCTTGTACTCAGGGCAGGAGGTGTTGACGTCGGCTGACTGGCCGACAAGCAGGTTCGTGCGCGTCTCCGGGAAGTGAAAGGAGGTGAAGACATGCCCGGGCTCGATCCGCTCGGTGATCGTGGCTCGCAGTTCAGTGCGACCGACGCGGCTGCGGATCGAGACCATGTCGCCGTCGCTGATCCACAGGCGGGCGGCGTCGTCCGGGTGGATCTCCAGCAGGTCCTGGTCCACCAGAGCGACGTTGTGAGTGCGACGTGTCATCGTGCCGGCGTTGTAGTGCTGCAGCACGCGACCGGTCACCAGCACCAGCGGGAACTCGCGGTCGGGCGCATCGCCCGGAGTCTTGTAGGGGAGCGCCGCGAAGTGCCCGAGGCCATCGGTCGTCTCGAAGTGGGTCTCGTACAGCGTGGGTGAATCGACGCCATCAGGGCCGACCGGCCACTGTTGACCCTTGCGTCCCAGACGGTCGCGGCTGACGCCGGCGAAGTGCGGGGTGAGCCGCGCGACCTCGTCGAGCGCATCCCATGGTGTTCCCCACCCCATGTCGTGCCCGAGCATGCGCGAGACGGTTGTGATGATCTCGAAGTCAGTCTTGGCACCGCCGGGTGGATCAATCGCCGCTTCGACCTGTTGGAAGCGGCGCTCAGCGTTGGTGAAGGTGCCTTCCTTCTCCAGGAACGACGACGCCGGCAGAATCACGTCCGCGTACTTCGTGGTCTCGTTCTCGAAGATCTCCTGGCAGACGAAGAACTCGAGGCTCTCCAGCGCTGCGGCGACATGCGCGGTGTCAGGATCGGTCTGAGCGATGTCCTCTCCAAAGACGTACATCGCCTTGAGGTCACCGGCGATCGCGGCGTCGAACATCTGTGGGATCGTGTACCCCTTGTCGCGGCTCAATGGGACGCCCCAAGCCTCCTCGAACAGCTGCGCCGTGGCCTCGTCTCCGACCGGGCGATACGCGGTGTAGGTGTCGGGCAGGGCCCCCATATCCGAGGATCCCTGAACGTTGTTCTGACCGCGCAGCGGCAGCAGTGCCGCCCCGGGGCGACCGACGTTACCCGTCATCATCGCCAGGTTGCAGAGCAGCTGGACCACCTCGGAGCCGTACTTGTGCTCGGTGACGCCGAGGCCCCAGAGCAGACATGCGGCACCCGCCTCGCCGTAGATATGAGCAGCGCGCTCCAGGTCGGCTGCTGGGATCCCGGATATCTCCTCGACCGCTTCTGGCGAGTAGGCCGCGAGCAGCTCGCAGAGCTCGTCGTAGCCACTTGTGCGATCGGCGATGAACGATTCGTCGGTGAGCCCGTCGCGGCGTACGACGTGAATGAGGCCGAGCACCACGGCCGCGTTTGTGCCGGGCCGCGGCGCCAGATGCAGAACGCCGTAGTCGCTCAGTTCGATCCGACGCGGGTCGATCGTGACCAGCTTGCACCCGCGTAATGCGGCCTGCTTGATCCGAGCGCCGACAACGGGGTGCCCCTGGGTCGGGTTGACACCGATCAGCACGGCCACGTCGGCGTTGTCAATGTCTGTGAACGAGCCGGTCGCTCCCGACAACCCGAACGCTTTGCGCATCGCAAACGAGGTAGGCGAGTGACACACGCGGCTGCAGTTGTCGATGTTGTTGGTACCGACCGCGGCGCGCATCAGGCGGGCCATCGCGTAACAGTCCTCGTTGGTTGCACGCGACGACGCAAGTCCGGCGATGGCATCCGGTCCATGGCGTTCCTTGATGCGCGTCAGCTCAGAGACGATGCGGGCATACGCCTCCTGCCAGCTCGCCACCCGGAAGTGATCGCCCTCACGGATCAGCGGCGAGGTCAGCCGATCGCGCGAGCGCGTGAACTGGTGCGCAAAGCGCCCCTTCAGGCAGGTGTGGCCTTCGTTGGCGGGACCGTCGAGCGCGGGCGAGATCGAGGCGATCCGCCCACCGGCAGTGTGGGCCTCCAGACGGCAACCGACGCCGCAATAACCGCAGGTCGTCGTGACCTCATGATCGAAACGTTCAGTGCTCATTTCCTGTCAAAGCTCCTTGGTGCCGCCGGTCTTACGAAGGTTACGCCTCGCGAGCCGGTCCGCAACGGGCTCGAGCCCGATCAGTATGCCCTCGGTGATCGCATCGGTCGGACATGTGTCAGCGCAGGCGCCGCAGGAAACACAGGTCGACTCCAGGAAGCCGCTGTCCATCCCGGCAACCACGTTGGCTTCGAACCCTCGGCCGACCGCGGTCAGCGCGAACGCTCCCTGCACCTCATCGCAGGCACGTACACAGCGTCCGCAGGAGATGCAGAGCTCGTGCTGGAATGCCAGGTACGGGTGCTCGAAATCGTGTCCGATGGCGTGGGTCACACCGGGCCACCGTGGATCCGCCGGGACGTCGAGCCGGGCCGCCACCTGGGCGAGCTCGGTGTGCGCCGCAGGCGGCACCGGCAGCTCCGACATCACGAGTTCCACGACGGCGCCGACGACGCGGCGAGCGGTCACATCCTGTGTGTCGATCCGCATTCCGTCGCGACACTGCGTCGTGCACGCGGGCACGGGCTTCGGCGAGCCATCGACCCCGACCAAACAGACCCGGCATGCGCCGAAGGGCGCCTGGCGGTCGTCGAAGCAGAGGGTCGGAACCCACGCTTCGGCGACCGTAGCCGCATCGAGCAGCGTGGCGCCGGCTTCGACCTCCACCGAGGTGCCGTCGACCGTGACCTGCATCAGCCCTCGAGTCCAAGCTCGTCGGAGAAGTGAGTGAGCAGGCTACGCATTGGCGCCGGCATCCCGGATCCATGGGCGCATAGGCTGCCGAGCTCGAGCGTCTCGAGCAGCTCCTCGAACCTCGCGCGGCTGACCGGCGCGTCGGCAGCGAACATGTCGTGCGCACGGCGAAGCCCAATCCGACACGGGAAGCACTTACCGCAGCTCTCGTGCGCGCCAAAGTGCAGAAGGTGGACGGTGAGCCCGCGGATGTCCGTCTGATCGTCGAAGGCGACGATGCTGCCGTGGCCGACCATGCAGCCCTCAGCAGCCAGCGGTTCGAAGTCAAACACCGTGTCGATCTTTGACGCCGGCAGAATGCCCCCGAGCGGACCGCCGATCTGGATGGCCTTGATCGAGCGACCGTCGCGCAGCCCCCCGGCCACCTGTTCACACAACTCCCGCATTGTCATTCCGAACGGCACCTCGACCACGGTCGGCCGTACGAAGCGCTCGTTGAAGCAGATCAACTTCGAGCCGTTCGTATCGGTGTCGGGGCTGAGCGCCGTGTACGCCTCGGATCCGTGGGCCGCGATGAACGGAATATTTGAGAGCGTCTCGACATTGTTGACGACGGTGGGCATCCCATAGACACCGCGCTCGGCCGGGAACGGCGGCCGCGCCGAGACCGTACCCCTCAAGCCCTGAAGGCACGCGAGCAGCGCCGTCTCCTCGCCGACAACATATGAGCCGGCACCCTCGACAACTGTGATGTCGAAGGCGAACCCCGAGCCTTGGATGTCCTCGCCGAGCCAGCCGCCCTCGTGGGCCTGCGCGATCGCCGCATCGAGGATCGGCTTGGACATCGGGTACTCCGAGCGCGTGAGCACGAACCCGTGTGAGGCCCCGACCGCAAAGCCCGCGAGTGCCAGCCCTTCAAGCAGCCTGACCGGGTTCTGCTCCATCAGGTACTTATCGATGTACGAACCGGGGTCACCCTCGTCACCGTTGGCGACGATGAACTTGGTGTCCCCCTTTGCAGCGCGAGTGAAGCGCCACTTGGTTCCGGCCGGGAAGCCCGCGCCACCACGACCCTTCACCACTGCGGCCTCGACCTCTTCGAGCAGCTTCTCTGGCCCGAGCTCGGTGAGCGCCCGCTTCAGACCTGACCAGTCTCCCGGCCGGGTGAGCACCGGCTCCGGCAGCAGGCTCCGCCATTCAGGTTCGCCCGCAGCGACCGACAAGCCGTCGATCGCCCGCGCGATGGCGCCATCGCCGGCGTCGACCTGATCGCCGTAGCGGATCGCCGGCGATGAGTGGCAGAACCCCAGGCACACGGTCTCAGCAAGAGAAACCATGCCGTCGTCGCTGATCTCGCCGGGGGCGATCCCGAGGGCTTCGCTTACTGCGTCGACATGGGTGCCGGCCGTTGCGGCGAAACACGCGGTGCCACTGCAAACCCGCAGGTGTCGGCGGCCCTGCGGGACAAGCAGGTCGTCATAGAAGGTCGAGATCCCGTAGACAGTCGCCTCCGGTATGCCGGACACCTCGGACGCGCGTCGACGGTCCTCATCGGTGACCTCACCGTGCTCTGCCACGGCCGCCTTCAGAACCTCGAGCGCGGTCGGAGCGGAGACCTCGTGATGGCGGCGGACCAGCTCCACCAGATTGCGCGACATCGACCCAATTATATGTGGCAGGTCCCCGGGGCGAGCGGCGCCCACACCTGCTTCGCACGAGGAGCGAAGCACTCTTGGGGTCTGTTGAACCTGGCTATAGGATGCAGGCGGGGCACGGAAGCGTGCGGCATGCCTTGAGACGACCATCGTCGCGGAGAAGCCGGGCAAACATCCCTGGCCTTCGGCGAGCCAAGGCACCCGGGAAACCATAGGGCGACCCAGGTAACAGCACCGTCCCGGTAGGACCGGTCGGAGTGCTGATACAGACCCCGACATAGGAGCAGCTCCAATGGATAGTCACTCCCGTCAGTTCGCGGAGGCGCTGCCGCGCACGCCTTACGCTCCATTCGATCCGGCTGTTGATCTGTACGTTTTCAGCCGCATAAACCTCGGGCTCAATACGGCCGTGCCCCTTGAGTACAGCGACTGGCGGACCGAGGCGATGTCCTGGAAGGATTCCTGTTACATCCACACAGGCCTGAACCCTGCATTCTCATACCGGACCACAGGTCCTGACGCGTTGAAACTCTGGTCAGATATCTGCGTGAACGGCATGGACCCGTTTCCCGTCGGGTCGCTCAAGCACGGGGTGATGTGTAACGAGGAGGGATTTGTCCTGGTCCACGGCGTACTGATGCGCCTCGGGCCTGAGGAGTTCGTCATGCACTACCGGGCGCCATACGCCGAGTACATGCTTGAGACAGGTGACTACGATGTCACCGGCGAGTACGTCCGCGACGAGTTCATCTTTCAGCTCGGCGGACCACGATCACTGGAGATCCTCGAGCAGGCGACCGGCGAATGCCTGCATGACATCAGGTTCGGTCGTCACCGCGTCAGCGCGATCAACAACATGGAGGTCCGCATCCTGAGGATGGGCATGGCGGGAACCCTCGGTTACGAGGTCCATGGCAAGACCGATCAGGTGATCGATATCTACGACGCGATCATTGAGGCGGGCGAGCGATACGAGATCAAGAAGCTCGGCCGGATCGGCTACGCGATGAACCACACCGAGAACGGCTTCCCCCAGTCATTCGTCGATTTCCTTGGGGCGCTCGCAAACCACGAGGGCTTCATGGAATGGGCCCGCCGCACCCGTCTTCCCCCACACCCTCAGGGGCAGCTCTTCGGAAGCCTCGGATCAGACATCCAGAGCCGCTACCGCACGCCGGTCGAACTCGGCTGGGAAAGACTGATCAAGTTCGACCACGACTTCGTCGGTCGGCAGGCGCTTGAGCGAGAGATGGCGACTCCACGTCGCACGATGGTCACCCTGGAGTGGAATACCGAGGACATCCTCGACATCCACCGTTCTCAATATGAGAGCTGCGAGCCCTACCCGCCGATCGACGACCCGATCAGCCTCACGCAACGCGGCGGACGTTCAGCCAACTTCGCCGACACGACGCTGAAGGACGGCCATCCGGTCGGAATCAGTACCGGGCGCATGTACAGCTACTACTACCGCAGGATGATTTCGCTCTGCACGATCGACGTGCAGCACGCAGTCATCGGGACGCAAGTGACCGTCCTGTGGGGCGACCCGGGCACACGCCAAAAGGAGATCCGTGCGACGGTCGCGCGCTTCCCCTACATGAACCAGAATCGCAATGAAGACGTCGACGTAGATGACATTCCCTGCCGGGTCGGCGCGGCGTGACTGGTGACGCTGGGCACCGCGCGCGCCGCGGCACATCAACACTGCGCTTCTGGAGGGCCCCGTGATGGGGCCCTCCAGATGGTCGGCTACGGACCGGTCGGCGAGGGCCAGAAGGCGACCCGCGTGAGGAAGTCGCGCAGCAGGATGCGCCACGTGTACCACTCGTGGCCGCCGTTGATGAAGTCCGGCGTCACGGTCAGCCCAGCATGGGTGAGGATGGACACTTCCTGTGCGGTTCCGGTGTCGAATCCGTTGTAGCCCTGGGCATGAACCGGCTCCTGCCAGCCACCACCGACAAAGATGCCGGCGTCCGCCAATGCCGCGGCCTGGGGGGAGGAGACCGATTCGTTGTCCGCCGGGATTCCGGCGCTCATCACCCCGTAATAGCCAAACAGCGCAGGGTCGTGAAGCATGATGTCGTT
This sequence comes from uncultured Conexibacteraceae bacterium, assembly GCA_963785385.1. GTDB lineage: Bacteria > Actinomycetota > Thermoleophilia > Solirubrobacterales > Solirubrobacteraceae > Palsa-465. Next base: position 15,558 of record CAWAVA010000020.1, on the reverse strand, counting down.
CGTGACCAAGCCCCCTGCCGAAAGTCCTGAGAACGCCCGCTCTGAGGGCGAGGCGGAGACGTCGTAATGGCTTTCGATGTACGGGATCATGTTCTGCGCGAGGTCGGTTATGTACGCGCTGTTGTCGGCCGAGTTCGGATAGCCGTTGTTGTTGGGCATCACAACGACCATGGGCTCGATCTGACCGGTGTCGATCAGGCGATCCATGATGTTGCGGAGGTCGCCCTGGGTTGCCCAGTCGACCTCATTGCCCCCGCCACCATGACTCAGGTAGAGCGTTGGGTACTGGGCCGCGCGATGCGCGTTGTATCCGGGCGGGGTGTAGACGGCCAGGTAGTTCTCGTTGACCGGCGTGATGTGTCCGGGCGACGGGTAGGTCACGTCCGTTAGGGTCCCTCGGGCACCTTGAGCGGGAGCCTGCCAGGAGAAGTTCACGGTACCGAAGCGGTGATCCGACGGGACGTAGATCGAGCTGTCAGGCTCGACCGAGCCGGTCGACTGGCCTCGTCTGTCGTTGAACGGGGGGTTGGCAGGGTCGGATAGCTCGGTGCAACCCGTCATCGCCGGCGGGGTCGCCGAGCAGTTGACGAAGAAGCCGTAGGTGAAGGTGCCCGAGGGCAGCGGCGTCGTATACGACCAAACACCAGTCCGGTGATTGAACGTCATCTGACTCACCGGCCAGTTCGCACTCGTCGAGTTCGGAGACGCGATCGGGAAGTCACCCGGCTCCCATTGAGCGGGAAGAATCCCGGGCGTCGCCACCACAGAGGTGGCGGTGCTTGCGGGCGTCCCGAGCGGCGCGAAATACCACTCGCCTTTGATCTGAACGCTGTTCGCGTGCGGGGCGTAGTACCGGAATGTGACGGTGTAGCCGGTTGGGCCAGTCCCCGTGCGCGTAACTGTCGGCCCGAGCCGACCGCGATGGCCTCTGACGTGGGTTGGGTGCCCGCGGTGGTTCGCAGCCTCGCGCTTGCCTGAGTGTGGCCCGTGGAACTTGTGTGCGCCAGCGGATGCCGGTGATAGTGCCGCTCCACCGAGCGCCGTCCCGACTGTCAGCATCGCTGCCAGCCATCGTGCCGACCGCGTCGGAAGCCAGCTGTTCTGGTGGCTCACGTTTCTCTCCTTTGCTCTAGACCCCCGGCCAAGGCCTTAGGTACAGAACATGCTGATACTGCCCGGTCTCCTGACGCGGGAAACCCGGGCGATGGGACCGTCCCTGATCCGGGACATCTCGGTCGCCGCAAAATGCGATGATGCCGACAAGCTTCACTGGATCATCAACCGGAGGTTTCTGATGGCTAAGCCGTTCGCGGGAGTGATCAACGTCGATGTGCGTGACTCGCAGCCCGACTGGGGGCCGTTCGAGCCGCCGAGCGCGCCGAAGGGCGCGCCGAATGTGGTCTACATCGTGCTCGACGACGTGGGGTTCTCGGCGATGAGTTGCTACGGCGGGCCGATCGAGACGCCGAACATCGATCGCGTTGTCGAGAAGGGGCTTCGGTACACGCAGTTCCATACGACGGCGCTCTGCTCCCCGACGCGCTCGTGTCTGCTCACGGGACGGAATCACACCCGCAACAGCATGGCTTGCATCACAGAGGCCGCAATCGGGTACCCGAACGCGAGCGGAACAATCCCGCCGGAGAATGGGATGCTGTCGGAGATCCTGGCCGAACGTGGCTGGAACACGTACATGGTCGGCAAGTGGCATCTCTGTCCGACCGACGAGATGAACCTGGCGGCACCGCGACGGAACTGGCCGTCGGGCCGGGGCTTCGAGCGCTGGTACGGGTTCCTCGGCGCGGAGACGAATCAGTGGTATCCGGACCTCGTCTATGACAACCACATGGTCGATCAGCCGCGGACGCCGGAGGAGGGCTACCACCTCACCGAGGACATCACTGACAAGGCTCTGGAGTTCATCCGCGACTCGAAAGCTGTCGCGCCCGAGAAGCCATTCTTCCTGTATTACGCGCCCGGCGCTTGTCATGCTCCGCATCACGCGCCGCGGGAGTGGATCGAGAAGTTCAAGGGTCGTTTCGATGCGGGCTATGAGGCCATCCGTGAGGACGTCCTCGCACGCCAGAAGGACTTGGGGATCGTCCCCAAGGACACCGAACTTCCGCCGATCAACCCGATCGGAACGCCCGAGACACGCAAGGGTCCGCAGGGTCAGCCATTCCCTGAGCTCGACTACACGCGTCCCTGGGACTCGCTGAACGACGACGAGAAGCGACTGTTCTGCCGGATGGCCGAGGTCTACGCCGGCTTCCTCGGCCACGCCGACGACCAGATCGGCCGGCTACTGGGCTATCTCGAGGCGAGCGGGGAGTTGGACAACACGATGATTGTTGTTGTCTCTGATAACGGTGCGAGTGGCGAGGGCGGCCCGAACGGCTCCGTCAATGAGATGAAGTTCGCCAACGGCGTTCCCGACGACCTCGATCAGAACCTGGCGATGATCGATGAGCTCGGCGGGACGAAGACCTACAACCACTACCCGACCGGCTGGGCGATGGCCTTCAACACGCCGTTCAAGATGTGGAAGCGCTACGAGTTCAATGGCGGCACCTCCGATCCCTGCATCATCTCCTGGCCGGCGGGGATCAGCGCGCAGGGTGAGGTTCGCGAGCAGTACTGCCACGCGATCGACCTGGTGCCCACCATCCTCGACGTGCTCGGCGTTGAGTCGCCGGAGATGATCAAGGGGCACACCCAGTCGCCGATCGACGGCGTGAGCATGCGGGCCAGCTTCGACGATGCATCCGCCGAGTCCAAGCGCAAGACCCAGTTCTACGCGATGCTCGGCTCACGTTCGATCTGGCACGAGGGCTGGAAGGCCGTCACCACGCATCCGTGTATCGCCGGCTGGGGCAACTTCAACGACGACGAATGGGAGCTGTACCACACCGACAGCGACCGCTCAGAGCTTCACAACCTCGCTGATCAACACCCGGACAAGTTGCGTGAGTTGATCAATGTCTGGTTCTCCGAGGCTGGCGCAAACCAGGCATTTCCGCTTGACGACCGTACCCCGGTCGAAATCATGATGGCCCCCAGGCCGCAGCTCACCACGCCGCGCAATCGATATGTGTACTTCCCCGACAACTCTCCCGTGCCCGAGTGGCAGGCCGTCAACACAAAGAACCGGTCATTCGCGGTCGGAGCGCTGGTAGACCTACCCGAGCCCGGCGCCGAAGGAGTGCTGTTCGCTCACGGCACGCGATTCGGTGGCCACGCCCTTTACCTCAAGAACAACCGACTGCACTACGTCAACAACTTCGTCGGCGCCGAGGAGCAGCTGATCGTCGCAACCGAGGACCTCCCGACTGGAAAGAATCTGATTCTGTCTGCGTCGTTCGAGAAGGAGGAGAGCGAGCCGATCTGCGCAGTCGGAACCATGACCTTGTATCACGGGGAAACGAAGGTTGGTGAGGGCAGGATCAAGACGCAGCTCGGCGCGTTCGCGGTCGCCGGCTCACCCCTATTCGTCGGGCGTCAGGCCGGCGAGCCGGTGACTGACGACTATCCGGGCACGGCCCCGTACGCATTCACGGGCGGGACACTGCACCGCGTCGCAGTCGACGTCAGCGGCGAGCCGTATATCGACCTCGCCCGCCAAGCCGAGATGGTGATGAGGAGCCAGTAAATGACAACGATGCTTTCGTCCTGGAACGACACCCCGACACGTGAAGCCATAGTGGAATTCGTCGAGCGTGTCACCAACGAGGACGACGCGGACTATCTGGAGCCGGCAGGGCGGATTGCCGTGTTCGACAACGACGGAACCCTGTGGTGCGAGAAGCCGATGCCGATCGAGCTCGGCTTCATCCTTCACCGGCTATCAGACATGGCCGACTCGGACCCGTCGCTTCGCGACACGCAGCCGTGGAAGGCCGCGCACGAGAAGGACTATGCGTGGCTCGGGAATGTGATCACCAAGCATTACCACGGTGACGACAAGGACGTGAAGGTCCTCATGGGCGGACTCCTCAAGGCATTTGCCGGAATGTCGGTCGAGACCTATCAGGCCGCCGCAGACGAGTTCCTGAGCGGATCGCACCCCACGCTCGGCCGTTCCTTCCGGCAATGCGGCTACGTCCCGATGATCGAATTACTGCAGTATCTCGAGGCCAATGGATTCTCCACGTTCATCGCCTCGGGCGGTGACCGAGACTTCATGCGGCCCGTTACCGAGGAGATCTACGGCATCCCGTCCGAGCGCGTGATTGGCAGCTCCAACGCATTGAGCTACCAGGAGGACAAGGACGGAGGGCAGCTCGTCTACCTCGAGCAGCCAGACACGTTCGACGACGGGCCGACCAAGCCCGTCCGCATCTGGAGCCGTATCGGCCGGCGACCGACGGTCGCCGCGGGAAACTCCAACGGCGACATCCCGATGCTGCATTACACGGGCGGGCCAACCCGCCAGGGTCTGCGTCTGCTCGTCCTGCACGACGACCCGGACCGCGAATTCGACTACAAGACCGGCGCCGAGCAGTCGCTGCAACGAGCCGGAGATGATGGCTGGACGGTCGTCAGCATCAAGAACGACTGGAACACTGTCTTCGCGGACACCCAAGCCTGAGCAGTACCGCTCGGTCTGACGCGCCGCGTCACACACCGCGGCTCCAGCGGCGCACACCGCACGCGACAGTGGCCATCACTCGCCCGCGACAATTACCCGACGACCACCGATCCAAGCGGAAGCGAGGCTAGAGTCGCAACATGGAGCTGTCGAGCGCATCCGCGCGGCCTGCCTACTCTCTCTCGCCTCGCGGTCCGGCGGGTTCCCTCGGGCGCCCCGGCCGTCTGGCACGGGCAGAGGGAACGCTGGACGGGAACCTGCGCAACGGCGAGGTCTCAGCTTGGCTGACGGGGTTCAGGGGCGACCGGACGGTGACGATGTGGCCGAGTGAGTATCGGGCAAGAGTCGAGCCGTTCGAGTTGCTGGACGAGGTTGGCCAGGTCATCGCCCGAGCTGGCGATCAAGTCCACCTCGTAGGCGGCTTCCTACCCGCCGACGACCCCCGCGCTGCCAACCTCGGTCCGGTCTTCTTCGCACACAGCGTCGTATGAGCTCTGCTGTTGCATTCAATGAAAGCGCTCACCCGAGCTTCGGTTCAGTTGAGTTCGGTGAGTAGGTCGGTGACGCGTTCGGATATCTGGTCGCGGGTGGCCCGGACTGTGTCGATGGGTTGTCCGGCTGGGTCGGGGAGTTCCCAGTCGATGTAGCGCTTGCCGGGGATGAGTGGGCATTCGTCGCCGCATCCCATCGTCACGACTACATCGGCGTGCTGGGCAAGTTCGCGGGTGAGGAGCTGAGGCGTTCGGTTGGAGAGGTCGATTCCTATCTCGCGCATCACCTCGACGACCTCGGGATGAACGTGATCTGCTGGTCTGGTTCCGGCTGACAGCGCTTGATGATGTCCGGCGGCTGCTCGTTCAAACAGGGCTTGGCTCATCTGTGAGCGTCCGGCGTTCTGTAGGCAGACGAACAGGACTGTGCTCATCGGTGACCTCCGTGGCTGGATAGAGGGCAAGGACGCCAAGCAGTCCGAGCGCGCAGCCCAGTAGCTGAGCGACGATGAAGCCGGGGACCGATGCGGGCGCGATTCCGGCGAACGTGTTGGAGAACATGCGGCCGATGCTGATGGCGGGGTTGGCGAAGCTGGTTGAGCCGGTGAAGAAGTAGGCGGCGGCGATGTAGGCGCCGACGGCTGCCGGGACTGCGGCGAGTCGTTGGCTGCGGGCGAGCGTGAAGATGACCAGCACCAGACCCGCGGTAGCGATCACCTCGGACCAGAGATGCGCCGGACTGGCCCGGTGGTGTGTGGCGATGCTCACCGCAGCGAGGCTGAACATCGTGTTGGCGACAACGACCCCGACGATGCACCCGGCGACCTGGGCGGCCATGTAGCCGGGAGCGTCCCGTCGGTGCAGTCGCCCCAGGCGGACATCGAGCAGCGTGACGACCGAGTTGAGGTGCGCGCCTGAGACCGGCCCGAAAACCATGATGATCACGTAGAGCCCGAGCCCGGTTGCTGCAGCGTTCTCCAGCAGCTCAAGGCCGGTCTGTCCTGGCGAGAGTTGCTGGGCCGCGATTCCTGAGCCAATCACGACAGCGGCTAGGAGAGCCGAGCCCAAGAACTCGGCAAGGAGGCGGCGTGGCAGTGGTGGCCGGTCGGGCATCGACGCACAGGCTATCCATTGACAGCTGTCACTTCAATTGATATTTGTAAATAGATGGCAGTCGATCTACCTGTCCTCAACCTCGCTCCGAAGACCAAGCGCGAGCCAGGAGCGCCATGCTGCGAGCCGGTCGTCTACCCCGACGTCGAACGTGAGCAGGCGACCCGCATGGCTGCCGTCGCGAAGGCGCTCGGCGACCCGGTTCGACTTCAGCTCGTTGACGTTCTGCGCAAACACGCAGGGAAGGTATGCGTGTGTGAGCTGGTACCGCTGTTTGATCTGTCTCAGCCGACTATTTCGCATCACCTCAAGGTGCTGCGTATGGCCGGGATCGTCGGCTCCGAGAGACACGGGCTGTGGGCCTACTACTTCGTAATCCCCGAAGCACTCAAGGAGGTGTCCTCATGGTTGGCGGAATGAGCTGTTGCGACCCCTGCGGCGACGACTGCTGCGACGAGATCGGCGGTTGCGGCTGCTGACCTCGTCTGGCTCGCGCCGTGGCCAAACGACTGCGGCGTGGGCCAGACGCGAGCCCCGCGACTGCTTTGGGCTCGGAGCGGCGGTCTCAGTCGAGGGGTTCGAAGTCGGGTAGTTGCCAGGTGCCGTCGAAGGCTGGGGCGTCGGGTCCGTAGATGCGGAAGTAGACGAACCATCCTCGTCCTGGGATGGTCTTGATCCATCGGCCGTTGGTGTTCGGTGGTTGCTCCGGCCCGAAGTGGAGTCCGACTTGCGATGCGTCTGCGAGCACCTCCGGGGTGAGCTCGATCAGGGAACGCAGCGCAGCCTGGTGCTGGTCGGTGACGATCTCAGTTCGGGTTTCGGCGTCGTAGACGGTGATTGACCAGAACAGCCTGTTCGGGACCGGAAGCGGGACGGTCAGCCGATATGACCTGCCGCCATCCAGGTATGCGCCGGTTGAGTCGTGGGCTGAGAACCAGTACAGGGACCCTGCGCCTGGCGCGCGGGCGAACATCGCCGGGGACTCGATCTGCGCCTGGTAGAACCATTTCTCGCGGGCTTCGAGATCGACGTAGGAGTCGGTGTCGAAGGTGCCGTTCTCAGGGCGCAGCACCGCCCACTCCCACTGTTTGCCGTCCCACACGATCCGGTCGGGGCGACGGTCGGCCAGTGACTGCACCCGCATCTGTGCGCTGGCGATCTCGGCTGCCTGCTTCAAGATGCCGGTCATCCGCTCGCCTGGGGCGAACGGATGTCCTTTGGCGATCCCGAGCGCGGCGAGGTTCCCGTACTCGTTGCGATACCCGTCATGGGCAGGCTCGGTGTCGATCAGGTCGTGCAGCACTTCCCAGTACCGCATCTCTGTCTCGAACGGTCCCGGCGAGTAGTCAAGCGAGAGCGACAGCTCAGCCCACTCGGCCTCGGGCGTGCTGGCCGCCTTGTCCAGCGGGTACACCTTGACCGATTTCATCAGCGTGATTCCGGCTTCGAGATCACCGTGCAGCGGCAGCGCGCGGATCAGCACCAGCACACGGTTCGTGGTTGGTGTGGCGACGTTGTACCCGGACGGCACCTCGCCTTGATGGTTGGCTGGGAGCAGTAGATGCCTGCCGCCCTGGCCGCGATCAGGGCCGGGCAGGCCGATGTCCATCACCCACCGCTGATGCAGATCGTTGACCGCACCCATCAACGGTCCCGGCGGCAGCTCGATCACCATCGGCCCAGCCGAGACGTCAAGCACCATCCCGACGTACGGGGTGTCGGAGTTCATCGTGAAACCACTCATGCCAACCGGGTCACGAACCAGACAGAACACCCGGTTTGCGACCATCCCCGAATCGATGTTGCCGTTGTACACGCACATCGCCGACACCGACGGATAGAAGAACCTATACGCCGTGATCGCCCGGATCAGATCCGCGTCGTCATACGCCCGCTGCACCGCCTCCGCAGACGGAAACCCGCCCTCAAACTGATACCGCTCACCGGTCAACACAGAACCCATCCCGAATCGGCCTCCCCACCTAGTCGTCTAGCTCACTGCGCCAGTTGACCAAACATCTTCCCGACAAGGGTCCCCAACCGCACCCCCGACGGAGGATTCATCCAGGACTACGCGGGCATGCGCAAGCGGCAGCGTGAGCCCATAGCGAGGATCGAGGGTGAAGTTCGTCGACTTCTTGACTGTGGCGGCTTCCGGATCGCGTATCCCGATGCCTACAGGTTATGGGCGGAAGCCGAAGCGCTGCTCTGGGACGACGCGTCTGAACAAAACCTCTCGACTATGCAGCATATAGCCGGATACCGGGCCCAGGACGGTTGCTGGCTAGCTAGCCAGTGGCGGACACGTTGGGTCGCTGACCGACCGTAGGGGTGTCATCGTCGGTTGAGTGCTTGATTCCCCATAGGACGAGCCCGATCGGGATGACCCAGTTGAAGATGATGTTGGTGCCGCGTCGGTCGAGCGCTCCACCCACGATGTGTGATGCGGTCATGACGGCGAAAACGCCACCCCACATGATGGTGAGTCGCCGGTTGATCTCTTTGAAGCGGGGCGAGTTCCAGTGTTCTTCGGGGACCATTTCGCGGGCGTATTCCTCGGTGAATGGGACGAATAGCAGCGAGCCGAACACCAGCAGCGACAGAACGCCGGCAGCGACCGCGCGCGCGTATCTGGTGAGCCAATGGACAACCGAGGGGTCCGCAACGAAAGCGACGATCGTGAATCCGATGAACGTGAACACGGCTGCGATCTCGATCATCTTCGGTCGGCCACCGTTCCGCGCGGAGTACATACACACACCGATGGCGATGACTAGCGCGCCGATAGACGCGAACTTCAACGTTCCGTGCTCGGCGAGAACGGTGAAGAGGAACCATGGAACGAGCGCGATGATGATTCCGGCTCCAGACGGGGCGCCAGGCTTGCCGGAAGTAGGTCGCGTGGACCCTGTGCCGCCTGGTTGGACTTCTGCCATCTCGACTCCGTTCCCGATTTAGGTTCTGGAAAAGGCAGTCTTACAGATAGTTGCATCTGCAACCAGACTTCTTGTGCGAGTCTCGAGAGATAGGCTCTGCGGCGGCAACCGAGGCCTTGTGATCGCATTAGCCCGTCCGAACCGCAACCAGGGATGCACGTACGCGCCGCGCAGATCCTGCGCGTCCGAAAGATCTGGTTGATCCCGGTCACGATCGCCACCGTGTTCGTGGCTTTGATGTCTGTGATCTACATGGGGTCGGTCGTCAACCCGAGCGGTCATCTTCACGGGCTACCGGTGCTCGTCGTCAACGAGGACACCGGCGCGCACGTGAACGGCCAAACAGTGAATATCGGTGGCGAAATGGTCAGCGCCCTCAACGGGTCCAGTTCGGTCACGCAAAGACTGAGACTCAAGCAGACAACAATCGCGCAGGCCAAGGCGACCATGGACCAGGCCGGCGCCTACGCGACGCTTGTGATCCCGGCAACGTTGACCAGGTCTGTGCTGCTCGCCACCCAGCCCCCGAGTAGCAATGGCGGCGGGGTTCCGACGCCCGCGACCGTTCAGCTTCTGGAGAACTCGCGTCTGGGGTCGCTTGGCACAGGTCTTGCCGCAGGCGTGATGACCCCTGCGATCAGCCAGATCTCGGCGAAGCTCGGCGAGAAGCTGAAGCCGCAGGCAGCGGCATCAGCGGTTGCCGACCCGGTGCGGTCAGCGCAGATCACCGATCCCGTTCACATGACAACAGCCAGCTACCGGCCGCTTCCAGACCACACCGCTCTCGGCCTGTCCGCTTTCTACATCGCCCTACTGTCGATCATGTCGGGTTTTATCTCTGCGACCCTGATCAACTCCTCGATCGATGCCGCGCTCGGCTACGGCGCCACCGAGCTTGGCCCACGCTGGACCCATCGCCGGCCGGTACCGATCAACCGCCGCCAGACGCTGCTCGTCAAATGGTTCGCCGTCACCATCGCCGCCCCGATAGTCACAGGGGTGCTTTTGCTCGTCGCCGCGCTCGCGCTCGGGATGCACGCACCAAGCCCGCTGCTGCTCTGGGGTCTGTGCGCGCTCGCCTCCCTGATGATCGGGATCGGAACGCTCACACTGCTCGCGGCGTTCGGGTCGATCGGTCAGCTCTTGGCGATGATCCTGCTCGTCTACCTCTCCCTTGCATCATCCGGCGGTACCGTTCCAATCCAAGCGCTACCAGGCTTCTTCAACGTCGTCGGCCACGTAGAACCACTGCGCCAAGTGCTCCTCGGTACCCGCGCGATCCTCTACTTCGGAGCCAGCGGTAACGCTGGGCTGACCCACTCACTCGTCACCGTCGCGTGTCGAGCTCGCGTTCTGGGCAGCCCTCGGTTATGCCGTCACCTCCTGGTATGACCGCAAGGGCCTCTACCGAATGACACCCGACCTGTTCGACACAGTGTCGCGCGCCATCGATCTGGCGATAGACGAGCACGGCACAGCCGCCACCGCCACCGCCACCGCCACCGCCAGCGACGGCGCTCGGCCGCCGACCGCCGACCGCCCACACTAAACGGGAGTGGTCGGGTAGGCGAGAGGCGCCCGGTGTCGCGCGGCGTTGCCGACTGTCACCTGGTTTCCTCCCGCCCCCCATCGATCCGTGCATGCGGTTCTCCCGCACACGGCTCGCCGACGTTCTTCACCGCCTGGCATTCAGCGTGCCCGGTGCCGCGGGCGGAACGCGCGCGGCGGGACGATGGTTCCGTTGAGGTCGATCAGGCCGTAGCGGTCCGGGGATTGGCGGGCAACGGCCCACCATCCGAACCGACGGTCACGCCGGTGATGGTTGGCGACGAAGATCGCCAACCGGTTCACAGCGTGCAGCGTGATCGTGTCGAAGGACTCGGCGGAGTTTCCGTAGCGGAAGTAGCCCGCCCAGCCGCCGAGGAACCGGTTGAGGTCCTCGACGATGTCTTCGACCGGCAGCAACAGCCGCTCCCGCGCCGTGATCTCACGAACGCGCTGACGGGCGTGCTGCATCGCCTGGCGCGAGGGCCAGCGGACAAGGAACGTGAGGTGCTTTGACCGTGGGGTGTTCCCGCGCACGTAGCGGTGGTGGAAGCCAAGGAAGTCAAACCCCTCGCCGCCCTCACGTAAGTGCACGATCCTGGTCTTGGCGTGCTTGAGCTCAAGCCCAAGCTCGCCCAGGATCACCGCGAGCGCACTAAGCGCGTTCTCGGCTTCCCGTTCGGTCCGACACATCACTAATAGATCATCCGCATAGCGGCACAGAACCCCAGTGCCACGCCTATCCCACTGCCGGTCAAGCCGGTGCAGGTAGACGTTGGCAAGAACGGGTGAGATCACTCCGCCCTGCGGGGTTCCGGCCACGCTGCGTTTGACCGACCCGTTCTCCAACACCCCAGCACGCAACATCGCGCGCAAGAGCTTGAGGAGGTGGCGGTCAACGATCCGTTCCTCGATCGCCGCCATCAATGCCTCGTGCGGAATCGCTTCAAAACAGTTCGCGATGTCCGTCTCGGCCACCCACCGCCTGCCGCGCCAGGACTCGTCAACGACGACCTGGAGCGCGTCGTGCGCCGAGCGCCTGGGCCTGAACCCGAACGAGCACTCAAGCATGTCAGCCTCGAAGATCGGCTCAATGACGATCTTGGTGGCCGCCTGCACGACACGATCACGGACCGTCGGGATCGACAACGGGCGAAGCTCCTCACGTCCGGGTTTCGGAATGAACACCCGACGCGCAGGAACCGGCCGCCAGCGACCGTCCTTCAGATCCGCGACCAACTCATCAAGGAGCTTGACGACGTCGTGCTCCTCGATGTCAGCGATGGACTGCTTATCGATGCCGGCCGCGCCGTGATTAGCGCGCACCAACTCCCACGCCCGCTCCACGACATCCCTGCGATAGATCTTGTCGTGAAGCGCGTGGAACCTGCGTCCGGGATCGGCTTTGGCCGCCCGGTAAAGCGCTCGCTGCAGATCTCGGACTGAATCCTGCTTGGTGGTCCTAGCCATTTCTGGCACTCACCGGTCCTTCCCTGTGCGTGACGCGTGAACGAAGCAGCGGCCCTTCCCTCACCGCGGGTTCTGTTGTCCCGTCGGCTCAAGCAGTAATACGGCCGCCTCCGACTCCCTCCCGGCCGGTCATCCACTTCCCGAGGGTCACCCGGTTATAGGACGCCGCGATCCAGCAGCAACTCGCAGGCCACTGGGCCGGGGAGGGTCTCCCCAGTTCCCATCGTCACCATCCGAACGTTCCACGCCCTCTACGCCGGGAAGTTCCTCAGAGCTGCGATTCCAGGATCTTCACTCTTTCCGTGGCCTTCGCCGTGACGGACTCGGCTCGGCTCTTCCTATCTCCCGCCCAAGGGCAGGCACGTTAACGGCGTGGATGGAACCCGCTTGCTCGGTCAGCTGAGCGCTAGGTTCTCGAAGCAGTTATTTGTGGTTGGTGGACTAGTTTCTCACTGAGCGGCGGCGTGCTGTTCTTCGTAGGCGGCAGGGGAGATCAGCCCGAGTGTCGTGTGCCGGCGCCGGAGGTTGTAGAAGCCTTCGATGTATTCGAAGATCTCTGCCTCGAGTTCCCGGCGGGTTGGCCATGAGCGTCGGTAGACGAGCTCCTTCTTCAAGGTGGCGAAGAACGTCTCGGCGACGGCGTTGTCCCAGCATTGGCCGGTCGATCCCATCGATCGGGAGATCCCAGCCTGAGCACAGGCGTGCCCGAAGCCGAGCGCAACGAATTGGGAGCCCTGATCGGAATGATGAATGAGACCATGGTCCGGTCGGCGGCGGTGAACGGCCATCTGCAGGGCCGCGACGACGAGTTCGTGGCGCATGTGATCGGCCATCTGCCAGCCCACGATTCGTCGGCTGAAGGCGTCCTGGACGGCGGCGAGGTAGAGCCACCCTTCCCAGGTTCTGAGGTAGGTGATGTCGGTGAACCACATCACGTTCGGCGCCTCGGGGTGGAACTGGCGCTTGACGAGGTCATCGGCGACCCGGACGCCCGGAACGCGGATCGTTGTGCGCCCATGTTTTTTGGGCACAAGCCCTGAGAGCCGGGCTTGGCGCATCAACCGTGCGACACGCTTCTTGCCGACACGGATGCCGTGCTCCATGCGCAGCTCAGCGTGGATTCTGCGGGCGCCGTAGACCTCACGGTTGTTCGTGTGGATCTCTCGGATCTTCTCTGTCAACCATGCATCCTCAAGGGCCCTGTCTGACGGTGCGCGCGTTGCCCAGTCACTGAACCCGGACCTGCTGACCTCAAGCAACTCGCATGCGCGGGAGACCGGAAACCCCAGGGCCTTCTCCGCCTCGATCAGCCGGTAAGCAGTCACCGGCCGTCGGTCTCCCTGGCGAAGAAGGCCGCGGCTCGTTTGAGGAAATCACGCTCCTGTTTCAGCCGGGCGTTCTCTCGACGCAATTGCCGGAGCTCCTCTCGCTCCTCACTCGTCAGCCCGTCCTGGCGACGACCCTGATCCAGGTCAGCCTGCTTGACCCAGTTACGCAACGACTGCTCGTTCATCCCGAGCGCCGCCGCAACCTCCTTAAACGGTCGCCCTGACCGGACCATCGCGACAGCCTCAGCCTTGAACTCAGGCGGATACGGGGGTCTTGATTTCGGCATCCAAAACATCCTCTCGAATGCCTCGGAAACCCGAGCGCCTCACTGGCCGGAAAAGCGGGTTCCATCCACCAGGCTTGTGCGCACAAACTACGAAGCCGTTCCATTCGCGCATTGAGAAGTCGCTGGTCAGGACCCACCCAGCACCGAACGCGGCGAAAAATCGACCAGGGAGTCCTCGCGTCTCCCACACGCATCGACCCGCGAACTCGTCTGGCTAGATGTGCCTGATCGGCGCCACGGCCACAGTTGAGTCTCGGCGAGCCCGGCCTCGATCAACGTCCTCTGAAAGCTGAGGCTGGTCGGTCGGATGCCGGCCTCTCCTCACCCGACGGGACCCAGTCGGACACGACGCATAAAGAATGTCGCCTAGATACGCAGGGCCACTGCCGTGTCGCGCATAGTGCTGCGTGCGTTTCCCGCGTGCATGTGCGTATTGCGTCATCGGATCCCAGCAGTCACCCGACAGGTCGGCAAAATGCTGCCTGATGTCGAAGGCGCAACAGCCCGAGCCCGGGCAGGAAAGCAAGCAGGTTTCCACGGTCGAGCTCTACCTCGACCTCGTGTTTGTGCTCGCCGTCGGCGAGCTTGCACATCTGATCGTCGACACGCCGACGCCCCACACCGTCTGGGTCACGCTTGGACTCTTCATCGTGCTGTGGTGGACGTGGATCGGCTTCACCGGCTCTACAACCGCCATGGAGCGGACACGCTCTATGAGCGGCTGCTTTTCCTAGCCGCCAGCATCCCGGTTGGTGTCGCCGCAGTGGCGGTCGCGTCCGCGTCGACCGGGGCAGACACCGCTTTCATCATCAGCCTGGCCGTCACCCGCGTGCTCCTCGTGATCGGCAACATGCGCGACGACGATCCTGAAAACGCCGTCGGTGACGCGCTTCGCACCCGAACCGCCCGCGCCTATGCCGCATCCGTGGTGCTGTTCATCGCATCGATCTGGACGCCACCGCCATTGCGCTTTCTGCTCTGGGCGCTCGCCTATCTGAACGAAGGCCGCGTAATGCTCGATTCCGGTCGGCACCCGCGGCTCTTCGGCGGGTCCAAGAGGCCCGCGAATTCACACACGGATCCGGGGGCACTACTCGACTCAGACCACTTCGCGGAGCGCTTCGGCCTGTTCATCATCATCCTGCTCGGGGAAGTGGTCGTCGAGGCGGGAGAGGCTGCCGCTGACACCGGGTCGCCCTCGGCTGCCTTGTGGAGCGGACTCGTTGCGGCGCTTGTGCTTGCCGCTGGCTTCTGGTGGTGTTACTTCGCCGCGAGGGCCGAATTCGACCTGGCACGGCTAAAGGGCTCGGGCGGATCCCCAGCGCTCGCCCGAGCAGTCTTCGCGACAGGTCACATGATCCCGGCGTTCGCGCTACTCCTAGCGTCCTCAGGCGTCGGCCTGCTGCTTCGGGATGACCCTCCGAAGATCGGGTACTGGCTCGGCTGCATCGGTGCGGGTATGTACCTCGCAAGACCCTATCCACGCACCTGCCCAACACAGCTGGCCACGCCCCCTGTTAACTGCTGCGATGGCCATCACCTTCGCCCTTGGATTCCTGCACTCCGTGCTCGGCCCGTCGACATACCTCTGGTTACTCGCAGCCGCCGTGGCCGGCAGCACAGCATTGTTCGCTTGGTCAAGCTCCATCCACGCGCTGGATCCCTGACGATCGCGGTCTCACCCGACATCACCCCGGGTGGCCACAGGTACCCCGACCGTTGCCAATTTGCCCTGAGGCGACGATCGCGGAACGCGCGCAAACAGCAATCATCAACAACACGGGGCGATTCGACCAAGCC
>CAWAVA010000019.1:0-13739 GCA_963785385.1 uncultured Conexibacteraceae bacterium | reverse complement strand
GCTCACCCATTCGCGAATGGCATCCAACGTCTCGTTCTGCACCTCCAGTGGGGAGGCCGACGAATGCTGGTGCTTGACGCGCAAATCGACCGCATTGAGATCGATCGCCCCACTGAGAGCGTCGAGCAGCAGTTGATTACGCACGACCTCACGCGTGTTGCCCGTCATTTCGGTCACCGTACAGATCGAACGCGCGCGCTTGAATATTTAACGCCCCGCCGATTTACCGCCGCTTTTGACGCGGTGTGGGACAATTCCGCCGTTAGGCGATGACGACAGAGGAAGCCGGTGTAAATCCGGCGCGGTCCCGCCACTGTCATCGGGGAGCGACCCTCACCAGCCACGGCCCACTTGGTCGGAAGGCGAGGCAAGCAGCGATCCGAGAGCCAGGAGACTCACGTCATCGCATCCTGCAAGCCGGGGCGGTCGACCCCGAGAGCGAGGGTCCCCCGTGACGCTGCATGCGTTGTTGTCTTCTATTTCCGACGGCCGGTTGTGACCGCCCCCATCTGGGCGGCTGCGCCGCCGGAGGTGCACTCGACGTTGCTGAGCAGCGGACCAGGACCGGGGTCGCTGCTCGCGGCCGCGCAAGCGTGGACCGCGCTGAGCACCGAATACACCGAGGCCGCCGACGAACTGACCGCCGTGCTGGCCGGCGTGCAGGCCGGGACCTGGGAGGGCCCGAGCGTCGAGAGCTACGCAGCCGCCCATGCGCCCTATCTGACCTGGCTGCAACAGGAAAGCGCGAACAGCGCCGCCAGGGCGGCCGAACACAAAACCGCCGCGGCCGCCTACACCGCCGCGATGGCCGCCATGCCGACCCTGGGTGAGTTGGCCGCCAACCACGCCACCCACGCGGTCTTGCTGGGTACGAATTTCCTTGGCATCAATACCATTCCGATCGCGCTCAACGAAGCCGACTATGCCCGGATGTGGGTGCAGGCCGCCACCGTGATGAGCACGTACGAGGGTGTCGCGGGTGCATCGGTCGCGGCAGCCCCGGCGACCCAACCGGCTCCGACGATCGTCAAATCGGCGGCAACCGTCGACCCGTCTAATCCGCCCGCGTGGTTCACCGACTTGGAAAACTATCTGCAAGGGCTTTTTCCCCAGCCCTCGTACCCGAACATCGGCCCCGAGTATCAAGAGATACTGACTTCTTCAACCAAATCGGCTTCACCGATTTCAACGATCCGATCGCGACGTGGTTGCAGGGGCTGAGCCCATCGTGGTTGCCGCCCTACCCCATTCCTGGGAACTGGCTGGCGTTCACCGGCGACTTTCTGAGTTACCTGACCCCCGAAGCGATCGCCTACGACTTGTCGGTGCCGCTGGACCCGGGGTCCTATATTGCCTTCACCGGCATCGTCATCGTCGACGACTTCTTGGCGATCGTCTACACCGCCGCGTTCAATCCTCAGGCTCTCGTCCTGGTCATTCCGGCGGCACTGACCGAGATCGTCGGCTCCACGATCGGTAACACCATCCAGGTGCTGCACTACATTCTCGAGGCGACGCTGCCCGCTCTGTTACCGGCCCTCTTGCCGGCAGCGGCCGCAACCCTGGTTCCCCTGGCAGCCGCCCCGGTCGGCCTGGCCGGCCTGGCGGGACTGGCGGGACTGGCCGGGCTGCCGGCCGCGACCGCGCCGATGCTGACCCCACTGATTGCCCCGCCTCCGCCTCCGCCACCCCGCGCCCGCCCCCATGGCTCCCGCGCCTGCCCCGGTGACGCTGGCCCACCCCCCGGCCGCAGTGCCCGCACCCCCTCCACCGCCCACGCCGGCCGGACCGACGGGCGTGACGATGCCGGCCTACATGTACATGGTCGGCGACCTGGGCCTGCCCGCACAGGCTGCCCGACGGGCCGCCAAGCGAGCCAATAAAGCAGCAGTCGCGCCGATAGACGAAACCGCTGCGGCCGCACCAGTTCCCAATGACAAGCAACCGGCACGGCGACGACGGCCGGCGACGGCCACCATGATCGGCCGCGGCTACGAGTACATGGACCTGGAACCGGAGCCGACCGTGACCGCCTCGGACCGTGCTTCCGGAACTCTCGGCTTCGCCGGTAGCGCACCCCGCGAGAGCAGTGCCGAACCGGCGGGGCTGGCCACGCTGACCCGGGACCAGTTCGGCGGCAGTTCGACAGTGCCGATGCTGCCCGGAACCTGGAACCCGGACCTCGACTGAGGCCGACTGGCGACCACGTCGCGGTAGCGTGCACTCATGGTGGATTTCGCCCTGCGCTCGTGTGGGCTGCGCGGACATGCGACTTTTGCTCCTGATGAGCCTGAGCTGCGCGGGCGCCTGACGGTCGACACACCCGCCGGGGAAGCCTGGCGTTGTTTGCGCTGTGAGACTTTCGTGGTCGGCCCGCCGCGCCGCCACGGCCCGGCGAACACGGCACCGGAAATCCCTCGCGGACGATTCCTGCGGGATCGGACCCTGATGCGGCTGCTGGCCGTCGAGCGCGCATTTCGCGCTGTCATCTTCCTGCTGGTAGCGGCGGGCGTACTCAAGGTCAGCGGATCGCGTGAACGACTGCAGCAAGCGCTGGACAAAGACATCCCGCTGCTGAAGCCGCTGGCCAACCAGATCGGCTGGGATCCGGAGAACTCCAAGCTCGTTCACCAAATCGCACACGCCTTCGCGCTGTCGTCATCCACGCTGCAGTGGATCGCTATCGCGCTGGCCGGCTACGCGCTGATCGAGCTAATCGAGGCGGTCGGACTGTGGCTCATGCAGCGGTGGGGTGAGTACTTCGCGGTGATAGCGACGAGTGTGTTCTTGCCACTGGAGATCTACGAACTGACTGAAAAGATCACGGCCCTAAGACTTTTCGCGCTGATCGTCAACATCGTCGCGGTGGTGTGGCTGCTGTGGAGCAAACGCCTGTTCGGGCTGAACGGCGGCGGTAAGGCCTACCGCGAAGAGCATGAAGCGGAAAGCCTGCTCAGCGTCGAGAGCGCGGGACTGAGCGAAACCACTGCCGGCGCAACGGCATAACTACGACTCCGCCTTCAAGACGGCCTGGTGCTGTAGCGCGAAGGCGACGGCGTGGGTGCGGTTCTGCACGCCCAGCTTGGCCAAGATCGCTTCGACGTGGTGGCCGACGGTCTTCGGGCTGATGTGCAGTTCGGCGGCGATCTCGGGGTTGCTGCGACCGGCGGCAAGTAGCTCGAATACCTGGCGTTGACGCCCGGTCAGCGCGTGTGGGTCAGCGAGCTTGTCCGCCTGCCGCGTGCGCGGTGCCCGCTCACGCAGTACGGCCAGCCGCTGCTGAGCGCGACGAGCGGCCGCCTTGGCGCCGAGCCCGCGGAAGGTGTCCAGCGCCGATTTCACCGCGGTCATGTCGCCGCCGAGCAGGGCCAATGCCGCGTCGTACGAGCATCCGCGCTCCGCCCACTCCTGCGCGGCGCTCTCCCACTGCCCGCCGACTTCCAGGTCGAACGGCGTCGCTACATCGCCATTGGCGGCGTCAATTCTGCCGCCGCCCAGGTGAATCCACCGGCGCAGACTGCCTACCAGCCACGGATCCGCGCGCTCACCCGATGCGGCCAGGCCGGCGCGGGCTTCGGCGACGGCCCGCTCGTCATCGCCGGCCAGCCAGGCCACCTCGGCGCGCGCCGCCCACACCACGCCAAGGTGCACCAGCTCGCCGGGGTGGTCGCCGTCGCAGGCTTCGTCCGCCGACGGCGTCGGAGGCGGCTGGCCGCGCCGAGCCCGCAGCAGGGCCAGCGTCACCAGCGGCAGCACCCGATGCTGCGGGCTGAGTTCGGGGCGGGTCACGATCTGTTCGGCGTTGCGGGCCGCCAGATCCCAATCCCCTTGATGCAACGCCGCCAAGGTGGCGGCGGAGGTCAGCAGCGAGCTGAACATGCCGAGATCACGGTCATCACAGAACCGCAACGCCTCGACCAGATAAGCCCGAGCGCGGACCAACTCGCAGCGCAGCACCGCATACCAGTAGATCAGCACGCCCAGCACCCCCGCGTGCTCCTCGAGCCCCTGGGTCGCCAGCGCTTCGTGCCAGACGGCCTCCAGCTCTTCCCAGCCGGTGCCCCTGCTGAATACCTCGGTGAGCGCCGTGTAGCCGCGGGCCCGGATATCGACTGCGGGATCACGCAATTCGCGGCCCAGCGCGTGAGCGCGGGCAGCGTAGTCGGCGCACGCCGGGTCCAATTCCAGCGCGCTGATGTGTGCCATGTTGATCAGCGACCAGGCCAGCTGCGGCGACGGGCCCAGCCCTTCCAGTAGCCGCAGCGATTCGTGCGCCGCGTCGATGGCTTCGGCAGCGCGCCCGAGCGGCTGCAGCAGACGCGACAGCCAGCGAAGGTCGTCGCCTTCGGTGAGACGGTCAGACAGCTTGCGGCGCAGAACGATCGCCTCGCGCAACGATGCGACCGCCGGCTCGGCCTGACCGCTCAGGTAACACGCGAACGCGTGGCGCTCCAGCCAGACAACGCGATCGTCCTCGTGCGCAGCATAGGCGCGGCGCAACGCCAGCGCATACAGGCTCGCGGCTTCCCGATTGGCCCCCAGCGATGCGGCCCGCTCCGCAGCGGCTATCCCGTATCGGACGGCGGCCTCGTTGTCGCCGGCCTCGTCGGCATGAAAAGCCAGTGCCGCCAATGTGTTCGGATCAACGGGCGGCGCGGCCAATGCGGTCAGCGCGCAGCGGTGCAATTCGACGCGGTCGAAGTCCGGGATCTGCGCCCGGGTCGCCCTGCGGGCGAGTTCGTGACGAAACCGGATCAGGTCCCCGTCGGCGAGCAGCACCCCGGCGCCCAGGCATTCATGCAGAGCCGACCGGGCTTCGGGACACATCCTTTCCAGCAGCGCGACATCGGCACGCGGACCGCATACGGCAACCGCGTGTGCGATGTCGCGGGCCTTTGCCGACAGCCTGGCCAGTCGACCGCAGACCGCCTCGGAAACGCTGCGCGGCAGGGCTTCTAGGGTCAGCGCGTCCGGCCCCGCGGCCAGTACCTCGGTGACGAAAAACGGATTGCCGCCGCTGACCTGATACAGCTGTTCGGCGTTGACCCCGCTACCGGCAGCCAGCGCGGCCACCGCCGGTAAACTCAACGGCGTCAACTTGATTCGACTCACCTTGGCGCAGTTCGACAGATCACCGAGTGTCACCGTCAACGGATGGGTCGGCGCCAGCTCGTCGTCGCGGAACGAGATCACCAGCAGCAATCGCAGCGCGCTGATCCGTCGCGACAGGAACCGCATCAGGTCCAGGGTGGCGCCGTCGGCCCAGTGAGCGTCTTCGATCACCCACACCCATCGGCTGCCATCGGCCAACGCGGACAACAGCTGTCGGTAGATCCGTGCCGTATCCCCCGAATCGACCGCCGCGCTCAGCGCGGCACCGGCGCCCGCATCCAGCCCCGACAGGGCATCGGTCAGCGGGCCCAGTGGGCGCGGCGCGCCCAACGGGTCACACCATCCGCGTAGCACCCGAAGCCGGGGCTCCCCTTGATCGGCGAACCGGGCCAGCACCGCGGTCTTGCCGACTCCGGCCTCGCCGCGCAACAACGCCACTTCCCCGGGGCCGCCGCGGGCCACGCGGCGCGCCAGCGCATTCAACTGCGCCAGTGGCGCCTCGCGTTCCAGCAAGGCATTCATCAGGGGGGACATGATGCACTGTGACTGTAGCGCCACCGGCCCGAAGATGCGCGTCAACTGCGCATTCACTGAAGGTTTGCTGTAAGACCCGTCGAGGCGTCAGCGCAGCAGTGCGCGCGACATCACCACACGCTGAATCTGGTTGGTGCCCTCGTAGATCTGGGTGATTTTGGCGTCGCGCATGAAACGCTCCACCGGGAAGTCGATGGTGTATCCGGCGCCGCCGAAGAGCTGCACGGCGTCGGTGGTGACTTCCATCGCCACGTCGGAGGCGAAGCATTTCGACGCCGCCGAGATGAAGCCCAGGTTCGGCTCACCGCGCTCGGCGCGGGCAGCGGCGCTGTAGACCATCAGCCGCGCGGCTTCGACCTTCATCGCCATGTCGGCCAGCATGAACTGCACGCCCTGGAATTCGCTGATCGACTTCCCGAACTGCTTGCGGTCCTTGGTGTACGCGATGGCGGCGTCGACCGCGCCCTGCGCGATCCCGACCGCCTGCGCACCGATCGTGGGCCGGGTGTGGTCGAGGGTCGCCAGTGCGGTCTTGAAGCCGGTCCCCGGCTCGCCGATCATCCGGTCGCCAGAAATGCGGCAGTTCTCGAAGTACAGCTCGGTGGTCGGCGAACCCTTGATCCCGAGCTTCTTCTCTTTCGGGCCGACGGTGAAGCCTTCGTCGTCGATGTGCACGATGAAGGCCGAGATACCGTTGGCCCCCTTGTCCGGGTCGGTCACCGCCATCACCGTGTACCAGGATGACTTGCCGCCGTTGGTGATCCAGGCTTTGGCGCCGTTGAGGATCCAGTCGTCGCCGTCGGCCTTCGCGCGCGTCTTCATCGACGCCGCATCGCTGCCGGCCTCGCGTTCACTCAACGCGTAGGACGCCATCAACCCGTCGGAGGCCAGCGTCGGCAGCACCTGCTTCTTCAGCTCCTCGGATCCGCGCAGGATCAGGCCCATCGTGCCCAGCTTGTTGACCGCCGGGATCAGCGATGCGGACGCGTCGACCCGCGCCACTTCCTCGATCACGATGCACGCAGCCACCGAGTCCGCGCCCTGGCCGCCGTACTCCTCGGGGACGTGCACGGCGTTGAAGCCGGACGCGTTGAGCGCTTTGAGTGCCTCTTCGGGAAAGCGCGACTGCTCGTCGACATCGGCCGCGTGCGGCGCGATCTCTTTTTCTGCCAACGCGCGGATCGCCGCCCGCAACTCGTCGTGCTCCTCAGGCAGCTTGAACAGATCGAACGACGGATCTCCAGCCATCCCAGCCTCCTTTTTTGTGCCCGACTGCGCGGTGCTACTCGTCGGTAACTTTACCTTGACGCTGTTTGAGAGCCGAATCCTTGGCCAGCACTGACTCTGCCAACTCCTTCTGGAAAGCCACGATTCGGCTGCGTAGAGCGGAATCCGACACCGCGAGGATGCGCACCGCGAGCAGACCGGCGTTGCGAGCGCCGCCTATCGACACC
This sequence comes from uncultured Conexibacteraceae bacterium, assembly GCA_963785385.1. Lineage (GTDB taxonomy): Bacteria > Actinomycetota > Thermoleophilia > Solirubrobacterales > Solirubrobacteraceae > Palsa-465. The sequence continues at coordinate 6,639 of CAWAVA010000019.1, read as the reverse complement.
GTCGCCACCGGCACCCCGGCCGGCATCTGCACGATCGACAGGAGCGAATCCAGCCCGTCCAGCTTGGCCAGCGGCACCGGAACGCCGATCACCGGCAGCGGTGTCGCCGAGGCCACCATGCCGGGCAGGTGGGCCGCGCCACCGGCGCCGGCGATGATCACCTCGATGCCCCGGTCGGCCGCCTGTTGCGCGTAATCGAGCATTCGCTGCGGGGTCCGGTGCGCCGAGTAGACCCCGACCTCGTGGGCGACGTCGAACTCGGACAGCGCATCGGCGGCGTCGGACATCACCGACCAGTCGCTGTCGCTGCCCATGATCACGCCGACCCTGACGTGGCTAGTCATGCGGGTCCCATCCGTCGGTCCACTCCCCATCTGACAACCAGTGTGCCGCGCGTTCGGCGCGTTCACGCAGATTTGCCACCTCAGCCGGGTTGTGGCCGAGGAAGTTGATGTGGCCGATCTTGCGTCCCGGCCGTTCGTCCTTGCCGTAGAGGTGAACCCGGGCGTCGGGCATCCGCGCGAAAAGGTGGTGCAGCCGCTCGTCGAGCGTCATGGCCGGTGTTTGCGCGGCACCCAGCACATTGGCCATCACGGTCAGCGGCGCGATGGCGTCAGTGGCGCCGAGCGGGTAGTCCAGCACCGCCCGCAGGTGCTGCTCGAACTGGCTGGTGCGCGAGCCGTCCATGGTCCAATGCCCGGAGTTGTGTGGACGCATCGCCAGCTCGTTGACCAGCAACTCGCCGTCTACGCTTTCGAACAGCTCGACGGCCAGCACACCCACGACGCCGAGCTCCGCCGCCAGCCCCAGGGCCAGCTGCTGAGCTGCGGCGCCCACGTCGCCGGGCAGTTCCGGGGCCGGCGCGATCACCGTCACGCAGATGCCGTCGCACTGGACCGTCTCGACCACCGGCCAGGCCGCGCCCTGCCCGAACGGCGAGCGCGCCACCAGCGCCGAGAGCTCGCGACGCATCGCAACCCGCTCCTCGACCAATACCGCTACGCCGGAATCTAAATATCGACCCGCGATCTCACGGGCCTGGGCCGCGTCCGCAGCCATTTGTACCCCGCGACCGTCGTAACCACCACGAGACGCCTTGACCACGACGGGCGCGTCGGCGAACTCGGCGATGCGGTCCAGGTCCTCGCGACTCTCGACGACCGCATAGCGCGGCACCCGGGCGCCGAGCGCCTCCAGACGCCGCCGCATGACGATCTTGTCCTGAGCGTGCAGCAGCGCCTGCGGCGGCGGCGCCACGTTGACGCCCTCGGCGACCAGCTTCTCCAGCAGCTCAAAGGGCACATGCTCGTGATCGAAGGTCAGGGCAGCGGCACCGGCGGCCACCCGGCGCAGGGCGTCGAGATCGGTATGTGAGCCGATCACTACGTCGGGGCTCACCTGGGCAGCGGGATCCCCGGCATCGGCGGCCAAGACCCGCAGGCTCTGACCCAACGCGATCGCCGCCTGGTGGGTCATCCGCGCGAGCTGGCCGCCGCCGACCATGGCGACCTTGGGCGAGGAGTTGGGGGTACTCGTCACAGCGATCATGGTGTCATGAGTCCCAAGGAGGTTTGAGTGGGCCATTTGGCGGCGCTGACACAGTCACAGAGCACCCTTAACCACTAATACGTAGACTTCGACATTGTGTCCTTCGCCGATGCCACGATCGCCCGACTACCGGGGCCGATCCGCCCCTATGCCGAGCGCCATCACGAGCTGATCAAGTTCGCGATCGTCGGCGCGACCACGTTTGTCATCGACTCGTCGATTTTTTACACGCTGAAACTGACAATTCTGGAGCCCAAGCCGGTGACGGCCAAAGTCATCGCCGGCATCGTCGCGGTCATCGCCTCGTACATCCTGAACCGGGAATGGAGCTTCCGCGACCGCGGCGGCCGCGAGCGTCACCACGAGGCCCTGCTGTTCTTCGCGTTCAGCGGCGTAGGGGTGCTGCTGAGCATGGCACCGCTGTGGGTCTCCAGCTACGTTCTGGACCTGCGGGTGCCGATGGTGTCACTGACCGCAGAGAACATCGCCGACTTCATCTCGGCCTACCTCATCGGCAACCTGCTGCAGATGGCGTTCCGCTTCTGGGCGTTCCGGCGCTGGGTGTTCCCGGACCACGCCGCACGCAGCGCGGACAGCGCGCTCGAGTCGACGCTCACCGCCGGCGGTATCGCCGAGGTGTTCGAGGACATCCAAGAGAGCGGCAACGTCACGCTGATGCGGGCGTGGCGCACGCGCCGCAGCCGGGTGAATCAGCTCGGCGATTCCTCGGAGCCGAGGGTGTCGAAAACCTCGTGATACAGCAGCGCGTGAACCTGCTCCACGCGCGGAATGTCGTGGAACTCCAACGGATCTTGTGACGCCGATTCGACGATCAAGGTGCCGGTGCGCAGTAATCGATCGATCAGCCGGTGGCGGAATTCGACGCTGTTGATCCGGGCCAGCGGGATGTCGATACCGCTGCGGCTCAGCACGCCGTGCCGATACATCACCCGCCGGCCGGTGATGACGAAATGGGTTGTGAGCCAATTCAGAAACGGCCACAACGTCAACCAGCCGATCAGCACCAGCCAGATCGCCCCGATCACCCAGTAGACGACCTGCTTGGCGTTCGGTTCCCAGGTGGTGCCGTTGACCACCGCACAACCGAATGACGCCGCCGCGCTGGACAGAATCAGAACGACGACCGGCCAGAACAGCCGCTTCCAGTGCGGATGGCGGTGCAGCACCACCTGCTCGTCGCCTGCCAGCACATTGTCGGGGTAGCCCACGCTGGCACTTTAGACGCTGGGACGCAGATGCGTGATGTCTCCGGCAGATATCGCGACAGTCTCGGCGCCGGTGTCGACGCACAGGCGGCCGGTCTCGTCGACGGATCGAGCGACGCCCACGACTTCCCGGTCGCCGGGCATGCTGGCGCGAACCCGGGAATTGAGGGTCAGGCTGTAGCGCTGGTAGTCGGCGATCAGCGCCGGGTCGGCACCGCCCGCCGTGCGCCAGGCATCGATACGCACCGCCAACTCGCGAAGTATTCTGCGCGCCAGAGTGTTTCGATCGGTGGCCGATGAACCCAGCATCAGCAGCGAGGTGGCACGGGGATCCGGCGCCTCATCGGCGGTCAACGTCACGTTGAGGCCGAGGCCGACCACGATCACCGGCGTCGGCGCGGCCACCTCGGCCAGGATCCCGGCCAACTTGCCGCCGTTCACCAGCACGTCGTTCGGCCACTTCAGACCCGCCTCGATGTCCAGCGCCGTCAGCGCATCCGCGACCGCCACACCGACGGCCAGCGTCAGCCATCCCCAGCCCGGCCTCGGTACCGACGCGCCCGCCACTCCCACCGACAAGGCCACCTGCGTGCGCGGCGGAGCCGACCATTGCCGCCCATGGCGACCTCGGCCGGCGCTCTGGTATTCGGCGAGCAACACCGACCCGTCGATATCGGCGCCGCCTTCGGCCCGCGCGAGCAGATCGGCGTTGGTGGAACCGGTTTCGGCGACGACGTCGAGCTGACGCCACGGCATGCCGGGCCCGACCAGCCCGTCACGCAAGGCCGCCGCATCCAGGGGTGGGCGATTCGCGGCGTCGGTTGGCACGATGCCGTCCTCCATCGTCGTCGAGTGTGCGTTCTCGGCGTCCACTGTGCGCTGAGGGCGGGATTCCGGCAAAATCCCCGCCGCCAGAGCACACTCGGCGCCCTGGGCGCACGCTCGGCAGTGACCACGGACCCGGCGCGTGCGGGTGATCGGGTCACAATTTAAGGGACCGCTAAGATCGGGAGCCATGACGAGCACCTCCGAGACTGGTCGAGGCACAAGCCGAGCACGAGATCGACATCCACACCACCGCGGGCAAGCTCGCCGAACTGCGCAAGCGGAGCGAAGAGACGCTGCACCCGGTCGGTGAAGCCGCCGTCGAGAAGGTGCACGCCAAGGGCAAGCTCACCGCACGGGAGCGCATTTACGCCCTGCTGGACGAGGGCTCGTTCGTCGAGCTCGACGCGTTGGCCCGGCACCGCAGCACCAACTTCGGGCTGGACGAAGAACCGCCCGCTCGGCGACGGCGTCGTCACCGGCTACGGCACCATCGACGGCCGCGACGTCTGCGTCTTCAGCCAGGACGTCACGGTCTTCGGCGGCAGCCTCGGCGAGGTCTACGGCGAGAAGATCGTCAAGGTGCAGGAGCTGGCCATCAAGACCGGCCGCCCGCTGATCGGGATCAACGACGGCGCGGGCGCGCGCATCCAGGAGGGCGTCGTCTCCCTCGGCCTGTACAGCAAGATCTTCCGCAACAACATCCTGGCCTCCGGCGTCATCCCGCAGATCTCGCTGATCATGGGCGCCGCCGCCGGTGGCCACGTCTACTCCCCCGCGCTGACCGACTTCGTGGTCATGGTCGACCAGACCAGCCAGATGTTCATCACCGGTCCCGACGTGATCAAGACGGTCACCGGTGAAGACGTGACGATGGAGGAGCTGGGCGGCGCGCACACCCACATGGCCAAGTCGGGCACCGCGCACTACGTCGCCTCCGGCGAGCACGACGCGCTTCGACTACGTCCGCGACCTGCTGAGCTACCTGCCGCCCAACAACTTCACCGATCCGCCGCGTTAACCGGTGCCCGTTCCCGACGGCGCCATCGAGGACAACCTCACCGACGAGGACCTCGAGCTCGACACGCTGATCCCCGACTCGGCCAACCAGCCCTACGACATGCACGAGGTGATCACGCGCATCCTCGACGACGACGAGTTCCTCGAGGTCCAGGCCGGGTACGCGCAGAACATCGTCGATCGGGTTCGGCGCATCGAGGGCCGCCCGGTCGGCATCGTCGCCAACCAGCCCACCCAGTTCGCCGGCTGCCTGGACATCGACGCCTCGGAGAAGGCCGCGCGCTTCGTGCGGACCTGCGACTGCTTCAACATCCCGGTCATCATGCTGGTCGACGTGCCGGGCTTCCTGCCCGGCACCGGCCAGGAATACAACGGCATCATCCGCCGCGGCGCCAAGCTGCTGTACGCCTACGGCGAGGCCACCGTCCCCAAGATCACCGTCATCACCCGCAAGGCCTACGGCGGCGCGTACTGCGTGATGGGCTCCAAGGACATGGGCTGCGACGTCAACGTCGCCTGGCCGACGGCCCAGATCGCGGTCATGGGCGCCTCGGGTGCGGTCGGCTTCGTCTACCGCCAGCAGCTCAGGAGCGGCCAAGGACGGCGAGGACGTCGACGCGCTGCGGCTGCAGCTGCAGCAGGACTACGAGGACACCCTGGTCAACCCGTACATCGCGGCCGAGCGAGGCTACGTCGACGCGGTGATCCCGCCGTCGCACACCCGCGGCTACATCGGACCGCGCTGCGGCTGCTGGAGCGCAAGATCGCTCAGGTGCCGCCGAAGAAGCACGGGAACATCCCGCTGTGAGTCGAGTGAGCGGAACGAACGCAGTGAGTGACGGGACGAGACGAACGTCCAGCCACTGTGAGCGACGAGACGCGAGTGACGACCTGAGCGTCCGAGCAGCCGCACGAGCCGCACATTCAGGTGCTCAAGGGCAACCCGACCGACGAGGAGGTGGCCGCGCTGATCGCGGTGCTGAGCAGCGCGGGCGGCGGCGGCGGTGACGCCGGCACCGGAGACTCAACCGGTGGGGACTGCCCGTCGACAAACTGCGCTACTCGATCTTCAGCTGGCAGAGCATCACCCTGGTGGAACGGACCCACATGCGGCGATGACGCAGCGCCTCCGACGACGATGATGCCGGCGTAGCCGGGATCGAGGAGTGGCGCAATCGACCCGGTTCGTGCTCGGCTCCGCGTCGGCGGGCCGGCTGCGGGTGCTGCGCCAGGCCGGTGTCGAACCGTTGGTCGTGGTGTCCGGCGTGGACGAGGACGCGATCGTCGCCGGCTCTGGGACCCGACGCCGCCCCGGGTGACGTGGTCCGCGGCCTCGCCGAGGCCAAGGCCGATCACGTCGTCGACGATCGCTGGACGCCGCTGTTGCCGCGGATTGTGTTGTCATTGGCTGTGATTCGATGCTCTACATCGACGGGCGACTGATCGGCAAGCCGGCATCGACCGATGCGGCGCGACGCCAGTGGCAATCGATGGCCGGCGGTCCGGTCAGCTGCACACCGGACACTGCGTGGTACGGCTGACGCGACGGCAACGTCAACTCATCGGGCAGCCGAATCATTCGTCACCACAGTGCATTTCGCCACACCGACGGCAGCGGATCTGGATGCCTACCTCGACAGCGGCGAGCCGTTGGCGGTCGCCGGAGCATTCACGCTGGACGGGCTGGGCGGCTGGTTCGTCGACCGCATCGAAGGCGACCCGTCCAACGTCATCGGCCTGAGCCTGCCGCAGACCAGGGCGCTGCTGGAGCGTGTCGGTGTGTCGGTCGCCGAGCTGTGGCTGGCCAACCCGGCCTGAAGGGTAACTGTCGCTCGCGTCAACGCCGCAGCAGCCGACACTAATCGGCAGGTAGGCTCGCGGTGTGCCTCTACCAGCAGATCCCAGCCCGACGCTGAGCGCTTACGCCCACCCGGAACGGCTGGTCACCTCCGACTGGTTGGCCGGCAACCTGGGCCGGCCCGGACTTGCCATCGTCGAATCCGATGAAGGCCGCGATACC
>CAWAVA010000018.1:0-15658 GCA_963785385.1 uncultured Conexibacteraceae bacterium | reverse complement strand
GCCCGTCGGCGATCCGACCGGACCGGCGGGTCCGGAGACCGCCATCGTGATGGTGGGCCGTGAGCGCACGGCCCGCGTTTGTCAGCGCGGGAAGGCCGCTGCAACGCCACCGTCGACGTTCAGCAGGTTGCCGGTGCTCTTGCCCGAGCGCGCCGATGAGGCGAAGTGCATGACCGCCTGGGCGATGTCCTCTGGCAGCACGTTGACGCCCAGCACGGTGCGCTTGCGGTAGTGCTCGTCGAGCTCCTCCGGCGCGATCCCGTAGGCGTCGGCGCGCTCGGTCCGCCAGCTCGAGTCCCAGATCCGCGAGCCCTGCAGCACCGCGTCCGGATTGACGGTGTTGACTCGGATCGATGAGCGCTCCGCCCTCGGCCGCGAGGCAGCGGGCGAGATGCAGCTCGGCGGCCTTGGCGGTCGAGTAGGCGGACGGCGTTCGGACCCGCGACGAGCGAGTTCTTCGAGGCGACGAACACGATCGAGCCGCCGACCCCCTGCTGCTGCATCGTCCGGAATGCCTCCCGGGCGACGAGGAAGTAGCCGGTGGAGAGCACGCCTGGTTGCGCTTCCACTCGGCCAGCGTCGTCTCGCCGATCGGCGCGCTCGACGCGATGCCCGCGTTGGACACGACGATGTCGACGCCGCCGAACCTGTCGATCACCGCGCCATATGCGTCGACCACCGACTGCTCGTCGGTTACGTCGCCGGAGACCGCGAGGCCCGACTCGCCGATAGGCTGCGACGGCCTCGCGCGCGCCTTCGGCGTCGATGTCGAAGCCGGCGACGATCGCGCCCTGCCGCGACCAGCGCGTCGAGCACCGCGCGGCCGATCCCCCCGGCAGCGCCGGTGACGAGCGCGACCTTGCCCTGAAGCTCGCCCGGCGGGGGTGCGAGCGAGAGCTTGTAGAGCTCGAGCGGCCAGTACTCGATCGCGAAGCTCTCGGCCGCCGACAGCGAGACGAACTCGGAGACGGCGCTGGCGCCGGCCATCACCTCGATCGCGCGGTGGTAGAGGTCGCGTGAGATGCGCGCGTTCTTCAGCGCCGGCGCGACGGCCACCAGCCCGACGTTCTGGATCAGCACGACGCGCGCATCGGGGTCGGCCATCTTGTCCAGCTCGGAGCCGTGCTCGTTGAAGTAGCGCTCGTAGTTCTCGCGGTAGCGCTGCGGCGCTCTCGACGATCCGTGCCCTGAGCTCGTCGATGCTGTCGCTCGCCGGCTCGTAGGGGACGAACATCGGCAGCATCTTGGTGTGCACGAGGTGGTCGGGACAGGCGGCGCCGATGTTCGTCAGCGCCGGCGCCTGCTCGGAGTCGACGAACTCGCAGCGCCGAATCCGAGAGATCGGGGAGCAGCACCTTCGACGTCGCTGCGAGGAGACGGCGCCGCGCAGTGTCGGCAGGACCTCGCGCAGCGTCTGACGGCGCTGCTCGGTGTCCAGGCGGGCGCTGCGGTTGCGGCCCGCCGAACCGCACGGAGCCCGCGGCCTTGGCGTTGACGAACTCCGCCGCCTGGTTGCAGACGGCGACGGTCCGGTCGTAGGCCTGCTTGGCGGTGTCTCCCCACACGACCAGGCCGTGCTTGCCGAGCACCACAAGCCCGAGCTCCGGGTTGTCGCGCACGGCGGCGCCGACCTGCTTGGCGAGCGTGAATCCGGGGCGGATGTACTCGATCCAGGCGGCTGTGTCGCCGAAGCACTCCTCGATCAGCTCTTGCCGTCCTTGGAGCAGGCGAGCACGTTGATCGCGTCCGGGTGCGTGTGGTGAACGTGTGCGGCCGGAATGAAGGCGTGCAGCAGCGTCTCGATCGAGGAGCGCGGAGCCGCGGGGTCGATCTGGCAGCGAGCGAGGTGAGCGACCATGTCCTCGTCGCTCATCTCGTCGAGCTCGAAGAGCGGCAGCACCTCCTCGAGGCGCAGCGGCGTGAAGTCCCGGTCGGACATCGTCGCCAGGTCGCTGCCCGAGCCCTTGACCCAGATCGCCGGGATCTCGCGGCCGACGTGGTCGATCGCCGTGCCCTTCGCGGAGGTGTTGCCGCCGCCGAAGTTCGCCAGCGCGCGGTTGCCGCCGAGCAGGTGAGAGGCGAACACGACCTGCTCGAGCGTCGTACGAGCATCGGCCGCCGCCGTGTCGTCCCACTCGTTCGGGATCGGGTTGACAATTTGGGTGGTAACGCTCATTTCAGCCTTTCACAGTGGTTGTTCCAGATGCGCGCTCGGCCGCCCGGCGTTCTGAGTAGCCCGACGCTTCGGAACTCCTCCAACGGGTTCTCCGACGCGCCGCGTCGCTGCACGTGCGCGGGCGCAGAGCGGGCGCACGTCGGAGTTGAACGCCTCGAGCAGCAGCTCGTGCCCGCCGAGGACGTCGCCCGCCAGCTGGCGCTCGGCAAGCGCCGATCGATCGACGAGCAGCGCCTTGGCGTACGCCTCCTGCAGGTTGACGACGCTGAGCAGCATCGCCTCGACCTTGTTCTCGACGTTGTGGGACTGATCGATCGTCAGCCGTGGCAGCGGCGTGCCCGGATGCCGAGCAGCTCGCAGAAGATGAGGAACAGCTCGAACGGGTTGGTCGAGCCGACGATCAGGTCGTCGTCTGCGTACTTGCGGTTGTTGAAGTGAAAGCCGCCCAGCCGGCCGATGCTCGGCCAGCATCGCAACGATCTGCTCGACGTTGGTGCCGTGCAGGTGGTGGCCGAAATCGACGAGCACCCGGGCTCGCGTCGCCGAGGTCCTGGCAGATCAGCGTCGCCGAGCCCCAGTCGGCGATGTCGGTCGCGTAGAACGCCGGCTCGAACGGCTTGTACTCGACCAGCAGCTCCTGATCGTCGGGCAGCGCGGCGTACAGCTCGCGCAGGCATTCGAGCAGTCGACCGCGGCGCGTCGATCAGGTTGTCCTGGCCGGCGTAGTTGGTGCCGTCGGCGAGCCACAGCGACTGGGCCGTCGAGCCGAGCTCGGAGGCGATCTCCACGCACTCCAGCAGATGATCGGTCGCGGACCGACGGACCTCGGGGTCCGGGTGGGTGATCGAGCCGAGCTTGTACATCGGATCCTGGAACAGGTTCGGGTTGACCGCTCCGATCCCCAGCCCGAGGTCAACGGCATGGGCGCGCAGAGCCGCGTAGTCGTCGACGGCGTCCCACGGGAAGTGCAGCGCCACGCTCGGAGCCGAGCCCGTCAGGCGGTGTACCTCTGCCGCGTCCTCGAGCTTCTCGAACACGTCGCGGGGCCGACCCGGCTGTGGGAACACGGCAAAGCGAGTGCCGGAGTCGCCGTAGCCCCAGGAGGGGGTTTCGATGCTGAGCTCCTGAGAGCGCCTGCTCGAGTGTCTGTTCCTGGGGTGTCATATCTATGCGAGGGTCGGTTCCTGAGATGAGAGATTGAGTCCGGTGACTGCCAGAAAGCGCTCGTAGATCGCGGCGCCGCGGTTGTCCGCGCAGGGCTCGTAACGCTCGAGCTTGCAGGCCGACGACACGACCTGACGCATCTGCGAGCAGTGAGCCGAGGTGGCCTGCCGCACGCGCCTGCACGAGGATGTTGCCGAGGGCGGTGGCCTCGACCGGACCGGCGACAACCGGCAAGGCCGGTCACGTCGGCGGTCAGCTGGCAGAGCACGCGGTTGCGGGTGCCCCCGCCGATCACGTGGATCGCTTCGAACCGGCGGCCGGTAGCGAGCTCCAGGCGCTCGCAGCACGAGGTTGTACTTGCACGCCAGCGAGGTCAGGATCGCGCGTACGAACTGCCCTGGTCCTGGGGCGCTCGCTCGCCCGCTTCCTCGCACAGGCGCGCGATCCGCGACGGCATGTCGCCGCGGCGCAGCAGGTCGGGGTGATCGGGATCGAACAGCGGACCGTCGTCGCTCGGGCTGCTCGCCAGCCGCTCGAGCTCTGCGTAATCGAGTTCAAGGCCGAGCTGTGACCAGTGCCGCCGACATTCCTGCAGCAGCCACAGACCCATGACGTTGCGCAGCAGCCGGATCGAGCCGTCGATCCCCCGCTCGTTTGTCAGGTTGAAAGCCGCCGCGCCGCCGCTCGAGCACCGGCGTGTCGACCTCCACGCCCAGCAGCGACCACGTCCCAGAGGAGAGGATCGCCGAATTGGGCGAGGCGACGGGGGCCGCGACGAACGCGGAGGCGGTGTCGTGGGCAGCGACGTTCCAGACCGGCAAGCCGGCGAGCCCCGTCGACCCGAGCATGCACATGTCCCGAGGAAAGTGCCGGGCTCGACCGTCTCCCCCTGAAAGATCCGCGTCGGAATCCCAAGCGCCTCAGCCGTGTCGCGGGCCCAGCCACCGGTCTTCGGCGTCCAGCAACCCCGTGGTGGAGGCGATCGTTGCCTCGTTGGCGAGCGTTCCGGTCAGCCAGAGCCCGAGCAGATCGGGAATCAGCGCGATGTGCTCGGCGGCCTGAAGCGGCGGGCGATCGCGCTCCGCGAGCAACTGGAAGACGGTGTTGATCGGCATCGTCTGCGATCCCGGTGCGGGCGTAGCGCTGCTCGCTCGGGAGCCGCTGCGTCGGCGAGCTCGATCATCCCCACGGTTCGGGTGTCTCGGTAGTGGTAGGGGATCCCGAGCAGGCGAAGCTTGCCATCGAGCAGCCCGTAGTCGACGCCCCAGGTGTCGATCCCGATCCCGTCGAGCCTGCCGTGGGTCGCAACGGCCCTGCTGAGCCCGGCGCGGATCTGCTCGAACAGGGACAACCGTGTTCCAATGCAGGCCGTCGGGCAGCGAGACGGGCGTGTTGGCGAACCGGTGCACCTCCTCGAGAATCAGGTGCTCACCGCTCAGCCTCCCGACGATCACCCGCCCCGACTCGGCACCGAGATCGGCTGCCGCGAATGTGGGGGTCGCGTCAGTCAAGGTGGAAGATCTCCTGCAGCCGCTCGAGCGTCGCGTCGGGCGCGGCCTGCACCTCGAACATCGGCGCCATCTCCGCCTGCCAGCGCGTATTGACGTCCTTGTCCTGCATCGCCTCGAGCGCGGCCTGGAAGTCATCGACCTCGCAGTAGCGCGATGATCGTGCCGTCGCCGGTCGAGTACAGCGAATAGTTGCGCCAGCCGGCCTCGCTCAGCGCCGACGCGCATCTCCGGCCAGACCTCGGCGTGGCGGCGCGTGTACTCCTCCAGCGCCTCCTGGCGGACGCGCATGACGAAGCAGACCCGCTCGCTCATACGCTCACCAGCTCGATGTCCAGCAGATCGCTGACGGCGCGCAGCTCGGCCAGGCGGTGACCGGTCCCCAGCGCCCAGTGGTGGTTGACCGCGGTGGCGCTCCACGCGTCGCACCACTCGCCGGGGTCGCGTCCGAAGTCGACGCGCGACGTCGTGTTGCCGATCTCGAGCAGCGGGCCGGCCACCACCGTTCCCTCGGAGACGACCATCCGGTAGCGGCCGTCTCGCATCTGCGTCAGACCCAGCGCCGTGACCGGACCGTGGGCGACATCGAACTCGACCGAGACGCCGTAGCCGCGCTTGCCGTGGTAGACGCCGAGGCCGCGCAGCAGCGGGCGCCGCTCACTGATGCCGACGTGCGCCGGGCCGTCGTGGCCCATCTCGACGACGTCGTCGGTGAAGTTCAGCGCCTGGATCTCCGTGAACGAGCCACCGGCGCCGAGCCGGTCCATGATCAGCATCGCGAGTGACGCGCGCAGCTCGTACTCGCCGCAGGCGGGAACGTGGGCGGCGGTGAGCAGCGAGGCGCCGAGGATCATTCCGGCGCCGAGACGCTCGTGCAGCTCGCCCTCGAGCCCACGGTGGTAATACGCGAGCGAGTCGAGCTCGAAGTCGCTGACCAGTTCGCTCAGCCCGACCGCGACCCGCGCCGCCCAGTCCAGGTCGTCCGCGTCGACCGACTCGTCGAGGTCGAACATCGCGCGCACCTGCTCGAGCTGCGCGCGCGACGGCGTCGTCGCTGACCTTCGCCACGCGGACGCGCAGATCATCGAACTCGAGGATCTCCACGTGACCGCCGAGGTGGGCCGGGCACGAGCGTGACGTCGGTCGCCACGTCGAGCATCCCGGGATAGAGATGGCCCATCAGGCCGTGGCGGCCCGTGCGCAGCACGCGGCTGACGGCGGCGGCGCGGACCCAGGCGCCGATCCGCGCCCAGGCGCGTTCGTCGCTGAGGTATCCGGAGACCGAGCGGAACGGGATGCCGCAGCGCTCGAAGGCGTTTGCGACCTCCGGCAGCGGGCAGGCGCCGCAGTAGGCGAGCCACTTGCCGGTATCGAAGTTCGCGTGATCCATCGACTCGGTCGGCTGGAGGTTCAGCAGCAGAACGCGGCGCGCCGGCGCGCTGGCCGATCGGCACGACCATGCTCGACGTCATGTAGGTCGTCGAGGAACATGACGACGAGGTCGCAGCCCGCGACGCGCAGCTTCTCGGCGGCGGCGGCTGCCTCGGTCGCGTCCGAGATGAATCCGACGTCGACGATCTCGGCGTCGAAGCTCCGCAGGCGCTCGCTGACGATCTGCGCGGAGCGGCTGGAGCGTCGGCAGCAGCTCCGGGAACTGCGGCCAGTAGGCGCCGAGACCGCCGGCCACGAGCCCGACGACGGGTCGCGACGGCGCGCGCCCGGTACGAGCGGTGCCATGGGATGGCTGTGTCGGCTGATCGGGTCAGTGGTTGGCGTGCTCGTCACGATGAAAAGCGCGGACCGGCGGCTCCCCGGTCCGGGTCCGGGGAGCCGATGGTCACGGTCGTCGTCTAGAAGTTGAACTTCCGGACGTTGGCCTTGTTGAACACCGTCGGCGGTCCGAGGACCACGGACAGGCCGGTACCCGCCGCCGGGCGGCAGGATCTTGTACTTGCCCGAGCTTCCCGGCCGTGAACGTCGGAGCCGGCCTTGAGCTTCACGCCCGAGGCCAGGTTGGCGGCCGCGTAGCCGGCGAGGTAGCCGAGGTTGCCCGGATTCCACAGCTCGAACTCCTTGACGGTGCCGTCCAGCACGTACTTCTTCATCTGCGACGGCAGCCCGAGCCCGGTCAGGGTCAGGTGCTTGAGCAGCGACTTGTGGGTGTCGAGGTACTGGGCCGCGGTCGAGATGCCGACGGTGGTCGGCGAGATGATGCCGCGCGAGGTCGGGATAGGCCGAGAGCAGGCCCTGAAGCACCGTCAGCGACGTCGCCGGATCGTCGTTGCCGTAGACGATCTTGACGAGCTTCATGTTCTTGTACTTCGGCTTCTTGAGCTCCTGCTTCATGTACTTGATCCAGGAGTTCTGGTTCGTCGCGGTCGACTCGGCGGAGAGGATCGCGATCTGGCCCTTGTAGCCGATCTCCTTGCCGAGCAGGTCGACCTCACTGGTGCCGATCTGCTGGGTGTTGGCCTGGTTGATGAACAGGTGGTTCGGGCAGGTGACGTCCGAGTCGAAGGAGACCACGGTGATGCCTGCCGCCTGAGCCTGGGCCAGGTCGGGGCAGAGCGCCGTCGGGTCGTTTCCGGCGATGATGATCGCGTTGGCGTGGGCCTGGATGGCCGCCTCGATCGACGGCTCCTGCGCGGCGGCGGTGTCCGTGCGTGCCGCTGCTCACCACCACCTTGCCGCCGAGCGCGCTGATCGGCCGTCTTGATGCCGTTGTCCGCGATCACCTCGTACGGGTTGGTCGTGTCCTTCGGGATCGCGTAGACCAGCAGACCCTTCTTGATGTCTGTGACTGGTGGCCGCGACGGCGACTGCCACCAGCGGCAAGCAGACACAGACCGCGAGGCCGATGAGCGCCCGCGTGCCCGCCTGATTCGATGAAACTTCACTGTCCCTCTCCTCCATTGTTGTTGACCTATTCCTCCCGGACGGTGGATGCGCACGCGCGCATCCACCTCTGCTTCACGCTGCGACGAAGCCGCAGCAGCTCGTGGCAGTCTCATAAGCCGCCCCCGGCGCTCACCGGAGTGCTCGACGCGGCGAACGCGCCCGCGCACCCGCCGGTAGATCTCGCCGGCGTTGGGGACGACGACGCTCAGCAGCAGCAGCCCGCCGAAGATCACCTGCTGATCCTGTGAGCTGATGTTGATCAGCGTGAACGCGACCTCGGTGAGGCCGACGATCACCACCGACAGGACGACGCCGAGCACCGAGCCGCGTCCGCCGAAGATCGAGACGCCGCCGAACAGAACCACGGCGACGACGTTCAGCTCGAGACCGGTGCCGGCGGTGTAGATCGACGAGGCGGACTGAAGCGAGTAGATGATCCCGGTGGCGGCGCAGACCACTCCCGAGATCGACGTAGAGCATGAACTTCGTCCGCTTGACGCGGATCCCGGAGAAGAACGCCGCCTCCGTGTTCAGGCCGATCGCGAACAGCGAACGACCGAACGCCGTCTTGTGGACGACCACCCCGTAGATCGCCGCCAGCACCACGAAGAAGAAGAACGGGTAGGCGATGTGCAGGAAGATCGGGCTCGATCCCGATGTTCGTCAGCGACGTCGGGAAGCCGGTCACCTCGTTCTGCCCGAGGACCACCTCGGCGATCCCCCTGAACATCGTCAGGGTTCCGATCGTGACGGCGATCGACGGCAGCCCGAGCTGCGCGACGAGGAAGCCGTTGAGTGAACCGCCGAGCGCGCCGACCGCCAGGGCGATCGCCATCGCGCCGACGACTCCGGTGTGGTGTGCGAAGGCGTAGCCGAAGACGGACGCGCCGAGGCCGAGCATCGACGCGACCGACAGGTCGATCTCACCCGTGAGGACGATCATCGTCATCGGCAGCGCCATGATCGCCACCTGGCCGATGTCGAGGCCGCCGAAGAAGATCGTGGTGCGACGACCAGAACTCCGAGTTCTCGGCGACGCCGAAGAGCACGACCGCGATCAGGATCAGGACCAGCGCCGACTCCCAGCGCAGCAGCGGAGCTCAGCGGGCGGCGCGTGCGAGCCGATGCGGGCGATTCTCACTCGACATAGCTCACGCCCTTCTTGGCCACCAGCGCCCGTGCCGCGCGGACGGCCAGCAGCCTGTCGAAGGAGATCGCGGCCAGCAGCAGCGCGCCCGCGATGGCCTGGTCCCAGAAAGACGAGATCCGCGCCGCGACGAGCGCCTGGTTGATCGTCTGCAGCAGGATCGCGCCGAGCACGGCTCCGATCACGCTGCCGCTGCCGCCGAAGATCGCCACACCACCGACGACGACGGCGGTGATGACGATCAGCTCGTAGCCGGTGCCGGCCGTCGAGTTGACGGTCGCGACCTGAGCGTCGAACAGCACGCCGCCGAGTCCGGCCAGCGCGCCGCTGATCACGAACACGGTGAAGACACGCGCAGGTCGTGCGGATGCCTGCGAGCCCGGCGGCGTTGGGGTTCGAGCCGATCGCGTAGAGCTCGCGGCCGGCCGGGAACGCGTACATCCAGTACGGCGGCGATCGAGCGCGATCACCACGACGATCACGAACAGCCAGGGGATGCCGATGATCGTCGAGTAGCCGAGCGAGACGAAGCCCGTGCGGGAAGACGCTCGGCTCGATCTGTACGCCGGTGCCGATGATGTTGACGAAGCCGCGGATGATGTACAGCGCGGCAAGCGTCACGACCAGGCTGGGGACCCGGATCAGCGTCGTGATCAGCGCCGATGATCGCGCCGCACGCCGCGCCGACGCCGATGCCGACGACGAAGGCGAGCACGATCGAGATGTGCGGGTTGTGGGTGAACATCTCGCCGACCGTGAACGCCGAGAGCCCGAGCGTCGAGCCGACCGACAGATCGACGTTGCGGGTGATGATCACCATCGCCTCGCCGACCGCCAGCAGCATGTAGATCGCCGCGATCGAGAGGATCGCCTGGATGCTCGAGCCGCTCGCGAAGTCGGAGTTGCGGATCGTCGTCAGCCCGAAGATCACGAGGATCACGACGCGCGATCACGGCCGGGCGGAAGCGCGCGATCGTGGCAGCGAGCCGGTGCTCCTGCGCCGCCGGGGCCTCGTGCGTGACGATCTCAGTGTCGGTGGCGGTCATGCCGCGCTCTCCGTGTAGGCGCCGGCGGCCGCAGCGATCGACGTTCTCCTCGGTCGCGTCCGCCCGCGGGATCTCCTCGACCAGCCGCCCCTCGCGGATCACGAGAATGCGGTCGGCGAGCAGCAGCACCTCGGGAAGCTCCGAGGAGATCACCAGCACGGCGACGCCCTCGCGCGGCGAGGTCCTCGAGCAGACGGTGCACCTCCGCCTTGGTTCCCGACGTCGATCCCGCGCGTGGGCTCGTCGACGATGATCACGCGCGGCTTGCGGCTCAGCCACTTGGCGAGCACGACCTTCTGCTGGTTGCCGCCGGAGAGCGTCGAGACGCTGTCAGACAGGCGCCCGTACTTGACCTGCAGCCGCTCGAGCCAGGAGGTCGCGGTCTCACGTGAGACGCCGGCTGCGAGTCAGGCCGCGGCGCGTGATCGCTGGCGAGCGAGGCGAGCACGACGTTGTGCTCGATCGACTCGTCCATCACGAGTCCGTGCTGGCGCCGGTCCTCGGGCACGAGCGCCATCCCGGCGCGCATCGCCGCGGTCGGCGACCCGTTCTTGAGCGGCTGCCCGGCGAGCTCGACGGAGCCGGCGTCGTAGCGGTCGATGCCGAAGATCGCCTCTGCGATCTCGGTACGCCCGGCGCCGACAAGGCCGGCGAGTCCGACGATCTCCCCGGCCCGGAGCTCGAAGCTGATGTCGACGAACTTGCCCTCACGGGTCAGGCGTTTGACCGAGAGGACCACGTCGCCGACGGAGCCGCGGTCGAGCGACCCGCCGCTGCTCGATGTCGCGGCCGACCATCGCTCGCACGAGCTCGTCGCTGGTCAGGCCGGCCGCCGGCTTCGACATCACCGAGCGGCCGTCACGCATCACGGTGACGCGCTGGCAGATCGCTGAAGACCTCTTCCAGCCGGTGGGAGATGAACAGGATCGCGGCGCCGCGCGTCGCGCAGCGCCTCGATCACGCGTACGAGCCGCTCGACCTCGGCGGCCGAGAGCGCCGCGGTCGGCTCGTCCATCACGAGGACGCGCGCGTCGAGCGTGAGCGCCTTGGCGATCTCGACGATCTGCTGATCGGCGATCGAGAGGCCGCGGGCCGCGCGCCGCGGATCGAGCCTGACGTCGAGCATCTCCAGCACGGCGACGACCTGCTCCCGCATGCTCTCGCGGTCGAGCCGGCCAAGCGCCCTGCGTCGGCATGCGGCCCATGAAGATGTTCTCCGCCACGTCGAGGTCCGGGAACATCGTCGGCTCCTGGTAGATCACCGCAACGCCGGCATCGCGCGCCGCGGCGGGACTGCCCAGGACCACGGAGGCCCCGTCGATCGTCAGCGTTCCGCTGTCCGGCTGGTGCACGCCGGCGAGCATCTTGACGAGCGTCGACTTGCCGGCTCCGTTCTCACCGACGAGCGCATGGGCCTCGCCGGCGAACAGCTCGATCGACGCGTCGCTGATGGCGGCCACCGCTCCGAACGACTTGGTCACGTGCGAAACGGCCAACACGGGGCCCGTCGGGCCGGTCACCTCGGCCCCGCCAGCATGTTCGGCGTTGCTGCTCATCAGCCGACGACCCCATCGTTTCGAACGGCGCGTCGCAGATCGCGGGGCCGGACTGGTAGCGGCTCGCGGGGGCCGGGGTCAACGAGCGTCACCTCCACGCCGGCCTCGCGCCACGCCTCGACCTCGGCTGTTGGGGCGCTGGAATCGGTGAGGATTCCCGAGAGATCTTCGGCCATCACGAAGGCGAGCAGCGCGCTGCGATGCCACTTGCTGCCGTCGAAGATGCCGTACACCTGCTCACAGGCATCGGCCATCTCCTGCTTGATGCGTACCTCGTCCGGGCTCAGGTCCATCAGGCCGCGCTCGAGGCTGATCCCGCGCGCACCGAGGAAGCCTTTGTTGATGCGTGTCGTGCGAAGCACATCGGTCCCGAGGTCGCCGACCAGTGACATCGCGGAGAGCCGCAGCACGCCGCCGGTGACCAGCACGGTGATCCCGGGCGCGTCGGCCAGGGCGGTCGCGACGAGCAGGCCGTTGGTGACCACTACGAGCTCGCGCTTGGCGCGCAGCTCGAGGGCGAGGTAGTAGGCGGTCGTGCTGGAGTCGAGCGCGACCGCATCGCCCTCCTCGACCATCGCTGCGGCGGCACGGGCGATCGCACGCTTCTTCTCAACCTCGAGTCGCAGGCGGAGATCGAAGCCGACCTCGGCGTTGCCCTGGGGTATGGCACGAACCCCGCCGCGCACCCGGGACACGAGGCCCTGCTTCGCCAGCGTGCTGAGGTCGCTGCGCACGGTTACCTCGGAAATCGAAAACCGATCCGCAAGTTCCGCAACCTGTACGGAATCGCGGTCCTCGAGCAGGCGCAACACCTCATCCAGGCGCTCCTGCTGGGAAAAGTTCGGTACTACCTCTCTCTCCTCCATCCGCGACGAAATCTAACTCCGAACCTATTCGAAAGTCAAACGGAAGCTTCAAAGCACTAACGAAGGCAATCGAAAGCCGTTCGTAATTGCGCGACAAATGCGTCAAACTCCGGCGCCGTGAGGATCGGGCTGTTCGCAACCTGTGTCGCTGACACGATGTTTCCCGAGGCTGCGCGCGCGACCGTGACGGTCCTGGAGCGTCTGGGGCACGAGGTGGTTGTGCCCGGTGAGCAGACGTGCTGCGGCCAGATGCACATGAACTCCGGCTATCGGCGGGAGGCGATTCCGCTGGCGGCGCGTTTCGTGGCGGCCTTCGGCGACTTCGATGCGGTGGTCTCGCCATCGTCCTCGTGCGTTGGCGCGGTCAGGGTGCTCTACGGGCAGCTTTTGGGGATCGACCATCCGGTGCTGAAGGCGACGATGGAGCTCTCCGAGTTCCTGGTTCATCGGCTCGGCGTGGAGGACGTCGGTGCCACCTACGCGCACCGTGTGACCTATCACCCGACGTGCCATTCGCTGCGGGTGACGCGGATCGGCGACGCGCCGCTGCGGCTGCTGCGCAACGTCAAGGGCCTGGAGCTGCTCGAACTGCCGGATCAGACCGAGTGCTGCGGCTTCGGTGGCACGTTCTCGGTCAAGAACGCTGAGACCTCGAGCGCGATCCTGGCCGACAAATGCGGTGCGATCGAGTCAACGGGGGCGGATGTCTGCACGGCCGTTGACGGTTCCTGTCTGCTGCAGATCGGCGGCGGGCTCTCGCGTCGCGGCGACCGGGTTCGGGCGGTCCACCTGGCAGAGATACTGGCGAGCCGATGAGAGTCCCGAGCGAGAGCTTTCCCGAGGCTGCCGGCCACGAACTGCGCAACGCCCAGCTGCGCACGAACCTGGGCAACGCAACCGGCGCGATCCGCGCCAAGCGGGCGCAGATCGTTGGGGAGCTGCCTGACTGGGAGCTGCTGCGCGACGCGGGCAGCGCGATCAAGGCGGAGGTGATGGCCAACCTCGACACCTATCTCGTGCAGTTCGAGCAGGCAGTCACGGCCAGCGGCGCAACCGTTCACTGGGCCCGCGACGGTGCTGAGGCCTGTGCGGTGGTCGCCGGGGTGGCGCGAGCGCACGGCGCGACCGAGGTCGTGAAGGTCAAGTCGCTGACGACCGACGAGATCGAGCTCAACAGTGAGTTGGGCAAGCAGGGCATTCACGCGCTCGAGACCGACTTCGCGGAGCTGATCCTGCAACTCGACGGCGACTGGTCATCGCACATCCTGGTGCCGGCGATCCATCGCAACCGCACCGAGATCCGTGACCTCTTCGCCCGCACGATCGCCCCCGGGATCGAGTCCGACGATCCCGCCGTTCTCGCGGAGGCCGCGCGCCTGTACCTGCGTGACCGGTTTCTGGACGCCAAGGTCGGCGTCAGCGGCGCGAACTTCGGGGTCGCGCAGACCGGCACGCTCTGCGTCGTCGAGTCCGAGGGCAACGGCCGCATGTGCACGACGCTGCCGCCGGTACTGGTCTCGATCATCGGCATCGAGAAGCTCGTTCCGAGCTTCGCCGACCTGGAGGTCTTCCTGCAGCTGTTGCCCCGTTCCTCAACCGGTGAGCGCATGAACCCCTACACATCACTTTGGACCGGCGTGACCGAGGGCGACGGCCCGCAGGAAATGCACGTGGTTCTGCTCGACAACGGCCGCACCCGCGTGCTGGCCGACGAGGTCGGACGCGAGGCTCTGCACTGCATCCGCTGCAGCGCCTGCCTGAACGTCTGCCCGGTGTATTCGCGCACGGGCGGGCACGCCTACGGTTCTGTGTATCCCGGACCGATCGGCGCGATCCTCACCCCGCAACTGATCGGCATCGAGAACGCCCCTTCGTTGCCGTTCGCGTCGAGTCTGTGCGGCGCCTGTTACGACGCATGCCCGGTCAAGATCGACATCCCGCGGGTGCTGTTGCACCTGCGTGAGCAGGCCGTCGATGCGACCGGCAAACCCGGCGAGCGGTTGGCGATGCGAGCGATGGCCTGGGTGTTCGGGCGGGCAAGCCGGATGCGCACCGCGCAGCGGCTCGCTCGGATCCTGCAGCGCCCGCTGGTCCGGTCGGGGCTGATCCGGCGGCTGCCACGGCCGCTGTCCGCGTGGACACGCACGCGCGATCTGAAGCCGATCGCGCCGGCCAGCTTCGTCGCCGAGCAGACCGCCGCAGAAGGAGCGGACATGAGCAGCGCCAGGGAGGAGATCCTCGCTCGCGTCCGCGCTGCGAAGGACGGCGCGATCCCGCCGACGATCCCACGCGACTACCACCGCACGGATGGGCGTCCACACGACGCGCTGGTCGCGCTCTTCTGTCAGCGCGTCGGCGACTACAAGGCCGAGGTCGAACATATCGACCCCGCCCGCCTACACGACGCGATCATGGCGGCGGCCGCGCGCCACGGCGCCCGGCGCCTGGTCATCCCGTCCGAGCTCCTGAACGACTGGCGCCCGCCAGAGCTCGAGCTGATCCCGGACCAGTCGCTGGCACCAGCCGAGCTCGACGAGCTCGACGGCGCCATCACGGCCTGCACGGTCGCGATCGCCGAGACCGGAACGATCGCGCTTACCGCCGGCCCGCACGAGGGCCGCCGCCTCCTGAGCCTCATTCCGGACCTTCACATCTGCGTGGTCGACGGAAATCAGGTTGTCGGGACGGTCCCGGAGGCGATCGCCCGGATTGCCGAGATTGTCCGCACAGACCGCCGTCCCGTGACGCTCATCTCGGGACCATCGGCGACCTCTGACATCGAGCTGCAACGCGTCGAGGGCGTGCACGGACCTCGGAAGCTCGTCGTCCTCGTGACCCAAGAGGCCCCCTAACCCAGCGCAGAGGCCATTGGTACGGTGTGGGCCGTGAGCGAGCGTGAGGCCTCATGCAGCTGCGGCCAAGTACGTGTCGTGGCGACCGGCGATCCGGTGCACGTGTCCATCTGTCACTGCCTCGCCTGCCAGCGGCGCACCGGCAGCTCCTACGGCTACCAGGCGCGCTGCCTGACGGAGAACGTGCGGATCAGCGGCGACCGGAGCGAGTACGTTCGATACGCCGACGAGGAAGCGACGGAGCGGCGCTTTCACTTCTGCCCGCACTGTGGATCGACCGTGTACTACACCGGCGACGAGAACCCGGACATGGTCGCCGTCGCTGTGGGCGCGTTCGCCGACCCGAGCTGCCCGGAGCCGAGCCGCTCGGTCTGGGAAGAGCGCAAGCACAGCTGGGTCGTTGCGCCTGAGACGGCCGAGCACATCTACTGATTGGAGCCGCCTT
>CAWAVA010000017.1:0-49094 GCA_963785385.1 uncultured Conexibacteraceae bacterium | reverse complement strand
GATTGGTCAAGAGATGCGCCGCGTTGGCTTCGAGGAACAGCGGCAGCACGAGCGCGTTGGGCGGGACCAGCATCACGAGAATCGTGAGGAGCAAGAGGGGGCGCCGACCAGGAAAGTCATGCGTCGCCAGGCCATAGCCGGCGGGAACGCACAGGGCGACCGCGATCACCACACCGGCGGTCGAGTAGAGCACTGAGTTCAGCAGCCAGCGCACCGCCGTGACGCCCACAGCCTCGATCACGGCCCACACGATCGGCACCGCGAAGAACGCCGCCATGATCGACAGGAGCAGATACATGACAGCTGCCCCGCCGACGGGCGCCTGTGACGATGTCGGCAGCTCGCATCAGTGGTCGACCGCGAACAGCCCCGAGCGCCGCAGGATCACGACGGCGGAGATCAGCGCGACCGCCAGCAGATCGAGCGAGATCGCCGCGGCGTAGTTGAAGTTGCCGAGATGGAAGGAGAGGTTGTAGGCGAGCTGGTTCGGCGACCAGGTCTGGTTGATCACACCGCCGGTTGCCTGGCTGATCAGCTGGGGTTCAGCGAACAGTTGCGTCCCCGCCGCGAACGCGCCCGATGCAGCATGTAGCCGATCCACTTCTTGATCAGCGGCAACTTGATCGTGATCGCAGTCCGCCACGGACCGGCGCCGTCGAGCCTGGCCAGCTCGAGCACCTCGTGCGGGATCGTCGCGAGTGCCCCGTACATGACGACGATCCAGCTCCCGGCGCCGCTCCAGAAGGCGATCACCGCGAAGACCACGGCGAGGTGCCCGCTTGCGAGCGTGTCACCCAGTGTCGAGAACCCGACCCACTGCAGAACGAAGTCCCAGGGACTGATGCCCGGCTGCAGCATGAACAGCCAGAGCATCACGCCCGCCGAGCCGGCCAGCGCCGCGGGGAGATAGAAGACGAAGCGGAATCGCCGCGCTCACGCGCCGATCCAACGAGTGCAGCATCAGGGACAGGCCGACGACGAAGATGACCAGCGCGGTCAGCCAGATCGCGAGAAACAGACCAATGTGCCCGATTGCCGGCAGGAACTCGGGGTTCTGCCACGTCTTCACGAAGTTGGTGACGCCCGAGAAGTGCGCGGTGAACGACGTCAGCGCGAGGTTGAGCGCATAGCCACCGGATAGATGCCGGCGACGATCAGCAGCAGCACGTACGGGGCGACGAACAGGTATCCGGTCTTTCGTAGGTCGCATGGGTTCGTGTCACTCCTCGGGAGCCGATCGCGCTCCCGTCAGCGGACGGGTGGCGGCAATTCACCCCAGAGCCGCTCGTCGACTCGGCGTTCATCCACGAGACGTTGTGATCCACCTGGTCCGGCGTTCTCATGCCGGCCACGACGCTGACCACGGCCGGGTGACGGAGCGGGAACTGAATCGCCGCGGCCGGCAGTTCAGTGCCGTGAAGCTCGCATGCGCGAGCACAGGCTCGGGCTGCCTCCAGCACGTCCTGGGGAGCCGGCCGTAGTCGAATCTCGCGTCGTCGGCCGGCTGGGTCGGGCGAGCAGGCCCGAGTTGAACGGGGCCGCCACCACGACCGCGACGTTCGCGTGCGCACAATCGTCAGCAGCGGCTCGGCCGACCGATCGACGAGCGTCCAGCGCCCCGCGACCATGAGCACGTCCACGTCTGTCTCGGCCACGAATCGCCGCAGCGGCTCGACCAAGTTCATGCCGGCGCCGACCGCCCCGACCACTCCCTGGTCCCGGAGCTCGACCAGCGCCGGGACCGCCTCGCGGATCGCGGCGTCCATGTGGTCCTCCGGATCGTGGACATAGACGATGTCGATGCGATCGAGGCCCAGGCGCTCGAGGCTGGCCTCGATGCTTCGAAGCACCCCGTCGCGCGAGTAGTCGCGGACCCGGATCAGGTCGTCGGCGACCGCGAAACCCCCCGCCTCCAGGTCCGATCCCGTCGGGGGCGGGTTTGGCTGCAGCAGTCGCCCGACCTTGGTCGAGACCACGTACTCGTCGCGTGGCTTCTCCCGGAGAGCGCTGCCCAGGCGCCGCTCCGACAGACCGAGACCATAGTGGGGCGCCGTGTCGAAGTAACGGATACCGCCGTCCCAGGCGGCTGTCACCGCCGCGGCGGCAGTCTCGTCATCGACCGCGCGGTACAGGTTTCCGATCGCCGACCCTCCGAAGCCCAATCCGTGAGCGTACGCCCGTGCCTCGAATCTCTCTCCGCTTCATGACCATGAAGCGAGTCGGGCGACTACGGCAGCCACAGGTCACGCTCGTAGATCAGCCGAGCGGCGTTCTGCCAGTGCCCGCGCGCTTCGCATCGAGTCGGCTCTGCGGCGACATCTCGACTCGCTGCCACGCTCTGGTCGGCCGGGTCGTCGGCAGCCGTCGCATCGATCCGTCGAACTCGACGCACTCGACGCCCTCGAGGCCCGCGACCTCCATCTCACCAGGCCTCCGACGCGGACCTCCGGCCTTATCCGCTCGCCCGTGTCGACCTCGAAGAACAGCATCGCCCGCGGCTTCGGACGCAGGTTGATGCGCTCGCCCTTTGCCGGAGCGAGGTGTGGCTCGACCCGGGCGAGGACGGTCGCAGAGGCGATCGGCTGCGACGGTCCCTCGCTGTCGATGCTCGCGTGGACGAATGCCTCGGCGCCGAGTTCCTCGACCAGGCTGACGATCGCCGGGATCCCCTCGCCGGCCCCGCGAGCTCCAGCGCCTCCGGGCGCAGCCCGACCGTCAGCTCGCTGACCGGGCTCGGCGGGCAATCCGTCCCCAGCCTCGAGCAGTCGTCGACCCGACGCTGACCCCGCCTCGGTCACGATCCCGTCGAACAGGTTCATCGGCGGTGAGCCGATGAACCCGGCCACGAACGCATTGACCGGCTCGTCGTAGAAGCACGCGCGGCGTGTCGCACTGCTGCAGCACGCCGTCCTTCATCACCGCGACCCGGTCGCCCATCGTCATCGCCTCGACCTGATCGTGGGTCACGTAGAGCGTCGTGATGCCGAGCCGCTGCTGAGCGCGGCGATCTCGGCCCGGGTCGCGACGCGCAGCTTCGCGTCGAGGTTCGACAGCGGCTCGTCCATCAGGAAGACACGCGGCTCGCGCACGATCGCGCGCCCCATCGCGACGCGCTGGCGCTGGCCGCCGGACAGCTGGCGCGGCTTGCGGTCGAGGTAGTCCTCGAGGTCGAGGATCCTCGCGGCGTCGCGCACGCGCTCGTCGATCTCGCGCTTGGGCACCTTCGCCAGTCGCAGCGCGAAGCCCATGTTCTGCGCGACGTTCATGTGCGGGTAGAGCGCGTAGTTCTGGAACACCATCGCGATGTCGCGGTCGCGCGGCGCGAGCTTCACCACGTCCTGCTCGTCGATCAGGATCGCTCCCTCGTCGACGTGCTCGAGCCCGGCCAGCATGCGCAGGCTCGTCGTCTTCCCGCAGCCGGACGGCCCGACGAGAACCAGGAACTCGCCGTCACCGATCTCGAGATTCAGCCTGTCGACTGCCGGCTTCGAGCTCTTGGGATAGACCCTGGTGATCTGGTCGAAGGTAACGGTCGCCATTGGCTACAACCTGTCCTTGCTCTCGCGGTTACCTGGTCAATGAGGCCATCTCTCACTCCTTTGTGGCGCCGGCGAGCATTCCGGTCACGAGCGTGCGCTGCGCGAACAGGAACACGATCAGCACGGGCGCGATCGCGATGATCACCGCCATCGCCAGGTCGGGCCGATGCAGCACCTCGACCGAGGTTCCCGCCGTGAAGTTGGCCGGATTGAACGACGCCGTCGAGCCGATCAGCTGCTGCAGCCCGATCTGCACCGGGTACTGCGAGTTGTCGTATGTCATCACGAACGGCAGGAAGAAGTTGTTCCAGGACGCGACGAACGCGAAGAACCCGACGAGCCCGACGACCGGGCGCGCGAGCGGCAGCGCGATATGCCGGAAGACGCCCCACTCGCTGGCTCCGTCGATCCGCGCCGCAGCCAGCAGATCCTTGGGGATCGTCGAGGAGAAGTAGATGTAGGCGAGATAGACGCCGAACGGGAAGAACCCGAACGGCAGGATC
Source organism: uncultured Conexibacteraceae bacterium (assembly GCA_963785385.1). Taxonomy (GTDB): domain Bacteria; phylum Actinomycetota; class Thermoleophilia; order Solirubrobacterales; family Solirubrobacteraceae; genus Palsa-465. Next base: position 45,052 of record CAWAVA010000017.1, on the reverse strand, counting down.
AGCGACCACACCGTGCCGTACAGGCCGAGCTTGTTCATCTCAAGAAACAGCGGCAGCACGAGCGCGGTCGCCGGCATGATCATCACGATCAGCGTGATCGAGAGCAGCGTCCGGCGGCCGATGAAGTGCGTGAGCGCCAGCCCGTAGCCGGCCGGGATCGCCGCAACGATCGCGAGCGCGGTGCCGCCGAACGAGTAGATCGCGGAGTTCTTCAGCCAGATCAGCAGGCTGTCGCCGCTGTAGGTCATCGACCCGATGGAACGTGTGCGCGAGCGTGCTGAAGCTGCCGAACGCGAACGGTGACGACTGCAGCAGCTGGCCGTCGGTCTTGGTCGGCGCGAGGAACAGCCAGATGATCGGCACGACGAAGAACGCCGTGAAGAACAGCAGGATGATGAGCCCGACGAAGCGGATGGCGTATCGCCGGGGAGCGCCATCAGTCGACCTCGAACAGTCGTCCGCGCCAGACGAGCAGCGCCGCGACGACCAGGCCGAGCACGAGCAGCATCACCGAGATCGCCGCGGCCTCGTTGAACTGGTTGTACTCGGAAGCGACGAACCAAGCGAGCTGGTTCGGTGACCAGTACTTGCTGACGCCGATGCCGAGCGCGCGCCGCCGAGCACCGTCGGCTCGACGAACAGCTGCGTGCCGCCGGCGAACGACAGCATCAGCATGTACACGACCCACTTCCTGATCAGCGGAAGCTTGATCCGCAACGCCGTCTGGAAGGCGTTCGAGCCGTCGATCTGGGCCGCCTCGATCAGCTCGTGCGGGATGTTGTTGAGCGCGCCGTACATCACGACGATCCAGCCGCCCGCGCCGGTCCAGAACGCCATCACCGCGAAGATCGCGGCAAGGTTGCCCGGGGCGATCGTGTTGTCGAATGCCGCGTAACCGAGCCAGTGCAGGACGAACGCGAATGGGCTGGCCGTCGGATCGAGCATGAACAGCCAGACGATCACGCTGGCCGCGCCGGCGAGCGCGCCGGGTATGTAGAACAGGAAGCGGAACACCGCGCCGACGCGCTGGGCCATGTTGTGCATCATCAGCACGAGCCCGACGACGAGCACGGTCTGGCTGACCAGCCAGATCGCCATGAACTCCATGATGTGCCCGAACGCCGGCCAGAAGCGGTAGTCGGTGAACGCGATGTGGAACGCCGATGCGAAGCCGCCACCGGCGTTGGCGGCCAGCGACAGGTAGATCGCGTAGGCGGCGGGCGCGATGCCGAGCAGCAGCAGCAGCCCGACGTACAGCGCCACGAAGTAGTAGCCGGCCGTGCGAGACACGCCCGCCGGCGGTCGCTCACGTGTCCTTCCGGCCCGGCCGCCCGAGCGGGAGAAGGAGGACCCGCTCGGGACGGCCGGTGCCGGAGTGACAGTCATGCGTTGGTTACTGCCTGTCTAACGTGAGTCAGTGTGCGTCAGCTCTTGACCTGCCAGCCGGCGCTCTGTGCCGCGGCCTTGATGTTCGCGCCGAGCGTCGTCAGAGCCGACGAGAACGTGCCGCCGCCGAGCAGGCCCGGGGTCACCGTGTTGCCGAAGATCGACTCCACGCTCCACGGCACGGGGCTCCATCCGGTCCAGATCTCCGCCGCGGCCTTCTTGATCGCCGCCTCGGTCGCTGCGGGATTGGCGAAGACGCCGTTGAGCGACTTCAGCCACCCGTTCTGATCCGGGGCGTAGGCCGGCAGGCCCTGCGTGATCGCCGGGTTGTCCTGGATCTTCGAGCTCGTGTCCATGTACTGGACGAGCGCCGCGGCTGCCTTGGGCTGCTTGGTGTGCGCGCTAACCATCCAGAGCCCACCGCCGATCGAGCCTGTGACGTGCGCACCGTTGGTCGCGACCGGCGGCGGATACGCCTCCATCACGTTGGTGCCGGGGCCCTCCGAGCTGGTACCTGACGGGTAGATCGCCCCGCCCTGCCAGATCGCGCCGATGTCCATGACCATGTGCTGCGCGGCGGTGTCCTTGACCCAGGCCGAGGTGAACGGACCGTCGTGGGTGAACGCCGGGAGCGCCGAGTCGATCAGTTTCGCGATCGTCGTGCAGTTCTTGGAACCAGGGTTGTCCATGAGCTTCTGATTGCCGATCGCCTCGTTGATCGGGCACTCGTTGCCCCACAGGTAGGTCTCCGCATCCCAGGGCTGGCCGAACTCGCCGATGAAGTAGCCGGGGTGGCTCTTGACCAGCGACTGACCGTCAGCGGCGTACTGCTGCCACGTCGTCGGAGGCGACTGTCCCGGGAAGAACTGCGACCACAGCTTGCGTGTTGACCCACAGCACGTTGGCGGCGTTGTCGTTGCGCAGGCACAGAAGCTTGCCATTGATCAGGCAGTCCCCAAGGCCCTCATCCTTGCTCCAGACCTTCTTGGGGATGTACTTCGAGAGGTTGAGCAGGTCGTTGAACGGCGGCTCGCCGAGCCACCCCGCCTCGTAGTTCTCCTCGTCGAACACGACATCCGGAGCTACGCCGGCCTTCCAGCCAACGCGGTTGTAGAGCGCGAACTTCGACTGCAGCGTGCCGGAGCCGTTGCTGTCGCCGTCATACAGAACCCACTTGATGTTCGCGTGTGGATGGGTCGCCTTGTACTCCTTGACGAAGGCTGCACGCGCCGCGTCGTACCAGACGACGAGCGGCGCGCCCGAAGCCTTATGTGCTGATGTCGCCGACGCCGCCGGCACCGCAATGGCAGCCGTGCCGGTCGCCACCGCGGCAACTGATGCAGCAAGAGCCGCGCTTGCCCCCAAGCTCCGGGGTCGCCAGCTCCTGTTGGGGCTGAAAAGCTTCATGATTGATTCTCTCTCCTCCGACTTTCGTGTTGCGTTCTAGACCTTTGCGACGCGCGCGTTTGCGTCGGGGTAAGCCTGCGTTTTCGTTTGACGACCGGTGATCACACCTCCGTGAGTCCGTGCTCCTGGACGAACGCGGGAAGCGCGATTCCGGGCGTCGTCGGTGCCTCCACCAGGCCATCGGGCCCGACCCGCGGTTCGCGCACGACCGGGTTTGAGGTGACCAGCGACTCGTAATAGGTGCAGTTGGGGATCGCCATGCACAGATGCACGGCCGTTTCGGTCGGTCCGTGGACCTCGGCGCGCAGCTGAAACGAATCGGCGAGGTGCGCGATCCGCATCGCTCCGGTCATGCCGCCGCGATGATTCGCACTGGTACGCACCGCGGTCGCGCAACCGGACGCGATGAAGTCGGCGGTGTTCAGGTGGTTGCCGTCAGACGTCTCACCGACGAGCAGCGGTACGTCGACGCGTTCCGAGAGCCACCGGTAGGCGGTGACGCTGAACTCGCGCATCGGCTCCTCGTACCAGCGGTACTCCGCCTCCGCGAGCGCTCGTCCGAGGTAGATCGCGTCGGTCAGGTCGAAGCCGGCCGAACCGTCATACATGAGCTCGATGCCATCGCCGACGTGCGCACGGACGGCCTGGCAGAGCACCGCGTCGGCCCGAGCGTCACCCCAAGCGTGCAGCTTGATCGCCGTGAAACCGAGCTCGCGACATTGGTCGGCCACGTCGAGGTACTCCTCAACCGACGAGAACGTGGTGGTCGAGGCGTAAGCGGGAATCCGCTCGCGGAACGTTCCGAGCAGACGATGCACAGGAACGCCCAGTGTTCGGGCCTCAAGGTCCCAGAGTGCGACGTCGACCACGCCGAACAGCCATATCGGGAACTCCTCTGTACGGTCGAGCTCCCAGAGGCGATGCCAGAGCCACTCGCGTCTATCGGCCGACTCACCCACGAACTGAGGCCGCAGAACGCGATCGGTGATGTCGGCGAGCATCGGGCCACTCCACTCGTGGTAGGCACAGCCGACGGCGCCGTCATCGGTGGTGATTCGGAATACGCCGGTGGTGCGCGCGCCGTGCGAACCCAGTAGCCCGTGGCGCCAATGGAACCGAGGCGTGACCGGGGGAAGGTCGATCAGCTCAACGTCGATCGCTGCGATCCTTGTCATACGTGCGATCATAATATGACTGATGTGTACGTGTCAAGCAAGCCACCGCTCACCGACGGTGCCCCGCGCCATCACCCCTCCACGCTCCGGCGTGTCAGGGACAGGAACTGCGCAGTCCGGCCAGCGCTCTCCACGGCCGGTAGGTTCGTGGGTGGCAACTCCTGAGTCAGGGCCGCCGCAGAGCTGAGCGTCGGTCGCGCCGGTTATCAGCCGGCGCGGCGTTCGGCCCAAGCCGAACCGATGTGCTCAGCGATCCGCTGTGCGGCGAGTTCTCCATCACGCGCAGTGAGAGCCGCGAGAACGGCCTCGTGCGCCGCCACGGTGCGGGCGAGCGATTCCTCCGCACCGGGAGAGTTCAGGCTGGGCGTCCATCCCGCGTGCTGGTGGATGGCGCGAACGATCGTCCTGCCTATCTCATTGCCTGAGGCCTTCATGACCAGTGCGTGGAAGGCCTGGTCAAGGCGTCGGAACTCGGGATAGTCGGCTACGGCAGCGGTCATCCCTTCGATGTTGTCGCGAAGCTCGCTGAGCTCTTGGTCGCTTAGCCGCGAAGCGGCCACCCGTGCCATCTCCGACTCGAGCAGGCGCCTGACGGTGATCAGGTTGTCCAACAGCTGCATGTCGGGATCATGTTCGAGCGCGATGCGCAGCACCGTTGGATCGAGCAGGTTCCAGAGCTCGCGCCCCTGGACAGTTGTGCCGCGGCCCTGTTCGACCCGTACAAGCCCTCGCTCTTCCAGGAGCTTCAGCCCTTCTCGCAGAACGGTCCTGCTGAAACCGAACTCGTCGCACAGCACGGACTCCGTTGGAAGCACAGACCCCTCAGGCAGGACACCGGCGATGATCCCACCGGCCAACTCCTCCACGACGACGGTGGCCAGCCTTGCGGGCCGTGCCGATCCGCGCAGCGTGCCGATCAATGGGCTGCCAGGCTCGGATGGAGTCACCGCTGAACTCATTGGAAACATCATACGTTAAGGGAGCAACTGAACTTCTTCACTCCTCGGCAGAAACGCGATCTCTCCATGCGGCACCGCGTTCAGCGCCCCAGCCAGCCGCCATCAACCGCCAGGACTGTGCCATTCACATAATCCGAGGCTCGCGAGGCTAGAAACACCGCAGCCCAGCCAATGTCCGTCGCCTCGCCCCACCGGCCCGCCGGAATTCGCTCGAGGATGGCCTGCGACCTGACCGGATCGTCACGCAGCGCCTGGGTGTTGTCGGTCGCGATGTATCCGGGTGCGATCGCGTTGACGTTTACTCCCGAAGGCGCCCATTCATTCGCCAAAGCCTTTGTCAGACCGGCGACCCCATGCTTGCTCGCGGTGTAGGACGCAACATTGATGCCGCCCTGAAAGCTGAGCATCGAAGCTGTGAAGATGACCTTGCCGTAGCCGCGGTTCACCATCTCAGGGCCGAGCGCCTGCGCGAGCAAGAACTGCGAGGTGAGGTTCACCTCGAGCACCCGATCCCATTGCTCGACATCGTGAGCGCCGGCCGGCTCACGGACGATGGTGCCGGCGTTGCCGATGAGAATGTCGACGGGGCGCCCGATTTCGGCAAGGCGCTCGAGCAAACCCTGTACGGCGGAACGGTCGCCAAGGTCGGCGGTGATTGGTATCAGGCAGCGGCCGCGCGCTTCAACGAGTCGCCCGGCTCGACCGCCGTCTGGCTCGAGCTGTCGGCTGATGCCCACGATGTCCGCGCCCGCACCGGCGAGCGCTTCGGCAACCGCCAGCCCGATCCCTCGCCGGACGCCCGTGACGACGGCCAGCTTGCCGTGAAGATCGAACGGCGATGTGTGCTGAGGCTCCGTCGGCTGCACTGTCATCCCCTCACATCGATCAGTACCTTCACGACCTCCGCACCGCTCTCGAGCGCATCGAATGCGTCAGCAGTGTGGTCAAGCGGAACCACCAGCGAGATCAGCTCGCGTGCCGGGACGCTTCCAGCGGCCAGCAGTCCGACCGCGTGCTCGAAGTCGTCGCGCTCATACACGCGGGCGCCGATCAGCTCGAGCTCCCGCCAGAAGACGCGGAACAGATCGGTGGCCACGGGCTTGCTGTGGATTGCCACCACGACAAGGCGGCCGCGAACTCGCAGCGCGTGGATGGCCGCCATGAGACCCTGGGGTGCACCGGACACCTCGAACGCGGCGTCGACGCCGGCTCCATCGGTCCAGCTCTCCACGACCTGAGCCACGTCGGCGGACGTCGGATCAACCGCGCGCAGTCCGAAGCGGTCGGCAAGAGTTCGCCGGAATGCGTTGGGCTCGGAGATCAGAACGTCTGCTTCCCGAGACCTTGCCACCAGCGCGATCAGCAGCCCGATCGGGCCGCCACCGACAACGAGGACGGTTTCGCCCGCGACAACCCGCCCGCGGCTCACATCGTGGACCGCCACCGCAAGCGGCTCTGCCAGCGCACCAACATCGAGTTGCACCTCCTCTGGCAGACGGACCACGATCGATTGGTCCACCGTCCACAGCTGCTGCATGGCACCTGCAGAATCGATACCCACGAACACGAGCTTCTGGCACACGTGCCGGTTGCCGGCGAGGCATGCTGGGCAGCGGCCGCACCACTGCAGCGGCATCACGGTGACGGCATCACCGACGTCGAGGCCTGCCACTCCTTCGCCCACGGCGGCTATCACCCCGGACATCTCGTGACCGATCGGCCCTGGAATCGAGACGCGACCGTCCATGTGGCCGTGTTTGACGTGCAGATCGGTGCCACAGATGCCCACGTAGGCAACCGCGATCTGCACCTGCCCGGGCCCCGGGTCCATCGCAGGTCTTTCCGTTACAGAGAAATCCGAGTTTCCGGCGTATTCGGCTACGAGCATGCGCTCTCCTTTTGACGGTGCGGCTTCTTCAAGCCGTAGACGCGCACGGCGTTTCCACCCATGACGCCGTCAAGCTCGCAGGGTGTGAGCTCGTCGGCGGCCGAAAAGACCGTGGCCAACCAGCCCTGATAGGTGGTGGCCAGGGTCGACACCGGCCAGTCACTTCCGAACATGCACCGCTCTGGACCGAACGCCTGCAGTGCTTCGGTCAGGTACGGGACGAAGTCGCCTCGACGCGAACGCGGCGAGGCGAGCGTCGCCAACCCGGAGAGCTTGCAGACGACGTTAGGGCAGACGGCGAGCCTGTGGAGATCGCCCCGCCACGGCTCGAACACGCGATCGGCCACTCGCGGCTTGGCAACGTGATCCAGGACGAAGCTCGTCTCCGGACAGGCTCGCACCAGCTTTGTGACTGCCGGCAGCTGTTCCCAGGTCACACACAGATCGGACGTGAGCCCGTAGGCCGGCAGCAGCCGGTTGCCCTCAATTAGCGCGGGGCTTTCGAGTAGCGACACGGGCTCGCCCTGAAGCAGACGCCGGACACCAACGACCAACGGCTCCAGGACGAGGCGACGCAGCAAAGGCTCGGCGCGGGCTGCAGCGTCAAGCGGCACATTCGCCACGATGCCGACGATCGCGGCCCCGCGAGAAGCGAGTGAGCTGACCCACCGCACCTCGTCCAGTGCTTCCGCCGGCGCGCAATCGGCTTCGACAAAGACGAACCCGTCGGGGATCCTGTCACCGAAGTCGATGTCCTCAGGCCCGAGCGGCCTATCCAGCTCGGGAACCGCCTTCAGCCACCCATGACGCCTGAGGCCTGGATCCCAAAAGTGAATGTGTGCGTCTATCAGCTGACCCATGGATCCCAGCCGTCGGCGGGCAAGATGATGAGCGAGCAAAGGTAGCATATGTCTGACGTATGATGTCCTTCTGGCACGTTTTACTCCCACGACACCATCTGAGGACCGCTGGCGCCGTAGCCAGACGCAGCCGAGTGACATCGTCCCGCAGCTGTTCGAGATCGGCGATCCGGCCGGTCGGAACCGGCTCGGTCGTCATCGACGGTCGCAGGCGCGAACAGATCGAGGGGACAGTTCGTGGCAAGAGCTAGCCCACTCGTGCGGTTAGTTCTGAATGAGAACTGATACCGTGCCGTTCGCTTAGCGCCATGCGACATGAGGAGGAGGGATGGACGAGCAACGGGAAACGCTTGGGATGCCCGACATCATGGATGTGTATCCGGTGCCTGGGCCGCGGACTCTGGATGGGGTGCTGGGCTTCAGAGTCCTGGAACTCGGCGACGGCTCCGCCCGTGGCGAGGTTCCCTACGCGGATAGGATCTGCCAGCGGTTCGGAATCGTTCATGGCGGTGCCTATGCAGCATTTGCCGAGATGCTGTCCACCGAGGCCACCGTGCACAACGTGTGGGCAGACGGGATGGGCGCGATGGGGAGCTCCAACGACACCTGCTTCATGCGTCCAATCTCCTCCGGCACGATTCACGCGAGCGCGACCGCTCGACATCGCGGGCGCACAACGTGGGTATGGGACATCGATTTCACGGATGACAACGACCGCCTGTGTGCATCATCTCGTGTGACGATCGCCGTTCGTCCGCGCCCATGAACGACCAAGGTTGGAGTTAGCGAGCCCTGATCCTCTGGATATGCCCGCTAGGCGGCGGCAGCGCTTACGTGCCCTCGACACACACCGAGGATGCCTGCGAGCTTCTGACGCGAGCGGTTGAGGGGGTACCCAACTGGCTGCCGGTGACGACGAAGTTATCGGATCATCCAACTCAACGCTCGCTGATCAAGCTTGTTCTCGAGCGTCGTTACGACGCTGTGGTTGCTGAGGAGAGGCTGCTTTCGCGCTGCCGAAGGCTGCGCCGCGTGCTGCATCAGCAGGCGATCCTCGAGGTGCCGGCCACCACAGTCGCGCGAGCGCCGTCGCTAGTGACGTAGATCGTCGCCTGGCCGCGCGTACTTGACTGGCTCGACGACTGGTGTAAGTTCTTCTTTAGAACTTACGTCGTCTGGCTAGGTCCAGAGGCAGGACCGCGCTGCCCAACACGCAGGAGAGGTCATGGCAACTCAGTCGCTACAGGAACTTCTGGACTCCGTCCCGAACATCGTTGATCACCTTTACAAGAACCCGCCGAAGACGGCGCTGAACGTCTTCGGCGTGATGATGCCGACGGATGTCGTGAGGCTCGAATACACGACCTGGCGTGACGAGCAAAGCTCCTGGCGCCAAGGCGTCGCTCTACACGACCAGAGCTACCACATGCACAATCTCCGTGTTCGCGGACCCGAGTCCGTGAAGCTGTTTGAGAGCCTCGGGGTCAACTCCTTCGCCACGTTCGAACCAGGCGCCGCCAAACAATTCGTCGCCTGCTCCCCCGAGGGACACATCATCGGCGACGGAATCCTTTACTACCTGGACGACCAGGATCTCCTGCTGGTCGGCAACCCCGCGACCACCGACTGGGTTCAGTTCAACGCCGAAACCGGTGGCTACGACGTCAGGGCCGAACTTGACCCGATGTGGGTTCTGAACAGCCAGAAGCGCCGCGGCGTCTACCGCTACCAGGTCGAAGGGCCGAACGCCTATCACCTGCTGGAGGAGCTCCACGGCGGCCCACTGCCAGAGATCAAGTTCTTCCGCTCCGGCACCCTGGCGATCGCCGGCTGCGAAGTCAACGCGATGCGCCACAGCATGGGTGGCGTACCCGGCTTGGAGCTGTCCGGCCCGTGGGACGAGCGTGACACCGTCAAGTCAGCACTGGTCGATGCGGGCGGCAAGCACGGCTTGCGTCGTATTGGCTCGCTCGCCTACTTCAGCACGGTGATCGAGTCAGGCTGGTGGGCTGTGCCCTTCTCGGCGGTCTATACAAGCCCCGGGCTGCGGCCATATCGCGAATGGCTGTCCACGCAGAGTTCGGCTGCCCGCATGTCGCTCGGGGGCAGCTTCTACTCTCCGAATCCCGAGGACTACTACGCAACGCCCTGGGACCTCGGGTATGACCGCATCATCAAATTCGATCATGAGTTCGTCGGCCGCTCCGCGCTCGAGGCGATGGTCGACGAACCGCACCGCCGCAAGGTGACGCTGCTCTGGCATCCCGACGACGTACTCAGCATCCAAGGCCGGCTATTGGGCGATGGGCCGACCGCGATGCACATCGATATGCCGGTATCCGCCACCTCGCGAATGCATTACGACACCGTGCTGGACAGCGACGGCAACCGTGTCGGCTTCGGCACCTATCCCGGCTACAGCTACAACGAGCGGGCGATGATGTCGCTCGGATCCGTGGATGAGGCGCTCAGCGAGCCTGGCACCGAGCTGACGATGCTCTGGGGCGAGGACGGCGGCGGGTCCCGCAGCGCACCTTGGATCGAGCCACATGAACAAGTGCGAGATCAGAGTCACAGTCGCACCGACCCCGATCAGCAGCGCGGCGCAGGAGTACCGCAAGGTGCTCTCGAGCCCGACGGCCTGAACTTCCGCAGCGGCCCTGAGAGGAGAGGGTGATGGACGAGATGCGAGCGCGGTGGCTCGCCGCGATCGAAAGGAACCGACGAAACCTGACCGCGCCGGGTGACCGGCTCTACTGGTCACCGGAACTGGACACCGTCGAGCCGCGAGCAGTTGCGTGAGATCCAGTCCGACAAGCTGCCAACCGCGGTGGCGTACATGGCTGCTACAGCTCGGCGATGTACGCCGAGAAGCTCGCCGACGCGGGAGTTGAGCCAGGTGACATCCGCTCGATCGACGATCTGCAACTACTGCCCGTCGTTACCAAGGAGGACATGAGCCGGTCGCTCGCGGCAAATCCGCCCTGGGGCGATTTCACCGCTGTTGACGATCAGCTCTGGAAGGAATCGGGCTGGCAACTGTTCCAAACCAGCGGCACGACCGCGGCAGCTCGAGCGTTTCGCTACACCCAGCGCGATCGGCGAGCTGTGGGCCTGGGCCAATGCTCGCGCCGTTTATGCGATGGGCATCCGCAGCGGCCGCGATGTCGGAATGATGCTGTTCGGCTACGGGCCCCACGTGGCGATGTGGGGACTGCACCATGCGCTGCTACTGATGGGCTGTCCCCCAGCTCCCGGTGGGCGGCATGGACACGCGGACCCGAGCCGCGATGATCGATCGCCTGGAGCCGACGGTGCTCGGATGCACGCCCTCCTATGCCCTGCACCTCGGTGCGGTCATGACCGACATGGGCGTCGATCCGGCGCGGACGGCGGTGCGGATCGTGGTGGCGATGGGAGAACCGACACCGCCGGCGACGCGACGACGTATCGAGGAGCTTTGGGGTGCCGAGGTTCACCAGTTCTACGGCTGCACCGAGGCGGCGCCATCGTGCGGTGGCTACACATGTGACGCCGGGAGCCTGCATTTCCTCGAGGACACTCACGTGCTCGAGACACTCGATCCAACACCTGGAAGCCGGTACCGGAGGGTCAGCCCGGCGTCAGCGTGGTAACGAACCTGATGTCAGAGGCCTCGCCTCAGATCCGCTTCGTCGTCGGGGACTACACCACGCTCTCGTATGCTGGCTGCGCGTGCGGCCGGACCCATGTGGTCTGTGAGGGGGGCTTTTCCGGTCGTGCGGACGACATGCTCAACATCCGCGGAGTGACCCTGTTCCCAAGCGCCGTTGAGGACGTCGTCCGTTCGATCCCCGAGCTGGGAGAAGAGTTCAAGATCGTTGTCTCGTCGAGCCGGAACGCTCGACGAAATTACGCTGGTCGTCGAGCATCGCCACCAAGGCGTTGACGAGGTAACAGTCGTGAGTCGGCTGGAGACCTCGTTTCGGGCTCAGCTCGAGTTGCGTCCGTCGATTGAGGTCCTGCCGTACGGGACGCTTCCAAAGACGGAATTCAAGGCAAAGCGCGTCGAGGATCGCCGCTGGCCGCAGGACGGATAGGTGCCGCAAGCGCCTGCTCCACTTCGGCGAGGCAGCGCTAGTCGTTCGTTTGCCGCTTCAGTTCGTAGCGCATCTCGCGAGCTCGGACCGGCTCCCCGCATCGGTCGCAAGTCATACGCGGATGCGTCAGGTGGCCGCATTTCTCGTGATGCAGCACTACTCTCTGCCCGTCATCGCCGAGCCAGCGATCCCCCCACTCTTTCATCGCAAGGAAGACCGGGTAGAGCTCAAGTCCTGACTCGGTCAGGCGGTATTCGAAGCGTTCGGGTCGCTCCTGATAGCGACGTCGCTCCATGATCCCGCTGCTGACTAACGACTTGAGTCGCCGCGCTAGAACCGAACGAGAGATGGCCAGGTTGCGCTGAAAGTCGTCGAAGCGACGAACCCCGAAGAACGCCTCGCGCAGGATGAGTGATGATCCGGGCTCCTGCAGAATCGCGGTCGTGCGCTGTACCGACGTCGTCCTGGACGCAGCCGCACCCCTGCCGGTTGCAGTCATATCCGAATCGGCGATCGGCGAAGTCATATCCGAATCGGCGATCGGCGAAGTCCCTGACTGGAACCGACGCGGTCGAGCGACTGTCGAGTCTGGGCGGGGCCAATGGCGTGTCCGATGCAACGGGGCGAAGGAGACGTGCGCATGCTCGAAGAGTATCCCTGCGCGGCTCGGTCACAGGGCGGCATCATTTCGCGTGCTTCCCAGCACGATGACGGTGCGGGTCGTGAGGATCTTAGGGCCGCCGCGTTGACCACGGCGGATGCGATCGACGACGCTCTTCAGGTGCTCAAGGTCGCGGACACGGACGCGGGCAAGTGCGTCTGGATCACCGGCGAGGGTGAAGGATTCGATGACCTCTGGCAGGTCCGTGACGGCGGTGTCCACGTCTGCGACCTGTGTGCCGGGCGCGAACCGCAGTTCGATGAAAGCCTCGATCTGATCGCCCGCCATCTTGTGATCGAGCGCGACTGTATAGCCGCGGATCAGGCCGATCTGCTCAAGCCGGTCTATCCGGCGCCTGGCGGCCGGCGGAGAAAGACCAACCAATCGCCCCACCTCGCTGGCTGAACGGCGCGCGTCAGCCGTCAACGCGTCGATGATCGCCTGATCGGTCGGATCAATCGATGCGCGGTCCATGGTTTCAAATCCTAACGCTGCGGAAGACATGCCTTTTATATCTGAAAGTTTGTCGTGCAATACGCGACGGAAGACTTGATCTCCGCTCCCACGGCGACGAGGATCCCGGCATGGCCATAGCGCCCGAGGGGACGGAGCTGGCGACGTTGGAGGCCGTGCAGGATCGGATTCTCTGGCTGGCGACGTCGATCATCCATCACGCCAACAAGGTTCGTCAGACCACTTCCGGCGTGAAGGTGGGCGGACATCAGGCCTCCTCGGCGTCGATGGTGTCGATCATGACCGCCCTGTGGTTTGAGCATTTGCGGCGCGAGGATCGCGTCTCGGTCAAGCCGCATGCCTCACCGGTGCTGCATGCGATCGAGTATCTGCTCGGCCAGTTGGACGCGGAGCACCTGGGCACGTTGCGCCAATACGGTGGCCTGCAGAGCTACCCGAGCCGGCTGAAAGACCCGGTGCCTGCCGACTTTTCGACCGGGTCGGTCGGGATCGGCGCCACCGCACCGATCTGGAGCGCGCTCGCGCACAGGTATGTCGCAGGCCACTTCGATGTCCCGCGAGGCGGCCGTGCGGTCGCGCTCCTGGGGGATGCCGAACTCGATGAGGGAGCCATCTGGGAGACGCTGATCGACCCGGTCGTACCTCATCTTGGTGAGGTTCTGTGGATCGTCGACCTCAATCGACAGTCACTGGACCGGATCGTTCCGGACATCGCCGCAGGTCGGATCGGCGCGATGTTCGACGCGGCCGGCTGGCAGACGATCACGGTGAAATACGGCCGCTGGCTGCGTGAGTTGTTTGACAGAGCGGGCGGTCAGGCGCTGCGTCGCCGGATCGACGAGATGCCCAACGAGGAGTACCAGTGGCTGCTGCGCTCAAGCGCCCGAAGAGCTGCGTGCGCGCCTGCCCGGCACGGGGCGCGGGGCCCGCGAGGTGGCCAAGCTGATCCACGGACTGGATGACGATGAGCTCCTCCGCGCGATCCGCGACCTGGGCGGACACGACCTGGGCGATCTGCTCGACGCTTTTCGGATCGCCGACGCCGTTACCGATCGACCTTCTGTCGTCTTCGCTTACACCATCAAGGCGTGGCGCTTGGCGACCCAGGGCCATCCGGCCAATCACTCGGCTCTGCTCTCAGCCGAGCAATGGGTGGCGCTCGCGGAAGCCACGGGCGCCGACGCCGATGATCCGTGGGCCCAGTTCGCCCATGGCACCCCCGAAGCCGATCTTTGTGCTGCTGTGGCGGACTCGACTACGCCGCGAGCCCGTGAAGCTCACGTCTGCCCCGTCGGCACCGGTCGAGCTGGCCCGCTCACACACCGGCAGCGTCTCCACCCAACAGGCGTTTGGGCGGTTCTTCGTCGACCTGGCGCATGGTGCGCCTGAGATCGCCGAACGTGTCGTGACCGTCAGCCCAGATGTCGCCTCCTCGACGAACCTGGCAGGTTGGATCAACCGGGTCGGCATCTGGCATCCGGGAGACCGGATCGACTGGTTTGCCGATGACACCGACACGCTGATGCGCTGGCGGCAGACCGCGCACGGACAGCACATCGAGCTCGGGATCGCCGAAGGCAACCTCGTCGGCCTGCTGAGCGAACTGGGCGCCACGTGGTCACGCGACGGGCAGGCACTGCTGCCGATCGGAACGATGTACGACCCGTTCGTCAACCGGGCGCTCGAGCCGTGGTCCTTCGGGATGTATGCCGGCGGCCAGTCGATCCTCGTGGGCACCCCCTCCGGTGTGACGCTCGCACCTGAGGGCGGCGCACACCAGTCGATCATCACACCGTCCGTCGGGCTCGAACAACCTCGCTGCGTCGCCTGGGAACCCGCATTTGGACAGGATCTGGAGTGGACGCTGCTCCATGCGCTCTCACGCCTCGGACGCCCAGACGGCACGTCGGCCTATTTCCGGCTGACGACGCGCCCGGTCGATCAGGCGTCTCGCGGCGGTCCCCGCCGACGCCGCAGACCGCGAAGATCGCCGGCGTCAGGTTCTGGCGGGCGGATACAGATTGCGCACCGCCGACCGGCCGCCTGACATCACGCTGGTCGGAGTCGGCGCTCTGATGCCCGAGGTGATCGCGGCTGCCGACGCACTCGCCTCGGCCCAGGTCGCGTGTGACGTTCTCTGTCTTACCTCGGCAGATCTGGTCTTCCGAGCCCTGCAGGCGCGCCAGGGTCTGCAGGCGGGCGACGCCGCGATCCTCGACGAGCTCTTCCCGACCGATCGAGTCGCCCCGATCGTCACCGTCCTTGACGGTCATCCGCACACGCTGACGTTCCTTTCAGCGATCCGCTGCGCACCGATCGCATCGCTCGGGGTCAACGACTTCGGACAGTCCGGCGATGTTGAGGATCTGTACCGCCACTTCGGCATCGACACCGAAACGATCGTCGGCGCCGCCATTGATCTGCTGGAGGCCGCCCGCGATGCCTGACGTTTTGATGCCGAAGCTGTCGGACTCGATGGAGCACGGGCGCGATCCTCACCTGGCTCAAGAGCTCCGGAGATCAGGTTGAGATCGGCGACGAGATCCTCGAGATCGAAACCGACAAGGCGACCGTCACTTATGCCGCGGAGGACGTCGGCACCCTCGAGATCGTGGTCGAGGAAGGGACCACGGTCCCGGTCGGGACGCCGATCGCTCGCATAGGAGAACGGGCGGCCAGCCCTCACAACCGACCTCACCGGACGCGGACCCGGCGACGGAGGCAGAGGCCGCGACCGAGACACACGACTCTCCGGCTCCGACCACCGTGAACGGCCAGCCGAGAGCAATGGCCGGCCCCACGGAGACCGCTGGTTCGGGCGGACAGGACCGTCCCGTGCGTGCCACGCCGATAGCGAGTCGGGTCGCGGCCGCGCATGGTGTCGCACTCGACCAGATAGATGGCACCGGGCCGCTCGGACGCATCACACGCGCTGACGTGCTCAAACATGCCGGCCTCACGCCCGACGAGGCGCCCGGATTGCCCACTCTACGGCCCGCGGTGGCCGCGGTCGCGTCTGCGGCACCGGTGAGAGTGCCGGGGCAGCTCGGCTCCGGTTCCCGCCGTCAGAACCTCACCCGACTGCAGCAACTGATCGCGCGGCGCATGGTCGAGGCCAAGGCGACAGTCCCGCATTTCCAGGTTCAGACCGAGGTCGTCATGGATTCGGCGGTCGCGCTGCGGACGGAGTTGAAGTCGCTCGAGGTGGAAGCCGACAGAATGCCGTCGCTCAATGACCTGATCATCAAGGCAGCCGCGATCGCCCTCGCTGAATTTCCGCTGGCCAATGGCTCCTTCCAGGACGAAGCCTTTGTCCTCCACGATCACATCAACGTGGGGGTTGCCGTAACCACCGACGACGCACTTGTCGTGCCGACCGTGTTTGACACAGTGAGCAAATCGCTGGGCGAGATCGCACACGAAACGCGGCGGCTGGCGGGCAGAGTGAGAGACGGTCAGATCTCGCCGGCGGAGCTCGAAGGTGGAACGTTCACCGTCTCAAACCTCGGCATGTTCGGCATGACCGCAATCGCGCCTGTGATCAACCCGCCGCAGGCCGCCATCCTCGGGGTCGGCTCGCTCCGGCAGACACTGGCGCGCTCCGACGATCGGATAGTCGACCGCGCGCTTCTCACACTGACCCTGTCCTGCGATCACAGGATTCTCTACGGCGCCGAGGCCGCGCGGTTCCTGTCGCGCATCAAAGACCTGCTCGAACGCCCACTGCTGCTCCTGCTCTAACTTACGCGAAGCGCGAGCCGACTCCGCGATGGTCGGCGGTCAGGAGGACGGCGGAGCTGGTGGAAGCGCCGGAGGAGCGCCTCCGAGCGGTGTGGCCTGGAACGCGACCAGCTGCCAGCGATCAGCCCGTCCTGACCCACACCTGCATGACCTGTGACTCAACCTGGATCGGGTCGTCGTCTGATCCGCGAGGGCGAGCCGTGTTCGTCTGATGACCCGTCATGACCGCACAGTCGCCGTAAACGCTGACCTCCAAATCGCGGCGGCGCACGTCGAGAATGTCGACGCGCGTCGCGAGATAGGCCAGGTAACTCTCAAGCGAATCCTGGTTCCCGCGCGTATGGACGTGCTTCAGCGTCGGCGCCAGCAGCTCCCGCAGCGTGGCGGTGTCGTCGTGAGCGACCGCGTCGCAGCGCCGCTGTTCAAGCCGGAGGAGCTCATCAATCACGTCCTGATCATTCCGAGCGGTCAACGCTTCGTCTCCTCGTCTGCGAAGCGTGAACCCAACTCGCTCCCAGCCGCTGGCCGTCGACCTCCACAGGCTCCGCATCCAGGAGGATCCAGGCAAACCGGCAGGGCAGGGCGGATCGGTTATGCCAAACGTGGTTGGTGCCGCGCTGGACGACCACATCGCCCCCACGCACAGTCACCACATCGCCGCCGTCGAGCTCCATGTCACATTCACCCTCCAGGCAGATGCCGTAGTCCAAGCTCTCGGTGCGGTGCATCGGCGAGCGCGCGCCGGGCGCAAGGACGCCGATGCGAAGCACGGAACCCCGGCCCGACCCGATGACCGTAGTCATGCTCCCCAGCCGTTGCGCAGCGCATTGCGTCCTCGGTCAGCGATACGGGCATCTCGTTCGTGGCCCACAGCTGGAAGAATGCCGCGTCGGCACGACCGGTGTCCTCGGCCAGTCCGACCGCGTGGTATCCGCTCGTCTTCGACCAGGATCGCCGACCCGGCCGAGTTGTGCCCGGTCACGATGCGACGGACACCAGGTCCAGCCAGTTCCTCAAAGCTCATAATTCTCCAGTCCATGGCCGTTGAAGCTTCTAACGCACAGTCAACCAGGCGGTCATCCGTCCGCTGGACGCCCAGCTCACCACGCGGTCCAGCCACCGTCCACCGCGAGGATGTGTCCGGTGACGCTCGTAGGACGCCTCGCAGGCCAGGTAACGTACCGCGCGGGCGACATCCTCGATCTGCGCGAGCGCGCCGGTCGGCAGGCGACGCTCCAGGACCTCTTCGCGGAAGTCGGGTCGGCCAGCATCGGTTGCCGTCATCGGTGTCTCGACGAACGTCGGTGCGACGGCGTTGACACGGATGCCCTCCCTGGCCCACTCGACGGCCATCGCCTTGGTCATGCCGTTAACCGCGTGCTTGCTCGCGCAATAGGCGACGCGACCCGGATAGCCGACCGACGCCCATCTGTGATGACATCGTCACGATCGACCCGGCGCCCCCGCCGTCGAGCAGCGCATCGGCGAACGCTCAGCAGACCAGGAACGTCGCACGGACATTGATGTCGAAGAGCGCATCCCAGTCTTCGGCCGTGTAGTCGACCAACGGACCGGGCCGGTTGGTGCCGGCGGCTGGCCACGAGCACGCGCAGGTCCCCGAGCGCCGCCGCCTCGCTCGATCAGCCGGTCGAGCTCCGTCTCGTCGCGTCACATCTGCAACCATCGGCCGTGGCCACACCACCTGCCGGCCTCAATTCCGGCGGCGACCGTCAGCCAGCTCCGACTCGGTGCGGGAGACCAGCACCACGCTGTGCGCCCGCCCGAGCCAGCTCGACCGCGCAGCCGCGTCCGAGCCCGCGGCCGGCGCCGGTCACGAGCGCCACCCGTCCGTCCAGCCGCCACGGGTCAGCTCATCCGTGGCGTTCATTCCGACTCGCTCCCCCGCGCCGTCAGCCAGCTGCGCGAGCGCGCTCCAGCCGCACCTCGGCGGTCAGGGCGTGGCCCTCGAAGTGCTCCTCGTGGCTGATCGCCGCGATCGCCGGCGCGACCAGCGCGGTGCCCTCCGGCGTCAGCCGCTGATAGGTGCAGGTCTTCAGGAACTTGCCCACCCACAGGCCTCCGGTATAGCGGGCGGCGCGCGAGGTCGGCAGCACATGGTTGGTGCCGACACCCTTATCGCCGTAGGCGACGGTCGCCTGCTCGCCGAGGAACAGCGACCCGTAGTTGGTCAGCCGCTGCAGATACCAGTCGAGCTTCTCCTCAGCGACCTGCACCTCGAGATGCTCGTCGGCCGCGTCGTCCGCGATCGCGACGCCTCCTCGTCATCCTCGGCGATCGCGATCCAGCCATGATTGCGCCACGCCTGACCCGGCGACTTCGGCCGTCGGGAAGGTGTTCAGCAGGTCCTCGACCGCGGCGCTGAACCGCGCGCGCGACGATCCTCACCGATCGCGATGCAGCCGGCCGGCGAGTTCGGTGCCGTGCTCGGCCTGCCCGAGCAGATCGGTCGCGACCAGCCGCGGATCGGCGGTCTCGTCAGCGATCACCAGCACCTCGGTCGGGCCCGGCCAGCAGGTCGATGCCGACCCGCCCGAACAGCTGGCGCTTGGCCTCGGCCACAAACGCGTTGCCGGCGCCGACGAGCATGTCGACCGGCTCGAGTCCGTCGATCAGACCAAACGCCATCGCCGCCAGCCCCTGGACGCCGCCGAGGACACAGCACCGCATCAGCGCCCGAGGTCCGCATCGCGTAGAGCATCGTCGGATGGATGCCCGTTCTCACGCTGCGGCGGCGCGCAGGCGACAACCTGCCTGACGCCGGCGACCTTCGCGACCAGCACCGTCATGAACGACGAGGCGAGCATCGGATAGCGGCCACCCGGCACGTACGCGCCGACGGCGTTCACCGGAATCAGCTTGTGGCCGAGCGTTACACCGCTGCCGACCTCGACCTCGAGCTCGCTGAGGGTCCCACGCTGCGCCTTCGCGAACGTGCGGACCTGGTTCTGCGCAAACGCGATGTGCTCCTTGATCGCGTCATCGACTGAAGCCGCAAGCCGCTCGAACTCCGCGTCAGAGACGACGAAGTCCTCGGGAGCCCAGTTGTCGAACTCCTGCGAGTAGCGGCGCACCGCATCGATTCCGCCGCTCTCGATGTCACGCAGGATCTCCGAAACGCGGCTGCGCAGCTCCTCGGTCGCCTCCGTCGAGGGCGGGTTTGGGGCCTTCAGATACCTGGTTGGCATACGTGTGTCCTTTGGTTCAACGGGAAGTTCGCGGATATGTGCCCCGCTCCGGCTACCTGACCACAGTGGGCGCCTCGACATCTGGAGCCGCTCCCGGCAGCACCACCGACCAGCCGCCGTCCACCACCAGGTTTGCCCCGGTGATGTAGGAGGCCTCGTCGCTGCACAGGAACACCGCAGCGCCGATCACATCTTCGGCGGTGCCCAGACGGCCAAGCGGAATCGCGCCCGCGATCCGCCGCATCGGATGGTCCGGCGCGAGCAGATTCTCCTGCGCGCCCGGGGTCGCGATCATCCCGGGGCTGATGCAGTTGGCGCGGATGCCGTGCGGCGCGCCCTCAGCCGCGAGCTGCCTGGTCACGGCGATCACGCCACCCTTGGTCGCGGTGTGGGCGACCCGCTGGTTGGTCATCGAGCCGGTCATTCCAGCCGTCGACCCGATGTTCAGGATCGTCCCGGCGCTCTCGCGCAGATGCGGCCAGGCGTGCTTGCAGGCCAGGAAGACCGAGTCGAGTTCTGCCGCGACGGTGAAGCGCCAGTCCTCGAAGGACTGCTCATCGACTCGCCCGAACCGCACCGCGCCGGCGTTGTTGTAGAGGATGTCGATGCGACCGTACGCGTCGATCGCGCTCTGCACCCATGCCTGCACCGAGGCCTCGTCGGTGACGTCCAGATGCGGCACGCCGGCGTCGGTGAGGACGTCGCCGCCCACGACCCTCGCCCCCTCAGCCTCAAAGCGCCGGGCCGCCGCCTCGCCCTGTCCGCGGGCTGTACCCGAGATCAGCGCGACCTTGCCGGCCAGCCGGCCGCTCATGTGCCCGCCCGGCTCACCGCGCTGGACAGGTACTTGGCCACGCCGCCGGCGACCACACCGCCGTCGATCGGGATATCGGCGCCGCTGATGAAGCGCGACTCGTCGGACATCAGGAAGACCATCAGCTCGGCGACCTCCTCCGGCTGCCCGCCGCGGGAGAGCGGCGTCAGCTCGATATTGGCCTCCAGGAAGGTGGCTGGCGCGTTCGCGACCATCGGCGTGTGGATGTAGCCCGGATGTACAGCGTTGACGCGGATTCCGCGCGCGCCGAGCTCGGTCGCAGCCGTCTTCGTCAGCCCGCGAAGGCCCCATTTGCTCGCCGTGTAGGCCGCTGTGTAGTGGCCGGTGAGCCCGGCGACCGAGCCGACGTTGACGATCGAGGCGCCCTCCGCCATCAGCGGAAGCAGCGTCTTGATCCCCAGCATCGGGCCGGTCAGGTTGACCGCCAGTACGCGATTCCAGTCTTCGAGCTCGACGTCGGGCAGGCGCACCCGGCTCGTGACGCCGGCGTTGTTGATCAGCCCGTCAACCTGGCCGCCGAAGTCGGCCTCGATCCGCGCGCGCAGATCAACCCAGGCCTGCGGGTCAGCCACGTCCAGAGACACACCGATGACTCTCCCCGAGGACGCCTGCCCTTCCGGCGCTGCGCCCGCTGGCGCCGCGCCGGTGACAGTAGCTCTCGGGTGCCGTGAGATCGCCGGCGATGACGGTGGCTCCGTCCTGCGCCAGGCGGCGGGCCTCGGCCTCACCCTGGCCGCTGCCGGCGCCCGTGACGACGATCAGCTTTCCGAAAACGCGACCGCTCATATTCGTTCCTTGCATCTGTCCGTGCTGGCAATCACACCGGCTCCACTCAGCTACCCGGCACGGGACGCAGTGGATCGCTCCCGTTCCACTCATGGGCAGCGTCTCGAATCATCGCGTAGATGCCTTCGATCTCCGGGACGCGCCGCAGGATCTCAATGTGGTGCCCGAGCTGCTGGCGACCGTCGTGCCAGTGGGCCGAGATCGGACCGCTGGAGCCGCTGTGAAAGAGCGGAAGACCAGCAGCCTCGAGCAGCCGGCTATCTGCATCAAGCTCGTCGGACAGCATGCCGATGTGCCCGACCTTCGGTGCCGGCCCGCCAATCACCTCGGCCAGCTGTGGCGGGGTTGCGCCGTGCACGACCGTCAGCTCAATCAGGATCGCGCCCCATTGTCCGAAGGCGGAGCTGTGGTCGTAAGTGGCCGGCTCACCGTTGAACGTGCAGGTGTCGAACTTCATATGTGACACGAGATAGAAAGGCCCGGCGCCGAATGTGCCCACCGCCCAGCTGACTGCGCGCTCGATGTCCTCGACGACGTACCCGATGTGCGTGACCGGACCCAGCGGAAGCCGCTGTGCCTGTGGCGCCGCGCCGCCGAACGACGCCGGAGAGGGGGCCTCAGGCGGGGGCACTGGTGCCTCCGGAGTTGACGCGTCGCCTGGAGCGGCCGTAATCGATCGGCGCGGACCCGGCCACGATCGTGTTCTCGATCGTGCCAAGGTGCTCGACGCGTCATTGTGACCACGTCCCCGGGCTTCAGCGGCGCCGGGACCAGCGCACCGCGGCGCCCCCACAGCTCCCCGAGGCAGCCGCTGCCGCAGGTGCCCGAGCCGATCAGATCCCCGGGCACGAGCGCGGTCCCGCGCGAGGCGTAGACGAGCATCTGCTCGAAGGTCCAGGCGGTACTCGCGAGCGAGTCGGTTCCGATCTGCTCGCCGTTCAACCAGACCGTCATCCGCAGGTCGAGGCGGCCCTCGTCGTCGCGGTAGCTGCTCGAGCTCGTCGGCGGTGGTGAGCCAGGGCCCGAGCGTGGAGGCGGTGTCCTTGCCCTTGGCCCAGCCCATGCCGAGCTTCCGGTCATCGCCCTGAAGGTCGCGCGCCGACCAATCGTTGAAGATCGCGTACGCGGCGATCGTCGCGCGGGCAGCCTCGAGCGTGAGATCGGCCGCCCGGGTGCCGATGATCGCCGCCACCTCGAGCTCATAGTCAAACCGCTCGGAGCGGGGCGGCATCGGGATCTCGCCGCCCGTCGGATAGAGCGAGTTGGGATTTGAGAAATAGAAGGCCGGTGCGCCGTACCACGCCTCTGGGAACGGGATCCCGTCGCCCATGACCATCCCCTCGATGTGCTGCTCGAAGCTGACGAAGTCGCGGACGCTGGGCGGCTGAAGCGGCACCAGCAGGTTCACCGCAGCCAAACCGGTCGCGTCGCCCAGCGGATGCGCCGCCCGCTGCTCCGGCGTCTCCCGAAGCAGGTCCACCACCTCCACGCCGTCCGTGAGCGGCCGGACGACCGTCGACCCACCCTCACCCTCGACCAGGCCGACCTCGGCCCTGCCATCTATTTCATACCTGGCAATGCGCATCCGCCCTCTCCTCTCGAATCCCCGTTCCCTATTCGTGCCGCCGTCAGTGCGGGTGGCGTCCCGGCTCTGGCTTCGGGGTGGCTTCCCAGCTCTAGCTCGCGATCCCGGCAGCCGGCTGCGGGTCCTCAATCTCGGCAAGCTGCGCGAGGATGTCACCTGGCATCTGGTCACCGATGACCTTCTGCAGGAGGGGGGTGTGATCAAACACGAGGTCGCGCAGCGGCTGCAGGACTCGCGGGCAGTGGTGGAACAGCTTCCCGTTGTAGTAGGCAAGCTGCGACATCTTGGCTGTGTGCGGCTTGCGCCGGTCCTCATAGGCCTGCAGCGCTTGGCGCACCTGACCGGTGTCCGCCAGGTCGACCGCTGGACAGCTCGCGTGCGAGGAAGTATCCGTCCTCAATGGACATGCCAGCCCCGTACGCGGCATACGGAGATGTCGGATGCGCTGCATCGCCCAGTAGCGTCGCCCGGCCCTTGCTCCATTGCTTGAGCGGCTTACGGTCACGGATCGGCCACCGCTGAAGGTTCTCAGCCGGAGTCTGCGCGATCAGTGAGACGAGCGGATCACCGAACGGGGCAGCCAACTTCTTGGCGTAGGCAGCCAGATCCTCCGTGAACGGTTTGTCATGCGGCCACGCCCGCAGCACCCACCACTCGTAGCCGCCGCGCCCCCCATGGCGTATGGCGGTGTAGCTGCCCTGCGTATCGCGATCGTGAGCGATCACGCCCTCCGCCGGCTGCTCTCCATCCATCAGGACGTAGCCCCCGACGAGGTGGAGATTCTGTTCCCGGATCGGCTCGACGCCCCAGAGGGTCTCCCTGACGAGTGAGTTGATCCCGTCGGCTCCGATCAGAACGTCGGCCTGAACGTCGTCGCCTGCCCTTCCACGTGAACATTGATGTGATCGCCGACATCATCAAAGCCGGTCACCCGCTGGTTCATACGCAGCATGCCCGGTCGGTAGCGCATCGATCATCCGCTGGTAGAGCCCCGGGCGCAGCAGGCCGATGAAGCCGCCGCCGTATTCCCGCATCACGTCGTCGGGCATCTGGACGTCCGCGCGCACTCGGCCGTGCTGATTGGCAAAGACGCTGTGGACCGGAGCCCCGAGGTCATGGATATCGACGCCCAGCAGCTGGAGAACCTTCTGGGGCGGCGGCCACAGATTGAGGATGTTGCCCGCGGCCTTCACCTCCGGGTAGCGCTCGAGGATCGTCGTCTCGAAGCCGACCCGGTGCGCTGCCAGCGCCGCGGCCATGCCACCGGGCCCCGCACCCACAACCACCACCCGTCCTGCACTCATTGCTGCTCCTCCGTAGTCAAGAATCGCTGCACCATCTGGATCAATAAGGCCTGCAGGTCCTCGTCCGGGAGGGACCGGTCTGACTCAAATCCGGCACCGAACATCACCCTCTGGACGAGTGCCGCGTAGACGACGCGGAAGCACGCGTCGGCTCGAAGCTCAGCATCGCGGCCGCGAATCAGGTCGGGTCGCGAGAGCAGGATCGCGGTGAACCTGTGCGCTAGATCAATGCTGTTCTCGCTGCCACGCTTGAAAGTCTCCGGATCCTTACCAGCTCGAGTGACCAACGCGCGCAACAGCCGAGCGTTCCTCAGCCAAATCTGCGCCAGCGCCGTCACCGCCTCCGCGATGACCAGATCTGCGGGCAGCTCCTGCCAGCGTGGGTCGCTGGGATCCAGGCTGTCAGAGCGCCGGATCCGCTCCATCGCGTGCTCGTAGATCGCCAGCATCAGCGCTTCCTTACTTGCCGGCGCGCGCGTAGATGGTCGGCGGCGTCACACCGGCGCGGTCACAGAGGCTCGCGATCGTGAGCGCGTCGTAGCCGTCCTGCTCGACGATCTGAAGTCCAGCCTCGAGGATGCGCTGCCACGCGGCGCGCGTCCGTGCCTGCCGCGGCAGGCGAACAGCTAAGGCCTCTCCCACGCAATAGATCATAACCGTAATTACCGCTACGTTTCAAGCAGCTCTGTGCGGAAGGCAGGTAACCCAATGAGGAGCAGTTCTCGGTGAGGGGCAGCTGTTGCGGTCTGACAGAATCGGAGCCGAATGAACCTGTCAGCGGGCGGAGAGGGGCCGTCCCGACGATCGCGAGGCAGCGCGGCCCGGCGGAGCGATTGATTTCCACGCTCACTGGTGGTCTCGAGCCGTCTCTCGACCTGATCTCCGAGCTTGAAGGGAGCGTCGGTCTCCAGGCGACGTGGATGCCACCGCCGGCAATCTCCTCGCGCCGATGATGTCTTCGATCTGGAAGCCAGGGTCGGCTTGATGGACGAGGCGGGCATCGCCGTCCAGGTGCTCTCCGGATCGAATGTGGGGCACGACGACGCGAGGATCGCCGCTGACCTGCACCGCTGTAACAACGACGGACTATCGGAGGGCTGCCGAGCCCACCCGAGCAGATTCCGGTTCTTGGCCTCCCTGCCGCTCCCGTTCATGGACGAGTCGATCGCCGAGGCGACGCGTGCCGCCGCGCTACCCGGGTTTGCCGGCTTCGTGCTTGCCGACTCACGTCTACGGAGCGGCGCTCGATGCCGACGCACTGCTGCCCCTGTTCGAGCATCTTGATGAGAACCGGAGAGTGGTGTCCCTGCATCCAGACGGCTTCCGAGTCCCCGGGCTGCTCAGTGATTGGCTCATGGACTGGTCGATCGGCGCGCCCTTTGAAGACACCATCGCCGTGATTCGGCTCATGTCTTCTGGCCGGTTGCAGCAGTTCCCGCGAGATCAGATGGCTGGTGCCTCACCTGGGCGGCTGCCTGCCTGCTCCTCGTCCAGCGCATGGATCGCATGTGGCCTGCCTTCCGCGATGGGCTCGGTACAGCGGCACCGATAAGCAGCTACCTCGATGGGCTGCACTTCGACACCGCTGCCAGCTCGGCCGAGACCCTGGCGCTGGCGACAACCGTCATGGAGCCCTCTGGATTCGTGCTCGGCACCGATTTCCCGTTCGTCGAGCGCCAGAACATGCGAGCCTGCAGTGGACCGCGTCCGTGAATGTGCGGTTCTCGGCAGCGCGGACGCCGACCGTGTCCTCCGCGGCGAGCACTCATCAGCCTGAATAGTTGCGGGGCGCTCATTCGTCGATGATTGCGACGGCGCGGGTCAGTCCTGCGCTTGCACCCTTGATCTTCAGCGGAAAGCAGGCGACCGTGAAGCCCGTGGCGGGGAGCGCGTCGAGGTTGGTCATCCGCTCGATTTGGGAGTACGGACGATCTATCTGGTGCGCGGCCCAGAAGATGCCCGGCGCGTCACGTTCGATCGCGACGGCGGCCTGCTTGTCGAGTGGCGCGTCCCAGCCCCACGCATCTATCCCCATGACCCGGACGCCCTGGTCGTAGAGCCACAACGTCGCCTCGGGGCTGACGCCACAGCCGCGCACCATGTAGTTGGGATCGTGGTAGAAGACGTCCCGACCGGTGCGGACCAGCACGATGTCACCCGGTTTCAGGTCGTGGCCCGCGGCCCGCGATCCCGTCCTCCATCTCCTGACGCGTGACCGCGTCGCCGTCGGCCTTCTCATGGGCGTCGACGACCACGCCAGGCCCGAAGAAATTCTCAAGCGGCAACTGATCGATGGTCTCGGCCGGCCGGCCCTGGATCTCCGAGTTGTAATGCCACGGAGCGTCGACGTGCGTCGCCGCGTGTGTACCGATCGTCAGACGCTCGCCGGAAGGTCCTTCGCCGTTGCGCAACAGCCGGCTCCCCAACCCAAAGGCCCGCTCCATCTCCTCTGCACCAAAGGCATGGTCGGTGTAGCTGACGTCGACCCGCATGAACTCGGGAAGCTCTTTGGGCATGCTCTCGATGGTGTGGGAGAGGTCGATGATCCGCATGGTGCTCCTCGGTGCGTCGTCGTCGTTGCAGGCGAGTGGCGGTCAGATCCGGTCGCGCATCCGCGGCCCGCGACCGTAACCGGCGACCACGAGCAGGATCAGCGCGCCGAAGATGATCTGCTGGTCAGCGCTGCTGTAGCCCTTGCCGACCAGAACCGTGGAGAGCACGGTCAGCAGCAGCGCTCCGAGGACGGTTTTCCAGTAGTCGCCGCGGGCACCGAAAGCCGTGCCGCCCGACGATCACGGCGGCAAGGCCTTCAAACAGATACGGGTCTCCGAGGGAGATGTTGCCCGATCCGATGTACCCGGCGATGAGGACCCCGAGCAGACTCGCGAACAGCGCCGAGGTGCCGTAGGTGACCGCCCATACCCGTCTCGTGCGGATCAGGGAGAGCTCGGCCGCGATCGGATTTGAGCCCGTCGCGTACAGGCGTCGACCGGCGCGCGTCCGCCTCAGACCCGAAGCCCAGGACGATCGCGAACAGAACCCAGATCACGACGAGCGGAGGAACGCCAATTCCGAACGTATTTCCACCGACTGAGGTCAGCCGACCGAGGAAGGGCGGGGCGCTTCCGGTCGCCGCACCCTTCGTCCAGACCAGCAGGCCGCCTGTGACCAGTGAGGACATACCGAGCGTCACGACCAGAGGCTGAATGGCGAACCGGTGTGACAGGTAGCCATTGGCGGCCCCGAGCGCAGAACCCCAGCGCGATGATCACGATCAGTGCCGGAACGAAGCTCCAGCCATCGCTGCCACAGAGCTGGCTGATGAGGATCGAGCCCCCGGCGATGAATGCAGGGATCGAGAAGTCGATGCCGCCGACGAGCACTACCAGCGTCTGGCCGGCGCCGGCCAGGCCCAGGAACGCGGCGGCCACGAGCATCGCTTTGATGCTCGATCCGGAGCTGAAGTCGGTGACACTGACGGCCCCCCAGACGAACAGTGCGACCAAGGCGAGGAGCTGGAACACCTGGAACCGACGTTGCAGTGCGCCAAGCTTGGACCAGCGCGACTGCGTGGAGGCCCGCAGGCGCTTCCGAGGCCGTGATCGGGTTCTCGTCCACGACGCTCATGCTGCCGGCCCTCCGATCGAGCCGCTGGCCTCAGTCGGACCGGTCACTGTGGCGAGTTCCACCGAGTCGACCGACGGCTTCGGCCCACCCGACAGGTATGAGCCGAGCACCAGCGCGCCGATCAGGATCGCGCCGTAGACGACCTGCAGCCAGTTGGAGTTGACGGTCAGCGAGTCAAGCAGCGTCTGGATCATGAACATGATCGCCGCTCCGAGGATCGCGCCGACGAGGCTCCCTCGTCCTCCCAGCAGCGAGGTGCCGCCGATCGCGACAGCCGCGATCGCCGGCAGCGTGTACTGGGTCGCCTGCGTCGGATCGGCCGACTGTGTTGCTGCGGCGAGCGCGATCCCGGCAAGCGCGGCGAACGCACCTCCGAGGCTGTAGGCGATGATCCGCACGCTGGTCACGTCAACCCCTGCTGAATAGGCGGCGAGGTCATCACCGCCGACAGAGAAGAGCGCGCGCTTATAAGGGGTGCGGCCCAGGATGAACCACACGACCACGGGGATCAGGATCATGATCAGCCCGCCCGGTATCGGACCGACCTTGTTTCCGAGGGCGGTCAGCCAGGGCGTCGTGCCTGACGCCGGCGCCGCCAGGATGGCAAGACCGACCCCGGTCAGAACAAAGAGGCCGCACAGCGTCGCCAGCACGGTCTGGAAGCGAAATACCGCGACAAGCACACCGTTGATCGCGCCCACCATTGCACCGAGCGCGATCGCGATGGGTACGGCGACCCAGATGCTGCCGAGCCCATGCGGGATGAGGACACCGACGATGATGATGCTCACGAGGTTCAGCAAGCGGCCCGATCGAGATGTCGATACCGCCGCCGCCGCTGAGCACCGCGGGCGTCGTGGCCATGGCTGCCAGCGCGAAAGGAGCAAAGTCGGCCAGGTTCGCCGGCCACGATCCCCAGGCCCCGAAACTCGAGCGCGCAAGCTCGTTGGCGATCAGAAGTATGACCGTGAGCACAAGCGCGAATCCCCACGGCCGCGTGCTGATCCGTCTCAGCAGATCAGCCCTCATCAAGGTCGCCTCCACCCGGATCCGAAGAACGCCGTGACCAGGCCATTCCGGGACAGATCCTGGCGGGCGATCTCAGCGACCACTGATCCGTCTCGGAACACGAGCACTCGATCCATCAGTTCGAGATGCTCATCGATCTCGGTTGAGAGCATCACGACGCCCACCCCGTCAGCGGTCAGCTCCTGCAGCGCCCGGTATAGATCGCGCTTCGCGCCGAGATCGATGCCACGCGTCGGATCGTTGAGCAGCAGCATCCGCGGCTTGGCCGCCAGCCACCTGGCGATGATCACCTTCTGCTGGTTACCGCCACTGAGTGTCGGGATCGGCTGGCTGTAATGGCCCACTCTGATCGCGAGCTGATTGACATAGCCACGCAGCCGCGTCGCCGCGCGGCGCCAATCGATCACCCCGAACCGACGGTCCTGGGAAACGGTCGGCAGCGAGAAATTCTCCCTGACCGACAGCGAAGGGAACAGCGATTCAGCGCGGCGGTCCCTCGGCACGTAGGCGACGCCTTTCTCAAAGGCATCGCTGCGGAGAGCGCAGGGGGGCCGACCCGACGTCAACGGCACCGGACGACGCGCCTGCACCGCGTAGGGCGTTCAAGAACTGATCCTGCCCCTGTCCCTCAAGCCCGGCCACGCCGACGAGCTCACCTGCCCGCAGCTCGAACTGAATCGGTGCCGCGCACCCGGCGCAGCTTCAGGTCGCGGGTGCGGAGCAGAAGGTGCCCAGCCTTGTGGTTGGGGGCATCCGGCCGAGACACGACGAGCTCCCCATGCTCATCGCCTGTCATATGTCGAACGAGCAGTTCCGTGCTGGCCTGATCACGGGCCAGCGTCACAACCGACTCGCCTGAGCGCATCACGGTCACCCGATCGGCGAGCTGATCGATCTCATCCATCCGATGGGAGATGAAGATGACGCTCGCCCCGTCCGCGCACAGGCGGCGCGCGACCGCGAACAATCGCTCCGCCGTCGCCACATCCAGCGCCGAGGTCGACTCATCGAGGATCAGCACCCGCGGCGAGCGCACCAGCGCACGCGCGATACAACAGGCCTGACGGTCGCTCAGAGACAGCGCCTCCACCGGCACGTCAAGCGGCGGGACCCGCCCGAGCAGCTGCTCGAGCACCTCGGCGGCACGACGGCGCTTCTCCTCTTCACTGAACCGCCTCCCGGAAGAGACCGTCCGGTACCGAGCCAGACATTCTCGACCACCGACTGGGGGCCGACGACCAGTACCTCCTGGAAACACCGTGACGATCCCCATCGACTGTGCCATCCGCGGAGAGCGCCTCTGCGCCAGCGGCCGCCCTTCGATGCGGATCTCACCGGAGTCCTCTGTGTGGACGCCGGAGAGGATCTTCACCAGCGTCGACTTCCCCGAGCCGTTCTCCCCGACGATCGCGTGAACCTCTCCCGGCACGAGCTCAAACGAACACGAGCGCAGGGCTCGGGTCGCCCCAAACGACTTGGCCACGCGCGTGACACTGACGAGCGGCACAACCGGCCGCGCCCCGCTGGGCGCGACCGGTACACCGGCGGTCTGCTCTGAGTCCATTCTCGGGTACCGCCGTGAGCCGCCAGCCCTTCTACTTGAAGAGCTTCCCCAGATACGTTGGCGTGTCCCAGGGGGTCTCGAGGGTGTTGGCATCGGTTGCTGTCGCGCTGCCGGTACCGAAGCTCGAGAGCGTCTTGGGGGTGATGACATCACTCAACGACGCCAGCTCGCTGACCTCGGCCCGTGACCGGCGATCAACTGCTTGATCGTGTAGGCGGTCGCGGCTGCCACGCCCGCCGGCGTGATCGTGAAGGCAGACGCCAGGTTGCTCGTGTGGCTCTTGAAGTACACAAGGTCACCGACGGCCTCTCCCGCGTCCACGAACACCGGCAGCGGACGCCCGGCCTGCTCGAACGCCTGAATGATCCCGGAGGTCATGCCCGCCGTCTCGACGACGCCGGCGATCGGCTGGGGATGACTCGAGAGGTAGGACGCCATCGCCGACTCGGCGACCGACGGCTGGAACTCGCCGATCACCGAGGGATCGAACGTGATTCCCGGGCACTTGGCGAATGCGTCCTTCCAACCGGCGAAGCTCTCCGTGTCCACGCCGGTACCCGGAACGCCGTGCACGCCGACGACCAGGCCCTTGCCATGAATCGCCTTTGCGAGCAGCGCACCTGAGTCGAGCGCGTCGCCCACGGAGTTCGGCACGATATTGATCGATGCCGGAGTCGGCGTCGAGTTGAACGTCGAGATGAACGGAATCCCAGCGGCCTTCGCCGCATTTGCGATCGGGATGAAGGACTGGGGCACCAGCGGCTCGGTCACGATGAAGTTCACGTGCTGCTGGATCAGCGAATGCACCTGCTGGATCGAGGTGGTCAGCCCGGTGGGGCCGAACGTCAGCAGGATGACCTTCTTCACGCCGGGGATCTTCTTGATGGCAGCCTCGAGCCTCGGGGCCAGGGCGGCCTGGGTCGGGCTGATCGGAGCGGTGATGTCCACGCCCACCGTGTACGGACGGCTTGCCTCTTGGCTTTGAAATTGGCGTAGCCGCTCTTGAAGATCGGCGTCGAATAGCCGTTGAACTGCGAGGTATATGAAGAGCCGAGCCCCTTGAGGACGCCGCTCTGGTCGTGGTAGGCGAGCGTCGGCGCAGTTCCGCAGCCGCTGGCTGACGCCGATGGCGGTCCTGGCCGCCGACGCGCCGGCGCTCACCGCGACCGCGCACAGCGGCTCCTACTACCGAGGAGGCCATCGCCAAGCGGCGCAGCCTCGTGGTTACGACGTCTTGCATCACTTTCTCCCTCTCCAAGCGGTACACAGATGGCCAGATGAGTGGCCCGAAGCCACGGATAAGACACTGAACGAACTCAGCGCCACCGCTCCCTCACACGGCAGGCACCGCATTTCCGCCTATGCGAAGCGGGATTCTAAATAGTGCGCAGACGATGTCAACCGCATGCGAGAGCGATGTTGCCGAAATAGCCCGATTTGCCTAACGTCCGCGGCGAGCTTGACAGCTCGAGCTCGGGTCTCACTACAGTCCCCTGATAACGCGAACGGCCGTTTCAGTATTGGTCGATTTGACGGTGGCCGCGCGTTTCGCCGATCTTTGAGGGGAGAGCATGTCCGAAATCCTGTTGTCTCAGCTTGCGCACGTCGAGCTCGTTTCGCCAAAGCCTGAGGAGACCGTCGCTTGGATGGTCGACGTGCTCGGGCTCGAGGAGACCACGCGGGAGGGCCAGTCCGTCTACCTGCGCGGCTGGGCCGAGTGGCTGCACTCGAGCCTGATCGTCACTGAGGGCCCCGAACCAGCCGTCGCGCACATCGGCTGGCGCGCTTACGGCCCGGGCGACCCAGAGTTGATCGCCAAGCGGCTCGAGGGCCAGGAGAACGCCATCGGCTGGGTCGATTCGTCGGTCGGCCACGGACCGGCGTTCCGTTATCACGCCCCCGTCGGGCGCCACGTGCATGAGGTCTTCTGGGAGACCGAGCTTTATCAGGCGCCGCCGGAGAAGGTCGAGCACGATTTCCAAAATCGCCCACAGAAGTTCACCGGTCGTGGCGCTGCGCCTCGCTACCTCGATCACGTGACGATCGCGACGCCCGAGCATCGAGCAGGACATCGAGTTCTATAAGACGCTCGGTCACCGCCACACCGCAAAGATCTGTCCCGAGCCGGGCTTCAACGTCTTCTCCACGGTGACGTGCAACGGGATCCGGTCAACCCATGACCTCGGTGTCGTGCCCGATGCTCCGGGTGCCAGCGGTCGGGCAAATCACATCGCCTTCAGCGTCGATCAGCGCTGGGACGTCGAGCGCGCTGCCGAGGTGTTCATGGCGCACGACACCCCGATCGAGTTCGGTCCGGGGATCCACGGCCTCGACGAGATCACCTACCTGTACGTCCGCGAGCCGGGCGGTTTCCGCATCGAGATCAACTCCGACCGGCTGGATCAACCCAATGCCCGACTGGCAGACGAGCGAGTGGAACCCGACTCAGGGTGGCACGACCCTGTGGAAGAACGTTGCGATGCCGCAATCGATGATGGACTCCTGGCCAGCACTCGCCGGCGACGCCGACACGGCAGCCCGCGAGGGGTTGCAGGCGACGACCTTCTTCGTCGACGGCTGAGGAGGAGACATCGTGAAAGTCGCAAGGCTCACGGTCGACGGTGAGCCACGGACGGCCGTCGTCGAGGAGTCAGATAACCGCGCGCTGGTTCTGGCGCGCGGGGTCACAGTGCTTGACGCGTTGCTCAGCTCCGACCGCGCAGCGTCTGATCGAAGGGGCCCGAGCCCACACACTCGACGGCGCGCAGCTACTCGCGCCGGTGGATCCGCCGTCGATCCGAGACTTCTCGGTGTTTGAACAGCACGTCGAGGGGATCATGCTTGGGCAGGGAAGTTCGGTTCCGGAGAGCTGGTATGAGTCTCCGTTTTGTTACTTCTCAAACCCGGGTGCCGTCACGGGACCCGGAGAGGACATTCGCGGTGCCACCAGGCTGCAGCGATCTTGACTTCGAACTCGAGGTCGCGATCGTGGTCGGCCGCGCCGGGCGGAACATCGCTCCCGGAGCATGCGTCGGCCTATATCGCCGGCTACACGATCTTCAACGACTGGTCGGCGCGTGATCTGCAGTTCGCGGAGATGAAGCTGGGGCTGGGCATCTGCAAGGGCAAGGACTTCTCCAACACGCTCGGACCCTGGGTCGTGACCCCCGATGAACTCGAGCCGTATCGCGTCGATGACCGGCTGGATCTGGATCTGCGCGTCCAGCTCAACGGACGCGAGCTCGGTGACGACACGCTCGCGAACATGGCCTGGAGCTTCGAGGAGCTCATCTCCTACGCCTCCCGCGGTACTTGGATCCGTCCGGGCGACGTGATCGGCTCGGGCACGTGTGGCTCAGGTTCGCTGATCGAGCTGCGCGGGACGTCGAGGCCCGGATCAGTACCCGTGGCTGACTCCCGGGGATACGGTGGCCTTGAATGTGCAGGGCATCGGCACGCTGACCAACACGGTCACGAGCGGTGTCGAGCCCATCCAGCTTCCCGTAGCCCGGCCCGGGCGTCTGCGCAGCCGAGCGGCATGAGGATCGACTGCCACGCCCACGTCCACCCGCCCGCCTACAGGGAGGCGCTTGGGCCGATGCCGCTGCCACCCACCACGCTCGATGGGCTACAAGCAGGCGATGGAGCGCCACGAGATCGACGCCGCCGTTCTCTCGGTCGGGCCGCCGGCTGCGTTCCTCGGTGAGCGCCGGCGATTCTGAGCGCATCGCCCGTCTGGCCAATGACGGCATCGCCCAGATCGTCCAGGCCGAGCCGGCGCGCTTTGCCGGGCTGGCGACGCTGCCGCTCCCCAACCTCGACGCGGCACTGGTCGAGCTCGAGCGCTGCCTCGACGAGCTCGAGCTCGACGGCGTGATGCTGCTGTCCAACACGGCCGGGATCTATCTCGGCGACCCTCAGCTCGAACCGCTGTTTGAAGCCCTCGACGCCCGCGGCGCCTATACGTTCGTGCACCCGGGATTCCCGCCGCACAAGCCGCCGCTGGGACATCCGATCTGGCTTTACGAGTTCCCGTTCGAGACCGTCCGCGCGCTGACGAATCTGATCTACACGCGGCACGCTCGAGCGGTACCCCAGGATCCGCTTTCAGCTCTCCCATCTCGGCGGCGCGGCCCCCTTCCTCGCCCACCGAATCGCCTCGCTCGCCGACCGCGAGCCCGAGCAGGCCGGCGCGGCTCCGGCGGGCGCGCTCGAATACCTGCGCGGGCTCTACTACGACACGGGCCTTGCCAACAACGCGCCGGCGCTGGCCTCGACGCAACTGGTCACCGGGCTCGACCACATCGTGTTCGGGACCGACTGGCCGTACGCCGCGCTTCCGCCCGAGGGCGGAGACCCGGCGCCCGGCCTCGACGTGCTCGGATCGGACGGCCGCGCCGCGGTCGAGTCACGCAACGCGGCGCCCCTCGTACCGCGCCTGGTGAGGGCGGCCGGCGGCTAGCGAGCCGCCGGCACGGCGCCCCGGTCGAGGCCCATGATCGTCCGCGCCTCGGCTGGCGTGGCCGGGTCCCGTCCAAAGATCGCGGCGATCGAAACCAGAGCCTCCACCAGCTGATGGTTGCGTTCCCCGACGCGACCGTCGGGTAGATATATGCCGTCCTCAAAACCGACGCGCGCGGCGGTACAGCCCATCGAAATCGCCAGCGTGGCGAAGGTGAAGTTGTCGCGCCCGGTGCCCAGCACCCCCCAGCATCGCGTTTGGAAACAGTCGCTCGGACTGCTGGCGCAGGTAGACCAGATACTCCGGTGCGGCGGGGGTGAAGCACAGACCGCCTCCGTAGAGGAACCAGATATACGGCGCCTCACGGTCGAAGATGCCGTCGTCCGCGTACTTCGAGACAGTCGATGCAGAACATGCGTGTCGACCACCTCATATTCAAGCGTTGATCCCTTGGCGTAGACGGCAGCTGATCGTTTCCTTGAGAAAATGCGGCGAGTTCTGCATAAACGGTCTCGATGTGATATCCGCCCTCCGGGTGGAGGAAATCGGTCGATCCAGCGGCGATCCCGTAGAGATCCGGGGTCTGCTCCAGGTTCAACAGCGCTAAGCGCTCCGCGTCACTGGGCCAGCCTATCTCTCCCGTCTCTGGGTCAGGCCGCACGCCGATCCCGTTGGTCGTCTGCACGAGGATGTCGCTGCGCTCCCTGATGCGGCGGATGATCTCGTTGTAGACCTCAGGATCTGCCGAGTTGCGCCCGGACTCATCCCGGGCGTGCAGATGCACGATCGCCGCACCGGCTTCCGCACACAGGCGCGCGTCCTCGGCAATTTCCTCCGGTGAGATCGGCACATGCGCGCCGTCGCGATCCATCTGCATGCCGCCGTTTACGGCGGCCACGATTACCAACGGTTCTGAAGTCAACGCCCACCCACTCCCTCAAGCTCGGTTTCGCTGAATCTGGAATTCACTCTGTCGAATCCCGGCTACGCGGGCGCCACGCAGACGTTGCGCTGCTGACCGAGGCCCGTGATCTCCCCGACCATGACGTCGCCCGGCACCAGCCAACGGTTGCCGTGATGGCCCGCGTTGCCGGCCGGTGAGCCGGTGAGGATCAGATCTCCTGGCTTCAGGCCGGTCATCCTCGAGGCATAGGCAACCAGCTGCTCGACTCCGAAGATGATGTCGTCGACTGATTCGTCCTGCATCAGCTCGTCGTTGACGCTCAAGTTCACGCGCAGGCCGCGCGGATCGGGTACGAACTCCCGCGGCACGAGGTACGGGCCCGTCGGGAAGTACGTCGGCCGCCCCTTGCTCGCCAGGAAGTCCGTCATCGGAAACCCTGGACGCTGTTGGACGTCACGGACGCTGATGTCGTTGGAGATCGTGTAACCCGCGACGTAGTCGAGCGCGTCGGCCTCGGCGACGTCGAGTGCCCTCCCGACCGATCACGACGGCAAGCTCGAGCTCCCAATCGTGACAGTTGCCGGGCTTCCAGAGCACCACGTCGTCGAGCGCACCGCAGAGTGCACTGGGCGGCGCGATGAACATGTAGGGCTCGGTGGACGACCCGGTTTTCAACTGGCGCTCCGCCTCCGCCTCGCAGCTCGTCCTCCGTACGCTGAGTCACCCTCTGCCCGCAGCGTGGACACCACGATCTGGCGCACATGCTTGCGTGTAGTTGGCGCCGGCGCAGAGAATCTGGCGCGGAATCAACGGCGGCAACGGCCTCAGGTCGCCGTATGAGTGTGAGGAGCCTTCGTGATCCTGAGACGCGATCCCAGCGAGCTTCTCGAAGCTGGTCGCCCCAATCCTCGACCAGGTCACGCGTCGTCGTCTCCGCGCCTAACACGGGGCGCAGGTCGACGACGCGATCATCGAGCACGAGGCCTGGGAACGGTTCGCTGCCTCCGGCCACAGCGAACGTCCCGAGCGCGAATTTCGGTGTATCCACCATGTGAATCGGCCTAGAAGGGCGCCATCGCGGCTTCGGTGACTTCCTGGCGCTTGGCGACCGGGTCGATCGGCTGCGAGTGGTCGATCTCCCACTTACCGATCGCCTCCGAGCCCTCCTTGACCATCC
Organism: uncultured Conexibacteraceae bacterium; assembly: GCA_963785385.1. Lineage (GTDB taxonomy): Bacteria > Actinomycetota > Thermoleophilia > Solirubrobacterales > Solirubrobacteraceae > Palsa-465. The sequence goes on along the minus strand of CAWAVA010000017.1, from coordinate 7,943 downwards.
GGCAGCGGTCATACCGGCGTTCCTCCCACGCCGCCAGCGCAACCTGGAGATCGTCGTGGCGATCGAGTTCCTGCGTGAGGACGATCCCATCCTCGATCGCCTGCGCCGCACCCTGGCCGCAGTGGGGAGACGTTGCGTGAGCGGCGTCACCCAGCAACACAACGCGACCGCGGTACCACGGCCTGGGAAGAAGAACCGTGTCAACCGGCCGGTAGACGACAGCCTCATCATCGACGATCAGGTCACGGTGCTCGGCGATAGGCCCTCCGAACTGCGCCAACCGCTCGCGGTAGACCGCAGCGAGCCCCTCCTTCGGCAGCCGGACGGGCGCACCTTCCGGTGGCTTCTCGATTGTGAGCATGTACATCAGCTCTGATGACAGCGGACAGAACCCGGCGGTGCCGGTCTCACCGATATAGACGAAGATCTTGTTGAGGCCCTCGATCCGAGGAAGGTTGTAGCGCCAGCAGACCTGGCCGGTGTAGGTCGGCTTGATCGCCGGATCGAACACCGCTGATCGGACCTCGGAGTTGAGTCCGTCAGCGCCGACCACGAGGTCATATTCGCGCTCCTCACCGTCGGTGGTGACCACGCGGACGCCGTCATCTCCGTCTTCGATGGAGGCGAACGTGACTCCGGTACGAACGTCCGCGCCGGAGCTGAGCACATGGGATTGCAGAATCCGGTGAAGCGCCGGCCGGGTGATGCCGTTCCCGGGCGGCAATCCCTCGATCATCGCCGGCCAATCGTGGTCGGCGAACAGGATCTGACCGCTCGCATCCCAGGTCGTGTCGCCGTACATCGGACAGCCGTTCTCCACGGCCTCGTGCGCGAGCCCGAGCTCGTTGAGCGCACGCAGCGCGTTACCGGGCTGGATGATGCCCACCCCGTACACGTCCCAGGCCGGGTTCTTCTCAACCACATCCACTGCATAGCCGGCTCGCCGCAATGCGATCGTCGTCGACAGGCCCCCGACCCCGCCACCAACCACCAGCACGTTTTCTACTCCACTCATGTGGCCACTCTCCTGTCGTCCCCTCGAACCCTCGCCGGGCAAAGTAAAACACGAACACTATTTCTTGTACATGCAGGCCCTGCTCGATACCCGCGCGACCGCCGCCGATCCGTGCACACTTCGCGGGCCTCCGCTTGGCACGTTGGGCCGCGGGCTTTACTCTTGCGTCATGGCGACCTCTGAGCCGCTCATCCGCCCTCCCCAACAGCGTCGTAGCCAGGAATCCCTGGAGCGCCTGCTCCAGGCTGGATTTGAGGTTCTCCAAGAGCAGGGGTTCGCCGGATTCACCCTGCAGGAGGTCAGTAGCCGCGCGGAGGTATCGATCGGCTCGATTTACGCGCGCGTACCCAGCCGAGAGGCTCTGATCATGGCGATCTACGAGCGCGAGATGGCATGGACCTTGGAAGAAGAGGCCCGCCAGATCGAGCTCGCGCGCTCGCTGGAGGACAGCAGCCCGAGCGAACGCATCCGGGCGCTTGTCCGTATTGAGATCACCACCATGCTGGCTCACGCCGATACGTTGCGGGTGTTCATGAGAGGCGCGTCGAGCTTCCCGGAAATCTGGGACCGGGGAGCGGTGAAGTCTCAGATGAACGCCAAGACATTCAAAGAATGTGTACTCGGCGTGCGCGAGCACATCGATCATCCCGATCCCGAGTTGGCGGTCGACATCGCTTGGCGGATGATCTACTGCACGGTTGCGCGCCGAATCACCCACGGGCCGCGTTTCGAGTCGCGCCGAGGGTGACCGAAAGGCAGCTGACCGCCGAATTGGAACGCGCGGTCGCCAAGTACCTCCTCTAGCGTCCGCGAGGAGTAGCCCGCGGCCGGCGACATGGACGACGAGGTGGTCAACCCAGGAGCCCGAGGCTCTGAGCGCAGCGGATGGCCTCGGCACGATTGCGGACCACCAGCTTGCGGTAGATGGCACACGTGTGCTGCTTGACGGTGTGAGCGGACAGGTAGAGTCGCTCGCCGATCTCGCCGTTCGTATGGCCGGCGGCCAGAAGCTCGAGCACCTCCTGCTGGCGGGCCGAGAGCAGCAGTGGAGCAATGGAGTCCTTCACCGTCAGGCCCAGACTCGCCAGCCTGACGCTCTTGACGATGTCCGCAGCCGCACTGTTCCTCGAGATGTGCCCCACCGCACCGACGAGGTTCAAAGTCTGTGCCGTGACCCGCGCCGCACCGCTCATCAGCAGCAGAACGCTCTCAGGCGCCGCCTCGCGCAACGCGCGGCCGACCGCTTGGGCGTCCTGGAGTCTCGACCTTGCCCCGTAGAGAATCACGTCCGGCGCGCCCCGCTCGATCAGATCGATCGCCCGGTTGAGATTGGGCGCCGACGCGCATCCGGTCACCCATTTCTGGCTCGCCAAGATGAGACGCAGGCCGAAGCGCGAGACGTCGTTCTCCTCGAGCACCAGGATCGTCACGTGGGTTCCAGCGCCCCGGCTACTCGGCTCTGCGCGATGCGCACGGCGCGGGAGCCCGGCAACTGCTGTGCGCGTCTCCCGGCAATGTCGCGATCGACCGTGACTGACATGACGCTCCTCCCTCCTCCAAGCTCCTGCAGTCTCCCACCCGACTGGTCGGTCGGGACGATAACAGGCTCGTGTGGCGATGCACAACGGACCGCTGATGCGCGGTCCTGCGCACGGCGATCTGGGTCCTCCGTCGACTAGCCCAACCGGACCAATCACCGCTGTCGGCCTTCCGCTCGCCTGGCCTGGCGGATACCGTCGGCCGCGGGTCGGCACTCGCCGGCCCCGAGTGACCCCGACCCGGAGAGTGCGTTGGCGATGAGCCAGGAGGCGGCACCCATCACGCCGAGTGCGCTGCGACTTCTCGCGAGTATGTTGCGAGCGGCCGAGGACATGGCCCGGGAGGGGACGGCGGCCGCCGCCGACATCGACCTGGCGATGCGCTCCGGAGCTCGACATCGCTGTTGGTCCGCTCACGCTTGACCTGTTCGCTGGACACAGTGACCCGCCGGGAGCTAGGCCTAGACTGCGGAACCGCCCGGCTTGACCGCCTCGATAGCCGAAGCCGCCGAATCCATTCCGGACCTGGCGTGCACCCGGCGGGTCCGACGCCGGCATGCCCTGGAGCGTTGCGCCGATCGGAGTCGTCGGCACCGGCTTCATGGCGTCCGGCATCGCCTACGCGGTGGCAGCCGCCGGTCAACACCGTCGTTGTCCTCGGCCGTTCCGACCGAGGCCACGGCAGAGCGCACGCGACGCAGTCGCGCGAGCGTTGGGCGCCGCCGCCGAGCGCGATCGACTTGGCGGCCAGTCGGTGGAGGCGATTCTCGAGCGGCTCAGCACCGCGACCAACGTCTCCGCGCTCGAGGTGTGCCAGCCTTGTGATCGAGGCCGTAACCGAAGACCTCTCGATCAAGCGCTCGGTGTTCTCGCAGCTCGATCAGGCCCTCCCTGAGGCGGAGTTGCTGGCGACGAACACATCGTCCCTGCAGGTGCGCGACATCGCCGCGGCAGTCGGTCGGCCCGAGCGGGTGGGGGCGCTTCACTTCTTCAGCCCGGTGCCCGCGATGAAGCTCGTCGAAGTGGCGGGGAACGAGCGCGTCCCGGAGGAGCTCCTGCTCCGGGCTGCGGCATGGGCAAGGTCGATCGGGAAGGTCCCCGTCCGATGCGCGGACCGCGCAGGATTCATCGTCAACTCGCTGCTCATCCCCTTTCTCAACGACACCGTCCGGGCCGCCACCGAAGGCGCGGGCACGCCGACTGAGCTCGACCGGATCCTGGTGACCGAGGCCGGTCACCCGATGGGTCCGTTCCAGCTCCTGGACTTCATCGGGCTCGACGTGTCCCTCGCCGCCCAGCGGGCGCTGTTCGCGGCTGAGCCGGGGAATGAGCGGCTGCGGCCGGCCGACGGGCTAGTTCAGCACGTGGAAGCTGGTCACCTCGGCCGCAAGAGTGGCCGCGGCTTCTACGACTACGCGTCCGTACCGGTCACGACATGACCACACGCGAAAAGCTGGATCTGATCGAGGCCTACTACGCGGGCTGCTCAGTCGCAGATGTCGACGCCATAATTGCCACTCTCCACGCGGAAGTGACCCATTATTTCCTCTCCCCGAACATCGGAGATCGTCCGGTCTCCGGCGCCCAGCATCTGGCCAACTACTGGCGCAAGGTGCAGGGCCGGATTCAGGGACGCTGGGTCGTGGACCACATCGTCGCCGAGGCAGACGAAGCCGTGATCGAGTGGACGCTCTACTGGAACACAGACGAGGCCGTCCGGGTGGCGACTCGCGGAGCGGAGTGGTATCGCTTTGAAGCGGGCCGCATACGAGAGATCCGCGCCTATTACCAGCAGCACCCCCTGACCAGTGAGTTGCGCGACTTCGACTACGCCGGGCGCGGCTATTCCAGCCTGGGTAGCGAGACCAGCCATGCCCAGCCGATCAGCGATCCGGGGCGCGCATGAGCTCGGTGCAGGTTGAGAATCACGGGCCGGTCCGTGTCGTAGCCATCAACCGGCCAGACAAGCTGAACGCGCTGGATGAGCCTTGCCGCCTGGAGTTGCTCGCATCGCTGACCGAGGCGGCCCGGGACGATGCGGTTCGCGTCGTGGTCCTCACCGGTATCGGCCGCGCGTTCTGCACGGGCCAGGATCTCGGCGTCGGCACCGAACTCGAGGACGCCGGCGCCACCGTACGCGACACGTACAACCCGTTGGCGCGGATCCTTCGCGAAATGGATAAGCCGACCATCGCAGCGGTCAATGGCCCCGCCGTCGGTGCCGGCCTCGGGCTTGCCCTGTGCTGTGATCTTCGCTACATGGCCAGCAGCGCATATCTGGCGTGCTCGTTCAGTCGGGTCGCACTTGTGCCAGACACAGGGACGACGGTGGCGCTCGTGCGACAGCTCGGCCACGCGCGCGCGTTCGAGGTTGCCGTCACGGGCCGGAAGATCGGTGCCGAAGAGGCGGCAGAGGCGCACCTGATAAACGGAGCCGTGGCCGATGATGGACTGCTGGACGCGGTGCTGAAAACCGCCCGGACGCTGGCGGCAGGGCCGGCTCGCGCCTACGCGCTGACCAAGCGGCTGATGGTCAGCGCCGCCAACTCCCCTGAGTTTGAGGTGCTGGAGGAGGAAGCGGCGTTCCAGGGACTCGCCGCACACGCAGAAGATCACCAAAAGGCGATCGCGGCGTTCCTCGCCAGCCGCTCAAAGCGCTGAGGGCACCAGGGCCATGACAGACGACGTGCGAGCCGAGAGCCAGCCAGAACCCAAGGTCCGCCCGGCTCCGCGGAGCCAGGAGGATGGACATCATCGACGCGGCTGCCCTCCTCTTCCATGAGCGCGGTTATCACAGCACTTCCATGGAGGACATCGCCGAGCACGTGGGGCTGGCCAAGCCAACTCTCTACCACTACTTTCGCGGCAAGGACGAGATCCTGCTCGAGATCCACACCGCGATGATCGAGGTCATCCTCGAGAGCCACGAGCGTCGGCTGCCCGGAGGGCCCGGACGGTGGGCGGAGCTGCTGAAGGGCATGATGGGCGACGTCATCCGGCTCATGGAGACGCACCCCGGGCACCTGCGGATCTTCTTCGAGCATCAGCGTGAGCTTCCCGACAAGTACAAGGCCGACATCCGGAAGAAGCGAAACATCTACCGCGACCACGTGCGAAATGTGATCGAGGGCGGGATCGCCGACGGCGAGTTCCGTGACGTCGACGCCGAGCTGGCCACTCTCGCCGTCCTGGGCGTCAGCAACTGGACCTATCAGTGGTTGGGCCCGGGCGGCACCTACACCGCCGACCAGGTCGCCGAGGTGTTCTACGGACTGGTGATCGAAGGCCTCAGCGCACGATGACCTGGAGCGTGGATGACGCCGATGCGGCCGTCGCCGGGATCTTTCGACGGCGCCACCGTGCTGATCGGCGGATTCGGATATGCCGGGCAGCCGGTGGAGCTGATCGATGCGATCCGCCGCACCGGCGTCCGCGACCTCACAGTTGTGAACAACAACGCCGGCAATGGTGACATCGGCCTGGCCGCCCTCCTCCGCGCCAGGACAGGTCAGCAAGGTCATCTGCTCCTTCCCACGTCAGAACGACTCGTGGGTGATGGATGAGCTGTATCGAACCCGGAGCATCGAACTCGAAGTGGTTCCCCAGGGGACGCTGGCCGAGCGCCTGCGCGCCGCGGGTGCCGGGATCGGCGCGTTCTTCTGCCCGACCGGTGCCGGGACGAAGTTGACCGCCGGTCGCGAGGTCCGGACCATCGACGGTCGTGACCAGGTCCTTGAGTACGCCCTGCACGGTGATTTCGCCCTGATCAAAGCGCACTGCGGAGACTCGGCCGGGAACCTCCGTCTACCGCAAGACGGCCCGGAACTTCAATCCGGTGATGGCCACGGCCGCAACGGTGACGATCGCTCAGGTCCAGAGGGTCGTTCCGGCCGGGCAGATCGATCCGGAAACCGTAGTCACCCCGGGGATCTACGTGGATCGTCTGGTCGAGGTCCCGTCACCTGAGCTCGGGCCATTGCCGAAGGCAGCATGATCGCGTCGCGTCGATCGAGGCCCGCTGAGCCGCCACGAGCTGGCCGCCATGGTGGCGGCCGACATTCCGGTGGGCGCCTATGTCAACCTCGGGATCGGCCAGCCTACGGCGGTGGCTGACCACCTCCTGCCCGAGCAGCGTGTGGTTCTCCACACCGAAAACGGACTGCTGGGAATGGGCCGGGCGGCGGCGGACGGTGAGGTCGACCCCGAACTCATCAACGCCGGCAAGGTGCCGGTGATCGAGGCGGCCGGAGCATCGTATTTCGATAGCGCGGATTCGTTCGCGATGATGCGCGGCGGCCACCTCGACGTATGCGTGCTCGGCGCGTTTCAGGTTTCAGTACGCGGCGACCTCGCCAATTGGCACACCGGAGATCCCACCGCAATGCCGGCGGTGGGCGGAGCGATGGATCTGGCCATCGGGGCGCGCCAGGTGTTCGTGATGATGAACCTGTTCAGCCGCGATGGCAGCCCCAAGCTCGTCGCCGAATGCACCTATCCGCTCACTGCGGTCGCATGCGTCACCCGCCTCTACACAGACTTCGGCGGTTCGACATCGATGACGCGGGTGTACACCTCGTCGCCTCCTATGGTGCCTCGCATCCTGAATTGATCTCGCGCACCGGGCTCGATCTACTCGCCGCGCCGTGAGCGAATCGCCGCACCAGCCCCGACCTCGATGTCCTGCTGCTGCACGGAGCCTGGTGCGGCGCATGGGTCTGGGACGAGGTTCGCTCGGCGCTGACCGCGGCCGGGCTTCGGGTCGCGGCGCCGCAGTTGCCGCTCGACCAGACGGACGCGGGAGTCGGCGACTACGTCTCCTCCGTGCTCGATCAGACAGCCGGAGCTCGGTCGAGCTGGTCGTCGGGCATTCGCTCGCCGGAATTCTGCTGGAGCCGCTGGCTCCAGTGCCGCGTGCGATCGCTGATGTACCTGACGGCGTTTGTCCCGAAATTCCGGCGTGAGCCTCCGTGAGCAATGGAAGCCAAGCCCCCAGGTGTTCCCCCCCGGGTGGTCGGAGGCGGTCACCTCAGACCCGCCGGAGCCACCAGCTGGACGCAGATCGACGCCGCCGTCGACTATCTGCTGAACGACTGCCCGCCTGATGCCGCCCGTCGCCGCCGCACGAGCTCCAGCCCGCAGGCCTGGACCCTCGCGCGGGATATTCACGAGCACCGCTCACCACACCGAGCACGGTTGTGACGGCAACACGTGACCGTCTCCTTGACTCGGGGGAGCTGCGCCGTAGCGGCGAGCGAATCAAAGGCGCAGCCTTTGCCGAGATCGCCGCGGACCACATGCCGATGATCTCGCGCCCCGGTCGGCTCGCCGTGCTGATTCAACGCGTACTCGAACGACGGCGCACTTTCAACCAGGAGAGATGGTGATCTGAG
>CAWAVA010000016.1:0-66240 GCA_963785385.1 uncultured Conexibacteraceae bacterium | reverse complement strand
CAAGGCAATCGCTGAGCGGATGGTGCTGACAAGGTCGATTGCGATAGCCAACTCACATGTGTGTATAATGTGTGTATGGCGCGTGTGAATGTCTACCTACCTGACGACTTGGCCGAGCGTGCCCGCTCCGCGGGCGTGAACGTCTCCGGTGTCGCGCAAGGGGTGATCCGCGGCGCACTCGCGAGCCTCGAAACCGACGTGTGGCTCGATCGTCTGGAGCGCTTGGAAATGATCGACCTGACGCACGAGGCCGTAATCCCGGCCCTGGACGAAGCCCGCGACGAGTTCGGTGCCTGAGACCGTCGTGCTCGACGCCTCGGCGCTGGTCGAAGCGCTGATCGGCACACAGCTCGGGCTCGCAGTGCGCAAACGAATACGCGGCTGCGAACTACATGCACCGGCGCACCTCGACGCCGAGGTGCTCTCTGCGCTCGGGCGGCTGCATCGCGCCCGCGAACTCGACGCAGCCACGGTCTCGGCTGCTCTGGGGGAACTCGCCCTGGCGCCGATCGCCCGCCAACCGCTCCCGGCTCTGCTGGCTGGAGCGTGGGCAGCACGCGACCAGCTGCGGCTAGTCGACGCCCTGTATGTCGAACTCGCAATGACGCTCCAAGCCACGCTGTTGACCACTGACGTGCGCCTCGCCCGATCTCCACCCAGGCACCGAGCTGATCACTGACCGAAGGCCCCGCTGAGCTGAAGTCACCATAGCGCTCGTCATGGTTGGTCTATCTCAATCTCGGAAGCGATCGTCACGGTTGGCGTCTTGACATCCGACGGACGAGCGCGGCGCCAGCGAATCTTGGTCCGGGGAAGCGGACGGCGTTCAGCCCGTGGCGAGGCGAGGGCGGCTCGAGCTACCTGCCGTTGCGCTCTCGGTGCGAGCAGCCAGGCCAACAGCAGGGTCGGCGCTTTCCTTCTTCAAGCTCCTCTTGAGTTCGTCGGATGCGCCGCTCGCGGGTCGTCGTCTGCTTCGCGTCTTCGACCCAGCAGATGAACTCGTTGCGAGCCAAGGGCGTGATGTCGTTCCAAGCCTCAAGTGCCGTCGCGTTACCGACAAGCGCGGCACGCAGGTCGGCCGGAAGCTCATGAACTACGCCACCGGGCACCGTCACAGCAACCACACGCACGATATTACCGAGCAGAAGACGGATCACGGTCTGACTCGAGCGACCACCGACAGTCGCGCCCAGTCGCCGTCGTGATCGTCCCGGTCCCTTTGCGGCGTGCGGCAAAGCACTCGTCCCGGGTCGTTGCGAAGTGTGTCTGAGTCGATTTTGACGAAAACCGCGTCTCGCCGATTCCGGCGACCCAGTGTCACTCGGATTTGTCCGGTGGAGGTGGGATCAGACCCGCTAAATGCAGCGCGTGGTCGTCTGGTAGTGCCGCGCGCAGGGCGGTGTCGGCGGCGCGAAGTTGAGCGGGAGTGATGCGGTCGGCCACCCGTTGGTTGAGGACCCCGACGGCCGTGACGATGGCGTGGCCGAACTCCTCACCGCGGGCGGTTAGGCTGACGTCTAGTTGGCGATCGCCTTGGGAGGTTGCGGTGCTGGCGTAGCCGCGGTGCTCTAGGCCTCTTACGAGTTTGCGGGAGCCTGTCGGCTCACTTCGAGTGCGGCGCCGATGCGTCCCACTGATCGTGGGCCGCGCATCAGTAGCCGCACGAGCGCAGCATCGCTGCGCCGATAGTCCGCGAAGCCGGCGGCGGTGAGTTCTTTGATCATGTCGCGTACCCAGTACTCGCGTACCAGTGCCAGCAGATCGCCGAAGCGGCAGGCGGGGGTTGACTTCTCGGACACGGAACGGATACGGTAACACGCAACCTAGTTGCCTAATTGCAGGTGTGGGGGTGTCACCGAGCACGACTCCAGAGGAGGTCCAGGGTCAGATGGCCGCCGGTACCGCTCGGCGGTACGTCCGCTCGCTACTGCCAGCAGATGCTGCTGCGGCTGCACGGGTCGTGGTCGTCGGACTGGTGCTCTATGCCGCGATCGACACAGCGCTCGCGTTCCTGCGACCGCAGTTTTCGATTCTGCACAGCGCCGAGAGCGATTACGGAAGCCTCGGGTCCTGGGACTGGCTGATGAGTCTCAACTTCGTCCTGCGCGGCCTCCTCAGCCTCGCGGCCGTCCGCGCGGTCACCCTCGCGGTCCACCCCGAGGAATTCAGCCGGCGGCTGCACCTTGGCCTGAGGCTGCTCATCGGCTGGGCCACAGCCTCAGCACTGCTCGCGTTCTTCCCCGATGACCCAGCCGGCACCCCCACCCGCTGGCACGGCGACATTCACCTCATACTCGCGTTCGTCGCATTCATCTGCGTTCTGACAGGCGCCATCATCACCTCGCACGCGCTGCAGTCGATCCCCCGCTGGAGTCCGGCCAGCGTACGCCTGACCGTCCTTGCCTGGGCTGCACTGATCCCGCTGCTGCTGCTCGGGCACGCGCATCTCAGGCGCCACTCACTCGGCGGCCTCTACGAGAAAATCTTCCTCGCGGTCGAGCTGATCTGGCTCCTGCTCGCCGCGGTCTTAGCAGCACGCATCGCAACGCGCGACCAGAATCGCCCGAGCACCCGTTAAGCCGCCTTGAAGGCAGGCACAACCGCTTTCAGGCATGGCACGAGACCGCATCGGCCATTGCCATCGCGACCTTGTGACTCCGCTGGCCCGCGAGGTCACCTCACGGGGAGTCGTCCCGCGTTGCCGGTGGTTGTGACGAGGGAGGCTGGCCGGGTGTGGCTTCTTCGGCGATCGCTTCGCGCAACGCCTGCTTGAAGGATCGTGGTTGGAAGTCGAAGAGCGCCATTCCGGACGGGTCTGTGACCGTTGTGTCGGTCGAGAGCCCTTCGATCAAGGGTCTCGCGACGCCCGCGTCGACCGGTGTGATCAGTCCGATCCAATGCGACGAGAGCCACGGTGTGAGCAACGGAACTGGAATGCGTGGGCGTCGTCGCAAACCCAGCGCGTCGGCCATCTGGTCGAGCATCTGACCGTAAGTAAGTACCTCCGCCGAGCCGATCTGGATTTCACGGGAGCGCGTCTCAGGTAGGCCAGGACAGTCGACTAGGTACCGCAGCACATCGTCGATCGCGATCGCCTGCGTGGGCGTGGCCAGCCAGGACGGGGCGAGCATCACCGGTAGCCGTTCCACAAGCGACCGCAAGGTTCGGTAGCTCTCGGAGCCGGCGCCGACGACCATGCCGGCACGGAACCAAGTCAGCGGTGGTCCCTCGTCACGCAGGATCTCACCGACACGCAGCCGGGACCGCAGATGTTGGGATCCAGGCCGATCGCCGAGACCGCCGAGGTACACGACCTGCTCGATGCCGCTGGCGGTCGCGAACCGGGCGAAGTTCGACGCGGCGCTCGCGTCGCGCTGTTCATAGTCCGAGCCGCCTCCTCGACCCATCGAGTGAACGAGGTAGTAAGCCGTCGTGTAGCCATCGCCGATCGCGCTCAGAGAGCTCGGGTCGAGCATGTCCGCGCGATGTACGGTGACGGCCGGATCGAAGCTAACCCGGCTCGGCTCGCGTGCGACGCACCCCACCGGCTCGCCGAGCGCATGAAGCTCGCGCACCAGTCGGCTGCCTATGTAACCGGAGCCCCGGTAACGAGCGCGCGGACCATGCAGTTTGTCGAGCATACGCCCCGGTGCTCGCAGCGGACCGCAAGCAGCTACCGGTTACGCCAGCCCGATACGCGGACGACTGGGTTCGTTCTGAACAACAAGCCATTGCGACGATCGGTTTCGCGATGGGGCCGTCGTCGAGCCGGCGATTGGTTTGGCGACCGAGCGCCGCTCCGCGAGAGCGGTCGTCAGCCCGGCCGATGCACGTCTCGTCGTTGTTGCTTCCGGGGTGTCAGATGAGTCCGTGCTGCATCGCGAACAGCGTTGCGATGGAGCGGTTCGAGGCGCCGATCTTCGCATAGATGTGCTGGATGTGGTGGTCGGCGGTCTTCGGCGAGATGTTGAGCGCCAGCGCGACCTGAGCGGTCGTGTCCCCGATCGCGATCAGCCTCAGCACCTCCAGCTCGCGCGGAGTCAGGTCCGCCGGAGCGGTGCGCCGCTTTGGCGGGCCGTGTCCGGCGACGGCGAGGACCGCGTCGACCGAGTCCACCGTCCAGTCGGCCTGTTCGCGCCTGCTCCCCCATCTCCTGCGCGGCCCGCTCGATCCCGAGCGCTGTCACGATGGGGCCGCGCGCTCGTCAAAGCGTCGTAGACGTCGGCTGCGGCGAGCAGTCGCGCCGCCTGGGAGATCGCCGGGCCGGTAAGGCCTCGTGGGTATCCGCTGCCGTCGAGTCGCTCATGGCTGGCCGACGCCAGCTCGGCGAGCTCGGCGAGATTGCCGCGGCGCAGGATTCGGTCCGTGTAGTACGCGTAGAGCTGCATCCGCTCGCGCTCGGTTGGGGTCAGTGCGCCGGGCTTGTCCCAGATCGTGTTGGGAACGCCGGCCCGGCCGAGCGAGTGGACGAGCGCCGCCCGTTGCAACCGGACGATCTCCTCCGGCGGCAGCCCGACCTCGGCGGCGGCTGACGCCGGCGAGCGCGGACACGCGTCGCGAGTGGCCACTGAACCAGGGCGACTTCAGATCGGCGAACTCCCCCAGCGCTGCGAGCGCCTCGTCGAGCTGGGCGCCGGCAGGCGCGATCGCGAGCCGGGTTCGCCGGCGACGACGGCATCCCAGCTGTGCTCGTCCATGCCGTCCAGGATCTCGTCGGCGCCGCCGACCAGGCATCGACGACCTGCGGGTCCAGCAACGATCCCGAGAATCTGCGAGCGAACGCGACCGCCGCCTCCACGCCCTGGAGGCGGTGCTCGACCTCGACGTAGTTCGCCACGACGCCGACGCGGGCCGCGAGCTCGATCGCATCGCCCGAGACTCCGCGCGGCACGCCCTTGCCGTCCCAGCGCGCGAAGGTGTGCTGGAGCGGATCGCGCACGCCGGCACCGAAGCTGAGTTGCTCGGCCAGCCGGCCGGTGACCGTGCAGTGCGTCGTCAGCGACTCGACGACCGCCCGCATCCCCGGTCGTCAGCAGTCGTGCGCCCACATGCGCGCGGCGTACGGGGCCGCCGTCCGACCCCGCCCGGGAGAGGAAGTAGCCGGCGATCGCGCGCTCCGAAGGCCCCGCCTCGAACATCCCCGCACGCAGCGCAAGGTCGTCGCCGAAGATCTGACGCAGCTCGTAGGAGTCGGCGGTGCAACCGACCATCGCCAGCAGACTGACCCAGTAGACATCGTCGCGGGCCGCCGTGTCGAGCCCGAGCCGTCGCCGCAGCCGCATGGAGATGATGCAGGCCCGCATCCCGTGCTCCATCGGCTGGCCCGAGTCCGAGATCAGCCGCCAGCGAGAACGCCGCGACCACCTCCACGAGCCGCGGGCGCAGCTGTTCAGATGCTCCGCTCTGCGTCGACCACTCCCCAGATTCGGCCCGCATTGCGGCCCAACCCTAACGGCGGAGGTGGCCGGACGGCAGATAGGGAATTTTCCCGAGGCGGGCTGTGAACCGCCGCGTACGGTGCCGCACAGGGCAACCACCATCAGGAGGTAACAATGGAGCTGTACGCAGTCCTCAGACGAGGTGGCTGGCGATCAGGCGAGGAGCTCCAAGCAGCCGCGGCGCGGTCGGTCAAGGTCGCCGACGAGCAGATGGGCGAGGAGGTTCGCTGGATCCGCAGCTACGTGCTCGACGAGGGCGCCGGCACGCTCGGCACCGTCTGCATCTATGAGGCCATCGAGCCCCGAGGCGATCCGCGCCCACGCATCAGCCGCCGAACTGCCCGTCGACGAAGTCATCCCGATCGTGACACCGTCATCGTCCGACCCGACCCGAAGCGCCGTCGAGGCATAGGCGCTCGACATGGCGAACAAGATGGTGGTCAATCTGGCGACCGGCCTCGAGGATCCCGAGCGCGTCACGATCGCGTTCCTCGTCGGCGGCGCCGCCGTCAAGAAGGGTCAAGCCGACGGCGATGTTCCTGACCAAGGACGCTGTCCGGCTCGCCCTGCCCGGCCATGTGGAAGGCGTCGCCTGCGACGGCTGCCCGCCGCTGGAACGGCTGTTCATGCAGTACGCCGAGGGCGGGGGCGAGCTGATCGCCTGTCCCGATCTGCTTCAACGCGCGCCAGCTCGACGAGACCGCGCTCGTCGCCGAACGCACGACTCGGCGGTGCCACCCCGCTGCTCGACTGGATCGCGGACGACCAGACGACCGTCTTCAGCTACTGAGCCGGTCGCACAGCCTTCCGCGTCAACCACTGAACACCAAGCAACCAATACAGAACCGGAGTGATTCCATGATCTGCACACTGACCGCTCGTCGCCTCAACCCCGGCGCCTACGACGACTTCCTCGCCGCCTGGGACGCGACCTACACCACGCGCGACGAGATTCGCCGCTGGAGCCACATCTACCACGCGCGCGACCTCACCGATCCAGACGTCGTCGTCTCCCTCGGAATCTTCGAGGGAGACGACGATCAGCTGCGAGCCATCCAGGCGGGCATGTCCGGCGGTACCGCCGACCTGATCGCCCGGCACGTCGCCGCCACTATCCTCGACGGCTCATACGAGGTGACCGCCGAGATCACGCCACGCACCGATGCACCATAGGACACCATGCTGGGACGACACCTCCGCGGCGCCTATGCCGCCTGTTTGGCGCCGGAACTCATGCGAGCGCGCTTATGACCTCGTCATCGCCGTAGCACCCGGTGAGCTCGGCGACGTCTCCGTGCCTCCAGCACACGCGCTTTGCACGCGCGCTTTGCGCGGGAAGTGCGCGGCGCTCCTAGGGAGTGTCCGGATAACTGTGTAGGCATCTGATCTCGAAAGGAGATCGATGTCCAGCACAATCACAACCAGGTTGGATGAGGACCAGGAACCGGATGGGAGCGCCGGCGTGGCGCGGAGCGAGCCCGGAGGGCGAGCGCAGCGATGCGCTGGCGCTGCGCGTCGCCAGGACCCTGACCCGCTCGCCGATCGGGTGAAGGAGCTTCTGCCTGACGAGCTGATCGATCAGCTGATGGCCGGCGCCAAGACGGAGGAGGAGATCACGGGCCAGGGCGGCCTGTTGTCGCAGTTGACCAAGCGGATGGTGGAGCGGGCGATGGAGGTCGAGCTGACCGACCACCTCGGCTATGAGCCGCATCAGGAGCCGCCGGGCGGGGCGGGCAACACGCGCAACGGGTCGACACCGAAGACGCTGGTGACCGAGCACGGTCCGGTCAGGATCGACACCCCGCGGGATCGGGATGGGTCGTTTGAGCCGCAGATCGTGCGCAAGCGTCAGCGGCGGTTTGAGGGGTTCGACGACAAGATCCTCGCGCTCTACGCCCGCGGGATGTCGACCCGGGACATCTCGGCGCATCTGGAGGAGATCTACGGCGTTGAGGTCGGTCGTGACCTGATCTCGAAGGTCACCGACGCGGTGATGGAGGACGCCCGGGCGTGGCAGACCAGGCCGCTGGATGACGTCTACCCGGTCGTGTTCCTCGACGCGCTGGTGCTCAAGATCCGCGACGGCGGGTCGGTGCACCGCAAGGCGTGTTACCTCGCGCTGGCGATCAACTTGGACGGCGACCGCGAAGTGCTCGGCATGTGGTTCCAAGACACCGAGGGCGCGAAGTTCTGGATGCAGGTCCTCACAGAGCTCAAGCACCGCGGCGTCGCCGACATCCTGATCTGCTGCGTCGACGGCCTCAAAGGCTTCCCGGAGGCGATCGAGGCGATCTTCCCGCAGACCACGGTGCAGACCTGCATCGTTCACCTCATCCGGGCGTCGCTGCGCTACGTCCCGCGCCGCCAGTTCGACGCCGTGACCAAAGACCTCAAGCCGATCTACACCGCGATCAACCCCGACCAGGCGATGCTCGCGCTCGAGGCGTTCGAGGAGAAGTGGGGCGATCAGCTGCCGATCGTCCCAGCCTGTGGCGGGACGCCTGGCAGCACGTGATCCCGTTCATGGCCTTCGAACCCGAAGTCCGCCGGGTGATCTACACCACCAACGCGATCGAGGCGCTGAACCGGCAGCTACGCAAAGCGATCAAGACCAAGGGCAGCTTCCCGAGCGAGGAGGCCGCGCTCAAGCTGCTCTACCTCGCGATCCACAACGCCGTCCCGCAATGGACACTAACCCGGGGGTGGACGAAAGCGATGCTCGCGTTCAAGATCCAGTTCGGAGACCGCCTCCCCGATTAACCATCAACAACGCTTACACAGATTTCCTGACGCTCTCCGCTCCTGAGATGGACGCTGATGTCAAGGGTTGGCTGATGTTTTTGGTGAGTTGTTGTTGGTCATGGTGGTGGTCGCTGGGGTCTGGCGGCTGGTGCGATGGCAACGACGACTGTCACTCTGAGATGCGCGGGTCGGAACCGCAGGACAGTGTCCGGTCGTGAGCTGCCTCGAACTAGCGGTCGCGTGTTGGCTAACGCATAGAAGCGTCGAGGATCCTCCGGCGCTGTCGCACCGGCCGCCACATCCCAGCGTGTTGGTCGGCGGGAGATCTGACCGCTGGTGTTAGGCGGCGTGAGCCTCCTGGCGGGCGGGTTGATCGGTCAGTTCAGCCCAGAGAAAGGCGGCGAGTTCTCGGGCGACAGCGACCGTCACGACAGTGGAGCGTTTGCCCGGTCTGGGTGAGATGTCGGTAGCGGTGATGAGAGGCGGATCTGGGCCTGCCAGGCTCGCGCTGAGGGCTCAGGCCCAGCGGTGGGCCGTCTCGGAGCGTGGCGGTAGTGCCAGGCCGCTTCGATCAACAACCGTCGCGCGTGCCGGTTTCCGGTCTTGGTGATGTGCCCACGATGCTGGGACTCACCGGATGAGTACTCACTCGGGGTGATTCCCGAGCCAGGCCGCGAGCTCACGCGGATGACCGAAGCGCGAGAAGTCGCCGATCTCGGCGATCAGCCCAAGCGCGGTCAGCGTCGAGATCCCACGGAAGCCGGCGAGGGCTTGACCTGGCCAGCCCACCGGTCCAGGCCGGCGATCTCTTCGAGTCTGCAGTCGAGCACCTTGAGCTGCGAATCGATCTGATCGAGGTGCAGGATCATCTGCTCAAGCGCGAGCTGAGCGAGCGGGTCCTCGAGGCGTTGGGCGCGGACCCACGCGATATGCATCTTCGTCCAGGCCTTCTTCCCATCACGGTAGATCCGGTGATAGCGACGAGCTGCTTGACAACCCGGTGCCGGGCCGCGGTCCGCGCGCAACGGATGTCATCACGACAACGCAGCAGATCCCGGAGCCCCTCGGCCTCCAGTGTCGGTGGCTGACAGAAGCGCAACAGCCCCGCGCGGAACAACGTCACAAGCTTCCTAGCGTCACGCCGATCGGTCTTGACCCGATCACCAGCCCGGACCGGAACCAGCGACGGCGCGACCACATCACAGGCCACGCCCATCGAGGTCAGTAACCGCCAAAGCGCGAACCCGCCCGGGCCTGCCTCGTAGGCAACCGCGAGCCCCTCCGGACCGCCGAGCTTGGCGACGAACCGGCGGATCGCGCTCTCGGTCGTCTCGATCCGCTGGATCTCCGAGCGGCCGCCCTGCGGCGGCAAGACCGCCGCGACGATCGAGAGCTTATGCACGTCCAAAGCGACCCACAGACGCACATCAGCAGGCGCGGTCGAGATAACGTCAGGCATGGGCTGGTCCTCCAACACGGTCGTATGCGGCACTGGCCAAAGTGGCCCTGAACACCGCTGAAGCTAACCCGCGCTCTTGCGACACGAGGACCAGCCCCTCGCGTCCATACTGACTAGCGCTTCTGTGTTCCGGAGTCGTCGCCGGCCGCTGTTGCGTTGGCGAGGAGGCGACGAGAGGACTTGAACCGGTGCTTCCTTCCGCTCGTCTGACGCGGCGACACGCATCGCCGGCGCTATCGCTCCACGGCTACACGGGTCGCCCCCGACACGAGCGCTCATAGGACAAGCCGTGGTTGCCGACAAAGCGACTGCGGGGATCGACTCAAGCGGCACCAGTGGCATGCCGATATCGATGCTGATGATCGGCGAGCCGTCACAGCGGGTTGGCATGTCTGCGTCGTCAACGCTGAGTAGCCGTGAGGGCGTCAATGGGTTGGCATTGTTGATGGTCGGAGCAGCGGTGACGCTGCTGAGCTTGCGGTCCTATATCGGGGAACACATCCAGGCTCGGGATTTCAAATTGGAGTATTGGGTGGCTGGCCTGCGCGTGCTCCATGGCCATTCCCCGTATGTGTGGCACGCCGCCACCCCGGCTATCAAATTCCCCTACCCCGCGTTGAGCGCTTTGTTGTTCGTCCCGTTTGGATTGCTCTCCCGCACGGACGCGTCTGCGATCTTCACCATCTTGTGCATCGCATCGCCATTGCTGGCGCTGCGTGTACTTCGAGTACGCGATCGACGTGTATATGGACTGGTACTCGTTTGGGCGCCGGTTCTGACTGGCTGGCAGTCCGCCAATCTGACGCTCCCGCTGACGTTGGGCATGGCGGTGCTGTGGCGCTACCGGGATCGGCCTGTGGTCGCCGGGATACTGACCGCGATCTTGATCTCGCTCAAGCCGGTGGTCTGGCCGATTGCGCTGTGGATCCTCGTGACCCGCCGGGTTGCTGCGGCGGGCTGGGCGATTCTCGCCGGTGCCGCACTCAATCTCATCGCGTGGTCTGTCCTCGGTTTCAACCTGATCAGCTCGTATCTACATCAGACGGGCTTGGTAACCAAGGCGTTGCACAGCGTCGGGTACTCACTGCAATCAATTGCACTGCGGTGCGGGCTCGGTGACCTCAGTGGGCCAATCGTGGTCGCCTGCTGCCTCGTGATCTTCGTCCTGATGCTTCGGCGCCGTCACGACGATGCGAGCGCACTGACGCTCACGATGGTGATGATGCTCGTCTCGTCGCCGGTGGTCTGGAATCAGTACTTCGCCTACATGCTCGTGCCTATGGCCGTAGTCATGCCCAGACTCAACCGGGTCTGGTTCGCACCGGTCGCCATGTTCGTCCTCTCGGCGAACGGGCTGACCTGGTGGGAACCGTGGGTGTTCTGGATCGTGACCCTGTACGTCACCGTTGAGCTGCTCGATCGAGCTAGCGACACCTTCCCCTCGAAAGCTGCGACCCGTTGGTGGGTTGGCTGGCGGAGTCCCAGGGCCTGGCGTCGCCAAGGTGCTATGCGGACTACTGCGGCTCATTGCGGGACTTCGGGCCGGCCGTCCAAGCGGGCGGTTTCATCGTGCTGATCGGGAAGCCGCGTGGATAAACGGAGAGGGGGGGATTCGAACCCCCGATGGACTGAAAGCCCATACCGGTTTTCGAGACCGGCGCATTCAACCGCTCTGCCACCTCTCCAGGCGGATGTGCGGGCTCTCAGAGCTGTTCTGACCCGCTCATGTCTCCGGGAAACCACTGCTGGAATCACCGGCGAAACGCGATTGTAGGCGCCCTTCACTCGATTGGAGGCTGAGACTCAACTCAGGCCTCGGCGCAGATCCGCGGGGCCGCCCGGATCAGTGTTGCCAGACCCTCACGTACTGAACCTGCATCGAGCCTGGCTGGGTGACCGCATAGGGTGCGGAGGAGACTCCGTAGCCGAGGACGATGTACATCGGAGCTGAGGTTATGCCGGTGCTGAGGGTCTCGACCGCGACACCGTCGTAGTAGTAGGTCAGCGAACCTGGTTCCCAGTCGGTCGCAAACGTGTGCCACCCAGGACCGACGCCCGGCACCGGGCCGTTCCTCAAGCCCTGAGCGTTATGGAAGCTCCACCAGGTCGAGCCGCCGAGCCCCTCCATCACGTCGTCCTCGCCGGTGGTCGGCCAATTCTGGCCGCCGGCCCAGAACGCGGGCCAGTTCGCGATCTCCCCGTTGCTTGCAGCGGGAAGGTAGATCCTCGCCTCGAGGACGCCGTAGGTGTACTGGAACCCGGGCCCCGTGCGGCCGTCCGACGGATCGGTGTTGACGAGCGCGGCTGTGTAGGGCTCGGTGGTGCCATTGCAGGTGGAAGATTGGGCACTCACCACCAGGTGCATGGTCCCGTCGCCCGGGAAGGTAACGTGGCTGGGGTCGTAACAATCGAGTTCGCTGGTGTTGATCGGCCCTGTGACGCCGCTGCCGAACCAGCCGGTCCGCCAATCGGTCGGGAGGGTCTTGCCGTTGAACTCGGAGTCCAGCGCGAGATGCCAGGTGCCCGGAATTCCCGACGGCCCCGAGGAGGCCGTCGTGTCCACGGGCGTGCCGGTGCTGCTTGTACCGAGTGATGGGACGGCGGTGGTGGTCTTGGCTGCGACCGGCTTGCGCTGCAGTTTCAGGTCAACCTTCGCGCCACGCTTCTTGCGTTGGCCGGGCTTAGGGCTCTCAGCGCTTACGAAGGCGGTCCGGGGGCCGGTGATCCGTCCGACGGTGCAGTGCAGGTCGTGCAGGCGCTTCTCGGCCACGTTCAATCTGGCGCCCTTGACGTTCGGCACTACGCACGACGGGGCGTGACGGGCCGCGCTCGCAACCGTCGGCACGATGGCCAAGGCGAGGAGCGCGAGGACAACGAACGTTCGCCCGCGAATGGACACCGCGACAAGATTAGCCTCAATCTCGGCGCGATCGGCAAGTTCTCCGCCAAGCCGACAACGCTGCCACGGCGGGGCAGCGGCAGGCTCAACGCCCGTTCGCAGAAACCTCAAGGCCTCAGCGCCTGCTGGCGAAGAATGCCCGCAGCAGGCCTGCGGCCTCCTCGGCAAGCAGGCCGGAGACCACGACCGGCCGGTGGTTGAACTCGGGCACGTTCAGGAGGTTCAGCACGCTGCCGGCCGCCCCTGCCTTGGGGTCGCGGGTCGCGAACACGACGCGCGGTAGTCGGGCGAGCACGATCGCGCCCGCACACATCGCGCACGGCTCCAGCGTCACGTACATGACAGCATCCAGCACGCGCCAGCTGCCCAGTGCCCGGCTCGCCTCGCGTAGCGCCAGCGTCTCGGCGTGGGCGGTCGGGTCATTGCGAAGTTCGCGCTCGTTGTGGCCGGTGCCGATGACCTCACCGTCCTTGACGATCACCGAACCCACGGGTACGTCATCATGAGCGAGCGCCCGCTCAGCCTCGCGAAGCGCCAGCCGCATGTAGTACTCGTCACGCGGGAAGAAGTGTCCGTTCATCGGGCCAGAGTTTGGCGCAGCGCCGCATCCTCACGAAACTTTCACACTGGTTTGCTGTCTTATCTGGTGTCCTGCGATCCCCGCGAGGGACGCCTGAAATGTCCGCCATCAACGTCACATACGACCATCCCCTCGGCCCCGTCCGGACCCCGGTCCCGCGGCGTCACTTCGGGCGCGGGCGGCTTACAGCCAGCCAGGTGACACGTAGGCGGGTCGCGGCGGCGTTCGTGGCCACGGCTCTCGCACTCGGCGCCTCCGGACTGGCGGTCGGGTCGCTCACACGCGGAGACTCCGTCGGCTTGTTGCCGGCCACGACCTCACAGCCCTACGCGGCGCATGAGCTGGTCGTCGGCTACATCGGTTCGGAGGCCGTGGCGCTGAAGCGAATCCGCGAACGCACGGGTCTCACGCTGACCCGCTCAGCGCATCGATCGCTCACGCCGGACGAGCTGGTGCTCGAGTTGCGGGCCGGCGCCAGCGTGCCCGCGGCCGCCTCCGCCGTCGCGACGCTGCCAGGGATCACCTACGCCGTTCCTGACTACGTCGCCCACGTCGCCGGCAACTGGTTCCCGAACGACACCGGCCGTACCGGCAGGGTCAAGGGCTGGGAGAAGCTGCAGTGGAACTTCCTGGCCCGCAGCGGCGTCAACGCACCGAAGGCGTGGGCGAACCTGATCGCCGACCACCGGCCCGGTGCGAAGGGTGTCGTGATCGCCGTGGTGGACACGGGAATCGCGTTTCGCAACTACCGCATCTACCGACGCTCACCGGACTTCCAGACGACCAAGTTCGTCGATCCCTGTGACCTCGTCCTGGGCGCGATTCGCGCTGGCCGCTGCACCGACCCGAACGCGGTCGATCGCGAGGGCCACGGGACGTTCGTCACCGGCACGATCGCCGAGGCCACCAACAACCACTTCGGACTCACGGGGCTCGCCTACCAGGCATCGATCATGCCGGTTCGGGTGCTGGACGCGCAGGGCAACGGCGATGCGTCAACGATCGCGACCGGCATCCGGTACGCGGTCCAGCACGGTGCACAGGTGATCAACCTCAGCATCGAGTTCTCGCCGGGAACCACCAGTGGCGAGATCCCGGACGTCGTCTCCGCTGTCAACTACGCGCATCTGCACGGTGTCGTGGTGGTCGGCGCTGCGGGTAACGACGAGGACACCACCCTCGACTACCCGGCAGCGCTGAGCAACGTGATCTCGGTCGGTGCGACAACCAGCGACCGGTGCCTTGCGATCTACT
Organism: uncultured Conexibacteraceae bacterium; assembly: GCA_963785385.1. Classification (GTDB taxonomy): domain Bacteria; phylum Actinomycetota; class Thermoleophilia; order Solirubrobacterales; family Solirubrobacteraceae; genus Palsa-465. The sequence goes on along the minus strand of CAWAVA010000016.1, from coordinate 51,868 downwards.
CCGACGTCGGCCGGGGGTTGAACCTGGTCGCGCCGGGCGGCGGTGACGACGCTGCCTCCGTCTCGGGCTCGGTCTGTCACCCGCTGCGCAACCTCCCCGACATCTACCAGATGACCTTCAACGACTCGACACACCCCGGCAGCTTCAGCCTTCCGGGCGGATGGTTCGGCACGTCGATGGCGGCGCCAGAGGTGTCCGCTGCCGCTGCGATGGTGATCGCGAGCGGGGTGATCGGCGCGCACCCCGAGCCCAACGCGATCCTGGAGCGTCTGGAGGCGACCTCGCGGCCGCTCGGTGACGGTCGCCCGAACAACGACTACGGCTACGGTCTGCTCGACATCGGCGCGGCCACGAGCCGCGGCGGACCGACAACGCCGCCGACCTCCCCATACTCACTGGCCGGCGCGGCACGCCCTGTCGTGCGCGACGCTCAGGGCTGGGGTCTGCATCGCTCCAGCCCGCGCTGATCGACGGGCCAGCCCCTCGGGCCTAGGCCTAGGCGAGGCGCACCACCGCGATCACCATCCCGATCACTACGAACACGACGATCAGCGCCTGCGTGTAGATCCAGAGCTTGGGCATGGCCGGCGCCCAACGCTAGCGAGCAGGAGCTTCGGCCGTCATCTCCGCCTCGGTCAGCTGGTCGAGCAGCCCCACGCTGTGTGGGACGCCGTCCGCCCCCAATGTGACCGCTCCCCCCGGCCAGTACTGGCCGCGGGCGCCCAACCCCTGCGCAACGATCGGCTCATATCGCCACGAGCCCGTATTGAGCAGCTGTGGCGCGCCGCCCGGACCGGCCCAGAGGCGCTCGGTGTCTCGCTCTCGCGGGCCGCGTCGGTGCACGTGGCCGAACACGACGAACCGCGCATCGACCCCGAGCGACAGGCTGGCCCGCGCGAGTGCCGGAAGCGCGTGACGCTGCATCTGGCGCCCCAGCGCCCGTGAGGTGGCGAACGCAAGCGACGCGGGGATGTGGCGATCGAGCCAGCGTTCGGGCGGCATTCCGTCACGCATGTGCGGCGCCGGCGGGTGCCTGGCGATGTACTCGAACGTCGCAGGAGTGGTCGGTTCGGTGCGCGGGCGCGCGTGCACCCCCCAGGAGGAAACCGGTCGCAGGAAGTGGTTCAGGAAGTGGCCGTGCGTGGCCCAGACATCATCGCTGAGCCAGAGACCGGGGTAGTGGACCTCGACCCTGGTGCTCGCGAGCCACGAGACCAGCTCGGCGAGCAGCGGGCTCGCATCGGCCGGCACCAGCGCCTCACGCGCAAGCTGCTCACCCTGGGCGGCGGCCCAGTCGCGCAGCAGGCCGTGGTCATGGTTGCCGGGAACGAGGATCAACTGCTTGTCCGGACCGAGACGGCCGGCGATCGCACGCAGGACCGGCTCGGCGATCGGGAAGGAGACCGCGGCGTTGGTCTCCTTCATCTCGACGATGTCTCCCAGCAGCACCAGCCGGTCGTGGTGGTCTAGGGCGTCGAGCAGCAGGGCGAGCGCTCGCGGGCGCCTGAGCACGCTGATGCCACCCCCCTGGCCGAGGTGCAGATCTGAGATCACGAGCGTGCGCACGAAGCTGATTAAGGGGGTCGGTTACGCTCATGCCCGTGGGCGGTCAGCAACGCCAGGACGAGCCGGACCGCAGTGTGATCGCGAGCCGCCGGCTGAGCTTCGGCGCCGTGGCAGAACAGTACGACCGCCATCGGCCCGGGTACCCGTCGGAGCTGGTCGACGCCGTGCTCGCGTATGCCGGAGCCGGCTCCGGCGACCGCGCGCTCGAGGTCGGCGCGGGCACCGGACGGGCGACGCGGCTGTTCGCAGAGCGCGGGCTGCGGATCACAGCTCTCGAGCCGGATCCGGGCATGGCGGCGGTGGCGGTTCGATCCCTCCAACCCGCCGCCGGGATCAGGGTCGAACTCGTGACCTCGGACTTCGAGAGCTACGAAGCCGAGGAGCATGCGTTCAAGCTGCTGTTCTCGGGTACCGCCTGGCATTGGGTCAGCGCCGCGCGGCGAAACGCGCTCGCACGCCGGGCGCTCGTATCCGGGGGCGCACTGGCCCCGTTCTGGAACCGACCGGTCTGGGATGACAACCCGCTGCGGCCGGTGTTCGAAGCCGCCTACTCGGAGATCAGCAGCAGGTTCGACGCGCGGCCGTCAGGACCGATGAACCCGGTCAGCGGTCCGCTCGAGATCAAGCGCGCCGAGGAGTGGCTCGGGGAGGAGTTCCGCGGCGACGAGGGCTTCGCAGATCTGGAGGCCCACACCTACCGCTGGCAGGAGACCTACACGGCGAGCGAGTACCTGGGCGTGATCGGAACCCACTCCGATCACATCCTGCTTGGCGACGAGCCACGGGAGTTGCTGTTCACGCTGCTCGCCGACGCGATCGAGCGCAACGGCGGCAGCTTCGTGCTCGGTTATGAGACGCTGCTGTGCCTGGCCCGCGCCACCTGAAACGCCCTATCTCAGCAGGCGGCGAGCCTGCCGGTAGGTGCCGGTGGCGCCCAGCGCGATCGTGATCCCACCAGCGACGATCGCGACGATCGCGAGCAGGATCGGCCAGTGGCGCTGAAGGAAGCCGCGTGCCCGCGCCAGAACCTGTTGGGCGTGGTCGCCGGCGAAGCTGAGGATCGCGATGATGCCCAGCAGCGGCGCCACGAAGCAGACGTTGAACAACAGGATCAGGAGCAGCTGGCGCACCAGTCCGAACCCGGATCCGACGATCGCCGCCAGCACCCCGAAATACGGGAAGGCCGTCGGCAGCTCGACGAGCATGATCGTCGCGCCGAGCACGAACGCACCGCGACCGTCGGCGCTGAAGCTCGGCAGCTGCTTGCTCGCGAGGCGGGCGCGGTGCACCCACAGCAGCACCCCGACGACGATCAGGACCACGCCCGCGATCACCTCGAGCACCTGACGCGTTGACGGGCTCGGGCTCGGCACCAGCGCCAGAACCAGCTGGCCTGGACCCAGTGCCACGAACACCCCACCGACGCGTAGACGCTGAACACGCCCAGCGTGAACTGGCTCACCGCCCTGCGTGGGTGCGGCCCGGCGGCGAGGTAGAGCGCAGGCGCGAGCGTCGACGGGTTCAGCGAGTCCGCCAGCCCGATTGAGATGACGATGCCGATCAGTCGCAGCATGCGAGCGCAATTCTCCCTGCCCGCGGGTCTCGCTGCCGCCTGGTCCCGAGCGGTGGCGGGCGACCCGCCCGATGGCGGTACCGTCACTGGCATGCGCGTTGCAGTTCTCGACGACTACCACCGGATCGCGCACACGCTCGCCGACTGGGCCTCGCTGGGCGTCGAGGTCGCGTTCTTCGACAAGCCGCTGGCGCCCGAGCAGCTGCCGCATGTGCTCGCCGATTTCGACACGCTGGTGCTGATGCGCGAGCGCACCGCCTTCCCGCGCGAGCTGCTCGAGCACCTCCCGAACCTGAGGCTGGTCATCACGACCGGGATGCGCAACGCCTCGCTCGATGTCGATTACCTGCGCGACCGCGGTGTGCGGGTCTGCGGCACCGGGATCCCGGGTTACAGCTCGAGGACAGGCTGGGTGCGGGCAAGGCTGAGGCGCCCGGCGTGCCGAGCACGGTCGAGCTGGCCTGGGCGCTGATCTTCGCGCTGTTCAAGCGCGTCACGCGCGAGGACCGCGCGCATCCGCGCGGGCGTCTGGCAGCAGGGCCTGCCGCGGAACCTCGCCGGCACGACGCTCGGCCTGCTCGGCCTGGGCCGGCTCGGAGCGCAGATGGTCGCGCCGGCGCGGGCCTTTGGGATGGAAGTGATCGCCTGGAGCCAGAACCTCACGCCGGAGCGCGCGCAGCAGGCCGGAGCGGTCCACGTCAGCCGCGAGCGAGCTGCTCGCCGACAGCGATGTGATCTCGATCCACCTGGTGCTGAGCGAGCGCACGCGCGGCCTGATCGGCGCGGCCGAGCTCGCCCAGATGAAGCCGACGGCGTTCCTCGTGAACACCTCGCGCGGGCCGATCGTCGACGAGGCCGCGCTGGTCGAGGCGCTGCGCGCCGGGCAGATCGCGGGCGCCGGGCTTGACGTCTACGGCACCGAGCCGCTGCCGGCCGACAGCGATCTGCTCGGCCTCGAGAACACGGTGCTGACGCCGCACCTTGGCTATGTCAGCGGCGAGGGCCTGGCCGAGATGTACGGGCAGGTCGTCGAGGACATCGCCGCCTACCTGCGCGGCGAGCCGATCCGCGTGATCGCCTAGTGCCCGAGCCGAGGCTCCGGCGCATGACACCACCCGCTATACTCCGCCCAGCGCCGGTGGCGGCGTGCGCCAGCACGCCCACACCATCGGACAAGCATCCTTCCAAAACCTTACGGGGACTTAGAGACATGGCCCGTGGAGACGTACGGATTGCTGCAACCCTCGCATGCGAGGACTGCAAGCGCCGCAACTACCAAACGAATAAGAGCAAGCGCAACAACCCTGAGCGGCTGCAGCTTCGCAAGTACTGCAAGTGGTGCAAGCGGCACACCGCGCACCGCGAGACGCGCTAAGGCACGCTGAGGCAGGACGTGGCCGACACCGATCATCTTGACGAGGCCGACGAGCATCCGAGGCAGGCAGCCGAGCGCAGGCGGCCGATCGACGACATGCCGAGCACCGGCGAGATCGTCAAGCAGCGCGAGTCCGCGCCCGCTAGGCTGGTCGGGTTCCTGCGGGGCAGCTGGCGAGAGCTTCAGCGGGTCCATGGCCTGACCGGCCGTCAGGTGATGCAGGCCACAGGTGTCGTGCTCGGCTTCGTGATCGTCGCCGGAATCTTCCTCGGCGTCGCCGATCTGGTCGCCTCAAAGCTGATGAACCTCGTCCTCAAGTAGGCAATAACGAAATGTTCCGCTGGTACGTAGTCAACACATATTCCGGACACGAGAACAAGGTCAAGCACAACCTGGAACACCGGGTTGTCTCGCTTGGCCAGCAGCGTGCCGTGCGCCAGATCGTCGTCCCGACCGAGTCGGTGTCCGAGATGAAGGACAACCAGAAGGTCACGGTCGAGCGTCGCACGATGCCCGGCTACGTGCTGGTCAACATGGACCTCAACGAGGATTCGTGGGCGCTCGTCAAGGGCACCCCCGGAGTCACCGGCTTCGTCGGCGCCTCCAACGAGCCGGTGCCGCTGACCCAGGCTGAGGTCGACCGTCTGCTCCATCAGGAGACGGCCGAGCGCCCGCGCAGCCGCGCGCAGTTCTCGATCGGCGAGTCGATCAAGGTCGTTTCCGGCCCGCTCTCGGACTTCTCGGGCGAGATCTCCGAGGTCAACGAGGACGGCCAGAAGCTGAAGGTGCTGGTCTCGATCTTCGGGCGCGAGACTCCGGTCGAAGTAGGCTTCGACCAGGTCAAGAAGCTCTAGCCGACCGGCAGTAGCGCCGCAGGTGCAGTTGCACTAGGAGAAATGGTTATGCGCGCGCTCGGGGCGCCGTGTATTTCGCTCGAACTAGGAAGAGACGAAGATGGCTAAGAAGGTCCTTACACAAATCAAGTTGCAGGCGGTTGGCGGTCAGGCCAGCCCGGCGCCTCCGGTCGGCCCCGCGCTCGGTCAGCACGGCGTCAACATCATGGAGTTCGTCAAGGCGTTCAACGCCCAGACGCAGAGCCGACACCGGCACGGTGATCCCGGTCGTGATCACGGTCTATGAGGACCGTTCGTTCACGTTCATCACCAAGCAGCCGCCGGCCGCGATCCTGATCAAGCAGGCGCTGGATCTGGACAAGGGCTCCGCGGAGCCGAACCGCACCAAGGTCGCGCAAGATCACCGACGCGCAGCTCTCGGCGATCGCCGAGAAGAAGATGAACGATCTCAACGCGAACGACATCGATGCCGCGAAGAAGATCATCGCCGGCACCGCTCGTTCGATGGGCGTGGAGGTGGTCTGATGGCAAAGCACGGCAAGGCATACACAGAGGCGCGAACCGCTTCGACCGTGAGCGTGAGTACGAGCCGGCTCGAGGCGATCGCGCTCGTCAAGCAGCTCTCGACCGTCAAGTTCAACGAGTCGGTCGAGGTGCATGTCCGCACCGGCCTGAACGTCCGCCACGCGGACGAGCAGCTGCGTGGCACGATCGCGCTGCCCAACGGCCTCGGCAAGAACGTCAAGATCGCGGTCTTCGCCCAGGGCGACAAGGCCCGCGAGGCCGAGGAGGCCGGCGCCGACGTCGTCGGCGCCGAGGACCTCGCCCAGCGCGATCCAGGACGGCTTCGACGACTTCGACGTCGCGATCGCGACCCCGGACCTGATGCCGGTCGTCGGCCGTCTCGGCCGCGTGCTCGGCCCGTCCGGCAAGATGCCGAACCCGAAGGTCGGCACCGTGACCATGGATGTCGCCAAGGCGATCGAGGAGTCCAAGGCCGGCAAGGTCGAGTACCGCACGGACCGCAACGCGATCGTGCACCTGGTGATCGGCAAGCGTGACTTCGAGGAGCAGGCGCTGCTCGAGAACTACGCCGCCGTGATCGAGGAGCTGATCCGCGCGAAGCCGTCGGCGGCCAAGGGCCGCTACATCCGTTCGGTGACGTTCGCGTCGACGATGGGCCCAGGCGTCCATGTCGACCCGACCCGTACCCGCGACATCGTCGAGGAGCCGGTGGCCGCCTGATCGGCGCGCCGCTACTAGACTTTCTGACAAGCAAGAGACGAAGCCCGAGACCTCCGGCGGCGCGCAGCGCAGCGTAAGCCCGGAGCAGGCGGAAGCTCGATCAGCCGGTGGCCCTGCTCGGGTCCGCTTGCTCTCGACGCCCGCCTGACCAACGCGGGCGTTCTTCGTTAGAGAGCGAGCAATATGAACCGAGAAGAGAAAGCAGCAGTGATCGATCAGATCGCCGACGAACTCGGCGCCTCTGATGCGATCTTTGCGCTGGATTACCGTGGCATCACGGTCGCCCAGATCGCAGAGCTGCGCGACAAGCTGCGTCCGTCGGACACGAAGCTGCGGGTCGCCAAGAACTCGCTGTCGGAGCGCGCGGCCGATCAGGCCGGCGTCGCCGACATCAAGCCGCTGCTGGTCGGCCCGACCGCGCTTGCGCTGGTCAAGGGCGACGCGGCTGCGGCCGCCAAGGTCCTGAGCGACACCGTCCGGGCGCTGCGTGGTCCGCTGGAGTTCAAGGGCGGCTTCATGGGCGGCTCGGTGCTGACGCCCGACTCAGGTCGAGTCGATCGCCAAGCTCCCCTCGCGCGATGTCCTCAACGCCCAGCTGGTCGGCACCATCGCCGCGCCGCTCACCGGCCTGGCCCGGACCCTCAACGCGCTGATCCAGGGCTGGCGATCCAGCTCGGCCAGATCCGCGACCAGGGTCTTGTGAGTGGCACCGCATCCCGCCGCCCACGCTGCAGGCTGCCGCAGCCGCCGACACCGAGTCGGCCTCAGAGGAGCCCGCACCGGCTGAGGCGTCCGAGGCGCCTGAGGCGACTGAGCGCTGAGAGCACCGAGGCAGCTGGCGAGACCGAGGCCGCTGCTGATGCCGAAACAGCGAGGCTGAGACTGCTCCGGCCGCTGAGGCTGAGGCATGCTCGCCGCAGCTGACGCCGGTCCCGAGAACTAAAGACCTACGTAGCAACACCAGGAGAAACGAACATGTCTACCACTGAAGAATGGATTGAAGAGCTCAAGGGCATTTCGGTGCTCGAGCTGTCCGAGCGCATCAAGGCTCTTGAGGAGGCCTTCGGTGTTTCCGCGGCCGCTGTTGCCGCTGCCGCTCCGGCCGCTGCTGCCGGCGCTGCCGGTGGCGGCGAGGCCGCTGAGGAGGAGTCGACCACGGTCGACGTGATCCTGCCGCCGCCGGCGACAAGAAGATCCAGGTCATCAAGGTCGTTCGCGCGGCCACCGGCCTGGGCCTGAAGGAGGCCAAGGATCTGGTTGACAGCGCGCCGAAGGCCGTCAAGGAAGGCATCGAGAAGGACGAGGCCGACAAGCTCAAGGCTGAGCTTGAAGAGGCCGGCGCCACCGTCGAGTACAAGTAGCTCGGACTGACAGCCAAGCTTCAGGTGAGGGCGGCCAGGTGGCCGCCCTCACCCGTTTGGGGGCTACCCGGCTGCGCGGAGGCGTAAGCTGCAGCCCATGAGCAGCGCCACTCTCCGATCGATAATCCCGACCGGAGCCGTGCCACAGCAGGTGCGCTCGGCCGTGTCGCCCGTGTTGGAGGGCTGGGGCTACCAATGGGCCGATGTCGCGCTGGCCGGTACGGTCGCGTTGTCCTCAGGTGGTGGCTGGCACGCTGATGACCTCGAGGCATGGGTGATCGCGGTGCGTGCCGATCCGATCGGCGTCGATGAGGAGTTCGAGCCAGGGGAGGGCCGTACCGCGGGAGTGCAGGCCTCCGGCGGCATCGCCGGCGTGATGCGGCGATTCCATATCCGGTCCAGGTCTTCGAGTCGCTGCGCCGGCGCGGTGGCGGCGGCGGCGACGGCGATCCCGCCGCCAGGGCAGACGGGCCAGGGCCCGGTTCCGGTGGGCGACGAGGCGAAGCTGCACTCATAGAGGCCCTCGGCGCTTCTGAGCTTTGGGGCCGGTAGCGGCCGTCGGGCCGCGAGGAGCGCGATCGTGCAAGAAAAGCTGCATGCTTGCCTGTTTACGCGCAAGCGCCTACACTCTCCGCGCGTCGGCCAATAGCCGTAGCCGCCCACCAGTCGGCGCCGCGCCACATACGCGGTCGTCACGGGCGGGGTCCGTGAGAGTTCGACAGCCCTGCACGGGGCTATCGCTCTGCCCTGTGCTATCTTTGCTGGTCCGCGCCTGTGCGCCGTCTCAGACTCGACTGCGCAAGCGCGCCTCTCCCGTCTTCCCCATCGGCCCGAGGAGTCGCCGTCTTGGCAACCGCTGAAGCCCCCCGGACGCGCCGGAGTTTTGCGCGCCTGAATCAGGTTCTCGAAGTACCCAACCTCATCGATATCCAGCGCCGGTCCTTCGAGTGGCTGACCGACCCGCAAACGGTGGTCTGCGCGAGACGATCGATGACGTCTCGCCGATCGAGGATTACACCGGCAACCTCGCCGTGCAGTTCGGCGAGTTCCAGTTTGATGAGCCGATCGCGAGCATCGAGCAGTGCCGCGAGAAGGACCTGACCTACGCCCGGCCGCTGACCGTCACGGTCGCGTTCATCAACCGGGAGACCGGCGAGATCCGCGAGCAGTCCGTCTTCATGGGTGATTTCCCGTGGATGACCGAGCGCGGCACGTTCATCATCAACGGCACCGAGCGCGTCGTCGTGACGCAGCTCGTGCGTTCCCCGGGCGCCTACGTGATGGAGCCGAAGGACCGTGAGAAGCAGGTCTTCATCGCCAACCTGATGCCGGCCCGTGGCTCGTGGCTCGAGCTCGAGATCGACAAGAAGGGCCGCGTCTACGTCCGCATCGACCGCAAGCGCAAGCTGCCGGTCACGGTGCTGCTGCGCGCGATGGGTTACGCGACGGACGAGGAGATCCTGAATCTGTTCGACAACTCGCTCTACATCCGCCTGACGCTCGACGCCGACACCGAGGTCACGCGCACCGAAGAAGGCGCGCTGATCGAGCTGTTCAAGAAGCAGCGCCCGGGTGAGCCGCCGTCGGTCGACGCCGCGCGCTCGCTGCTGAACCAGCTGTTCTTCGACCCCAAGCGCTACGACCTGACCCGCGTCGGCCGTTACAAGCTGAACTCGCGCCTCGGGCTCGACATCGACCTCGACACCCGCACGCTGACCCACGACGACATCATCGCGCTGGTCAAGGAGCTCGTCAGGCTGCCGAAGACTGCTCGGCATGTCCGAGGACCCGGAGAACGAGGTCAAGGACTACGCGGCTGAGGCGTCGGACATGCCGCGTGAGCCGATCCAGGATCACCTCGACGAGTACGAGCACTTCGGCAACCGCCGCCTGCGCACCGGTCGGCGAGCTGATCCAGGAGGCGTTCCGCATCGGCCTCTACCGCATGGAGCGCGTCGTCCGTGAGCGCCTCACGACTGAGGACTCGGACACGATCACGCCGCAGACGATCGTCAACATCCGCCCGGTCGTGGCGGCGCTCAAGGAGTTCTTCGGCTCCAGCCAGCTGTCGCAGTTCATGGACCAGACCAACTCGCTGTCAGGCCTGACCCATCGCCGCCGTCTGTCGGCGCTCGGTGCCGGCGGTCTGACCCGTGAGCGCGCGCCGATCGAGGTCCGCGACGTGCACCCGACCCACTACGGCCGCATGTGCCCGATCGAGACCCCTGAGGGTCCGAACATCGGCCTGATCGGCTCGCTGTCGGCCTACGCGGAGATCTCCGAGCACGGCTTCGTCACGACCCCGTACCGGGTTGTCAAGAACGGTGTCGTCACCGACGAGATCGTCCACATCGACGCGACCCAGGAGGAGAGGCCTCAAGATCGCGCAGGCCAACGCCGAGGTCGACTGCCAAGGGCAAGCTGCTGGGCGACGAGATCCTCTGCCGCACGCAGGCCGGTCAGTACGTGACCGTGCCGCCGACCGAGGTCGACCTGATCGACGTCTCGCCGCAGCAGATCTGGTCGGTCGCCACGGCGATGATCCCGTTCCTCGAGCACGACGACGCCAACCGCGCGCTGATGGGCTCGAACATGCAGCGCCAGGCGGTGCCGCTGCTGGTCGCCGACGCCCCGCTGGTCGGCACCGGCATGGAGTACCGCGCCGCGATCGACACCGGTGACGTCGTCCTCGCCAAGAGCGAGGGCGTGGTCTCCTACGTCGACGCCGAGAAGATCGTCATCGACAAGAAGGACGGCGGCCAGGACGAGTATGAGCTGCACAAGTTCATGCGCTCCAACCAGGCCACGCTGATCCACCAGAAGCCGATCATCGACGTCGGTACCGAGGTCGTCGACGGCACGGTCCTGGCCGACGGCTCCGCCAGCGATCAGGGCGAGATGGCGCTCGGCAAGAACCTGCTGGTCGCCTTCATGTCCTGGGAGGGTTACAACTTCGAGGACGCGATCATCCTGTCCAAGCGCCTCGTGCAGGACGACGAGCTCACCTCGATCCACATCGAGGAGTACGAGATCGACGCCCGCACGACCAAGCTCGGCGATGAGGAGATCACCCGCGACATCCCGAACCGCTCGGAGGAGTCGCTGCGCAACCTCGATGACCGCGGCATCGTCCGCATCGGCGCCGAGGTCCAGTCCGGCGACCTGCTCGTCGGCAAGGTCACGCCGAAGGGCGAGACCGAGCTGACCGCTGAGGAGAAGCTGATCCGCGCGATCTTCAAGGAGAAGGCGCGTGAGGTCCGTGACACCTCGCTCAAGGTCCCGCACGGTGAGGGCGGCGTCGTGATCGACGTCAAGACCTTCAGCCGTGACGACGGCGACGACCTGCCGCCGGGCGTCAACGACCTGGTGCGCGTGTTCGTGGCCAAGAAGCGCAAGATCTCGGAGGGCGACAAGCTCGCCGGCCGCCACGGCAACAAGGGCGTCATCTCCAAGATCGTCGACATCCAGGACATGCCGTTCCTCGAGGACGGCACCCCGGTCGACGTGATCCTCAACCCGCTCGGCGTGCCGAGCCGCATGAACCTCGGCCAGATCCTCGAGACGCACCTCGGCTGGGTCGCCGCCAACGGCTGGTACGACGGCGACAACGAGCGTGGCAAGAAGGCCACGCGCCGCGCGGTCGCCCGTAACAGCGTCGACGGCGCCAGCCCGAAGGTCTACGTCGCCACGCCGGTGTTCGACGGCGCCACCGTGCAGGACGTCGATGAGGCGCTCGTCCGCTGGCAGGAGGAGCACGCCGCAGGGGCGGCGCATCCGCATGGACGTCGACAAGAATCGCCGTGCCGGCGAGCAGGCTTCCGGCAAGGTGCAGCTGTTCAACGGCCGCACCGGGCAGCCGTTCGCGCAGCCGGTGACCGTCGGCTACATGTACATCCTGAAGCTCCACCACCTCGTGGACGACAAGATCCACGCTCGTTCGACCGGCCCCTACAGCCTCGTCACCCAGCAGCCGCTGGGCGGTAAGGCGCAGTTCGGCGGTCAGCGCTTCGGTGAGATGGAGGTGTGGGCACTCGAGGCGTACGGCGCCGCCTACACGCTGCAGGAGATGCTCACGATCAAGTCCGACGACACAGTCGGGCGCGTCAAGGCGTACGAGGCGATCGTCAAGGGCGAGAACATCGCCGAGCCGTCGATCCCCGAGTCGTTCAAGGTCCTGCTCAAGGAGATGCAGTCGCTGGCGCTCGACGTCAACGTCGTCTCCGAGGAGGGCGAGCGCGCCGAGATGCGTGAGGAGGACGACGACCTCCTGCGTGCCGCCGAGGAGCTCGGCATCGACCTCAGCGGCGTTCGCGTCCGACCGACGGCGCTGCCGCCGACGAGGCGACCGAGCACGAGGGTGAGACGGTCGAGGCCTCCGCCGAGGAGGTCGAGGCCGAGGATCCGGACCTGGAGTCCGGCGAGGATCTCGAGGCTGAGGACTTCGCCGCCGGTCCGACCCGATGCTCGACGCGGACATCGGCCCCGGCGAAGCTGAGGGTGTTCTGGAAGAAGACGAGGCGTAAGGAATACCGCACATGATCGACATCAATAATTTCGACGCAATCGAAATCGGCCTCGCCTCCTCGAAGCAGATCCGCTCCTGGAGCTCAGGCGAGGTCACCAAGCCGGAGACGATCAACTACCGCACGCTGAAGCCGGAGAAGGACGGCCTCTTCTGCGAGCGCATCTTCGGTCCGACCAAGGACTGGGAGTGCTACTGCGGCAAGTACAAGCGTGTCCGTTACAAGGGCATCGTCTGCGAGCGCTGCGGCGTCGAGGTCACCCGTTCGAAGGTTCGCCGTGAGCGCATGGGCCACATCGACCTGGCCGCTCCGGTCAGCCACATCTGGTTCTTCAAGGGCGTCCCGAGCCGCATCGGCTACCTGCTCGACATGGCTCCCAAGGAGCTCGAGAAGGTCCTGTACTTCGCCGCATCGATGGTGACGTGGGTCGACGACGAGGCGCGTGCGCGTGACCTCGACACGCTCGAGGTCGAGGTCAACAAGACTGCTCGACAGCTACGCGGCCGAGAAGGAGGAGCGCATGCTCGAGCTCAAGGAGTCGCTCGAGCGTCGCGTCGCCTTCCTCGAGTCCGCAAAGACTCCGCGGGACTTCTCCGACGACGACCACCTGTGGGCCGACACGCTCGACGTGAACGTCGCCAAGCTGTCCGAGGAGGAGCGCGAGAAGCTGCTCAAGGACATCGCGCAAGAGCATGCAGGCCGACATCGACGACACCGAGGCCTACATGGAGGATGCCGCTGAGCGGATCCGCCAGGTCTGGGACCTGTTCAAGTCGATGAAGCCCAAGGACGTCGTCAACGACGAGACGCTGTTCCGCGAGCTCAAGGACCGCTTCGGTTCGCCGTTCGGCTTCGGCGAGTACTTCCGCGGCGGCATGGGCGCCGAGGCCGTGCGCGACCTGCTTCAGCAGGTCGACCTCGCAGGCCGAGTCCGATGAGCTGCAGGATCAGGTCAAGACCGCCAAGGGCCAGAAGCAGGCGCGTGCAGTCAAGCGCCTGAAGGTCGTCACCGCGTTCCTGAACTCCGGCAACAAGCCGGAGATGATGGTCCTCGAGGCCGTGCCGGTGATCCCGCCGGAGCTGCGCCCGATGGTGCAGCTCGACGGTGGCCGCTTCGCGACCTCCGACCTCAACGACCTCTACCGCCGCGTGATCAACCGCAACAACCGCCTCAAGCGGCTGCTCGACCTCGGTGCGCCGGAGATCATCGTCAACAACGAGAAGCGCATGCTGCAGGAGGCCGTCGACGCGCTGTTCGACAACGGCCGCCGCGGCCGGCCGGTCACCGGCCCGGGCAACCGCCCGCTGAAGTCGCTGTCCGACATGCTCAAGGGCAAGCAGGGCCGGTTCCGTCAGAACCTGCTCGGCAAGCGCGTCGACTACTCCGGCCGTTCGGTGATCGTGTCGGGTCCGTGGCTGAAGCTGCACCAGTGCGGTCTGCCGAAGCTGATGGCGCTCGAGCTGTTCAAGCCGTTCATCATGGCCCGCCTGGTCGAGCGCAAGTCCGCGCAGAACATCAAGGCGGCCAAGAAGATGGTCGACTCGATGATCCCCGAGGTCTGGGACGTGCTCGAAGAGGTCATCCACGAGCATCCGGTGCTGCTCAACCGCGCGCCGACGCTCCACCGCCTGGGCATCCAGGCGTTCGAGCCGGTGCTGGTCGAGGGCAAGGCGATTCAGGTCCACCCGCTCGTCTGTCACGCGTTCAACGCGGACTTCGACGGCGACCAGATGGCTGTGCACCTGCCGCTGTCGGCGGAGGCCCAGGCTGAGGCCCGGATCCTGATGCTGTCGGCGAACAACATCCTGTCCCCGGCCCACGGCGCGCCGCTGGCCGTTCCGGCTCAGGACATGGTGCTCGGCGCCTACTACCTGACCTACGGTCCGGACGGCGCGGAGCTGGCGCAAGATCGACCCGGCCACGCACGAGCCGCGCCCGCACGTGTACCGCACCGCCCAGGAAGCGGAGTGGTCATACGAGCACGGCGTCGTCGGCCTGCATGACATCGCTGAGTACCGCTCGCGCGAGTCCGATCGCGGTCACCTGCTCACGACGGTCGGCCGGATCATCTACAACGACAAGATCGAGCGCGCGGTCGAGGTCGCCATGGGCGACAACTTCGACGCGAGCAAGTATGAGTTCGTCAACCGCTCGATGAAGAAGAAGGACACCACCAAGCTGGTCGACGACCTCGTGCAGGCGTACGGGGCCGCGTCGATCTCGCAGGTGCTCGACGCGTTCAAGGACATCGGTTTCCACTACGCCACCCAGGCCGGTGTGACCGTTTCCAAGAACGACGTTCAGACGCCGCCGACCAAGGCCGGCGATCCTCGCCGGCTACGACGAGCGTGCTGGCCGAGATCGACGAGCAGTACGACAACGGCGAGATGGATCAGGAAGAGCGCCACGAGGCGGTCGTCGGCCTGTGGAACGAGGCGACCGACGAGGTCGCCAAGGCCATGGTCGACCACCTCGACGAGCTCAACCCGATCTTCATGATGGCCAACTCGGGTGCCCGTGGTTCGTTCCAGCAGATCCGTCAGCTGGCCGGCATGCGTGGCCTCATGGCCAACCCGAAGGGCGAGATCATCGAGCGTCCGATCAAGGCCAACTTCATGGAAGGCCTGGACGTGCTCGAGTACTTCATCTCGACCCACGGTGCCCGCAAGGGTCTTGCCGACACGGCGCTGCGCACCGCCGACTCGGGTTACCTGACGCGGCGTCTGGTCGACGTCGCCCAGGACGTGATCATCCGCCAGGAGGACTGCGGGACCAGCGAGCACATCAACTCGCCGATCTTCAAGACCGAGATCGACCCTGAGACCCGCCGCCTGCGTCCGACCAACGAGCCCAACGACAACCTGATCGGCCGCATCGCGGCTGAGCAGATCACGACCAAGCGCGGTCGTGTGATCGTTGAGAAGGGCGTCGAGATCGATCGTGCCGAGCTGGCTGAGCTGGTCGAGGCGTTCGCGGCCGAGGCCGAGAAGGGCGAGGTCATTCGACCGTTCGCGGTCCGCTCCGTGCTCAAGTGCGAGGCGCCGACCGGCGTGTGCCAGGCCTGCTACGGCCGCTCGATGGCGACCGGCAAGACCGCGCAGATCGGTGACGCCGTCGGCATCATCGCGGCGCAGTCGATCGGCGAGCCGGGCACCCAGCTGACGATGCGTACGTTCCACACCGGCGGCATCGCCGGCGCGGACATCACGCACGGTCTGCCGCGTGTCGTGGAGCTGTTCGAGGCGCGCAAGCCGAAGGGTCTCGCGAAGATCGCCGAGGTCTCCGGCACGGTCACGCTCGAGGACGCCGACAAGACGGTCACCGTCGTGATCACCGACTCGGCCGGCGAGGAGCACCGCTACTCGTTCCCGCGACGCACGCTGCTGTATGTGCGTAACGGCGAGCACATTGAGATCGGCAAGCCGCTCAACGAGGGCTCGCTGTACCCGCACGAGATCCTCGCCCACGGCGGTAAGGATCAGGTCGAGCGGCGTACCGAGACCGAGCTGTACCTCGTCCGCGAGGTCCAGGAGGTCTACAAGTCGCAGGGCGTGGACATCAACGACAAGCACATCGAGCTGATCGTGCGCCAGATGATGAAGAAGGTCCGGGTCGACCAGAAGGGCGACACGGAGCTGCTGCCCGGCCAGTACGTCGACCGTCACGAGTTCGCCAAGATCAACGGCAAGGTCATGGAGGACGGTGGCGAGACCGCGCAGGCCGAGGAGATCATCCTCGGTATCACCAAGGCGTCGCTCAACACCGACTCGTTCCTGTCGGCGGCCTCCTTCCAGGAGACCACCAAGGTCCTGACCGACGCTGCCCTCGAGGGCAAGATCGATCGCCTGAACGGTCTCAAGGAGAACGTGATCATCGGCAAGCTGATCCCGGCAGCGACCGGACTCAAGCGCTACCGCCGCATCGAGATCGAGCCGACCGAGCCGCTGCCCCGCGGCATCGACGAGGTCGGGCTGCTCGACCACGACGACCTGGCGGCCGAGCTCGGTCTGTCAGACAGCGAGGCTCTGGGCAGCTTCGGTGGCCTGCAGGCGGACCTCTCCGACCTGGAGGAGATCGGCAACGTCGACTCCTCATTCGGGTTCGCCGATGAGTTCGCCGACCTCGGTCTGCCGACCGAGGACACCGGCAACGGCAACGGTCATCCTGAGCTGAACTAGGTCCGTTCAGTCGGATTCCTTGGAGCCGGGGCTCCCGCAACTTCGCGGGAGCCCCGGCTCTTGTCTTAACCGGTTGACTGAAGCGTGAACTGATGACCCGCCTGCGAGCCGCCGCCGAGCCACTTCTCCGTCCGACCCCCAAGCTGGTGATCCTGGTCGCCGCGATCTTTGCCGTTGATCAGTACCTGTACCAGCTGCTCGGCAGTCACCTGGGCTTCCAGGCCTCGCTTGATGAAACCGATCATCTGCTGACCACGCTGCTGCTGGTGTGGGCCTTCTTCCCGCGCTTCGGCTGGCGTGAGCTGATCACCGCCCTGCTGGCCTCGACGCTGATTGACGTCGATCACATCCCCGGTCAACTTGGCTACGACTGGCTGACCGGCGGAACGCCGCGTCCCTACACACACTCGCTGCTGACCATCGCCGTGGTGCTCGTCGTCGCGATGCTGTGGCGGCGCCAGCGCATCGTGTTCCTATGCATCGCGCTCGGTCTGTGCAGCCACTTCTGGAGGGATCTGGCTGAGCCGGCGGGTTCGGCGGTGTCGCTGTTCTGGCCGGTCACCGATGAGGGGATCCACCTGAGCCCCGTCTTCTATCTGTCGAGCGTCGCGGTGTTTGTGGCGGTGGCGTTGGTGCGAACGAACGCCCCCTTTCGTGGCGTCGCGGCACATCCTTCAACCTAAGCTCCGCCTTCTGGCAACCCGATTCCTACACGCGGCTTAGCCTCCGCTTAGCCGTGCTCGTCACGCTCGGAACAACCAATTCCCCGGTTTTGGGAAATCCGTCGAGGATCCTCAAGCCCGGCACCAAATGGTCGAAACGCTAGTAACCGCCGGGACCGACCGGACACTCGATTTCTCGCTAGGCCTCTATGACTTTGATCCTGGGCATTGCCCTCGCGCTCGGCTGCGCTCTTACGACGAATCTGGGCTTTCTTTACAAGCACCGCGGGGTGTGCTCGGTACCGTCCGTCGACTTCCGCCGTCCGATCTGGTCCGGCCGCCAACTGTTCTCGTCGACCTCTGTTCGCGTTGGGAATGCTCGTCGCGTGCGGCTCCTGGATCCTCCACGTCGGTGCGATGGCGATGGCGCCGATGTCAGTCGTGCAGGTTGTCCTTGCGGGTGGGATCGTTTTGCTCGCGATCATGGCGGAGCGCGCCTTCGGGATGAAGATTGGCTGGCGCCAGTGGTCAGGGCTGGGGATGACCGCCGTGGGGTTGGTTCTCCTCGGCATCTCGCTGCCTGCCGTTCATGGCGCCCAGTCCCAGTTCTCCGTCCCGGGCATGATCGCGTTCGAGGCAGCGCTGATCGTGATCGGCACGCTGCTGATCATGGGGCCGCGCATCGGTGCTCCGGCCCACCATCACGGCGTGATGTTGGGCGCGGCCGCCGGAATCCTGTTCGGCGTCTCCGACGTGGCGATCAAGGCCCTCACGGGGATGATCGGCGCTCACGGCCCGATCGCGCTCGCGTCGCCCTGGCTCCTGGTGACCGTCGCGGCATCGATTGTGGCGTTCTTCGCGTCGGCGAAGGGCCTGCAGGACGGACAGGCAGTTCCAGTGATCGCCGTGACGAGCACCGCCGCGAACGTGTCTGGAATTGTGGGCGGGCTGGTCGTGTTCGGTGACCCGTTGCCGTCAAGCCCGCTCGGCCTCACGGTTCAGGCGCTGGCGTTCACGCTCGTGCTTGTTGCCGCCTGGTTCACCCCAGCGCCGGCGCGCGCGGTAGCCGTCGCCTGACCAATCCCGTCGCGCCGATGATGTGCTCGCCTCGGGTGGTTGGCGGGCGGATCTCCCGTGCCACGGCGACACCCGTGGCATGTGGCCAAACCACGGAGCCTGCTGAGCCCACGGGTTCGGAGCATACGTCCGGCTGTAACGGCCAGCACTAGCACCGTTTCGCACAAATCGCCCAATTTGCGTTGAGAGGGTGGCTAATGATCGCCTGCTGGCTAAAGGCTCGCGAACGTGCGACCGATAGCTCATATAGGTGGTGATCAGCCTCGTGAGAACGAATCCCCGTTGATGGTTCGAGGAGGTATACGGATGCCGGAAGTCGAATTTCTTGAACTAGCTCGGACGCTGTTCGGGGGTGAGTGGGAAGACGGGCGTCCGAAGCGCTGGCCGACGCTCCAGCTCCGGGTTCGCGGTGCGTCATTCGACATCTATTGCGAGGATCCCACCGACGTCACGCTGGATGCTTTTGGGATACCGGTTGTAGGTGGGCGCACTGCCACACGCTATGAGCTCAAGCAAGGCTGGATGACCTGATAGCCAGCCGGTTGGGCCCATCGGCCGGTCACAGCTCCGCGGCGACCGGCACCTCTTGCTCCACCTCGGCGGCAGGCATGTCCGGGACAGGCGAGAGGGTCTTGGCCCGGACAAGATCATGATTGGCATCGATCTTGTCGGTGCGCTGCCAAGTCAGACCGCGGTCGGTCAGATACATCCAGAACCCGATCACCAGTGGAATAGACCACCAAAGCCAGTAAACGAACATCGTCACGGGGTTTGCCCTAAGCACGTAGGCAAAGCGTTCGCGACGGGACCGGAAGATGAGCCCAGTTTGCTGAATGATTGCCCTCTGTCCGATGGTTAGTGCGACGACCAGCAAGGTTAGGGTCGCTATGCACAGAGTCTCGAGCCAGACTGGGAAGAGGCGTCCGGGCGCTCGTATCGCGGCAACCAGGGCCCAGACTCCCAGCGCCGCGCCGAGAGGGTTTATGCACAGCGAAGCGCACGGTACGAGGTTTAGTCGTGCGCGAAACCGCTGACGCCGCGTCATCCCCATGAGCGCCAATGGCTTTCCCAATGACTGGAAGAATCCGGCAACCCATCTCTTGCGTTGCGTGATGCCTTTCCCGAACGTGTCAGGAACCTCCTCGATCAGGGGGCTTCTAATGATCCCAAGGCGACGTCCATTGACCCAAAGCCGCATACCGACCTCGGGATCCTCAATGGTGAGCCAAGGATTGAAGGAGCCAACCTCGATCAAGTCGCTGATCCGGAAGAACAACCCCTTGCCGAGTACATAGAACGGATGCTTCCCGCCAGCAGTCATGTGCTGGTACAGAGACCCATCCCAGAGCATGTGATCCATCGCGAACATCGACGTTGCCCACGAGGCCATTGCGTTACCGGCGACATTGGTGTTCTGCAAGACATCGAACTTTCGCATTCCGTCCGCGGCAGTCACGAAGTAATCCGCCGGAACGACGCTATCGGCGTCGATGTAGGACAGCAGAGCATTGGGGTGCCTTGCGGCCAGGGTGTAAAACGCATAGACCATTTGTCGCGTCTTCTTGGCCGGCAACGCGCGTTCGCGAGCTCGCTTGCCTGTGTGCCACCAGTAAGCCTTAGGGTTGACGTCCCAAGCGGCCCAGACCGGATTCCAGCTTGGATCGCCCGTTGGCGGGATCGGCAGGATCTCGAGAAATGGGTACTCCCGCTCGATACGTCTCAGTGCCTCGATGGTTGCCAAGTCGTCACTATTCGGGATCGCCACGATCCGACGCGTGCCTCCGGGGTAACTCGCGCGGGCGAAACCGAGCATGGATGTCCGCATTGTGGATTCCAGTTCGTTAAGCACCGGATAGAGAACGATGACTTCTGGTCGGGTGTTCGGCAGATACGCCACACGCCTAAACGGTGTTGGCTCCCCAGCTGGGACCAGGTCGACGCGACGTGTATACAACCAAAGCGTCACCAGTAAGCAGGCAAGATACGCGCCCTCGAGAGCTGAGAAGGCCGCCACCGCAACTGCGGGCATGTCAGCGGACCAGGCCTCGGCTTGTGAGCTCTTCCCTGGCTCGGTCAACCATGTCGCTTGCGGTTTGCTCAGCAAGCCACTCGATCAACTCGCGCACGCCGTCGCTGAACGGCACCTTCGGTATGAAGTCGAGCAGACGCTTCGCCTTTGTCATGTCGGCGTAGCAGTGTCGAATATCTCCTGCTCGAGCCGTTTCAGAGATCTCTGGCGCGATGTCGACGCCGAGTGCGTCCGCGAGCGCATTGGCAACTCCGACGACCGTGATCGGATCCCCGACCCCTACGTTGATAGCGTGGCCCGGAGCCTTGGAAGATGTGAGAGCGTTGCGAACGGCCTGCGCCACGTCGGTTACGTGAACGAAGTCGCGCAGCTGCTGACCGTCCTCGAAAGCGAGGGGTGCGCGGCCGTTCAGGAGGCGACTGCTGAAGATTGCAGCCACGCCGGTATAGGGGTTCGAGAGTGCCTGTCGGGGTCCGTACGTGTTGAAAAACCGGAGTGCCACAGTGTCGATCTCATACGCACCGCCAACGGAAAGACACAGGAGCTCCTGGTCCATCTTTGAGATGGCGTACACCGAGGTGGGCGTCGGAGGCTTGGATTCGGCCGTCGGGATCGGGGCCAACCGTTGCCCGCACTGCGGGCAGGCCGAGTCCCATTGCTTCAGAGCCAGCTGGTCTGCACTGCGGACCCCTTGCGCGACCTCGCCGTGCACCACGCAGGCATACGAACCCTCCCCATAGACGGACATCGACGACGCGACGACGATCCGTCCGATGTCCAGTCGTTGGTTGACGATGATGTCGAGTAGCGAGCCGGTTGCCGATGTGTTTGCGTTGACGTAGCGCTCGATCTCGTACATTGACTGACCAACGCCAACCTCAGCGGCAAGGTGGACTACCGAGTCGACCCTCGCGAGCACCTTGGTGAGAGCTTCCCGGTCGAGCACGTCCGCGTGAATGAATTCGGCCTCGGCGGGAACATATACAGGTCCAGCTCCCAGATGCACCTGCTCGACAAGCGCGTCGTACACAATCACCTGATACCCGTCGTCGAGCAGCAGCTCGACGACATGAGATCCGATAAAACCCGCGCCTCCGGTAACGAGTACGGTGTCGGTCATTCATGAGCTCCCTGGTAGTGGCGCGCCAAATCACTCGGCTTTGCGATTGCGATGTGGCCCGCAGCATCGATCGTGCCGATGCCGATTGGATTTGGGCTGCCAGTGACAGCGACGGGCGGATAATGCCAGTCGTCGTAACTTGCATATTTGAATTGGCTCGCGGACCCGCCCCGTGAGCCTGCGCGTCGGTGCGGCATTCACCAGCTCCTCCTGACGCGATGGCTCTCCGCGAGGGCCAAGTCAGGAAACCGGTGTGCTCATCTGTTGGATATGTACCAAACGAGGGATGATTGTCAATGGCTGGAGCTCTGCTGTCGCTAAGTATCGGTTGGCCAAATCGTTGACCCGAGGCCCGAGTGGGCGTGGACGGATGTTGTCGACCGCCTGATGGACAGGTTCATCGGGGCCTCGAGGTGGTGCAGATCGTGCGAGCCAACGGCGCGTCCACCACACGGAGATCCATCAGTCTCACATGCTCCAGCTACCGGGTCAGAGGCAGAGACCCCGACGGCTGGCCCCGCCCGCCCAGCCGAGTTCGGCTGAACTGACGCTTCGTCAGCAAAGCGTCATCGCCACTCACCCTCGACGACGCGCGCAGCGCGCCGGCATGTCCTCAGCTGGCCTACGGCTCGCTGCGAAACCCCCGCGCTCACCAACCCTCAGGTGGCCTGATTCTCAGCCGGCGCGAGTGGTCCCCTGTTTGACCGGCGTTGACAGCTCCGTCCTCGTGGCCACGCTTCTGGCCTTCTTGACGGCTCGACACAGAGGAGGCTCAGAACGTGTCGAGATAGATCCGCCGCAACTCGGCACCGACGACCTCTGGGCTCCGCGTCGCGGCGACGTATTCTCGACCAAGCCGACCTGCGGCGTCCGCTGCGTCCGGATCCACGAGGTATCTGGCAATGGCCTTGGCAAGCTCGTCGGGGTTCTCGGACGGAACGAGCATCGATGGATCAGGGGTGATGCTGGGGATTCCGCTGACGCGCGTTGCGACGAAGGGTCGGCCCGTGGCCAGAGCCTCGGTGAGGATCATGGGCATGGCCTCCGCCCGCGACGGAAGCACCACAACCCGCGCGGCGTATAGGAGCTCTCGCATGTCCTGAGGCGCGACGGCAGGCTCAACGGTCAGGCCTTGCATTGGCGGGGGAGTGAAGTCGGTGATCGGGCCCCACGATGCGACACCGCGCGTCGATCCCCTGATCCAATATCTGCCGCCACGCTTCCACCAGAACATCGACCCCCTTCCGCAGGCCGATGCTCCCAGCGAACAGGACCACCGGCGGAACAGATCCTGGAGCCGGAGCATCGAAATCGATCGCCACAGGATTCGTGATGGTTGACACCCGAGTTGGGTCCCCGAGGAGCCTGCCGACCTCGTCTCGCGCGTCGTCCGATAGGCAGAGCACTCGATCTGCGTGCGAGAGCACCAGCCTCACGAAATGCGGATGCGCACGCACGAATTCCAAGAAGTCGTAACCATGGATCGTGGCTATGGCTCGGAAGCCTCGCCTCCTGGCGAGCACCAGCAGAGGTCCTTCTCGGAGCCAGCCCCCGCCATTTGAGATGTGGAAGTGCAGGATCTGAGTCCGGTCCGCTCGCAGGATCGCTCGGGCCGCGCGAGCGGTGAGCTGAGCGTTGCGTCGCTGGGAAGCACCGCACCAGGTCGGCAGGAGAGCGACCGAGTCTGCACCCACTCTATGTTCGGAGAGAACCCTGATGACCGTCTGTGTGCCGCCGAAGGAGTCGATGTCAGGACCCACGTGAACCACTCGGACGAAAGGCCGGGTCGTCTCCGGTTCCGGTTCCGATCTGCGACCGGCGTCCGACCACACATCGTCTCTGGTGTTGCTGCTGCCGAGAAGCGTCACTTGGAACCCAGCGGATGGATGGCTCGTCGAGTCGAGCCCATTGGAGGGACTGGTGAGGCCTCGGCGCTGTGATGGCGGCGTCGAAGCATCCGAAAGCCTGTGTGCCGTTGACCGACGAGGGCACTGTCCAGGTGCTCGGCAAGGCGAACCGCGAGCGCCACGCCGGTGAGCGTCGGATTGGCCTGGCTGGACGTCGGGAAGACCGACATGCTTGAGATCGACAGGTTGCTGATGCCATGAATCCGTAGGTCCGGATCGACCACGCCGTCATCGGGCGACGCTGATATTCGGGTCGTGCCCGTTTGGTGGTAGCCGGCGTTGCCCTTCAAATAGTCGGTGACTCCCGCTTCGACGTCGTCGAACATGTATTCGATGTGGCCCACGCCGTGCTCCCGGAGATGGGAATCGATGAGCTCAAGAGTTCGCCGCACGTTCGTGATGTCCGCATCACAGAACGTCATCAGGGTCCGTAGACGCCGCATGCCCAGCGCGTCCCGCTCGTCAGTCAGCTCAACGCGGCTGTCACGCGAGGGGAGGTGCTCACCGTGATAGTGCAACGGGTAGACGTTGGCTGCGCTTGCAACGAAGAATCCCGGAGCCTTGCGTCCCCTTCGGAGGAACCTCGCCCAGGTGAACGTGATTGCGAAAACAGCCGACGGAATGAAGTCACGCAGGATGTTCCGTAGGTGGGCTCGTGGATCGAAACGAGCGCCGGTTTTTGTGTGCGCGGTCCGGATCGCCTCGGCGAGCATGAATCGACCCAGCGGCGATCTCAGCGTCAGGTAGACACCGGAGAGGATCCCGCTTCCATGCGACGGGTCACCCAGCTCTGGATTGACGATCCAGACGACGCCGTTGAGGAGCCCCAGGCGATCCTGGTCAGCTGGCGCGATTGTGAACCGCCGTCTGACATAGACGCCGTCCGCGTCTCGCTCATGGTCATAGATCGTCGACTCAGGTGGAGTGTCAAGGTGCAGGCTCGCCACACGCGCCTCAACGTGTGCCATATACCAGCGTCCGAGGTGGTCGGAATGATTGCCAATCCCGTCCGGATGGATGTCGTTCGACGCCAACAGGAGCCGCGTGGTCTCGAGCCCTCCGGCGGCGATGACGTAGCGGTCGGCGGTGGCCACAGCCTGTTCGCCATTGAGGCCGCGGAGTTCCAGGTGGTCGACTGCGTCGCCGGTCTCGCTACATGCCACGTGGACGCACGTCAGACCGGTCACGAGGTCGATGTTCGGGTGCTCAATGAGCCGTTTGAGGTAGTACCGCCCGAACCGGGTCGGCAGGGCCCAGCGTTCGAGGTCTGTCGTTCGCACGATGCCATCTGGAAGCCCCGGGATCATCTCCCTGGACGCCAGCTCAGGTATCTGCTTGGCGTTGAAGATCGGCCGGCCGCACTGACACCACTCGCAGGCCCGCTCGAGGTACGGCGCCACGTCGGCGTACCGAATCGGCCACAGATCATCCGGTTGGGCCAGGCGCGGCTCGTAATCGATCGGGTCGAACGGGACTGAACGTCCTCCCCACATGGTCGACGCGCCTCCGAGTTGGCGCCGGACGGCTAGTGGCTTCTCGACGTGCCAGACATCGTCACCCTCAGCGCCGGGACTGCTCAGGTTCTGCGCCGCGTCGTCCGGAGCGAGCTGCCCGCTCTCGATCAGCAGGACTCGACGCCCGCGGTCGGCGAGCTCCAGCGCCGTGACGATGCCGAGCGGCCCTCCGCCGACCACGACGACCTCCGCGTGGAGGAGAGCTCCGGCGGGGATTTCTGATGCGGTTCGATGCACGATCTCTTCCCCGATCTAGCCGAGTTCGCGGCGAATCAGCTCACGGAATCGGCTGATCTGTTCCAGGTCGGGATCGACCTTGCTCTGCATTGCGGCCCTCCTCAGTCTCTCGGCGCTCAGGGTGCTGTAGAGGACCGCGCCCGTGCTGTTGAAGGCCAACGCATCGTCCAACAGCAGGCCGGCGACCATCCCGGGCTGATTGAGGTCGAGTTCGAGTTCGCGTGACCACCGGGCCCGTGCTGTGAAATCCGTTCGGAACGCCTCGAGCACACGCGAATAGGCGCGGCCGATCACACCAAAGGTGACTGAGGGCTCGCGTGGCCGGTCGTCGCTGAAGATGTCCGCACGGACCTGCAGAACCGCTGAGGGTCCTAGTTGCCGGTGTGCGGCCAACTCGGGGTGGGCGTCCTGTGACACACCCCAGGCGCGAATCTTGCCGGCCGTCTGTGCGCCCGTGAAGAATTCCACCAACTCGTCGGCAAGAATGTCGTCGCCTGGTCGCGGGTCATGAATGAAGAAGATGTCAACGTAGTCCGTACCGAGTTTGCGCAGACTGACCTCAAGGCTCTTCTGTGCGTCTGCGGCTGAGTACGTGCGGGGCGGTGCAGGGCGGTCCGAGCGCCGCTTCACCGATCGCCTGGCATTGGGGAGGCGCTCCAGTGCCGCGCGAGCCGGGTCCTGATATCTCGCCAACGGAGCGATCCAGCGAGGAACCCCGAGTCCGAACTTCGTCGCGATCGTGACCTGATCGCGGCGTCCGAACGCGAATCTGCCGACCTCGTATTCAGTCTGACCCAGGCCGTACATCGCGGCGACGTCGAAGTGGCGAATTCCGCTCTCAAACGCGGTGTCGAGCAGAGCCATCCTCTCCCGCCTGGTCTTCCGCATCAGGCTTGCGCAACCAAACCCGAGCCGTGACGTCGTCACACCTCCAATGGTGACCGGGTCACCAACTCGGTCTCGATGCCCGGCGGGCACCGGCCTCGCTGAGATCCCGTTGTTGGGGCTGTCGATATTCGCGCTCAGCACAGCAAGCTCATCCATTCGTGTTCACCCATTACCTGATCAGTCAGCGGTCACGGTTCGGGGCGGCTGTCATGTCACGCACGGGGCCGCCGCGAACCGCCAGCCCGGCTGCGACTCCCATGATCAACAGCGTCATGATCAGAGCCTCTTCGGCGTAGTAGGTGATCGAGACCTCAGTCGCGCCGCAGGCGATGAACACCAGGAGGATCGCGACGAGGGCAATCGCCGGAGAACTCGGGTCGAGCTTGATGTGTCGGCGAAGCGCGGCGAACGTCATCCACAGAGCCGCGATCAGCACGAGCAACCCGATGAGCCCCTCGTCGAGGACGATCTGTATCGGCAGGCTGTGGGTGAACTCCTGGTAGCCGAGTGGATTACGCGGGAAGACGTAGGCGTAGTGAAGGGAAGCCCCGGAGGTGATGTGGCCGCCGGCACCCCAGCCGAACAGTTCCTGGGGTTGGAGGTGCCTGAGGACCTGCCAGGCGCCATGCCAGATGTCGACGCGGCCTGTGCCGCTGACGACGGAGCCGAACTGGTTCTGGCCGGGCGTGTTACGGTTGAAGGCATTGGCAATGCCGCTGGCCGCAGCTACGTGCAGAAAGCCCAGGACTATCAGCGGGAGGGCCGGGATGACCACGGCTATCCATGGGGATCCCTTGAACCTCTTGAACAGCGCGAAGAGCGCAACCACGCCGACGGCCACCACTACCTCCGTGCGAGAGTCGCCGACGAGAAGCTCGTAGACACAGATCAGCGTGACCGCAGCCAGAAGCCACCGTGGGCACCATTGGGGGGCGCGGAGTCTGAGCACACCGACGGCAGCAACCGATGCCCCGACAGCAACGCTGTAGAGATTGATGCTGGTGGTGAGCGGGAAGACCTCCCTGCCCGAGCTGATGCCGACCAGGCCGGCCAGCTGGCTCGAGGTTCCCGCGGTCGCGCCCGCTGGGTTTGGATTCTGCATGCCGCCCAGGTGCAGGAGCAGGTTCAGGGCGGCATACGCGGGCAGCGCCAGCGCCAGCGCAATCAGGCGTCGGTCCCGAGTCTCGTCATCCTTCGCCGTCGTGATCAGCGCGACGCCGAACAGCGCGACAAGTGCGTATAGGACGGCCTTCCCGCCAGCGGAGGAAACGGTCCCATAGGCGCCGTGCTGTGCCCCGCGCATGAGTGCGAAGGCGATGCTCAACACGAACAGCAGCACGAGACCGACGCGCGGGTTCAGGAAGGAGCCGCGCGGCTGCCTCGGGATCGCCCAAAGGATCGCGTAGCCGAACGTGCCTATGACCAGCGCCTGGAGAAGCGTCTGGTGCCCGAGCGATTCGCCGACGCGAACGAGAGTCACGCTTCCGAGGGCGAGGTATTCCGGGAAGCGGGCCTGTGCCACGCTCGCAAGCAGCTTCGACTTCGGGCGCAGCGAGCGCTGCTGCGCGCGAAGCAATGTCTGGGGTGCGAGGCTGCTCATGGCCCGCGAGGGTAAAGAAATACCTGGATTCGTCCAGCTCACTAGACCTTTTGTCCAGTTTCGTCGGAAGAAACCTGGACATTCATCATCATCGCTGCCGTGGCCACCGGCGACAACAACAGCTCAGCGCGCGGAGCCCAGGCGGCGTACGGCCGCAGACGGCCGTTGGAGGCCAAGGCTCGTATCACGGCATATCGCGCACTGCGCGTGGCCGGATCCAGATACCAGCGAGCGTTTCCCGATTTTCTCGAGTTTGCGCCCGGGGTCCGAGACGAGGTTGAGTTCGCGGATCTGTCGGCGCGGGTCAACTGTTACCTGCGCGGGATCGGCATTCCGCTCTACCTGCCGGGGCCCCACTTCACCCTCAGGCCGGAGCTCGTACCGCACTTCGACCCGTCGCTGGTGGTTGATCCCGGCTGGATCGACAAGCGCCCGGAGGGAGCCTCGCAGCTGGTGATCCACCGGGTCACTGCTCAGACGCTTGCAAGGACCGTCTCAAGCCGCGTGCCGGTGTGGACGGTGGCGGAGACGCTCTCGCGCCGGTCCGAGGAGCGGTACTTCGATCTGCGCAACTCCGTGAGCTGGCCGAACTACGACCCGATCGAGGTATCTCTCAAGAAGCTGCGCAAGCGGCTTGGACGCGCGCGCGACGCGGTCGTGCTCGCCACCGGCCCGTCGGCTTCGCTCGCCGACCTCGACGACTCGGCGGACGTGAGGATCACCTGCAACTCAGCGGTACGCGACCAGGAACTGATCAACCGGTTCCGGCCTAACATCATCTGCTTCACGGACCCGGTTTTTCACTTCGGCCCGAGTCGGTACGCAGCTGAGTTCCGCCGCGACGCGGTGCGCGCGGCTCAGGAGGTCGACGCCCTGGTGGTCTGTGGCCACCGGTTCGCCGGCGCGCTGCTCGACCTGGAGCCGGCCCTGCAGGACAGGCTGATCGTTATCCCCCAGCAGGATGGCGGGCCGTGGCGCTGGCCCACCCGTCACAACCCGACCGTCCGTCAGGGTGGGAACGTCATGACGACGCTGATGCTGCCAACGGCCTTCCTGCTCGCCGACCAGGTGACGGTCGCCGGTGCCGATGGCCGGCAGCCGACGGAGAAGTACTTCTGGCGTCACAACCCTCAACTCCAGTACTCGGACGACATGATGAAGACCGTCTTTGACTCTCACCCCTCATTTTTCAGATACATCGATTACTCGGATTACTACGACGAGTACTGCGGCTCACTCGAGGACCTGATTCAGGTCGGCGAAAGAGCGGGCAAGCGCGTCTCGGCGGTCACGCCGAGCTGGATTCCGGCCCTGCGGCAGCGCGGCGCCGCGGAACCGGCGGTGGGCGTGTGATGAGTCCTGAGCCGCCCTCAACACTCCGCTACTACCTTGCGATCTGCAAGCGTCACAGCCTGGTCATCGCGCTGGCGGTCCTGGTTCCGCTCTGCGTCGGTGTCGCCCTGTACGTCTCCACCCCCAAGACGTACCGTGGCACCGCGGAGGTCGTGATCAATCGCCAGAGCTTGGCCGACCAGCTCAACGGCACTCCGGATCCCGTTGCCGCCGCCTCTGACTTCATCGACATCGTCCAGACCGACGCCGACGCGGCCCAGTCGATCGCGGTCGCCAGGAGGGTGGTCACGTCAATGCCGAGATTGGGGCTCACGCCCCAGCGGTTCCTCGATAGGTCCAACGTGTCGGCGTCCCCCAATGCCGACGTTCTCACCTTCACGGCTGACAGTCGTGATCCGGCGACCGCGATCAGGCTCGCCAACGTGTATGCAAACGCCTACACGTCATACAGCGCAGCGCAGTCGACGGCCGCGATCGCCGCCGCCCAGGCCCGTCTTCAGCGGCGGATCACGGCGGCCGACGCCACCGGCAACTCGGCACTCGCGGCGCACCTCAGGGCACAGGCGGAGGACCTCCAGGCCCTCGCCGCGGTGCAGACCGCGAATGCGTTTGTGGTCAGACCATCGACCACCGCCGCGGTGACTAGCCCCCGGAAGTCCGTTGACATCGGGCTGTTCCTGATCCTCGGCCTGGCTCTGGCGGCCGTGCTCGTGGCGATCCTCGAGGGACTCGACACAAAGGTGCGGACGCCCGAGGAGGCCGAGGGAATCCTCGGCGCTCGGTTCCTGGGAGCGATGACGCCGCCGCCGAAGGGCTTCGAGCACGACGTCCTGGCGCTGGCGCGGCCTCGCGATCCGGCGACCGAGGGCTTCCGGACACTGCACGCGAACCTCGACGTCAACCTCACCGGCCAGGGCGCAAAGGTCTTCATGGTCACGAGCTCCCTGGAGTCCGAGGGCAAGTCGCTGACGGTCGCGAACCTGGCGGCTGTCGCTGCGCGCGCCGGCCGCAGCGTGGTCGTGGTGGACCTGGATCTTCGCCGCCCGGGCCAGAACGCCCTCTTCGGATCCGCGGACGGCGGTCCCGGGCTCACCGACGTGCTTCGCGGCGACGCGAGCGTCGATGAGGCGCTGCTTCCGATTCGACTCTCAGGCGATCATGGATCTGAGACCGGCGCGGGCGGGCTGTCGGTTCTGCGATCAGGCCCGGTCCCGGCTGATCCTGGAGCGATCGCCGCCTCCGAGGGTCTCGCGCTGTTGGTGGAGAGCCTCAGAGATGACTTCGGTTTCGACCTGGTTCTGATCGACGCGCCCCCGATGCTCCGTACGGGTGATGCTCGCGCCATCAGCCGTGTCTGTGATGCGATCATGCTCGTCGTGCGGATTCCAACCGTCACGCGGCCGATGCTGCGCGACCTGGCGAAGGCTGCATCGACCGCCTCGGCACCGGTGGCAGGGTTTGTCGTAACGGGCAGGTCGGCGGCGACCGAGAGCCCCTACGGCTCATATGACCAGGCGGTGCCGGAGGTGCCGATCGCCGCAGTGCGCGCCAAGGCTCCGGTCTGATCCAGATCCGGGCGGCGCCGGCCGCGCCTGGCCCGGCGTCTGAACGCCGCCTCATCTCAGAGCGAACCGCCCCCGCCCCCTGTGGGGCGGTTCGTTTGTTAAGGGAGGGTTTCACTCAACGCGTCGGCGCCCCGCGGCGCATCCCGATGTGTTTATGTGAGTGAGAGAGGATGCCGTAACTGGCCTAGATCGGATGGCGGTGGGGTATGGGTGAGTTTCTGGAGCTGTTGCTTGATCGTCGGGGCACGACGCCGGACTGCCGGCGTGACGGCGCACGTGTCGCGCTGGTGATCGAGGGTGGGGGCATGCGCGGCGTCGTCGGGGCTGGCGCGGCCTCCGCGCTGCGTGACCTGGGTGTCGCCGATTGCTTTGACGACATCTACGGAGTCTCAGCCGGTGCGCTCACCGCCGCATACCTGGCGGCCGGCTGCTCGCGTGTCGCGACACCGATCTACTGGGAGACGCTGCTGCCCGCCCGCTTCCTGAGGCCTGCGCGGGCGCTCCGTGGGCGCCCGGTGATGAACCTCGACTATCTGATTGATGAGGCTGTGACTGAACTCGTGCCGCTGGACGAGGCGGCGATCGCCGCCAACCCCGTGCGGCTCCATGTGATCGCCTCCTCGCTCGACGCGCGCAGAGCGGTGGATCTTGACCCCGGCTACGGCCCACTCCGCGACCGCCTGCGTGCCTCTGCGCGGGTGCCGATGTGCTCCGGCGGGCCGGTGCGGCTGCAGGGCGAGCGGTTCATCGACGGCTGTGTATTCGAGCCGCTGCCGGTCGCCCGGGCGATTGCGGACGGTGCAACCCATGTGCTCGTCCTGCGCACGCTTCCGCGCCGGTCGCGGCCTCGCCGCGCCGTGGCGGCTGGGCTCGATGCTGCCCTGCGGATCCGCCACCCGCAGCTGCGCCGCAGCGACGCGAGCAGCTGCGGGCGGTATCTGCGCCAGCTCGACCTGCTCGATTCCTGGGAGGGCGATGAACAGGTCTGGGCGCTTGCTCCCGGCGGGCCGGCGCTCTCAACCTACTGCCGTTCCGCCGCCGTCCTGGCTGAGGGCGCGAACCTCGGATACGGGATGGTCTGTGAGGCGCTCGGCGCCCCTAGCGAGTCGCCGTTCAGCGTCAGCGATTCGCTTGTGGTCCCGTCCGGAGCCCCGGTTCGTGCGATCGGTGTCGGGGCCGGAGCTGGGGCCGGAGGGCTGGCACTCGCGGCAAGCCTGCGGCTGCTGGCCGCGCGCCGAGCGGCGGCTGCCGCCCGGGTGGCGCAGGCGAGTGTCGTCACTCCGACCCGGCGTGTGCACGCGTTGCGACTTCCGCCTATTGGGCGGGCACGCTCAGTCTGATCCCGCCCCTCCTGGCCGAGTGCGTGAATGTCACGGCCGCTGCCGCGAACAGCGCGAGCCACGCAAGGCGCTCAATGCCGGCAACGACCGATGTTCCCGGTGCCGTGATCGCGGCTCCGGCATACGAGATCACGGCGGCTGCCAGAACCGGGAACAGCGCCCGCCAGTCATAGGAGTTCGGATTGCGGGGATCACGCGCATAGAAGGAGATCCCGACCAGCAGGAACAGGCCGGTCGCGGCGTATGAGATCGCTCCGGCCAGAATTCCGTGGCTCGGCACGACGAGCAGCAGGAGCACGACGTTGAACGTCGCCGCAAGGCCGCTGATGACCCATACAAAGCCGCTCTTGCCGGCACCCATCGTGGCGCCGTTCATCGGGATCAGATAGAGCCCGGTGAATCCCTGCGCGAGCGCGATCCACGGGACGAGCGGAGCGGCGCCCTGGTAGCTCGGAGCGGCCAGAATCGTGACCGCGGTTCCGCCGAGCAGCGCTCCGGCCAATGCGATGCCGGTGGTCAGCGTGACCTGGTGGGTGATGACGCTTCGCAGCCGCGAGCGATCCTCGCCATCGGCTCCAGCCCTCACGTAGCGGGGCAACAGCGACTGGTTGAGTGCCGCGGTCGCGAATGCGATCGGTACCCCGATGTTGGCCGCAAGACTGTAGAGACCCAGTTCGTGCGCGGTGACCAGACCGGCCAGCACGACCCTGTCGGCGAACATGATCGCCCAGAGTGCAAACGCGTGGGGTACGAGCGTCAGCCCGAACCGAAGCGGGCCCTTCAGCAGATCCCAGTGGAAGCCCTCATGGCGATACCACGGGAGCACCACCGCGGCCGCCGCCAGGAGCACGAGGTTCGATGCGGCCGTCGCGCTGAGCCAGCCCGTTATGCCCAGATGCAGTCCGACGACAGCAATCAGGATCAACGTTGTGGTCGCCACGGCGTTGACACCCGAGAGCACGAGGTAGCCGACCAGGCGCTCCGTGACGCGGAGCACCACGAGCGGCACGACCGTGGCGGCCGCGTACAACGCGCCGGTCAGCAACGCCAGGAACAGGTCGAGCACTGAGACGGTGTGCAGTGATGAGACGAACGGCGCTCCCACCGCTGTCAGGATCAGCGCACAGGCCAGCGGCGCGACGATCAGGAACCGCCACGTCGAACCGATGAACTGCCTCTGCCTGAGCGGGTCCCGGCTGAGGTCGAAGAACGACTTGAACAGTCCGAGGTCGAGTCCGAAGCTGAACAGCATGCTCGCCGCCGAGCTGATCGCGAGCAGCACCGAGAGTGGGCCGTACTGGGAGGGTGTCAACGCGCGCGTGTAGATCGGCAGCAGCAGAAAGCCGATGCCCGGCGTGAGGCCGTTGCCGACACCGAAGACGACGGCGCTTCTGAGCGATCGCTTCATCTTTCAGACCGCGCTTGCGCTCAGACCAGGCGGGAGCGGAGCCTGGCGGTCAACTCGTGGAACCCGTGGCGACTCAGGTGAATGTTGTCGACGGTGCATTCCCTGACCTGTTCGGGCGTCCAGTCGGACAGGTCGACGACGTCCGGGATCGCGGCTCGCATCTGGGCATCAAGGCCCTGTACGACCTGCTCGATGTTGGCTGGGCGG
This sequence comes from uncultured Conexibacteraceae bacterium, assembly GCA_963785385.1. Lineage (GTDB taxonomy): Bacteria > Actinomycetota > Thermoleophilia > Solirubrobacterales > Solirubrobacteraceae > Palsa-465. The sequence continues at coordinate 18,285 of CAWAVA010000016.1, read as the reverse complement.
CCACGCGTGTAGTTGCCCTCCCAGCCGGGCACGAAGTGGTTGCTGCTGATCCAGGTCAGGTTCGGGATCGCGACCAGCGCCGGAATGATCTCGTCGGATAGATACTGCTGCGAGTACAGGCTGATCGTCGGCTCGCCCATGTAGAGGTCCTCCCACGGATTTGCGTGGTAGCCGGCGTTGGCCGCAAACAGCCCGTCGAAGCGCGGCAGTCCCCGCTTTCCCGCCTTCACCTTCTCGATATTGCTGAGCGGCCGCGGCGAGAAGTCCACGATGCCGCAGTGAAGGATCACGCGATCAAACGAGGTGAGGTCGACGCTGTCGGCGAAGTTGAGGAAATCCACGACCGTCGTGTGACTGTGTGGCGTCAGCTCGTACGTGACGTGAAACGATCTCTGAAGTGAGTGGATGTATGAGCCCAGGTAATGGGTCTTGTGTGGAGCGGTGATGTTTCGGCCTCGGGAGTCCGCATAAATCAGCACCCGCGGGCGACGATGGTTCCTGGCCCTCAGTGCCGAGTCATAGGACCGGATCGTTGCCCGGGCCATCGCTTTGGGGTTGGGTACCTGCGGTGCGGAGCGCGAGGCCATCAGAGCATCACCAGCCCGCTCTCGGCCGGATCGGCACCGGCACCGGCCTCAAGTGAACCGATCGGTTGGACGATCACCTGGCCGGATGCATCCAGATCCGAGCCTCTGCCTTGCCCGGCCGTGGTGACGAGCACGAGCTCCGGTGACATCGCCAGTGATGAGGGTCGACTAGCCGGCACGGTCACCTCGGAGTACTGGCCGCGTGGACGGCTCGAAGCGACCCAGCGCTCCTCCTTCCCACAGCGCGATCCAGACGATCCCGTCCTCAAGCAGAATGCCGTCGGGCTCGACCGGGGCTTGGGAAGTCGCAGCAACGGCTCACGGCTCAACGACCCACCCGCGTCTGACACGGAGTAGAGCACCCGTGCCAGCGAGTCGACGTGGAAGCCTGCTGTCTGGCTCTGGCCCAGACGATTCCGTTTGAGATCCCCACCCCGACCAGCATCTCGCTCACGCCACCGTCAGCATCGACCCGCCATAGCTTTCCGAGCGGGTCGTCGCGGTCCGGAATCGAGGCCCATCGAACCGATCCAGAGCCTGCCGTCGCGGTCGACGACGCCGTCGTTGAGTCGCGCGCCCGGGCCGACCGGCAGCGCGGCCAGCCGTTCCGGCTTCTCGCCCCAGCGATAGGTGAAGACCGTGTCCCGGTTGGCGAGCAGCTGCACCCCGGTGTCCGCTGACGGGGTCGCGAGCGGGAGGAAATCAAAGCCGAACTCGATCGACTCCAATGCGTCGGTGGCCGGGGCTCCAGCGAAAGATCCGCGCCGTCAGGATGTCCACCCACTGAAAGCACTGCTCGTGCTCCAGCCACCGCGCGGATTCAAACAGCCGCCCGGCGACGGGAAGCGTTCGCCACCCGCCTGTCATTCGCTGCCGAGACGCGCGCTGGCGCCGCCGTCGATGGTCAGCACCGAGCCGGTCATGAATGCGGACTGGCCTCCGATCAGGAAGCCGACGACCTCGGCGATCTCAGTTGGTTCCGCGATTCGCCCCAGCGCCGTGCGCTCACACAGCACGGCGCGGCGAGGTTCGGCCAGATCGGGCCCCCACCTCTCAAAGCCCTCTCGCAGCTTGGCCGTATCGACCGCGCCCGGTGCAATCGCGTTGACCCGCACGTCGGGACCGAGGTCGAGCGCCGCCGAGCGGACCCATCCCTCGAGGGCTGCCTTGGTCGTCGCGTACGCGGTGATTCCACCGGTGGTCGCGCGTGCATGCACGCTGCTGACCACGACGACTGAGCCGTTCTGAGTCGCCATGCTCTGCCGGAACGCGCCCGCGAGCACGTCGGCCGCAAGCACATTCACGCGCAGCGCCTCAATCCAGTCCGCGACCGATGTCTCGCCGACGGCACCGATCGGCTGCACCGCGGCGTTGTGGACGAGAGCCCCGATCGCGTAGGCGTCCAGCGAGCTCATCTGCGACGCGAGAGCAACGCGTCGGTATCGGCCATGTCGATCTGGCGATCGTGTGAATCCGGGCGGCAGCCAGACCGATCCAGACCGATGACCCGGTGCCCCCGTTGCTCCAGCTTCGCGGTGATCGCCTGGCCGATCCCGCCGGCTGACCCTGTCACCACTACGACCTTCGGTTCTCACGGGGTCACCGGCTTCAGCCTTCTCCAGTTCCTCGAGCAGGATGTCGACCGCACGCTGGGATGCCCGCTCAACCCCCTGACGCGTGTTCGATCCGTTGTGAGAACCGAGCACGACGTTGAACTCACGCAGCGCGCTGTCCGCCGGCAGTGGCTCGACCTGGAACACGTCAAGCCCTGCGCCGGCCAGCCTCCGTCCCTGCAGCGCGGCGACCAGGTCGCTCTCGACCACGAGCTCGCCTCGCGCGACGTTGACGAGGTATGCGTCGGGCCGCATCTGAGACAGCGTCTCTGCGTTGATCATCCCGCGCGTGTCAGCGGTGGCGGGCGCGGTCAGCATCACGAACCGTGACTCTGCGAGCAGCCGCGGAAGATCCACCTGCTCGACGCCCGAGGGCAGTTCGCTCGGCAAGGAACGGGTCGTAGACGAGCACTCTCATACCGAATCCGATTCCCCGGCGCATCACGGCCCTGCCGATCGAGCCGGCGCCAACCACGCCCAGCACCTCGTCGTGCAGCGAGATCCCTCGATCTTCAGCCATTCGCCGCGGCGCACGGCGGCGTCGATCATGTGGTGACCGCGAGCGAGGTTGAGGACATAGCCAAAGGCGCTGTCTGCGACCTCCTCGCCGAAGACCCCTGGCGTGTTCCTGACGACGATCCCGCAGTCCTCGGCGGCGGCGAAGTCGACCTGTCCGTGCCGATCCCCCAGCGGACCAGGACCCTCGAGGTCGGGCAGCCCTCTCCAGGCTTCGGCGACCGAGGTCGTCATCGCCGGCGATCAGCCCGATGCAACCTGCGGCGACGTCGAACCAGGTCGTCCGTCTCGAAGCGCTGGCCGAGGAGGGTCGGGACGACCAGCTCGTAACCGGCCTGCCTCCAAGCGATCACGGTGCCGGTCGAGGTCGTTCTGCATCTGCAGGCACGTGATGGCCACCTTGGGCCTCATCAGCTGTTCGCCCTGCTCGCATAGAGCGCCGCCGCGAGGTCCCAGTCCTCCTCGGTGTCGATGTCGAGCGCCTCGAGCGAGGACATCGGAAAGAGGGCCCGATGCTTGGTCAGCCGGTTGCCCTCTTCCAGAAACGCCTGCGCGCCTGAAGACATAGATGCATGAATTCTCGAGATACAGCGGCGGCAGATCCTGGGTACGCAGCAGCACGGCCGGGTCGTGATTCACCGGTCGGTCAGCATCCCACCAGTAGCGAGCGTGCTCGGGAGTTGCGGTGAACAGCGAGTCGACCCCCTGTGCGTGAAACGTCGACACGGCCGCATCGATCGTTTCCGTCGGTGAGGAACGGATTGGTGGAGTGCGTCTGCAGGAAGACGTCGCCGTCGAGTTGAGCGATGCTGTTGGCGAGCACCGTGTTCATCGGAATCTCACCGGCGCTCAGATGCTCGGGTCGCTCGAGCACCATGACCTCAGGCAGTTGCTCCTCGACGTAGTCACGAATCGTCGGGCTGTCCGTGTCGATCACGACGACGTCGACCGTGTTCGCATCGAGCAGGCGTCGACGATGTGCCGAAACAGTGGCTTCCCGCCGAGATCGCGATAGTTCTTACCCTTGACCCGTTCGCTTGAGTGGCGCATCGGAACGATCGCGGTAACTCGTGGCTTGTCGCTCAAAACTGCCCTCTTTCTATAACCCATGCTGAATACTCAATTGCTGTTGCCGCTCTGGGGCTCTGCTGGGCGTGCCACCCATTCGGGCGGGTAATAGAAACGGCGGAGCAGCTCCGCCTCGGGCGCATGGTCAGACGACATTCCCAGGTAGGCGCCCCGGAACTGAGCGATCCGGAACCTGACGATGTCCGCGTAGCTCTCTGCGAGCTTGTGCTCGCGGATCGCATGCCACCAGTCGCTGGCGACGTTGCTCAGCGGCGAGGCCGGTGGCTCGTGCTCGGGTCATCTCGGCATCGGGATAGATGTCCTTGTACGCGATCGCCTCACGTCGGTAGCGATTCTGGATCACCTCCCACGATTCCTCGTGCACGTGAACGACCGGTGCCTCCGCCACGTACGCGATGAAGTCACCGGACTCGATCGCTCGCTTGGCGAAGTCGAGATCCTCGAGCCCGGTCAGCTCCTCCCGGTAGCGGAGCTTCTCCCACGCTGCTCGTGCGGACCAGCGCGTTGGCGTTGCTGCTGAACGGATGCCGTTGCCTCAGCACGCTTGCCTTCGGAAACCAGTTGCTCATCACCCGCGACTCGGCGTACTTGGTGCGGTGATCGCCGATCTGGCGACCGTAGGAGAGCGCGATGTCCGGGTACCGCAGGGGCGGGCGAGCTGCTCGACGTAGTCGTGGTAGAGGGGTAGACGTGCGCCGAGACGATCAGCAGAGCGTCGCAGGAGGCGACCTCACATCCTCGGTTGAGTGCGCGTCCGAACGTGAACTCGTCCTTGGCGATCGTCACGATCTTGCAGCCGGCGGCCCGTGCCACCTCGACGGTGCGGTCCGTCGAGCCCGAGTCGACCAGAATCAGCTCGTCCGGGGGCCGCGACTGGGCGGCCAGGCCATGCAGAAGTCGTCCCAGATGTGCCTCCTCGTTGAACGCGCGGATCACCGCTGAGATCGTCGTCACTGGAGCCGCATCGGCGCTGATCCGCACCGCCGTGCCGCGCCTGTCCGCACGTGGACGGATGTTGGATCAAGGTGGGTGGACCACCTGTCGACTTGTGCCCAAAGATACAAGTCCCTGCATGCGCTGACGCCGATCACGTTCGACACCGCCCGGGTGCCAGCTCAGCCCTCTTTCACGGGACATGCATCTCACAGGCGAGGGCGGCGACGCTTGCTGCAGGGCGTCCAAAAACGTCCAATACACCAGAGTTGGTGTCAAACATCCGTCCAGTTCGGTCCCCGGGCCAGATCGAACGGAGGCACAGTTGCGCGTGGCTGGACCAACCAGACACGGTTGGACGCCGAGAGGGCAAGGCTGCGGACCTGACACGGAGGGGTGGACGGGTCTGACCTCAACCGAGCTGAAACTGGGGAACAGATGGGCGTGCCGGATTGGGAAGCCGTCGAGACGACTGAAGAGAACGACCTGCGCCTGCTCGACGAACACGCTCATGAGACCACACCGGAGCACGTGCGCTACAGGCGCTTCCTCGCCACCAAGCCGATCAGGGACGATGACGACGTCGAGCTGCTCGAGCCGGTGCGCGAGTCGATGCGGCGTGAGCAGACGTTTCGGCGCGCGCTCGCCTGCGCCGATGGCGCGACCGCGCTGTTCGTGACGATGCTGGCGGCGGTCGCCTGGGGCGTCTCCTTCACCTGGGTGTTCCTCGTGGTGCCGATCGTCGCGATCGTCGATCTCGAAGGTCCAGGGTCTGTACGACCGCGATGACATGGTCCTGAGGAAGTCGACCGTCGGCGAGTGGCGCAACGTACTGCGCGCCAGCGTCATCACCGCGATCGCGGCCTATCTGAGCTGGTGGTCGACCACCACACCCCCTCACGGCCACGGGCTTCGGGTGTTCGGTTTTCTGGTCGGAGCGATCTTCCTGTTGACGCTCCCGGCCCGCGCCCTGGCGCGCCTTGTCGCTCGTCGGCTCAGCTCAGATGAACGCTGCGTGATCGTCGGTTCCGTCGAGTCGTGGGAACCTCTTGCCAAGGTGCTGCGGGAAACCCCTGGCGTGCGTCTCCTGGGTGCTGTCTCGGACACGGACGTCGATTGTTCGGTCGCCGGTGTGCATGAGCTCGTCGAGCAGCTGAAGGTCGAGCGCTTGGTCGTCGTCCCGCACGCCGGCTGGGGTGAACGCGGCAGCGTCAAACTCGTGCAGAGCTCGAAGTGGCTCGGAGTCCGGGTCAGCCTGATGCTCACCGACATGGCGGCGGTCGGATCGGCGGGCACGATGGATCAGCTCGACAGCACGTTGTTGCTGGGGGTACCACGGTTTGGCCTCTCGCGCTCCTCCGCGACGTTGAAGCGCGGCTTTGACATCGTCGGGGCGTCACTGGGCATCGTCTGCGCGGTGCCGCTGTTCGTCGTGATCGCGGCTGCGATCAAGACTGGACACGCCCGGGCCGATCCTGTTCCGCCAGAAGCGCATCGGTCGCGACGGGGTGCCGTTCACCATCTACAAGTTCCGCTCGATGGTTGATGGTGCTGAGCAGATGAAGAGCCAGCTCGGCGACGCCAACGAGACCAGCGGTCTATTCAAGATCGCCGAGGACCCACGGGTCACGAAAACGGGCAAGTTCCTGCGTCGCACACACCTCGACGAGCTGCCGCAGCTGTTCAACGTCCTCCGAGGTGAGATGAGCCTGGTCGGACCCCGCCCGCTGATCGAGTCAGAGGACCAACTGCTCCAGGGCTATGACCGCCATCGCTCACGACTCGTCCCCGGAATCACCGGCCCGTGGCAGCTGCGTGGCCCCATCGACGCACCGCTGGCGGAGCTGGCGAAGCTCGACTACATATACGCATCCAACTGGAACATCTGGGCCGACGTGGACATCCTCGTGGGCACTGCAACGCGCGTCCTGAACCGTCGCGGTCACTGAGCCCAGAGACCGCGTGGAAGACCGGCGATGTATCTGCGAATGGAAGATTTCTTGCTGCAAATGAGTCAATTCATCCATTTGTCCAGCGCGCCGGTGAGATCCGAACGGATCTGCTGGAGTCAATTTCAATGACAGGTGCTGCAATAACCTCTGAGCTGCGTGCGCCGGACGCGATTTCACTCCGCGGAGTTGACATCAACGACGTCACCTCCTCCGAACTCACGTCCTACCTGATCACCTCGAGTAAGAGTGGGCGCGGAGGGGTGCTGCTGACGCCCAACCTTGATGTCATGCGCCTGGTGGCGAAGTCCCCTGAGGCCGCCGCGCTTGTGTCGAGTGCTGACATCCGCGTCGCCGATGGTGTACCGGTGCTGTGGCTCAGCCGGCTGCAGGGAACACCGCTTCCCGAGCGTGTCGCCGGCTCTGACCTGACAGTGACACTCTCCGCGGCCCTTGCAGACGCCGAGCTCAGCATCTTCCTGGTGGGCGGCGCACCCGGGGCCGCTGAGGGGGCCGCAGAGCGCCTGAAGGGGATGCATCCGAGCCTGAACGTCGTCGGCTCCTACTGCCCGCCCTTCGGCTACGAGGACGACCCGGAGGAGATCAGGGCGATCACCGAGCGCGTGGCCGAGGCCAGGCCGGACTTCGTCTATGTCGGCCTGCCTTTTCTGAAGGCCGCCGAACTCTCGCGGCAGATCTCGGCTGCGCTCCCGACGAGCTGGGCCCTGGGGGTGGGCGTGAGCTTCAGCTTCCTCACCGGCGACGTCCAGCGGGCCCCGCGGTGGATGCAGCGGGCCGGACTCGAGTGGCTGCATCGTCTGGTGCAGGAGCCCCAACGACTATTCCGGCGCTACCTCCTCGAGGATCTTCCGTTCCTGATGAGGGCCGCCCCGGGCGCGCTACACGAGCGGCTGACGCGAGGGCCGTTGCGCGCCTCAGAGACATCTACGGCGAACTAATTCGAGGTTGAGCTTTGAAGCGCATTTCAATATCCGTGTCATTCGTGGTCGCGATGCTTCTGATCGGGACGATCGGGGTGTCAACCGCAAGCGCGGTCGGCGGGAAGGTCTGCAGTGGATCGGGGCCCCTGTATGTGGCCACGGCGAACCCCCTGTACAACGTCGAGAACTCGGTTAGTGCCGGCGGTTCCTCGTGTCTGACGGTCTCCTCCACGGCTGAGGCCTTCCACGTCGACAGCACCAGCTACGACCCCTCGGCGCCCGGAGCTGACAACTCCGACCCCTACAACGGCTTCAAGGCGATCTATACCGGCTGCAGGAACGGGTCCTGCCTCGAGCCTCAGTATCCGATCCTGGCGTCCGCGCTGGTGTCGGAGCCGACGAGCTGGACCTTCAGCAACAACTTCTCATCGATCAATGGTCAGTTCGATGCGATCTATGACGCCTTCTTCAACACCACCACCAAGCAGCAATTCCTGCCCAACGGTGGCGAGCTCGAGATCTTCCTGAACTACACGAGCAATGAGACGGCCCTGGGCGGCACCCAGCTACCCGACACCACGATCGGCGGCCAGACCTACCACGTGTGGTCCGCGGTCAAGTCGGCGAGTGGAACGACCTGGACGCGGATCGCGTTCCAGCGTACGAGCACCAACCGCACCACGAGCGTGTCGAATCTGGACGTCGCTGACTTCGTCAAGGCGGCGATCGCGGATGGTGCGATCAACCCCAACTGGTATCAGCAGGACCTCGATGCCGGTTTTGAGATCTGGTCGGGTGGGGTCGGTCTGGCGACATCTTCGTTCTCGGCACCGCCGCCGACGGTGACGGCCGCCAACTCCGCCGGGGGTGGCGGCAGCGGCAGCTCAGGCGGCGGCAGCTCAGGTGGCGGCGGCAGCTCAGGCGGCGGCAGCACCAAGACCAAGACCAAGGCCGTGCCCAAGACGACCAAGCCACACGCGAGTCTCGCCATGCCCGAGTGCTCCACCAAGTGGTCGAGGTCCAAGTGCAATGCCTTCCGACGCACGGCCGGCGCCTGGCGTTACGCCTACGGCTTCGCATCCGCGCCGGACAAGATGACGAAGGTCGTTGTGACCGCCTACCGCGCCAAGCAGAAGAACGCCAAGGCGCTGACGATCAGCCTCAAGGCCAAGTTCGTCGGTAAGACCGCCTGGAAGGTTCACCTCGGGACGCTCACCAAGGGGAACTGGCGCTTCAGCGCCGTCGTCACCGACAAGGCCGGCAAGAAGGCGACGTCCAACGTTGTGAGGGAGAACATCAACCTGGGCCTGGCGGCCAACGCTCCGATCGCCGCTCGTGCGCCGAAGTAACGCGAGTCAGGAGCTGCCGACCACGCTCGTGCGCAGCCCCCTGCGTCGAGCGTGGTCGGCCTACCTGATCGCGGCAGTCGTTGCCGCCTGCGGCGCCGCGCACGCATCGGCGGCTGCTGCCGACGGACTCAGCTGGGCATCCGGTGCGACGGTGCCTCCGCCGGCGAATGCCGGCTCTCAGCCCGGAGTCGTGATCACATCGATCGCCTGCCCGACGGCGGGCGACTGCAGCGCGGTCGGCAGTTATACCGACTCATCGGGGGACACACAGGGATTGGTGGCCGTCGAGTCGGGCGGGCATTGGAACGCGTCGAGCACCGCGAAGCTGCCCTCGAACATCAACGCCGTGAACCCCGAGGTCTCACTGACCTCGGTCGCCTGTGCGTCGGTGGGCAACTGCACCGCCGTTGGGAGCTTCCTTGACGTCAATGGCCTCACTCAGGGATTGCTGCTGACCGAGACCGGCGGAACCTGGGGGACCGGGAGAGAGGTGATTCATCCGTTGTCGGTCCCGGTGTCGGGCAATCCCCAGATCGACCTCACCGCCGTGTCATGCGCGTCCGCCACAAACTGCTTCGCAGCCGGGACCTACAACGACAACTACGGAAGGCCGCAGGGGCTGCTCGAGACCGAGATCAACGGGACCTGGTCCTACACGGTCACAAACGGGGTGCGGTCCTACACGGGATCCGAGGCCGGCCTGCCGAGCGACGCGGCAACTCACCCGAACGTGGCGATCAACTCGGTCTCCTGCGGCGCCGTCGGTCGCTGCGTGGCCGTCGGCAGCTATGTCAACACCGCCAACGAGCAGGAGGCGCTGCTGCTGACCGGCAGCGACAGTTCCGGCGCCTGGGTGTTCACGCCCAGCGCGGCAAGCCTGCCCTCCGGTGCCGCCACCAGCCCGGTCGCGGCGCTCGACTCGGTGTCCTGCAAGGCCACCGGCGAATGCGACGCGGTCGGCTCCTACGAGGATTCGAGCCATCACGCTCAGGGTCTGCTGCTGACCCAGACCGGATCGGCCTGGCAGCAGGGAAGTAAGGCGCTGCTGCCTGCGGACGCCTCCGGCAATCCAGATGTCTCACTGACGTCGGTCTCTTGTTGGTCGGTCGGAAATTGTGACGCGGTCGGCAACTACTACAGCGGCGCCGGGAACGCGAACGGGTTGATGCTGACCGCGACCTCAGGCACCTGGGGGACGGGCGCCGAGCCGACGATCCCGGCCGACGCCGGTTCGGGCTCCTTCGCCACACTCTCCTCGGTCTCATGTTCTGGGACCTTCGAGTGCGCGGCGACCGGCAACTACCTCGACGACTCGTTCTCGACCCATCCGCTGGTCCTCTCACAGTCGAGCACCGGTGCCTGGTCGGCCGGCATCGAGCCGGCGCTGCCCTACCCGAGCGCCTCACCCGACGCCAACACCGAGGCGGTCGCCTGCGCGGCCGGCGGCGATTGCACCGCCGTCGCCGACTACAGCGATGAGGCGGGCAATCAGCTCGCCGCTGCCGTCAACGGCACGGGCACGGCGGGCGCCGATCCGACCCTGTCGCTGATCGCCCCGCCGACGCTCTCAGAGACAGGCATCGCACTGCCCGCGAGCGATTTCTCGGCGGCACTCTCCGGTGGATCCGGCGAATCCGGTCAGCTGACCTTCAGCGTCTTCGGACCGCAGGACTCCGCGCCGCTCTCATGCGCATGGGGCGGCACGCAGTTCGGCGCGGTGACCGTCTCCGGAGACGGCAGCCGGACGCCGGCACAGGGCTTCACGCCCGCCGCTGCGGGCGACTACTGGTGGTATGCGAGTTACGGGGGCGACCTCGGCAATGGGCCGGCGGTCTCCGCCTGCGGTCCGGCTATGGCGGTGACCGTGGTTCAGACCCCGGCCCTCAGCATCGGTGCGCCGCCGGCGGCGGCGCCCAACGCGACGATCTCGCCTTCGGCGATCGGCGCGACGCTGTCGGATGCCGCGATCGGTGCCGGCGGAACCGTGACCTTCACCGTGTTCGGGCCCGAGCCGGCCGCGCCGGCCGACTGCTCCGCCGGCGGCAGTCAGGTCGGTTCCGCAACCGTGCAGGGCAACGGCACGCTCAATCCGGGCGGCGGGTTCACGCCCGGCCAGGTCGGCGACTACTGGTGGTACGCCAGTTACACGGGCGATGGCTCCGATCCCGCGGCCACGTCCGGCTGCGGTACACAGATGGCGGAGACGGTTGTCAAGGCCGGGCCCACCCTGCGCCTGAGCGCCGCAGCGGCGACCGGCACCGTTGGGCAGCCGGTGGGCTCCCCGATCTCGGCCGAGCTGGCGGGCGGCGTGAATGAGACCGGAACAGTGACGTTCAGCGTGTATGGCCCCCAGCCCTCCCCGCCGACAGCGTGCGGCTCACCCACAGCGACGGTGGGGAGCGCCGCCGTCCACGCCGACGGGACCTACGCGCCCGCATCCTTCACCCCCAAGGCGGCGGGCAGCTACTGGTGGTATGCCAGCTACGGCGGAGACGCCGGGAACGACGCTGCAGCTTCGGCGTGCGGCGCTCAGATGCCCGTCACGGTCGTGTCCTCCCCCAAGACCACGACGACCCCGACCACCACCCGACCGGTCGCGACCGCCCGGATCGCCAAGGTTGCCGCTGAGGGCAAGCTCCTGAAGGTGACGATCACCTGTAAGGCGACGTCACACCAGTCGTGCGCCGGTGTGCTGAGGGCCACGACGACCGAGCCCCGCTCCGGCAAGACCACCAGGTCCGCGCGTGTGGTCACGATCGCCAAGCTCACCTTCAGCGTCGGCGGCGGCAAGAGCCGTGAGGTCTCGACCCGACTCAACAGGGTCGGCGTCAATCTGCTCACCTCTCACCGCAAGCTGTCGGCGCTCCTGGAGCTGCTGCAGAAGCGCACGACGCCCAGCCGCACCGTGACGCTGCGCCTGCCCGCCGTGGCCAAGCACCGCCGCATGGCCTGACGGATCGGACAAGTCGGCCTTCGAGTCGGACCGTTCGTATAAGAACTCCGTGTGAGATCTGCCACTTGCATGTACGAGGTAGCCGAATCTGTGGTTACCTTTGTACAAACCGGCATCGAACTCGAGGCTGGACCGCCAATCGTCCCAGGAGAGGCAAATGTCGACCGTAACCAGCCAATCAGACAGCCCGCTTGCCGCCGGCGCGACGCTCCAGGAGCAGGCGCGCCGACATCTCTGGATGCACTTCACCCGCATGGGTGAGTACAGCGACCAGAACGAGATCCCGATCATCGTCCGTGGCGAGGGCTGCTACGTCTACGACGAGCACGGCAAGCGCTACCTGGACGGCCTCGCGTCGCTGTTCTGCTCGAACATCGGCCACGGCCGCGCCGACCTGGTTCAGGCGGGCGCCGATCAGGCCAAGGACCTGGGTTACTTCTCGAGCTGGTCCTACGCGCATCCGCCGACGATCGAGCTCGCCGCCCGGGTCGCGGATCTCGCGCCCGGCGACCTCAACCGCGTGTTCTTCACCAACAGCGGCAGCGAGTCCGTGGAGGCGGCGCTGAAGCTCGCACGTCAGTACCACAAGCTCACCGGACACCCGAACAAGTACAAGCTGATCGCGCGCGACATCGCCTACCACGGGACAACCTTCGGGGCCCTGTCGGCGACCGGCGTTCCGGACTACCGGATCCCCTTCGAGCCGCTCCTGGCGGGCGCCAGGCACGTGCCCAACACGAATCTCTACCGCCTGCCCGAGGGCCACGATCCGGCAGAGCTGGCCGAGGCCGTCGCCACGGCGATCGAGTTCGAGGGCCCCGACACGGTCGCCGCCGTGATCATGGAGCCGGTCCAGAACGCCGGCGGCTGCCTGCTGCCTCCCGACGGCTACTTCGACCGGGTCCGCGAGATCTGCGACGAATATGACGTGCTGCTGATCTCCGATGAGGTCATCTGCGCCTGGGGCCGCCTCGGCGACTGGTTCGGTTCCCAGCGGATCGGTTATCAGCCCGACATCATCACGACGGCCAAGGGGCTGACCAGCGCCTACGCGCCGATGGGGGCCGTGATCGCATCCGACCGCGTCGCCGAGCCGTTCATGCAGGGCACCGAGAGCTTCCTGCACGGTGCCACCTGGGGTGGGCATCCGGTCGCGGCGGCGATCGCGCTCGCCAACATCAACGCGTTCGAGAGCGAGGACATCATCGGTCACGTGCGCGCGAATGAGGGCGCCTTCCTGGGGATGCTGCGCTCGCTCAATGACCTCCCGATCGTCGGCGACGTGCGCGGGATGGGTTACTTCTACGCGATCGAGCTCGTCAAGGACAAGGACACCAAGGAGTCCTTCAACGAGGAGGAGTCCGAGACGCTGCTGCGTGGCTACCTGTCCGGCGAGATGTTCGAGCGCGGCCTGATCTGCCGCTCGGACGATCGCGGCGACCCGGTTGTGCAGCTGGCGCCGCCGCTGATCGCCGGCCCCGAGCAGTTCGCAGAGATCGAGGCCGTTCTGCGTCCGGTGCTGGAGGAGGCCGGGCGGCGCATGCGCCTCGGCTGAGACCCGCCGCTTCGAGACCAGGTCGAGCATGCTCACCGTTCGCGAGCTGATCGCCGAGCTCGACGTCCCGCTGCTTGCGGGCGAGGGTGGACTGGACCTGCCGATCCGGTGGATCCACATGTCCGAGCTGCTCGATCCGACGCCGTGGCTGTCCGGTGGTGAGGTCCTGCTCACCACCGGCATGCTGCTCGACAGCCCCCAGCGTCAGCGTGACTTTGTCGCCCTGTTGGCCGACGACCAGATTGCCGGGGTGGGGTTCGCAACGGGCTTCGGGCACGCGCTTGTGCCCGAAGCCCTGCTCGAGGCGGCGCGCGAGCGTGACTTCCCCGTCTTCGAGGTTCCCTACGAGCTGCCCTTCATCGCGGTCACCGAGCTCGCCTTCTCCAAGCTCGTCAACGAGCAGTACGCGGTGCTGCGCCGAGCGCTCGCGGCCCAGGAGCGACTCGAGCGCGTGGTGCTCTCCGAGCGCGGGCTCGAGGCGCTTGCCGGAACGCTCGCGACACTCGTCGGCGCCAGTGTCCAGGTCTACGACGGCCGCGGCGAGCTGCTCGTCGAGCACGGCTTCCGGCGCCGGCTGAGCCCCGGCGATCTGGAGCTGCTGCGCGACGGCGTGCGAGACCACGTCAGCCGCCGCGATCACGTCCAGTTCATGCCGGCGCTCGAGGATCCCAGCCGCGCGCTCGCGATCCCGGTCGCCTCGGACCTCGGCCCCGGCAGCGGCGTTCCCGCGCCGGAGGCCTGGCTGGTGGCCGTCAAGGACGACGCGCCCCTCTCTGACTTCGACCGCCTCGCGCTGCGCCAAGCGGTCACGATCGTCGCCCTCGAGCTCCTGCGCGAGCGCGTCGCCGGTGACACCGAGCGGCGGCTCGCCGGTGACGTGCTGGCCGGGCTGCTGGCCGGCGAGCTCTCAGGCAGCGACCTCCAGCGGCGTCTCGAGCCGTTCGGCCTGGCCGACTCGGTTAGCGCGCTCGCCCTGCCCAAGCCGGGCCAGACCTCCGCGAACGGTCGCGGAGCAACCGCCGGCACCGCCGAGGCCGCACTCGCAGCCGCCCTGCGCGCTGAGGCCACCCCGGCGCTCGTGGCCACCAACGGTCAGGTCGTGGCGCTGATTCCGGGGATGGAGGAGGGCCCGCTGTTCGCCCTGGCGGAGCGCGTTGCGCAGCGTGTCACCGACGAGCTCGCCGACTCGCAGGTGCGCGTCGGCGTCGGCCGCGCGGTCGCCGGAGGCGATGCCCGCCGCAGCTACCACGAGGCGCGCTGCACGCTCGAGGCGGTGGCGCTGGGGCTCGGGCACGAGGCGAAGATCGCCACCTATCGCGACCTCGGCTCCTTCCAGCTGTTGCTCTCGCTCCAGGACGACGAGTCGCTGAAGCTCTTCTGCGACTCGATCCTCGGGCCGATCGAGCAGAGCGAGGGCTATTACGGCGGCGAGCTGATGCGCTCGCTGGAGGCCTTCATCGAGGAGAACGGCCAGTGGGAGCGTGCGGCCAAGCGGCTCTTCTGCCACCGCCACACGCTGCGCTACCGGATCCGTCGCGTCGAGGAGCTGACCGGCCGCGACCTCGGGTCCGCTCGCGACCGCATCGAGTTCTGGCTGGCCCTGCGCGGCCGCGAGCTGATCGCCTAGCTACGCCGTCGCGAACTTCCCTAGGCCAGGCCGTGCATGGCCAGCGCTGACCGCAGCACGATCCGCGTCTCTGTCAGGGCCGCACCCCCGTCGGCTCTGATCGCACGAACCGTCCGGTCGAGGTCCTCCGTGCTGCGGCAGGCGACACGTACCTGGTAGTCGAAGCGGCCGGTCACGAACGCGATGTCCTGGACGGCGGGCAGCTTCAGCACGAAGGACTCGAACATGCCCGAGGTCGTCGTCGGCAGCAGCCGCACGTCGATGAAGGCGTCGATCGTGCGTCCGACGTTGGCCAGATCGACGATCGCCGTGAAGCGCGTGATCACGCCGGCGCGGCGCAGACGCCTCACCCGGTCGGCTGCGCCGTGCGGGCTGAGGCCCACAGCCTTGCCGAGATCGGAGAAGGACTCCCTTCCATTTTCGAGCAGGCGGTTGATGATTCGGAAGTCTGTGTCGTCTAACTCTGTGGATTGCTCAGGCATTACCAAAATAGTTGGTGATTCTCACGCAATATGGCCATGATCATCCCATAAATCTCTATTCCAAGGCGAGGTGGGTTGCATGAAGGTTGGGGTTCCGACCGAGATCAAGGTCGACGAGTACCGGGTTGCGCTGACGCCCGCGGGCGTGCGCGAGCTCGTCGATGCGGGACACGAGGTGTTCATCCAGATGGGGGCGGGCCTCGGATCCGCGATCTCCGACGAGGACTACACCAAGCAGGGTGCGACGATCCTGCCCGACGCCGGTGCCGTCTTCAGCGCGGCCGAGATGATCGTCAAGGTCAAGGAGCCGCAGCCCGCCGAGGTTGCGATGCTCGAGCCGCGCCACCTGCTGTTCACCTACCTGCACCTCGCCGCTGATGTCGAGCTGACGCACTCGCTTGCCAAGACCGGCGCCACCTGCATCGCCTATGAGACCGTCGAGGACCACAACGGGCGCCTGCCGCTGCTTGCGCCGATGTCGGAGGTCGCCGGCAAGATCGCGACCCAGGCGGGTGCGTTCATGCTGGAGAAGCCGCTCGGCGGCCGCGGAATCCTGCTCGGCGGCGTGCCCGGCGTGGCCGCCGCGAACGTGCTTGTGATCGGCGGCGGCGTGGTCGGATACCACGCGGCCCAGATCGCGATCGGGATGGGTGCGACCGTGACCGTGTTCGACCGCAACCTCGAACGCCTTCGCGACCTTGATGTCGCCTTCGACGGCCGCGCCGACACGATGTACGCGACGACGCTTGCGATCGAGGAGATGCTGCCCGAGGCCGACCTCGTCGTCGGTGCGGTGCTGGTCGTCGGCGCCAAGGCGCCGCACGTCGTCACCCGTAAGCAGCTCTCGATCATGAAGCGTCAGGCCGTGCTGGTCGACGTCTCGATCGACCAGGGCGGTTGCTTTGAGACCTCCAGGCCGACGACTCACACCAACCCCACATACGAGGTCGACGGGATCACGCACTACTGCGTCGCCAACATGCCGGGGGCGGTGCCGATCACCTCGACCTACGCGCTGACCAATGCGACGATGCCCTACGTGGTCGACCTCGCCACCCACGGCGCTGAGAAGTTCGTGGCCAAGAGCGCCGGCCAGCGCCTCGGCCTCAACGTCGCCGCCGGCCACGTCACCTACGAGGCCGTCGCCTCGGTCGCAGGCGTGCCCTACGTGACTCCGGAGGCGGCGCTCGGCCTCGCGGCCTAGCACCAAGCTGTGCCGGAGGGGGTGGCCAAGCGGGGCCGCCCCCTCCGCTGAAGCCTCGTCAGAGGGTGAACCGCTTCCGAACCGAGGTCCAATCGCCGCCGCCGAGCCGCAACCTCGCGGTCGCGGTGATGGCCAGCCTCGAGTCGTTTCTGAGAAGCCGCCTCCCGGCTGAGGTCAGGTGGATCGTCAGCTCGACCGTTCGCGCGTCGTGCACGCGTGCTCTACCGATCGCGACCGCGATCGTCCGATGCCTGCCGTGCCGGCCGTGCCTGCGGGTGCCGGTCTGCACGGTTGTGGTCCATTCGTCGCGCAGGGCGCCGGCGTCGGGTGCCCGGAATCTCGTTCTGAATGATCTCCTCCTCAGCAGGGCTGCGATCGCCCTCCTGCCCGACGGGTGTGTGAGGGCGGTCAGTGCCGATGAGATCTCACGATGACTCGGTTCCACCGGTCCGACCGATCTCGATTCCGCGCTTGCGGTCCCGGCGCTGTTGGTCGCTGTCACCTGGACTCTGATCTCGTCGCCGAGGTAGGCACGGGTCAGCTTCAGCGTGGAGGCCGTGGCGCCGGCGAGCGGCGAGCACTTGCTCGTGCTGGTGTTCGAGCAGCGAACCCATTGATAGGTGTAGGCCGGCGCCGGATCGCTGCTCCAGTTGCCCGGGTCGGCGGTCAGGGTTCCTGTCACGTCGGGGGTTCCAGTGATGTTGGGCACGGCCACTGACTGGGGGGCCTCGAGAACGGTGGCAGTGATCGCCTTCGCCCCGTAGGTGAGGGTCGCCTCGGTGGTGATGGTGGTCGAGTCGTCGGTGCAGGCGGCGAGCGCGGTTGGGGCGCTCGTCTGGCCCTGACTGAGCATGTCCGTGTTGCCGTCGGTGTCAAGGTAGGCGAGCTCGCCCGTGAGCGGACCCTGGCTGGAGACCAGTGTGTAGGTCTCACCGGGCGTCAGCGTCGCGCAGCCGCCGCTGCTGGTATTGCCCTGAGTCAGCGTGATCGCGGCACCGCCGAACGCAATCCCACCGGTCGCGGTGAGCTGTGAGAAGTCGCTGCTCGGCGTCGAGCCGTTGTCATCGATGTCGAGACTCAGGGTCGTCTCCGGGTCCAAGGACTCCGAACCGGTGATGGTGAGTGTCCCATCGGGAGCGCCACCGCCGCCGATCGCGACCAGAAATCCATCCGGCCCAGAGTTCGTGTCGAGCGTGATCTGACTGGATGTCGCTCCGGGCGCGAGGTCGATCAGGCTCGTGCCGTCGTCGAGTGTCACGCTGCCGGAGGACAGGTGGGCGTCTGTGCCGTTGAGCACCAGGTACCCGGAGCCGTCCCCGGTTGCCATGAGTGAGCCGAGGCTGAGCGCGGTGGCATACAACGTGCCGCCATTGTTCAGGTTCAGCTCGAGGGCGCGCGACTGCCCCGAGGCCTGCGCCACGGAGATCCCCTGGCCCGGCTCGCCGCCGCCGTCCACATCCCAGGTCTGGTCACCTTCCAGTTGGATC
>CAWAVA010000015.1:0-19528 GCA_963785385.1 uncultured Conexibacteraceae bacterium | reverse complement strand
GGAGGGCCTGAGCAACGAGATCCCGTTCTTCATCTATCCGTATCCGCCCGAGGACGCGCTCGCGATCGCGGCGGTCAGGAAGCGATCAAGAACCGGCTGAGCCACACCGGCATCACGGTCTCGAGATCGACCTCTACGACCTTTCGGTTGAGCTCCTCAAGGAACGGGAGGTATGGGAGCAGGTCCTTGCCATCGAACCAGAAGAGGATAAGACCGATTTCCGGGAGATACTCCAGGGGATGCTCGACCCCCAGTTGCACATCGCCCCGCTATTCGTCCAGCTCGCCAGGCCGACTCGACGTCTTGTTTCTCACCGGAATTGGCGAGGTGTTCCCGTACATCCGCTCCCATAACGTGTTGAATAACCTGCAGTCGGTAGTCAACGGCAAGCCGATGCTCATGTTCTTCCCTGGCCGCTACGAGCAGTCAGAAACGCTGGGCTCCACGCTCGTGCTGTTCGGGCAGCTGAAGGACGACCAGTACTACCGGGCCAAGAACATCCTCGAACAGGAGGCATGACTTGATGCGGCTGAACGAGATCTTCGCCAAGGACATCCAGCGCCCGATTGAGGGCGTCATCAAGGCCGATGACGCTGCACACCTGGGTACGGAGGTTGAGGAGTACGTTCTGACCAATGAGGTGGCAAAAGGCCTTGAGATCCTGCTTGAGGACTACACGAACTACACCAACGCCAACGGGGTGTGGATCTCGGGCTTCTTCGGTTCTGGTAAGTCGCACCTTCTGAAGATGCTCGCTCACCTTCTAGGCGGCGTCGAGGGCCAAGCGTTCGACCGCGCAAACGTCTCCGGCAGCTTCCGCGCCAAGGCCACCGACGCCTTCCTGCCCGGCCTTCTGACGAAGGCGGACCGTATCCCCGCCAAGAGCCTGCTGTTCAACATCGATCAGAAGGCCACGCTGATCAGCAAAGACCAGGCCGACGCCTTGTTCAAGGTGTTCGTCAAGGTCTTCGACGAGAGCCGCGGCTACTACGGGAACCAGGGACACGTGGCTCGCTTCGAACGTGACCTCGACGAGCGCGGTCAGTACGCAGGTTTAAGGAGGCATACCAGCGGATCTCGGGCCGTCCCTGGACCCGGGCCGCGAGCAGACCGCTCTGGAAGGCCCAACATCGACGGGGCCTTCGCCGAGGTGAACGGTCAGCCAGGTCCCGACCGCATCATCACGCAGTACCCAACGCGTACGCGGTCTCCATCGAGGACTTCGCCAAGGACGTGACGGCCTGGCTGAACAAGCAGGCCCGAAGCTTCCGGCTCAACTTCTTCGTCGACGAGGCCGGCCAGTTCATCGGCTCGAACGCCCAGCTGATGCTCAACCTACAGACCATCGCCGAGACGCTCAACAGCAAGTGCGAGGGCCGCGCGTGGGTCTTCGTGACCTCGCAGGAGGACATGGACAAGGTCGTCGGCGACCGCACCAAGCAACAGGGCAACGACTTCTCCAAGATCCAGGCCCGTTTCAAGACCCGCGTGAAGCTCACCAGCGCCGACGTCGAAGAAGTCATCCGCAAACGCCTGCTCGAGAAGAACGAGGCGGGTACCGCCGCACTCGGCACGATCTACGCGAAGGAGTAGGCGAACTTCAAGACGCTGTTCGACTTCGTCGACGGGGCCAAGACCTACCGCAACTACACCGACGAGGCTCACTTCGTCGGCACCTACCCGTTCGTCAGCTACCAGTTCCCGCTGTTCCAGGCGGCGATCGAGGGCATCTCGGACCACAACGTCTTCGAGGGCCGCAACAGCTCGGTCGGTGAGCGGTCGATGCTCGGCGTGGTCCAGCAGGTCGCCAAGGACATCGGCGACGTCGAGGTCGGCCACCTGGCGACCTTCGACCACATGTTCGCCGGTATCCGCGCCTCGTTGAAGTCCGCCGCTCAGCGCTCCATCGACGTCGCCGAGCGCAACCTCGACAACCTGCTCGCCGTCCGGCTGCTCAAGGCGCTCTTCCTCGTGAAGTACGTCGAGAGCTTCCAGGCGACACCGCGCAACCTCACCGTGCTCGTCTATGACCGCTTCGGCCTCGATCTTCCCGCCTTGTCCGAGAGGTCAAGGAAGCGCTGACCCTGCTGGAGGCGCAGACCTACGTCCAGCGCAACGGCAACGTCTACGAGTACCTGACAAACGAAGAGCAGGTCATCGAGCAAGAGATCAAGAACGTCGACATCGACGCCTCCGAGGTCAGCACCCGACTGTTCAAGATCCTTTCCGGCGATGTCATCAAGACCAACAGGTCCGCTACGCCAAGAACGGTCAGGACTTCCCGTTCGGCTTCAAACTCGACGACCAGGTCCATGGCCCCCAGCGCGAACTCTCGATTCACTTCATCTCCCCGGAATACCCGTACACGCCGGACGAGATCCGCATGCACAGCGCGGGAAAGGACGAGCTGCGCGTCATCCTCGAACCAGATGAGCGCGTGCTCGCGGATCTCCGCCTGCTGATCAAGACCGAGAAGTACACCAAACGCAAGCAGACGACCTCGCTCTCGGCGATCGAGGACCAGATCCTTCGGTCCAAGGCCGCGCAGAACGTCGACCGCGAGAAGGAACTCATCGAGCGCGTCCGCCGCGCCGTCGGCAAGGCCGCGCTGATCATCAACGCCGCCGACATCTCCTCCCTCGCAGGACGCGCTCACCCGGGTGACCGACGGGTTCCAGGACCTCATCAGCCGTACCTATACCCAGCTCAAGTTGCTCGGCGGCGTGACCTACAGCGAGCAACAGGTCGCCGGGGCAGCCAACCCCGACGGCGGCCTGTTCGATGCCGAGGCCTGGTCGAAGCTCTCCGCGCCCGCCGAGGAGGTGCTGTCGTTCGTTCTCCGCAAGGAGAACTGGGCGAGCAGGTCACCGTCAAGACCATCGTCGATACCTTCCAGGCGAAGCCCTACGGGTGGGACCTCGCCTCGATCGAGGTATTGATCGCCTTCCTGGTCGGTGCGTCGAAGGTGACCCTGACGGTCGACGGCAACGTCCTCAAGCGAAGCGAAGTCGCGGCCGCACTGCGCAACACGCAAAAGCACTCGCACGCCGTCGTCGCCCCGCAGAAGACCTTCGACGAACGCAAAGTCACCGCCTTCCGCAAGTTCTGCACCGACTTCTTCGACGAGGCCAACACGCCCAAGGATCCGCTGGAGCTCGCCCGCCACGGCGCCGACAAGCTCAAGGGCAAGCGCGACGAACTCAAAGCCACCGTCACCGGCTCCAAGTACCCGTTCGTGGAGCAGCTCAGCGGTCCCATCGAGCCTGCTCGACCAGGCGGTCGGCAAGACCGACGACTGGTACCTCACCGACTTCAACCTTGGCGACGACCTGCTCGACGCCAAGGAGAGCGTCATCGACCCGATCCAGTCGTTCCTCAACGGCGCGCAGCGCGTGATCTACGACGAGGCCGCAGCACTGCTCGCCACACACAGCAGCAACCTCGGCTACCTGCCAGACGGCAGTGACGAGGCCGTGCGGAATGCGCTGGCCGACCCGAATGCCTTCCGCGGCAACCGAATGGCGCAGCTCAAGCAGGCCACCGACGAACTTCGCAGCCCAGATCGACGACGTCGTCGCCGCGAACCGGAGCGACCGTCACCACGTGCGATCGAAGGCCGCAAGGCCGAGCTTGTCGCGAGCGCCTTCTACGAGAAGGCCACCGCCGAAGCCCAGCAGAGCGTCGCTCGCAGAGGATTGACCAGACGCTCTCGCGAGTCGCGCGCTGAGAACCAGGTCGCCCTCATCCTGCAGATCGGAACCGACTTCGAGGCCAGCGTGTACCCGTCGCTGCTCGACCAGCTCGCCGCATCCGCAACAGGGCGGCGGCAACGGTCCGCCCCCGAAGCAAACAGTCTCCATCAAGACAGTGGCCGTGCCTGGAGCCTCAGGCGTTCTCGAAACAGACGACTGACGTCGACAAGTACCTCACGCGCCCTTCGTGCTGCGCTGCTCCAGACCCTGAACGACGGAAAGCGAATCTCACTCTGATGGAAACTGCACCGCTGAAATCCTTCGCAACGTGGGCGCGCACCGCGCTCATTCGCGAAGTCACCGCGCGCATCGCCGTCGTGCTGGCGCCGGCGTCGCCGGAGCGAGTCGAGCAGCCCAAAGCTGTTGCAGCCCTGGAGAAGGCCGTCAATGCCGCAGGCGGTGGTGACAAGGGTCGGTGCGGCCGTGGCGGACCGGGTCGCCTACACCTGGTTCAACCGGATCATCGCCCTGCGCTTCATGGACGCCAACGGCTACACCGGTATCGGAGTCGTCTCGCCCCAGGCCGGGGTTGAGGTCGGCCAGCCCGAAATCCTCGCCGAGGCCAAGCGCGGCAACATCGACTCCGAGGTCGTCAGCCCGAAGGCCCGCGAGACCGTCACGGGGCTGCTCAACGGAACCCGCCGCAGCGACGACCCGCAGGGCGAGGCCTACGCGCTCTTGCTCGCCGAGTACTGCCGCCACTGGAACCGCGCCATGCCGTTCATGTTCGAGCGCGAGGGCGACTTCACCGAGCTGCTCATCCCGGCCAATCTGCTCGCCGACGACTCGGTGCTTAACCGTGCGGTCAAAGTCCTGACCGCGGACGTCTGCCAGGACGTCGAGGTCATCGGCTGGCTCTACCAGTTCTACATCTCGGAGCGGAAGGACGAAGTCTTCGCCGGCTTCAAGAAGAACAAGAAGGCCGGCGCGGACGAAATCCCGCGGCCACCCAACTTTTCACACCGCACTGGATCGTCCGCTACCTAGTCGAGAACTCACTCGGGCGGCTCTGGATGCTCAACCGCCCGACCTCGCGCCTCGTCAGACCAGATGGACTACTACATCGCCCCGGTCGACGAGGAGACCGACTTCCTCAAGATCAACAGGCCCGAGGAACTCAAGGTCATCGACCCTGCATGCGGCTCGGGCCACATGCTCACCTATGCCTTTGACCTCCTGTACGCGATTTACGAGGAGGAGGGCTACGCGCCGTCCGAGATCCCGACGCTGATCCTCGCGAACAACCTCTATGGCACCGAGATCGACCCGCGCGCCGGCGCGCTCGCCGCATTCGCGCTGACGATGAAGGCACGAGCGCGACAGCGCACCTTCTTCAACAAGCAGGTCGAGCCGAACGTCTGCGTCATCGAACCGATCGAGTTCACGCCTGCGGAACTCGACTTCCTGTTGACGTCCGGCGGCGACCGAGATGAAGAGATCCGCATTCTGGAACCAGTTCGAGCACGCCGACTCGTTCGGCTCGCTGCTTCAGCCCGACCCAAAGCTCGCGGTTAGCCTTGCACGGCACTTGGAGGAACTGGATGACGGCGGAGACCTGCTCAAGGCAGGCGTGATTGAGGGCGCCAAACGCCTCATGATCCAGTCGGATTACCTAACGTCCCGGTACGCGGTCGTAGTGGCGAACCCGCCCTACATGGGTGGCGGGAACATGAGCGGCTCACTCTCTGCGTGGCTAAAGGAGAACTATTCAAGCACGCGCTTTGATCTGATGACCGCCTTCATGGCTCGGGCGATGTCGCTCTGTTTGGAAGGTGGTGTGATCGGCATGATCAATCTGCCTTCGTGGATGTTCTTGAGTTCGTACGTCACGATGCGGCTGGAGCTTCTGAAGCAGGTCTGCATTTCTTCGATGCTTCACCTCGGCCGAGGGGTGTTCGGTTCTGATTTTGGCTCGGTCGCTTTCGTGCTCTGCCGCCAACCGCCCGCAGCAAGCACTCGAGGTTCGTATCGCCGGCTGTTTGATACCAGTTCCGAAGTTCGGTCGAATTCCGTGATAGCGGCGCGCTTTCAGGAGCGTGACCGTGGTCTCTACGAGGTTCGACAGAAGGACCTTGAATCCCTCCCAGGGACGCCGATCGCCTACTGGCTGTCCGAAGCAATGCGAAAGGCGTTCAAGGCTGGGAAGCCTTTGGCTGAGGTAGCGGCGCCACGGGTAGGTCTCCAGACCAACGATAACAATCGGTTTGTTCGATATTGGTACGAGGTCTCCTATGCGCGAGTTGGGCGGGGCCTCTCGCGCGACGATGCGGCGGCTTCTCCGTTTACGTGGTTCCCCTACAATAAAGGCGGCGAGTATCGGAAGTGGTACGGGAACCAAGACTTCGTTGTCAATTGGGCGCACGATGGTGCTGAAATTTTCGAACTCGCGACGGCGAAATATGGTAGTCCTACGCGGACTGTGAAGAATTTGCAATACTACTTCCAGCCTTCAATTTCCTGGTCGAAGGTTGGAATCGGGATTCCGGCCTTTCGCTACTTTCCCGCCGGCTTTATTTTCGACGTAGCAGGCACGTCGATCTATGCCACAGAAGAGAGACTGCCTCAAATAGGTGCCATCTGTAACTCGAATGTTGTTCAGGCAATGCTGGCCGCGACCTCGCCTGGGCTGAATGTAGAAGCGGGAACTATCGCAAAACTTCCGGTGGTTGAGGTCTCGACGACCGTCGCCGAGGCGGCCTGCGAGTTGATCGGGATTCACCGCGACGACTGGGGCAGCCAAGAAACCTCTTGGGATTTCTCCACCCTGAATCTCATCAAGATGGGTGGGCTGACGGTTCAGAGAGCCGTCGAGGCGGTTCTTGAGTCCGGGCGCCACCTGGCCGATCAGGTCCGCACTCTCGAAACCGAGATGAACGCCGAGATTGCACAGTGCTACGGCCTTGAGGGAGAGGTCGACGCGGACGTGCCCCTCAATCGAGTCACCCTCAACGCCAATCCTCAGTTCCTCTACGGGGTAGGGCTCACCCAGGCTGAGCTTGCGGCCCGGTTCGCAAAGGACCAAGTGGCCGACCTCGTCTCGTACGCCGTGGGTTGCATGTTCGGTCGCTATAGCCTTGACGAGCCGGGCCTGATCCTCGCGGACCAGGGCGCGACGTTGCAGGACTACCTCGCGAAGGTGCCGTCGCCCACCTTCAAGCCGGACGCAGACAACGTCATCCCGATAGTGGACGGCGACTGGTTCGAGGATGACATCGTGCGCGGTTCCGTCAGTTGCTGCGGCTGCGCATTCGGCGAGCAGTACTTCGAGGAGAACCTGCGGTTCGTCACCGAGTCGCTTGGAGTGAAGGACCTTCGGGACTACTTCGTGAAGTCCTTCTATAAGGATCATGTCCAGCGCTACAAGAAGCGCCCGATCTACTGGCTGTTCTCTAGCCCAAAAGGCTCGTTCAACGCGCTCATCTACATGCACCGCTACACGCCGTCGACTGTCTCGACAGTGCTGAACGAGTACCTGCGCGAGTTCAAGGCGAAGCTGGAGTCCAGCCTTCAGAATCACGAGCGCCTTGCCGCCAGCTGGGGATACGCCGCGGGCAGCAGGCAGCGGCGCAGAAGGAAGCGGACCGGCTCCGCAAGGTGCTGCTGGAGCTCGACGAGTACGAGCACGACGTGCTCTATCCGTTGGCGTCGCAGCAGATCGAGATCGATCTGGACGAAGGTGTGAAAGGTGAACTACCCGAAGTTCGGCGCTCGCGCTGAAGAAGATTCCCGGGCTGGAGGTCGCCGAATGACTCAAAGCCCGACCGTGATGGTCCAGGCTCACTGATGCGGGTCGTCCACGTGAATGGAGCCGTCTGGAGCATCCGAGGTCCCCGTGAGTGGCATCCGCGATCACCTAATGCGCCGTTTCGAGGAGACCCGAGTCGTGTTCTGGCACGACCCCGACGGCCAATACGCCGCAGACTTAGACAGTCTCGATCTGGCGGGCGTGGAGACGCTTTCGCGTCGCCAACAACGAGTACGGCATCAAGAAGCGGCTGCTGCACGACGAGCCGACAGTGCAAGTTCCTCATTTACCGCTCCGGACAGGTCCCTGCCGGCATCGGAAACTGGCTGCTCGATCTGGAACTGGCCTACGGGGTCTTCACGGCGGACCGCACGTCACTGGTCGCCCAGGACCTCGGGCTCACTGCCGAGGGCATCGATGAGGTCGTCCAGGCGCATGAGAAGTTCTTCAATGCCGCCAAGCGCGTTCAGAGTCTCAAGGCGCTGCTGAACCCCGAAGACGATGCCGACAGCTGCGCGCCAAGATGACCGCGGTGGTGCTCGGGCAGCGCGAGCACAGTCTGCTGGAGATCACCCGGACGCTTCTGGTGGAGAACGCCAACGGACAGCCGAACGCAAGTACGACGCCCTCGTCGACTACGGACTCGATGACTTCTACTGGCGCGGTGTCGCTTCCATCTACGGATACGAGTCTCCGACACCAAGCGTCGATGACTTCGTGCTGTGGATGTTCCGGAAGGCGATCGAGGGCTTCAAGTCGGAACGACCGGGCGGCCTTCAGAACATTCAGCTCGACTTCGCCAGCCTCCGCAACGACCGGCGCAGCCAGGATGCGCTCGCCACGCTCGCCAAGCGCGCGGCCGCGCGACCTCGACTACGCCTCGCACCATCGAAGATGCGAGCTTCCGCGACCTCGTGTCCGTCGACCTCTTCGAGGAGACCGACCAGAAGATCATCAGTGACCTGGCGCGCGCGGTGGCCGAGCGGACCGTCACCGCGCGCGAAGTCGCCGAGGTCGTGCGCGCGCGGCAAAGCAGCGTGTGGATCGACGGCTACAAGCAGCTCTACACGGCGATCGCCTGCGCGTCAGAGTTGCTGGCCGAACTGGCGTCGCTGGACCTCGTTGCGCAGTCGTTCGACGAGGCACTGGAGCGGTACCGGCGCGACTGGTTCCGCATCGACCAGCTCTATCGGCAGTTCACCTACGCGGCCGGACCTACCGAAGTGCCCGCAACCCGCTGGAGGCGCTGCGCGAGCAAGTCGAGAAGCGCTACACCAACAACTTCGTCTACGAGCTGGGCAACGCATGGCAGCAGAAGGTTGATGTGCGGACAAGTGGACCTCGTCCGTGCTCCGTCCGCAAACCTCGTTCTATCGCGACTACATCGAGCCGCTGGTGCGGGACGGCGACAAGAAGGCGGTCGTCATCATCTCCGACGCGCTGCGATATGAGGTGGCCGAGGAGCTCGGCTCGCGCATCCGTCAGGAGGATCGTTTCGACGCCTCGCTCGATGCGGTCCTGGGCGTGCTGCCGAGCTACACGCAACTTGGGATGGCAGCGCTGCTGCCGCACACCGACCCTCAAGCACTCCGCCGACGCGAAGACGGTGCTGGCGGACGGCCAGCCCACCAACGGAACCGCCTTCCGCGGCAAGATCCTTGAGAGCGTCGGCGGTTCGGCGATCCAGGCCGAGGACTTCAAGGCGCTGAGCGCTGACGAGCGCCGGGAGCTCTACAAGGCCAATCGGGTGCTGTACGTCTACCACAACCGCATCGACGCCACCGGCGACAAGCCGGGCACCGAACGGCAGGTCTTCGAGGCCGTCGAGGACACCCTGCGCGACATCGTCGACCTCGTGAAGAAGCTGGCCAACGCCAACGCCACGAACATCTTCATCACGGCCGACCATGGATTCCTGTTCCAGGACGAAGCCCTCGCCGACTCGTTCTTTCTCTCGACTCAGCCGCAGGGCGACGACATCAAGGTCGTCAACCGGCGCTACGTCCTCGGGCGCGGCCTCAAGATCGACATCGCCTTCACGACCTTCAAGTCTGCACAGCTCGGACTCGACAGCGACCTCGAGGTGCAGATCCCCAAGTCGATCCACCGTCTCCGCCTGGCCGGCGGCGGCTCACGATTCGTCCACGGCGGCGCGACACTTCAGGAGATCGTCGTACCGGTTCTGGCGGTCAACAAGAAGCGCAAGAGCGACACCCGCCTGGTCAACGTCGAGGTGTGGCCGGAGTCCGACAAGATCACCACCGGGCAGGTCGTCGTCCGCCTGTTCCAGTCCGAGCCGGTGAGCGAGAAAGTTCAGCCGCGCACCGTTCGTGCCGGTCTCTACGTTGGCGAGACCCTGATCTCGAACCAGATCGAGCTGACCTTCGACCAGTCCTCGACCGACAAGCGGGACCGCTACCAGAGCGCTCACATGCTGCTCAGCCAGGACGCCAACGACTACAACAACCGCGCGGTCGAGTTCCGGCTCGAAGAGCGCATCCCCAACACCAACCAGTGGCGCGTCTACGCCAAGGCGATGTACACGCTGAAGCGGTCCTTCGCCTCGGATTTCGACTTCTAAGGAGGGTAGTGGTGAGCGAAGTCGGTGAGCTGAGCGAGGAGGCCATGGAGGACAGGGCTCCTGAAGCGCCGCCGGCACCGTCGGCGCTCGACCGCAAGATCAACGAGCATTTCGCCGGCGTCGTCGTACGCAAGGACTTGGTCAAGGCGGTCAAGGGCAACGCGATCGTGCCGTCGTACGTCTTGGAGTATCTGCTCGGTCAGTACGCCGCCTCCGATGACGAAGCCACCATCCAGGCGGGCATCGACACCGTCCGGCAGATCCTTGCCGACCACTACGTCCACCGGAACCAGTCCGAGCTGGTGAAGTCGACGATCCGGGAACGCGGACGCTACAAGATCATCGACAAGGTCACCGTCACCCTCAACGACAAGGACGACGTCTACGAGGCCATGTTCGCCAACCTCGGCATCAAGCAGGTGATCGTCGAGCCGCCACGATCACGGCCCATCCGAAGCTGCTCGTCGGCGGCGTGTGGTGCATCTGCGACATCGAGTACTTCCACAGCGACAACGCAAAGGTCGTGCCATGGATTCTTGGGTCGATCAAGCCGATCCAGCTCTCCAACTTCGACTTCGACGGCTACATCGCGGCGCGACGTGAGTTCACTACCGATGAGTGGATCGACCTGTTGATCCAGTCGATCGGGTTCAACCCAGAGATGTTCGGCCGTCGCGCGAAGCTCATCCAGCTCGTTCGCCTCATCCCATTCGTCGAGCGCAACTACAACCTCGTCGAGCTCGGACCGAAGGGCACCGGCAAGTCACACATCTTCTCGGAGTTCTCGCCCCACGGCATGCTCATCTCCGGCGGCGAAGTCACCGTTCCCAAGCTCTTCGTCAACAACTCCAACGGCCGCCTCGGCCTCGTCGGCTACTGGGACGTCGTCGCCTTCGACGAGTTCGCGGGCAAGAAGAAGCGCACCGACAAGGCGCTTGTGGACATCATGAAGAACTACATGGCGAACAAGTCGTTCTCCCGCGGCGTCGAGACTCTCGGCGCCGAAGCCTCGATGGTGTTCGTCGGCAACACATCACACACCGTGCCCTACATGCTCAAGAACTCGGACCTCTTCGACGAGCTACCCGAGAGCTACCACGACTCGGCCTACCTCGACCGTTTGCACTACTACATCCCCGGCTGGGAAGTCGACACCATCCGCGGCGAGATGTTCTCCAACGGTTACGGTTTCGTCGTCGACTACATCGCCGAAGTCCTCAAGTCCATGCGGGACGCGGACTACTCCGACCGCTACCAGCAGCACTTCACGCTCGGCTCCGACATCTCTACCCGTGACCGGGATGGCATCCACAAAACCTTCTCCGGACTGATGAAGATCCTCTTCCCGCACGGAGATGCGACGAAGGACGAGATTGAGGAGATCCTCCGGTTCGCCATCGAAGGCCGCAAGCGCGTCAAGGACCAGATCCTGCGCATCGACACCACGATGGCCAACGTGAACTTCGGCTACATCGACAAAGCCGGGGAGTGGCACGCAGTCACAACACTGGAAGAGGACGAGTACCCGACGCTACTACCACCAGCGGCGGGACAAAGACAGCGGGACCGGTGACTCGTCGGAAAGCGGGACCGCGGGAGCCGAGGCTCCCGTTACTCCGCCCGTCGATGCGGTGCCAAAGCCCGCGCCCCTGTTCGAGGGTCACCGCGAATTCCAGGAGAATCAGCGCGGCGTCTCCTATGAAACGTTGCTGCTGCCTTACCTCCGGGGCGCAGCCGAGATCACCATCGTTGACCCGTATATCCGTTTGCCGCATCAGGGCCGCAACCTCGTTGACCTCCTCGGCCTGCTGGCGTCCGCGAAGGACCCGGCCGACGAGATCTCGGTGACGTTGGTGACCAAGGAAGACACCGGCGACTTCCAGAAGCAGCACCTGCTGATGCTCAAGGAGATTCAGGACGGGGCAGCGTCCGTCGGGATCAAGTTCAACGTGCGATGGGACGAGACCATCCATGACCGATCCCTCCGGGCTGACAACGGCTGGAAGATCCTCCTCGGTCGAGGCCTCGACATCTTCCAGAAGGGCTCCGGCAGCCAGTTCGACATCGGCGCTCGACGCCAGGAGTTCAAGCAGGTCGTCGCATTCGGAGTCACCTACATCTCAGAGAAGCTCGCCAGAAACGTCATGACAAACCTGCGCGTCTGGGCGTTAGTCGTCGCCGCTGAAACCGATTTCCGGGCTTTGGTGTTGGGTGGCGGGTCCGCGTTGGCGTAGCCAGTTGGCGTCGAGGTGGCGTTTGTAGGCGGCCTGGATGGCGGCGTGCAGCTGGTCTGCGCGGGTGAGGCTGGCCGTTAGGTGGTCGTCGAGCAGGCTCGGGTGTAGCCGGCGGCTTTGAACGAGGGCGGGATCGAGGTCGGGTGCGGTGCTGTGGTTGATGACCTCCGAGCTGGGGTGGGCGCTCAGTGTGGCGGTCCACGGTAGCTCGGTGCGCAGCAAGCCCAGTAGCTGACGGGAGGGCTGGGGCGGCCATGTCGGGCCGGTGGTGTCGAGCAGGATCAGCCCAGATTGAGCCGCGGCCGCGTGTTCGGCGAGGTCGGCCACTGCGGCAGGGTCGGCGGCCGCGGCGTCGTCGACGATGATTAGTGTTCCGGGCGGCAGCGCGGTGTGGCCACCGGTGATCTGGGCGTGGGTTTCGGTGACGGTCGCGGCGGCGGGCGCGAGGTGGTCGGCGACGGCCGCGTCGGCCTGTTCCTGAGTGGGGCTGCACCACAGGAGGTTTCGGTTGGCGGCGGTTGCTGCGTCGTGCAGGGTTCGCAGGGCGGCTGTGCGCTCGGCGTGAGGGTGCGGCGTCGAGGACGGTGACGGCAAACGGCAGTGCGGCGGTGCTGGTGAGGGCTGTTGCGGCGGCCGGGGGCAGGTCGGTGACGGAGCTGGGAGTCATCGGGCAGGGGCCGTTGTGGTTGGTAGCGGCTGGCGGCTTGCAGCACGCGCAGTTCGGTGTCGAGTTCGTCGAGTTGCGCGGTGATGTGCTCGGCGGAGCGGATTTCGGCGGCGGCGAACGCGGCGGCCGTGGTCGAGTTCGGCGCGGTCGAGGTCGCGGCGCAGCTCGCGGCAGTGGCGGCGCGCTGTAGCGACGTGCTCGTCGTCGTGCTTGCTGGTCGGCGGCGATGAACTTGTCGACGTCGTCGCCGCTGACGATGTGTTCGGCGCCACCGGCCGCGGCGGCGCGGGCAGCGAGTGCGGCGTGCAGGCGCGGGCTGGAAGCGCTCGGCCGGGGAGATGGTTGTAGGGCCGAGCGGCGCAGGCGGACATCGAGTTCGGCGGAGCCGATGTCGAGTGGGTCGACGTCGGGCTTGGGCCTGCAGTTCGGCGAGGCGGGCTCGTGCCCACTCGACCTGGGCGAGGGCGGCGTCGTAGTCGGCTTCGGCGTCGGCCCACTGTGCGGTGACGTCTTGGACGGCAAGCAGGTAGGGCCGGTCGGCGTCGGCGCGGTGGCGCAATTCGCTGATCTGGGGCGGCGCTTCTCGCATCGGCGGGTCCGTCGCCGATCGCGGTGCGGGCACGATTTGGTGTAGTCGGCCCAGGGCCTGTTGGTACTGGGTCCGCAGGGTGTGGACGTTGAGCAGAGCGTCGGGTAGCGGCGGCGGTTCGACGCGCTGGCGGGGCAGGTCGGCGAAGTCCAAGCCACCGAGTTCGTCGGCGCTGTCGAGGATTTCGTCGAGCGGGTCAGGTGCAACAGATTCGGGGTTCCACTGCGTGGTGGACAGGTCGGTGGCGGGCATGTCGATCCTGGGATGCTGAGGGTCGGGTGGGAATTGTTCTTCGTCCTCGGGGTGCAGGGGAGCCTGTTCGGGGATGGTGGGGTCGGTGTGGTCGTGGTGGCCGGCGAACAGGTCGACGGTGTAGGTGATGGTGCGGGCGTACTGGTAGGTGGGGATGGTGTGGTCGGGGTCGATGTCGGCGAGGTGTTCGGCGGCGACGTTGAGCAGGTCGGCGGGTGTCCAGCGGGTGGGGTCGGCGGCGTTGACCGCGGAGACCAGGCCGGGCCAGGCGGGGTCGGCGATGATGGCTTCGGCGGCAGCGGACCCAAAGACGTTGTGCAGGTCGGTGATCCAGGTTGGCCGCAGCGCGGTGTGGGGGGTGTCGAGGGTGGCTTTGGAGGTCAGCTCGGCCGACAGGCGCCACCAGAGTGCGGCGGCGGGTAGCTCGTCGGGCAGTGGCTGCGCGGTGGCGGCGGCGCGCACGAGTGTGGGTAGGTCGGGGCGGCTGGTCGCGGCTTGGGCCAGGCGCGCGGCCAGTTGAGGCCAGTGGCCGTCCGCGCGGATGCGGGGGTCGATCGAGTCGATGAGCTGCTCGAAGCGGCGGGTGTGCGGGTGCTGGGTGCGTAACGCGTCTTGGGCGTGGTGTTCGAGCATGGATTGGATGCTGCGGGCGCGCACGGCGTACTGCGGGGGGCCGAGCAGGCTGCTGTCGTCGTGCGGCGACGTTGTGGGCGGCGCGGAAGACGGCGATTTCGGCGGCGAGTTTGGGGTTGGCGGCCAGGACTGGTTTGGCCCAGACGGGGGCGGTGGCCGGTGTCCAGTGGTGGATGACGATGTCGCGGATCTGGGTGGCCAGATCGGTGACCAGTTCTGCTCGGGCGCCCAGGTAGGTGCCCCATTGCGGGTCGTCGGCGAGCAGGGTCGGGGTCGCCGGCAGCCAGCGCAGCGGCCCGATCCCGGTGGAGTGTGCGCCGGTGGGGTCGATGCGCCAGTCGACGACGGCGGCGGGGTCGTGGGCGCTGAACAGCTCGTCTTGGGTGGCGGCGTCGGTCAGCGCGGCCAGCGGATCGTGTCCGTCGGCGGCGATGATGGCCAGGTGCTTGCACAGCACCGGCCAGGCTTGGGCGCGGGTCAGGCCGGGGTAGAGCTGATCGGCGGTGATGTGCAGCTGCGCCAGGGCGGCAGGGGAGGCGAGCTGGTGGGCGGCTTCGCCGAGGGCGTCGTAGTACATGGCAGCGGCAGGACCGAGGCGGGCGAAGGGGTCGGCGGCGTCGCGGGCGGCGGTGGTGGCCGAGACTTGGGCGCCGTCGCGGCGCAGCGTCGCGGACAAGACGTCGACGGCGGTCTCGGGGTGGGTGGCTTTGGGCGAGATGACGCGGTGCGGATCGGATTCGGCGGTGGACAGATAGATGTGGTTTTCGATCCGGCCGCGGGTCAAGGCGACGTAAAGCAGTTGGCGGGTAAGGGTTCCGGCGCCGACGATGTGGCAGGCGTGCCCGGCGGTGAGTCCTTGCGCGGAGTCGATGGTGGCCGCATAGCCAAGGGTGACGTGCTTTTTCACGTAGTCGGCGGGCAGGCGCACCATTGTTCCGCTGCCCAGGTGTCGGGCTTTAATGCTGCCGTCGTCGCCGGTTTCGATGATTTGGTAGCGGTAGCCGTTGCGGACATAGTCTTTGCGGCCGATATGAATTCGCGCGCGTTACGGCGGGTCCGGATCAGGTCGCCCGGTGATGCCGCCAATCGGTCAGAAAGAATGATCTCTTTGCCGTGCAGGGTTTTCGGGTCTGCGGCGGCGAGCCGGTCGAGGCGGGCGCGGGCATTGAGGGTGTCGACGATGTCGTTGGTGGGGGCCAGCAGGATGCTGTCTCGGCCGGCGTCGAGGTCGGCGGCCCACGCGGTGTAGGCCATGTCGGCGGCGGTGTCATCGGAGCCGACATGGACGCGGTGGTGGTCGATGTAGAAGCCCAGACCGGACGGGTCGCCGGCCCGGATCGCCAGTGTGGCAGCGCTTTCGGCGGTGGAACTGAACCGCACCAGCTCTGAGAGGGTGAGCGCGTCGGTGGCGGCGGCGATGTCGCGCATCACACCGCCGGCGGAGATGGAGCCGAGCTGGCAGTCATCGCCGACCAGGCGGATGCTGGCGCCGCGGGCCAAAGCGTGGGTGATCACCGCGTCAAGTTCGAGGGTTCCGGCTTTGCCCGCTTCGTCGATGATGATCAGGGTGTCTGTGGCCGATGTGCTGGAACCATTCCGGTGGTGCCGAGCCGGTGGGTTGCCGCCAGGGTCGGCCGACCACACGTATTTCGCGATGGTGTCGGTGGTCGCCGAGAGGTCCTCACCAAGCTCGATGGCGGCGGTGGCGGTCGGGGCCAGCCCGATGATGGTGCCGCCCGAGGAGCGCCACGCATGAGACAGGGCGGCCATGGCGGTGGTTTTGCCGGTGCCGGCGGGTGCCAGCGCGAGGGCCAGTCGGCGACCGCTGCTGGCCATGTCGCGCACCAGCGCGATTTGGCCTTCGTTGAGGGGCTTGTCGCGGGCGGCGGAGTCGGCGAAGGCCAGCTCGATGTCGGCGTCGCTGACGGTGCGGCCGCCGTTGCGGTGGGCGGCGGCGACGATGCGCCGTTCTGCGGCAAGCACTTCGTGGCAGGTGTAGGTGGTGGCGCCGTGGCGGGTGTAGACGCTGGCGCCGTCGCGGCGGCGCAGTCGCGAGGGTTCGCCCATCTCGGCGTCGCCCTCGCCGATGTGCGGCAGCGACAGGGGCTCTGACAGGGCGGCGGCGGTGATTTTGTCGGCCAGGGTGGTGTCGGCGGCGTGGCCGCTGCCGCGCACGACGCGCTGCGCCTCGGCGAGCACATGGTGGCGCTGCCAGGTCGCGCGTGACTGGGCCACGGTGGCGATCACCTGGGCGGCGTGTGCGGCGATCCAGGCGTCGTCGGTGGCATCGAGCGGCAGGTGCGGGGTGGACAGGATGCCGCCGAGCATCGCGGTCAGCTCTTTGACGCCGCCGACGACTTCGACGGCCTGGGTGCGCCAGGTGTGGCGTTGCTCGGCCAGCGAGCGCGGCTCGTGTTTGGCGTCGCGGGTTTCCAGGGTGGCTTGCTGGGCCAGGGCGATGGTCTCGACGTGGGTGGGTTCGCGGCCGTGGGTGGCGTGAAATTGCTTGGCCAGCTCAGCGGTGCGTGATTCGATGGCGATCCGCCGCGATGACCACGCGGTCATCAAATCGGTGGACATGCCGACGATTTCGCGGATCGGGCGTTTGTTGCGGCCCTCGACGGGCACGTCGGCGAACCGCAGCGACAGGCGCTGCCCGAGGTGGGCTTCCAGGCGGGTGTTGTACAGCTCGGAGGCGGCCACGGTGAACCGGTGCACGGGCTGGCCGTCGAGGGCCAGCCAGCGCATGACGCCGCTGGCATCGACGGTGGCGACCTTGTTGGAGATCGCGACGTGGGTGTGCAGATCGGGGTCGCCGGCGCGCGAGTCGCGGTGGGTGAAGGCCGCGCCGAGCAGTCCGGTGGTGTCGACTTGGGCGACGCCGTTGGTGCCGGATCGGGTGAACGCGGCGTGGGTTTCCAACCATTTCAGCGCATCCGCGACGGCCGCGTCGTGGCACTCTTCGACCACCGCCGCGACGTCCATGGGTGCGATCGCCCACAGCGCCGACACCGACTTCACCGGTGAGAAGGTCAGGTCGTAGCCCGCGACCGCGGTGGTGCGCGCCCGGGTTTCGCGCGCTATGTAGCCGGTGAGTTCGCGGTCGTCGGCGGGCGCGCGGCCGTACTGTTCGGCGAACTTTCTGCGCGCGACGACGGTGCGGATCGCGGCGCGGGTGGGCGCGTCGATGGGCGCGTTCCAGTGCGCGCCGGCTTCCGTCGTTGTGGTCGCGGTAGGCCACCGCCAGGGCGCGGGCGAAGGTGGTTTCGCCGTCGCGGATGTAGAACTGGCGGCCCAGTTTGGTGGCTTCGAGCGGCCGCGACGCCGTGCACTCCGCGCTTGGTCACATAGGCGGCGATCGCATCGGCGTTGGGGTGCAACCCTTCTCCGAACAACGCTTTCATTTGTGCTTCGCTGACCTGGGAGCCGGCCTCCACCGCCCACACGTCGGCGACATCGCCGGCAGGCACCCAGCGTGCGCCGGTGGACTCCAGCGACGCCAGCCCGGAGCCCACCCAGTGGCCGGGGGATTCACCTTTGGAGGAGTAGTAGTCGATCAGCGGGGCTTTGCCGCGTGAGGTGGAATCGACAGCGGCGACTTGCCGGATCAGGTACTGATACCCGTCTCCGGCAGTGAGCTTGTGCATCGTCATCGTCACTGCGGCGCCGTCCCTTCCACGCGCACGTTAGGGAGGCGGGCGAGCGTTTGTCTCGCATCGCTCTAGGCATTCACAGGAAATCGTGACCTTAATGCAAGAGGTGTGTGGTTCGTGGGCTGGTCGAAAACGGTTGGTGGCGGTGCGCTCTGGTGGGCGGGCTTGGGTGTGGAGCGGGTTGTGTTGGGGCAGTGCGGGACTGGGAAACGTGGGATGTGGACAAATGGGGACGGGGTGATGTTGTGGGTGATGGTAGAGACGCGGGTTGACCGCGCCGTAAGGTTCGGCCATGGCGAATATCAACTCGAAAACCGAAGCGCGCAAAAAGGTTCGCGAAGCGCAGGCCAGGGCGAACGAGGCTCGGCTGCAACGTGAGCGGCAAAACGTCGATGACGCGGCGTCGTTTCTGGTCGAACTGGGTCGGCTGGCGGCGGTCGACGAGTGGGAGCAGGGCCGTGTGGCCGAGATTCGCGCAGAAGGCGAGCGGCGGCGTCACGAGCACCGCCAGGCGGGCGCGGCGGCGGTGTCGCGCATGCTGGATCGCGGGGAAACGCTGACCGCGATCGCCGAGCTGGCCGGCGTCAAAGTCAGCGAGGTGCGCGCGGTGCTGAAATCAGCGGGCGCACAACCGGTCGCGGCGCCGGATGCACTAGGCGCGGCGGACTCGGCGAGTGCCGCGCCGCGCGGCGGTCGGTCGGTCGGGGACGGCGGCGCCGCACGCACAAGGTGTCGGTGGGATTGCTTAGCGTGAGCGCGTGCGAGGCGAAGGCGCGGCGACGTTGTGGGTCGATCCTGCGGTGCACGCCGACGAATGCCGGCGGTTCGATTCCTACGTCGTGAAGGGCCCCGGGTCCAGACGACTGCGACTTCTTCACGGGCGCGATCGGTAAAGACGGTCACAGACTGCGGCGCGGATCGGAGATGCATTCGGATCCGGCGCTAGGAACCGAGGCGGCCCTCTAGGTCATCGACGAAACTCGCGCAAGACAACCGCATCAACACCTTCGCACCATTCTGGTGCATGCCCGGCGCCCTCGACGCCCAGCAAAAGGCCGCGACTCGCTGGCGCTCGGCAACGCCGCCGGTGGCGGCAGCGGAAATCCCATCCCTGGCTGTCTCAGTACCAGCCGACCAAATTTACGTTGGTGCAGCTCAGGGTCACTGTCAGCAGAACGCGAGGCCGATTCGGGCTATCGCGGCTATGAGTCGCATTCTTTCTGGAGCTACGACATTTCAACTCGCACAACATAAGCCGAGGCAGATGCGGCACCCGGAGGTCTCACTCTGAGCGCGCGAGGTTGCGCTTGGGTGAGGGGGCCGAGCCGCGACTTGTCGATGCGGAATGGTCCGACGAAAACCTTTGATGTCGCGCACCAGTTTCACCTGTCGAGGTTGACGTAATCAGCGGTTATCGGATGT
>CAWAVA010000014.1:0-37504 GCA_963785385.1 uncultured Conexibacteraceae bacterium | reverse complement strand
AAGAGAGCGTCCTCCTAACTGTGTAGGCGGTTGACGGTGTCAGTTGGGGATGCGGTCTCCGAATTGGATCTTGAACGCGAGCATCGCTTTCGTCCACCCCCGGGTTCTTGTCCATTGCGGGCCGGCGTTTTGGATCGCGAGGTAGAGCAGCTTCATCGCGGCGTCCTCGTTGGGGAAGCTGCCCTTGGTCTTCGTCGCTTTGCGTAGCTGCCGGTTCAATGCCTCGATCGCGTTGGTGGTGTAGATCACGCGCCGGACCTCGGGTTCGAAGGCCATGAACGGGATCACGTGCTGCCACGCCTCGCGCCACATCCGGCCGACGATCGCCAGCTCCGGCCATTTGGCTTCGAACTGCTCGAGCGCGGCCATCGCCTCCTCAGCGTTGATCGCGGTGTAGATCGTGCGCAGGTCCTTGGTGACCTGCTCGTAGTGCTTGCGGGGCACATACTTCAGTGACGCCCGGATGAGGTGAACGATGCAGGTCTGCACCGTCGTCTGCGGGAAGATCGCCTCGATCGCTTCCGGGAACCCTTTGAGCCCGTCGACACACGCGATCAGGATGTCGGCCACGCCGCGCTGCTTGAGCTCGGAGAGGACTTGCATCCAGAACTTCGCGCCCTCGGTGTCCTGAAACCACATGCCGAGGACCTCACGGTCACCGTCGAGGTTGATCCCCAGCGCGAGGTAACACGCCTTGCGGATCACGGTGCCGCCGTCACGGATCTTCAAGACCAGCGCATCGAGGAACACGACCGGGTAGACATCCTCCAGCGGCCGGGTCTGCCACGCCCTCGCGTCCTCCATCACCGCGTCGGTGACCTTCGAGATCAGATCCCGCCCGACCTCGACCCCATAGATCTCCTCCAGATGGGCGGAGATGTCACGGGTCGACATGCCGCGGGCGTAGAGCGCGAGGATCTTGTCATCGAACCCGTCAAAGCGCCGCTGGCGTTTGCGGACGATCTGCGGCTCGAAGCTGCCGTCACGGTCCCTGGGGGTGTTGACCCTGACCTCGCCGT
Source organism: uncultured Conexibacteraceae bacterium (assembly GCA_963785385.1). Classification (GTDB taxonomy): domain Bacteria; phylum Actinomycetota; class Thermoleophilia; order Solirubrobacterales; family Solirubrobacteraceae; genus Palsa-465. Next base: position 36,485 of record CAWAVA010000014.1, on the reverse strand, counting down.
GCTCGGTGATCAGCGTCTTCGGTGTCGACCCGTTCCTGGTGTTCCCGGCCCCGCCCGGCGGCTCGGCGTGTGGCTCATAGCCGAGGTGGTCGGTCAGCTCGACCTCCATCGCCCGCTCCACCATCCGCTTCGTCAACTGCGACAGCAGCCCACCCTGGCCGGTGATCTCCTCACCGCTCTTGGCGCCGGCCATCAGCTGATCGATCAACTCGTTCGGGAGTAGCTCCTTGACCCGATCGGCGAGCGGGTCCAGTTCGCGGCGCGCAGCGCCGGCGCGTCGCTGCGCTCGCCCTCCGGGCTCGCTCCGCGCCACGCCGGCGCTCCCATCCTGCGGATCCTGGTCCTCATCCAACCTGGCTGTGATTGTGCTCGACATCGATCTCCTTTCGAGATCTGATGCCTACACAGTTGGCCGGACACTCCCTCAGATAACAACGAGATCCGGATAATTCGGCCTATGCGGACATCCGCATAGAGCGTGTTCTGGCAGACGACCCTGACCGGGGTGGTCGCGGCGATCACGGCGGTCGATCCGTCGTGCAGTCAAGCGTCGTACTACTCATGTTGTTGATCCGCTGCCCGATCGGGTGCGTCTTGTTGGCGCGCCCGGTGAGCTGTGCGGGCTTGTCGTTGAGGTCGATGGGTGGCGTCATGTTGGTGGTGAGCTGCGGATTCGCTGCCGCACGACGGATGGGGCGCGGATTCTGTTGCCGGCGGTGTGGACCGATCTGCCGCTCACGACACCGGCGGAGACCCAGCCGCCGGTCGGGCTGATAGCGACCCCGTCGGGCTGGCGGCGGTTCGCCGCGGTGTTGGCTGGCGTGAAAGAGCGGCGTCCGGACTCGGCGCGAGTGTCCGTCGAAAACGGCGGAGGTCGCGATGTCAGGTCAGTTGGCGCTGGTGCTGGTGGAGGAGCAGATTGCGCCGGCGGCGGTGTGGGAGACGCTGCCGCCGGCGGTCCGGGCGAGCGTGACGGTGATGCTCGCAAGGCTGCTGGCGAAGGTGATCGAGGAGGCGCGCTATGAGTGAGAAGATCACCGACCGGCATCGGCAGCGACGCGCGGTCGTTTACGTGCGTCAGTCAACGCCGGGGCAGGTGGAACGCAATCAGGAGTCCGCAGCCAGGCAATACGCGCTGGCCGAACGGGCGGTCGAGCTCGGCTGGCCTGTGGAGTCGGTGCTTGTTGTTGATGAGGACACGGGCATGTCGGGCCGGTGGACGCACGCCCGGATCGGGTTCAGAGAGCTCGCGGCCGAGGTCGGGCTCGGACACGTCGGCGTGATCTTGGCGCTTGAGGTCTCGCGCCTGGCGCGCTCGAGCGCCGACTGGCATCAGCTGCTGGATCTGTGTGCGCTGACAGGTACGTTGATCGCCGATGCGGATGGGATCTACTCCCCCGGCGAGTTCAACGACCGGTTGCTGCTCGGCCTCAAAGGCACGATGAGCGAGGCTGAGCTACATCTGATCCGCTCCCGGCTCCGTGGCGGGCTTGAGAACAAGGCAGCCCGAGGCGAGCTGCACTTGGCGTTGCCGATCGGCTTGGAATACGACGAGCTCGGGCAGATCCGGCTCTCACCTGATGAGCAGATTCGTGGCGCGATCGGGCGGGTTTATGAGCTGTGGAAGCGCTGCGGGTCCGCGCGGCAGGTCGTTGCCGAGCTCACCAGCGAGGATCAGCTGTTGCCTCGCCGCGCGGTCGGTCAGCGCCGCGTCCGCTGGGTGACGCCGGACTATGGGTCGGTTCACGACATCCTCACAAACCCTTCCTATGCGGGCGCCTATGCGTTTGGGCGCTCCCGTTACGTGAAGACCGTGAGCCCGGAGGGTGTGGTGAAGACGTCGATCGTCAAGGTGCCGCTCGAGGAGTGGAAGGTGTGCATCCCCGAGCACCATCCGGGCTATGTGACCTGGGAGCAATACTTACAGACGCTGTCGCGGTTGCGAGCCAACGCCCGCCCGAAGGGTCAGGGTGGCGGTGCGGCACGGGAGGGCTCGGCGTTGCTGCAGGGGTTGCTTCGTTGCGGCAAGTGTGGGCGCAAGATGATGGTCAAGTACTCCGGTCCTTATGGCCGCACCCACAGCTATTTGTGTGAGCGGACCTACCAGATGCAGGCAACGAGCCGTGCGTGCCAGTCGATCGGCGGGCTGCGTTTGGACTCGACGGTGATCGAAGCGTTCCTGGACGCCGTCACACCCGCCGGGGTGGATGCGACTGCCGGGGCGGTTGGTGAGTTGGAGGCTGAGCATGCGGAGCGACATTGCCTGCAGGCGTTGGCGGTTGAGCGTGCCGAGTTTGAGGCGGACCGTCTGCGCCGCCAGTTCGATTCCTGCGAGCCGGAGAATCGGCTGGTCGCTCGCACGCTCGAGGCTGCGTGGGAGCAGGCGCTGACTGAGGCGGCGAGACAGCGTGGGCTGTTGGCTGAGCTGGATCGGCAACGGCCTGCACCGTTGACCGATGTCGAACGGCGGGCGCTGCGGCGTTTGGTCGGTGAGCTGGGTCGTGTGTGGAGCGCGAAGACAACGACTGAGCGTGATCGCAAGCAGCTGTTGCGTGCGCTGCTTGACGATGTTGTGTTGAACGTTGACCGTGAGAAGAAGCTCGGCACGGTTGAGCTGTTCTGGCAGGGTGGCGCCCGGACTGAGCTGCCGGTCAGGTTGAAACACACGACGCTCAGACGATCGGGCACTCGGCCGGAGCTGATCGATCTGATCCGTCGGCTCGCTGAGCACTCAAACGACGGGGAGATCGCGATGGTCCTGTCCAAGCAGGGTTGGAACAGCCCGACGGGCCTGCCGTTCACGGCTGCTCGTGTCCGTGGGATCCGCGAACGCGCCGGGATCCCCACCGCACCCCGCCGCGATGCTGGGGCCGGCGACGGTGTGTCGATCAACCAAGCCGCTCGCGAGCTGAACGTCAGCACGATGACTGTTCGCCGTTGGCTGGCGGAGGGGCTGCTCCCTGCCGAGCAGACCACAGAGCACGCGCAGTGGCGGATCCGGCTGACCGACGAGATCCGCGAGCGGTTCGTCCCAACGGTCCCAGATGGTTACGTGAAGCTCAACGACGCCGCCCGGCAGCTCGGTGTCGCGCGCCAGACGGTGCTCAACCAGGTCCGCGCCGGTCAGCGCAACGCGGTGATGGTGGTTGAGGGCAAGCGCCGCGGGCTGCGGATCGAGATCCGCACCGACGAACAGGGGCTCCTGCACGCCCCGACGCTGGAGTGATCACGACCCTCGTTGTCTGGCGCTTACCACTCCTCCAGCATCGGCCGCTGGCCTGCAGCGACCGCTTCCAGCACGCTCACGGCCTTGGCAGCTAGTTCCTGGAAGGTGATCTGGGGGTCGTTGTTGAACGTGACCTCGGCCAGATACCCGGTCTCGTTCTGCACGATCACCAGCCAATACCGGTTCTCATCGGCCAACGGCCGGTCCGGGAGTCCCTCATCGGCGAGTGAGATCTCGAGCAGCAGGTTCTCGTCGAGCTCACAGAACAAACGAAGGTCATCTTCACTGTCACCGTGTGAGAGCTCGAGATATGGGCGCAGCCCGACAGCCATCAGCTCGCCCAGGAGCGGCGCCCACGCGACTGTCGCGTCGCGCAGACGCACGGCGGCGATCTCATCATCCGGCGGATAGTGCTTGAACGCCACGGCCGGGGATCCTACGCTTCACGCCGCCACGCTCTCGAGAAGCGAGTCGGCTGCGAGGAGCACATCCTCGATCTTGCGAGCGACCCGGTCGATCGTCTCGGCGAACTCGGTGACCGCTTCAAGCGCGCCGTCCTCACCCCACCCCGACACATACGGCACCGTCTCGCCGTCGACCACGAGACCGACCGCTGACGCAGCGACCAAGGTGACGGTGTCGACCATCACCTCGGCCTGCGCACGCGAGTACTTGTCATATCCGATCCCCAACGCGTGAGCGCACTCATGGATCAACGTCCGCAGCTGCGCGTTCGCCGGGACATCAGCGTCAACGACGATCCGCTTGGCCTTCGGCTCACACCACCCACCGGCCGACCCGGCGATCGTTTCGAACGACACCGAGTACCCAAGCGATTCCGCGAACCCGCACAGTGGCGCGAGCAGATGCTGGTGGGAGTCACCGGTCAACGGTTGCCGCGGAGCCTCCAGCGGCGCCGGTTCGGTGCCGTCGATCACGTCGGTCTGCGAGACGTCGAACACGAACGCCGTCCGGAATAGCACCCTCGTGTGTTCGTTCTCGTCGCCAGTCTCCTGGTCGCGCTGCTTCACGGGCATCGGCGCGAGGATCTTCAACGCGGTCTCACCCTTCTGAACCACCCGGCCGAGCTTCAGCCAGGTCCGGAACCCAGCGATCCTGGTCGGGACCATTCCACGCTCGTGGCACTGGGCGGCCAGCAGCATGCAGTTCCCGGCCGAATAAGAGTGAAACATCGCCCGGGCGCGAACCCAGCGTGCCCACCCATCGGAGCTGAGCAGCTCCCTAGCGGCCTGCTGCAACCGCTCACGGTCCTGGCGGCGGCGCTCCGCCCGCTCGGTCTCGGTCAACCGGCGTGATGACTTGTTCGGCATGATCGCCTCCCGGCGCTTGGGCCCGCCCGCTGCGGGCCTGTGCCGTCCCAACCGCACCCGTCAGGGTGCGAAAATCAGACGGTCAGGCCCTGCGGGCGAGACCAAGTTCGATCCCGCAGGCGTCCGAGCACACCAGCAACAAGAGGTCCAACAACCCGGCGACCAGCACACCGCCCAGCCCTCAACAGCCAGAAAACCCACGCCCCGCGGGGATCGCGCCCAGAGCTGGACCCAATGATCAACCCGTCCTCTCCAAGGAGGCAGTGTGAAGTCAGTCTCTGGCTGTTCATCAGCAGCACGTAGGGACGGACGGGGTCACCGCCGATCTCGATGTGCTCGGGTAGCCGTGCGAGCACCCAGATCCTGCGGCCTCCGTGCAGTGATCCGGCGGTCTCGAAGTGCATCGCCGAGCCGATCAGCTGGTCGACGAACTGAAACGCCTGCTCGTTCTGCACGATCCGGTAGCGCTCACCGACGATGCCGAGCACCTCACGGGTGTCTTGGCGCACGGTGGCGTAGTAGCCGGCGATCTCCTCGCACAACGGGACCGACCAGTCAAGAGCCGCGACCTCGCGGCGGTCAACGGCGATCGGCTCGCGCTTGACCTGCCAACCGAGACCTGAGCGCTCGATCGCCTCAGCAACACTGGCTGGTGGTGTGTCGAGCACCGCACCGAGACCGTGCCATGGCACCTCGCGGACGGAGAACATCGAGTCGGTGTGAGTGAGTCCAGCGGGCATCTGCCCCTCCTAATGGGTTCTGGCCTCGCCCGGGTGGCGGGACCGTTCCCCGACCCCAAGCGCCCGTCAGGGCGCGACAATTGGGAGGGGACGGCCCACCACCCGGCGCGTGTCAGCCGCCTCTGACCCAGTGAGCGAGTACCGCACCCCGTCCGGCGCCCGGGTAGGTGTCACCGGGGCCGGATCAGTGCATGGGCCACCTCGCAGATGACCGGCATCGACTGCCCGCTTGCCTCAGGCGGGCACCGTGACGGTGTCGACGAGGGCGTACCCACGTCCCCAGCTCGTGCGCACATAGTTGCGGCCGCCGCCGGCGTCGCTGAGCCTGCGACGAAGTCGAGCTGCGTGCGAGTCCAATGTGCGGGTGCGCGCCCAGTCACCGAGGCCCCAGACGCTCTGAAGAAGCTCGGATCGCGTGAAGACGCGATCGGGCTCTGACGCGAGGACGCGCAGAAGGTCGAACTCGCGTGCGGTCAGTTTGATCTCGGTGTCGTCGATCCACGCCCGTCGCGCGGCTACGTGGACCCGCAGCGCGCCGGCACGCAGCACCTGCCGCGGACTGCGGCTGGCTTGGGTGCGGCGCAGCAGCGCCGCCAGGCGGGCGCGGACCTCGAGGTAGGACCAAGGTTCGTAGATCACGTCGTCAGCTCCGCGCTCGAGTAGCCGGATTGGGTAGAAGAGGTCCTCGCTGGCCGATCCCGCCAGGATCGGCAGCCACGAATCGGTGGCGATCTCGCCGCTGCGCACGGCTTCGATCAGCTTGGTCGTGTCGGGACCGAGGTCCAGGATCATTGCGTCGAACTGGTCGGTCAGGCGGCTGCGCGCATGTCCCAAGGTGTTTGCGGCCATGGCCTCGTAGCCGTCGGCTTGGAGGTTGTCGACCAGGAACGTGCATGCTGCTTCGTCGGTGATCGCAACGAGCACACGGTGCGAGTCGGTGAGCATGAAAAGTCTCCCAATGGGCTTGTGGCCCCGCCCGGTTGGCGGGGCCGGTTCCCGACCTCCAAAGCGCCCGTAGGGTGCGATCATTAGGGAGGGGACCGGGTCCGCTGACCGGCATCACCTCGAAACCCGTCACTCAGCCCGGTAGACGCTGCCTGCGTCTGAGCGGTCAGGCGGCTCTCGTGCCGAACAGGTCCTCGAGCCGGGTGCACAGCTCGATGAACTCGCGGCCACGCAACGGTGCCGATGCAACATGGGTGGGCAACCAGAGCCAGGCCGCCAGCTGATAGATCGAGCCGCCGCGCCCGCATCCAAAGCAGTACCAGCCACGCTCGGGTTCCTCCCAGACGTGCAGGCTCGGTGTGCCGTCCTCGTGAAACGGGCAGCACACCTTCCCCGAGCGGCCGATGGCAAGCCCGGTCAGCTGCTCGAAATACACCCGTGGTGAGATGCTGTCGAGTGCACCGTCGTAACGGTGAGCCAGGAGCAAGCGGTTTGATCGTGCGCTTACCGGTTCCGGCGGCTGCACCAGGTCACGCTCGAGATCGACGAGGGCGACAAGCTGACGGGGCGCGCATTTGAGCAGCCGCACGGGTGTCGGCGGGTCGTGCTTCATGTTCACCGAGCCGCTGGGCCTGAGAATTCGTGCCGGATCGCTGCAGCGGATGTCGGCGCCCAAGGTCACCGCGAGACGCTTGTTGAGCCCGTCGATCGCATCCAGGGTTACTGTTTGGCACAGGAACCAGTAGGCATGGCAGTTTTGGGCTGACCCTGAGCTGACGACCATGGACGGCGTGGGGCGGAAGCGACGCAACGCGGAGACGGCGTCGGTGGTGTCGCAATCGACCCACGCGACGTCCGCCGAGTCGACCAGGTCCTCGCGGCCGCCGCCGCGACGGCGTCGGGGGATCACACCGACATAAACGTCGGTGCTCGCGGCCAGCGCCACGATTTGCTTAGCGGTCAGGTCGAGCCGATTGACCGGGCCGAAGAAGCGGCCCATTCCCGCCGCGGTCCGGAAGCGGACCTCAACCAGCGTGCGCTCTGGTGCGCGGCGATGCAGCGCCGCCAGGAACATGTGCGCGACGAGCGTCCGGTCCGGATCGACCACAGGGACCGGGAGCGCGGCTGTGGGATCGAGCTGTCGCATCACGCCTCCCTGAGGACGACGATGCTTTGACGGTCGGCGGCTGGCAGGATCCACCAGCCGGGAGTGGTGACAGCGGTTGAGGTGAGCGCTGAGGCCAACGCGACCGCGTCATCGGCGCCAAGCGGCGGGCTCGTGTAATGGCACTCGCGACGCTGCACCAGCGCGGGGCTGAGGTTGTCGTCGAGCGTCACTACATGGCGGCGGCCCGGGGACGCCGCGGCGCCAAGCTCCGCCCGGTTAAGGGTCATCGCTTCACCTCCCTGGTGGTGAGCGGGCGCTCACCCGAGCCCGGACAGACTGGAACCAGACCGCGGGTCCGTGCGGCGGCGTTGCCCCAGTTCGGGTGCCGGTAGTCCGAGTGGGTGCTGAGGACGCCACCGGCGGCGAGTGTTACCTCGTCATCGCCACATACCGGGCAGCGAAAGCACGCCTCCGGGGTGGTCGCAGCGATATGCGCAAACTCGCCGTTGATCAACGGCAGCTCGCTTGGTACGCGTCCGGCCCATTCCTGGGCCTGCTCAGCGGTGAGCTCGTGCCCGAGGTATCTGTCTAGGCGCTGTGCGCGGGTCATCGTCCAGATCGACGCGACCTGCCGCCTGAGCGCGCTCACCGAGGCGATGCCCCAGCCTGTGAGGCTGCCATAGCCCTCGTGATCGCCCGTTGCCGGAGCTGTAATTGATGTTTTGGTCATGGGATTTGAGGGGGTTGTGGTTGTTCGCCGATGGCGAGCAGAAAGCCGAAGTCCGGCGTGCCGGACCGGCAAACTGCGAGTCGGCGAACGACCACGACCCGGTGGTTGGTGGTGTCTCGGTTCCGAATGACGCTCCGTCCAGGTGATCCACCACCGATCCCCACAACCGCAGGGTCAGATCCGGACCGTGGCCTACAACGCGCGGGTGTCGACGATGTCCTCGAGCCACGGGACGGTCATGGGTACACGGGCGTGGAGCTCCGCCTGCTTGAGGTAGTCGCTCACCAGCGCGTCGATCTCTCCGGGGTCGCTTGCGAGCTCCGGCTCCACGACATAGGACCCGGCAGCAGGTGCCGGCTCACCGGCGCCGTCGAACTGATCCGCAGGCATATCGAGAAGTACCGTCAGCTCAGAGAGCCTCGCGTGCAAAGCACGCGGGTCCCGCCTGGAAGCTGATACCGGGCACGTTCACGAAAACGCGACGCGTCACCGGATCCGCATGTTGCAGGAATCTCGGAGAGATCGGTTGGTACTGGGGTCATCGGAGCGTCTCCTCGATCGGAAGTGGAGGGCTAGCGCAGTGGCACAGCCCACGTTTCAAGTGCCGCGGCCGTCACGAGCAGCGCGCCGATGACGGTGATCCCGACCGTGAGCTCACGAAACGAGATGCGCTGTGTGCTGCGCAGCAGGTAGAGGACCGGGCTGGTCGTGATCGCGGCCAGCTCAAAGGGCGCGTTCGGGATATAGGGCAGAAGCCGCGTTCCCCACAGACCCAACGCGAACGCGACCGGGGCGACGCTTCGCGCCGCGGAGAGCACAACGACCCCCAAGAACACGCGCCGCCACCGACGATCGACGCCCAGCAGGAGGTAGAGCCCGGTCAAGGGCCAGAGCGCGACGATCGCGTTGTTGCACAGCAACCGGAGCGCGTAACCCACGGTGCCGTCGCTCGTGGCGTGGGGAACCACGCCTGGGTTGATGCCGAGCAACCCATGCGCAATAGCGCGGCCGTCTGGAATCAGCCAGACCATAAGCGCGACCAGGACGCAGGAGAGCGCAGCTGCGGCCCACACTGTGAACGCGGCTGCGGGTAATGCCCGCTCATCGAACCGATGAGCGGGCCCCGCTGTCAGTTCTGTGCCGACCAACGAGACACCAGGAATCCGCCGGGTTGGTGGGTCGTATTGGCGTAAACGACGTGCAGCGTTGCAGGCAAGCTGGCGTAGTTCGCGGCGCCAGTCGTGCTCTGCTCGAGCACGACCACCCACTGATGGTTCGCTGGACCAGCCTCCGGGGCGATGCTGACGACCTGGCAACGGTTGACGATTGAGTTCGCAGCGAGCGTGCGGTCGGCCGCGAGCTCGGCCAGCGCCTGCTGCGCGTTTGCGCGAGCCTGCCCCAATGAGTCGCTGACCAGCCGCCGCTGGCGAGCGGCGACGTTCGCCGCTGTCCAGTTGCAGGCGAGGTTGGCGTAGCGCTTCAGGGCGGCCGCCGGAGACGCGGAGGCAGCGTCAGCCGCAAGCTGGGGCTTGGCGCTCTGCGGGATTGTGCCTCCGCGCTCCGGCACCGGCGTCGGGTTGACCTCCGCTTTCGAAACCGGATGAGCGGCGGCGCTGTAGTACGTGGCGCCGGGGTCGTGTAGTCCGCATCCGGCGAGCAGCCCGCCGCTCAACACCGCCGCGGCGAGCACGCGAGCCTGCCGTACTCGCCGCGGCTCGAGGCTGGTGCTGGTCACGCCGGCTATAACGAGCGCCCACGGACTTTTGCGACATAAGCGACGGCGGGAGTGCGAGCTCAGAGGCCATCCGGCGCTAGCGCAACTCGAGTCGCGAGGTGCTCATACCAGTGCGCGGCGCGGTGCCTCGCTTTGTGAGCCACCACCTGGGCCGCTGGCTACCGAGAGCGCTGCCGGATCTCCTCGAGGCGGGTGTCGACCAGCGTCTTCACGAGCGAGGCAGGGAGCGGGTGCTCCGGTGTGAAGTGAAGCGAGCTTTTGGTACGGGTGTAGCCGTCGAGCTGGGCTGAGAGCGTCGCGAGCGTCGAGCCGCTAAACGGCAGGTAGCTGAGGTGATCGGTGAACGCGCCGAAGCCGGCGATTACCTTTCCGTTCACGCGGAACGCGGGGATCCTGTAGGAGATGCACTGCTGGGCGTCGGGGACGATCTCGAGGATCATTAGGCGCAGCTCCTCGAGCGCCTCGCGCTTGATTTCCTCAACGGAGCTCAGGTACGCATCGATCTCCTCGGCGGACACGCTCCAGACCTTGCCAGACAGCAGACCTTCATCGCGTGGGCCCCTGGATGTCACCGTCACGCGACCGTCCTACAAGCCTTGGCCGGGGTGCTTGGTGGCTTCGAAGTCGAGCATCAAGGTTCGCGCGGAGTTAACCGAGCTGGCGAGCTCGGAGGAGACCTCGGTGAGGCTTTCGGCGGTCTGCGCGACTTGTTCGGACATCGTGGTGAGTTCCCGCGAGGAGCTGTTGACCGCACCTACGGCGGTGACGATCGTGTGCAACGCCGCGGCGGTCTTCAAGACGGTCTTCTCGATCGCCTCGAAGCTTTCCCGTGCCGCGACGGTTTCGGTCTCGACCGCCTGCGCCTGCTGTGAGCTCGACTCCACGGCGGCGCGGACGCTGGTGATCGCCTCGAGCGACTTGTCGTTGAGCTCATTGATGTCGCGCAGTGACTGACGCGTGCGGTCCGCGAGCCGCCTGACCTCCTCGGCGACGACGGCGAAGCCACGGCCGTGCTCGCCGGCACGGGCGGCCTCGATCGCGGCGTTGAGCGCCAGCAGGTTTGTCTGCTCGGCGATTGCGGTGATCACGGCGACGATCCGTGTGATGTCTTCACCCTGGTGGGCGAGCGCGGCGGTCTCTGTGACGATGCCGTCGACCGCGAGCTTCATGTTGGCCACGGTCTCGGCGGCTCGGGCGACGACGAGGCCGCCTTCGCTCGAGGTGCGGACGGCCTGCTCAACGAGATCATTGGCGGCCTCTGCCTCACGGGCCATCTCGCCGGCCAGCTGGCTCACACTCGCGGCGGACGCGTGGGCCTGCTGGGAGGCGGCAGCGAGCGTTGAGGAGACCTGGTCGAGTTCGGCCTGTTGCCCGCTGAGGTGTGCGGTCTGCTCGTCCAGCCGCCCGACCAGCAGCTGTGACTTGGCCTGCGCCTCGACGAAGCGTGAGTCGATGAAGGTCTGCACGATGATCGCGACGTCCGCGGTGAGCATTTTGCGGTAGGCCATGAGGGCCTTGCAGAGAGCAACGGGATCGTCGTGGAAGCGGCTTACCAGCGCGGGGTACACGTACCGGTCGATCTGCAGCGTCGCCCCGATGTAGGACATGAGCGGGACATCGACACGGTCGTGCACGACGCCGATATGCGTCGAGTCCTTGATCCGGTTGTCCGTAAACATCCCGTCGAAGGCTGAGGTCAGGTAGTACTCCATCGACTCGCGCAGACGCTCAACCGAGGTGGTCGCGTCGATGATCCGCCGCAGCTCGGGATCCTCGAGGATGCTCTCGTAGAACGCCTCGGCAACCGTCGCGGCGATCGGACTGATCACCTCCTCCACGCCTTTCAGAACCTCGAGGTCGTCCTCACGGATCATGCAAAGCGCCAGCAGGTTGGACCAACGCGGCTCGCTCAGCGTTACCGGCGGCCCGGTGCTATCGACTTGGAACGGATCGATCTGCGAACCACTTGCGGTCGCGGGCGCAACAGGCGCGAGCTGCTCGGCGTCTCTGGGGGACACGAATACCTCGGGTTCGGTTGTCAGTGAAGGTGGACGTCGCCGCGCAGACGAACGCGTCGCCATTTGGGGCGAAGATGCGGGAACACCAGTTTCGGTTGCGAGCGTCTTTCTCACTTCCTCCAGGCGTCCGAAATACCCGGTCCGCTCGTATCCAGCTGGCGATAGGACGCCACTGCTAGCGGCGACTCGCGGGGCGCTCGACGGTGGCAACATCGAAGCGTTAGCGGCTTCGGCCGCATGGAGGGTGGCGACCTGGCGTCGCGTCGTGCCACGGAAAGCAGACGACGTTCCAACCGCGCCTGCTCGTCGTGCAGCCTCGAAGGCGAACTACCGGACGTCGCGTTAGGGCGGTGTCAGCTGTGATTCATATCGACCGCGAGCTCATCGGCCTGCGTGTCGACACTGATAATCGAGTTGTCATGCCGGACGTGCACTACTCGAGGCCGGTAGTGCTCGAGCTCTTCACCGTCGTAGGAGGCGTAGGAGATCACAATGATGGTGTCTCCTTGTTGCACGAGCCGTGCGGCCGCGCCATTGACTTTGATGTCTCGCGAGCCGCGTTCACCGGCGATCGTGTAGGTCTCGAAGCGCGCCCCGTTGTTGACATCGACCACGGCCACGAGTTCGTTGGGGAGGATGTCGGCAGCTTCGAGCAACTCTGGATCGACTGTGAGCGAGCCCACGTAGTGAAGGTCGCTGTCGGTCACCGTCGCGCGGTGGATCTTTGACTTCAGCATTGTTCGCAGCATTTCTGTGTCGTAGCACATCGCGGGCACGATCTACTCCGGGATGAGTCGGCCGATCCGGTTTGTCCGGAGCGACGGGTTCGAAGAGCTGCCCGCCGTGCCAGCTTCCTCTTATGCGCTTGCCGATCCCGGCCGTGAATGCTCGTCTAGTTGCCACGCGCCGGTTGCCTTGAAGGATGTTCCTCGTTCCCCGGTGTCGTGGAAGTGATGCGGGGGCTCTGCCAACGCAGGGATTGGCTGGGAGATCCAGGTCGGCGCGGCGGCCTGAAAGGCCGCCGGTCCAAGGAGGCCCGAGCGGGCGGGGATCGCCCCGAACACGGGAGCGTGGCGTGCGAGCTCGAGGCGATTTGACTGGTCCACGTCGCTTGGATCAGGCGGCCATGCTCCGATGATCAGTCCTGCCACCCCGCGGTTGCGGGCGGAAAGCGCTTCGAGCGTCAGTGTCGTGTGGTTCAGGGTGCCGAGTCCGGCGCGGCATACGATCAGGAATGGGCCGTCGAAGTCGGCGAGGGTGCTGCCTGTGTGGTCGAGGGCGACGAGCAGTCCGCCGGCGCCTTCCACGATGACATGGTCGTGTGTGTCTGCGAGCGCCGCGATCCGCTCCACGTGTTTGGAGAGCGGCGGGAGCTGTATCCCCTCTCGCGCCGCTGCGGCAACTGGCGCCATTGGGTGCGCGAGCCGGATCCCTTCGAACACGGTTGTCAGGCCGCTGAGGTGGCGGACCGTGTCGATGTCGCCGTGCCCGTTCTCCAGCCCGGCCTGGGTTGGCTTGTAGACGGCGACCGACCCGTGGAGTGCGACGGCAAGGGCGGCGACGGTGATCGTTTTTCCGACGCCGGTGTCTGTGCCTGTGACGTAGAGGACGCTCACGCGGTCACGACCATTGAGGCGGCGAGCGCGGCAGCGTGCTCGGCATCGGCTGGGTCGAGGGTTGAGCGGGCGGTCAGTCTCAGCCGTGAGATCCCGTCGGGAACGCTGGGTGGGCGAAAGCAGCCGACGACGATGCCTTGGTGGTGCAGTCGCGCCGCGGCTTCGTAGGCGGTTTCTGGCTCTCCGACCTCGATCGACTGCACCGGGCCGGCTGATCGTTCTATCCCTGCCGCGGCGGCGATGCGTGCGGCGACGTGGCGAAGGGTCGCGACACGCGTGGGGGATGCACGGATGACGCGGCAGGCCTCGGTTGCCGCGGCGGCAGCGGGCGGCGCTAGCGCGGTGTCGAAGATGAAGCTCCGTGCTGTGTTGATCAGGTGCTCCCGCAACAGCGGGGGGCCTAGCACGGCTCCCCCCTGGGAGCCGAGCGCTTTGGACATCGTCGCGGTCATGACCACGTGATCGGTGCCGGCAAGGCCGTTGGCCCAGACCGCGCCGCGGCCGCCGCCGGCGACGCCGAGACCGTGCGCTTCGTCGACGACCAGCAGTGCATCGAAGCGTGCGCAGATGCCGGCGAGCGCTTCGAGGTCCGCGGCATCACCGAGCACCGAGTAGATCGACTCGACGACCACGATCGCCCGTGGCTGCGCCCGATGGGCGAGCAGCGTCTCGACGTGATCGAGATCGCCGTGCTCGGCGATCTGAACCGGGGACCGTGACAGTCGCGCGCCATCGATCAGCGACGCGTGGATGTGCCTGTCGCAGACGAGCAGGGTGTCCGGGTCACCCAGCGCCGTCAGGATCGCGAGGTTGGCCGTGTAGCCACTGGAGAAGACAAGCGCCGAGGGCTGGCCGGTGAGCTGGCAGAGCTCGGCCTCGAGCTCCTCGTGGGCCGAGGTCGTGCCGGTCACCACCCTGGAGGCACGCGCCGAGGTGCCGAAGCGCTCGATGGCCGCGCATGCGGCCGCAGCGAGTCGCGGGTCAGCGGCCAGCCCGAGGTAGTCGTTTGAGGCCAGATCGAGCAGGCCGCTGGTCGATTGGGGGTTGCGGCTGACGTCCGCGTAGCGCACTCGTCCGCTCCGCTCGCGTGCGGCGGCTGCGCTGATAAGCCATGAGTTCAGCTGCCGCATCAGGCGACGGACGCGCAGATCGCCGCCCCGATCAACGCGATCTCCTCAGGGCTGCACACATACGGTGGCATCGTGTACACCAGGTCACGGAAGGGACGCACCCAGACCCCGTGCTGCAGTGCTCGCCGCGTGACAGCACCAACATCGACGGCGTGGTGCAGCTGCACCACGCCGACGGCGCCGAGCACCCGCACGTCGCGCACCGTCTCCAGCGCCCTCGCGGGTGCCAGCGCGTCATGGAGTTCCTGCTCGATCTCCGCGACTCGGGCCAGACATGCATCGTCGAGCAGCGCCAGCGACGCCGAGGCGACCGCGCACGCCAGAGGGTTCGCCATGAAGGTCGGGCCGTGCATCAACGCCGGATGCTCAGACGCGGTGATCGTCGAGCCCACGGCACCGGAACAGAGCAGCGCCGCGAGGCTGAGATATCCACCGGTCAGCGCCTTGCCGACGCACATCACATCGGGCAGAACACCGGCCCAGTCGCCACCCCAGAGGCGGCCGATTCGCCCAAAGCCGGTCGCGATCTCATCGAAGATCAGCAGCAGGCCATACCGGTCCGCAAGCTCACGCAAGGCGACCAGGCACTCGGGCGCATACATCCACATCCCGCCCGCTCCCTGGAGCACCGGCTCGACGATGATCGCCGCGACCTCGCCAGCCAGCGCAGCAACCGTGGATGAGGCCTGCGCGATCCAGGCAGCCACATCCGCGGGGTTGGCGCCGAGGGCGGGCGGGCGTTCGAGGAAGACCTGGGGCGCAACAAGCCCGGTGAACAATCGAGTGCATGCCGTCGACCGGATCGCACACGCTCATCGCTCCGGTTGTGTCGCCGTGGTACGCGCCGCGCAGCGCCACGAACCGCCGCCGGCTCGGCTGGCCGCGAGCGGCCTGGTATTGCACGGCGAGCTTCAGCGCGACCTCGATCGAAACCGACCCGGAGTCGGCGAAGAACACATGTTCAAGCCCTGGGGGGGCCACTGCGACGAGCTCTGAGGCCAGACGCACAGCCGGCTCATGTGTGAGGCCCCCGAACATCACGTGACTGAAGTCGTCAACCTGCCCGCGGACCGCGTCGTCTAGGGCGGGGTTGCGGTACCCATGGATCGCGCACCACCACGAGCTCATCGCATCGATGGCCTCGAAGCTCGTGCCGTCAGCGGCAACCAACGACAGCCGTGGGCCGTTCGCGCCGGTCACCGCGTACGGCGCGGGTCCATCGAGTGCGGCATAGGGGTGCCACACGCAGCCCCTGATCGGCAGTGATGAGCGCTGCCGCTGCGTCCCGGGTCGGGGTGACGCGATTCGCGCTGAGCAGGGTGTTCATGCGTTCGGTGCGCGGTCAGTGCCTGCTCCGCGTCGGCGGATCGGCGACCTCCGGCTGGCGCGAGACCGCCGGCGCGACCCGGCCGTCCTCGTCGGCTCCGAGTACTCGGAAGCCGGCGTCGGCGATCATCTCCAGATCGACGCGAGCGGCCTGACCCTCAGAGGTCAGGTAGTCGCCGAGGAACAGTGAGTTCGCGAGCTGCAGTGCTGTGGACTGCAGCGACCGCAGGTGCATCTCCCGGCCGCCCGCCATCCGTATCTCGGCCGCGGGGCAGGCGAAGCGCGCCAGCGCAAGGATCCGCAAACACTTCAGCGGCGACAACAGCTTCGTGTCTGCCAGCGGGGTTCCGCCGAACGGCATCAGGAAGTTGACCGGAATCGACTCGGAGCCGAGCGTGCGCAGCGCGAAGATCGCGTCGATCACCTCGTCGTCGGACTCGCCCATACCGACGATCACCCCGGAGCAGGGGGAGAGCCCGGCGCACTTGGCCTTCTCGACGGTGCCGACGCGGTCCGCGTAGGTGTGTGTGGTGCAGATCTCGCTATACCGTGACTCGCTGGTGTTGAGATTGTGGTTGTAGGCGTCGACGCCGGCGGCTTTGAGCATCTCCGCTTGCCCGTCGCGCAGGATGCCGAGGCACGCGCATACCTCAACATCCGGGCTCTCGGACTTCAGTTCATCGACGATCGTCGCGACTCGCTCCACATCATGGGCGCTGGGGCCGCGGCCGCTGGCCACCATGCAGATGCGACGCGCGCCACCGGCGATCCCGGCACGCGCCTGCGTCAAGCGCGTCATCCTGGGACAGCCACCGGTATTTGAGCACGTCGGCCTCCGAGCCAAGCCGTTGCGAGCAGTAATGGCAGTCCTCCGGGCATAGCCCGGACTTCAGATTGACCAGGTAGTTCACCTTGACGGTGTCGTCGAAATAGGCGCGGCGCAACCGGGCGCCAGCTGCGACGATCTCGATGACCTGGTCGTCAGGGGCGTTGAGAATCGCCAGGGCGTCCTCGCGGCTCAGCTCGCCGCCATCGAGCTGTTGTTGAGCTAGGTCAAACCAATTCTTGAACACTGTTCAAAAATCTACACGAATGTCCCTCACGCGAGAGCCGATCATCACCGCCGCCACGGCCGCGCTTCGCGAGCACGGACTCGCCGGACTCTCGATGCGACGCCTCGCCCAAGAGCTCGGGGTGCAACCAGGCGCGCTCTACTACCACGTGGCTTCTAAACAAGACCTAGTGGCCGCGGTCGGCGAGAGCATCCTCGCGACGGCCGGCGCGGTGTCCACCGACCCAGCACAGGGTGCCGAGGAATTTCGTGCGCTCCTGCTGGGCGTCCGAGATGGCGCAGAGGTGATCTCCTTCGTGTATGCATACCGGCCTGCCGCGCTGGCTCCGTTCGAGCACCTCGGCGACACGCTCATCCGTTATGTGCTCGGCTTCGTATCGGTCGAGCAAAACCGTGCCGAACTCGTCCGCGCCCGCATCGCAACCTCTGTCCCAGCTGAGGACGACGGCTTCCGCGCCGGCGTCCGAGCGATCGTCCGCGGACTGCGCTAGCGAGCCGCGCCTGGAGAGCGCTGAGTGTCTGACTAGCCTCTCAAAGGCCGGCCGGGTGGCGTTCCACGAACCCGCCAGGGTTGACGGCGTATTCGTCGGCGACCGCTTTGACCGGCTGCCACCGCGGACCGGAGTCCGGGGCGCTGGGCTCTACCTGGAAGCTCTGATTGTTGGTAACCCATGAGGTGTCCAGCACGATGCCGGCGACCTCCATGAACACGTGCGCGCTGTTGGCGTAGATGCTGACCCATTGCCCGGGGCCGGGTTTGCCCCATGTTTCGTACTGGCCGGAGACGTAGGAGTAGTCGGGTTTGAAGATCCCGGCGGCGTGCAGGGCGTAGCTGGTTGAGCTTGAGCAGTCATACGCCGCCTCGATCTCGCTGAGCGGGGTGCCGTGCGCACCGCCGTACAGATAAGCGGTACCAGTGATCTGGTTGCCGGCGGCGATCAGGGCTTTGACTGCGGCGGGGGCGTTGGCTGGCGCGGTTGCCTGGCCGCCGGGGAGGATGGTCGCCTCGCCGCCTTGGGTGATCTCGAGTGGCTGGTTGGTGGACAGCTCGCCGCACGCCGCCGCGGCCGAGGGGCTGGAGGTCGCGTCCTGTGCCGGGACGGACGCGGGCACGGGGGCGCTGGTCAGCAGTGTTGTGCTGCTGGCGCCGGTGATCTCGCTGTAGAGCGACGGGATCGCTGTTTCGCCGCCGGAGGCCCATCCGGAGGTTTGGATCGCCTCGATCTGGGCCTGCGGTGCGCTGCCGGCGGTGTTGAGGATTGTCCTGATCCCCTCACTCGAGGTGCCATAGCCGGGAACTGAGGGCTTGCCAGCAAGCCATTGCGCGGTGGCTATAGCGGCGCTGGTCGGGTCGCTCCAGACCTTGTCGGTCGCGCCGTATGTGGCGGTGTCGGTGTAGCCGATGTTGAGCCAGTCGTTGTTCTTCTCGTCCTGGCGTACGGCTGCAGCACCGCCTGACTCCTCGTTGAGCATCCAGGCGGACACGACACCGGCGTCGAGGCCGGTCGCGCCGGAGAGCACCGACGCGAACGTCTGCTGCGCCGGCTGAAGCAGGGTGAGCGTCCCGGCGGGCAGCGCCGAGGGGGTGAAGTCAGTGGGGATCTGGACGGTGCTTCCAAGGATCGCTGCCTGGCAGGTCTGGTTGATCGCACCGATTCCGGAGCCAATATCGGTGAACGCCAGGAACGGCAGAAAGAGGATGAGCAGACCGGCGACCAGTCCGCGTTTGCCCCAGCGCGCGCTGCCCTGCCCGCCTGGGGCGGGCAGCGAGACTGCATCGCCTGCGCTCATGCCGGGGTACCGAGCGGGAGGTGGTTGAGGGCGAGCTCGTCGATCGCCGCCCACCAGTCGCCGCCTGACTGCTCAACGATCCGGTCGCGCAAGGGCTGGTCGTGGTCGGGCTCGGAGGTGGTGATCCAGAACTGCGCACGGCCGGCACGGATCTCGATCAGCCCGCGTCCGCGGCGGCCGTTGCAAAAGAACGCCTCGGCGTACTGGCCTTTGAGCGTGTTGAGCCCCTCGATCGTCCGTGTCTCTACGTCCGCGAGCCCGAGCGCCTTGCCGATCACGGCGGCCTGCTCCTTGTATTGGCCGAGGAACAGTTGCATTGAGCTTTGGGCGACGAGCGCGGCGCCTTCCGGGTTCTTGAGGAAGTCGGAGAGCATCTGTGTGATCGCGACCATGAACAGGCGGTTGTGTCGGGAGCGGCGGGCCTGTTCGTTGATCCATTTGCCGCTTGAGCGGGACTCGAGCATCTTCCAGCCCTCGTCGATCACGAGGTAGGAGCGGCCGCCCCACGGGCCGCGGTGCGCCATTTCGCGCTGCAGCCGTTTGGCGCGGCGTTCGAGGTGCTCGACGATCGTGAACATGACAGCGCCGGCGCGGAGCTCGCCGACGTGTCGGGTGTCGAAGATCACCATTGGTGAGTCCTCGGGCACGGTCGTTGGCCAGTCGGCGAGGTAGGCGCCGGCGCCGTCGCCGACGTAGTCGTGCAATCCCTCGTAGAGGTTGGACAGGTGGTTGGCCAGTTCGAAGTTCCCGTCTGCCCGGGCGGTTTCCGCACGGGTTTGGAGGACGTCTTGGAGGATCTGCTCGCGTGGTGTCATCTGACCGGCTGTGTCGTGGGTGGCGGCGCAGAGGCGGTACACGTCGCGGATCGCCAGCGACAGTTGTGAGTGGTCGCGCGGGTCGAGGTCGTAGCTGCCGTCGGGCTGCAGCCGCCCGAGGAAGAACGAGTGCAGCGCGAGTAGGAAGTCGATCTTTTCCGGGCCGACGTCGCGTGGGTCCTCGACGTCCCACGGGTTGATCGCCGCCGGCCGGTCACCAGTTGGGAGGGTTTCGTCCCAGGGGTCGACTCGGCGGCCGGCGAGGCTGCGTGGGGTGGTGCCGAGGTTGACGCTGACCGACCCTGGCACCAGTCGAGCGAGCGTCTCGTAGTGCCCGGCGCGGTCGATCACGCCTCCGTGCGCGCCTTGGGCGATGATCTGCGAAAGGATCAGGTTCACCGCCATCGTCTTCCCGCGGCCTGAGCGCGCCGCGACGATCAGCAGGTGGTTGTCATGAACTGGATCGAACGGGTCGAGGCGCTCGAGTGTCCGTCCGGGTCTTGCCCATCCGAGGAAGATCCCGGTGGGGCTGCCGCATCTCGCGGCGACGTGCGGGGTGGTGTCGGCGATGTTGGTGGTGGCGTACCGGCGCCGGATCCCGAGCGTGTCCCTGCCGAGCGGCCAGGTTGATTGCCAGGCGCGCACTTGCGCGAAGGGCTGGAGGTGCAGGCGCGCGTCAGTGTTGGCGAGCAGCTCACGCTCGAGCTCACGGGTGTGGCGCAGCAGCTCCGCGACGGAGCCGTGCGGGTTGTGGATGCTGAGGTGCACGGAGGCCTGGTAGATGCCGGCGCCCGCCGTGGTGGATAGTTCGGCGGTGAGCTGTCCGGCTTCCTGCTCGCGTTGGATCGCCTCGGGATCTGGCACCTTGCCGCGCATCTCGCGGCCGCGGCCGACACCCCAGTGCTGCCGATACCTGGATTTGGCTTTCTGCCGCTCAGCGATGCGCCGCCCGGCCTCCCAGCGCACCGAGAGCGTGAACGGGTATGGCGACTGCATCAGCGCCAGCAGCCACCCGACGTGCGTGCTGGTCGGCACGTTCGAGAGCACCCGCGTCTGCAGCGGCGCGTCGTCGACCACAAGATGGGTGGGCTTGGAGTCATCAACCCGGCTTTGTGACAGCGCGTCACGGAGCGCCATGCTCTGTGCCGCGGCCTGCTCGGGACCGTCTTTCAGGCCTCCGAGCAGCCGGCCCCAGTCAGACGGTGGGCGCCGTGCCGGGTTGACCTGCCGGTAGAGGCTGTCGAGGGTTTGCGGACCGGTCAGCGGGGTCGGTTCGAGGTCCAAGGCGTGAAGGTGGGAGAGCAGATGCTGCACATGTGAGGCGTGGTCCTCGATGTGATTGTCGAGCCGTTCTGGCGATACGCGACCGCGCGCGAACCTCCGGTTCGGGGCCCAGGGGATGATCAGGTGGTGCTCGAGCTGCATCGCCGATAGTTGTTGGGCGTGCTCGAGTACACCCTCGGCGGTGATGATCGAGATCCGCTCGAGCGCATCGCCGCGGTCGCGGTGGCCGTCGGCGGCGAGCGCCTGGTTGGTCGCGACCGCGCCGTCGCGCAGCTCGGTGAGGAGCGGCTCGACGTTGAACGGCTCCGCGCGGGTGGTGAGCTGCAGCGCCTGTTTGTCGGGCAGGAGCGTGGCGAGGTCTGCGAGCGATCGTGATATCTGTTCGCCCTCGTCGTTGCTCATGCGCAGCGGCGCGAGCGCGTTTAGCTGCACGGTCCGTACGAGGGTGCCGTCGTTGAGGATCACGAGGCCGTCTTCGGTGACGGCGGCGATTGGCAGCAGGCTGCCGAGCTGCGTCCGGCGCCGCCGTCGGCGGCTGCCGACCGGCCGGCGAGCAGCGGCAAGCTTGGGGATCTGAGTGGCGTCGTCATGCTGCTGTGCCGCATTGGCAAGCGTGGTCATCGTGACCTCCTGGCACGCGGTTCGCGTTGCTGTGTCTTCAGCCACGTTGCGGCGCCACGGCCGGGACCGGGTGTGTATTGCTTGGGGGAGAGCAGCCAGCGGGCCGCATCCGTGATCAGGCGTGGCAGGCTCGGGCGGCTGCCCTCGCTGAAATACATGAGTGCCGCGGGCAGCCCGACGACGTATCCGGCGGCGATCAGCATGACCTCGGTGCTGAATTGCAGGAGCTGTTGGAGTCCGTAGACCGCGAGGCCGAGTGCGATCAGCTGGATCCACTGCAGGAAGGAGAACGGTCCGAGCTTCGCGGGCTCGTCCAGGCGTCGGTAGGTGTGATGCAACATGGCGGGGCAGAGCGCGGGGTCTAGTTCTTGGTGTTGCGGTTGCGGAAGCTCCACGTGACGCGCCGCATTTGCTCGTGGCCGGTTCCTGGCTGGGTCTGTTCGCGCGGTGATTGCCGGGATGGCTGGCTCTTGCCTGTTCGCGGCTGGGGCGTGTCGACACGGCCGGTTGGGTCGGCGACAAACACCCGGCGTTGCGGCTGCGAGGGCGGCTCGCTGGTCTGGGTTGTTTTGCCTTTGAGGGCCGCGTCATAGATCGGCTCCGCTGCTCGCCAACCGGTCGGCGCCTGCTGAGCGCGGCCGGAACCGGCGGCAGCAGCTGCAGCGGCAGCACGGCTGCGAGCACCGGCCGAATCCTGTGGCGGTTTTGGCGCGGCCGAGGTTGCTGACCGGGGCTCAGTGGTCGCCGTCGCACGTGAGTCACGATTACGATCGCTGCTGCTTGTCGGCGTAGCGGCACCGCGGGTCGTCCCGGGTCTTGACTTTGATGGCTGTGTTGTGGCGTATGCGGTGCCGAGCGCTTCGGGCATCGCCATCCCGACTCGCGCGGCACCGGCGCTACGCGAGGAGCTTGCCGTCGCCCACTGATTGAGCGCTCCCCATTTGTCCGCCAGCCCGCGGCCGGTCGCGCGGGCAGCCTTGCCAACCGCGGTGGAACCGACGGCGGTGCGTGCAGGGGAGTGCAGCTGGCCGAGGTGACCGCTGTCCTTGAGGCCTTTGAGTCCGAACCCGGCCGCGGCGCCCGCAGCCCCGAAGGAGGAGAGGGCATGCCCGACGCCGCGGGAACCAGAGATCCCGGCCTCAAGCAACCCCGTGCGCATGTGACTCATGCGCTCAAGCGCCGTTGCTCGGCTCCCGGAGCGATGTGCCGTGCCACCTCCGCCTCCGCCGGTGAGCATGCCGCGGACGCCCCCGGAAGCAGCCGCGATCATCGTGATGCGGCCGAGCACGAACTTCGGGACCGCGATCGCCAGCGCGAAGCACAGAACACCTGCGCAGACGCTCATGAACTCTTTGCCGACCGGTCCGGGGTGGTTGAGGATCCCACCGGTGAACGCTCCCGCGGTCGCGAACGTGATCACCCATAACAGGGGCACCATCAGAATGCCGAACAGCACCGTTCCGATCAGCTGAACGATCTTTGAGAGCTCGGGGATTGGCCACAGCGCTATACCGATCGGTGCGGCGACGAACAGGATCCCCAATACGGCCGTCATCGCGACCTTGAGCACGATCATCGAGATCACGATCAGGTCAAGGACGATCATCAGCAGCCCGCCGACGGCACCGAGCCCGCCGTAGGCGGCGGTCGCACCGGTCAGGACTCCCATCACGTTGCGAAAGTCCGTCTGTACCACCGGCAGGTTCAGGACCCCGATCGTCACGCTGTTGAACAGCGTGATCCCGAGCCGCAGCGCTGGCGCCCAGATCGCGAGGCCACCGATCGCGACCGCGACCTTGACGAACCCGTCAGCCTGGCTACCGCGATGGAAGGTGCCCTGCAGGAACCGCAACGCGTTTACCGAAACGGCAACGGGGATCAGGCCGTACGCGAGCCAGGTGATCTCCCGCACAAGGATCGTGATGTCCCCGTAACCGGTTGTCACGTCCTCTAACGGTGCCGTGGCACTCCCTGAGGCCAGGTTCGGGAGGCTGACCAACCAGCCGAGGAACTTCAGGACGTCGTTTGAGACGGCCTGCGGCATCAGCGCCTTTGCGAGCGCGCTGAAGAGACCGCCGGCGACGTCATTGACGATCGTTTTCGCCAGGCTGCCGAGACCGAGAAACGCCGGGGCGAAGGGATGCGCGAGCACCGGTTCAGCTTTCAGCGCGCTCAGAGGGTATCGACCGAGCGCACGGCTTTTCGGAACCACACATGGTCAGCTCGCGATGTGCGGCGCGACCGCGAGCAGCACCACTAGGCCGGCGAGCGCGCGTCCTGCGTGCTTGTGGCTCTGTTGACTTCCCGCGTAGTGGGACCAGCCGATCACCGAAGCGGCGATCGGTGTGGTGGCGATCGCCGCGAGCGTCATCTCACCATCCGCATTCTTGACAGCAGTGTCCAGCGATGAGAACCAGTTGTTCGCGCCCGAAGGCACGAGACCGGCGGACTGCAGGAACTCGGCGTGCGCGCCGGTCGCGATCAAAACCAGCACTCCAACGATCACGGCCCCTGCTGCGACGAGCAGGAGACAGACGCGGGTGGGGTTGACCTTGACTGTGCAGTTGCGGTTGAGCACATGTGGCATGGCTCACGAACCTCCTCGGGTCGAGTGATTGGCATGGCGTGGCGCCGGGCCGACATGGCCCGCAGGAGCCGGCACCCGGGTCGTGACGGTTACCGTCACAACCCGGGTACGGAATGCCTGCTGGCCGGCTCCAAGATCTGGGTGCCGTCCGGTCGCGCCTGCCTGCGGCGACACATGGGGTGCGACCGCCAGGCAGGCAAGTAGCAGCAGCACGGCGAGTGAAGGCAGTGCACGGTTGCGCTGCTTGCGGGTCCAGCGTGGCTCGTGCGCGTGTTGCTCGAGCCGGTCGCTCACATCGGCGTTGCCTGCTCCTGTGGCCTCACCGGACTCAAGGGTCTCGAAGTCGTCGCTCGGGTATGCGTCATCGACAAAGGGGTCGTCGATGAGTCCCAGATTGTGCTCTTCGGCGAGCTGCTCCCAGCGCGACCCCAACGGGTCCTCGCCCTGGTCCCCGCCCGTCAGGGGCGCGATCATGAACTCGCGAATCGCCTCGTACGACAACCATGGCTCCGGATCACCACCGACCTCGGCTGGTGAGGAGGCGGCCTGGGTGAGCTCGTCGACCGAGGGGTCTGGCTGCGGTTTGAGGGTGTACTGGCGGGCGTCAAAGAGCGAGTGGTCGCCGATCTCGATCCGTACGCGGGTGTTGGCGGGCACGAATTCCCCGGCTGCTGGTTCTTGTGCGACCACCATGCCGGCGTGTGTCGGATCACTGACCGGCTCCGGCACGCTGTTGGGCTTCAGCCCGAGTCGGCGCAGTTCGGCAACGCTTCCTGCAGCGGGCCGTCCGACTAGGTCGGGCACCTCGATCCCGCGGCTGCGGGTCGGTCGCTTAGGGCCGCTTCCACCCTGTGTAGCTGCAGGCATTGCTGTGGCGGGAGTCGGGCTCACGACGGCTATAACGTGCCGCCGCCGTGTTTTGCGACATGCCGCGCATCCGGGCACTGCCGGCCAGCCAAGGGGGCTCGGGAGCCGACGCGAGCTGTCCGGGCCGACGCCTAGCGTCGAGAGCTTGGACACAACTTGCCGAGCTTCCGGTACCACCCGAGCGGCAACGCAACGTCGTGCGCAGCCGCCGTTGGTTGCGTTGGCGCGGCGTCTGGCGCGACCGCCACACGGTCGCGCTCTCGAAGTGACGGAGGGTGCTCATGTCTGACGGCACTCCGGTCAGCGGTCAGGATTCGAAGTCCGCAAGCGCACGTCGTCGGCGGCGCGCGATTCGAGACTCCAAGCGCAACATGCGGACGCTGCACCGCGAGCTGGTGGAGGACCGCGCTCGGCCTGGTGCGCGAGGGCACCCGGTGGGCTGCCAGTGCGAGGCCTGCGACCGTGCTCGCAATCCGCAGTATTGGGCCGAGCGTGAGGCGTGGCAGGTGTCTCATCCCGGCGAGGACTGGTACCTGCGAGATCGCGCAGACGTGGACTGAGCGCGGTTGCGCTCGGCACGATTACACGGGTCAGACCTCCTGAAAGAACGCCCGGTGTCCGTAAGAAGCTTGGTTCGCGTCAACGGTAGTTGTCGCTCGATACACCATTCGTCGGTCTTTCGTCCAGGTTCGCTAAATCGGTGACTGGCTCGGCCGATTCCCGCAAGTACCGGGGTTTAGGAGAACCCAACCCATCTTGCTCTGATTCCGCTACGAAAAGAACTCCCCGCTCGGTGTCGCAAACTGCACCAGCCACTCGTTATGCGAGCTATGAGCATCGACGCTCGATCGCACGACCACCGAGGGCTGCCCAGCGGCGCGAGGATCTCTGCGCTCGATTATTTCGGGACGCACGCGGTGGAAGTGGCGGGCGGGTGCCCGCTGGATAACGTCCTGACTCCGCGGGGCGAGTTTCACTGTCGGTCAGGGCGCGCGCGGTGAGCACGCTCGAGTACGGCACCTATACGGGCCCGCCGTTGACCGGTGAGCGGCTGCACCGCTGCCTGATCGATCTGCAGGACGCAACGATCAGAAAGCATCACCTCAGGCGCCCGTCGTTGTCTGTCTCTGACTATGAGGATCTATATGCCCGGGCGATGCTCGTGCTGGTAGAGAAGCATCCCGATGCGAGCTTCCCCGCGCCGCAGGCGGTGGTCAGTTGGCTTGACGTGACGATTGGGCGGGCCGCGATCGACGTGCTGCGCCGACGCAACCTCGGGCGCGAGACTGGCGAAATCGTCTCGGTGTCCGATGCGCGCGGTGCTGAAGATGAGCAGATCGCCGTGCAACCGGTGGACGGCGCCCCGACCCCGGAGCAGCAGGTTCTGCTCAGCGAGGACAGTCTCACCCTGAACGAGTTCATCGCGAGCCTTGATCCGGATGATCGCAAGATCTCGCTGCTGCATCTGCACCCTGGCAGCCGGATGAGGCTGAAGCAGATCGCCCACGCACTTGACCTCCCTGACAGCCAGGTCAACACGGTTCTCAAGCGCGTGGACAAGCGCTTCAGCCGCTATGCCGCGCTTGAAGTTGACGCGGTGTGCGCGCTGCGTCAGCGAGACCTTGCGGCATGGAAGCGTACCGGCGAGATGCCGGCCGCGCTCAAATGGCACGCGAAGCGATGCTCAACCTGCAAGCAGAAGATCGAGGCTGCTCGCACCCAGGTCTACCGGTCACTCCTCCCGCTAGCAGGGGCCGTCGCGCTTCCCGCGGCGGGCGGCACGGGGGTTTTCGCCGGGCTCTACCAGTCGCTCGGGTCACACCCGCTGGTCGTCCGCACCAGCGCAGAGCTCTCTCGCGTCCGGAGACTGGGTGGGTTCGGAGCTGGTGGCGGCGGAGCGGTCCTGGGCGCCAAGGCAATGGTTGCCGCGGTGAGTGTTGGTGCTGTCGCGGCGGCTGGCGCTGGTGTGGCGGTGCTCCAAGCGGAAGGCGGCACCCCACACGCACCCAGCGCTTCGAACGCACCGACCTTGTCTGCGAAGGCGAGGGAGACGACGGCCATCGGCAGCACGTCACTGGTCGTCGGATCGACGACGTCAACTGCTCCCACCTCTGCGACGACGACGACGAGGGTGAAGCGTGCCGCGATTCGGCGTCACCGCCGACACCACAAGACGGCAGCGGCCTCGGCGACAACGACCACACCGGTCCTTGCGACTCCTTCTTCGGGCCCGACGGCATCGAGCGCACCGGTGGCGGTGAGGGCTCCATCCACCTCAGGCACGACCCAGGCCACACGCGCGCGCACTGCTGCGACCAGCAGCACTTCCGGTGCGGGCTCGTCACCGCCGGGCGCGCTTCCGGACGTGAAGCAGACCGAGCAGGCGCCGTGAGTCCCACGGATCGGGACACAAACCCCAACGCGAAAGGATCACGCCACCGATGAGACCTCACCAGCCGAACACAACAGCTCGCCCGACGGCGCCGGTGCAAGGCCGCACGGGACGAAACGTGCGGCGCTTTCTGAACGTTGTGGGCGCACTCGTGTGTGTCGTGTTGGCCAGCTCCACGATGGCCAACTGCGCGCTCGCGAACACCTACACGGGGTTGCTCTCGGGCAGCGCCAGCGTCAACGTTCCCGCGCTCATCGGTGGCGTCCCGGCAGGCTCCGTCTATGCCCAGCTGTCGTGGTCGGCGCCGAGCGGCGTTCAGTTTCATGGTTTCGCGTACACGGCGGGGTCTTTCTGGGTGCAGAACTTCGATGCGACCGGCGGGATCTCGGCTGGTTTCAAGGGATCGGGCGGTAGCGCACCAACGGACCTGAACTTTCCGTGGACGACGGACTGTTCGATTAGCGAGAACGACTCGCCGCGTACGTGGATCAACAGCGGTGTGACGGTGAGCTCGAGCACCAAGGGTCCGCACGCTGGAACGAATGGGTACTGCGGCCTTGAAGGTGGGAACACGAGCGGTTGGAACTACACGAACGCCGAGGTCGAGTCGACCAACACCGCAGTGAACCCGCAGAGCGACTACCAGACGCTGACGTTATCGGTCTGGTGTGCGCGCGACTCCGCCTGCAACAACGACGACAGCGGGGCTGCATCTGCGACCAACCTCTCCGGAGACTTCGACGACAGCTACAACCAGCCTTCAGGCGCCGCGTCGTGGAGCGGAGCGGGAAACAGCAGCGCCTGGTATCAGACCAACACAGGCGCGCTCGGGGTCAACTACTCAGCCTCCGATCCCGCCGGCGTCTGCTCCCTTGACGTACAGCTCACTGGGACCTCGAGTATCAACAGCGGGCTGCTCGGGAACCAGAGCCCCGGTGTAACCAGCGTCGGCAGCCCGATCGGCCAGGAGTTCCAGGATGGCACCAATCCGTGTTGGGTCGGGGACAGCAACAGCGGCACCTGGACACTACCCGCCGGTCTCGCGTCCGGGAGCTACTCAGCCGAGGTTCTGGCCTCCAACCCCGGCGACTATGAGGGCCAGGGATTCAGCTCAAGCGGCTCGCCCGATGTGGCGAACACTGGCAGCGTGCAGATCGATGACACCACGCCCAGCGTTCAGCTGATGAGCCCGACCGGCTCAGGAAGCTGGACTTCCGCGAGCACGGCGACGGTCGATGTCTCGACCGGCCCATCGGGGCTGAAAGTCCCTGAACTGCACCGACAACGGCTCGGGTGACGGCGCAACGCTTCAAGGCAGCAGCGGCGACAGCTACGTGTACAAGGTGAGCCTCAGCGGCGGTTCGATCTCCATCGCCTGCACGGCAGCCAACAACGACGCCAATGGTGCACTGACCGGCAGCTCCGGCACCCAGGTCTACCAGCAGGACTCAACGGTCCCGTCGATCGCCTTCGCAGGCACCGGTTACACCCCCGGGACGTGGACCGCGTCGCGGCAGACGATCACCGTCACGGCCACCGGCGGCGCGTCCGGCATCACCGGCCTGTCCTGCACACTCGACGGCAACTCCCTGCCTGACACATCGGGGGACACCGAAACCATCGGAGCCGCGGGCTCGACGCAAACCGCCTTCGTGACCGTCGCCTCAAACGGCGCGCATAACCTGGCCTGTAGCGCCGACAACGCCGGCACCCCGAGCATCGTCGGGTCCCGCAGCTACCAGGTCGACATCGACTCGCAAGTACCGATCACGAGCTTCACGACCGGCGCCGGTTATGCCGCCACAAGCACCCAGGCCACTGACCCGCAGACAGCCACCGGACAGAACTGGCTCAACGGATCAAGCACGATCACGATCGGCTTGAGCGGCACCGAGGCGACCATCGACTCCGGCGTCCAGAGCGTCACCTGCACAATCAACGGCTACACGACCAACCCGGTGACGCTCACGAACGTGCCGAGCTCCGGGACGATCGCGTCAAACACCCCGTTCCAGGCCTCGTTTGTCGCTAACCCAACGAACGGATGGATCGACGGCCAGAACGTCATCGCGTGCCAAGCACTGACGCCCGCAGGTGTTAGCGGCGCAAACGGCCAGAACACCGGCACCAGCGCCATCGAGTACGTCGATGTGAACGATGCTGCATGGCCGGTAAGTCCGGGACAACCGCAGTCGACGCCGACGCCAGGACGTTGCGGCATCGCTTCAGTGATAGACAACGGCGGCTGCGCCTACAGCGACGGCCCATCCCAGACGACGTGGTACTCGTCCTCACAAACGGTCCGCATCACTGCGGATGACACCGGCGCGGCAGCTCCGATCACGTCGATCACCTGCTCCGGTGTAACGATGCCTACTTCGTCATGGACCACCTTCGCCGACCCGCAAGACATCGACAGCAACAACGGAATGACCTTTGCCGCCACCGTGGAGGCGCCCGGCGGGAAACTCGACTGCTCCGCAGCTGACTCAGCCAGCCCGATCGACACCTACGAGCTCGGCACCTACAACTTCGCAATCGACCCCGATCAGGCCCTCGGGCACTTCGAGCCCCAGGGCTACAAGGGCTCCGCCGCGAACATCATCCAGCTAGACCTGCGCAGCCCCGGTGGCTCAGGGATCAAGCAGGTAGCGGTCCAGGCCACCGATGAGAACACCGGCACCGTCTACACCGGCGGTGAGCTCACGAGCAACCCGGCCGACGGGAACATGGCATACGCCACGCTGGACCAAAACACCGGCACCTGGAACCTCACCGTCAACCCCGGCGTGTTCCCCGGAGTGAACGACAAGATCAAGCTCACAGCCACCGCGACAACCAACGCGGGCGTCACCGCCACGATCACGACCGCCGAGAACGGCACACAGGAGATCGTCACCCCCGGACAGCTGGGCCAGAACCCCACGGTCGTGTCCGGGTGGTCCACCACCGGGGATGACACATCGATCACCTCGACAGCGAAGACGGGCAAGTGGGTCGCCGCGGGTGCCGTGCAGACCACGCTGCCGGCATCGCTGAACGGCACCACAGCCAACCCAGTCGCACCGACCACCGTTGCGACCGTCGCCAAGTGGACCCGAACCGCATGCAAGGCGGCCCCGAGGAAGCACAAGAAGATCAAGCGGAAGTCGGCCGCCGGTAGAACCCCTCGCGGTTCGACAGCGCTCTTGCGGGACGCTGATCACCAGCGCGCCACGGGCCGAGGCTCTGCCCGCCAACTACGGGCAAGAGACCGAGATCACCGGAACGCTCACGGACACCACAACGAAGACGCCGATCGCCGGCGGAACGGTCGATATCTACACAACCAACCTCGCAACCGACCAGGTGCGCCTCGCGCATACCGAGACAACCGGACCCCGCGGAAGGTTCAGCTACCGGCTGGCAGCCGGACCCGACCGGCGGGTCGACCTCGTCTACCTCGGCCTGACCGGTGCAACCAAGGGCGCGGACTCCGCATTTGACACCACAACCGCCGGAAGGCTCCGCGTTCACGCCTCCCGGATTGTCAGGGTCGGGCAAAACATGCGAATCACCGGCCGCATCCTCGGCGGCTCGATCGACGCCAAGGGCGCGCTCGTGCAGATGCAATACACGATCATCGGCCAGACGCAACGGGTGGGAACCGTTCAAACCGGGCCGCTCCAACACGCATGGCGCATTCGTGATCCGCTATCCGGTCGCCCGGGGCAACGCCGGACTCACCTACCGGGTTCGGATCAAGATCCCCACGCAAGCAGGATGGGGATTCCGCGGCGCCACCTCGAACGCACTGAGGTTCCACGTGGCGTAACTCAGGCAATAGCAACGCCGCCAGATCACCGATGAATGGCGGCGACGCCCAGAACAAGGGCCTCTCCCCGGTGGCATCGATGTCCGCCGGGGAGAAAGCCGTCGCGACGAGCACCTAAATTGAGATCCAATGGCCTCGATCCCCCGCAAGACGCTGATCAGCCTCCTAGCCGCACTCGCGGTGCTGGTTGCGCTGCCCAGCATCGCAGCGGCGGCTCAGCCGAAGAACTATTGGCTGGTGTCCTCCACCGGCCAGGTATTCGCCTACGGAAAGGCCAAGCGCCACGGGTCAGAAGCCGGCAAGCGCTACGCCGGCCGGATCACCGGGATCAAGGGCACCCCGAACGGTGGGGGTTACTGGATCGTCACCACTAAGAAGCACTACGCGCTCGGAGACGCCGGCCACTACAAGTACCGCGCCGGCGGCCTACAGAGATACACCGGCAAGCTCCGCCCCAAAGGACTGCGCGGCAAGATCGTCGGCTACGCGATCGCCACAATCCCCACGAAAAAGAGTGGGGGAGGGGGCACCCACACGACACCCACAGGCACGACCACGACGCCCACACCACCAGCGGTCGACTGCAGCCACATCACGATCCAGACAAGCAGCCTGAACTCGGCCACGGCGACCGAGCCCTACAGCCAGACCCTCAGCGCCGCGGGCGTCACCGGCGGGAGCTGGTCATGGACGATCAGCTCCGGAAGCCTGCCAAGCGGCCTCAGCCTCTCAAGCGCAGGCACACTCTCTGGAACCCCGGACGCAAGCACCGAAGAGACCCAGAGCACCTTCAGGGTGCGGGCCACCAACAGCCAGTGCTCAAACAGCCCCGCGAGCCGCAGCCTCACGCTCGCCGTCGGTGTCCCCCCGATGAGCATCACCACCCAGAGCCTGAGCGACGGGATCTACGGCGAGGCCTACAGCCAGACCATGAGCGCGACCGGCGGCCAACCCACCGACTACCAGTGGTCAGCCACCGGCCTCCCAAACGGCTTGTCGCTCTCAAGCGACGGGGCTCTCTCAGGCACCCCTACCACCACAGGCACCTACACCGCCCAGATCACGGTTGGCGATTCAACCGGCGACACCGCAGCCGTAAGCGCCTACTACACGATCACGGTGACCTTCCCGCCGCTACAAATCACGACCGCCAGCCTCAACAGCGGCCAAGACACAGTTGCCTACAGCACTCAGACGCTGACCGCCACAGGCGGCACCGCAATGGAGTTCCCGCCCCAGGACCGCCCCGCGATGTACATCTGGTCAGCCACCGGGCTGCCAAGCGGACTGAGCCTCTCCAGTACCGGCGTGCTTTCCGGCACCCCAACGCAGAGCGGAACTTTCAACCCACAGATCACCGTCGCGGACGCCGCAGGCAACGTCCCATCCCTGGCCCTAACCTTCACGCTCAACGTTGCGCTAGCGCCGCTCGCGTTCACGACGACGACCCTCACCGCGATCCAGGGGCAGAGCTACAACGGCCAGATCGTCGCGCAGGGCGGTCAAGCCCCCTACAGCATCTCCTTCCTGTCCGGATCGCTCCCCGCCGGCCTGCACTTCAACGACGGCACGATCTACGGCACCCCCACCGCCGCATCAGGCACTACCAATTCAGCATCGGCGTCTCCGACAGCCAAAGCAGCCCCGCCACAACCCAAGAAACCTTCAACATGGAGATCGCACCAAGCGACACCAGCCCCAGATACCACCGTTGACAGCAGCACCACTAACAGCATTTGGGCAGGCTACGTCGAGCAGTCCTCAAGCGCCTTCACATCCGTCTCCGGCACCTTCACTGTACCGACGGTGAACAGCAGTCCTCAGAAAGACGTCATGCCCTGGATAGGGATTGACGGATACGGTACGACCAACCTTATTCAGGCTGGAATAACGGCGCTAGCTGCGAGCTAACGGGACGACCTCGTACGAGGCGTGGTGGGATACGGTCCCCGGTCCGGTTCAAGATCAGTTCGACGCTGCAGCGGGCGATTCGATCAACGTAACCATTTGGCAGATCACCAGTGGGCAATGGGAAGTCACGCCTGAACGACGCCACGAGCGGTCAGGGGTTCGCCGTCCAAGTCAGCTATACGGGCTCAGGCAACACAACTGCCGAATGGATCGTCGAGACGCCGTCTGGGTCTCCAGCCACCGGGTACGCCTCCACAAGTACCTTCACGAACCTCCAAGCGTCTCAGGCCGGGACCGGAATGCTCGACTTGTCAACAACCGGGGCAACTCCTGGCACGTTGACCGGTAGTGGGTTCTCAATCTCTGACTACAACTGATATAAAGGTTGCGGCTCAGGACTGCTGTAAGTGGCCGGTTGGCTGCTGTCGGAGAGATGGCGTAGGTTCGCTCAAGTCCTGCAAGACGAAGAAGGAGGCCTACGCCGTGAGACGCACTTTACCGCCGTCGACGGAGATAGAAAGCCGACATCGATAAGCTGCTTGATAAGCGGTTGGTTGATGACCAGCAGAAGATGCTTGGTGAGCTCGCCAGGCTCGGTGCCCGGCTGATCATTCAGCGGGCGGTCGATGACGAGTGCGATAGCTGCCTTGGCCGTGGGCGTGATGCGCCCGGGCCGGAGCGTCGGTGCGAGTGAGAGTGCGCAACCCCGTCTCATAGTTCTTCAGGCCGCTCAGAGGTGATCGCTGGGTTGGCATGCCCGAGCCGATCGGCAACATCCGCGATGCTCTAGCCTTGGTCGAGCAATATCGAGCCGTGGGTGTGGCGGGAGGTGTGGAAGCCACCCCGATCAGGCCCGTCTCTGGTCGACCGATCGAGCACACGGCGGAGGTTTCGGTCGTTCAACCGTTCACCGGTGCGAGGTTGAAACATCAGTCCACTCGCGCTCCCGCGCCGCGCTCCCATAGCTTCGCGGCCAGCTCCGGTGAGCCTGACCGTACGCTTGCCGGCTTCCGTGTTCGTGTTGGGTTTGAGCGTTTCGCGATACCACCTGCCGTTCGATTCGCAGTTTTGCGCGTGCGCTGCGTTGTACGCCGCGCACGCGTCCTGATCGAGGATGCGGGTCAGCTTGCCTTTCGGGCAAGACGCCGGTAGTGGCACCGTCGCCGAGGGCGCAGTGTCTAGCCAGGTGCTCACGAGCTGAAGAAAGAAGGGGCCGCAGGAGGCGGCAGCTGAAAGCGATAGGAGCCGAGCATGGAAGCGGATCTCTCCACCTCGATTGAGTCCCGTCGTGCTTTACGCCAGCGCGCCATACACTCTGCCCCGATAGGCATCCAGGTCACCCATGTCAATGATCGGCTGGAATGCGCTTCGAGATCCCAGAGAGCTAATGCCGGCGCTGGAGCTAAAGGACCTCAGTCGCAGGAGCCGGACCAGTTCGGTTTCTGCGAGTGCGGGCTTGTTGGATTGCCTCCTCAGCCGCAATGCGCGGCCTGTCCTCCAGCTCCTCGATGACGCGCCCATACGCACTGAGGGTTACTTGGCCATGTCGCAGCTGGGCGGCCACGTAGATGGCCCCTGGGCACCGCGACGATTCCGAGGCGAACGGAGTCGAGCGGCCCTCAGTGCGATCGCAAGGCCGGAGCCCTCCGCACCGATCAAGCGGTCGTGCTCGAGCTCAACGCCGTCGAAGTCGAGTGTCGCGGTGGTCGAGCTCCTCAGGCCCATCTTGTGCTCGGGCGGGTGAGGCGAGAGTCCGGCGCCGGAACCCGGTGCCAGGAAGCACGAGACGCCCTTCTTGCCGTCGCCGGTCCGCGCGAACAGGGTGTAGAAGTCCGCTTCGCCGCCATGCGTGACCCAGGCCTTGGAGCCGGTGACCCGGTAGCCGCATCGACCCGCATCGCGCGTGCACGCATCGCCGCTGGGTCAGACCCGGCGTCGGCCTCGGACAGGCAGTAGTCGCCAAGCAGCGCACCGCCCAGCATGTCTGGCCGCCACCGCTTCTGTTGATCCGTGGTGCCGTGAGTCACCAGCGGCCAACATGCCATTGTGTGCACGCTGACTGCGACCCCGACACTGGCCCACACGCCGCCGATCTCCTCCACGACCATAGGCCTAATAAAGTATACTCTTCTTCGTGATCAGATCAAAGAGCTCGGAGCGCGGGGCCCTATTGATCGCCCCGCCATATGCCCGCCGTCTAGAGCTGGCGGCGACGATGCAGAAAACGCCCGGAGCACAGAATTGTCAGCGGGCTCGGAGCACTAGGCCGCTGGCGCCAATCAGGGCGGACGTATCAAGAGGTCTCACCCCCGGAGAGATCATGCGCAAGGGGTTCTCGCATACCGCATCGCGGACGGCCGGACGCGCGTGAATGCACCTCACCGGCGCTGGCTCGGTTGCTAATGAACGAGTGCAGGTCCGGCATAGGGCGGCCAAATTGAGTCCGGTCGGCTGGCAGGCTGACTACATGCACTGACGCCGACGAGGCTCCAGTTGTCCACGAGTAAATGTGAGGAGGCACCTTTGAAGATTTGCGTCCTGGTCAAAGAGGTACCGGACGCCGCTGTCGAGAAGCGCATCAATCTGTCGACGGGGCGGATGGACCGATCGGGTGAGAAGAACCTGAATCCGTATGACACGCATGCGATTGAGGCTGCGATGCAGCTGCGCGAGGGCGGTCATGTGGAGGTTGATGAGATCGTGGCGGTGACGATGGGGCCGGAGTCCGCGGTGCGGGCGTTGCATAAGGCGGTCTCTTTGGGTGCTGACCGCTCGTTGCATTTGACCGATGATGCGCTTGCCGGTTCGGATGTTGCCGCGACCGGTTATGCGTTGGCGAAGGCACTCGAGAAGGAGTCCCCGGATCTGGTGCTGTTGGGCCAGCAGTCCGATGATGGTGAGTGCTACACGATCGGCGCGGTCGTGGCGGACCATTTGAGGATGCCGTCGCTGACGCAGGTGATCAAGCTCGACGTTGAGGGTGACGCGCTGCGTTTGGAGCGTCAGGCCGAGTATGGCTATGACACGGTGCGTGTGAGGTTTCCCGCTGTCATCTCGGTCGGTGACGCGATCAACGAGCCGCGCTATCCGTCTTTGAAGGCGATCATGGGCGCGAAGAAGAAGCCGCTTGAGACCGTTGATGCTGCTGGCGTGGGGATCGATGTGTCGCTGGTCGGCGGGGACGGTTCGCGTGTGCAGTGTGGCGAGTTTCATGACCCGCCGGCCAAGGCCGCCGGCCAGATCATTGAGGACGAGAACACCGACGAGACGGTCGAGAAGATCGTCGCGTGGCTTGAGGAAAGGAAGCTGATCTGATGAGCGATGTGCTCGTGTACGTCCTGCATTACGAGGGCGCCTTCAACAAGAACTCGCTCGGTGCCGTGTCTGAGGGTGCGGCGCGCGCGGCGCAGATCGGTGGCGCGTGTG
>CAWAVA010000013.1:0-41914 GCA_963785385.1 uncultured Conexibacteraceae bacterium | reverse complement strand
CGCGATCCACTCACGCAGCAGGCACGGATCCGACCAGAGGTGTGCCGTGCAACCCAGTCAGCCTCCGCCCGGATCCTGGGTGAAGGCGGTCTGCGGCGGCTGCCTTCAGACCCTCGACATCAACGATGTCAAGCGACGGCGCACCGCGCGCCAACGAGATCGGGCTTGCCGGAGGTCATGGTGTTCCCAGCTTAGCCCCCCCCCCCCCCCTTTTTTTTTCGCCGAGCGTCTCCATCGCGATCTCGGCGACCTCGGTCGGGGTGCGGCCGACCTTGACGCCCTTGGCCTCGAGCGCCTCGGCCTTCGCCGCCGCGGCGCCGCGGGAGCCGGAGACGATCGCGCCGGCGTGGCCCATCTGCTTGCCGGGGGGCGCCGTGAAGCCGGCGATGTAGCCGACGACCGGCTTGGTCACGTGCTCGGCGATGAACTCGGCGGCCGCTCCTCGGCGTCGCCGCCGATCTCGCCGCACATCACGATCAGCTCGGTCTCCGGGTCATCCTGGAACAGCCCGATCACGTCGATGAAGTCGGTGCCCGGAACCGGGTCGCCGCCGATCCCGACGATCGTCGAGTTGCCGAAGCCGCTGCAGCGCCAGCTCGTTGCCGACCTGGTAGGTCAGCGTCCCGGAGCGCGAGACGACGCCGACGTTGCCCTCCTTGAAGAACGACGCCGGGATGATCCCGACGTTCGCCTTGCCCGGCGACAGGATCCCCGGGCAGTTCGGGCCGATCAGGCGCGAGCGGCCGTTCTTCTTGATGATGTTGTAGGCGCGCAGCTCGTCGTGGGCGGGGATGCCCTCGGTGATCGCGATGATCAGCTCGATCCCGGCGTCCTCGGCCTCGAGGATCGAGTCGGCGGCGAACCGCGGCGGCACGAAGATCATCGCCGTGTTGGCGCCCTCCTTCTCCACCGCCTCGTGGATCGTGTTGAAGACCGGGATGCCGTCGACGTCCTGGCCGCCCTTGCCGGGCGTCACGCCGGCGACGACGTTGGTGCCGTAGTCGCGGTTGCGCAGCGTGTGGAACGTGCCCTCGCTGCCGGTGATGCCGGTCGTGCACCAGGCGCGTGTTCTTATCGATGAGGATGCTCATCGGGCGCTTCGCCAGTTCGACGACCTTGGCGGCGGCGCCGTCCATGGTCGCCTCGGTGTACACGTTCGGGAGGTTCGCCTCGGCCAGCATCGCGCGGCCCTCCACGTCGTTGGTGCCGTCGAGGCGGACGACGAACGGGACCGTCGGCTTGATCTGTCGAACGCCTCGATCAGGCCGCGTGGCGACCTCGTCGCAGCGGGTGATGCCGCCGAAGATGTTGAACAGCACGGCCTTGACCTTCGGGTCGGAGAGGATCACCTCGACGGCGCTGGTGATCGCGTCGGCCTTCGAGCCGCCGCCGGCGTCGAGGAAGTTCGCGGGCTCGCCGCCGGCGCCCTTGACGACGTCGAGCGTCGACATCACCAGCCCGGCGCCGTTGCCGAGGATGCCGATGTTGCCGTCGAGCTTCACGTAGGTCAGGCCGCGGTCCTGGGCCATCCGCTCCTGCGGATCCTCGGCCGAGAGGTCGCGCAGCTCGGCGTTCTCCGGGTGACGGAACAGGGAGTTGTTGTCGAGCGTGACCTTCGCGTCGAGCGCCCTGACCTGCGCGCTCGGGCGTGATGATCAGCGGGTTGACCTCGACCAGCGTCGCCTCCTCGGCGACGAACGCGTCGTAGAGCTTCTCGAGCATCGCGCCGACCGGGCGCACGACGTCGGCGTCGACGCCGGCCTCGAACGCCAGCCGGCGGCCGTGGAAGTCCTGGAAGCCGAGCAGCGGGTCGACGTGCAGGCGCGCGATCGCGTCCGGGATCCTCGTCGGCGACCGCCTCGATGTCCATCCCGCCCTTGGTCGAGAGCATCACCAGCGGCGCCTTTGCGCCGCGGTCGAAGACGACCGACGCGTAGTACTCGGAGGCGATCTCCGACGCGCCCTCGATCCAGACCTCGTAGACGGTCAGGCCGCGGATGTCCATGCCGAGGATCGCGCTCGCGTGCTCGCGCGCCTCCTCCGCGTTTGTTGGCGATCTTGATGCCGCCGAGCTTGCCGCGTCCGCCGATCTGCACCTGCGCCTTGACCGCGCACGGGTAGCCGATCTCATCCGCCGCAGCGACCGCCTCTTCCACAGTCCGCGCGGGCTTGCCCGAGGGAACCGGGACGCCGTGGCGCGCGAACAGTTGCTTGCCTTGATATTCGAGCAGGTCCATTGCAGCCGACTCTCGGGAACTCCGTCCGAACGCCGCATCAGCCGCCGAGCGGCGCACACAGAGCGTTCACGACCGTGAACCGGAGCGGTCAGTGCGCGCAAAAATGGCATCATGGCCGCTCCATGGCGATTCCCAAGCAGATCACGTTTGTCACCTTCGACGTCTACGGCACCCTGATCGACTGGGAGGCCGGCGCGGTCGACGCGTTCACCAAGGAGGCCGAGCGCGACGGCTTCACGCTCGAGCCCGCCGAGCTCATCCCGCTGTTCCACGAGGTCCAGCAGCAGATCCAGGCCGGCTCCTACGAGCTGTACGCCGAGGTGCTGCGCCGCACCGCCGTCCAGATCGCCAAGGACCTCGGCTGGCCGCTGGAGCCCTCGCGCTCGGGCTTCCTGCCCGACTCGGTGCAGCGCTGGCCCGCCTTCAAGGAGACCAACCCGGTGCTCCAGAAGATCGCCAAGAAGTACAGCATCGGGCTGATCTCGAACATCGACGACAAGCTGCTGGGCCAGACCCGCCGGCACATCCCGCACGACTTCGACCTCGTCGTGACCGCCCAGCAGGTCCGCTCCTACAAGCCCGACCCGGCGCACTTCACCGAGTGCGAGCGGCGGATCGGCGGCAAGAAGGGCTGGGTCCACGTCGCCGCCAGCTACTACCACGACGTCGAGCCGTGCATCAAGAAGAAGATCCCGGTGATCTGGGTCAACCGCCACGGCGAGGTGCTCGAGGCGGGCCAGAAGAAGCCCGACGCCGAGGTCAAGACGCTCAGCGAAGCCGCGAAGCTGATCGACGTCGCCTGGCTCACGGTCGCCACCTCCGCGCGTGCCCGCCGCCGCGTCCGCGGCGGCTCGGCAGCTCTTCGCGGGGCTGGTGCTGTACGGCGTCAGCGACCGCATGCTGCTGCTCGGCCGGCCTCGGCGTCGACCCCTGGGACGTCTTCCACCAGGGGCTCTCACGCCACTTCGGCCTCGGCGTCGGCACCTGGGCGCTGATCGTCGGTGCCGCGGTGCTGCTGCTCTGGATCCCGCTGCGCCAGCGTCCGGGCTTCGGGACGCGTCAGCAACGTGGTGGTCGTCGGCCTCGTGATCGACCCGATGCTCGCGCTCTTCCACCACGCCGCATGGGATCGCGCCGCGGATCGCGCTGATGCTGGGCGGCGTGCTCCTCAACGGCATCGCCACCGGCGCCTACATCGGCGCCGGGCTCGGCCCGGGTCCGCGAGACGGCCTGATGACCGGGCTCGGCAGCGCGCGGCCATTCGATCCGAGTGGTGCGAACATGCATCGAACTGACAGTGCTCGCGATCGGCTGGGTCGCTCGGGGGCACCGTCGGCGTCGGCACGGTCCTCTACGCGCTCTCGATCGGGCCGCTGGTGCACGTCTTCGTACCGCGGCTTGGCGATCAGCCCACCCGCCCGAGGACGTCGAAGGCCCTCAGAGGGCCACTGACGCGACGTTGCGCTCGTGGATCTGCTTCTGGGTGGCCGAGCGACGACCGGCGGGCATTGTCGACTCCCCGCCTGCGGAGAGCGCGTGCAGGTAGGCGAGATCCTCGCCAAGGATCTCGAGCGCCCGCTCGCTCGGCAGCGGACGCGCCGTGCCCCGGGATCACCGTCCGCGCCCGCCCGACGAGCGGCGAGAGACGCAGCAGCGTTTCACGATAGGCCGTCGAGCTTCCGCCGCTCTCATGCCGAGATCATCGGGATCTCCACCGGGGACAGGTAGTCCCCGCAGATCAGTACCTCCGCCCACGGCACCCAGTAGGCGACGCCGTCCCCGGTGTGGCCGTCGGCCGGGTAGACCTCGAGCTCGTTGAC
Source organism: uncultured Conexibacteraceae bacterium (assembly GCA_963785385.1). Lineage (GTDB taxonomy): Bacteria > Actinomycetota > Thermoleophilia > Solirubrobacterales > Solirubrobacteraceae > Palsa-465. Next base: position 37,857 of record CAWAVA010000013.1, on the reverse strand, counting down.
GGTCTCAGAGCCGATCGAGATTCGCCCGGGGGTCGGCAGCGCCTGGAAGTCGGCTAGGCCGAGTGGTCTGCGGCCTTCGACATACCACTCAGCATCGAACTCACGCAGGCGTCGCTGCGGCTCGCCGAGCTCCCTGCTCAGCCGTGTCGCGGTGCCTCGCCGACGCCGAGCGAACGCGTCGGGAAATGCGAGCCGTCCGAGCAGGTGATCCCAGTCGCCGTGTGTCGCCAGCAGACCACTGACCGGGAACCCCGCCTGCTCGAGCAGTGCCGGGCAGCGCGTCGAGCTCGTCAGGCAGGACCGGCGAGTCGATCACGAAAGCCCTCATCGCCGGAGCGAACCGCGGTGCACGTCGTCTGCCACGACGCCCGAGACAACGACGATCACATCCTCATGAACAGCGAGCGCGCGCAATCACTCGGAGGAGATCACGGCGAGCGTGTCGCCGTTCGATACGGCAGCGCCGACGGCCACGGACAGCGCCGTGATCACGCCGGCCTTGTGGGCGGTGATCTCGTTCTCCATCTTCATCGCCTCGATCACGCAGATCAGCGCGCCCTCCTGGACGCTCTGCGCCCTGCTCGACCACGACCTTGAAGACGGTTCCCTGCAGCGGGGAGGTGAGCGTGTCGCCGCCGTGACCGTTGGCAGCGGAGGCGGAGCGTGCCGACGGCGCGCGGGGCGAGCCCGGCAGCGGGCGTTGGCGCTGCTGCTGATCGGGTTGCCCACCCGCCCGGCCCGCAACCGCCCCGGCAGCAGCGGGCGGACCGATGACCTTGACCTCGAAGCGTTTGCCGGAGACCTCGACGGTGTAGTCCTGGGCGACCGCTTCGCCGACCGTCCTCCGCGCCGGCTGCATCAGCCTTCGGGACCAGCGAGGGTCTTGAGCCACTCGCGGTCCTCGATCAGGTCACGGCACGTCTCCGCATGAGCCCACTGCCGGGTCTGGAGGATCGCCTCATGAAACGGGATCAGTGTCTTCAGATCACCGATCTCATACTCACCCAGGGCACGCACCATCCGGGCTGGTGGCCTGCTCACGGTCGGTGTCCCAGACGATCAGCTTGGCGACCATCGGGTCATACATCGGCGAGACCTCAGACCCGGGCCGACCCCTGAATCGACGCGCACACCCGGACCGGCCGGCTCGCTGTAGGAACCGATCCTGCCCGGGGCGGGCGCGAAGTTTTGGATGCGTCCTCAGCGTTGATGCGGCACTCGATCGCATGCCCGCGCAGCACCACGTCATCCTGGGTGAACGACAGCGGCTCGCCCGCCGCGACGCGGATGCCCTCCTTGACGATGTCCATGCCGGTGACCATCTCAGTCACGCAATGCTCGACCTGCACCCGCGTGTTCATCTCCAGGAAGAAGTACTCACCGTCCTGCAAGAGCCCCTCGATCGTGCCCGCACCCGAGTAGCTGACCGCCGGCGCCGCGTCGGTGCCGATCTTGCCGATCCGCTCCCGCAACCCCGGGATCAGCGGCGACGGCCGGGGCCGGAGCCTCCTCGATCAGCTTCTGATGCCGACGCTGCAGCGAGCAATCACGCTCACCGAGATGGATCACGTTGCCGTGCTTGTCGGCAAGGACCTGCACCTCAACGTGGCGCGGATCGGGCAGGTACCGCTCCAGATACACGGTCGCGTCCGAGAAGAACTTCTCACCCTCACGGGCCGCACCCTCAAACGCATCCTCAAGCTCCGAAGTCGCTCAAAGCGACCCGGAAGCCCTTGCCGCCACCACCACCTGCAGCCTTCACCGCAACCGGAAAACCGATCTCCGCATCAATGATCCGCCGCGCATCCGCAACCGCTCAACAGGCTCGGTCGTCCCAGGCACGATCGGCACCCCGGCCGCCGCCATCAGCTCACGCGCCCGGGTCTTCGAACCCATCGCCTCGATCGCCTGACGCCGACGGGCCGATGAACATGATCCCCGCTCCTCCAATGCCGCCGCGAACGCCGCGTTCTCCGCCAGGAACCCATAGCCCGGATGCACCGCCTCCGCACCAGAACGCTCGACCGCATCCAGCAGCCTCTCAACGTTCAGATAGACTCCGACGCCGGACCAGCACCCAAGCAGGAACGCCTCACCCGCACGCCGCACATGCAACGCATCACGATCGAGCTCCGAATACACCGCGACCGTCGCAACACCAAGCTCCTCGCACGCACGGATAATGCGCACCGCGATCTCACCACGATTCGCGATCAAAACCTTTGAGAACATGCGGCGCGCACTCTAGCGGCCGGACGCCGATCCGGTGATCCCGCGCGCTCCCTAGAATGCGTAGCGTGACAACGCTTTCGGAGGCGCATCCTGGCCGATCGCGCCGCTGGAGCCTGCAGACCTTCAAGCGCGGCCTGAGCAGCAGTTCGACCGTCAGCTACACGCTCCAGCTCTACATCGCGTCGCGGCTGGTCTTCCTCGTGATCGCGGCGGTCGATCTTGCGCTCCAGCACAGCTCGCTGCAGAGCTCGAGTGTCGAACTGGGATGGATACTGGTACCTGCGGACCGCCGCCGAGTGGTACGAGCCACAGCGTCAACCATCACCCCGGCGACTACCAGACACTCGGCTTCATGCCGCTGTACCCGGCGGCGATATGGGCCGTCGCTCATGTCACGCAGATCGGCAACTTCGGCTCCGGCCTGCTGATCGCGATCGTCTGCGGCGGTATCGCGACGGTGCTTATCGGTCAGCTCGCCGAGCAGTGGTGGGGCGAGGCGGCCGCCCGCCGCGCGATCGCGTTCTGGTGCTTCTTCCCCGGGAACGATCGTGTTCTCGATGGTCTATACGGAGGGGCTGACGCTCAGCGCTGATCGCCGGCGCGATGCTGCTGCTCAAACGCGAACGCTGGGTCTCGGCGGGGATCCTCGCCGGTCTCTCAACCGCCGTCGCTCCGGTCGCGCTGTCTGCGATCCCGATGTGCGCCGTTGCGGCATGGCCGAGTTGTACGCGACCGCGGATGGAAGGACCCGCGAGTCGCGGCACGCACTGCTGGCGCCGATCCTCTCCACCTTCGGGGTGATCGGTTTTGCGATCTTCCTCTGGTTCTGGACCGGCTCGCCGTTCGCCGACTACACGGCCCAGCACGTCGCGTGGTCTGAGTCGACGACACCGCTTGCGATCCCACGGGTGTTCGGTTCGCTGATCCGGCAGATGTTCATCTCCGGAGTCGGGCTGCATGGTCCCGGCGGTATCGACCTCAACGGCGTCGCTCGCGCTGGTGGGGACGGTCTTCCTGCTCTGGGGGTTCGGCTGCTCTGGGAACACCGCGAGCGCGTCCCGAGCACCGCCTGGGTGTGGGCGATCTGCGTGGCACTGCTGGCCCTGACCTCGGCCAAGACGCCGCCGAACCCGCGCATGCTGATCGTCGCGTTCCCCGTGGTGATCGTCGTCGGCGCGGCGCTGACGGGTCGCTCCTACAGGCGAGCGATGGTGATCAACGTCGCGGCGACGCTCGTGATGAGCTACTTCACCTACGTCGGGTTGTGGCTGCGGCCGTAGTAGTGGTTCAGCCGCACGTGGACCGTCGAGGACCAACCGAACTTCCAGCTGCGGCTCTGTGGGTAGAGATGCGCAAACGCCTGCTCGAGCGCGACGTAACCGGCTCGGTGCGCGCGCGATTCCGGCGTCCCGTCACGCTGGCCCTCGTGGCTGCTGACCAGCCACAGTCGTGAGCAGCGTCTGGCGACGGCCTTGATCTGGCTCCATCGACCGTGCCGTAACGCTCGACGAACGGCCGCACGGTGCTCCACCGGAGTGCGGGCAGCACCGGCGTGAGCGCGGCACCGAGCGAACGCTCGCCGCGAAGCAGGTAGTAGTCGAACGGCTGACGACCGTCCTGCGGATAGAACGCGATGCACGCTGGTTGATCGGCTGAGGTGTTGGAGAGGATCTGGGCCGTGGCCGCCTTCCAGTCCTCCGGGGAGACGCCGTAGTTCGGGATCACCTGGGCCAGGCGCAGAACAAGCAGCACCGCACACAGGAAGATGCTGAGCGCGGGTGGGATGAAGGGCCTGAACAGCCCCCACCCCAGGACCAACGCCAGTGCGGGCATGATCAGAATCGTGATCCTGGCGAGCTCGATCGGCTCACCGAACGCGTAAAGCGCGAGCGCCAGCACCGTCGGAATCAAGAGCCATGAGAGCACCAACAGGAGCGATGAATCTCGCGCCTCCCACACAGCCATGCCGGCAAGCCCGAGCGCGGCGATCAGCGCCAGCCACATAAGAACCTCAGTGACGACCGTCGTCGCGGTGTTGTGGAAATCCGGCGGCGCGCCCGCCGAGAGCAGCGTGCTCGCGGCCTGGTGAGCGACGTGCAGGGTCAGCGGACTGACCCAGAAGAGCTGGCCCGAACCGCGCTGCGCCGCCAGGACCAGCAGCGGCGCGCACAGCGCGAGCGCGATCACGAGCGAACCGACCACCACGCGCGCGCGCTCGCGGAACGCGATCAAAAGTGCCAGCTGCGCCGGAATGACCAGCGCGGCGTCATAGCCGACGTACAGTGCGGCCAGCGTGCTCAGCACGTACGCGACAACGGTCCAGCGCGCCGGGCTGCGGCCGGAGGGCGTCTGCAGGATCGCCGTCAGCGCCAGGAAGGAGCCGGTGGTGAACGTCACCATCAGCGCGTAACCACGGATGTTCTGCCCCCAGAAAACGAGCGGAAGGCTGACCACGACGAGCAGACCGGCGGCGATGGCAATCCGCCTGCTCGCGAACAGCCGCAGGCCGATCATCGCGACCAGCGCTCCGGTGGCGCCGTCGGCGAGCACAGACGGAAGTCGCAGCACCCACAGCGCATGCCCGAACCAGCTGATGAGCACGTGCATCAGCAGGTAGTAGCCGAGCATGTTGCCGCCGTCGTGCCTGATCCCGCGCCACAGAGCATCGCCGTGCTGGGAGACGATCGCGATGGTCGCACCCTCGTCAAGCCAGAGGCTGCGCGTGCTCAGCTCGATGGCGGACAGTGCAAGCCCGACAAGCGCCGGAATGGCGATGACGGCGAGGGTGCTTCGCGTGAGGGGAAGGAAACGCACCGTGGCAGTGCGTTTCTCTCCCCTCGCGGCGGGGGGATCCTCGTGCTCAGCCGGCTGGTTCACCGGCGTGAAACTAGCGTCCCTCGGTTCGGGACAGATCAGCGACCGGAACGGATCATCCCGGCGCCGACGGTGTCGTTGGTCGACTCGTCGATCAGGATGAAGCTGCCGGTCGTGCGATTTCGGGAGTACGGGTCGACGACCAACGGCGCGCTGCTGCGCAGGTGCACGCGACCGATCTCATTGAGGCCGAGCTGTGCCGCCTCATGGTCGCGGTCGAGTGAGTTGACATCGACCCGGTACTCGAGCTTGTCGACGACCGCGCGCGCAGAACGGGTCGTGTGGTTGATCACGTAGCGTCCGCCGGGCCGCATCGGCTCCTCGCTCATCCAGCAGACGATCGCCTCGAACTCGCGTGCGACGGTCGGAGCATCGTCGGCGTCGACGATCATGTCGCCGCGTGATACATCGACGTCGTCCTCGAGCCGGAGCGTGACCGACATCGAGGGGAACGCGACATCGACGTCGCCGTCGTAGCTGTCGATCGCACTGACCTTCGTGTGACGACCGCTCGGCAGCACGATCACCTCGCTGCCCGGACGGATCACCCCAGCCGCAACCTGTCCCGCATAACCGCGGTAATCGTGGTGCTCGTCGCTCATCGGCCTCACGACCCACTGCACAGGGAAGCGGACATCGTCCATGTCGCGATCGGTGGCGATCACGACGTGCTCAAGGTGGTAGAGCAGCGACGGTCCCTGGAACCAGGGCATCTCTGTCGAGCGGTCGACGACGTTGTCGCCCTTGAGCGCGGAGATCGGGATGAACACGACGTCCGCGAGCTGCAGGCGCGTGGCCCAATCGGTGAAGTCGGCGACGATCTCATCGAAGATGCGCTCGGAGTAGTCGACCAGATCCATCTTGTTGACCGCCACGACAAGGTGCGGAATTCGCAGCAGCGATGCGATGAAGGCGTGGCGGCGGGTCTGCTCGATCACGCCGTGGCGGGCGTCGATCAGCACGATCGAGACGTCGGCGGTGGAGGCGCCCGTCACCATGTTCCGGGTGTACTGCTCATGGCCCGGGGTGTCGGCGATGATGAACTTGCGGCCGCCCTTGAAGGCGGGCTCCGCAAGCGGGTCGTGCGCCTCGTCGAGGGCGTCGGCGCCGGCGGCCGAACCGGTCTGGAAGTAGCGGTAGGCGACGTCGATCGTGATGCCCTGCTCGCGCTCGGCCCGCAGGCCATCGGTCAGCAGAGCCAGATTCAGATAGCCGTCGCCACGACGCTCCGAGGTCTCGGCCACGTGCTCGAGCTGGTCCTCGAGGATTGACTTGGTGTCATGCAGCAGGCGGCCGATCAGCGTCGACTTGCCGTCGTCCACCGAGCCGGCCGTCGCGATGCGCAGCAGCTCGCTGCGCGCGGCGGTCTGTGTCATCTAGAAGTAGCCCTCGCGTTTGCGGTCTTCCATCGCCGCCTCAGTCACGCGGTCGTCGGCGCGGGTCTCGCCGCGCTCGGTGATGCGCGTCGCCGCGATCTCGGCCACGACGTCGGTCAGCGTCGTCGCGGTGGAGCGCACTGCTCCCGTGCAGGTCATGTCACCGACGGTGCGGTAGCGCACTGAGGTCTGAAACGGCGACTCCCCATCCATCAGCTGGATGTGCTCATTGAGTGCGTAGAGCATGTTGTCGCGCTCGAACACCTCGCGCGTGTGCGCGTAGTAGATCGTCGGCACCTCAAGCCCCTCCTGGGAGATGTACTGCCAGACGTCCATCTCGGTCCAGTTGGAGATCGGGAAAACGCGCACGTGCTCGCCCTTGCGGATCCGGCCGTTGTAGAGCGACCACAGCTCGGGGCGCTGGTTCTTGGGATCCCACTGGCCGAAGTCGTCGCGGAAGCTGAACACGCGCTCCTTGGCACGGGCGCGCTCCTCGTCGCGGCGGGCACCGCCGAAGGCCGCGTCGAAGCCATGCTCGGCGAGCGCATCGAGCAGTGTCACCGTCTGCAGACGGTTGCGGGAGGCGCGCGGCCCGGTCTCCTCGCGGACGCGCCCCTTGTCGATCGACTCCTGGACACTCGCGACGATCAGCCGCTCGCCGAGCTGCTCGACCAGCTTGTCGCGAAACTCGATCACCTCGGGGAAGTTGTGGCCCGTGTCGACGTGCATCACCGGAAACGGGAAACGACCCGGGCGGAACGCCTTCTCGGCCAGGCGCATCAACACGATCGAGTCCTTACCACCGCTGAACAGCAGCACGGGCCGCTCGAACTGGGCGGCGACCTCACGCATGATGTAAATCGATTCGGCCTCGAGCGCCTGCAGATGCGAGAGCTCGTATTTGGGGCTTTCTGTCACTTCGAATTCAGTAGAGGCGCTCATCAGAGATGGATGCCGCACTCCGTCTTGTCCTCCCCCGCCCAGCGACCGTCGCGGCCGCTGCCGGGGAGCGTGCACGGAGCACAGCCGATCGAATCGTAGCCGTGGTCGTGAAGAGGGTTGTACGGGAGGTCGTGCTCGAAGATGTAATTCCAGATGTCCTTGTCGCTCCAGTCGGCGAGCGGGCTGAACTTCCAGATGCCGCGCTTCTCGTCGCGCTCGAGCTTGCGCGTGTCCGCACGCGTGGGCGACTGCTCGCGCCGGATGCCCGTAATCCAGGCCTCAACGCCGACGAGTGCCTGCTCGAGGCCGTCGACCTTCGCCTGGCCGCAGCAGTTCTCCTTGGTCCACGGCGCGCCGGGGCTCGAGGCGTCGATCACCTCGATGTCGAGGCCGAAGCGCTCCTCGAAGCGCTTCCAGGTCGCGAGCGTCTCCGGAAACAGGACGCCGGTATCGATCGTGAACAGCTTCGCGTCCGGCGTGATCTCGCTGAGCAGGTGCGCCAGCACCGTCTCCTCCTTCTGGAAGGAGCAGGCGGTCTTCAGCTTCGGATGGAAGCTCTCGACCGCATAGGCAAGCACTTCCTGGGCTGTGGCTCGCTCAAGATCGGGGGCGGTGGCGGACATGCAGCTTGTTCAGGTTACTCGTAGAGATGGTGGAACAGCTACCGAGTTCAGGCTCAAACCGCGCACTCGCCCTCCCCGCGCTCCACTTGGAACGGCTGATTCTTGGTCCAGTCGATGAAGTAGCCCATGTTCTCGAGCGAGAACTCCATCGGCATCGCCAGGTCCTTCACGAGCTCCTCGAAGCTGTGCACGCCGACCCGGTCCGCGAACGCGTTGAACTCCTCACCGGGCTCGCGCTCGGCCTCATAGAAGCGGACCCAGCGCTCGACCGCGTCCGGCACCCGCTTGGCGGGCAGGCGGCTCTTCAGCCGATGGCCGAAGCGCACGTCGCCGTTCTCGTAGGAGCCGGCGATGTGGGCGATGTAGGCCGGAATGGTGTGCTCGCCGACCTTGATCGAGGCCCCATAGAAGCCGATGTTGGCGAGGTGGTGCTGGCTGCAGCCGTTCGGGCAACCACTCATCTTCACGTGGATCCGACGCGTCAGCCGATCGTCGATCTGCATCTCGACCAAGCGCTCGCGGACGGCACGATTGAGGCCCATCGAGCTCGTGATCCCGAGCTTGCAGGAGTCGGTCCCGGGGCAGCTGACGACGTCGGTGATCTCATCCGCTCCGGCCGCACCTAGGTCGAGCTCGCCCAGCCGCTTCCAGACGTCGTAGACCGATTCGTCGCGCACCCACCGCAGCACCAGGTTCTGGTGAGCGGTCGTACGTGCGTAACCACCGGTGTAATCGCGCATGATCTGGGCCAGTCCACGGAGCTGCTCCGGTGTCAGATCGCCGCGCTCGATCGTGACCTCAACGGTCGCGAATCCCTGCTGGCGCTGTGCCCGGACATTGCTCTCCAGGAAGCGGCCGAACTGGCGCTGGTCGCCGTTTGCCGAGGCGAAGTTGAGCGGCCGCGCGGGGGCGTTCTCCTCCTCATTGTGCTCGTAGCGGAGCCCCTCGATCGAGAAGTCGCGCTCTGCGACCCAGTCGCCCTGCAGCTCCTCCTCGACCATCTCGCGGAACGCATCCATCCCGATCTTGTCGATCAGCACCTTGATTCGCGCCCGGGCGCGGTTGACGCGCAGGAAGTCCTGTCGGTCGAAGATCCGGAACACAGCCTCCGAAACCTTCAGGTAGTCGCCGTTGTCGAGCTCGACGAACTCGTACAGAACGGGAGCGAGCCGCGGCATGATCGCAGTGCCGCCGCCGACGCGGATCTCAACGCCGCGGACGTCGCCGCGAACCCGCGGCGTGAACGCGATGTCGTGGATCTGCGTGATCGCGTTATCCGCGTCGGTCGCGGTGAACGCGGTCTTGATCTTGCGCGGCATCAGCTGTGTCGTCGGGTGGCGCACGAAGTAGCGAACGTAAGCGCCCGCGTATGGCGTGATGTCGAAGAGCTCACCCTCGAGCGTGCCCGCCCTGGGGTCGCCGGTGACGTTGCGGACGGTGTTGCCGCAACCCTCGCGACTCGAGAGGCCGGCCTCACCGAGCTCCCGGATCATCACAGCCATCTGATCGAGCGGGATGTGATGCATCTGGATGTTCTGGCGGGTGGTCACGTGACCCTTGCGCAGCGGCGCGTACTTCTCGATCGCGTCGGCAAAGGCGTCGAACTGGTCCGGCGTGACACCACCCATCGGCAGCTTCACACGCGCCATCTGCACGTCTGGCTGGCGTTGCCCGTAGACACCCTGACGCAGCCGGAACCGGATGAACTCATCCTCTTCGGTATCGCCGCGGAGGAACCGGGCCGCCTCCGTGTCGAAGTCGTCGAACTCGTGCTGGAGGATCGGGATCAGATGCCCGGGTACGTCCTGGAGAACCTCTGGGTTCTCCAGCGTGCCCTGCTTCGACGAGCCGTGTCCGTGCTCTTCAGCTTCCAGCGAGGCGTGCGATGCCATCTGTGTTCCTCTGGATGTCAGGCGTTGAAGGTGTGAAGATCGGCTCTGAATCAGCCGGTCCCGCATAAATCTACCAAATGCCGACCGGCTTACATGCTTTTTGCTCCGGCCGTCTTATGTACGGGCGCTCGCCCCGCTGGGCGGCGCCCTACCTGACCTGGCCGGCAGGCCCTGACCGACCCGGCCGAGGGGCCGAATCCAGGCCAGGGGTGTGTTTGGCCCCTCGCTGGCGGCCGACGGCTCTACGCCCAGGGTGGGGGCGAGCACGGCTGACGCGTGACGCCCTCGTGGAGGGCCGCGGCCCTCCACGAGCTGACGGCCGGCTCCGCAGCCGCAGCCGCAGCCGACGGGGATTCGGTGTCGCGCAGGAACTGCTCGATCGCAGCGATCACGGCCACGGCCTCCTCCGCGGAGGGATCCGGGACGACGACGGTTTTCGGCTCGCGGCTCACGATGCCGTCAGCGTATCCAGATACGCACGCCAGCCCCCGTGACCTGTGATGTCGATCGCATCGTCGACCGCATATCCCTCGCATACGAAGCCCGTCACGTCGCTTCCGTCTTGGAGCTCCACCCGGCCCAGCGCGAGCGGCGCCGGAATCCTCCCGAGCAGCGCACCCAGCGCCTCGGGTGCTATCTCCCAGAGTTCGACCTCGATCGCCGCGCCTCCGTCATGTACCCGAACCAGCCCGGGGCGCCGGACGCCCGGGCTTGGGAGCTCGTAGAAGCGATACGACGGCGCCGTAAGCGTACGTCGAATCGGTCGCGCGCCCTGATCGGTGAGTTGAGAGCTGAGCGGCAAGCCGTACATGTGCGCCCCCGCAACCGCGATCACGGTTGCGCTCGGCTCGGGCATCTGCAGAGGCGGCTCCTGCATCCACTCAGCGCCCAGCTCGAGCAGTCGCGCGTCGGTCCAGGCCGGCGCCAGCAGGCTGACGCCGAAGGGAAGCCCATCGGAGCGCTCCGCGGCCGGCAGCGCGAGCGCCGCGAGGTCCATCAGGTTCACGAAGTTCGTGTACCTCCCGAGGCGGGCGTTTGTGGCCACGGGCTCGGCGGCGACCTGCGCGTGCGTCGGATGTAGGGGCGCGGTCGGCAGCAGGAGGGCGTCGACCTGCCGCCAGATCGGCTCGGCCGCACGCCGCAGTCGAGCGAGAGCGTGGATCGCGTCGAACACCTCCGTGGCGGTGCGTCGCGTGCCGGCCGAGATGATCTCGCTCACGGTCGGGTCGAGACCCTCGGGCGAGCGCGCGATCAGATCTCCGATTGCGGCCGTCCGCTCCGCGACCCAGACGTCGTAGAGCAGGGGGGCCGCCTCGAGAAGCGGGCTGATGTCGACGGGTTCAAGCTGCCAGTGGCCCGCCGCACGATCAAGCGCGGCGCTCCACGCGCGCTCAGCCTCGGGCTCGTCGAGCTCCGCCTGTGCCCGCATCGGAATCCCGAGCACTCCCCTGCGAGCGCGCAGCGGTGCTCGGGCCGGACGGCTCCACGGATCGCGACTCACATAGCCTTCGACAACCTCGAGGACGGTGGCGGCATCGGCGACCGTGTGTGTGAAGATGCTCACGCAATCAAGGCTCTCGCAGGCCGGCAGGATGCCCTCCGTGCTCAGCAGGCCGAGCGTCGGCTTGCATCCGACCAGCCCGTTGAACGCGGCTGGAACCCGGCCCGATCCGGCGGTGTCGGTGCCCAGCGCGAAAGCGACCTGGCCGCGAGCGACAGCGACGGCGGAGCCGGAACTCGAACCACCGCTCACGCGCTCCTCGTCGAACACCGACGAGAGCGCCCCATAGGGGCTGCGCGTCCCCACCAGGCCTGTGGCGAACTGGTCCATGTTCGTCTTGCCGACGAGCAGCGCGCCGGCGGCCAAAAGACTCTCAACTACGGTTGCCGTATCGCCGGCCGGCTCGTCCAGGCGCGGGCACGCAGCGGTGGTGGGCAGCCCGGCGATATCGATGTTGTCCTTGACCGCAAAGGGGACGCCGTAGAGAGGCATGTCGCCGGGGTCTTGGCGCTCCAGAGCCGCGGCGGCGGCGATCAACGCATCGGACCCGACCGTCCTGATCCAGATCGGCTCATCCGCGCGCTCAAGCATCCGCGCGACCTCCTGGGCCACCTCTGTCGGACGCCGACGTCCCGAACGGTAGTCATCCAGCAGCCCGGCGACCGTGAGACTCATGCCTGCACCCCATTCAGATCGGTCACGTGCGCGGCGACGACCCGCCAGCCGGCGTCCGTTCTGATCCAGGTCTGCGACTGCCGGCCCTCCACGCCCGAACGCAGGCGGCGGAATTCGATGAACGCAGTCGCCATCGAGTCGCCGAACGTCGTGATCGTGGTGCGGCTCAGCGTCCGCGCAAGATCATCGCCGGACTGAGCGGCGCGGTAGGCGCGCACCTCCTCAGCCCCGTAGTTCACCTCAGCTGCACCGAAGCGCACGACCCTCGGGTCATCCCAGAACAGCTCGTCGAGGACCGCTATGTCGTTTGACTGAAACGCCGCCTCGTAGCGCTCGAACACCGCCGTGACCTCGGCCAGGACCTCGGGCCGGTTGACGTCCGTCATGCGGCGGCCGTTGACCGCCGGTTGCACGCGAGCAACGTCTCGAGCAGGGCGCTGGACGGTGCGATCGCCCCGAACACGCCGCCCTGCATCGTGACCATCTTCAGGGCAGCGTCGTAATTGCCGGTGTCAGTCGCACCTGTGCAATCTGACAGGAGCAGGCACTCGTATCCACGGTCGTTCGCATCGCGCATCGTGGTGTGCACGCAGACATCGGTCGTGATCCCTGTGAAGACGATGTGCGTGATAGCCGCGTTACGCAGGATCAGGTCCAGGTCCGTGGCGTAGAAGCTTCCCTTGCCGGGCTTGTCGATGATGATCTCTCCGTCGATCGGGGCAACCTCATCGACGATCTGCCAGCCGGGCTCGCCGCGTACGAGGATCCGGCCTGCGGGACCTGGGTCTCCGATCCCCGCTCCGATCTGCTTGGAGCGCCACAGCTTGTTGGGCGGGCAGTCGGATAGGTCCGGCCGATGCCCCTCGCGGGTGTGGATAACCGTGCCACCCCACTCACGGAACGCCGCGAGTACTGCCGCGGCCGGCTCGAGGCCGGCGCGTGTCAGGTTGAGGTCATATCCCATGCGATCGACGTAGCCTCCCGGCCCGCAGAAATCGACCTGCCAGTCGATCAGCATCAGCGCCGTGTGGGTCGGGTCGAGGCTTCCGTCGAACGGCCAGTCGTACGGCTCCGCGGAAACGCGTGGAGTTGGGTCTGGCATGTCGCTCATTCCTGTTCCTATCTGTCGTGGGCGTCCGGGCCAGACCCCGTCAACGCCTCGATGACATTCGCCGCGTCGGCGAACGCTCCAAAGATCCCGCCGGAGAAGCGGACCATCTCGCATGCCGAGAAGGCGAGCTCCGGGGACAGCGAGGTGCATGCATCCGCGACCAGCAGGCATTCGTAGCCGCGATCGTTCGCCGCTCGCATGGTCGAGTGCACGGGGCCCTCAAGCCCCCACCCGGCCATCAGCAGATCGCGGCAGCCGCGAGCCCGCAGCAGCGTATCCAGCTCGCTCCCGTAGAACGCACTGGTCCCAGCGGCCTGCACCTGAGCCTCAGCCGCGAGTCCGCTCGGCCACCCTGCCACGGCCTCCACGTGGCCCTCGATCCCGGCGGGCCGGCGGCTCGGCATCCGCGTCACGGCTATCACCCGCCCGCCCGCGGTGCAAAGCGCCGCGGCGATCGCCCTGAGGGCTGAGTCGCTCGCGTCACTTGCCGAACCGGTCACACGCCAGGCGGGATCGACGCACGCCACGAGCGCACACCCGGTTGCGTCGAGGCGCCCGTGAAACGGCCACGCATACGGTTGGGCGGACGTCACCGCCCGCCCAACCGAGTTGATCTGCGTGCTGCTCATGAGTTGGCGATGACGCCCTTCACGAAGCACGTGAACTTGTTGATCTGGGCAGGGGTCGCGATCTTGCCCTTCGGCACCAGCACCTTGCCGTTGTTGCAGTAGATCGGGCCCTTGAAGATCGAGCCACCGGATTTGAGCTGCTTCTCGAAGGCCGCGATCTTCGGCTTGACCGAGGCCGGCACCGACTTCCCGAACGGCGCCAGAGTCAGCGGGTTGTTGTGGTCGGCGAACGTGCCGATGAAGTTCGCGTTGTACTTGGAGCCTGTGAACTTGCCGGCGCGAGCGGTCTTGATGATCGACTCATAGAGCGGGGCCCAGTTCCAGACCGAGCCAGTCAGCCAGCCCGCCGGATCCATCGCCTCCGCGTCGTAGTGGTAACCCACGACCTTGATGCCGGCGGCCTTGGCGGCGTTGATCACCGTTGCCTGGCAGTCCTGATGCTGGGTGATCACGTCGGCGCCGACCGAGATCAGTGCCGACGCGGCCGACTTCTGTTTGAGCGGGTCGCACCATTCGGAGGTGGCGACCGTGTAGGTCTTCGCCTTCGGGTTGACCTTCTGCGCACCCAGTTCGAACGCGTCGACGTTGTCGACTGTCTGCGGGATCGGGAACGCGTACACGAAGCCGAGCTTGTTGCTCTTCGTGGCGGCCCCGGCAGCCATCCCGCCGAGCGACACCGGATCGTAGGCCTCGCCGAAATACGTCCCGAGGTTGGCCGGGAACTTCTTGGTGTAGGTACCGCCCTGATGGAGTACCAGCACACTCGGATGTGAGAGCGCAAACGCGTACGCGTAGGACTGGTAGCCGTAACTGGTTGCGAAGATCACCTTCGCGCCGGCGTCGGCCATCTGCTGCATCACGGTCGTCACCTGCTGGGTCTCGGGCACGTTGGCGGCGGTCAGGACCTTGATTCCGAGGTCCTTCTTGACCCGCATCGCGGCCTGGTAGACGGCCTCGTTGTAGCCCTCGTCGGAGTTCGAGCCGACGGTGATGAAGCCCACCGTGCCCGCATTCGCCCACGGCTCGGCAGCTGCCTTGTGGGCCTTGACGGCTGCCGCTGCCGCGTTTGGCAGGGCCGCGACGGCCAGCGCGCCGGCCACGGCAGCCGCGCCTGCGATCCGGCCAAGCCGGCTGCGTGCCCTCCCTGGGCGGCGCGAGATTTGACGTTCCTCCATAACAGACCAACCTTTCAGCTGTCGCTTGAGATTCGAGACAGGACGGACATCCGGATCCGGGCGCCCGTGACCGACACCGAGCCACGCGGACTCGGCTCCAACTGCTGCGAGCGTGCCCTCGGCGAGTCGGCAGGACCCGCATCGCACGCATCGCGGCGGCACACTTCCGACCTCCTGTTAGCTCGTGTTGTTCAGCGCCCGAGCAAGACCCTCGGGTGTCTGAGAGCTCCCCATCCGTGCGAAGAACACGAGCGCGAGCAGCGTCACCAGATACGGCACGGCGTCAAGCAGGTACTGGTTGATCTGCACGTTGTGGGCCTGGAGCACCGAGGCCGCCGCGAGCGCCACACCAAAGACGTAGGCGCCCAGCATCACCCGCAGGGGCCGCCAGGCGGCGAACAGCACGACCGCGACCGCGATGAACCCGTAGCCGTTGGTCATGTTGTCGAACCAGCTATCAACGTAGGCGACCGACAGCTGTGCACCACCGATGCCGCCAAGGGCGCCGCCGATGATCACGGCCCCCATCTGCACTCGGTCCGGGCGACGGCCCGCCACCGCCACCACCTCTGGCCGTTCGCCGCAGGCCCGCAGCACAAGCCCGGTGCGGGTGCGTTGCAGGATCCACCAGATCACGCCGACGAGCACGTAACTCGCGTACACGAGCAGGTCGTGCTCGAAGAAGATCGGCCCGATCCAGGGGATCTTCGAAAGCAGCGGAATGTTCACCACCGGCAGCGGCGTGACCGAATCACTGACGTAGCCGGCGCCGAGTACCGATGTGAGCCCGACCGCGAGGAACCACAGAACCAGGCCGCTCGCAAGCTGATGAGCCCCGCGCTTGACCACGAGCCAGGCGTGCATGAGCCCGATGATCGATCCCGCCAGGGCACCGCCGATCACGCCAAGCCAGGCTGAGCCGGTCTGAACTCCGACGACATAGGCGCCGAGCGCCCCGGAGAGCATGCAACCCTCCATGCCGAGGTTCACGATCCCTGCGCGCTCCCCGAGCAGCTCGCCCAGCGCCGGGAAGAGGATCACGGTGCCGCCCTCGATCCCGGTGGTCAATGCCTGTTCGACTCCGTTCATCAAAAGCTCCAGACTCAGGTCGCTCGCTTGCGGGTGGCGGTCAGCGCCAGCGGTGCCGCGACCGCCAGCGCCAGCAGGATGTCGACGGCGTTGCCGTCAAGGCCATAACTCAACTGCAGGCCCGGCGCGCTGATCGCGATCGCCGAGAAGAGCAGCGCAGAGAGCACAACCTTGACCGTCTGCTGGCGGCCGAGGAAGGCTGCCAGGAAGGCGGTGTAACCGAAGGTGGCGGTGCCACCGGGCAGCAGCTGCAACTGCGTCCCCGAGAGATAGAGCATTCCGCCGAGGCCGGCCAGACCGCCACCGACGGCGATCGAGGACACCATCAGACGCTTGACCGGAAGTCCGGCGCGGCGCGCCGCCTCCTGGTTGCCGCCGACGACTCGCAGCGCGAATCCCCAGCCCGTATAGCGGAGCACGAGGAAGACCACGACCGCGACCGCCACCATGATCGGGACGCCGAGATTCAGTCCGTTCAGGAAGCTCGGCAGCGTAGCCGCGGCCTGTAGAGGCTTGCTCTCGGGCTGGCCGGTCCCGGCCGGGTCCTTCCACGGCTGGTAGAGGAGGTAGAGCAGGATGTCGTTGGCGATAAAGTTCAGCAGCAGCGTCGACACCGACTCGTTGGCGCCGAGTCCGACGCGCATGGCCCCGGGTAGCGCGCCCCAGGCCGCGCCCGCGGCAAAGCCGGCCGCCGCCATTGCGATCAGCTCAACAGGCTGCGCGGCGTGCGGCAGGATGTAGAGCGCGACGCCGGTCGCGGCAATCGCACCGACGATCAGCTGCCCCTCGCCACCGACGTTGACCAGCCCCGCGCGCGCGGGCACCGAGACCGCCAAAGCGGCCAGGACGATCGGTACCGCTCGCAACAGGATCTGCGTGATCGACCCGGACTCGAACAGCGCGGATTGAACGATCGACTTGTAGACATCGAGCGGGTTCGCGCCCTGGGTCGCGACGATCGCGCCGAAGATCCCCAGCGAGATCACATACATCCCGATCGTCAGGAGGAGGCGCCTGAGGCCGGTCGAGCGGCTCAGCTTCCCCAACAGCTCGGGCAGTGTCTGCCTGGATGCCGTTGCCGGAGCTTCCGGGGCTGATGCCTCAGTCGCCATCTGCCCCACCGGTCATCAGATGCCCCAGCGACTGCCGATCGGCCGTGGCCGCATCGACGATGCCTGTGCAATGCCCGTGTGCGAGCACCGCGATCCGGTCCGACAGGGCCAGCAGCTCGTCGAGGTCCTCGGACACGAGCAGCACGGCCGCACCGGCCTCGCGGGCCGCCAGCAGCAGCGAGCGCGTGACCTCGGTGGTGAGCACATCGAGCCCGCGTGTGGGATATGAGACGACAACGACCTCGGCGTCCTCACTGAGCGCAAGCGTCAGCAGTACACGCTGGATGTTGCCGCCCGACAGCAGCGCCAGCCGACGATCGGACGACGCGATGTTCAACTTCGTGTGTTCGTTGGCCTCCACCAGCCTGCGCGTGGCGCCGCGGATGTCGAAGCGCAACGCACGCTTGTCCGCCATCGAATCCCAGAGGGCGGCGTGCTCGGCGATGCTCAGCCCTGGAACGACGAATTCGCGCAGCGGATCGCCTGCGACCGAGACCACACCGGCGCGACGGAAGGCGCGGGTGTCGCCGGTTCGCATCCGCTCACCACCGACCCGCACCTCGCCGGCGTCGGGGACGCTCGCTCCGATTGCGACATCGGTCAGCTCGCGCTGGCCATTGCCGGCAACCCCGGCGATGCCAAGGATCTCCCCTGGGCGAATCTCGAGGCTCACACCGCGCAGGCCCGAACCGTGGCCGATGCCCTGGACCACGACATCGTGCAGCTCGAGTGCCGGATTGCCGGTCACGGCGCGCGCATGCGTGTTGTGAACCTCCTCGACGCTGCTTCCGACCATCGCTGTGATCAGATCGGGGCTGCTGATGCTCGACGTGGCCACGTCGGAGAGGACCACGCGTCCCGCTCTCAGCACGGTGACGCGGTCCGAGATCTCGCGAACCTCGCGCATCTTGTGGGTGATGATCACAACGCCCGAGCCCTCCTCCCGGAGACGGCGAACGACGCCGAACAGCCCGTCAACTTCCTCGGGCGTCAGCACGCTGGTGGGCTC
The DNA here is from genome assembly GCA_963785385.1 of uncultured Conexibacteraceae bacterium. Taxonomy (GTDB): domain Bacteria; phylum Actinomycetota; class Thermoleophilia; order Solirubrobacterales; family Solirubrobacteraceae; genus Palsa-465. Next base: position 19,617 of record CAWAVA010000013.1, on the reverse strand, counting down.
GTCCAGGATCAGGACACGCGCGCCGGCAAGCAGCACCTTGACCAGCTCGACGCGCTGCCACTCTCCGATCGAGAGGTCGGCAACCTTGGCCCGCGGATGCACATCCAGCCCGTATCGCTCCGACTCCGCGGCGATCATCCGCTGGATCGTCTGCGGGTCGAGCACAAGCCCCGTATCTCGTTGGTGCAGCGCGACGTTCTCCCAGACGGTCAGCGCCGGCACGAGCCGGAGGTCCTGGAAAACCATCCCGAGGCCAAAGTCGCGCGCGACCGCCGGCGAGCTGATCGCCACCGTCCGCCCGCCGATCGCGATCTCGCCTCCGTCTGGGCGGTAGACGCCGTAGAGCATCTTCACGAGCGTGCTCTTGCCGGCGCCGTTCTCGCCCAGAAGCGCGTGAACCTCGCCTGCGCGAACGGTGAAATTGACATCGTCGTTTGCACGCAGCGTGCCGAAGACCTTGGTCAATCCGCGCACGGCGAGGAGCGGCGCCTCAGCCACTGGCCACTCCACAACAGCGACCCCAGCCGCTACGGTTCCAGAAGGTGGATGGGCCTTTGCCGACATCGTTGTATACAAAAGCGCACCCCCTCAGGGACGCATATGTACACAGGGACAGCATTTGCCGGAGAGCGTCCGCCCGGCGTCCAGCGGCCCGCTCAGATCGCACGCCGCGACCCTGCGGGCAACCGGTCAGCGAGTGCGGGCAACCGGCCAGCGAGTGCCGGAGACCCGCCATGCGCCACCCGCAGCTGACTGGCGGCGCATGAACGACGATCTGCACAGCGACCGCTCGCAGCGACGCCAGCGCAGCAACACCGTTTATGCAGAGCTGCGGCGCGCGCTGATGCTCGGCGAGTATCCGCTGATCGAGCGGCTTGGCGAGGTGAAGCTGGCAGATCAGTTCGGCGCGTCACGTACGCCGGTGCGCGAGGCGCTGATGCGGCTCGAAGCTGAGGGCCTCGTCCATCGGCGCCCCGAGGGTGGGTTCTATCCGAGCAGCCCAAACCTCGCGGACATTCGCGACCTGTACGAGCTGCGTCGGATCATCGAACTCGGAACGCCACAGCGGGCGGCCGAGCTGGGAGGGCGTGCCGATCCAACTGCGATCCAGGCCCTGCACGATGAGTGGGACGCGATGTTGACGAGCATGCCCGAGCCGGAGCCCGACTTCGTGCTGCTGGACGAGGACTTCCACATGGGTCTGGCGGCGTCATTCGGCAATGAAGCGGTTCCGCGGCATCTGCAGCTGGTGAACGAGCGTATCCGTGTGGTGCGCATGCAGGACTTCCTCGACCCGGACCGCATCGGCACCACGATCCGCGAGCACCTCTCGATCCTGGAGGCCTTCCTGACCGATGACAGCGAAGAGGCGATAGCGCTCCTGGCCAAGCATCTGGACGAGGCCCGCCGGCAGGCGACGATCCGGGCCACCGCAGCGGTCGAGCGGATGATGACCGCAGGCGCTCTGTTCGGCGGCCTTGATCGCTAGAACGTGATTCGACCTAGAGCGGGATGTTTCCGTGCTTGCGCCGTGGTCCGGGCTGGCGTTTGCTCTCGAGCATCCGCAGTGCCTCGATCAGTCTGGGGCGCGTTTCATGCGGGACGATCACATCGTCGATGTAGCCGCGCTCAGCCGCGATGTAGGGGTTGGTGAAGTGCGCCTTGTACTCCTCGATCCGCTCCGCACGCGCGGCGGCGGCATCATCGGCCCCTGAGAGCTCGCGGCGGTAGACGATGTTGACCGCCCCCTCAGCACCCATCACCGCGACCTCGGCGCTCGGCCACGCGAAGTTCATGTCGGCCCCCAGCTGCTTTGAGCCCATCACCAGGTGCGCGCCACCATATGACTTGCGGGTGATCACCGTCACCTTCGGGACCGTCGCCTCCGCGAACGCATACAGCAGCTTCGCGCCATGACGGATGATCCCGTTCCACTCCTGCTCGGTTCCTGGCAGGAACCCCGGCACGTCACAGAACGTCACGATCGGGACGTTGAACGCATCACAGGTGCGGATGAACCTCGAGGCCTTCTCGCTCGATTCGATATCGAGCACCCCCGCCAGCTGCGCGGGCTGATTGCCGACGACCCCGACCGCGAACCCGTCGAGCCGCGCGAACCCACAGATCATGTTGCGCGCGAACAGCTCCTGAACCTCCAGGAACTCGCCGTCATCAAAGACGTGATGCACGACCTCACGCATGTCGTAGGGCCTGTTCGGGTTGTCCGGCACGATCTCGTCAAGCTCCGGATCCTGACGCTCCGGATCATCACCGGTGATCAACCTCGGCGGAGTCTCGAGATTGTTCTGCGGCAGAAACGACAACAGGAACCTGGCGTCCTCCAGACACTGATCCTCATCCTCAGAGGCGAAGTGCGCGACACCCGAGCGGGTGTTGTGAGAGATCGCGCCACCCAGCTCCTCCATCCCCACATCCTCACCGGTCACGGTCTTGATCACCTCAGGCCCCGTGATGAACATGTGCGAGGTCTCCTTCACCATGAACACGAAGTCCGTGATCGCCGGGCTGTAAACGGCGCCTCCCGCGCACGGCCCCATGATCAAGCTGATCTGCGGAATCACACCCGACGCCCGCACGTTGCGGAAGAACACATCTCCGTAACCACCCAACGCGACGACACCCTCCTGGATCCTGGCGCCACCCGAATCGTTGATCCCGATCACCGGGCAGCCGACCTTCTCCGCCAGATCCATCACCTTGCACATCTTCTCCGCGACAACCTCACCCAACGACCCGCCGAACACCGTGAAGTCCTGGGAGAACACGCAGACGCGACGCCCATCGATCAGCCCATGGCCCGTGACCACCGCATCCGTGAACGGCCGGTTGGACTCCATCCCAAAATCGGTGCTCCGATGACGCACAAACACATCGAGCTCCTGAAACGACCCCGGATCCAGAAGCTTCTCAACCCGCTCACGCGCAGTGAACTTCCCCTTCGCATGCTGCTTCTCAACCGCCGCCGCAGACCCAGCGTGAACCGCCTCAAACCTCAACGCCTCCAACTGCGCCAGCTTCTCAACATACGTCTCAGGTGCATGCTCCCGAGACTCCGGATGAACATCAGTCATATCTGGCGCCACTCTATCGGCGGCCCGCCGTCGCGCGCACCGAGGTCACGCTGGGCCCCCGCCACCTCTCGGGAGAGAGGTCGCGGGGTACTCAGCGGGAGAAGGGACGGCGGTGCGCCTGTCCGAGGCTGTCCAACACCGCGTCCACGGCCTGAGGCGAATTCGCGGTCACGGTCACCCGCGTGCCCCAGCCCGATGGCTCGATCCGCACCGTGCCGCTTGCGCGATCGCCCTCCCAGGCGACGGTGGTCTCGGGCTCGAGCCGTGTGATCCGGATTTCCCCGAAGGCCTCCAGATGCTGGGACAGCGAATTCACATCACTGCATGCCGACCAAAGCTCCGGCGCCGACTTCACGAGGGTCCGGACGGCCGTCACTTCACTCATTGCCAGGACTTTCGACTTCCGGTGGTGGGAGTCCTGCGAACGACCGGGCACGTGCAGCTATTGAACGACCATGAAGAACACGGTGAGGACCACGAGCACCGCCATCGCGACGGAGACCTGATCCAGCCGGAGCCGGGCCGAGGTGTACTCGTCGCTCCAGGCGAAGTCACCCCCACCGGCCGCATCGATGTCGCGCTGCGCGATGTCGGCGACCTTTTCGGCATGGCGGATCACGAACGCCCCCTCGAGCGCGCCGATCACGATCACGACGCCGATGCCCCACTGGACGTAGAAGAAGTGCCACTGGTGCAGTTTGCTCGCGAGGTAGATGCCGGCGATCACGACCAGCAGCAGGCCTGGGTTGACGATGCCGCGGCCGATCAGTTGACGCAGCCTCAGAATCATCGGAACCGAGCGGCGATCGAGGCGCTCGGCCCCGGCGGCCAGCAGTGGATAGGTGACGACCACGCCGAAACCGATCACGACGAAGATGATGTGGACGGCGAGTGCGATCTGCCAGAAGAAGACTGCGGGTACGAGCAATTTGGTTCCTTTGCCGGGTTCTGATCAGTTGGTGGGTTGGTAGCGGCCGAAGGTGTGTTGCATGGCTGCGCAGACCTCGCCGATGGTGCAGTGGTGTTTGAGTGCTTGGCGTAGGACGGGGAGCATGTTCTCGGTGCCCTGGGCGGCGGCACGGATCTCCTGAAGGCGTGTGTCGATCAATTGTTGGTCACGGTCGGCCTTGAACTGTTTCAGGCGCGTGATCTGGTCCTGTTCGGCGGCGGGATCGACGCGCATGATCTCGGGAACCTCGGTGTCGTCCTCAACGAACCTGTTGACCCCAACAACCACATCCTGGCCGGTGCGGTAACGCTCGTGATAACCGAACGCGGACTCCTCGATCTCCGATTTGATGAACTCGATCGCCTCAACGGCACCACCAAGCCCGTCAACCCGCTCAATCAACGCCAGCGCGCGCGCCTCGATCTCATCGGTCAACGACTCAACGAAATAGGAGCCCGCGAACGGATCAACAGTGTCCGCAACCCCAGACTCATAAGCAAGGATCTGCTGGGTCCGGACCGCGACCTTCGCCGCACGCTCGGTCGGCAACGCCAACGCCTCATCAAACCCATTGGTGTGCAAAGACTGCGTGCCGCCACAAACCGCCGCGAACGCCTGCAACGCAACACGAACAATGTTGTTCTCAGGCTGCTGCGCGGTCAACGTCACCCCACCAGTCTGGGTATGAAACCGCAACCTCAACGACCGCTCATCGGTCGCGCCGAACCGCTCACGCATGATCTGCGCCCACATCCTGCGGGCCGCCCGGAACTTCGCGACCTCCTGAAACACATTGTTATGCGCATTGAAAAAGAACGCCAAACGCGGCGCGAACTCATCAACCACAAGACCAGCATCCAAAGCGGCCTGCACATACGCGATCCCCGAACACAACGTGAACGCAACCTCCTGCACCGCCGAGCAGCCCTTCTCCCTGAAGTGATACCCCGAGATCGAGATCGTGTTCCACAACGGAATGTTCTCCCGGCAATACGCGAACAGATCCGTCGTCAAACGCATCGCACCAACCGGCGGAAAAATGAAATTCCCGCGCGCGACGTACTCCTTCAACACATCGTTCTGAACGGTCCCCCGCAACCTATCCGCGGGCACACCCTGCTCCTCCCCCACCAACTCATACAAAAGCAGAAGCACCGCCGCCGGCGCATTGATCGTCATCGACGTCGACACCCGATCCAACGGAATCCCATCAAACGCAACCCGCATATCCGCAATCGAATCGATCGCGACCCCCGTCCGCCCAACCTCCCCCAAACACCGCGAATCATCAGAATCCAAACCAAGCTGCGTCGGCAAATCAAACGCCATCGACAACCCCGACGAACCCTGCCCCAACAAAAACCGATACCGCTCATTGGACTCACGCGCAGACCCAAACCCCGCATACTGCCGAACCGTCCACAACCGATCCCGATACATCCCCCCATGCACACCACGCGTAAACGGATACTCGCCAGGTTCAGCCAGCCGACTCTCGAGGCCTATCCCTACATCTCTTCCGGTATAGACAGGCTCAACCTCAATCCCCGAATCCGTAAACCGACGCGAATCACCAGGCCCAACAACCGGTGCGATCGACCGCCGCTCTACCTCATCCATCCCGGGGAGCTTATGGGGCCGAGCAGGAAAGCGGCTACAGCACCTTGGAGAGGAACGCCCGCGTGCGTTCGTGCTTGGGCGCGCCCAGCACCTCCGCGGGCGGCCCCGCCTCGACCACCACGCCGCCATCCATGAACACCACAGTGTCGGCCACCTCGCGCGCGAAACCGATCTCGTGCGTGACCACGATCATCGTCATCCCGCTCCTCGCGAGGTCTCGCATCACGTCCAGCACCTCGCCGACCAGCTCTGGGTCGAGTGCCGAGGTCGGCTCGTCGAACAGCATCAGCTTCGGATCCATCGCCAGTGCGCGAGCGATGGCGACCCGCTGCTGCTGACCGCCTGAGAGCGCCACCGGGTGCGCGTCGTGCTTGTCACCGAGGCCGACGCGGTCCAGGAGCTCTCGGGCGCGGCTCTTGGCCTGTGAGCGGTCGCGCCTCAGAACCTGAACCGGCGCGAGCGTCACGTTCTCAAGCGCGGTCATGTGCGGGAACAGGTTGAACTGTTGGAACACCATCCCGATCTCCTGGCGCTTGCGCGCCACATCGCGCTCATGGAGTTCATACAGCTTGCCGTTGGCCTCCCGGTAGCCGACCAGCTCCCCATCGACTGACAACCGCCCGGCGTTGATCTTCTCCAGGTGGTTGATGCAGCGCAGGAAGGTCGACTTGCCCGAGCCTGACGGGCCCAGCAGACACATCACATCGCCGCTGTTGACGGTCAGGTTGATGCCCCTCAGCACCTCGTTGGAGCCGAAGCGCTTGTGCACGCCCTCAGACCGCACCATCACGTCGCTCACCGCGCGCCGCCCTTCCCGGCCGTGCCCATCGCAAACCAGCGTGTCCTCATCGTTGCCTGCTGGGAGCGTGAGAAGCCCTGCCCGACCCGACGCTCCAGGAAGTACTGGCCGACGTAGGCGATGCTGGTCAGGGCCAGATACCAGATGCTCGCGACTATCAGCAGCGGAATCGTCTGATAGTTCTGGGCGTAGATGTCGGAGGCTTGGAAGTAGAGCTCCGCGAAGCCGATCACCGAGGCGATTGAGGCATTCTTGAGCATTGAGATCGTCTCGTTGCCGGTCGGCGGCAGGATCACACGCATCGCCTGCGGCAGCACGACACGTCGCATGATCTGGAGGCGGGTGAGGCCCAACGACGAGGCCGCCTCGCTCTGGCCCTCCGGGACCGAGATGATGCCGGCACGCACGATCTCCGCCATGTAGGCGCCCTCATTGGTGCTCAGCGCGATCAGCGTCGCACCGAAGACGGTCACCAGGGAGTTTGGGTCGGCGTGGATGAACGACGGTCCGAACGGCACGCCGAGGTCGATCGTCGGAAACAGCGCCTTGACGTTGAACCAGAACACGAGCTGGACCAGCAGCGGTGTGCCCCTGAAGAAGAAGATGTACAGCCACGACGCCGTCTTCAATACGGGGTTCGGAGAGAGCCGCATGATCGCGAGGATCACTCCGAGGATCACCCCGATCACCATGCCGAGCACGGTGATGTACAGCACGGCGATCGCGCCGTGGATGATCCGGCTGTCGAACAGGTAGTCGCCGACGACGCCCCACTCGAAGTTCGGGTTGGTGATGATCGCCCGCGCGATCGACGCTGCGATCACCAACACCACGAAGGCGCCGATCCAGCGCCCGGGGCGGCGCACCGGGACGGCCTTGATCTCCTCAGGCCGCCCCGGTTCCCCCGAGATAGTTAGCTCAGACTCTTCCACGGTCGAGCTAACTATCTCCTACTAGAGGTGCTTTTCCTAGCTGATCGCGCCGTTGATCTTGACCTTCGACGCCGGGATCTCGATGCTCGAGACGCCCCACTTCTTGAAGATCTTCGCGTAGGTGCCGTTCTTCTCGAGCACCAGCAGCGCGGCCTTGACAGCCTTCGTGAGGCCGGTCTTCTTCGCCACCGCGATCCCGTAGGGCGACGGCGCGTAGGCCGCACCGACGAGCTTGAACTTCCCGTCGGACTGCTTGACCTGATAGGCCGCAACCGGGGTGTCCGCGAACCCGACCTGCGCGTGGCCCGAGGCCACAGCCTCATTGGCGAGGTTCTGGTTCGGGTACTTGGCGACGGTGACCGGCTTCTTCCCGGCCTTCTTGCACTTCACGCCCTGCGCCGTGGCGTCGTCCTCCTCGGTGGTGCCGGTCTCAACGGAGACGGTCAACCCGCAGATCGAGCTGATGCCCATGACGTTGGTCCCGCCGTGCGCCAGGGTGTAGAACGACTCACCGACGTTGGCGTAGTCGACGAAGTCGACCGTCTTCTCACGCAGTTTGGTGTCGGTGAACGATGACGCGCCGATCATGTAGTGCCCGGCGGCCATGCCCGGAATGATGTTGTCGAAGGTGACGTTGGCGATGCTGACCTTCAGCCCCATCACCTTGCCGAGTGCATTGCTGAGGTCTGCGTCCATGCCGACGATCTTGCTGCCCTGCATGAATTCGTCCGGCGCATAGCTGGCGTCGGAGGCGACGGTCAGTGTGCCGGCGGACTTCACCGACGCGGGAACCAGCTTCTCCACCGAGGACACGCCCCCCGAGGCCTGAGCCGCGCTTGCGAAGCAGGCGAGGGCGGCGACCGCACCCGCGGAGGCGAGTGCCTTTCCAATCATGTTGCGATTTGCCATAACTGCCTTCCTCCAAGATTGAACGGGCCCGGCGGATGGCGCGGACCGAGGCTCAGGATACGAGAGTCACGGGGCGGTTTGACTGTCCAAATGTTTGGATGTCGTTGCGACGCATGCGCCCATTGGGACTACGCTCGGCAGCATGCGGATCCGAATTCGCCTCTTCGCGAACCTGCGAGAGCGTGCCGGGACGGACGCGCTGGAGCTCGAGCTGCCCGACGGCGCCCGCGTTTCCGACGCGCTCACCCAGCTGGTCTGGCTGACGGGAGACATACACGTCGCCATGGCCGTCAACCTCGATTACGCAAACGCGGAAACGGTGCTGCGGACCGATGACGAACTCGCGCTGATTCCCCCGGTCTCCGGTGGTGCCGGCGACGTTGCGATCCACGTCGCGATCCGCAGCGAGCCGCTGTTGGCAGATGCAGTCACAGCGCGGGTGACCGACTCTCGGGCGGGCGCGATCGTCACGTTCCTTGGGGTTACTCGCGAGGTGCCGGCGCTCGAGTACGAGGCCTACACGGAGATGGCGTCCGCGAAGATTCGGGAGATCGTCGGTGCCGCTGTGGCACGTCACGGACTCTGCGCCGTCGCGGTCGAGCACCGGATCGGAACGGTCCCGCTCTCCGAGCCGTCCGTCGTGATCGCCTGCTCGGCGCCACATCGGGCCGAGGCCTTCGCGGGCGCGCGCGAGATCATCGACGCGCTCAAGCTTCAGGCACCGATCTGGAAGCGCGAGCGGGGCGAGTGGGTCAGCGGTCGATTGCCGGAGGCGCTGCCGGTCGGAGATGAGCCACCGAGCTGAACCGGGCGAAGTCGCGATCCAGCGTCACGACCGTGGCGCCGTGCTCCACGGCAATCGCTGCGACCACCGCGTCGGGAACAAGGTCGCCATGGGCGTCCGCCTCGACACAGAGACGTTTGAGCAACTCCAGATGTCGTGGCCCTGGCTCGGCCTCAACGTGTTCCGGCTGACCGCGCACCGCTTCAACGAACTCAAACGCCTCCCCGGCTGTCGACTGAGCGCTGAAGACCCTGCGGTTGGTCACAAGGCGCAGGAAGGACGCCCAGACGGTCGCTGGCACGGCGAATCTCTGCTCCATCCTGATCGTCTCGTCCCACCACAACCGAACCTCACGGTGATCGGGGTGTTGCGGTCGGTTCGCGGCCACCACCACGTTGACGTCCAGGAGCAGCGTCAACGCCGCTTGTCCAGTCCCGCGGACTCGTCCAGAAACTCGGCCAGCGCGCGGTTCGAGTTCAGATCGACACCGGGTTGCACCACGCCGCCGCCCTCAAACACAGGAATCGGTGGCCGCTCGGAGCTGGAAGGACGCGACATCTCCCGCTGCAATGCCTCGTCGATCAGCTCGCCGAGCGGAATCCCGCGCGCACGCGCGACGCGTTTGGCCGAAATCAACAGTTCGTCGTTGATCGACACGGTGGTGCGCATGATGCTCACACTACCGCATCAGGCGCATCACTCTGACGTTAGATGACTGCCGGAGACGACAGCCCCGCTTTGAGTTAGATTGCAATCCGATGCCTACCTCTCTGGTGACCGGCGGCGCCGGGTTTCTGGGATCACATCTCTGCGATGCGCTGCTGGCCAAGGGTCACCGTGTCATCTGCGTCGACAATCTCGAGACCGGGTCGCTCAACAACATCGCGCACCTGCGCGGCGATGACTTCGTTCACGCGAACATCGACATCATCGAGCCGTATTTCATCGACGAGCCGCTTGACTTCGTCTACCACTTCGCCTCACCGGCCTCGCCGATCGACTACCTGCGGATCCCATTGCAGACGCTCAAGGTCGGCTCCTACGGGACCCACCACACGCTTGGGCTGGCCAAGCACCACCGCGCTCGGTTTCTCACGGCCTCGACGAGCGAGGTCTACGGCGACCCACAGGTGCACCCGCAGCCGGAGAGCTATTGGGGTCATGTGAATCCGATCGGCCCGCGTGGCGTCTATGACGAGGCCAAGCGGTTTTCGGAGGCACTGACGATGGCCTACCACCGGCAGCAGGGTGTCGACACGGCGATCGTGCGGATCTTCAACACCTACGGGCCGCGGATGCGTGCACGAGATGGTCGGGCGATCCCGACGTTCCTGCGCCAGGCGTTGCAGGATCAGCCGATCACGGTGTTCGGCGACGGTTCGCAGACCCGTTCCTTTTGTTACGTGGACGACCTTGTGCGGGGCATCATCCTGCTGGCCGAGTCCGGACATCACGATCCGGTCAACGTCGGCAACCCCAATGAGTTCACGCTGCTGGAACTCGCCGAGACCGTGATCGAGATCACCGGATCAGCCTCCCAGATCATCTACGAGGAGCTTCCGACCGACGATCCGCAGGTGCGCCAGCCGGACATCACCAGAGCCCGCGAGCTGCTCGGCTGGGAGCCCGCGGTGCAGCTGCGCGAGGGGCTGGAGCGCACGATCGAGCGATCCGGTCGCGAAACGCTGGTCGGGCACCGGTATTGAAGCGGCCGGGCCTGGACCTGGCGTTTGACGCTGCGAATCCCGCGTTTGTGCTACGCCGTGCTACGCTCTGCACGTGCGGACAATCACACACCGAGAGTTGCGCAACGAATCTGGGCGGGTGTTGAGAGAGGTCGCCGACGGCGAGTCCCTGCTCGTAACCAACAATGGCGTCACTGTCGCCCGGATCAGCCCCGCAGGCGCGCCTGGAGCCGACCTCTACATCAGCCGCGCCGCTACGGAGCACGGGTTTGACGATGTCCCGCTGCTTCACCCGAGGGAACGCACGGCCGATGTGCTGGATGACCTGCGCGGCGATCGGTGAGGGTGTACCTCGACACCAGCGCCGCTGTCAAGCTATTCGTACAGGAGCAGGAGTCGATTGAACTCCGGAGGTTCTGCTCGAGCGAGAGTGTCGAACTGGTGGCGACCGATCTACTCGAGACCGAGCTACGTCGAGCAGCCGCGCGCGAGGATGTTCCGCTGGCAGTCGTGTCCACGGTCTTGGAGCGGGTCACCCGCTACGCCTTCCCGCGCTCAGCCTACGTCGAGGCCGGACTTCTCCCGGGACAGACGCTGCGCTCCCTCGATGCCCTGCATATCACGGGCGCGCTGCGACTGGAATCGGATGTGGCATTGATCTACGACCGCCGGATGCGTGAGGCGGCCGTCATCAACGGGCTGCGAGTCCTCGCACCGGGTGATCCATCCTGGCCGGATCGGTAGCCTCCCAACCCATGCCACCGACAGACCGCTTCGTCATCACCTTTGCGGCCGAGCCGCCCCATGAGCCACTGCCAGAGGGGCGCTGGGCCGCGGTCCTGCGCCAGCAGTTCGTGGCCGCCTGCGCTGACATCGACTCCGACGGGGAGCAACTCGGCGAGCCCGGAGAGGTTCGCTGGTTCCCCGACCGTACGTTCTACGGACGCACCTACGTGCCTGCGGTCGCACGGACGGAGGCTGGCTACGAGCTCTTCGGCTACGTGTCCTTCGTGGACGACGGCGACGGCCCAGACGCGTTCGAGGCACGTGCGGATTTCACCGGCGACGTGGCTGAGGCGAATCCGGACTGGCAGCTCGACCTCAATGAAATGGTGCTCGGCGCCTGGCACGGCGAGGGCGAGAACGCGGCCGAAATGACTCTTGTGTGGGGCGTGCCGCTGATTGCCGGCGGCGAGATGGCCACCGCCGAACTCGCCGACCACGCGGTTGACCAGTGCGTGTTGCTCGATCAGCGCTTCAGCCTGATCGCCCCTGACAACTACCGGGGTGACTTCCTCGACATCAAGCTCTGGGAGCGTGGCGGCGCTCAGTTGGCGGTCGAGTCGCTCTACGTCCAGGAGGACGAAGAGGACGGGAGTGATGCCGACGGCGACGGCATCGAAGGCCGGCCCGAAGAGCCTGCCGCCTAGGCATGACGGCTACTCTCAGCCGGCGCCCTCGTAGCTCAATGGATAGAGCACGCGCCTCCTAAGCGCGGGATGCAGGTTCGATTCCTGCCGGGGGCATCACAGCGCCAATACAGAGCAGACATCGGATTTATTGAAAGGTAGTTTGGATGAGCATGACCGGCGGGGACGACGTCAGGCGACTGTCAGTGGTCGTTCCTTGTTTCAACGAAGCGGCCACGATCGAGACCGTCCTTGCAAGGGTTCTTCAGTCGCCCTACGTCGTCGAGGTTGTCGTCGTCGACGACGGTTCCACAGATGCGACGCTCGAGCTCGCGAGAGCAACCCCGGACCCCCGGGTGAGGGTTCTCGAACAGCCGCACAACATGGGCAAGGGCGCAGCCGTGCGCCGCGGGTTCTCAGAGGCCGGGGCAGATTTCGTGATCGTCCAGGACGCGGACCTGGAATACGACCCGGCTGACTACGAGCAGTTGATGGAGCCACTGATGGAGGGTCGCGCGGACGTCGTCTTTGGGTCTCGTTTCATCTCAGACCGACCCCACCGGGTCCTCTACTTCTGGCACTCACTGGGCAACAGGTGGCTGACACTGGCGTCGAACATGTTCACGAACCTCAACCTGACCGACATGGAGACCTGTTACAAGGTTTTCCGGCGAGAGGTCATTCAGAGCATCGATCTGCGCGAGGACCGCTTCGGTTTCGAACCTGAGATCACAGCGAAGGTCGCCGCTGGGCACTGGCGAATCTACGAGGTCGGGATCAGCTACTCGGGGCGCACCTACGCCGAGGGCAAGAAGATCGGCTGGAAGGACGGCGTGCATGCGGCGCGGTGCATCCTCCGCTACTCACCACTCTGGGGCAAGTTGACCAGCGCAGCGCCAGCGCGCACCGGCCAGTAGCGACTCGCGTTCACGTGGCAGCGTCGAGCCACGCCTTGGATATGTGGTACAGCGTCACACCCCCTACGCTCGCCGTCGCATGCAGGCCGGCGGCACGTAGCACGGGCGACCAAGCTCGAACCTCGGAGTCCTCGACAACGATGTCCGCCACATGGCGTTCGCGGACCAGGGCCCTGAGCAGCGGAGCGTTCTTCACGTCCGGTGTGTTGGCCCAGAGGTCATCGGTGAGCGGGCTCTCCCATCCGGGCGGTATCGAGGTCGTGAAATAGCCACTCGCCAGGTTGAAGTACATGTGCGTCTCCGCCTGCCACATCGGACTCTCGCTGAGCCAGCCCCAGCGAATCGGAAGCACATTCTCACCTTGTCTCAGGTAGTGCTTGTACGTCCCCGCACTGAAGAACGTCGGGTTTGTCCAGGATGCAGCGTTGCCTGCACCGGGGCTTGCGAGGTTTGGAAGCACGAATACCACGGCGAGCAGACCGACGATCCACCGCGCGACCAGGTGGGAACTCGGTCCTGCCAGCCAGATCGCCAGCACGACAGCGCAGATGAGTGCCCAATAGATCGCCACACGGCCCTGTAGCACCTGATCGAATCCGGGCAGATGGATGAACAGTGAATATGGGAGCCAGATCGTCTTCTGGCCGGCCACATACAGATGGGTCCCCAGCACCCACAACAACGTGATCAGCAGCAGCGAGGCAATCCACCGTGATGCGCGTCTATCCCACCTTCTGGCCAGTTGGTACACGAGGATCGCAACCATCGGCAAACCGGTGTAGAGGTCGGTCTCGCCCGGCCCGGCGACATACATCGATGTCACATGACTGAAGGCGTTCCCGCCAACCCATGTGTAGATCATCGGAGTCAGCAGTGAGAGCGCGTCAGTAGGGAACAACACGCCCGTGTCCTTGGCGTAGGCCGACGCGTGCAGCACCGCCAGGATGTACCAGGACATCAGCAGACCGACGGCTGCATAGGCGAGGCAGATCGGGACTATCGCGCCATGGATCCTGGAGCGCAGGTCCGGCCCGGCGAAGATCCAGCCGAGCGCAAGAGCGACCGCACCAAGCACGGTCATCGTGAAGAACACCTCGATCGAGATCCCGAACTGGACCAGGAGCAACACCAGCAGCTGTCCGACCAGTCGTCGCCTTGAGATTGCAGCGTTGAGGAACTGCAGCACCGTGAGCGCGACCAACGGCGGACAGAAGATCATCACAAGATGCAGGTGACCATTGAGCTGACCGACCTGATACGTGCCGAATCCGTAGGCCAGGCCGGCCACGACCGACGCCCAACGCGCCCTGGTGACGTAGCGACAAAGCCAGTACGCAGACCAGGCCGCCGTCACCGGTGCGGCTATCCAAGCAAGATCCAGCGAGACGAGTGGGCCCCAGATCCACGTGATGGGAGCGAACAGAAAGGCGAGAAGGGGCGTCGCTGTCGCGCCCGCCAGGTTGATCCCGGGTGGCGCCCACATCGCATGGGTGTGCAGAAGCGAAAGCCCGTTGAACAGGGCGTGCGGAAACCAGACGAAGGACCACGCATACTGCGCCGGATCACCCGGCAACCCGCACGCACAAACCGATCCGAGGTGACCAATCGAGCTTCGGTCCCAGATCGCCGCAACGAGCAGGTACACGAGCAGCGCGAACCAGCCGTGGTGGTTCGAGACAACCCGCCTGAGCCTCGTGATCCAGCTACGACCCGCGTCCGCTGACGGAGCACCGCTCCCCAGAACGAGTCGAGGCTCAGGCGCCTCGGTCGCTCCGGACGTCAGCTCAACGTCCACCGAACCGGACGATCAGGCTGCCGGAATCGCTGTACACGTAGCTGAAACGCTTGTTCTGCAGCGCCGCGTTGAACGTCACGGGGTAGGTGCTGGCCTTGATACCGACCACCTTGAACGTCGCCACTCCCTGACTGTTGGTCAGCGAGTAGCTGAAGTGGCCCACCTTCTTCTCAGCGTTGATGCGAGCCTGCGCCTTTCGCGGCCCGAGCTTCGTCCAGTAGATCTCGGTCAGACGGACCTTTATTCCCGCCTGGTGAAGCGCCGCGCCCGAGTTGTTGTAGACCTGAACCGTGACGTTCACCGGCTTTCCAAGGCGGATGATGCGATTGATCGCATCCGGTACAAAGGCGAGGTGATACAGGCTGGGATGGTAGGTGCTGCTCACCGAGAATGCCTTCGGTGACTGCACATAGCTCACGATGTTGAAGCCGCCGTAGACCGACGGCTGCGCACCCATATTGCTGGCCTGGAGTTTGTAGGTCCTGGTCTGACCTGGTCCCAGGGACCGCGGTCCGCTGGCAATTCTCCAGAAGCTCGAGTTGTATCCACCTCGCATCACGTCGAAAGCCGGCTTGACGGAATGACCGGTGTTGTTGGTCACGGCGACCGACATCTGCTCGATATGCGACGTCGTTCCCGTCGTGATCAGGCTGGTGAGCCGGAGACGCAGAGGCTGCGGTGCGGCGAGTGAATACACGGCTGTCCCGACGAACAGCACCGCGAGCACCGCGGCCGCCACACCCCAGCGGGCCGATCTGAACCAGCCGCCCAAGGCTGTCGCCGGCTGTCCCTCGCCGTGACGATCCCGGCGACCATTTGCTCGCTGGAAGCGCCGGAACGGCGGCTGGTCGACGGTCGCCGCCGCGATGAAGCCGACCGGGATCAGAGAGATGAAGTAGTTGACGTTCGACCGGTCAGCGAAGAAGAACGCGATCGCGGGCAGGACGAAGGCTCCCGCGCGCAGCAGCGGGTAGGTGCCGATGAACAGCACCATCAGCAGGGCCAGCATGAGCACGGACGCAGCGGTGAAGGCGAACACCGAGCCGCCGCCCATATGCAGGTAGAGACTGAGCGAGATGCTCCCCTGGCCGGTGGGGACCATGTTGGCGAACAGCGGCGTGAGCGTGCCGTTGATCCACGCCTTCGGCGCCGCGATGAAATAGGGAATATTGGGTATCAGCAGCACCGCCACCGTGACGGCGAGATATTTCCCGGCCCGCTTGAGGCCCGCGTTGAGATTCGTCCGTCGCTGCTCGTCCAGGCAGAGCGCGACCAGCAGGAAGGGCAGGGCCGGCCACGGGTTCTGCTTGATCCCCATCGCCAGTCCGAACATGACCGGTTGGATGTATGTCCAGCGGGCGGTGCCGAACTTGTCCCATTTGTACGCGGCGATCAACAGTGGAGGTATGAAAACGACGTCGGTGACACCACCGATCGCAAAGACCGAGTAGAGGCCGAAACCTCCGAGCAGAAGGGCGACGGGCCGCAGATGGCGCGGTGCCAGCACCGCCATCATCAGAACCGCCAGCGCCCATGCGAATACGTTGATCAGCGGCGCGAGGTTCTGCGACCAGCCGAGCAACAGAAACGGCACGTAGACCAGGAACGACATCGACGGATATGACAGTGCGGTCACGGGCTTGCCCGCAAACGAGTACGTATAGAAGAGTGTCGGCGTCCGGAACAGCCCGAACGCCGGCCGCATCGAGTGGACGTACGGATTTCCGCCGTGCTCTGCGATCTGTGCGGCGTACTGGTTGAACGCCATCGCGTCGGTCCCGTAGGGCGACATTCCACCGACGGAGGTGATCGCCCAGGCGACGAACACGGCCACGGTCAGAGCGACGGTTCCCCATTCGAGGGTCTTGATGACACGGCCGTCGGGCGACCAGACGCCTTCAGGCAGCCAACTCACGATCACGGTCGCCAGCCCCCAGAGGTTCGACACCACCAGGAACGGAACCGTCCAGGCGAAGCCGGAGTCGCCGATCAGCTGCCAGGCCCACCACATCAGGCCGACGCCTGCGAGCATCCACAGTGCGCGCTCGTTCGAAAGGCGCTGTGGATGCTTGGGCCCTACGGCCAGGGTCGGGATCTCCGTCTGTGCGTCAGAACCGTCATGCATCGTCGGCGCAGACGTACGAGGTGGGCTTGTAAAGTCGAGCATGGGTTGAGTTACTCGCCGCACCTTGCGGGCAGGTCAGTTGTCCGCAATGCCTGTCGTGACGGGGCCGACCTCCCCGAGCGACTCAAGGCATGCATCGCCTCAGCGTGCACGCGCCTCTGAGCTGGGCAGCGCAGCGCAGTGATAGTAGCGAAGGAACCCCCGGTCACTTCGGGCATCTGAGGACGAACCCGAGGACTCAGCGGTCGACAAGCGCCCTCAACACTGTTCCTGGCCGAATCCCGCGGTACTGACGAACGAACGCTGAGGCCTGTTTCAGGAACATCGTTGAATAGAGGTCGGGATGGACGACTGACAGTGGACGGTCCGCCGCCAGTTCCGCCTCGTGAGCCAGCCGCGAGCCAGGCGCCATCGCATCCGGCGCGACGTACAGCACGATGTTCTGCCGGTACCACACCTGAACGGCCTGGTTGTCCCAGATCCTGGGGCGGATGCAGTCGACGGCGATGAAGCCCCGGTCGGCAAAGTCACGCGCCCAGTCCCCCTGCCAGCGCTCGTTGACGTGGTGCTGGCCGCCCTGATCGGGTATCGCCGCCGAGAACAGGATCACCGGACCCAGCGAGGTGAGCAGGTCAAGGAAGGCCGCGGCATCGTCGCTGTCGAGATGCTCCGCCACCTCGAGTGACATCACGAGGTCATACGAACGGAACTGTCTCGAATGGGAGGCTCAGATCGTGCGGCTTGAACTGCTCAGACGGAATCTGGAAGAGGCCGCGGTCCACCCAGTCACCGTCGATCCCGAGCACGTCGGTCACACCCTGGTTCCGCCATTCTGCGAGCCATGCGCCGATCCCGCAACCGACGTCTACAACTGAACCCGGCCGCACGATCGCGTTGACCAGCTCCACGACCTGCTGTGCAGAGCGCCCCGAACGCTGACGCTGGACGCTGTAGAAGAAGCTGTTGTAGTTGAGGAGCTTCCGCAGCCGCTCGGCGTCCGGCAGCGACATGGATCAGCAGGTGGAACTCGCTGCGATGAGAGCGCACGCGAGCTGGGGCGGCGGGCTCGCACATGAACACGATCTGATATCCGAACAATGTCGGCCAGACGGCGGCAAGGACCTGATCAAACAGACGGAGAACACGCGTCAGCCGACGTCGTCCCGGGTACAGCACGCTGACCGGCAACCCCGTGAACTCCTCGTGCGCGACCTCGAGGCCGGCGCCGCGGAACCGATATCGAAGCCCGCGGCGAGTGAAGAATCGAATGTGAGCATTGCCGAGCACACCACGCTGGTCGTAGTCGAATAACCCAAGCGCCGTCCGGATCCGCGGGTACCAGTGCCCAAAGTTCGGTGTCGAACCGATCAGGACCCCGTCAGGGCCGAGGAGACCGCGGGCGCGAGCGAGGAGCTGCTCCGGTTTGCGCACCAGCTCGAGTGCTCCGGCGCAGAGCACGACGTCAAACGGCCCTCTTTTCATGACTGCTTCCGGTATCCCCGCATCGGAATCTGCGACAAACCAATCGTCGGGCCGCTCGAGGCTGGCATCCACCGGCGGGGGCTGGACGACGGTGACGTTGTGACCGAACTCACGAACCCGATCGGCGATCGCCCGGCTCACCGGCCCCACGGCGAGCACCTCGCCGGGCGGCCGATGCTCCAACCACCGCAGCATCGTCGCTCGCGCCTCATCCCTCTCGAACCGGTCGTGCGAGGCATCGGCGGCACCTAAATCCCCCGCTCCGAACCCGATTCGCTCGAGCCTGTACTTGGCCACGTCTCCGCAGACGTCGCGCGCGTATTTGAGCCTTCCGTTCACGTAGCAGATCTCGTCGCCGTAGTGCGTGGGGATTGGCACCTCCACGATGCGCTTTCCGGCGTTACCATTTGAATGATGATCTGGGTGTCGAATTGAAACCGTCTGAGTTAAGCTCGAACGGGACCGCCTTGAGTGCTTCGACGCTGTATGCGCGATAGCCGGAATGGAACTCACTGAGTGAAGTGCCGAGCATGCGGTTCTCGAACTTGGTCAGGTTCCGGTTTCCCACGTACTTGTAGAGCGGCATACCGCCTTGCGAGCATTGCCGGGCTCCATCATTCGCGACCCGAAGACCGCATCGCCTCACCGCGCTCAAACGGAGCCACGATCTCCGGCAGACACTCGGGCGCGTACTGGCCTCGCCGTGCAGGAGCACGATGATGTCGAGTCCCTCGTCGATCGCCATCCGGTAGCCGGCCTTCTGGTTGCCGCCGTATCCGAGGTTGTCGGATGGCGAATGACGCGCAAGGCATGTCGCCCGACATCTGCTTGTAGCCGAGGCCGACGAGATAGGTGGAGTCGCCACTGGCGTCATCACATACGAAGATCTGTGAGATGCGCGGGCAGAAGTCCTTGGGCACTCGGTCAAGGACGCTCGCGAGTGTGGATGCGGCGTTGTAGGCGACGACGAGAACCCCGATCCGGGCTGCCCCTGAGCGGACTGGTCTGCAGGGCCTGTGAGCGCGCCTGCCTCTGTTAAAGTTTGCCATCTGAAGGACCCCGCGGTCACTGGTCTGTGGGGCCGGCCTCGGAAGCAAGATAACAGGGCGTTCTCCGGAA
>CAWAVA010000012.1:0-24132 GCA_963785385.1 uncultured Conexibacteraceae bacterium | reverse complement strand
CGCCCGATTTGGGACTCGCTCCTGCTCGACGAGCGAAGGACTCGCGCGGCGGCGGACTGGCAGTGCCGGCGCTGATTTCATCGAGACGGTCGCGGAGGAGCCGGGCTGCGATGCGGGCGACGGGCTCATCGCTGTCATCAGCAATCGCCTCCAACGCGGTCACCACCGGCTCGGGCAGGGTCATTCTCACTCGACGGTCCATTGAGGACGCTCCTATCGGTCGCGTTCGGGCTTCTGTTCTGCCCGCTACTCCTTAATGACCGCGAGTGGCCAAAAGCGGCCAACGACTTTTCGGCCCGTTTCTGGCCCCCGCTCGGACCCCGTGCATCTAGTCTGTGCTTAGCCGGGTGAGCTGCTGGGCCTGTTGGGAGGGCTGGCGCGCGGTGTAGCCTTCAGCCGTCATGGCGATTTTCGACGGCGCGCGAATGGGAGTTGGGATGTACGCGCTCGGCTACGCCAAAGCGTTCAGCCGATGGCAGGCTGCCGAGGAAGCCGGAGACGCCGTCGAGGCTTACCTCGCTCTCTGCGAGTCCCTCGACTGGGCGCATGCTCTCGATGAGGAGATAGCGCGGAGCTGGCGCCCTCGCGGTGCCGTAGCCGAAAACCCGTGGTGGCGGTGGCGAGAGGACCCGGCGCTGGGCGGGGACTCCTACTTCGCAGACGCGATGGCCGGTCTCGGGTACGTGCGAAATCGCGTCCATCACCACCTCGCCGACGCTCTTGAGACCGTTAGGGATCCCACGCGACCAGACCGTCTCGCCTTCATCTGGCGCGACTCAGACGAACTGCCCGGCAGACAGGCCAAGGGCTACGAAGTTGAGCGGCGCGACGCATATGTTCGGGCGCTGGCTGGCTCACCCGTAGAGACAGCGCTCGGCCTAATGGCCGAGAGATTCGTCTTTATCGGCTCGCTGCTTGACCCGCCAAGGCCGAAACCGCGGCCGCCGATCGTCACGGTCGGTAACAGATGAGCGCGGGACGGATTCCAATGCGATCCCGCGTGTTTCGCACCACCGACGCCGAGGCTAGCGTCGCCAGGCTCAGTGCAACCGATCCGCGTCTTTCTCGCCTCACCTGGGGGCGTTGAGAGCGAGCGGGGGGCCACCCGAGAGGCTGCCGAGGAGCTCAACAAATCCCTTCGCCGACACGGATGGCAGATCGAAATCGACGGGTGGGAGGAACGCGGCCCGGCCGGCGGTAGGGCACAGGCGGACATCAATGAGGATGTCGAGCGATGTGATGTCCTGCTCGCCCTCGTTTGGGACCGCTGGGGAACACCCACCGGCGACAGCAGCTCCGGCTTCGCGGAGGAGTGGGACTTGGCGCTGAAGCGGCGCGAGCGCACCGGCAACCCAGACGTTTGGCTCTACCTAAGACGTCTGCCGTCAGATGCTGATCCTGAGGAGGAGCAGACAAAGCAGGTCCGCCAGTTCAGGGAAAAGGTTGACGGGGCCCCGGTGACGAGTCCAGGGGCTATGTGTGTTCTTGGTTGTTCTCGATCACGACCCTGGCCTCTGTGATCGAGCCGAACTCCTCGATGTTCAGCAGCTCGTCGCGGAGCCGGCCGTTGAAGGACTCAACGAACGGGTTCTCCCACGGCGATCCGGGCTCGATGTAGCTGGTGGCCATGAGCGTCATGCGGCAGTAGTCCCGCAGCGCCCACGCGATGAACTCAGGGCCGTTGTCCGAGCGCAGAAAGGCGGGTGCGCCGCGTTCGGCGATGAGCCCGCCGAGGACCTCGACGACATCCTCGGCGGTGCAGGATCTGCCAACGCGGATCGCGAGGGCCTCGCGGGTGAACTCATCCACGATGTTGCACAGCTTGATCCTGCGCCGGTCAGAGGTCTCATCGAACTGGAAATCAACAGCCCACACCTCATTCGGCCTGCCCGCCCGCAAACGCTGTTTCTGCGCTCCGGGCAGCCGACGACGCTTCCGTGCTTTCACCGGCCGCCGCAGGCCCTCCTGGCGCCAGATACGGCGTGTTCGCTTGCGGTTCAGCGTCCAGCCCTCCCGCAACAGGATCTGATGCGCGGTCTTCCATCCCCACCGCGGATGCTCCCCCGCGATCTCCCTCAGCCGAGCAGCGAGCCGCTTATCCGCCGGCCTGGGCACCGGCGGGAGTTTGCGTTGCGTTGAGCGATGCTGCCCCGCGACACGACACGCACGGCGCTCTGAAACCCCGAAACACTGCTGCAGCCGAGACACGGCGCAGCGTCTGCGTTCCGGGGTCAAAAGTTTCCCCGGGACAACTCCTTGAGCATGTCGATGTCCAGCGCCTGCTCCGCCACCAGCTTCTTCAGCCGCTGGTTCTCGTTCTCGAGCGTCTTCAACCGCTTGGCCTCATCAGCCTTCATCCCACCGTACTGGGCGCGCCACCGGTTGAACGTCGACTCGGTGATCTCGAGATGCCGCAGCACCTCGGCGAGATCCTGCCCCTCGTTGAGTAGCTTTTCGCCCTCACGGATCTTCCTGACAGCCTGCTCCGGCGTGTGCCTGTGTCGCTTCATGATCGTGTCCATCCTCTCATCCCACCAACGGGACATGACGAACACCCACAGCACCCGGCTCACATCACAGGGACCCCGTCAAGGTCACTCATGACGAGACGGCGTTCTACAAGCAGTACGACACGACGGAGGAGTACCGCTCGCTAATCCGGGTGCGACTCCTGACACTTGCCCTCGAACGTAGCGGCCTCACTCGCGTCGACCTCGGGGGCGCCGCGATTGATTGGGCCGCCGCATACGAGGAGAATCCCGCTTGGCTCGTGGCTGACGGTCCTGAACGCCAGAGCCTGGCCGACAGCCTCATCGAGAGTGAGCCTGCTGAGGCTGCCCACCTGTTGTGCGGGCTGGCCCGCGATGTCGAAGCAATCGGCTTCGTTGGGCATGCGCGCGAACTGAGAATCAGGGCGTGTGAGGCATTCGCCGCAGGGGGACTGACGGCCGAGGCGGTCGAAACGTTTCGCGAGATACTCGGTCGGATGACATGGTCGATGGCGTTCGGTGAGATCCCCCGCGTCGTTGATCGCCTTTCGAAAGCTCTGCCCCCTGACGTATCCTCCGAGGCCGCTGGATGGAGGGCCTGTGGGCGCGCCCCTGATGATCCGGCGTGGACCGCCAACCGGCTCGCGTCGGCGATTGAGCACGCGGGGGCCGACGTCCGCGGCAGCAGAGTCGAACAACACTGGCGTGCCGTGCTTTGGCGTTGCCAGCTGTACGTCGAAGAGGCAGGCTCCGTGTCGGCCGCGGAGACCGTCGCGCCAAGCGCCAACTCGACAGCACTGGAACTCGAACTCTCGATGCTCCACGCTGATGCACTTCGTGCGGCAGGCGACCCGGTCGCCGATGAGGCTTGGCAACATCTCCGGCTCGTTGCGCATGAGCGCCTAGAGGATGACGCCGCGAGCGCAGCGTGGATCCAGACTCGCGCGGCCTTGGATCTGGTCAACGACGAACGACTTTCCGATGCGGAGCGAGCCTACGCAGACGTCGCGAGCCGGTGGTCTCAGCTCGCGGCGGGCCAGGACGAAGCAGCACTCGCGTTCTTCTCAGCGCAGGCCGCATCGAGGCTGGAGGACCCGTGGCGGTTTGCGGGTTGGGGTCTGCGAGAGCTTGCGGCCAGCCAGCGCCGGTCGCGGCACAGCTTCTTCGGCCGCGCGGAAGAGTTGGAGCGAGTCGCTTCCCAGGAGTGCTTGGACGGCCATCCCGAACGAGCCGTCCCGCTCCTTCTCGCCGCCCGTTGGTGTTGCGAACGAAGCGGGATGTTGCACGGTGTACTGAAAGATCGTTCGCTCCTCGCCGCCGCCTACGAAGCATCAGGAGCCCACCCGGAGGCAGTGGTTCTTCATTGTCTATGTAAGGAACGGAAGGCAGCGGAAACAGCGGCTGACAACGCGAAAGAGGCTGCGGACCTTGTCATGAGGCTGACTGGGAGGTGGCCCGCCTGGAGCCTCGAGTCTCGATTGGGAGCGCTCGGACGTGTCGGACGCTCCGCAGACCGAGCGTCGGCTGGGGAGCTGATCGCGCTGGCGGCCGCGACAGTTGGCCAGCCCGAGAAACGTCTGGACAACACGAAGGCGGCGGCGACGGAAGCTCTCGCGGCGCTCGCTCTCGCGACTGATGATGCCGAGACTCGCGACTCAGCCGCGAAATGCCTGCGCGACCTCGCGATCGGAGGCGCCTATCCGGTCGCTTTGGCCGCTCGGAGCGGACTGCGAATGCTCGTCGACGTCGGGATGGATGAATACGCCGATCAGCTCGTAAGCCTTTTCATCGCCAATCCGCAGATCGCTGAGCCTGGGCCGGCCTGGGTCGCTGAGCGACTTGGAGACGCGGAGCAAGCAGCAGGTGTGAGAGCGGCTGCCCTAAACGGTAACCCTCAAGCTCTCACGGCGTTGGTGCGGGCTGATCTGATTCAGCAAGACGATCAGCTAAGAGCGGCGTGCGAGAGATTCGCAGAGCGAATCCTTGCGTCCGATCTCGGGATGATGCCCGACGGTGAGGGAATCGCCGGGCTGCTCGCCCTGGATCGTGACGCAGCTGTGGTAGCGGCGACAGGCAATGAGGATCTGTGCCGAGAGATGGCTGGGCGCCTCCTGGTTTATGCGTCTGAGACGAAGTGGCCCATGCACAACCGTGTAGGCGCGGTCGCGGGCTTGTGGAAGCTACGCGAATCTCTCGGCCGGCTCGCATGGGTTGAGCAATTGAAGCCACTGGCTGCACCTGAAAATGACCTCGATGATGAAAGTGCGGAGTGGTTTCGCGAGATGTGGGCCGAGCGTGGAGATCTGGAGGCCATGGCGATCCGGGCCGCTGCCGCATTTTCTGAGGACACACCGCCGCCTGACTGGCTCGTTGACGCCGCCCGAGAGGCGACATACGACGAACGTGCCCCTGTCGTCCAGGCCGGGTGGTTCGCCGCTCAGATCCATCCAGCGCTCTTTGAGCCTCATGACGCTCGGCGAGCGCTGAGGCATCCGTCGAACGACGTCCGTGCAACTGCTCTGGACGCGTGGCGAGCCTCGGGTCGAGAGATACCCCCGACCGATCTTCGGACGCTGGCACGAGATTCGAGCATCCAGGTCAAATTCGCCGTGCTACCGGTCCTCAAGGACCACCCTGACGAGGACTGCACGAAAGCCCTGCTGTCAGATCCGGACGGCTACGTGCGCGGGATCTCAGCCAAGGAGCTCGAAGGCGCGACGCCGACTTGAGGACGGTGCCACCCCTTCGGCGCGACCCCTGGGCCGAGCCCGCAACGCCGAGCCCGCAACGGTCTCCCTAGCGCCCGCTATCGTCTACGTCATCTGCACGCTGCGCGAGTTCGATGTAGTGATCGTGGCCGAGCCAGAAGGCGGCTACAGCGTGTTCGTGCCAGAACTGCCGAGTGTTGCCACGCAGGGCGAGACGATCGAGGAGGCGCGAGCGAACGCTCAGGAGGCAATCGAGGGCTACCTCGAAGTGATGCAGGAGGATGGCCTTCCCATCCCCTCGGTGCACCGCGACCGCGTAGCGGTCCACGCCGCGTGAGCCAAACCCCAGCCGTCAGCGGCAAGCAGCTCGTCAAAGTACTTGAACGTCAAGGCTGGTACGTCAAGCGCATCCGTGGCAGCCATCACGTCATGCGCCACCCGAGCGTCCCTGACGCGATCCCAGTGCCCGTTCACGGCAACCAATCGATCAAGCGAGGCACGCTCGGCAACATCCTGCGTACGGCCGGGATCAGCCGAGACGACTTCGAGCGCCTGCTGTAGCGGCGTAGGGGCGCCGCAATGCGGCGCCCCCTTGCACGAGTCGCCTCAGACAGTTCCGATCTGCAACTCGCAAGCCCGCCGCGCCGTGCGCGATGGGAAGATGAACTCTCCGAGTCGGTGCGCCAATCCTGTCCCGATCAGTCGCGCGACGGCATCTTCGGCATCGACCTTGTTGCCGAGTTCTCGGACGATCTCCTCCACGCTCCACGGCCATGACGCGCCGACGAGCATGAAGTCGAGGACAGTGTTGTCGGTCCGCGCCTCACGCCTACCTGGATCCTCGTCTTCAATACGCTGGTCCTGCATCGGAAGGTATCTCCTTTCGGTGCCACGCCCCCGGCTGTTCACGCAGCGCGGGGGCACTTATTTTTGCAAGCCACAGTATAACGCTTACGCGCAAGCGCGTACACGCATGGACGTAAGCCCTTGCGCCTGCGAGGCTCGGGTCGATGCCGCCGCCACTACCACCGGACCCCGCACTCGGATTGGCGATCAAGGAGCTGCGTGAGGCTCGTCGGCTGACCCAGGAAGAACTCGCCACCCGGGCGGGGACCACGGTGGGCACTGTGAGCCGGATGGAGGCGGCCAAAAGCGCACCCGCCTGGGCGACCGTCATGCAGATCGTCGATGCAATGGGCGTCACGCTGGCAGAGCTAGCTCACGGCGTCGAAAAGGCGCGTGGCCGTCGTTCGCGTTAGCCCGCCCCTGCCGCTTCCCCCTCTCCGGACGCGCGCCTAACATCGGCTGGGACGTATCGCTATGCAAACCCTACGCTCTCCATCGACGTGCCTCCGATCCCTGGCAAACCGTTCTATGGGCCAATGGCTCATGTGGTGGCCTATGCGCACCTGGCGAAGTACCACGGAGTCTCCCGGGGAGACGCCTCTGACCGCCTCCACGCAATCAAGAGCCGACATGGTGTTGGCGCCACGGAGCGCATCGTGATCGGCCGGACCGGCTGCGTTTACCGCGAGAGCGACGGCGAGCGGCTTGGGTCTCTGACTGCGAGAAGTACATGAGCGCGCAACCTGGGGACTTGACGGCACTGGTCGCAACCGCGAGGGAGCAAGCGGCGACCGAGACGTCCGTTGGCGACCTGCCCCCGGCACTCACGGCCCTGCTCGCCCTCGACACCAGCGTCCTGTACGGCATCTTGGCCAGATTGACCGCGAGCGATGATCTGAAAGACCGGCTACTAGCGGTACGCCTTCTTGCCAGGCGCGACCTCGACAGGATGCTGGCAATGATCGAGGACGAGCAAGAGGAGGCGGTACGAGCCGCGATCGCCGAGGAACTCGGGCAGACGTCGGTTCAGCCCACGAGCGAGCAGCTCCGAGCGCCGGCCAAACAGTCGGACGACCGGTTGCGTCGGGCGGCCGCCGCCCGTCTCTACGGCAAACGTGACCAGCTCGCGCTCGACCTACTAGTCGAGCTTGCTCGAGACCCGGATCCCGAGACCCGTAACTGGGCGGCATGGGCGCTCGCCGATGGATTCCCGCAGGGTGAGCGCCGGGATTCCGCCCTTGAGCGTTGGCTACGCCTCTCACCTGACGACTCACAGCTGACGGGCCAGGTCAAGCTTGCTCTGCAAGGAACCGAGGCCAGCGGCCGAGGAAAGGTTAGGACAGGAAAGTCAGATCGCCCGCGGGGCAAGAGCGCGGGGAGGCTGGTCGTGCTCGTGGCGTCGGCAAATCCGGTCGATACCGGCCAGCTGGCGCTCGACGAGGAGGTTCGAGACATCACTGCGAGCCTGCGTGCCACGCCGCTGCGCGACGTTGTGGAGCTCCGGAGCGCGTGGGCAGTGCGGCCGCTCGACCTGTTGCGTGAGCTCAACGAGCATCGCCCCGCAGTGCTGCACTTCAGCGGCCACGGCACTGCCGATGGTCGTCTTGTATTCCAAGACGACCAAGGCCAAGCGCGTCCGATAGACGGCGACGCAGTCGCTGCCACGATCGAGACAGCGGGCGAGAGCGTTCGTGTGGTTGTGCTGAACGCATGCTTCTCGGCAGACCTGGCGCGTGCTCTCACGCAATTCGTAGATGTCGCGGTCGGGATGGACCGGCCGGTGGGCGATGATGCGGCAAGGGTCTTCGCCACTCAGTTCTATTCAGCACTTGGGTACGGTCGCTCTGTGGGTGGCGCGTTCGACCAGGCGCGGGCAGCGCTTGCGTTGGAAGGCATGGACGACCGCCAAGCGCCACAGCTTTCCGTAAGGGCGGGCGTCGATCCGCACGAGCTGGTGCTGGTGGATTCCAGCGCCGCCCGGCGCTATGACCCGCAGGAGGACCGCGAGGCGCTGCTCGCATGCACGCGGACGCACTTGGCGCACATGGCCCGACACACGAGCCTGCCACTTGAGCAGGGCATCCATCTCGACCGCGAGCTGACTGGCCCACTGCTCCAAAGGGTTCACAGGGGCTCGCTACTGGTCGTAGGCGAGCCAGGATCTGGAAAGACGGGGGCGCTTCACTCCCTCGCACGAGAGCTCATGGGCGAGAACCGAGATGTCGTGGTGCTCGCAGCCGACCTCGTGAGCGCTGCCGGGCAGCAGGGCCTCGCGGAGGAGCTTGGCCTCCAGCGGAATGTGTTTGACGCACTCGCAGCGTGGCCGGGCGACGAGCCTGGTTTTTTGCTCGTAGACGCTCTCGACGCTGCGCGCGGGCGAGAGGCCGCCAGCGCCTTGACTTCGCTAGTGGCACAGGTTGCTGGTGACAGCCGACGCTGGCGAGTGGTGGCGTCAATCCGCTCCTTCGATCTGCGCCATAGCCCGGAGCTGCGCGACTCGTTTGCCATACCGGTACCCGACGATGACGGTTTCCTCGACCCGGAGTTCATTGCGGTCAGCCATTTCCAAGTCGGGCGACTGACAGCCGGTGAGTTGCAGACGGCTGGGGCACGAGCCCCAGCGCTCGGCGCGTTCCTGCTGCAAGCACCCACCCCCGTGCGCGATCTAGCCAGTATCCCGTTCAACCTGCGGCTGCTGTGCAGCCTGCTTGGCGCCGACGAGCACGAGGTAAATCAGCTTCGGGCGCTTCGCACCCAGCTTGAGCTTCTAGATCTCTATTGGGAGCGACGAGCGCTTCATCCGCTGCAAGGACGCGATGCACGCGTTGCCGTGGCCGAGCGTTTCTGTGAGCGGACTGTACAGCTGCTGAAACTGCGAGTTCCGCGAAGGGATCTTCTCGACACCGGCGAGGATGGCGTGAGTATCGATGAGCTGCTGTCGGCGGGAGTGCTCATCGAGGACGACGGTCATCCTGGTGCGCACTTGGAGCAGGTTGCGTTTGCCCACCACCTCCTGTTCGACTACGCCTTGCAGCGCCTGCTGCTGGCGGGCAGCGAGGAGCAGATCGCGGAACGCCTCGAAAACTCGCAGGACTTCGTGCTGCTAGCGCGCCCGAGCGTCGTGCTGCGACTCATGAGTGCGATACACGAGGACGACTCTTGGCGGCGATTCTGGTTGCTCGCTCTGCGGCTCGCAGCAGAGCCAGTGCCAGTGCTCGCCCGCTTGATTGCCCCCGCCGTCGCCGCGGAACAAATCAGCGACGCGGCGCAGCTTCGGCCGCTGCTGGAGTCCGTGCACAGAAACGAGCCGGCAGCAATGTTCCTCCTTCGCCATTTGGTCAGTGCGCTCACTGCTTTGGGGCGTCCGGGGCGTCCGCTGGCCGGTGCCGAACTTGAGCCGTGGAGCGAAATAGCCGATCGGCTCGCCGACGACGTCACGACCAGCTCGGCCTATCCCTTGCGGCTACTTGTTTGGGGCTTGACCATGGAGCTTGAGCGACTTACTGGAGCCCAGCTCACACGTCTAGGACGATCCGCCCGCGCACTGCTCCTGTGGGGCTGGAGCCAGCAGCCTCCGCCTTGGGTCGATATTCAGACGGGCCTCGAGGCGGTCGCTCGAAGTTGTGCCAGCGACCCGGACGCCAGTCGTGAGGTTCTCTCCGTAACGCTCTCAGATGAGCGGGTGGCCAACTTTGGATACCAAGAGCTACGCCCGCTCGCGGAGGAGGTCCCCAACCTCCTCCGGTGCCTTCCTGAACTCGTAGGAGAGCTGTACGAGACTGTCTTTGTTCGGGAGGAAAGCTCCGTAGAGAAGACCTCCCTCGGGACCGGACAAATTCTCGGCCTTACCAGCACCCGCCGCCAAGACTGGGAGATGATCCGCTACGCGCTGGGAGAGCAATTCCCGGCTGTGGTTGCCGCGGCGCCAAGGGTGGCGATAAACGTCGCTGCGACCGTCTGTCAGAACGAGGCACGCCGTTACGGTCATCGCGTTGACGCTGGCGTGCGCCAGTTCTCGTTCAGACGGCACACGTCTGCACTACTCGACGACCTGAGCGGGGCGTGGGACTCATTCGGCGGCGACCACCGCGACAGCGTCCGGCTCCTAAACGCTCTACAGCAGGCGCTCATAGAGGCGGCTAAAGCAGGCCAGCGTGAGCACGTGGAGGCCCTGCTCGACGCCGTGGCGGATGAGACGGCGGTGCCAGCAGGGGTGCTACGACGCCTGTTGCGCGCGGGAAGCCAGGCGCCCGCGGAACTTTCTGATCTGCTCACTGAGCTGGTGCTTGCTCCAGTCATACTCAGGGACCACAACACACGCGAGCCCGCTAGCGCGTTCATCGCAAGCGCCTACAAGTACTGGGACGACGCAGTCCGGACAGAGATCGAGCAGGTGATCTGTGGCATCGCGGACGCGTTCCCACTCGAGCAGCGCGAGCGCGGTTTGAGCGTCCGGGACCAGCTGATCGGTGTCCTGCCGTCAGAGTTGATCGTGACGTCGGAGGCACGCAAATTGCGCGGCGAGCTCGAAGCCAGTGACCGCCTGACCGAGAACTCAGAGGCGGTGGCGGTTACGAGTGGATGGACTCCCCTGGATGAGCAGAGGGAGCTACGCGCTCGCGGGATCGACGGTGAACAGCCCGACAACCGGGTGCTACTAGCACGGCTCGATCCGGTGCGACAGTTCATCGAAGCCCACCGCAACAGCCCCCCCAGCGATACAGAGGCTCACTCGGCGTTGGGAGCAGTCAGAGAGCTGCGTACTGCGCTCCACGAGCGAGATCGCGACATCACTCCGCAGCTCGTCGACGAGTTGAGAGCGTGGCTGTCTGACGCGGCAGCTGTGCTGGCCTCGATGCCACCGGGCGAAACCGACGACGAGGCAGCCCGAGTAGCCCGCGAACTGGCACTCGAAGGAGTCAATGGCAGGCTGCCCGAGATGCCTGATGCGAGTTACCTAGAACAGTTCGAGGAAGGCCCGTACTGGGGTGTCCCGGCGGGACGGATCGAGTCGGCACGGGCGCTGTTGCTACTGGCCCGCGCCCCCGAACTCGCCGATACTCAGATCCAGCAAGCAATCACGCGCCTCGCCAGCGACCCCGTTCCCCCGGTGCGTTTCGCGGTCGCGCAGGGACTCAAGCTGAGCGGGCAAGGAGACTGGACAAATGGACTCATCCAGGAGCGCGCCGTTGAGGAGACGAGTGCGCCTGTCGTCGCCGCACTACTGCAGTCCATCGCCCGCCTGGCTCGCGAGAACGCCCAGCAGGCGTTTGCGACAGCGGCTGGAATCTACGAGCGCGAGCTCCTGGGCGAACGCCGACCAGCAGTGCTCACCGACTATGCGGGCTTCCTTCTAGAAGGGTGGATCGTGGAAGGCCATCCCGCGGGACGCAGGGTCGTGGACGGCTGGCTGACGAATATTTCAGCCGCCGGTCCGGTCGCCCAAGGCGTGTTCTACCGGTTGCGCACGATCGTGACTGCCGGCGATGACACTCCTGAGCAGATGGCCCGACGGGAGCGGGCTATTCTTGTGTGGGCTGACCTAACGGCTGCAGCTTGGCGCGTGGTCGACACGGCCGCGAGGCAGCAGCTTGGCCAGGAATCACAAGAGCCGGATGCCGATGCCGTTCGAGAGCTAGCGAAGCTCGTCGATACCTCAGCACGAGAGCTGTACTTCGCCTCGGGCGCCTACGGTGAGCAGGAGCCCAACCGCAACGAGCGGATGACGCCGAAGACTCGGCGCCGTTTCTACCGAGAGGCAGATCCCGTAATCGAGACGCTGTGCGACGCCGGGATACCTTCGATCGCTCACCACGTGCTGCAAACGCTCGCGAGCTTCATCAGCGAGGACCCACGCGGAGTATTGCTCCGAGTCGGTCGGGTCCTCGACGCAGGACGCCCCTGGGGCTACCAGTTGGAGAGCCTCGCCGAGTCGGAGTTCGTGAAGCTGGTAGAGCGTTACCTAGCCGCACATCGCGACCTCTTCCTCCGCGATCGACAATGCCGGGAGGTACTGATCCGGGCCAGCGAGAGCTTCTTGGAGGCAGGCTGGCCGAGCGCACGTAGGCTGATCTATGGGCTCGACGACATGTTCCGCTAGGAGGCAGTGACCATGCGGGGCAGATTGCCCCATCGCGCGAGGGCCCTGGGCCCTCCCCCGCCCCTCCCACGACCATCAACCTTCTGATCGTGGAGAGCCAGCGGGCGGCGCGTGTGGCCAATTCGAGGAGGAAGTCGGCAAGCCCCGTCACAAGACAAGCAACCGGCCACGCGGCGTCGCTTGCTGGGCCGCGATCATCGACGTAGCTGCCAGAAGGTCCGTCAGCCGTGAGACAGCCACAAGGTACGTGCTTCTGCGGTCAGCATCTCGAGTGGCTAGCCGACGATGATGACTGATGGCCTCCTGAATTTGGCACCACGTAGTACTCCCCCGCGGAGCCCGAATCGTCCCAGAGCAGGCCCAGGACGAGCGTCACCGGATCCCCGTACTTAGCTAGCTTCGCGAGCTCGGCGAGATCGGAGGCCGCCAAACCCAGGTCGAGGCCGGCCAACGAGTCCCCGCACTCGTCGCTTGACAGACCGTGAGCCAGACACTCAACGCCCGAGGACGCCACGCCCAGGACGGTGCCAGCCCCGTCCTTGACCTTGTCCAGCGCGCTTCCGATCAGGTCCACGGCACAAGACACGAAGCAGAACTGTCGAGGGTGTCCTTCTAACTGTGTAGGCGGGGTTTGGTGGTTTCAGTCGGGTAGTCGGTCTCCGAAGTGAATCTTGAACGCGAGCATTGCCTTTGTCCAGCCGCGGGTCCTGGTCCATTGCGGGACAGCGTTCTGGATCGCGAGGTAGATCAGCTTGCGTGCTGCGTCCTCGGTCGGGAAGTGCCCCTTGGTCTTGACTGCCTTTCGTAGCTGTCGGTTGAGCGCCTCGATCGCGTTCGTATCCGGTATGAAAGGGGGTAGATGTCGCTGCGCCCTCCGACTGGCCCGGGCTGCCTTTGAGCGTCCGGGGTGGTGAGTACGGTGCGACCGTCCGGGTCGCGGGGCATCTGGGAGCGAACGCGGTTGGGCAGGCCGTTCTTATACGTTGCGCTTCGAGCGCGTGTTAGTAGTTGGCCGCCCCTGCGACTTGCCCGGTTGCGCTTCGAGCGCGGATCCGTAGGTGTCGTTCGCCCGCCTGGCTCCCATCGTGATCAACCGAGATCGGAGGTGGCAAGTGGGACGGAGATGTATCGGTCTGGATGTGCATCGCGAGTTCGCGCAGGTCGCGATCTGGGAGAACGGGACGGTCCGGCACGCCGGACAGGTCGAGATCTGCGGTGAGGTGCTGCGGGTTTTCGCCGAGAGCCTTGGGCCGGAGGATGAGGTTGCGATTGAGGCGACGTGCAACACGCACGCGATCGTCCGCGTGATCGAGCCTCGCGTCGCGCGTGTGGTCGTGTCGAACCCGATGAAGACACGCGCGATCGCGGAGGCGAAGGTCAAGACCGACAAGGTCGACGCTACGGTCCTCGCCGAGCTGTTGGCCGCGGACTACCTGCCGTCGGTGTGGGTCGCCGATGAGGAGACACAGGCGCTGCGTCGACAGGTCGCCAGACGCACGCAGCTGGTCAAACAGCGCACCCGGCTGAAGAACCAGGTGCAAGCGATCCTTCACCGCAATTTGGTGGAGCGCTGTCCGTTCTCTGACCTGTTCGGCGTCAAAGGCCGCTGCTGGCTCGATGATCAGCATCTGCCACCGGACGAGAATCACGCCGTCCAAGCGCTCCTGCGCCAGCTTGACTTCCACGCCCAGGAGATGAGGATCATCGATGCCGCCCTAGGCCGGATCGCTCTCGAGCGCCCAGAAGTCAAGCGGCTGATGACTATCCCAGGTGTCGATGCGACGGTTGCCTTGTCGCTGGCCGCGGCGGTCGGTGATTTCCATCGGTTCCGGACCCCCGAGCAGCTCGTCTCCTATCTAGGTCTGAACCCGCGCGTCAAACAGTCCGGGGGCCGTGCCGCCTCGCACGGCAGGATCACTAAGAATGGGCGCGCACACGCACGAGGGATGCTAGTCGAGGCAGCGTTCACCGCGTCGAAGATCCCCGGTCCGCTGCGCGCCTTCTACCAGCGCGTCCGCGCCCGTCGGGGCACGCAGATAGCGATCGTTGCGACCGCCCGCAAGCTCGTGTGCCTGTGCTGGACGATGATCGAGCGTGGCGAGGACTACGCCTTCGCCAGACAATCACTCACCACCAAGAAGCTCCGAGCACTCGAGCTGCGAGCCGGCCTGCCCGCCCGCCGTGGCAAGAAGGGAACCGCCGCCAACTACTCCCTGAAGGACGTGCGCCGGCAAGAGCTCGAACTCTCCGAACAGGCCGAGCACGCATACCGCCAACAAGTCGCCAACTGGCACGCCAACAAACCCTCAAGGAACCGCACACCAGCCGCCACACCTTGAAACTTTCATCCGTGGTATAGATCACGCGTCTGACGTCAGGCGGGAACGCCATGAACGGCGTGACGTGCTCCCAGGCTGAGCGCCAAGCCTGGCCGATCACGGGCAGCTGCTGCCCCCACTTCTCCTCGAACGCCTCGAGCGCGTGCATCGCCGCGTCTGCATCGATCGCGGTATAGACGGGCTTGAGGTCTTTGACGACCTGGTCGTATTGGCGGCGGGGAACGTATTTCAGGCTGTGACGAATCAAATGGACGATGCAGGTCTGAACCGTCGTTGAGGGGAACACCGCCTCGATCGCCTCAGGGAATCCCCTCAGCCCGTCGACGCAGCAGATGAGGATGTCCTGGACGCCGCGTTGCCGCAGGTCGGTGAGGACTTGCATCCAGAACTTCGCGCCCTCGTTGTCCTGGAACCACATGCCGAGCACCTCGCGCTCGCCGTCCATCCCGATCGCCAACGCCAGATAACAAGCGCGTCTTTGCACGCTCCCGCCGTCGCGGATCTTCAGGACCATGCAGTCCAGGAACACCACCGGGTAGACGTCCTCGAGCGGCCTGCTCTGCCAAGCGCGAGCGTCGTCCATGACCGCATCGGTGACCCGGCTAATCAGGTCACGTCCCACTTTGACGCCGTAGATCTCGGCCAGGTGCGCTTCGATATCCCGCGTCGAAAGGCCCCTGGAGTAGAGGGCGAGGATCTTCTCGTCGAACCCCTCAAAACGCCGCTGACGCTTCTTGACGATCTGCGGCTCGAAGCTACCATTACGATCCCTCGGGGTGTCGACCTGCACCGGCCCGTGCTCGGTCATCAGCGTCTTTGGCGTACTCCCATTGCGAGCGTTGCCCGTGCCGCCGGGCGGCTCGAGATGCGGCTCATACCCCAAATGGTCAGTGAGCTCGACCTCCATCGCTCGCTCGACCAGCCGCTTCGTCAACTGCGAAAGCAGCCCACCCGGCCCCACGATCTCCTGCTCCCCGTGGGCACCGGCGAGCAGCTCGTCCACCACCTCGTCAGGAAGCAGCTCCCGGAGCTCTCGCGGCAACTCGCCCACCCCAGGAGGTCTACCAGCATCAGCCCCGCTGGCATTCCGCTGCGCTCGCCCTCCGGGCTCGCTCCGCGGAACGCCAGCGGCAACCTCGTCCTTCGTCTGCACCTTCGTCGCTGTAGGCATGAGTCTCCTTTCGACTCAGTGCCTACACAGTTCATCGGACACTCCCGAACTGTCCGGTCGGGTCGGAAGCGTCGACGGGGTGGGAGTGTCCGATTAACGGTGGATCTGGCTTGGTTGGTTTAGTTGATTCTTCCTTGGAAAGCTATAGCGAATGCGTTTAGTGCGGGCTTCCATCTCATCGCCCAGCGTGCTCTGCCTCGTCCTGTGGGGTCGAGTGATCTGGTGACGAGGTAGAGGCACTTCAGGGCGGCGGTGTCGTTCGGGAAGTGCCCCCTTGCTCTGACGGCTCGGCGGTAGCGGGCGTTCAGGGACTCGATCGCATTCGTGCTGCAGATCACGCGCCTGATCTCGACGTCGTAGTCCAGGAACGGTATGAACTCGCTCCAGGCGTTCTCCCACAGCTTGCTGATCGCTGGGTACTGTTTGCCCCACTTCGCGTCGAACTCCGCGAAGCGCTCCCTCGCGGCTGCCTCTGAGGGCGCTGTGTAGACCGGCCTGAGATCCCGGCTCATCTCACCCCAGTACTTGCGGGAAGCGAACCTGAACGTGTTGCGGATCAGGTGGATCACACACGCTTGGACTGTCGCGAGCTCCCACGTCGTCGTGATCGCCTCCGGCAGGCCCTTCAGGCCGTCACAGACCGCGATGCAGACATCCTTGACGCCGCGGTTCTTGATCTCGGTGAACACACCGAGCCAGAACTTCGCGCCCTCGCCGCCATCGCCGGCCCACAGCCCGAGGATGTCCCGCTCGCCGTTGACGCTCACGCCGATCACGACATACACCGGCTTGTTCATCACCTGCCCGTCACGGACCTTGACAACCAGCGCATCAATGAAGATCACCGGATAGACCTCATCAAGGGGCCTGGTCAACCACTCCGTCATCTCGCCGGTGACCTTCTCGGTGATCCGGCTGACCGTGTCCTTGCTGATCCGGGCGCCATAGACCTCCTGAAAGTGCGCCGCGATCTCTCCCGTCGTCAAGCCGCGCGCGGTGAGCGAGAGGACAATCTCATCGACGCCTGTCAGTCGCCGCTGGCGCTTGCGGACGATCTGCGGCTCGAACGTCGACTCGGTGTCCCGCGGGACCTCGATCTCGACCGGCCCGATCTCCGTCAGCACCGTCTTAGCGCGCGTCCCGTTGCGGCTGTTCCCGCTGTTATGTCCTGCCGGGTCATGCTTCTCATAGCCAAGGTGCTCAGCCATCTCGGCGTCCAGCGCCGTCTCGAGCACGTTCTTGGTCAGCTGGTTGAGCAGCCCACCAGGACCGACCAGCTCGATGTTCTGCTCCTCAGCCTGCTGCAACAGCTGCTCAGCAAGCTGCTTCTGATCAACGATATCTGCAGTCATAGACCCGATCATCTCGACGCGATCGGTCGTATCCACTAGCTCACTCATGGTCATCCCCTTCGGTCAGACCAAGCACTTCCACCGTTAATCAGACAGACCCGACGGGGTCATCGCTTGCGTAGCTGTACGGCGCTTCGGTGGCTGCGAGGTAGGGGTCGATGGTGAGGAACTGCCCGGTTGTTGGGTCGTAGTAGCGGTGGATCAGGTAGACGAGGCCCGTGGTTTGGTCTGTGTAGCCGCCGGCGTAGAGCAGCGGTGTCTGCACGCTCGCCTTGCTCTTCGCCGGTGCCCCGTACGGCGTGTAGTTGTACGTGGCGACGACCGTGCCGGCTGAGCCCAGCAGCGCGCGTGTTGACCCGATCGCGTCGTGGAGGAAGTAGCTGGGCGTTTCGTTTGAGCTGATCTGCTCGATTGGGAGGCCGTCGGGCCCATAGATGTAGCTGTTCGTGCCGTCGCTGGTGACCTCTGGGACAGACGTGGTCGTGTCCCACGTGTACCGGGTCGCTGTTGCGCCGGTGGTTTGGCTAGTGCGGAGCCCGTCGCCGTCGTAGCCGTAGCTCGTCGCAGGGGATGCGACGGCTTTCTTCGACGGTTGCGCGGCCGCGGCTCGGGAGGCGGTGCCGCTGTAGGAGAACTGGTCACCGGCGACGGGTGCGCTGGTCGCGTTCGCATCCGCGACCTGGATGTCGACTGTGCCGCTCCCAGTGGGCGAGACGGCGGCAATGCTCTTCCCCGAGGCGATGTGGATGGCGGTGGCGGGGACGCCGCCGAACGTCACGGCGGTCGCGTTTTCGAGGTGTTCGCCTTTGATCGTGACTGTGGTGCCGCCGGCAGCAGGGCCAGTCGAGGGCTTGATGCTCTTGACCACCGGGGCGTCGAAGCCTGCCGTTTCGGTGAGGCGTCCTGCCTGGTCGTAGCCGTAGCGGACGCCAGGGGCCTTGGTCGGAGTGCTCGTCGTGCGCTCCCCCTCGGCGTCGTCGCGGTAGGTGATCCCGTCAGAGCTACTCGTGAGCTCGTCTTCGGCGTTGTAGCTCTGGGTGACGCCCGCGAGGTCGGTCGGGTTGCCGGCCGGGTCGTAGCCGTATTTGCTGCTCGCGGCCGTGGTGAGGCGCTGCTGCGCGTCGTACGTGTAGGGCCCGTTTGACGTGAGCTTGGTCGTGGTTTCGCTGCTAAGAAGTTCGCTTTCGTTGCGGGCGTAGGAGATGCCCGCGAGCGTCTTGCGAGAGGCGCTGCTCACGCTGGTCGCAAGCAGCGTGTTCGTTTGGCTGTAGCGCGAGGCGATCGTGTCGCCGTCCGGGTAGGTCGTACTAGTCACGTTGCCGTTGGCGTCATACCCGAAGGTGGTGGTGTGCCCGAGCCAGTCGGTGACCGCTTCGAGCTGGCCGGCGTCGTCGTAGCTCTTGGTGACGGTCTTGCCGTTCGGGTAGGTGATCTGGGTGATGTTCCCGGCCTTGTCGTAGCGGTGGGAGATCCGGGCGCCTGAGCCTTCGGTGTGGCCTGTGAGGCGATCGTCGTTGTCGTATTGGTAGGTGCTCGTGCCGGTCCCGTCGCGCATCGTTGTCCGGTTCCCGTCGCTGTCGTAGCCGTATTCGACGTTGGGGGTAGTGCCGTCGGAGTAGAGGATCTCGGTCTCGCGGTTGGCGGCGTCGTAGCGGTAGCTGGTGGTCCGTCCTTGCGGGTCGGTGAACGTCGTCCGGTTGCCGGCGGGGTCGTAGCCGTAGCTGGTGGTGTCGCCACCCGGGCGGGTCGTTGCGATCAGCTCGTTGAGCGCGTTGAGGTAGTCGACCGTCGTGTGGCCGTTCGGGTCGGTGCTGGTTTCGCA
Organism: uncultured Conexibacteraceae bacterium; assembly: GCA_963785385.1. GTDB lineage: Bacteria > Actinomycetota > Thermoleophilia > Solirubrobacterales > Solirubrobacteraceae > Palsa-465. The sequence continues at coordinate 5,305 of CAWAVA010000012.1, read as the reverse complement.
GTAGCTCGCGCCGGGTGTTCCGACGCACGGCGTTTGCCCGGCGGGGATGTCGTAGGCATGCTTGGTGGTTGATTCCGTACCAGTGTGCGCAGCGGTTGTCCGTGTGAGGACGCGTGAGTCTGGGTCGTAGCTGGTGAGCGTCTTCTCGCCTTCGGGTCCCGAAGTTTCGGCCTGGTTGCCGTCGGCGTCGTATTCGTAGCCGGTGGTGTGCCCTGCGGCGTCGGTGCTGGCGGTGATCTCCCCGTCGGCGTTGTAGGCGGTGGTCGCGGTGCCCGCGTTGCGGGGGCCGCTGGTGGCGCATTTCGTGCCTTCGGCGGTGCTGTCGGGCGGCGCTTCGCAAACCTGCTCGCTGTCGTTGTCGTAGAGATAGGCGGTGGTGTCAGTCATGCCTTCTCGACGTTGGCGGCTGCGGGTGGCGATGTCGCCGTCGTTGTCGTAGGTCAGCGTTTCGGTTCGTCCTTCGGGGTCGACGACCGCGGTCACGTCCCCCGGGTGGGACGGGTCGGTGTGTTGGTAGGTCAGGGTGTCGCCTTCGGCGTCGGTACTCGAGGTGAGGTTCCCTTGCCCGTCGTAGGTGCGGGTTGTGGTCCGTTTCAGAGGTGTCGTGGTGGTGAGCGGCTCTTGAAGCGCGTTGTAGGTGTAGGTGGTCGTGTGACCGAGCGGGTCGGTGACGCTCGTGGGCTGACCGGTTGAGTTGTAGATGGTCGTGGTCGTATGTCCGTCGCCGTCGGTTGCGGTGGTGATGCCGAGCGTGGCGGGGTCGTAGGTGTAGCTGGCGGTGCTCTGCGCAGCGGTACCCGCGGCCTTTGTGACCTGCATCAGGAACCCGTTGTCGTACTGCTCGATGGTCGTGTTGCTGTGCGGGTCGGTCACGGTCGTGGTGCCGCCGAGCGGCGAGAAGTTTTCGCCGGTGTAGGCGAAACGTGTTGTCAGGCCGGCGGGGTCGGTTTGGGCGCGCACGCGTCCTTCGCTGTCGTATTCGTTCTCGGTGCTGCCTGCGCGCGGGTCGGACATCCGGGTAAGGCGGTGCGCTTCGTCGTATTTGAAGTGCCAGGTGTGGCCGAGCGGGTCGGTGACGGTGGCGAGGTTCCCGGCGGATTCGTATTCGTAGGTGGTGGTGCGCCCGAGCGGGTCGGTGACCGTGTGTACCCGTCCCGCTGCGTCGAGGCCGATGGCGAGGGTGCGCCCGGATGCGTCGGTGACGCTCGCGAGTTTCCCGGCGTCGTAGTTGAGGCTTGTGGCGTTCCCGTTCAGGTCGGCGATCGCGAGCAGCTTGCCTTCGCTTGAGAAGCTGAGGCGGCGTGTGGCGTGCTCGGTGAGCGTGTAGGTGCCGTCGCTGTTGTGCTGGAGGGTCGCGTCGGCGGAGGCGGGGATCGTGTAGCCGCCGGAGCCGTCCGGTGCAGCGATGATTTGCGAGCCGTCATCGAGGGTGATCAGCTCGGTTCCGTCTTCGGTGCTGGTCAGGTGCTGGTCCAGCGTGGAGCTCCAGCCGTACCCAAAGAGCCCTGCGGTGCCGGCGTCCAGGGAGTTGTAGGTGCGGGTGAGCTGAAGCCCGGGGCCGCGGCCGGGGATCGAGATGTCCGTGAACGTGTGCCAGAAGTCGCCGGAGGCGCAGTCGACGGGCCGCGCGGTGGCGGTGCATCCAGGCTGATTGCTGACAGCGTGGCCGGCGCCGACGGCGCTTGCGATCGGCGCCTCGTGGTTTCCGAGGCAGACCGGGATGGTCTGGTCGACGAAGGGTGTGCCCTTGAGGCTGCCAGTCGGCGGTGCCCCGTTGTAGAACGCGTCCGCCGAAACGTAATAGACGTTGTTCCAGGGCGCCGAGGCGACGAGGTACCACCACGTGTTCCCGTCGGGGGCGGCCCATCCCTGAACTCTGCAGCTGACCGCGACGGCGGTGGAGGTCGGGATCGTCGGGCCTTGAGCTGCGCCTGCGTGTGAGTAGTTAGCCCAGGTGTGGGCTTCGCCGCCGGTCATCTCTTCGCCCGGTCGGAGGCCCGATGGGCACGTCGGCACGCGACCGTCTACGTAAGGGGTGCCGATGAGGCTGCCGGTGGCCGGGGCACCGTTGTAGAAAGCGTCGGCGGAGACGTAGTAGCCGCCGCTCCAGGGCGCTTGTTTGATCCGATACCACCAGGTGTTGCCGTCGGCGACTGCGAAGCCCTGCAGCTTGCATTCGATCTGGATGATCTGGTGCGCTTCGACGACGGGGCCTTCCGTTCCGCCGGCGTCGGCGTAGTTGGTCCAGGTGTGCGCTTCGCCGCCGGCGGTCTCGGCGGTCGCGCCGGCTTCCGAGGGTTCGGGGCATGCCGGGACCGTTTCGTCGACGAACGGCGTCCCGGCGAGGCTGCCTGAGGTAGCACCGTTGTTGTAGAACGCGTCTGCTGAGGCGTAGAACGTGTTGTTCCAGGGTGCTTGGGCGATCCTGTACCACCAGTTGTTGCCGTCGGCGACCGCGAGCCCCAGCACCTTGCACGCGACGTGTACGGTCGCGCCTCCGCCGATCGTCATGCCTTTCGTGCCGCCTGCGTCGCCGTAGTTGCTCCACGTATGGGTTTCGCCGCCGGTGGTCTCCGGGGTCCCTTCGCCCGCTCCACATTCGGGTACCTGTTCGTCGACCAACGGGGTTCCTATCAGCGAGCCGCTGGTCTGGCCGTTGTTGTAGGGGCATGAAGATGTCTTTCGGAGTTGTCGTGTCTGGGTGCCGTCGTAGGTTTGGCGGCGTTCCGGGGCGGGGGCTCCGGGAGAACGCTGGTTGGGCAGGCCGTCGCATTTCTATGGGCTGAGAGCCCGCAGTTTGTAGTTGGCCGCCCCTGCGACTTGCCCGGGTGTGCTTTGAGCACGGATCCGTAGTTGTCGTTTTGCCCGCCAGCTCTCCACCGTTTCTTGTTCAGCGAGAGGAGGTGCTGGTGAGGTTCATAGGGTTGGATGTCCATCGTGACTTCTGTGAGGTCGCGATAGCCGAAGACGGGGTGGTGCGTTCTGCTGGGCGCGTAGCCTCGGCGAGGGCAACACTCGAGCTGTTCGCACAGAGCTTGGCGGGGGATGACGTGGTCGCGCTGGAGGCGACCGCGAATGCGCTGGCGATTGCGCGGATCATCGAGCCGCATGTCGCTCGAGTAGTGCTGGCTAATCCGAAAGCGGTCAAGGCCGCGACGGGGTTGCGTGCGAAGACCGACAAGATCGATGCCCAGATGCTCGCTCGACTGCTCGCAGGCGGGTTCTTGCCTGAGGTTTGGACTCCGGATGAGCAGACCAGGGTGCGCCGGCGGCTGATCTCAAGGCGCGGCCATCTGGTCCGCCAGATGGTGCGTGAGAAGAACCAGGTTCATGCGGTGCTGCAGCGTCAGCTGAAGGAGCGCCCGCCGATGACAGACGTATTTGGTGTTAAGGGCCGAGTGTGGCTAGCCGCTCAGCAGGAGCATTTGCCTGTTGATGAGCAGCAAAGCGTCGACGCGTGTCTGCGCCAGATCGATTTCGTCAAGAAGGAGATCGAGCTCGTGGATCTGGAGATCGCCAAGCAGGTCTTGGGCAGCGAGGATATTCGCCGGCTGATGACACTCCCGGGTGTTTCCGGGGTGACCGCGACAGCGATGCTCGCGGCGATCGGTGACGTCTCAAGGTTCCCAACGCCTGGGCATCTTGTTGGGTATCTCGGGCTCAGCCCACGGGTGCGCCAGTCCGGCAGCGAGCCCGCCAAGCACGGGCGCATCAGCAAGCAAGGCCCCGGTGAGGTCCGCGGGCTACTGGTGGAGGCCGCATGGCACGCGGCGAGGACCACAGGCCCGCTGCGGGCCTTTCATCAGCGCGTCAGCGCACGCCGCGGCGTGAATATCGCGACAGTCGCGGTTGCCCGCAAGCTCGTCGTGGTCGCCTGGAACATGCTGCACCGCGGCGAGGACTACGCATTCGCGCGTCCCTCTCTGCACCGAGAAAAGCTGCGCCGCTTTGAGCTGATGCTCGGAGCACCGCGCCAGCAGGGAAAACGCCTCGCCACCACCGGACGCACGTTCGCCACCGTCGATCAGCGCAAGGCCGAGAAAGAGCTCGCTGCTCAGGCCGAGACGGCATATCAACGCCTCATCGCTGACTGGCAGCCAGCCAAGAAAAAGGCGGGTGCGGGCGCGACACCGGGGCGCGCATCTCAAAGGCCCTCGCAGGGCAAAGCCGCGCGACAGACTCAATAAGCCCCAAGGTCTGCTCTTCGCTTCCGTCAGTCGCCCGCACCACCACCAACTCTGCCAAAGGAAACCGCCAACGTCCAGCCCAACTTGACTTTCATCCGTAGAACGCGTCGGCTGAGACGTAGTACCCGTAGCTCCAGGGGCTCTGCGCGATCAGGTACCACCATTCGTCGCCGTCTTCGACCTTGAAGCCCTTCACGCGGCACGCGATCTGCACGGTTTCGTTGACGTTGATCGTGTGGCCTTCTTCGCCGCCCGCGTTCGTGTAGTTAGTCCACGTGTGCGAGGGTTCGGAGCCGCCTGTGGTCTCCGGGTAGGTTCCGGCGCTGGCTGCGTGCGCGTGCACGCGGGGACGGATTCTCGACGACTGCGCCCGGGCGGAGGCCCGCGCGTGTCGATGGTGCAGGAACGCTCGGGCCGAGGACCTCGAGACGCGGCAGTCCGGGCCGTGCCCGCACCAGTCACGCTTCGTCGTCTCTGGGCGCTTCGGCAAATGTTGTGGGCTGTGCCCCGAGAGGGCGGAAGCCACCGAAACGCCAGCAACGAGGACCACAGCGAGCACGGCGGCAGCGACCCCGCTCTTGATGCTCGTGCGCCAAGCCCCTAGCTTTGGCCTCACCCCGAACCCCCAGTTCGACTGATCGGAACGCTGCTGCAGTCGCGACACTATCCGATCGCCGCGCCGCCGGGCCGCAGGGAGGAGCGGCGAGCAGGTCATCCGGGCCACGGATGCCGAAGACGACGCTCAGCAGGTCTACGGCGGCGGCAACGACGCAGAGCCCCGAAAGCCACACGGCCAACGTTTGAGAGCGTCATGCCCGCGAGTGCGCTGGCCGCACGGGCGACCGGCGCGCGAACGACCCCCTGGCATACGTTGATCGTGCATGGGAAGGTGGGTCCTTTCCGTGCCAGGCCCCCGGCAGTTAGCGCTGCGCGGAGGCCGCTTTTTTGGTCGGGAGCGAGCGTACGAACCGAGTGCGATGGAATCCATCGCCACGGCTCTCGACCGGCCGACTCCAGGCTCGTTTGCTACCCACAGGTGCTACCCATATCGGGCTCACACGCCTAACCGCCGAACCTCAAAAGCAGAAAGCCCTGCGATTTGCAGGGCTTTCGCTCGA
>CAWAVA010000011.1:0-5430 GCA_963785385.1 uncultured Conexibacteraceae bacterium | reverse complement strand
ACGGATATTGGACATCAGTAATGCGCGAAGCTTATGAGTGTGCTGGGCTAGCGCGGAGGCGGCGCGGTGCTCTCGCGCAACACCAGCTCAGGCGCCAGCATGATGCGCTCGACCTTGCGTCCCGACTCAACCTGGCGCAGCAGCAGCTCCACGCTGCGCCTCCCCATCTCGGAGAAATCCTGCCTGATCGACGTGAGCGGTGGCGTGAAGAACCCTGCTTCGGCGATGTCGTCGAAGCCCACGATGCTGACGTCGTCCGGCACCGACCTGCCGTGTTCGTTGAGCGCGCGCAGGAGACCCAGGGCCATGTTGTCGTTGGCGGCGAAGACGGCCGTCACCTCGGGCGCGCGCGCCAGCAGCTGCCCGGCGTCGTAGCCGGACTGGGCTGACCAGTCACCCGGGATTACCTCGGGCACCGGCGCTCCCGCCTGCTCCAGTGTCCGGCGCCAGCCGACGATGCGCTCCTGGGCTTCGATGAAGTCCTGCGGTCCGGAGATGTGCGCGACCGTCGTGTGACCCAGGCCGAGCAGGTGGCTGGTCGCCAGCCGCGCGCCCAGCCGCGAGTCGACCGTCACCGCCGATACGGCCGTTTCGGGGTCGGCCTCGACGACCACAGCGGGCAGCTCGGAGGGCAGCGCGTCGAGCGCCGAGTCGCGTGAGGCGACCGGCGCGATGATGATCACCCCCGCGACCGCCTGCTGCACCAGGCGCGATACGGACTCACTGAGCGAGTGCTTGTCGATCGAGCCGACGCTCGTGATCGAGACCGAGTAGCCGGCGCTGCGGGCGGCCTGCTCGACGGCGTAGAGGGTCGCCACCGGACCGAGCAGCATCGTGTTCAGCGTGACCAACCCCAGTTGTGTCGAGCGTCCACTGGCCAAGGCGCGCGCGGCGAGGTTCGGCCGGTAGCCGAGCTGCTCGATTGCCGCCAGAACGCGGTCGCGCGTGGCGGGCCGCACGTTGGGATGCCCGTTGAGGACGCGTGAGACCGTCTGGTGAGAGACCGCCGCCGCCTTTGCGACGTCGGTCATCGCGGGTGGCCGCTCAGCGCCGTCCGTTGGAATCTCCGTCACGCGGCAATCTTATGCGTGCCGCAAGCGCTTGAGAGCGTGCATCCACTCGACGTGTTCGCGACCGAGCGCGTCGTGCAGTCCGCGGTAAACGTCGTATACGCGGTCATAGATCTCCGTGGCCGCCGCCTGCGGCGTGTAGGAGCGCGCGATCTCAGGTCGTAGGCGTGAGACCGCCTCGGCGATGTCGGCGAACCCGCCGCTGTGCAGCCCGCTGGCGCCGGCGGCGACGGCGCCGAACATCGCCGCGCCGCGTGCGGGGATCTGCTCAGACGCCGGCACATCCACCGGGCGCCCGGTGACGTCGGCCAGCAGCTGCATCAGCAAGGGGCTCTTCTCGGCGATTCCCCCGCAGGCGACGAGCTGGTCGATCGTCAGCCCGTGCTCAGTGAAGTTGTCGATGATCCGGCGTGCGGCGAACGCGATCGACTCGAGCAGAGCGCGGTAGATCTCGCTCGGCGTCGTCGTCAGCGTCAGGCCCATGATCACGCCCGAGAGATCGGCATCGGCGAGGATCGAACGGTTGCCGTTCCACCAGTTGAGCGCGACCAGGCCGGTCGCGCCGGGAGCGAGCTCGGCGGCCGCCTGCTCGAGCGCGTCGTAGCGCTGCTCGGATTGCTCGCGCTGCGGGCTCTCGCTCGCGCTTGCCGCGAGCAGCGTGTCGACGAACCAGCCGAGCATGTCGCCGACCGCGGGCTGGCCGGCCTCATAACCGAAGAGCCCCGGCAGGATTCCGTCGCGCACAACGCCCGTGATCCCCGGCAGCAGAATCTGATCGTGGTGGACGACCATGTCGCAGATCGATGTCCCGACGACGGTCACCAGCGTCCCCGGTCGCTCGACCCCGGCGCCGGGCACGGATACGAACGAGTCGACGTTGCCGACCGCGACGGCGACATCCGCAGGCAGTCCGAGCCGGTCGGCGAGCTCCGTCCGGAGGGTTCCGGCACAGGTCCCGAGCTGATGGAAGTCGGTTCCGAGCTTTGCGACCGAGCCGGAGAATCCCGCGGCAACTGCTTCGAAATACTCGGCCGAAGGCAGGCCTGCGTCCGGCGACCAGAACGCCTTGTAGCTGGCGGCACAGCTGCAGCGCCGCTCGACACCGGTCAGCTGCCAGACGATCCAATCCGTGGCCTCGATGAACTTGTCGGCGGCCTCATAGACCTCGCGGTCCTGCTCGTAGATCTGAAGCAGCTTGGGGAAATACCACTCCGAGGAGATGCGTCCGCCGTAGCGTGAGAGGAACGTCTCGCCGCGCTGCTGCGCGAGCTCGGTCAGGCGGTCGGCCTGCGGCTGAGCGGCATGGTGCTTCCAGAGCTTGGGCCACGCGTGCGGTCGCGCGCGCCACCGATCCTGCAGGCATAGCGGTGCGCCGGCGGCGGTGGTCGGAAGGACCGTGCAGGAGGTGAAGTCGATGCCGATCCCGATGACACGCCTGGGGTCCGCGCCTGCCTGGGCGAGCGCCTGTGGGACGCCTCGCTCGACGACGTCGACGTAGTCGAGCGGGTGCTGCAGGGCCCAGTCCGGCTCGAGCGGCACACCGCTGCCCGGGAGCGTGTCCTCGATCGCGCCGTGTTCGTAGGGCACGTCGACCACGGCGAGCTCGGCGCCGCTGGTCGTGTCGAGCACGAGCACCCGGCCCGAGAGCGTCCCGTAGTCGATGCCGAGCGCGAGCGGCTCAGCTGTGCTGCTCATCGCCCCGCGATCCGGCGGTAGGCGGAGTTCCAGTCGAGCTGGTGGCCGAACTCACGGGTGGTCGTGTTCTCGTCGATCCATGCGAGCTCGACCCCGGCGATCGTGGCGAGGTCCTCGAGCGCCTCGCGCCCGACCTGTGTGGTGAGCACCGTGTGATGGGGGCCGCCGGCGGTGATCCAGCACTCGGCGGAGGTGGAGAGGCTCGGCTCCGGCTTCCAGATCGCCCTTGCGACGGGGAGGTTGGGCAGCGGTTCGGGCGGCGCGACGATCTCAATCGTGTTGGCCACGAGACGGAAGCGGTCGCCCAGATCGAGGATCCCGACCACGAAGCCAGGCCCAGGGTCGGCCTCGAACACGAGCCGCACCGGGTCCCCGCGATCGCCGATGTCCAGCGGATGAATCTCGGCGCTTGCCTGCCGGCTGCTGATGCTCGGGCAGATCTCGAGCATGTGGGCGCCCAGGATCAACGGATCACCGGGACCGAAGTGATACGTGTAGTCCTCCATGAAAGAGGTTCCGCCTGGCTGGCCGTGTCCCATGACCTTGAGGACGCGGAGCAGGGCGGCGGTCTTCCAGTCGCCTTCGGCGCCGAATCCGTAGCCGTCGGCCATCAGCCTCTGCGGGCCGATTCCGGGGAGCTGGCTCGAGGCCGCCGAGATCCTGGAAGTTGGTGGTGAACGCGTCGTAGCCGTTGTCGCACAGGAAGTTCCTGAGACCCGCCTCGATCTGGGCGGCATCGCGCAGCGATCCGTACCGCTCGCCGCCGGCCCGCAGCTCCGGCGCGACGGCGTACGCGCGCAGGTAGTCCGCGACCAGTTCGTCGACCTCACTGTCCGGGGCGCTGTCGACGGCGTCGACGAGATCGTTGATCGAGTGTGCCTGAATCGACCAGCCGAAAACGCGCTGCGCCTCGACCCGATCCCCATCGGTCACCGCGACGTCGCGCATGCTGTCCCCGAACCTGACGACGCGCAGTTTTCGGGAGGCCCGCCAGCCGGTCGCGGCGCACAGCCAGGATCCGATCCTTGCGCGCGTGGCCGGATCGCTCACATGCCCGGCCACGACCTTGCGGCGAATGCCGAGCCGTGTGGTGATGTAGCCGAACTCACGGTCGCCGTGGGCTGACTGGTTGAGGTTCATGAAGTCCATGTCGATCGTGCTCCATGGCAAGGACTCGTTCACCTGCGTATGCAGATGCAGGAGCGGTTGCTGGAGCGCCTCCAACCCGGTGATCCATGCCTTAGCCGGTGAGAACGTGTGCATCCAGGCGATCACGCCGACGCAGTTCGGTGCGGCGTTCGCCTCGAGGCACGTCTGGCGGATCTCATCCGAGCCCGTCAGCACCGGTTTGGGAACGATGCGGACGGGGACCTCGGCAGCATCGTTGAGCGCGCGCACGATCCCGGCGCTCTGTGCCGCGACCTCTCGGAGGGTCTCGTCCCCGTAAAGGTGCTGGCTCCCAGTCAGAAACCAGCACTGAAGCTCAGCGGTGCCGACGTTCATCCATGTCTCCTAGGGGTGTGAACGCTAACACGGTACCGGGGTACCCGTTCCCGTAGGCTCCCCCCAAGGCCGATGAGTGAGGCGCTGATCATCGTCGACTTCCAGCGTGACTTTACGCCGCCGCAGGGCGCGCTCGCGGTCGCGGGCGGGGACGAGATCGCGCCGCGGCTGAACGAGCTGGCGCGCGATCCGCGCTACGCCGCGGTGATCGCGACGCGCGACTGGCACCCGCCCGACCATGGCTCGTTTCGCGAGCAGGGCGGGCCCTGGCCGCGCCACTGCGTTCAGAACACTGAAGGGGCGCAGCTGCACCCGGCGCTTGATCGCGACGAGGTAGACGCCGTCATCGACAAGGGCCAAGATCGCGACAGCGACGGCTACTCGGCCTTTGAGTCGGCCGAGCTCGTGCAGCTGCTGCGCGAGCAGGAGGTCACCGCGGTCACCGTCGTGGGCCTCGCCACCGACTACTGCGTGCTCAACACCGCGCGCGACGCGCTGCGCGAGGGCCTGACCGTCGTCGTCGACACCTCCGCGACCCGTGCGCGTCGATGCGGAGCCCGGGGACGGCGAGCGGGCGCTGGAGGAGCTGCGGTCACTGGGGGCGGTGGTGGCCGACCTGAGCAGGTCGGCCTGAGGACAGTCGGCCTGAGCCGGCCGGCCGTCCGCTGCGTCGGGGGCGGCTGGCTTTGTGGTGCCCGCCGGGCTTTGTGGGTGCTCGTGGCTTTGCGGAGCCCGCCAGGCACTGGCGGGCCTGGGATGTGTGTCGACTTTGTGTCGTTTTTGGGCTGGGGAGGGGTGGTGGGCGCATAGTTTCGGGATCATGGCCGCGCGCTCAGTCGATCAGGCAGCCGGAACGGACAAATCGGAGGCTTCAGCGCCCGATTCTTCCGTTGCGTCCCGAAAATCGCACGGTTTTGGAAGATGCTCGCTTGGAGGGCGCGATTTGTCGGTTTGAGCTGGTTCGGGGGACCGGCGATGCGGAGTTGGCGCGTTTGGCTGAGTTGCAGCACGGCCATGTTCACCTGCAGCAGCTCCGGGCGGCTGGGATCGGGCGAAACGCGCTGGCTCACCGGGTGCGCATCGGCCGTCTGCACGCCACCCTTCCCTGCGTATTTCTGGTTGGTCGTCCACAACGGACTGTGTTGGGGCGGATGATCGCCCC
>CAWAVA010000010.1:0-42402 GCA_963785385.1 uncultured Conexibacteraceae bacterium | reverse complement strand
CGGGCGCCCCGATCAGCCGGGTCCCCGCGCGTGCGGGTGACCCGGCGTTTTTCCTCCGGCTCCAAGCTCCTGCCTCAGTTGCGCCGACCTGCTCGACCGGCGACTACATACGCCCGTTTGCGGGCAGTGTCGTCGCATGACCGCCGACCATGCCTTCGGTACGAGGGAGCCCTTCTCAGTGGGTGCGGAGGAGGAGCTCTTCCTGGTCGACCCGGTCAGCGGGCGGATGGTGAACAGCTCCGCCGCGGTCACCGAGAGGCTTGCGTCGGCGATGGCCGGAATCGAACGGGAGCTGCACGCCGGGATGGTCGAGTTCGTCAGCGACGTCTGCTCGAACGCCCCGGAAGTGGTCGGGCAGCTCGCCCACCGGCGGGCGGCCTGCCTGGGCACCGGCGTCGGGCTGCTGGGGTCCGGGACGCATCCGACCGCCGGGGACGCGGAGGCTCAGATCTCCGACAAGGAACGCTACGAGCGCGATCCATCGTCTGCTCGGGGCCGCCGTCGCGACCCCCGTGGCTGGCCTGCATGTCCACGTCGGGATGCCCGACCCGGAGACGGCGATCAAAGTCTTCAACGCGATGCGGATCCACCTACCGCTGCTGGAGGCACTCGCCGCCAATTCCCCGTTTCGCCATGGCCTTGATACCGGACTCGCGTCGGCGCGCGGGGTCACGATTCGGCAGCTGGCCGCGCTCGGGCGTACCTCGGGCGATGCGCGACTACGCCGACTTCTGCGAGCCGCCGACCTGCTTACGCGGGCTGCAGGCGTCGACGACTACACGTGGTTCTGGTGGAAGCTCCGGCCGCATCCGAAGCTCGGGACGGTTGAGATCCGCACGCTTCGACGCCCAGAGCTCGCTCCATGACGCCGAGGCGCTGATCGCGCTCACGCACTGCCTGGCCCGAGCGGCCGCCGACCGCGACCGCGAGGAGGATCTGCCCAGCGAGCTGCTGGAGGAGGGCATGTTCCGGGCCACGCGCTTCGGTGTGCAGCGCGCATGTTGCCCGACGGAGGCGGTCGAGCTGCGCGAGTTCAATGAGGTGCTCGACCCGGCGCTGGAGCAGGCCAGCCCTACGCGGCGCAGCTGCGGTGCGAGGAGGCGCTGGCGCGGATTCCCGCGCTCGTAGCCGGAGGAGGCGGGGCCGGCCGCCAGCGGGCCGTCTACGAGCTCTCAGGGATCGAATCGCTGCTGCGCGAGCTGATCGCGACGACCGCGCAGACTTCGGGAATAACGCAGAACTGAGCGCGCACCGGTTTGGATTGGCGCCAGTCGCGGTAGTTCTGAGCCTATGTTGAAACGTCGGAGTTCAAAGCGGGACCTGAGCAGCGGTGAGGTGCAGCACGCCATCCGCGAGGCAGAGAAGACGGCCGCGTCTGTCGCGGCCGGTGCGAGTGCACGCGTGGCGGAGACGGCCGGCAGGGCAGGGCATGCGGCCGGCCGAGCAGGCCATGCCGCAACCGCGATGACGGAGAAGGTTGGCGCCAGGGCGGGGCATGCCGAGGAGAACCTGAAGCAGTCCCGGCGTACGTTGGCTCGCCGGATCAGGCGGTCTCAGGCGACGGTGAGCAGGAAGCCGAGTGTGGCCGCCGAGGCGCTGCTGAGGGCGCAACTTGCCAAGACGAGCCGCGAGCTCTCTCACGAGTCGGCCGATCTGCGCGAGACCGTCGACTCGCTGTCCGCGGTTGTCCTCAGCGCGAACCGGAGGGCCACAGCGCGCGGCCGCAGACGGCTGGTATTGGGTCTGGCGCTCGGAGCGATGCTGATGTACCACTTCGATGCCGAGCACGGTCGGGAACGTCGTGCGGCGGCTACCCGCCGGCTGCGCGCGGTCGGCCTCGGCGGTGGCGCCGCGTCCGGTTAGCCCCCGGCCGGGGTCGTAGCGCCGGGGGCGAACGTAGTAGTCCCGAGCCGCAAATGCCGTAGTGCTCTACGAACGATCGCGGACCGTTCGACTGAGACCTTTCGATCAACAAACAAACCGACGCCGAGCACACGGCGCCGTAACAACGATCGAAGGAGTCTCATCATGGCCGCAAACATCAACAACGAGCAGAAGTCCGAGTCCACGTCGGTGCGGAGCCGGATGCTGCGTCGCGGCGCCGGGCTCGGTGCCGCAGCCGTCCTCGCGACCGCCGGCGTCGCGTCGGCCGCGACTGATCACGCCGCAACCGCTCAGGCGCCGAACGGGGGCGCCGCGATCGCTGCGCACGTCAGCGCCGCAGCGAAGCCGTACAGCTCGGTCGTCGCGACCCCGCGCAATCTGACGCCGGGTCAGCGGGTGACGATCACCGGCAACGCACCGAAGGACACCCATGCAGGCGAGTGGATCACGCTTCAGTCGATGGCGTTCGCGTCCCACGTCCAGCTCAACGGGATCCCGGTTGTCCGCACGCAGGTCCTCGTGAACGGCATGTACAAGGTGACGGCAACCATCAAGCCCGGTCTGAAGTCCACCAACTACGCGATCATGGGCAGCCACAACGGCAAGCCGCTGGACACCGTTGCCTGGATCAACGTACGTCCCTACAGCTCCGTCGCCGCGGCACCGCGGATCGCGAAGGCCGGGCAGCAGGTCACGATCACCGGCAATGCGCCCAGGAACGCGCGCGCCGGTCAGTGGATCACGCTGAGGTCTGCGGCATTCTCCTCAAGGGCCACGACCGACGGCGTGCCGTCGATCCGCACCCAGGTTCTGGTCAACGGGCAGTACAGGGTGACCGCGCCGGTCCGGTCGGGCGTGAAGCCGGGCACCTATGCGGTGAAGGGCACCTTCATCGGGCAGCCGCTCGACACGGTCGCGCACATCACGGTCCGGTAGCCCCGGCGACCGAAGCCTCTGAGGTGGCCGGGAAGCGCCGGTCACCTCAGAGGCTCTGACGGGCGTGCAAGGCACCCGCGCGCACGGAAGGCTCTCAGGCCCGACTCACAGCTCGCGACGGTTGGTCACTCCGCGCTTCTGCATCGCCCGGTAGACGTAGGTCTCAACGCTCCGCACCGACAGCATCAGCTGTTCTGCGATCTCCTGATTGCTCATGCCGCGGGCCGCCAGGGCGGCGATCTGCGCCTCACGTGGAGTTAGCTCCACGGCCACCCCGTCAAGACCATCGATCACCGGGAACTCCGAGCCCTGGTCGGGCTGATGGAGCTCACGAGCGCGCACCGCCGCGCGCCGAGCTGAGTCCTGGCGACCGTGCGCGATGAAGCGACGGGCGGCGTCGACGGCGGCCTCCATTGCGTAGACGGTCGTGCCGATCTCGGCGAAGTTGTCGGATGCGGCCATCAGAGCCGTCCCGTCGTCGGCCGCCAGCGCCGCAGCGTGAGCGGCGTACGCCGCAACCAGTCGCGCGTCGCAGGCCTGCGCAAGGTTCGCGAGCTCGGTCGCAACGGTCGTCGTCGAGGCGCCGGCCCGCAGAGCCTCGTAGACCAGGCGCGCTGCAAGGTTCGGTTGACTGACGCCGGCGGCAGAGGCGAGGAAGCTCTCAGCGCCGGCACGATCACTGAGCGCCCGGGCTCCCCAGCCCTCGGCGCGCGCGAGGTATCCGATCTGGGTGGCAGAGGGCGGCTGGCCGCCGAGCATTGCGCGAACCGTGGCGAGCCCATCGCGAGCTGCGGTCAGGTCTCCGGTGAAGAACGCGATTCCGACGCCCAGCGCCCGCGCGCTGAACTCGGTCCCGAACGAGCTCTGCAGCTCGAACTGAGCGTCGGCCTCCGCAAGCCAGCGCTGCGCATCGACGTAGCGCCCGCGGGTGAGCTGCGCCGCCGACAGCGTGAACGCGGCCAGGCCGGCGGCCTGATGGTCGCCGCCGCGAAGTGCATCCCGCAGGAGTTCGACCGCGTAGCGCTCCAGCTCCGGCAGGTCCTCGCCACCCTCCAGTCCGATGATGCAGTAGAGGCCAAGCGCGTAGCCGTCCTCCATGCCGCGCAACGGCGTGCTGGGACGGATCCGCCCCACCGCGGCGCTGGCCTCCCTCACGCGCCCGGAGGCCATCAGCCTGAAGATCTGAGCGAGCTCGACCAGGCGCCGGTCGGATTCATCGAGGAGGCTCAGGTGCCGGGCGGCGCTCGCGTCTGACTCCGAGTCGGGTTGCTCCTGTCTGTCCCAGACGACAAGGTCCCAGGGGCGCAGTCGCAGGGCCCAGTCGGGGTCGGTCGACCACGCGATCGCGCGCTCCAGGAACGCACGCGCCGGCTCTGGACGGCCGAGACTCCAGTAGAGGATGTGGACTCGCTGCGCGACGTACCTGGCGGCGATATCGGCATCGGCCTGCTCGGCCTCCGCCTCCGCCTCCGCGAGCAGTTGCTCCGCCCTCTCAAAGTCGTTTCGCTGCGCCTCCCCGCGCGCGAGCAGAAGCGTTGCCGGGAGCCCAAGTCCGGCCACGCGTGCGCGCTCGGCGAGGTCCACCACGAGTCCGACGTCGCCGGCGAGGTCTGCCGCGCGGGCGGCGTCCAGCAGGTACTCGGTGGGCGCCTCTGCCCCGGCCTGTAGCCGCCACCGCACGATCCGGAGAACGTCATCAGGTGTCAGAGGGGTGCGGTTGCCGACGGCATCGGCGAGCCGGAGGCAGAGCGTGCGGGTTCTGAGCACGGGCATCTCCGACCGCAGGACCTCGCCGTAGAGCGGCTGATCAAGTCGTACCACCGCGTCGGCCGAGCCCGCGTCGATCGCCAGCATGTCGCGCGTCTCGAGCGTCTCGACGGCATCCGGGTCGGCCAAGCCGGTGAGCTCACCGAGCCGCAGTGGCTCGCCGACCGCAAGCAGATCGAGCACCTCCCTCTGCGCCTCGTCGAGTCCGCCGATCCGCGTCGTGATCAATGCCGCCAGCGACGGGCTCACCCCGCGTCGGTGCAGGCGCCACATCCCGCGCTCGAACGTCAGCCGTCGCTCTTCGATGGCGCCGAGGATCAACTCTCGCGCGTAGAGGACGTTGCCGGCGCTGGAGTCGACAACCCTCCGAATCACCGATTGCTCCACCGGGCCCTCCAGCACCAGCTCGACCAATTCCTCGATCGCCTCATCGCTGAGTGGCTTCAGGTTGATCCGCACGGCCCCGGCGTCCTTCCACAGCGAGTCGATTGCGTCCGGAACCGGCTCGCCCGTGCACACGGTGACGATCACGAACGCGCCTGCAGCGGTGGCCAGGTGAAGCAGCAGGGCGGCGGAGGCGGGATCCAGGAGATGAGCGTCATCGACGGCGACCGCCACGCGCCGACCCTGCGCACGATCCCGCAGCCGCTCGCTGCTGCGCCGGATCAATTCCAGCGGCTCCACCGAGCGCACCTCATCCGGGATCAGCGCCGCGAAGGCGCCCAGCGGCACCGTCGCTGAGCTGCGGGTTCCCTGGGTCCAGTAGACGAGGTCGCCCAGGGACTCGGCCCCGGCCAGCGCTTCCCGGGCGAGGCGCGACCGACCGAACCCGACGCCACTGCCGATCACGACCCCCTGGGTACTCGCGTCGGTTCGCGCCGTGGCGAGCAGGCCGAGCTCATCCGACCGGCCGACCAAGGGCCAGTTGCGCGCCGACCGCGAGATCGGAGATGAGCCGGTGCTCACCAGCCCGCGCCCGTGGCCTCGTACTCGTAATCCTCGACGCTCGAACGCTTGGGCATCGGCATGACGTCAGCCTATCTGCCTCGCCGTGCCGGGATAGCCATATCCTCGGTCCCGTGGCGCCCGTCAGATTCGATCGGCAACCCGGATGAACGGACTGAGGGCGGCGGTGCCGCTGGCCGGTCTCGTGGCGGTCGCGATCGGGATGGTGGCCCTGCCTGGGCCTGCCGCGGCCGCGAAGCCGGACGGCCGCCTGACGGGTGGCGATGCGAGGGTCGGCGGGATCTTCACCATGCACGGCGTCGTGACCGTCGCGGTCGACGTCCGAGGCGAACGGCGAGGGGAACGCGTCCGCCGCCGATGGACCGTCGTGGCGCTCGGGTGCGATGGCGGCAGCGTCTGCAACCGCCTGCTGGTGACCCGCAACCGCGGCCCCGTGGCCGATTCGTTCACGGTGCTGCACCGGATCGGCGCCGGCCGCTACAGCGGTCACGGTGCGTTCTGGGCTCCACTCGAATGTCTCGGTCGCACTCACGCGCTCGGAAGCCACGTGCCGTACACCCTCACGCTTGCGGTCGCCCGGCGGCGGCGGATCGGGTCGATCTGGTACGCGACGGCGGTGCGAGCGACATACGCCAACGCGAAGCGCAGCAACAGCACGCGCTGCCCGCTAGGTCCGGCACACGACGCCGCCCGCTATCGGGGACGGCTCACCTCAAGGCTTCCGAAGCCGCCTCCTTACGCGATCAAGCGCAAGCGCCATACGATCAAGCGCGAGCGCCATGAGGACCTGCTCACGACGTGATCCGCAGTGTGCCGAGCACATCCGCGAGCCGGCGGACGAGCTTCTGCGGGCGCTCCGAGCCGGGCATGATCACTGCGTAGAGGCAGCAGGTGCGGTTGGACTCGGTGAAGAATCGCTGCCATCCGAGTTGGCCCGCACGAGTGACCTGCAGCGTCATCGGCGAGAACTCGTGCAGGGCGGGCCGGGGTGGGCGCCGTGCCGCATACAGCCCGATCGCCGGGGGAATGTTGACCGGATCCACGTACTCGACGAGGGTGGCGAAGGCATCTCCCCGCCGCATGCGACCGGTGGCGGCCGCGCCGAAGTCCCCGTCCGCGTCATGCAGCGCGAATGTGGCGATGTGCATCAGCGCTCCACCGCCACGCTTGACGATGCGCGTCTCCCAGCCGTCCGGGACCTCGATCGAGATGCCGTGGCCGTGTGCGAGCGTCAAGTCAGCGCCCCGACCACGATGATCGCACCAGCGATCTCCGCGGCCACGACCGCCCCGACGCTCAACGGCTCGAGCTCGAGCAGCCGGCAGTGCAGCGCCACGATCGATCCGCGATCCCGCGCACGACCGGCGGGCAGCAGCGATGCCGCCTTCGTTGCTCCGAAGGTCGCGCCGATCACTGCGCCGGCCACGAGGCTGCCCGACAGGAACTCGATCGCGAAGGTCGCGTAGATCGCAGCGCACGCGACGAGTGTGATGAACCCGAGTCCGAGCTGAGCGCCGAAGCCGATGCCGTAGACCCAGCCCCTGTAGGTGACCATCCAATCCTCGTTGACCTGGCGCTTGGTGAGGGGCAGCCGTCGGCGCAGCGGTGTGGCGTCGATCACCAGCGCGATCGCGATCACGGCGGCGGCGGTGACCGTTCGCCACTCGCCGCCGGGCAACAGCGAACCGAGCCCGGACCAGATCAGGCCGCCGCAGGCGCCGGCCGCGAGCGCGCCGATCGAGAAGGACACCGCGGTCACGGTCCAGCGGTTGCCGCGGGCGGCCTCCGCGAACGGAGTCAGGCTCGCGAGCATCGACTGCCCGCACGGGGAGAACGCCGCGCGCAACGCGCCGAGCACCGCGACGCAGGCGCCGACGATGATCCAGCTCAGCTCAGTCATGGCGCGCCTGCCGCGACGGATGAAGACTCGGATGGTCAGGGCCGATGCCGGCGTCGGCGAGTGCGCGCTCGGCGCGCGCCGCACGATCCTCGGTGCCGAGCGCTCGGGCTCGGTAGAGCCGGTCATCGTCCTGCGCGTCGGTGAGGAACGCGGTGATCTGTGCCCAGCTGGCAGCCGATCCACGACCGATGATCTCGCCGTCGCGCACCAACACGAAGTGCGGTGTTGCGGGCACGGCGAAGTCGCTCCACGCCTGTGTCGACATCACCAGCTGCGTCTCGGCCGGGGCGAGCTCCAGCAGCCGCGCCAGGCGCTCGCGCTCCGGCCCCTTGGTCACCACCACCAGCCGTGCACCGGCAGGCGTCGGTACCGGGTCGCCGTGCAGTTCGTGCCAGAGCGGGGCGCAGACCTGGCAGCCGGTGCCCATGAACGCCAGCAGCGTCGGCTGCTTGCCAGGACCGAAGCTGACGGCAGCGGGCTCGCCGGCCAGGGTCTGGCCCGTGATGTCTGTCGCGACTGCGCCGGCCGCGACCGTGCTCTCAGGCGCCGACAGCGACGCCACCTGTCCCGCGTCGAGGGCCGCCTCGACCGCCGCCAGTCGTCGCAGGATCTCGGCGTGCGAACGCAGCAGGGCGACGATGAACAGCAGCGCCACGGCGAGCAGCGCGCCGATGACGGCGACGACGACCGTCATACGCCGCCCGCTCCCACGAGCTGGCGCGCGGGCGGTTCAAGGCACGGTGACTCGTGTCCACAGACGGCGTTGTCGGTCGCGAGCGCGGCCGAGCAGTGCAGCTCTGAGATCGTCGCGGGGTTCTCACAAACAACCAGGCGGCAGACCACGGCGGTGGTCCCATCGATGTGCGTGTTGCACTGCCCGTAGCGGAAGATGTTGCAGGCGACACGCCAGTTGTCGCAGTCGTCGTTGCCGCAGCGACAGCCCCCGGGGAAGCGGTGCCCCGGCAGCGCGTTGCAGTCGACGTAGTAGCGGACGCCGTGCTCGGAGCACAGCTGCCTGCCGGTGTAATCGGTGCACATCCACCAGCCACCGGCGAACGTGCCGGTTGGGCAGGCGTTGACGCCACCCTCGTTGATCTCGCAGCAGAACTCGGTGTAGCCGTCCGCACACTTGCCGCCGACGCAGTCGAGGGGTCCGATCACCGCCCCGAGCGCGGTTCCCGGATAGAGCAGGTAGCGCAGCGGCGTTGAGGCCAGCGCCGAGCCGACGACCGCGACGCGCAGCAGGAACGAGCGGCGTGGAACCAGCAGCTCGTCCAGCGCGTCTCCCGCGTCGGTCTGTCGCTCGAGCATCATCCCGGACTCGTCGGCGAGCCGCCCGAGCATGGCGCCCCCGCTGAACGCGAGCCTCCACGCGAAGGCCGCGGTCACGGCCGCCATCGGCATCCAGGCGAGTGCGGCCTGATGCCCGGACACGAGCTCGCGCATGCTCGGCGCCGCGAAGCATGCGGCTCCGACCGCCAGCAACGCGATCAGCGCAGTGAGAGCCCCCGCTCTGGCGGGGCCGACCTGCTCCTCCTCGCCGAAGCAGTTGCAGTTCTCGCTTCCGAGCTGTCTGAGGTGAACGACCGTGAAGCCGGCGAACACGAGGGCCAGCAGGATCGCCGCTGCCCGGCCGGGCAACAGCAGCACGGCCACCGCCGCCGCGACCTCGGCCAGACCGGCCGAGCGCCGCGACCACGAGTCCGCGGACAGCTTTGGGACCCCTGCCCAGAGCAACAGCACCGCGCCGGCGGCCATCACCACCGCACCCGCGTAGCCGCCCGCCGTGATCACCGCCCGGATCTTATGCCCAAATGACCACGATGCGGCAGCTCAGACCGTGTGCTCGAGAATCTCGCGGCAGATACGCGGGCGCAGCGGGCGCGGGCGATCGTGGCCCATGTCCTCGATCAGGACGAGCTTCGCTCCGGGGATCAGTTCCGCCGTACGCTCTCCGCCGCTGGGCGTGACCAGCGTGTCATCGAGTCCGTGGATGACCAGCGTCGGCACGCTCAGCTGCGCGAGCGAGGTGGCGCGTGAGCCGCTCGCCACGATCGCGGCAAGCTGCCGGTCTGACCCCTCCGGGTAACGTCCACGGTCGTAGTTCTCGGCCGCGATGTCGCGCGCCTCGTCCAGGTCGGGGTAGCGTCGCGAGCGGTACACCGCCGCCCGGTCGGCTGCTGCGATGTATCCGTCGCGATCCTCGGGTGAGGGCGCGAGCAGAATCGCCAAGGCCTCCGGCGTCGACTGGCCGTAACCGGGCTCCCCGGTCGTCGACATCACCGACGTCAGCGTCAGCACGCGCTCTGGATGTTCGATCGCCATGGTCTGCGCGATCATGCCGCCGAGCGAGGCCCCGAGTACGTGAGCGCGCTCGATTCCGAGCGCGTCGAGCAGTGCAAAGCCGTCGTCGGCCATGTCGCTGAGCGTGTAGGCCGCCAGGGCACTGGCGGCCTCGAAGTCGCCCGTGCCCGCGGCCGCGAGCACCTGATCGAGGTTCGCGGGGACGCCGTCGAGCCTCTCCGACAAACCGCAGTCACGGTTGTCGAAACTGATGACATAGCGCCCGCCGTCGGCGAGTTGGCGGCAGAAATCGCGCGGCCAGGAGACGAGTTGGGCTCCGAGCCCCATGACCATCAGCAGGGGCGGATCGTCGCTGGATCCGAATGCCTCGTACTCGAATCCCATGCCGTTGGCGACCGTGACCCGAGTCATTGCGGGCCGATCGTAGTCGATCGTCTGGCCTGTGGTTTTCGCCGCCCCGCTGGGCGGCGGCCGCCGTCTACCAGTACTCGGGCGCGAAGTGCACGAACGTGTTTCCGCGCTGGAGCGTCCACAGCTGGAACGCCTGCGCGTCACTCATCGAGACGCGGTTCACGGTGCCGCAGCAGGGGCATTTCGAGGTGGCCGTGCGCTCACCCGGGCGCCCGGCGAGGGTGATCAGCTCGGGCCCGGTCAGGCACATGCTGCACGAGAAGCTCGCCATCACGATGGTCGCGCAGTCGCCCTCGGCGAATCGCGCGTGATCCTGGATCTTCGTGCTCATCCTCACTATCCACCCTAACAGCAATCGCTGTCGTA
Source organism: uncultured Conexibacteraceae bacterium (assembly GCA_963785385.1). GTDB lineage: Bacteria > Actinomycetota > Thermoleophilia > Solirubrobacterales > Solirubrobacteraceae > Palsa-465. The sequence goes on along the minus strand of CAWAVA010000010.1, from coordinate 31,868 downwards.
TCTAATAAAACTTTTGACTCTTGACAAGCATAACCCCGGTTAGATATAGCTCGGTTCATGCACAACTGGCCCGCCCCTGGACCCGCCCGCGAAGTTCACCTTTCGGTCGCAGATGTCACCGAGCGCATCGCCCGGCGCAGCCGCGCGACCCGCAGCGCCTACCTCGACCGCATCGAACGTCGCATCGATCAGGAGCAGCGTGAGGGCCGTCCCCGCGCGCATGCCGGCTGCGCCAACCTCGCCCATGGCGTCGCCGCCTGCGGAGCCGACGAGAAGGACCTGCTCGCGCACCAGCAGGTCGCCAACGTCGCGATCGTCTCCGCCTACAACGACATGCTCTCGGCCCATCAGCCGCTCGAGCGCTATCCGGCGCTGCTCAAGAAGGAGATCCTGCGGGCGGGCGGCGTCGCGCAGTTCGCCGGCGGCGTTCCGGCGATGTGCGACGGCGTCACCCAGGGCCGTCCCGGCATGGAGCTGTCGCTCTTCAGCCGTGACGTCGTCGCGCTGGCAACGTCCGTCGCGCTCGCACACGACATGTTCGACGCGGCGCTGCTGCTCGGCGTGTGCGACAAGATCGTGCCCGGCCTGGTGGTCGGTGCCCTCAGCTTCGGCCACCTTCCGTGCCTGTTCGTGCCCGGCGGACCGATGCCGTCCGGCATCCCGAACGCCGAGAAGGCTCACGCGCGGGAACTCCATGCTCAGGGCAGGATCGACGGAGCCGGCCTGCTCGAGTCCGAGCTTCGCTCCTACCACGCGCCCGGCACCTGCACGTTCTACGGAACCGCGAACACCAACCAGCTCGTGATGGAGGCGCTGGGCCTGCACCTTCCCGGTGCGAGCTTCGTGACGTCCGGCACGGTTCTGCGACGCGTCCTGACCGAGGCTGCCGGCCGCCGGATCGTCGAGCTGACGACGCCGGGGCAGCACGCGCCCGTCGGCCGTGTCGTCGATGAGCGCGCTCTCGTCAACGCAATGGTCGCAGTGCTCGCCACGGGCGGCTCGACCAACCACACCATGCACCTGGTCGCGATGGCGGCGGCCGCCGGCATCCATCTGACCTGGCGGGACTTCGCCGACCTCTCCTCAGTCGTGCCGCTGCTCGCCCGCATCTATCCGAACGGCAGCGCGGACATCAACGAGTTCCAGCAGGCCGGTGGCACCGCCAGCCTCTTCAGGGCACTGCTCGATGGCGGCCTGATGCACGAGGACGTGATGACCGTGGTCGGGCCCGGGCTCAGCCGCTACTGCAGCGAGCCGGCACTGGAGCAGGGCGAGCTGACCTGGAAGATGGCGCCGCAGGCAGGCACCGTCGACCCCGACGTGCTGCGTTCACCTCAGCAGCCGTTCGCCGACGACGGAGGCATTCGCGTGCTCGAGGGCTCGCTCGGACGCGGCGTGATCAAGGTCTCGGCCGTCGCCGATGCGAACCGTGTCATCGAGGCGCCGGCCCGCGTGTTCGATGATCAGGAGCACTTCCTCGAGGCGTTCGCCCGGGATGAGTTCAGCGATGACGTGGTGATCGTCGTCCGCTTTCAGGGACCGAAGGCCAACGGCATGCCCGAGCTGCACCGCCTAACTCCGGCGCTCGGCGTGCTGCAGGGCCGAGGGCACCGGGTCGCGCTCGTGACCGATGGACGCATGTCGGGCGCCTCCGGCAAGGTGCCGGCCGCGATCCACTGCACGCCCGAGGCGGCCGACGGGGGTCCGCTCTCGCGTGTGCGCGACGGCGATGTCATCCGCATCGACACCCGCACCGCAAGCTTCGAGGTGATCGGTGTCGAACTCGATCGGCGCGACCCTGAGCCCGCGCCCAACGTCGGCGACGTCGGCACCGGCCGCGAGCTCTTCCGTCTGTTCCGCAACGCGGTCTCGAGTGCCGACACAGGTGCAACGATCTTCAGCACACTCGATCCGGTGGAGAGTCCCATCCATGCCTACGCACTTTGAAGATCTCCTGGGTGACGTTCGCGTCATCCCGGTGATCACCATCCCTGAGGTCGAGGCGGCGGTTCCGCTGGCGCAGGCGCTCGTCGCCGGTGGCCTGCCGGTGCTCGAGATCACGCTTCGCACCGAGGCCGGGCTGCACGCGATCTCCCGCATCGACGGCGCCGTGCCGGACGCCGTTGTCGGCGCCGGAACCGTGACGACACCTCAGCAGTACCGCGCGGCACGAAGCGCCGGGGCGCAGTTCGTCGTATCACCGGGCGCCACCGACACCCTGCTCGACGTCGCGACCGAGGCGGGCGGCACGTTCCTTCCGGGGGCCGTGACCCCCAGCGAGATTCTGCGTCTGACGGAGCGCGGGATCACGATGATGAAGTTCTTCCCAGCCGAGACCAGCGGCGGCACCGCGGCGCTGAAGGCCATCGCGGGACCGTTCCCCGCGGTCAGGTTCTGCCCGACCGGCGGCATCGACCTTGCGCGCGCGAACGACTACCTGGCGCTTGACAACGTCGTGTGCATAGGCGGCACCTGGATGGTGCCCATGAACCTGATCGAGCTCGGTGCCTGGGACACGATCACCCAGCTCGCGCTCGAGGCCTCAGCGGCGACGCGGCTGCCGTCGCCGACGGCAGCCTGAGCCCTCAGCGCACCGGCGGCGCGGCGCGCCGCTCGAGCAGCAGCTCGACGCGATCGGGCTCGAGCACGTGGTCGATCACCATGTGCGCCGCGCCGATCACGCCCGCCATGTGCCCGAGCTCGGTGAGCGCGATCTTCAGGTGACGTGACGCCACCGGCGTCGCATGCCGGTAGATGACCTCGCGTACGGCCGCGAACACATGCTCGTCGGCCTCCGCAAGCTTGCCGCCGATCACGACCGAGGTCGGGTTCAACAGGTTCACGGCATTCGCCACGGCGGCTCCGACCATGCGCCCGCTGCGCCGCACCTCGCCGGTCGCCTCGGGATGGCCCTCGCGCGCGAGCCGGACGACGTCGGGCGGGGTCGGCGCCGCGTCGCCCATTCGCCGTGCGATCGCCCAGCCTCCAGCGACGGCGTCGAGGCAGCCGACGTTTCCGCAGCGGCAGATCTCCTTGGCTGAGGAGTCGACGACGATGTGGCCGATGTCGCCGGCCGCCCCGCGCTCGCCGCGCAGAACGTTGCCGGAGGCGATCAGCCCTGCGCCGATCCCGCTGCCGATCTTGACGAAGATCATGTGTGCGTCGGCCCGTCGCGCGGCGCGGTGCTCGCCCAGGGCCATGATCCGCGCGTCATTGTCGACCAGTACCGGACAGTCGCTCGCATCGGCGAACATGCTCGGGACGTCGACACCGTCCCAGCCCGGCATCGCCGGCGGGCTCACGGGCCTGCCGGTATCGAAGTCGACGGGCCCGGGAAGCCCGATCCCGACGCCGAGCACGTTCGACCAGTCGCTGTCGACCTCCCCCAGCAGATCGGTGAAGCGGGCCTTCACCCACTCGAGCACCGTTTCGGGGCCCTGGTCGATCGAGAGTGGAGCCGTCACCTCCGCGAGCGGGCGAGCGCCGAGGTCACAAACAGCGAGGTGGCAGCCGGTCTGTCCGAGGTCCCCGACCAGGACGACCGCTGCGCTCTCGTCGAACGCGAAGATCGACGCGGGGCGCCCGCCGCTTGACTGCGCGTCGCCCGCGACCAGTACCAGACCGGCCGCGCTCAGCACACCGAGCCGCTGGACGACGGTCGACCGCGCCACCCCGAGCCGCTCCGCCAGTTCGTTGCGAGTGGTCGCCTGCCCTGAACGAATCAGGGCTAGGACTGCTCCAGGTGAGGCAGCTTCTGGGATCGGGACACCATAGCTACGAACTTGACTGCCGTGCGGCCTTCCGCTCGGCCCGCGGCCGGCGCCACTTGATCGGCTCGTTGCGGCTGCGGCGCAGCAGGATGAAGGCGATCGTGCCCCAGGTGGCCGGCACCCACAGCGAAATCGCGTGGTACACGAGCGTCGCCGCGGTGGCGAGCGAGGCGTTGACGCCATAGAGCACGAACATGCCGACGAAGCTGCCGTCGAGCACGCCGATGCCACCGGGGATCGGGATCAGATTCGAGAGGTAGCCGATCTGGTAGGCGAGGATCACCGTCGTCAGTGGTGGCGGCGTCCCCAGCGCCCTGAAGCAGACCCACAGCACGGCGATGTCGAACCACAGGTACCCGTAGGCCCCGATCAGGCGCCAGTCACGGCTGAACAGGATGCGTGCGGTCGCGCGGATCGTCTCCGAGGTCGCTCGCGACCAGGTCCCCAGCCGCCCGCACGGGCGTTCGCCAACCAGGGTATCCGTCGCCCATGGGAGCAGCAGGAAGGCGAAGAAGACGATCACTCCGACAGCGCCCGGGAGCAGGCTCAGGAGCGGATCCTGGTCGCCGGGGAAGAGCCCGACCCAGGTTCCGAGCCCGACCACCCCCAGCGTGATCAGGTTGACAGCGCTGGTCAGCAGGAACAGCACCGCCGAGCGCTCGGCCACTCGCCCCGGCCGGGCGCCGCGCTCGATCAACAGCCAGGCACCGACGGCGATGCTGCCGGCGCCACCGAGCGACACGGCCGCGCCGAACGCGAGCTCGCTCAGCGCCACACGGGCGCCGAACCGGAACGGCGCCTGCTCGAAGACCTGCAGGAACGCGACCACGTACCCCATGCACGAGAGGACCTCGAGCGCGATCGCCAGGATCACCCAGCCGATCGGCATCGCGAGTACCTGGTGAGCGACGTCGTGCAGACCCGGGACTGCGAGCAGCAGTCCGATCACCATCACAATCAGCACGGCCAGCGAGATCAGCCCGTGCCACAGGTTGCGTGTGGCCTTGGCCTCGTCCAGCTCCAGCTTGTTGGTCCGCGGCTCTGTGTCGGAGGCCACGGTCACATCCTGTCATCCTGCGCGCATGGCCCGGATCGAGCTGCCCGATCACGACGCGGTGGGCATCCGCGCCGCCAACCCCGGACCCTTCACCCTGTCGGGCACCAACACCTGGATCTACGGTCGCGACCCGGGCTGGCTGATCGACCCCGGACCCGCACTGCCGGGGCACCTCGATGCGATCAGTGAGGAGATCGACGCGCGCGGTGGCCTCGGCGCGATCCTCCTCACCCACGACCACATCGATCACGCCGAGGCGGTTGTGGAACTGGCCAGGCGCTTCTCCCCTGTCCCGCTCGCTGCTGCACGCGGCACGATAACGGCGCGGCTCGCCGACGGGGATCGCTACGGGCCGTTCGAGGTGCTCGCGACCCCCGGGCACGCGCCCGACCATCTGAGCTTCATCACCTCCGATCGGATCGCGTTCACGGGCGACGCGGTGCTCGGCGAGGGGAGCGTCTTTGTCGCCGCGCAGCTCGGTGACTACCTGCACGGCCTGCGACGCCTGCAGGCGCTGGCGCCCGTACTGATCGCCCCCGGCCACGGGCCGCTCGTGCTTGACCCAGAGGCCAAGCTCAACGAATACATCGATCACCGCCTGGCTCGGGAAGCGGCTCTTGTCTCCGCGCTTGCCGAAGGCAAGCGCACAACGGTGGAGCTGCTTGACGCCGCCTGGGCCGACGCGCCCGCGGAGCTTCGCGGCGCCGCAGCGGTCACACTCGAGGCGCATCTTGAGAAGCTCTCCGAGGATGGGCGACTGCCGGAGGGCGTTCAGCGCGGCGGTGGTCCAGCGGGACCGACCGCCGCAGTTTGAATCCGGCGAGCGAGGATCCCCTTCAGCCTGAGCGCGGTCTGGCGGCCGTCCCGCTCGACCTGATTCCGTGTGAAACGGATCGTCGGAAGGCCCGTCTGGAGCATGATCTCGACCGCCTCGGCGCGGTCTGACTCGAACGCGGGGCGCCAGTCGTGGCCGTGCTCGACGCCGCCGTCGAGCTCGACGATCAGCCCGTGGTCGGGGAAGTAGGCGTCGACGCGGATGCCGGCGACGTGGACGTTGACCAGGGGCGTCGGCAGGTGATGACGCCTTGTCAACCTAAGGAACGTGTCCTCGAGCCCGGAACGGGTGTGCTCCGGCTGACTGTCGCCGATCAGCTCGCGGATCCGCTTGGCTCCTGGATGCCGTGGATTGCGGGCGACCACATCGCGCAGCTGCTCGATCCTGAGCCGATGCTCGTGGCGGAGGTCATTTACGGCCCGCGTGAGCCGCCTGTCGCTGAGCTCCGGCGCGACGTCGAGCGCGGTGCGGGCGGGGCTTGTGACGCGCAGGCCGCCGATGACCCGGATGTCCCGTCGCAGGAGTGAGGTGCAGCGATGCACGATCAGGCCGCTCGGCCGTCTGTCGACAGCCGTTATCAACTCGAACGGTTCCCGCCAGATGTTGCGGATGCCCCAGTGGGCGGCGGCCGAGGTGTGTGAGAGCGCCGATCGCGGGCCGGCCGCAAGCAGCGCACCCTGGGCTCTGTCGAGCGGGTTGGTGGGGAGGTGGCCGACGGCGTAGACGGCGTGGTGCACGCGGATCAGCGCACCCCTTCGCACCTGATTCGCGATACCCCTATGCGAGAACCCGAGCCGGTGCAGTTGTTCGGTGGTGATATGGCCGCCCTGCCGCCGTGCGATCCCGGCGATGCTTGGGGCCAAATCCACACTATGGGGTGTATTTGGCCCCAAGCTCGGGCCCGGATCGAACTCGCTCATGCTTAGAGAGGCATTGAGCGGGCGTGAATGACCCCCCAGTACGCTCAATTGGCGATGGACCCCGCCTCTGGCATCGGCATCCCGGTCGCGTTCGGCGCCGGTCTGATCAGCTTCCTATCGCCGTGTGTGCTGCCGCTCGTGCCCGGTTACGTCTCATCGGTGGCCGGCGTCACCGACACACGCGATCTGCGGGCTTCGCGGGTCATCGGCCCGACGTTTGCATTCATCGGCAGCTTCAGCGCGGTCTTCATCGCGCTCGGCCTGCTCGCCGGCGAGGCGTTCCGCGCGACGCTGACCGGGGTCACCGCGCAACGCGTTTCCGGCGCGATCATCATCGTGATGGGCCTGCTGTTCCTACTGAGCCCGTTCCTCCCTCGGCTCGCCAAGGAGTGGCACGTCGAGTGGCTGATGCAGCGGGCCGGCCGCTCCGGCCCGGTTCTGACCGGTGTCGCCTTCGCGATCGCCTGGACGCCCTGCACCGGCCCGACGCTGGGCGCGATCGTCGCGGCGGCCGGCACATCCACGAGTGCGCTGCGAGGCGCCTTCCTGCTCGCCGTGTACTGCGCCGGTCTCGGTCTGCCGTTCCTGCTCACGGGGCTGGCGTTCGGGAAGGTGACGGTCGCCCTCAACGTCGTCAAGCGTCACTACCCGGTCGTGATCGGCCTTGGAGGCGCGACCCTGATCGGCATGGGCATCCTGATCTGGACGGGCCAGTTCACCGTGCTCAACATCCACGTCGAGCACTGGCTCAACACGCTCGGGCTGCCGAACCTCAACTCCGACACATAGGCCCCCGCTGGGGCGCCCGCCCGCTGGCTGGGCGCCCCGCCGTCGGCGGCCGGTTGACACCTAGCGACGCTAGGTATAGGATTGCTAGGTATGAAGCCGGATGAGCTCAAGGGGCATCTTGACGGCCTGATCCTCGCTGTGGTCGCGCGCGAACCGATGCACGGGTATGCCGTGATCGAGGCTTTGAAGGCCCGTAGCGGCGGTGCCCTGGCGCTGCCGGAGGGGACGGTCTATCCGGCGCTGCATCGGCTCGAAGCCGACGGGATGCTGCGCAGCGAGTGGTCGACCGCCTCAGGGCGACGGCGTCGGGTCTACCGCGTCACCAGGCGAGGAGGCAAGGAGCTCGGCGCGACCCGCGAGCGCTGGCGCCGGTTTGCGGGCACGATCGAGGCGGTGCTCGCGGCATGAATTACCTCGACGCCCTGCAGTCTGAGCTCAAGACGGCCGGGATCCCGGCTCGTCGCCGGCGTCGGATCCTGACCGAGTTCGAGGACCACCTCCGTGAGGACCCGGGCGCCGAGCTCGGTGTCCCACGCGAGCTGGCTCGGCAGTTCGCCGATGAGCTCGGGACCCGGCTTGCCCGTCGGACCGCCACGGCCGCCTTCCTCGCGCTGGCGCTGACCGCCGCCTTCCTCGCGGCGATGTTTGTCACCGGCGGTCGGCAGCATGGCTGGGTCGGATACGCGGGGCATCGAAGTAGCCTCGGGGCCGTCTGGTGGTGGGGTCCAGTGCAGGTGGTGTGTGTCGTTGCGGCTCAGGTTGCGCTCGCCTCCGGACTGCTTGCGGCGATCAGGGCATATCGGCTGCGCCGAGAGCGCGCGATCACCGGCGCGGACGCGGCGATCATCAACCGGCGCACAGCGGTGGCCCTGTTTGCCGGCGCGCTGACGATGGTGGTGCTCCCGCTCACGCGCGAGGCGACGTACCTCGGGGTACCCCACAGTGGCCTGTGGTGGGGGGCGGCCAGGTACGGCGGCATCGCCGCAATGGTTGTGCTGCTCGGCCTGTTGCCGTCCGTGTTCATGGCCTCGCGACTGAGCCCTCACCGTGAGGGGCCAGCCGGAGATCTCACGGTCGACCTGGGGACGCAGGGTCTGCCGGTGACGCCCTGGCACGCAGCGGTCGTTCTGAGTCTTGGGATCGTGATCGCTCTGGCGCTCCTGGGAGCGGTCAACGATGATCCATACGACGGTCTGGCCCGTGGCCTCGCTGACGGCCTCGCCTGCATGGCGGGCTTCGCGCTGCTGGGTGGCTACCTGGGGCTGCGCACGAGCGGTTCAATGCGCCATCAGTAGTCCGGCTCGCCAGGCAGGACCAGCCGCCTCTGGTCCCCGGAGCCGATCCATCGCGGTTCGATCGGCCGCAGGTCGCTGCCATCGGCATGCTCGATCAGAGCTGCGACCGACTCCAGGCCGCTGAGCTCCTGTAATTGACGCACCGTCGGGAACGGCAGCGGCAGCGCTCCTGAGGTGTGGGCGTCGAGCGCCTGGGTCGGCGCAAGCCAGCGGAAGTCGACGATCTCGGCCCCGTCGACCTCGGCGCTGGCGCCGGCCGGCGCCTCTGCCACGAAGAACCATGTGTCGAACCTGATCGGACCCGGGGTTGGTGTGACCCAGCGAGCCAGCGCAACCAGCTTGGCCGACGGCCCGAGCGTGATCCCCGCCTCCTCGCGCAGCTCTCGTACTGCCGCCCGCTCAAACCCGGGTTGTCCTTCTCCGTCGCCGGGGTCCAGCGCGCCTCCCGGGAACACCCAGACGCCGGGCATGAAGCGTGCGGCCGGGGTCCGCCTGACCATCAGAAGCTCGAGCCGCTCGTCGACGTCGCGGGCGAGGATCAGGGCGGCGGCCGGTCGTGGGGTCACGACCCGACCTTAGTACCCGCAGCAGTGGCCATGTTCCTCAGCTAACCTGACGCCCGTGCAGTGGATCTGCGAGTCATGCGGTTATATCTATGACCCGGCCGAGGGTGACCTGGACGGCGGCATTCCTGCGGGGACCGCGTTCGAGGACATCCCCGAGACCTGGTTCTGTCCGGTCTGCGGCGCTCGCAAAACCGACTTCACCCCCTGGGACGAGAACGAGTAGTCAGACGCCGGGCGCGGGGGACCGCCCCTACGGTCTACTCGAGCACGATCAGCACGTCTCCCTCGGAGACCGCCTGACCCTCCTCGCAGCGGATCTCGGAGACGACGCCGGAATCCTCGGCCTCGACCGGCATCTCCATCTTCATTGACTCAAGGATCAGGACCGTGTCGCCCTCCTCGACGCTGTCGCCGACCTGGACCTCGATCTTCCAGACGGTCCCGGTGATGTGGGCTTCGACGTCAGGCATTGCGCTCCTCAGGGTCGCGGACGGATGGCGGTAGAAGGGATGACGGCGGCCAGCATAGTCGCACGGGACGCGGGCAGATCTGAGCATGGCAGGGGTGAGCGAGCGCGGCGTTGAATCGACCCGGCGGCTCTCGAGATTGCCGCTTCCCAGTGGAGGTTCGGGGCGCGGCCCTCAGATCCGGGGAAGCTTCGGCGCCGATGCGGAAAAAGCCGCAAATTGCTCATTCCGTCCGGGCATTGTTATTGACTACCTGTTGCAGGGTCGATCTGCGTTCAATACTGGGGATCACCTATGGATGGCTCAGGGCTGTTCGTGAGTTCTTGCAGTCGCCGGGAGTTGGCTCGGCGACGGTCGGCGGGTCGCTATTGGACCAGGAAGAACCCGGTCCGGTTGCTCCGGCGGCTGATCGGGCCTTCGCGCCGGACTCTGCGGTAATCCGGATCAGACATCGGTGTCGTAGGCTGCTGGTGTGACCTCGGAGGAGAGCCCGTCGCCTGATCTCGATCTTGTCGCCGCGGCGCTGCGCGCCGATCTCAGCGACATCTCGGCGTTCGTCGAGGGCCTCGCGGCGAGGCTTGAGCAGGCGCTGCCCGGCTTCGTCGAGGTCAAGCGCGCCAAACAGGGGTTCCGCGGCCCCAAGGTCGTAACGGAGATCAGTTTCGACAGCGGCGGCGAACGTCTGTCCCTCCAGCGCCAGGGTGGCCGCCTGCTGACGACGCGGTCGAGGTCGTCGGGCGGGATCGTGCTCAGAACCGAGTCGATCGACACCGACGCGTGGCTGTCTGCCCTCACCGGTGCGGTCGCCGAGCAGGCGCAGCGCAGCGAGCGCACGCGTCAGGCGCTTCAGCAGCTGGTCCTCGACCAGTAGGCGACCGACGATGGCCGACGACGTCAAGATCAAGGCGCAGGTCTACAAGGACCCGCGCCCGGCGGCGACCTTTGACCCTCATCATGCGCGCGTGAGACGCCGGCCGCCCGAATGGCCATACGAGGTGGTGCGGGTGATCACGGTCTGGATCGCGATCCTGTTCTTCCGCACCCAGGCATTCGGCGCTGACAACGTGCCCAACGGTCCCCTGATCGTCGCGCCGAATCACGCCTCGTTCATGGACCACTTCTTCGCGGGGGCCTTTGTCCGCCGCCACATCCAGTTCATGGCGAAATCGCAGATGTTCGGCTCCACCCCGATGAGCTGGGTCTATAGCCATGGTGGCGTCTTTCCTGTGCGCCGCGGCCATGCCGACGAGGAGGCGTTCACGACCGCCTTCACGATCCTACGCCGCGGTGGCGCGGTGGGCATGTACGTCGAGGGCGGTCGCTCCCGCAGCGGTCGGGTAGCGAATGAGGCGAAGGCGGGGATCGGCCGGCTCGCGCTCGAGTCCGGAGCCGCCGTGGTGCCGGTGGCGATCCTCGGCTCAAACCAGGTGCGCAACTGGAAGCGGCTCCGATTTCCGAAGATCGTCGTCCGCTACGGCATGCCGATCCGGTTCGAGCAGGTCACCGCGCCGACTCGCGAGCAGGAGCAGGCCTGCGCCGACGAGATCCTGCGACGGATTCGAACGATGCACGCCGAGCTCGAGAGCGCGCCCCGCGGAGAGGCCGCCGCTGCCGCTCGACGCAGCGTGCTTGCCGAGCGCGGCGAGCTGAGCGACTAGGGCTCCCGACGGGCGGCGACGGTGGGCGAGGCACTGTGCGCCTGCAGCCAGGCCGTCATGTCGTTGAGGACCTGACCGCGCTCGGGCTCGTTGAGGATCTCGTGGAAGAGGCCCTCATAGCGCTTGACGGTCAGGTCCTCACTGCCGATGTTGGCGGCAACCAGTTCGCAACCGCTGGGTGGGCAGAGGCGGTCCGCCGTGCCCCACATCAGCAGCGTCGGCAGTGTGATCCGCTTGACGTCACGGGCGAGCGTGTCGACGTGCAGGATGAATCGCGCGTGCAACCCCGGCTGGAACCGGTCCGTGGTGATTGAGGGGGTCCGCGATGTACTCCTTGACGACGGCCGGATCGCGGCTGACCAGGCGCGGCTCAACCTTTGAGACCGGCGCACCCGGCAGCACGGCTCCCAGTGCCCGCCCAAAGCTGTGCAGCGCGCGGCCGCCGTCGACCGCCGCCAGCGGTCCGCTCAGAACCAACCCGGTGAGTCGGTTCTGGTGGTCCATCGCGTAGCGCAGCGCGAAGGCGCCGCCCATGCTGTGGCCGAGCAGGAACTGCGGCGTGTCAGGGTTGCCGAGCACGGGCGACGGTCACGATCAGCTGGTCGAGATCCGGACGGCCGCGGCGACGGTGATCCGCCCGCGCCGGCCGCCAGAACGTCCCGTGACCGTGATGGTCGAGCCCGTAGACCGCGAAACCCGCCTCGTTGAGTCGTTCGCGCGACGTCCTCGTAGCGGCCGATGTGCTCGCCGTAGCCGTGCGCGATCGTGACCACGCCTCTGATCGGCTGCCCGTCCGCGGGCGACCAGCTCTGCCAGATGATCTTGCGGGCCCGGTGGCCCCGGAAACTGCCCTCGTCGTGGCCCCCGGTGGTGGCGGTCATGACGTCGACCTGGGCGCGGTTCTCGTCGCGGTGACCTCGATCTGCATCGGGGGCTGCTGGGCGCGGGCGTGCTCCACCTGAAGCGTCGAGTGGGCCAGCCCGAAGCGGCTCCTTGAGCAGCCGGACAGCGCCCGGCGCACCTCGTGGCAGTCGTGGCCGGCGTCGACCACGATGTGAGCGGAGATCGCTGGGAAGCCCGAGGTGACCTCCCAGATGTGCAGATCGTGGACCTCGGCCACGCCCGGCTGGGCGGCGAGCGTGCGCCCGATCTGCGTCCGGGTCGATGCCCTTCGGGGGCGGCCTCCATCATCACGCGAACGGACGCCCTGATCAGGCCGTAGGAAGCGTACAGCATGATCGCGGCGATCAGCAGTGAGGCGATCGCGTCGGCGCGGTGAAGCCGGTGACGATGATCACCGCGGCGGCGATCGCGGTCGCGATGAACCCGAACAGGTCGGTGAGGATGTGCCGGTAGGAGCCCTCGACGTTGAGGCTGCGGGCGTGACCGTGGTCGTGATCCGCGTCGTGGTCGTGATCCGCGTTGTGGCTGTGGTCGCCGCCTGGCCGTGAGCGTGTCCGTGGCCGCCGAGGATCCGCACGATCGCGAGGTTCACCACGACCCCGGCCAGCGCCACGACCAACACGAGCCAGCCATGAACATCCGGCGGCGTGATCAGGTGCCTGGATCGCGCCGTAGACGATCAGCAGCGCCAGCACCAGCAGCGTGATCCCGTTCGCCTGGGCGCTGAGGATCTCGGCGCGGCCGAGGCCGAACGTCATCGAGCCGCGGGCCGGCCGGCTGACGAGGCGTGCGGCCACCAGCGCCAGCGCCAGCGCGGCTGCGTCGGTCAGCATGTGCGCAGCGTCCGAGAGCAGCGCCAGCGAGGAGGACAGGCAGCGCGACGACGATCTCGGCCGCCATGAACAGCAGGATCAGGACGAGCGCGAGCTTCAGCTTCGCGCTGCCTCGTCGCTGCGATCAGGCGTGTGCTGGTTGATGGGGGCATCGGCCACGGCTCTCATCGTAGGCCCGGCCGCCGATTGGCGCCAGTGCACGTGTGCCGATCTTGAGGCTGCGACGTGAGCGGCGGGTCAGTTCAGCGACGGATCCTAGGCATGCGCGCCACCAGCGCATAACTGCCGCCCTTGCGTCAGCACCACCGACCACAGGACGTCGCGGTCGGTCGTGAAGGCATCGCTGTAGCGGGCCGGCTCGAGGATCCAGTCGCCGCGCTCGAGTTCGCCGTCGAGCTGGCCGGGACCCCAGCCCGAGTGGCCGGCGAAGATCCGGGCGCGGCGCACGCCGGCGCCCAGCTCGTCGCTCGGAGCACCGCCGCCCAGCACGCCGACGCTGTCAAACGCGATCAGCGCCGCCTCGTCCGGATCCTCGAAGTCCGCCAGCACGATCACCGCCGGACTGGCCGACCGGCCCGCCGACGAGCACGTCGTCCTCGGCGTCGGTCAGCGTCAGTCAGCTGCGGCACCGCTTCACCGACCTTCGATTCGGAGGGACGGTTGAGCACCAGGCCCGAGTGCGCCCGCGTCGCTGTGCTCGACGACGAGCACCACCGTCCGCCAGAAGTTCGGGTCCTGGAGCGTAGGACCTGCGATCAGCAGCTGCCCGCGGACCGAATCCACCCACGATCATTCTTGACACCGAGCCGATGGAATCGGCTGCACTCTCCATGCAGCGCTGACTGACTACGTCAATCACTAGACTTTCGTGACTTGACTGGTCCCGATACATTACCATGTCGGTGGATGCTCGGGCACGACACTACGCGCAGCCGCCGTTCAGCTCAACGCGACCGAGGACGTCGACCGCAACCTCGCGACCGCCGACCGGCTCACGCGTGAAGCCGCCGCGCGCGGCGCGCGACTGGTCGTGCTGCCCGAGAAGTGGACGGTGCTGGGCCGGGCCGAGGTGATGGAGCAGCACGCCCAGCAGCTCGTCGACGGCGCCGGCGTGTGGCGTGGGCCCGCGCAGATCGCCGCCGAACTTGCAGATCGACCTGATCGCCGGCTCGTTCGTCGAGCGCCGCGCCGGCCAGGAGAAGACCTCCAACACGAGCCTTCACATCGGCCCCGACGGCGAGATCGAGAGCCGCCTACCGCAAGCTCCACATGTTCGATGTCGAGGTCGACGGCACCGTCTACGCCGAGTCGGCCCGACGAGCAGGCCGGCGATCGAGGTCGTCGCCACGACGCTCGATGACGGCGACCACGGCTCGGCATGAGCATCTGTTACGACGTCCGCTTCCCCGAGCTGTACCGCGCCCTCTCCGAGCGCGGCGCCGAGCTGATCGCTGTGCCGGCCGCGTTCACGCTGGCGACCACCCGAGACCACTGGGAGACGCTGCTGCGCGCCCGCTGCGATCGAGAACCAGTGCTTCGTGATCGCCGCCAACCAGATCGGCGAGCACCCGCCCGGAATCGCGTTCCGGCGGCCGCTCGATGATCATCGACCCGTGGGGGATCGTGCTGGCGACCGCCCCGGACACCGAGACCGCGATCGTCGCCGACCTCGACTTCGACCAGCTGACGGAGGCGTCCGCGCGCCGGCTGCCGGCGCTCAGCCACCGACGCGCGCCGGCGCTGTACCTACAGCCGACCGACGTGAGCGCATGACGCACCGCCGCCGTCGACAAGCGCCGGGTGATCCTCGACGCGGCCGTGAGGGTGTTTGCCCGTCAGGGCTTTCATACGTGCCGCGTCTCGGACATCGCCGACGAGGCAGGCGTCGCATACGGGCTCGTCTACCACTACTTCCCCTCCAAGGAGACGATCCTCGACACGCTGTTCCTCGAGCGCTGGGACGTGATGCTCGCCGCGATCGCCGAGGCCGACGCATCGCGACCAGCTCGCCGCGCGACAAGCTCCGCGCGATCGCCTCGTTCATCGTCGACTCCTACCGCCATGACCCGGACCTGATGAAGGTGATCATCGTCGAGGTCACCCGCGCCGCCAACACCTTCGGACGTACGCATCTCGACAAGATCATGCAGGCGTACGAGGGCATCGCCCGGATCGTCAAGCGCGCGCAGGAGGCCGGGCACGCTTCCGCACCGAGGTTGACGCGCTGTTCGCCGCGCAGGCTTTCTATGGCCTGATCGAGCAGGTTCTGACCCAGTGGATCTTCGGCGCGCTGCCGGTGCCCACCGCAGAGTTCGAGCACGTCAAGAACTGAGATCGTCGAGATGATCGGCGGCGGGCTCGACGCCCCTGGATCATCGCCACGGCAATCTGATTGAATGGGCGATCGATGAAGGAGAGTCCCTTGGTTAAACGCCTGCTCTGGTCCGGCCTGCTGGCCGGGTCGGCGCGCTCTCCAGCTGGTGGCGGCTGCGCGTCGCGACCGTCATCTGGAAGAAAGTCTTCGACGAAGACCCGCCTGAGTGACCGACGCGCCTGATGATCCGGGACCAGCGAGGGCCCACGGCTCCGGTGGCGCCCGCGTCCCGGGGGGCCGGCCGCGGCGGCTCAGGCTCATCCTCGCCGTCCCGCCTCGCTGCGCGGCCCCGGCCAGTCAATAGATGTCCCCCGACGCCGCTTGACGCCGCCGCCATTCCCACCGCCCAGATCGCGAGCCGGCTCCCAAGCCACGGCCCGAGGAGCCAGTCATGCCAGCGCCTGACCCAGGGCCTTCAAAGGTCGATCAGCTTGCCGAACTCATCCGCGAGCGACCCGAGGTCGGCCTCGGGGTCGCGTTCCTTGGCGGCCCATCCTTGCATCGATCCTCAAGCGCCTTGCCCGCTGACAACAACCAAACCGACAACTTCGCCCAGGCGATCACCGAGGTCTCAGAGAACCTGACGCAGCTTGTCCAGGACGAAATCGAGCTCGCCAAGGCGGAGATGATCGAGAAGGCCACGAGCCTCGCCCGGGGGGCAGCGGCAGTGGCCGCCGGCGCGGTGTTCGGTGTGTTCGCGGTGATCTTCGTGCTGCTCACGATCGCCTGGGCGGTGAACGCGGTCTTCGTCAGCGACGTGCCGACGTCTGGCTCGGCTTCCTGGTCGTGATGATCATCCTGCTGCTGCTGACGCTCGGCGTCTTCCTGTTCGCCTGGCGCAAGCTGAAGGTCGGGCCCCCGACACCGCAGATGGCGATCGACGAGGCCCAGAAGATCCGTGAGACGGTCACGACCTCGACCTCGGCCATTGATGTCGAGCGCCAGCTGACACGATGAGTACGACCAGGCGAAGCTCCGAGGAGATACGCGCCTCGATCGAGCAGAATCGGCAGGAGCTCGGCACCTCGCTGGTGAAGCTGCGCGACGAGGTCACCGAGCTGACCGACTGGCGCGCGCAGGTGCGGCGCAACGAGCAGAAGCTGCAGATCGCGGCGGCCGCGGCCGGATTCGTGATAGCCGGAGGGATCGGCGGCGCCTTCGGCATGGTGTTCGGGCGCCGCAAGCGGCGTCGCTAGCCGGAATCGACCGGGCTCGGGCGACCGCCTGATCGACCGGGCTCAGGCGAACGTGACGAGCTCGCTCGAGAGCCCGCCCACGCCGAGTAGGCCCGGGCCGATGTGCGTGCCGATCACAGGCCCGATCTCGGAAACGAAGACCGGCTCGGAGCCAAAGATCTCGCGGCCGCGATCGACCAGCGCGGCGGCCTGATCGGGAACGTGGGTGTGCTGGACGACCCAGCCGTCCACGCCGTCGGCCCTCATCTTCTCGATCAGCTTCACCAGCCGCTCGAATGCTCTGCTGCTGGTGCGAACCCGCTCGACCGCGCCGATCTCCGAGTCCAGCGACAGGATCGGCTTGATCTTCAACGCCGATCCGAGCCACGCCTGCGCGCCCCCGATGCGCCCGCCCCGACGCAGGTACTCGAGTGTGTCGAGTGCGAACAGGAACTGCAGCTCCTCGCGGGCCTGCTGCGCTCGGGCGGCTGCCGCGGCGGCATCGGCGCCTCCGCTGATCGCGGCGGCAGCCGCCATCAGCATCAGTCCCTCCGCTCCGCATGCGGTCTGCGAGTCGACCACCAGGACGCGGTCGCGCTGACCACCGAGCTGCTCGCGTGCCTGCTGCGCCGAACGCACGGTCCCGGACAGCCCGCCGGAGAGGTGGATTGAGAGGATCTCGTGGCCGGACGCGAGCAGCGGCTCGTACACGGCCAGAAAGTCGCCGATCGACGGTTGTGAGGTAGTCGGCAGGTCACGGCTCCTGGCCAGGCCGTCGAAGTAAGCGCCGTAGTCGGTGATGTCGCTCTCCCGCTGGTCGCTCCCATCGCGGTGGACGTAGAGGCTGACCTCGTTCAGGCCGATCCGGTCGGCGAGCTCACGGGGGAGGTAGTGGCAGCTATCTGTGACCATCGCAACGGGCGACATCGGCGCCCGCAGACTCTAGATGGTTGGGTCCGCGCGGCCGGGGAACCGAGGAACCCGCGCGGCTCGAGAACCTAGAGCAGATTCTCGATCTGAAGCGGCGCGGCTTCGTCGGCGCCGGTCTCTGCCGTGGCCGGTTCGGTCACGGCGTCGTCCTTGCCGAGCAACTGCTGCAGCTCGCCGCTCTCATACATCTCCATGACGATGTCACAGCCGCCGACAAGCTCGCCTTCGACGAACAGTTGCGGAATCGTCGGCCAACCGGACAGCGCCGAGAGCTCCTGGCGGATGGCCGGATCGGGTAGGATGTTGACCGCCGCGAACGGCTGGTCGACCGCCTCGAGCACGGCGACGGTTCTTGCCGAGAAGCCGCACGCCGGAGCTTCGGGGACGCCCTTCATGAAGAGGATCACCGGGTTCTCGGCAATCGCGCTCTGGATCGCGTCGCGCATCGGGTTGCTGGACGTGTCGCTCATCAGGCCTCCGTTGGGGTGATCTTGATGGAGAGGGCGTGGATCCGGTCGCCGAGCTCAGCGCCGAATACGTCGTAGACGAGCTTGTGCTGGGCGATCCGCGTGAGGCCGGAGAAGGCCGGCCCCTCGACCACGGCCTCGAAATGGGCGCCGTCGCCGCTGACTGCGGCACGGGTTCCTGGAATACCCGCTTCGATGCGGTCCCTCAGCTCGTCCGGGGAAACTGGCACATTCGAAGCGTAGCGAGTGAACGCACGAAGCTATACTGAATGAAGCGATGATCACACTCACTGACAAGGGTGCAGAAAAGGTCGAGGAGTTCCTGGCCTCTCAGGAGGGGGTTGCTGCGACCGCCGGCCTGCGGGTCGGGGTGCGTGGCGGCGGCTGCTCGGGCTTCCAGTACGCGCTCGCCTTCGACGAGCAGCGCGACGGCGACACCGTCTTCGAGGACAAGGGCATTCGGCTCCTGGTGGACGGCCCCAGCCTCCCGTACGTGCGCGGCTCGGTGATCGACTTCGTCGACGGTCTGCAGGGCGCAGGCTTCAAGGTCGAGAACCCGAACGTGATCGCGGCGTGCGGCTGCGGCTCCTCCTTCCGCGTCGCGGAGGAGGAAGAGGTCTCAGCCGTCTGAGGCGGATGCGTCGCGCCGCGGTCCTCGCGAGCGGCGGCGCAATCGTCGCACTGGCGGCGGCCGGTTGCGGTGCGAACCATGCGGCTCAGCAGCGCTCAACGCAGGTCCACGTGCACACCACGACGCGGACGGCACGGGCACGCACTTCCCCGCCGCCGTCGGCCGCCGAGATCCTCCAGGCCGCTCTGCTAACCGCCGGCAAGCCCGGCTATCAGGCCCGAGTTCACATCCGCATCAGGGTGCCGCAGTTCGGCGGCGATCCGGCCACAGCCGTCGGGAGCGGGAGCTTCGATCCCGTCTCCGACACCGGCACGCTGAACCTGGCGGTCAACCCTCCCGGCCTGCTCAGCCTGATCGGTCCGCTGCCGACGCAGGCGCTGATCGTCGGCGACGCCCTCTATCTGCGGGTCCCGCCAGATTTGGCCGACCTGCTGGGCAGCAGCACCGAATGGCTCGAGGGCAGCGTCACGGCCCTCGGTCTGGCTGACACCGTGAAGCCGCGCGTTGTTCTCAGCCAGACCGCGCGCGACGCCACCGGGAGAGTCGCGGGGCAGCACGCTCGCGTCACCATCGATCCCGCGACCGGCCTGATCCGAAGCCTGATTCTCGCCTTCTACGATCCCGCCCTGAGGGCGCACATCAGAGTTGCTCTGCGGTTCACCGGCTTCAGGGCGGTCAGGCCCGCAGATGCGCCGCCGGCCGCTGGGGTCGGCGACCTCGCCTCTGCCTTTCGGCAACTCGTCGGGTGAGCCTGTCCATCTCGCTGCCTCATGTTCGTCGTAGGGATATCGACGACAATCCGACCCGGAGGTCTGGAGAGATGAATTACCTGATGCTGGTGTGTGTGGAGGGCGAGTCGACCGAGGAGCAGTCGGCGCTGACCCGGCAGCACGTTGTTCCATGGGTTGACGAGATGGACGGCCGTGGGGTGCGACTGGCGGGCAAACCGCTCGACGGACCGGACACCGCCAGGTCTGTGCGTGTCCGCGACGGCGAGACGCTCGTGAGTGATGGGCCGTTCGCCGATACGAAGGAGTTCATCGGCGGTCTCGATCTGCTCCAGTGCGAGAACCTGGACGAGGCGATCGAGGTGGCGTCCAAGCATCCGATGTCGTGGTTCCACTCGCTCGAGCTGCGCCCGTTCCTCGACGGCGCCGACAGCCCCGGGATCGGGCCCGATAGCCCGATCGCTTCCGGCTCCGAGGCGCGGATGCTGTATCTGCTGATGATCTGCGTGAACGGCATCCCCGAGACTCCCGAGGTGGAAGCCGAGATCCACAGGGACGTCATCGCCTGGAACGACAAGGTCACGGCGAGCGGCAACTGTGTGTACGGGCACGCTCTGGAGCCGGCGAGTGCGGCCACGACCGTGCGCGTCCGCGACGGGAAGACGCTTCTTACCGACGGACCGTTCGTGGAGACCAAGGAGTTCCTGGGAGGGTTCGTGATCCTCGACACCGACTCGGAGGAGCTGGCGATCGAGTTGGCGGCCGAGCATCCGATCGCGCGCTTCCATCAGGTTGAGGTCAGGCGCTTCCTCGATCTGTGAGCGACGCCGCCGCGCACGAGGCCGTCCAGGCCGCCTTCCACGACGAGTGGGGGCGGATCGTCGCGACGCTGATCCGCCGGACCGGCAACTGGGACCTCGCCGAGGAGTGCGCCCAGGAGGCCTTCGCCGAGGCGCTGAAACGCTGGCCGAGCGACGGGGTCCCGGAGCGGCCGGGCGCGTGGCTGACGACCGTCGCCGGCAACCGCGCGATCGATCGATTGCGACGGGCCGCGCGAGGCACGGAGTTGGTCGAGCGCGTTGCGCACGACCAACTCCGGACCGGACCGACAGAGGCCGAACTGACGATGCCCAACGAGCCCCAACCGATCGAAGACGACCGCCTGCGCCTGATCTTCACATGCTGCCATCCGGCACTGGCGCTGGAGGCGAGGGTGGCGCTGACGCTGCGCACGCTCGCGGGCCTGACCACGGCCGAGATCGCGCGGGCGTTCCTGGTCGCGGAGCCGACGATGGCCAAGCGTCTGACCCGAGCCAAGGCGAAGATCGCCGCCGCGGGGATTCCGTACCGTGTGCCCCCGCCGGATCTGCTCCCCGAGCGCACGGCCGGCGTGCTGGCGGTCATATATCTGCTGTTCAACGAGGGCTACGCGGCGTCTTCAGGCGACGAGCTGATCCGGGCCGGGCTGTGTGAGGAGGCGATCCGCCTGGGCCGGCTGCTCCGGGGGCTGATGCCCGAGGAGCCGGAGGCGAGCGCACTGCTGGCGCTAATGCTCCTGCATCACTCGCGCCGCGCTGCGCGAGTAGACGCGGCTGGGGATCTGATCACGCTCGAGGAACAGGACCGCCGCCTCTGGCATCGCGATGAGATCACGGAGGCCGAGGGCCTGCTCGCCGCTGCTGGCTTGCTGTCCAGCAGCGGCGCCTACCGTCTCCAGGCCGAGATCGCCCTCTGCCACGCGCAGCCACCGGTTGATTGGGCGAGGGTGCGCGAGCTCTACGGCCGCTTGGCGGAGCTCGGCGAATCGCCGGTCGTGCGGCTCAACCAGGCGGTTGCGATCGCGATGGCAGGTGACCTCGACGGCGGACTCGCACTGGTGGCTGAGCTTGCCAGGCGGGGCGAGCTCAAGGGTTATCACCTGCTGGCCGCGACCCATGCCGACCTGCTGCGGCGCTCAGGCTCGCTGAGCGCCGCCGCGACCGAGTACGAGCGCGCACTGGAGCTTGCTCCGTCTGAGTCCGAGCGGCGCTTTCTCAGGCGCCGGTTGGCCGAGCTGCAGCTTCGCTGAAGGCGGCGAACGTGAGCTCTGTGGTGGGGCCGAGGGTGATCCCCGGTGCCGGGATCGCGACTGCGATCCACTCCTCGCCGCCGTGGGCGAGCATCTGGTGCAGCGTCCAGGACTCGGCCGGTGGGCCGCTCCAGACGGACACGAGCAGATCGGCGCGGTCGTTCACAGTAGCGCCGGAGAGCGCCGGGAACACCCCGCTGCCGACCGCCTTACCGACCGCCTCCTTGGTCGTCCAGGCCCGCGCGAACCACTCGCCGACGCCGGCATCGGGCAGCCTGCGCAGCGTTGTGGCCTCGGGCTCGGAGAATCGCCGTTCAGCGATGCGGCGAGCCCGCGCGACGTCCCGCGGGGGCGGCTCGATGTCGATCCCCACTTGCGCGCCGTGGCAGGCCGCGGTGACCACGACCGTCCCTGTGTGAGCGACGCTGACCCCGATCTCAGGGGTGCTTCTCAGCCATGGCTTGCCGTCGTCGGAAACGGCGATGTCGGCCTCGGCGGGGGGACAGCCGGTCGCGTCCGCCGCGAGGAGCCGCAGCAGCGCCCGCCCGATCGCGTGCTGCGTGCGCCAGTTCGAATCGGGCCTTGAACTGATCTGCTCCCGCTCCTCGACGCTGAGGACGGTGACCGCGGTCGCCAGCCAGTCGGCACGGTCGGCGGCCGTGAAGCGAACGACTGTCAGCGTGACCGTCGGCATCCGCTGCTCACCGACCCGGATCGTTGTCGAGCGCCCGCCACAGGTAGCGGCAGGCGAGCGTGCGGTGGGGGCGCCAAGGCTCCGCGATCGCTTCCATGACGTCAGGCAGCGGCAGGCTGTCGAGGCCGTAGGCGGTCATCATCGCTTTGCGGATGCCGAGGTCGCCGACGGGCAGGACGTCCGGACGGCCGAGATGGAAGATCAGGAACATCTGAGCGCTCCAGAGGCCGATGCCCTTGACGGCGGTCAGCTCGGCGACGACATCCTCGTCGTCAAGCGCGTCGAGGCGGGGGAGCTCGAGCGAGCCGTCGAGCACATGCTCGGCGAGCGACCGCAGGTAGATGACCTTCGCGCGCGAGAGGCCGGCTGCAGTCCGAAGCTCGTCGGGGTCGTCGGCGAGGATCTCCGCGGGTGTCGGTTCGCGGCCGCCGAAGCGGTCGGTCAGACGCCGATGGATCGCCGCGGCGGCCCTCGTCGAGAGCTGCTGTCCGACGATCGCGCGCACCAGCGCGCCGTAGTGCTCGCGCCGCCCGCGCTCACGGCTTTCGTCAAGGCCGTCGGCGCCGTAACGATCGATGATCCCGCGCAGGACCGGGTCGCTGGCGCGAAGGTGGCTGAGCGTTGCGTCGCGTGCGCTCACGCCGAGGCGTGCAACGCGGCGCCGTCAAGGGCGCTGAGTGCGCGCTCAACCGACATCGTCACGCAGGTGAGGGTCGGCGTGTCGCGCAGCGTGTACATGCTCGACTCGGTCGTGCGCAGCTTCTGGACGAGGTCCACGAAGTCCCCGGGACTATCGGCTTCGAAGGCAACCACGAACTCCTGGTCGTCGAGCCCGAACGAGTAGCTGGTGTTGAGGTCGACGCTCGGGAACTCGCGCCCGACTCGGATGTGCTCCTGCATGATCCGCCAGCGCTCGTCCGCGGCGAGGTTGTACCAGGCGCGGGTCTTCACAAACGGGTACACGAACAGGTATCGGCCGTGGGCGGGGCGGACCTCGAGCCGCGACTCCTCCGAGTATTCCGATGGCTTGGTCATCGCCAGGAATGAGTATGGGATCGTCGACCACTTCATCAATCCGCTCTGATGCAGGACGACGTGAAACTCATGGATCCGCTCGAGGTTCTCGGCCTGGGTGAGGATCATCATGTCGGCGTCGCCACGGGTGCCGACCAGCGACCCCGCTCGCAGCAGATGGTCCTGGCCGAAGTCCTCGCAGGCGGCGATGAACTCGCGCTTGTGCTCCTCGCGCTCGGAGTCCGGCAGACGTCGCCAGGAGGGGTCGACATGCAGGAACGTGTACTTGACGAAGTGGCGCTTGGGCATGACCCAATGATATGGATCAATATCTGGATCAGCACCGGGAGCCGAGTGGGTAGGATTCCAGTACATGCGTATCGCGTTGGTCTCCCCCTATTCGTGGACCTATCCCGGGGGCGTCACCAGGCATATCGAGGCGCTCGCCGAGCAGTACCTGGCCGCAGGCCATGACGTTCGCGTGCTCGCGCCCTACGACCCCGGGGACCTGTCGGCGACCCTGATGCACCGCGGCGCGAAGCCGCAGAACCTCAGGGCTCCCGAGTACGTGACGCCGCTGGGCCGCAGCATCGGCTTCGGCGCCAACGGGGCCGTCTCGAACCTGTCGGTCGGTCCGGCGGGCATCACCAGGCTCTCCCGCGAACTCTCCACAGGCGGCTACGACATAGCTCACATCCATGAGCCGGTGGCACCGATGCTCGGCTGGGTGGCGACGTTGCCCTTCGGTGTGCCGCTCGTCGGAACCTTCCACTCGTACTCAACAAAGCTCCTGCCCAACGCGATTGCCAACGGCTTCGGCGCGACCCAGGTGCTGAATCGGCTGCGCGTACGGATCGCCGTGTCCGAGGCCGCGGCCTGGACCGGTCGGCGCTGGTTCGGCGGCCGCTACCGGGTGATCCCCAACGGGGTCCACCTCGACGAGCACGCGCTCGAGCAGGCGCTCGCCGCTGAGCGCGACGACGATGTGCTGCGGATCCTGTTCGTGGGCCAGGCGGTCGAGCGCAAGGGCCTGCCGCTGCTGCTGCGGGCGTTCGAGGCGCTGCGCGAGCACATGCCGACCGAGCTGACCGTGATCGGCCCGACCCAGGACGAGCTCGCGCCACTGCTGATGGACCCGCGTGGTGTGCGGGCGCTCGGCAAGGTCGACGACGTCACCAAAAATCAGGAGCTGCTGGCTGCGGACGTGCTCGCCGCACCCTCGCTCGGCGGCGAGAGCTTCGGCATGGTCCTGACAGAGGCGTTCGCGTCCGGCACGACGGTGGTCGCGTCCGACATCGCCGGTTACCGGGATGTCGTGACCGACGGCGTCGACGGGATCCTGGTACCTGCCAGCCGACGCGCAGGCGCTGGCCGAGTCGCTGCGCGAGCTCTATCACGAGCCCGAACAGCGCCGGCGGTTGGCGCAGCAGCGCAGCTGCGACCGTGCAGCGCTTCGCCTGGGAGCGGGTTGCGCTGGAGGTGATGGAGGCCTACACGGACGCGATTGCGATGCCGGCGCCGCAGGGAACTGCGCAGACGCTGGGCGTCCGCACCGGCTTCACGCCAGCCGACCTGAAGCCGCGCGTGCGCGCGGCCGCGGCTCGAGAGCCTCGAGCGGCCGCTGACAGCCGAGGAATCCGCGCCGCAGCATGATCTCGCACCGCGCGACGGGCCGGAGTGGCGCTGATCACGCTCGGGGCGCTGGCGCTCGCCTTCAAGGCGCTCCAGAAGATCGGGATCGCGAGCATCGGCAAGACGCTGATCAACTCGGAGCCGTCCTTCGTTCTGCTGGGACTCGCGGCGATGTGCGCGGCGATGGTGATGCGCGGCGTTCTCCTGGTACGCGATCCTCCAGGCGGCACTGCCGAAGGCGCGGATCAAGCTCGCCGATTCGATCCGCGCGACGATGATCGGGGTGCTGATGTCCTCGACGCTGCCGGCGCGCCTCGGAGAGCCCGCGCGCGCACTGATCGTCGCCCGCCGTACAGGCCGCCCACGCGAGAACCTGCCGGTGGTGCTCGGCACGGTCGTCTCACAGACGGTGCTGAACATCGTGGCGCTGATCGATCCTCGGCGCGATCATGTTCTCGTCGGTCGACTTCTTCAACAATCACCAGAGCGCTGCTGGTTGCGGCGATTGCGCCCGCCGTCCTGCTTGCGATCGTGATCCTCGCGCCGATCGTGCTGCGCTACGGATCCGGCACCCGGCGATTCAGCGCGGGCCCAGCAGCGCTGCGACAGGCGCAGCGGGCGCTCGGTCGGGTGCGGGCCGGCCTGGTCGTGTTCCGCAAGCCCCGGCTGGGTGCGATCGCGACGTTCTCGCAGCTGTCCGCATGGGGGCTGCAGTGCGTCTCCTGTTACTTCCTGCTGGTCGCGCTCGGGCTGGCGGACCGGACCGGCTTTGCCGCCGCGGCAGCGGTCCTGTTCGCGGTCAACATCACCGCCGTGCTCCCGGTCACCCCCGCGAACCTCGGCGTCTTCCAGGCGGCCTGCGCAACGGTGCTGCAGACCGGCTGGCACGTTGGCTGGGGGACCGGCGTTGCCTACGGCGTGATCCTGCAGGCGGTCGAGGTCACGACCGCGATCCTGATGGGCATGCCGGCACTGCTGCGCGAGGGCATGTCCTGGCGGGAGGTACGGCTGCGGGCGATGCACTCGACGCCGATCAAGCTTCCGCCGCGCACCAGCGGCGGCTCTGCGCGCGCCCGCGTCGGCGAACGCCGCCGAAGCGGACTTCTGGTCGCGGCTGACGCGGACCCGCGAGCATCAGTGTGATCTTCGACGAGGCCCACAGCGAGGCATGGACGATCCGCCCACAGCTCGCGTGCACAGATGCAGCCGGCGCACCCCGGCGACGCCTCCTATGTGCGAGCTGCCGAACTGCTCGCCGGACGCGACTTCGACGTGGCGGCGAACGTGTCCGAGCCGCTCGACGGGGTGTGCTCGACGGCTGCGATCTGCTGGTGATCGCGCACCCGTCGGACGCCGGAATGGGAGCGCACCACCGGCGTCGGCTCCCCGCAGCTCACAGGCGCGGAACTGGACGCGATCGAGCGCTATGTCAGTGAGGGCGGCGGCCTGGTCGTCCTCGGTGAAACCGAGCACGACAAGTACGGCAACAACGTCAACGCGCTGCTCGGGCGATTCGGGCTGCGGCTGCGCAGCGACACCGTCCAGGACTACGAGCACTGCGACGGCGCGCCGACCTGGATCCTGGCCGAGCTTGCCGACGGCGGCCGCGGCAGCGACGGTGACCTGCTGGCCGGCGTCGAGGCCGCCTGCTTCTACCGCGCCACCACGATCGAGAGCGAGAACGGCGCTCGCGTGTGGCTCGCACCCACGGACCGCATCGGTGCCCGATGCGCCGTTGATCGTCGCCTCCGAGCACGGTGACGGCCGCGTGGTCGTGCTCGGCGACTCGGATCTGTTCGGCGACGATTGCATCGGCGCGCTCGACCATGCGGCGCTGTGGCTGAACATCGCCAACTGGGCGGCCCGGCGGCCGGCCGGCACGCCGGGCCGGGCTGCGCAGCACAGCGAGCGAGCAGCCCGGAGACGAACGTCTCGACCCTGATCGAGAAGACCGATGCGCTGGCGCTGCTGCAGGCGCCCGACGGTCGCTCTGCGTGCGGACGCCGACCGGGCCGAGGCCGCGGAACGCGTTGACGCGGTCGCGCAGGCGCTGCTTGCGCTCGCGCCCGAGTTCCCGAACCTCGTCGCGGCCGCCGAGGATCTGCGCGCCTGGGCGGAGGGTGGTTTCGGCAAGCCCGATTTCACGCGTGCGCTGGACGGCGTTCCGCCCCGAGCAGGGACGCGAGGACGGCCGTCTGCATCTGGCGTTCTTCCCGATGTACAAGCAGAACGGCTCGCCCGACACCTGCTTTGAGGCGGTGCTCGTGCGGGTGCCGTGGCCGGACTGGATCGCCGAGCTCGAGGCCACGCGCTACGACAACCCCAAGTTCGTGCCGGTCGAACTGGTCGCTGCCACCCGCGGCTACGACAGCGACTGCGCCGTGCTGTTCCCCGAGCAGGTCTCCGTCGCCGAGCGGCAGCCCAACAACTTCGGCGCGATCTTCTGCGACCGTGAGTCGGCGCGGCTGCGGCGGGTCGCGACGGCGGCCGCGGACCTGCTGCGATCAACCTGCCCCCTGACGCGGCGCGGCTGCTCCAGAGCACCGAGGTCTCAAGCAGGCCTACATCCTCTGGGACCTGATCCATGACCGCGCGCACAGTCACGGCGACCTGCCGTTCGACCCGTTCATGGTCCGGCAGCGGGCGCCGTACTGGATGTACTCGCTGGAGGAGCTGCGCTGCGACCTGACCGCCTTCGGCGAGGCGGTGGAGCTCGAGCGCGAGGGTCTCAGCTTTGCCCGCAACGTCCAGTACGCGATCCTGTTCGACCGGCTGCTGCGGTTCCCGATCACCGGCACGCGGGTCCGCAACTACGACGGGCTCGGCGGCCAGTTGCTGTTCGCCTACCTGCACCACGGGCGGCTACCTGCACTGGACCGACAACCGCCTGACGTTCGAGTGGGGCCGCGTCGCGGACGGCGTGATCGGCGCTGCGCGACGAGGTCTACGCGCTGTACCGCGCCGGGATCGACCGCACCAAGCTGCAGCACTGGTCGGCGGCGCACGACCTCGTCGCCCGCTACGTGCCGCCGGCCGCGGGCTCGCGCTGGGTCGCGGGCGCGCGTGACTTCGACGAGGTCGAGGATCCGCGGCCTTACTGCGACGTCGTGCTCCCGGACGAGTTCCCGCTGTCGATCTTCTACACGGCGCTGCAGGGCGCGCTGGCGCGCGCGTGACCGCGCGTCGCCTGCGCAAGCGCGGGTTCGCGTCTGACAACGCGGCCACCGTGCACCCGCGGGTGCTCGAGGCGATCGCGGCCGTCAACACCGGGCACGCGTTCGGGTACGGGCACGACCCGTACACGGCCGCGGTCGAGCGACGGGTGGCCGAGGCGCTCGGCGCGCCCGAGGCAGGCGGTGTTCTTCGTCTTCAACGGCTCCGGCGCAAACGTCCTGTCGCTGCGCGCGGCGCTGCGGCCGTGGCAGGCGGCGATCGTCTCGGAGCACGCGCACCTGCAGACCGACGAGGTCGGCGCGCCCGAGGCCGTCGCCGGAGTCAAGCTGCTGGTCGGTGAGACAGTCGACGGGAAGCTGACCGCTCGACGGGCTGCGGCGCGCTGGTCGAGCGGCCCAACGACGAGCACGCGGTCAAGCCCGGGTTGGTCTCGCTGACGCAGTCGACCGAGCTGGGGACCCTGTACGCGCTGGACGAGCTGCGGGCGCTGTCCGCCGTCGCGCATGCCGGCGGGCCTGCGGGTGCACGTCGACGGCGCTCGCTTTGCCAACGCCGCCGCGGCCTGGGGTGTCGGCTGCCTGAGCTGGTCGCGGCCGCCGGGATCGACCTGCTCTCGTTCGGCGGCACCAAGAACGGCCTGATGCTCGGCGAGGCGGTCGTGGTGTTCGACCAGGAGCTCGTGCCCGGGATGCTGCACCTGCGCAAGCAGACGCTGCAGCTCGCCTCGAAGATGCGGTTCGTGGCGGCGCAGTTCGACGCGCTGCTGACCGATGAGCTGTGGCTGGAGAACGCCAGCCACGCGAACGCGATGGCCGCGCGGCTGTTTGCGGCTGTGTCCGGGATCGAAGGTGTTGAGGTCACGCGGCCGCCGGCGGCCAACGCGGTGTTCGCGATCCTGCCGCCGCAGGCGCGCGAGCGGCTGCAGCAGGAGTTCGACTTCTACGAGTGGGACGACGCAACGGCGAGGTCCGGTGGATGTGCTCCTGGGACACCACCGAGCAGGACGTTGATGCATTCGCCGCCGCGGTGTCCTCGGCGCTCGACGCCGCGTAGGCGCACAGCGGTGTTCGTCGGTCGGCGGTGCGTGAGATGTGGCACACAATCGTTGGGATTTAGTGTCCACGCCTTGACGTAAAGGGCCTGTTTGCGGTAACAATGGGTGCAAGTTCAAGGGGATGACAACACTGAGGTTGTCGACTCCAAAAAGCTAGTTTCCTGAGCCAAGGGGTTGGTTCAGGTGGTTGGGGGCAGTGCAAAATCATCGTTGGCGGACAGGGCCGTTGCGGTGTACAGGGTTTTGTTTTTTGGTCTTGTGGCCGCTTGGGCGGTCACGGGCCGACTGGGGCACCGCTGTTGGCGCCGGAGGCGCAGGGAGCGTGCCTTGAGCAGTTGGACCACACATACACAACGGATTGGGAAAGGTCCCGGGGAAGCGATGAGCATTACTGTTGATGAGCGCGGTCAGGGGGCGACCACGGGTCATCTTGCTCTTGATCGCAGGTCGGTCGGGCGGTCTGGGGAGCGGCGTGATTACCGCAACAGGCCGACGGTCAGCGCGATCATTCCGACGTTGAATGAGGCGGCGAATTTGCCGCATGTGTTTGAGCATCTGCCGCGGGGGATCAATGAGTTGATCGTGGTTGATGGTCATTCGACTGATCACACGGTTGATGTCGCACGCGAGTTGCGTCCTGATGTGCGGATCGTGTTGCAGGATCGCAAGGGCAAGGGCAATGCGTTGGCTTGTGGGTTCGCGGCGGCGCGGGGCGACATCTTGGTGATGATCGATGCGGATGGTTCGACTGATCCGAAGGAGATTCCGACGTTCATCCGGCCGTTGATTCAGGGCGCTGATTTCGTGAAGGGCTCGCGTTATATGCAGGGTGGTGGGAGCACTGATATCACGGGGTTGCGGAGTCTTGGCAATCGTGCGTTGGGTGCGGGCGTGAACCTGATGTTCGGTACCAGTTACACCGATCTTTGTTATGGGTACAGCGCGTTCTGGCGTCGTTGTCTGCCGCATTTGCACATCACCTGTGATGGGTTTGAGGTCGAGACCGTTCTGAATGTGCGGGCCGCGAAGGCCGGGTTCAACATTGTTGAGGTCCCGAGCTTTGAGCAGGACCGTATTCATGGGCTCAGTAACCTCAACGCGTGGCGTGACGGTAAGCGGGTGTTGAGAACGATCGTCCGGGAACGATTCTCACCGCTGCCCGAACCCGGCGATGCGTGGAAACCCAAGTTCGCCGAACTGCGTGACGGCACCGGGGCGATCGCGTACAGCTCGTCAGATCCGCTGGTGGTCTCGGCACGTCTTCAGGACCGCCGAACCGGCCGCCGCCCCCAGGAGGCACAGGCGCTGGCGTCATAGACGCCAGCGCAATCGCCTGATCGTCGCAGAGCGCCCGCGGCTCACTCGACGGGTGCCGCCCGAGTCCTGAGTATCCTTGGAAACGGCCCAGCGATGAGAGGCGCACGTGCGCACACCAAGATGAGAGGTGCCACCGCGGCTCGGTGTCCGTCGCATCCGCTGACGCCCAGAACCGCTGTTGACGATTCACCCGAGACGGTGAGGTGTGTCAACTCGGCCATATCACGAGCCAAAGCTGGGGACCGTGACGCGCTGCAGGATCTGTACGCCGTGTATGCCGGCAATATCTGCGGATACGTACGGTCGATCGTCCACGACGATCATGAGGCCGAGGACGTGACACAGCAGGTTTTCACGAAGCTGATCACGCACGTCGACCGCTACGACGATCGCGGCGCGCCCTTTTTCTCCTGGTTGATCCGCATCGCGCGCAACGCTGCAATCGACCATATGCGTCGCAATCGCCTCGTCCCGATGGAAACGGTGATCGAACCCGGTCGCGATTGCGGCGGGACCTGGGATCGACTCGAGGCCGTGCGGGACGCGCTGCAGGTTCTCCCCGAGGACCAGCGCGCGGTGGTCTTCCTGCGTCACGTGGTTGGACTGACCCCGGGAGAGATCGCAGATCGCATGGGGCGATCCGAAAGCTCCATTCACGGCCTTCATCATCGTGGCCGGCGGGCGCTTCAGCTGGAACTCTCGGACCACGCGTCGTCCTCGGGCACCCGCGGGCAGCCGATCACGCGCCGGCAGGCGCACCTGATCCCCGCCTGAGCGTCACGATGATGCCGTCCAGTCAGTTCCTCCGCCTGCCGGCAAGGTTCCTCTGTGCCCTCGGGGTGCTTCTCGCCGTCGGCCTCAGCTGCTCTGCGTCCCGTGCTGCGAGCGCCGTCGTTCAAACCGTGACGACGGTTCAGGCGGCGCCGAGGGCGGCGCTCGTGCCCGGTCACGCCGCCAGGTTCCCGCTCGCGGTGGGGCCCACGGGACGCTATCTCGTCGACAGCACCGGCCGTCCGTTCATGATCGTCGGCGACTCTCCCCAATCGCTGATCGTGAACCTGTCTCCGGCACAGGCCAGCAGGTACTTCGCCGATCGTGAGGCTGTCGGGTTCAACTCCGTGTGGATCAACCTCCTGTGCGACACCTATACCGGGGGCCGCGAGAACGACACAACCTACGACGGCATCGCACCCTTCACCACCGAGGATGATCTGGCAACGCCCAACCCCGCTTACTTCGCGAGGGTCGATGACATGCTGCGATTGGCCGCCGGGCATCACCTCGCCGTGTTTCTTGATCCGATCGAGACCGGCGGCTGGCTCAGCGTGCTACGTGAGAACGGTGTGGGCGCCGCCTACGACTATGGTCTCTACCTTGGGCGGCGGTATCGGCACTTCTCGAACATCGTGTGGCTGAGCGGCAACGACTTCCAGACGTGGAGTGACCCGCAGGACGACGCGCTGGTTCTGGCGGTCGCAGAGGGAATCAGGGCCGCGGACCCGAACGCGCTTCAGACC
>CAWAVA010000009.1:0-3449 GCA_963785385.1 uncultured Conexibacteraceae bacterium | reverse complement strand
CCGCGTGGGCATCGAACTTCGGCAGCGAGTACTACCTGAAGAAGGCTCGCGCGCAGCAGCACACCGACGAATTATGGTCCGAGGCAGGAAAACTCGGCTTCCTGGGGTGAACCTGCCCGAGGAGTACGGCGGCGGGGGGGCCGGTATGTACGAGCTGTCACTGGTGATGGAGGAAATGGCGGCCGCGGGCAGCGCGCTGCTGCTGATGGTGGTGTCACCGGCCATCAACGGCACGATCATCTCCAAGTTCGGCACCGAAGAGCAGAAGAAGCGCTGGATCCCCGGTATCGCCGATGGCACGCTGACGATGGCGTTCGCGATCACCGAGCCCGACGCCGGATCCAACTCGCACAAGATCACCACCACTGCCCGCCGTGACGGCAGTGACTGGATCCTCAAGGGCAGAAGGTTTACATCTCCGGTGTCGACCAAGCCCAGGCGGTGCTGGTGGTCGCGCGCTCTGAGGAATCCAAGACCGGCAAGCTGCGGCCGGCGCTGTTCGTGGTGCCCACCGATTCGCCCGGCTTCACCTATACGCCGATCGACATGGAGATCATCAGCCCCGAGCGGCAGTTCCAGGTGTTCCTCGACGACGTCCGGCTGCCCAGCGACGCGCTCGTCGGCGCCGAAGATGCCGCGATCGCACAGCTTTTCGCGGGCCTGAACCCGGAGCGCATCATGGGCGCCGCCAGCAGCGTCGGCATGGGCCGCTTCGCGCTGGACCGGGCCGCCGACTACGTCAAGACCCGTCAGGTCTGGGGAACGCCGATCGGCGCGCATCAGGGGTTGTCACATCCGTTGGCGCAGTGCCACATCGAAGTCGAGCTAGCCAAGCTGATGATGCAGAAGGCTGCGACGCTGTATGACAACGGCGACGACGGGGGCGCGGCCACGGCCGCCAACATGGCGAAATACGCTGCGGCCGAGGCTGCTACGCGCTCGGTCGATCAGGCCGTCCAATCGCTGGGCGGCAACGGACTGACCAAGGAGTATGGCGTCGCCGCGATGTTGGCCTCGGCCCGGCTGGGTCGCATCGCACCGGTCAGCCGGGAAATGGTGCTCAACTTCGTCGCGCAGACATCGCTCGGCCTGCCTCGAAGCTACTGATGGACCGGGTAGTCGACTACGGCGTCGACGGTCATGTGGCGCGGCTGACACTGAATTCGCCACACAACCGCAATGCGCTGTCGGCCGCTCTGGTCGGCCAGTTGCATCAGGGCCTGCGCGACGCGGCGGATGACCCCGCGGTGCGGGCGGTGGTGCTCGGCCACACCGGCAACACGTTCTGCGCGGGCGCCGACCTCTCCCAGGGGTCGGCGGGAGCGAGCAACGATCCCGCCGAGGCGACCGCTGAGCGGTCCAGGGAGATGGCCGCGCTGCTGCGCGCCATCGTCGAGTCGCCGCGGCCGGTGATCGTCGCCGTCGACGGCCATGTCCGCGCCGGCGGCATGGGACTGGTCGCTGCGTGCGATATCGCGGTGGCCGGTCCGCGCAGCACCTTCGCGTTGACCGAGGCCCGGATCGGGGTCGCCCCGGCGATCATCTCACTGACGCTGCTGCCGAAGCTGTCGGCGCGGGCCGCCGCCCGCTACTACCTGACCGGCGAAAAGTTCGACGCTGCCGTCGCCGCCGAGATCGGGCTGATCACCATCGCCGCCGAGGACGTCGACGCGGCGGTGGCATCGTTGGTCGCCGACCTCGGACGCGCCTCGCCGCAGGGCCTGGCCGCCTCCAAGGCACTGACCACCGCGGCCATCCTGGAGGGATTCGACCGCGACGCCGAACGACTCGCTGCCGAGTCGGCGAGGCTCTTCGTCTCCGACGACGCCCGCGAAGGCATGCTGGCCTTCCTGGAGAAGCGGCCACCGCGCTGGGCCGCCGGATGACGATGCGGGCCGGGCAACGGCCCGCTGAGGAGTCCGGCCATCAGGACCCGCCGGATGACGATGCGGGCCGGGCAACGGCCCGCTGAGGAGTCCGGCCATCAGGACCCGCCGGATGACGATGCGGGCCGGGCAACGGCCCGCTGAGGAGTCCGGCCATCAGGACCCGCCGGATGACGATGCGGGCCGGGTAACGGCCCGGAGTGGAACCGGGCAATAGGATCCTGACGTGGCCGCCCGGGATGTGCTTCGCAGCCTGTTCACCGGATGGCAGCGTCCGACCACCCACCCGGTGGACTCCCGGGGCGAAGGCGCCGAAAGCCTGATCGGATTCGTGGTCGCGGCGGCCCTGGTCGGCGTGCTCACCGGGATCAGCGCGGCAAGCTTCCGGCTCCTCCTCCAACAAGGCGCACGGTTGCGCGCCGCCCTCGCTCACTGGGCGCACGGCACCTGGTGGGGGCTGATCGTCGTCGTCCTCGTCTGCACGGCCGCCGCCGCCATCGCGGCCGCTCTGGTGCACCGCGTCGAACCGCACGCCGAGGGCAGCGGAATTCCGCGGGTCGAAGCTGTCGCCGAAGGCCGCGTCCGACCCGACCGATTCCGGATCCTGCCGGTCAAATACGTCGGCGGACTTCTGGCGATCAGCAGCGGCATGGCGCTGGGCCGTGAAGGGCCCTCCGTTCAGATGGGCGGTACCGCGGCGGTCATCGTCGCCACCTTGACCCGACGGAACATCGCCGACCTTCGCATCCTGGTCGCTGGTGGCGCCGCGGCGGGATTGGCCACCGCATTCAACGCGCCCATCGCCGGTGGGGTGTTCGTCCTCGAAGAGCTCGTGAAACGGTTCGATCCACGCACCACGGTCGCCACCCTGGTGGCGTCCGCGTCCGGGTTTGCCGCCGCCCGGCTGCTGATGCGACCGGAATACGACTTCCACATGAAGCCGCTGGCCGACCCGCGGCTCGTCGAGTCGGGCTGTGTGCTGGCGATCGGCCTTGTCACCGGCGTGCTCGGGGTGCTCTACAACGAGGCGGTGATGCGCGCCTTGCGCCGCGCCGACGCCAGCCGCTGGCCTAAAGAGGTCCGTGCGGCCCTGACCGGCGTGCTGGTCGGGCTGCTCGTGTGGACGGCGCCGGATCTGGCCGGCAGTGGCGACAACCTGACCCAGAACGCTCTGCTGGCCCGTGGCACCCTGCTGGCTGTCGCCGGCGTCCTCGTCCTGCGGTTCGCGCTCGGCGTCGTCTCGTACGCCGCCGCCACCCCCGGCGGGTTGTTTGCGCCGATGCTCGTGCTCGGATCACACGCCGGGCTGCTTGTGGGGCTCGTCGCCGTGCACCTGACACCGCACGCCATGCCCAGCCTGGCCGCCTGCGCGGTGATCGGCATGGCCGCGTTCTTCACCGCGTCGGTGCATGCCCCGGTCACCGGCCTGATCCTGGCGACCGAAATGACCGGCAACACCAATCAATTGCCACCCATGCTCGGCGCCTGCGCCGTCGCCATGCTCGTCGCCATCGCGCTGCGGTCGCAACCCATTTACGACCGGCTGACCGATCGCGCGGCACA
>CAWAVA010000008.1:0-44137 GCA_963785385.1 uncultured Conexibacteraceae bacterium | reverse complement strand
GGTCGCCGTGCGCGGAACCTGCTCGATCAGGGCGATCTCGCCGAAGAATTCGCCGGCACGGCAGGTCGCGATGCGTTTGCCGTTCCGCGTGACCGCGGCCTCGCCCTCCATGATCACGAAGAACTCTTGCCCGCGGTCGCCCTGGCGGCAGAGAACCTTGCCGGCGCCGAAGTCGACGTCCTCAGCCACCCTGGCGAGTTCGACGAGCTGTTTGCGTGAGAGACCCTCGAACAGAGACACGCGCTTCAGTGCCTCGACCTTGGCATCTCGGGAAAAGAGACTCACGCAACCACTTTAACCGGAATTGGGGACATCCGGCCCGAGCCCGGCCACCCGAAGATGCGAGACCGCCGATTCTTTGAGATAAGGTCCGCGAGGTGCTGCTCCTGATCTTTCAAGTCCGGCTGGGCGAGGATGAGCTGCCGCTCGTCAGAGGAGCCGCCGGCGCCGCCACCTACGAGAAGTACCGCGGCTGGTTGGCGGCCGCGGCCGAGTGGGATCTGATCGATGCAACGCAGTCGGACGACCTCGGGCCGTCCGGGCTGCAGATCATCGCCACGAAGCGGGCCGCGACGCTGGACGGAGCGGCGCTCGGGCTGGAACGCCTGTTCGGCGGCCCACCGGTCGGTGAGATCGTTGCCGTTTCGCTTCAGGTGCTTCAGGAGCCGGAGCCTGTGCGTCAGGGGGCGTTCGTGATCAGGGCCCCGAAGTGCTCGATGTGCCGCTATCCGGATGGCTTGCATGCCGCGGATTGCCCCCGTGCGGGCCGTGCGGCGCAAGCCGGGACCGCAGTCGGCTAACAGAGTCGCCGCGAGTCCCCCGGAAAGGACGACCTTGTGTTCTGCCACTCAGTGAGAAGCTTCTGATCCGGATCGGTGATGTCCGGCCGGTGCAGTTGGGTTCTCGGGGGGCAGCGGCCCCGGCAAGGAGGCGTGTGCCACGCGTGCTGCGCGGCACACGCCAGAACCTCAGGACTGCTTGGATAGCGTGACCTTGACCGCGCCGTCGTCGCTGTCGCCGTCGTGGTCGGGTGCCCCAGGCTGTTCTGCGGCCTCAGGCTTGACGGCGGGCTGCAGCGACTGGGTCGCCGAAGCCGGATTGGGGCCACCGATCGGTTGAACGCTCATACCTGCTCCTTTTCATTAGAACGTCACGTGGTTAATCGGCTCGCGCACGCGCACCCAGCACCCGGATAAGGCAACTCTCACTCATCCTCACGTGGCTGGACTGGGGTTCAGCCGCGACCCGGTTCGTGCGCCGCAGCTCGCGAGCACCCGATAGCTGAAGGCGAACGCGATCGGCGCCGTCAGGCCCGTGAGGGTCGCGATCATCCAGGGGTTACCGGCGTCGGTCCCGGCAGCCAGCACGTGGAACAGTGCCAGCACGTAAGCGACGGGCGTGAACCGGTGGATCCGGCGCCACAGCCGCGCCCCGATCCGGCGTCGCAGGTAGAAGCTGGCGGCGAAGATCGCGGTCAGCCAGCCCGCGATGATGCCCACGCCGGTCCCAACAGGGCGATACGCGAGCGCGAACGGCACGGTGATCCCGACCAGTCCGGGTCGCAGGTAGGTGTCGAACAGGAGCAGACCGCCGTGGGCGGCGATCAGGCCGACGGTCACGATCGCGGCTGCCTCGTGGAAGCGGCGCAGCTTCGCCGCGCGTCCCGGCTTCGCGGCGAGCTTGCCCGCCATCGCGAGGCCGACGGCGACCGAGATGCCGAGCAGCACCATCGCCGACGTGCCGAACGCACGACTGGCGATCCAGAACAGCTGATGGGAAGCCATGGGATTGGCCTCAGTCGTTTCCGCCGGCCGATCCGGACGTGTGTGTGGTGAGCGACGCCGCCACGGCGGTCGCCGGCGAACCGTTCGAAGCAGGTACGGCGATCTGCTTGCCCGATGCGGTGGTGATCAGCCTGACCGATCCACGGTGGGAGGACGGTGCGAGGGCCGAGAGCACCGGCGGGCGGTGCAACGTGCTGACATAGATCGCTGCGAACGGGATTGAAGCCGCGATCAGCGCAGCCACCGCCAGGCTGAGGACCGCTCGATACAGCGAATGGGGCCGGGAGCCGCGCGTTTGGGTGTTGCGGGTGGTCATCGTTTTTCTCCTGATCAAGTCCGAAATCCGCGTACTGCGGGATTACTTGACACACGGTGGAGGTCCGCAGAAAGACTGCGGTAAGGGCGCGACCAAAACGCGCTTACCGCCGGTTCTGCTTCAGCCCTCAGGAGCCTAGGCTGAGGCTCATGCGGATCTTGGTGGTCGAGGATGAGCTGGCACTGGCGGACTTCATCGCCAAGGCTCTTGGCGCGGATGGCTATGCGGTGAGCCAGTGTCACGACGGACCCTCCGGCGAAGCTGCGGCGCTCACGGGCGACTACGCGCTCGTGATCCTTGACGTGCTGCTGCCCGGCAAGGACGGACGCGAGGTTCTGCGTGCGATCCGTGCCCGC
This sequence comes from uncultured Conexibacteraceae bacterium, assembly GCA_963785385.1. Classification (GTDB taxonomy): domain Bacteria; phylum Actinomycetota; class Thermoleophilia; order Solirubrobacterales; family Solirubrobacteraceae; genus Palsa-465. The sequence continues at coordinate 41,681 of CAWAVA010000008.1, read as the reverse complement.
GAGCCCGACCTTCCGGTGATCCTCCTGACCGCAAGGGGAGCGGTCGAGCAGAAGGTCGAGGGTCTGGACCTCGGCGCGAACGACTACATGACCAAGCCCGTTCTCGCTCGAGGAGCTCTCGGCACGGGTGCGGGCGCACCTGCGCGCCCCCGGTCAGCGGGAGGCGTCGGCGCTGGAGGCCAGCGACATCCGGCTCGACCTTCGCACCCGCCGTGTCGAGCGTGACGGGCACGACGTGCGACTGACCGCGCGCGAGTTCGAACTGCTCGCCTATCTGATGCGCCACCCCGACCAGGTTCTGTCGCGAGAGCAGATCCTGAACGCCGTCTGGGGATTCGACTTCGACCCCAGGACCAAGGTGCTGGAGGTCTTCATCGGCTACCTGCGACGCAAGCTCGACGCGGCATCCGACGACGGCGACCCGATCGAGACCGTGCGTAACGTCGGGTACCGGCTGCGGGCCCACAGTGCGTGAGCGCCTGCCGCCGATCGGGCTGAGAGCGAAGCTCACGGCGGCGATCGCCGTGGTCGCGGCGCTCGCGGTCGGCGTCGAGCTTCGCCGCCGTCTACAGCGGCACCGGCGCGCGCCTGCGCAGCCAGATCGACGCTCGCTGCGCACGCAGGCCGCCGAATGGCACCAGTTCGCCGCGAAGTCGATCGCTCTCGACTCCCGCTTCCCTGAAGCTCGCCGGGCGGCGCTTCCTCGCGAGTCAGCGCTACCACGCCGAGTCGCTGGTGATCGATCGTGCAGGTCGCCGGCGGTCCGACCATGAGCAGCAATCACGGAGCTGCTCGCCTCCGACGAGGCGCATGGGGCGGGCGGGGCGCCTGCTGGCGGCGCCGCCCGGCCTGTCCGACCGCATCGTTCCCGGTGCCGGGGCGATGCGGCGTGCTGAGCGAGCCGATCAGGGCCGGCGACGGCAGGCGCGTTGGAACGCTGCGGGTCGCCGACCCGCTGCGACCGGTGTCCAACGCGCAGTCGAGTCTGCGGCAGACCTTCGCCCTGGTCGGTGCGCTGACGCTCCTGGCCGCGATCCTCGCCGGCGCCGGGCTGGCGTTCCTGATCGCGGCGCCGCTGCGGCGGATCACCACGGTCGCCGACGCGGCGGCGGCCGGTGATCTCAGCGTGCGCGCCGGCCCGACCAGGGGCCGCGACGAGGTCGCCGTGCTGGCGCGCGGCTTCGACCAGATGCTCGCTCGCCTCGAGCGCGCGTTCGGCCGCCAGCAGCAGTTCGTCTCCGACGCCTCACACGAGCTCCGCACACCGCTGGCGGTCGCGCGGGCGCAGACGGAACTGCTCGATCGGGAGACCGACCCCGGTCGTCGCCACGAGGCGACCGTGATGCTGCTGCGCCGTCTCGACGAGCTCGACCGGCTGATCGCCGACATGCTGACGCTGGCCGGCGCCGAGGCTGGCCACCTGATCGAGCCTGCGGAGTTCGAGCTCGCACGACTTCTTCGAGGACATCCGGCGCGAGCTGCCGCTGTTCGGTGACCGCGATTTCCGCGTGCAGGCGGTTGACGGCACGCTGGTGGCCGACGCGGGGCGGCTCACCCAGGTGATCCGCAACCTGGTGCGCAACGCCGTCACGCACACTCACCCCGGCGACAGCATCGAGCTCGTGGCGACCGCGCACGACGATCGCCTGCAGATCGCGGTGATCGACTCCGGCCCGGGAATCCCGCCAGATCAGCTCGAGCAGATCTTCGAGCGCTTCCACCGCGTCGAGCGGAGTCGCTCGCGCGACCGCGGCGGCACCGGCCTCGGCCTGCCGATCGCGCGGGCGATCGTCGAGGCGCACGGAGGCTGGATCCGGGCCGAGCAGCTCACCGGGACGCGGGGCCACCCTCCGTTTCGAGCTGCCCGGTTACACGCCGCCGCCCCGCTGGGCGGCGGCCGGCGCTGTGGCTGCCGGCAGCGACCGTCACGTGCGGCTGAGACCGGCCGGGCGGCCGGGCGCGCGCTCGCTGCGTGAGCAGCCGCACGACCAGCAGATAGGCGAGCACCGGCAGCGGCGCGAGCACGACCGCGCGCAGCCACAACGTGCCTCCGTCGGTTCCGGACCCGAGCGTGTGAACTGCCGCGAGCACCCAGACGATCGGCGTCAGCCGGTGCAGCTTGCGCCAGCGCCGGGCCCCGATCAGCCGGCGCAGGTAGAAGCTCGGGCCGAGCAGCAGCGCGAGGTAGCCGGCGATGATCCCGAGCCCGGTGAACGCCGGTCGGTAGGACATCGAGAACGGAACCGCGATGCCACTCAGTCCCGGCTTCAGCCACGTGTCGCCGAGCAGCGCGAGCCCGTGGACGACGATCGCGACCAGCGCGATCAGCGCCATGTCCTCGTGCAGCTTCATGGCCGCTCGTCGGTGCGTGGGGTTGCGTAGCGCCTTGGCGGCCATCGCCAGGCCGAGCACCACAGCAGCCGAGATGAGGACCAGGGCGATCACGCCCGAGGCGCGGCGCGATCAGCCACCAGAGGTCGTGGAGGGGCACCCGCAGCTTCATCGCGCGGCGAGTGCGAGCTCGGTCGATGCTTCCGCTGACGGAACCGATCACCTCAGCGGCGCCGTCGTCGTGGATGATCACGCCACCCTGATCGGCGCAGCACCTCGCGCGCGCCGTCGGGCCCGAGCAGCAGCGCCATCTTGGAGAGCGTCTCGGCCTCGAGCGCGGTTGCGCCGAGCGCGGTCGCGCCGATCAGGCCGCTCCACACCGGCTCGCCGGTGCTCGGGTCCAGCAGATGGTGCGCGAAGCTGCCGTCGCTCCGGCGCCAGATGCGGACGTTGAGCCCGGAGGTGGCGACCCCGCCCTGGCTGACGGCGACCGCGCCGAGCGACAGGCCCGGTGAGCGGATGCTCGACCTCGATCATGTATGGGTTGAGCTGCGCGCCGACGCCGCCGACGGCGATGTCGCCGCCGCAGTCGACGGCGTAGCGCGTGTACAGCCGGAGGTGGCGGGCGACCATGTCCGCGCACAGCCCCTTGCCCGTCCCGCCGGTGTCGATCGCCAGGCCCGGCGGGCGCTCGACGTATCCGGCCTCGTCGTCGATCACGCACCTCCCGCCAGCGCGGCCGCAGGGTGAGGGCGCGCCGGCCAGCGGGCCGGCGCGGACGCCAGGGCTCCGACAGCGATGCGGGTACGGCGCCCTGCAGTGAGTGGTCGTAGCCGATCCGCTCGAGGGCGCGCACCAAGGTCGGATCGACCAGCCCGTCGCTGCGCTTCGCCGCCCACAGGCCGGCACGCACGGCCAGCCGCAGCAGCTCTCCGGCCGGCACCCGGCTGCGCGGGAGACTCGTTCAGCGCCGTCAGCTCGCTGTCGGGGCGGAATCGCGACAGGCGCGCGCCAAAGTCGAGGACGAACGCCTTCTCGCGGTCGGCGGCGTCGAGCGGCGCGGGCGCGCTGGGCACCAGCGGCGGCGCCGATCAGGAGCCGGATGTCGCTGCCCATCGCTGAGAAGCTGTAGTCGAGTTCGGCGGGCATCCGCGATCACGACACCCTGGTCGTCGGGGCGGCCACGGGCGTCGGCGCGCTCCCGGAGCTCGCTGTCGACTGTGACACGCTGGTGCCGCCGCCGCGCTGGCCGAGCACGGTCTCGACGACCGTCGTCCTGTACACCCTGCGGACCACGACGACCTTCGGCGCGTGTCGGGACGGTGTGCATCTGTGAGATCAGCACCGCCAGCACGACCAGGAAGGCGGCCGACGCGAACAGCATGACGGTCAGGCGATCAGGCGCGCCGTGTCGGCGGACCGCAGGTCGCGCGGCTTCAGTCATCGCCGCCGCCGTCGTCGCCGTGGCCCTTGCTCGTGCGGGTTGTCACGGGCTTCCCGGTCCCGGTGGTGCCGGCCGAGCCATGCGTGCTCGTGCGCGTCGTCACCGGGCGCGCTGTGCGTCGTTCCGCTCGCCGCTGATTGCGTCGGAGCTGCCGCGTGCTTGCTCGCGGTGGTCTTCAGCGGCGCCGAGCCGGCCACCGGCTGGCTGGTGCCCTGCGATGCCGGAGCCGTGGTTGCGTGGTGGCTCGTGCTCGTGCGGACCGCTGTCGACGTGGCGGGCTGCCCTGCGGGCTGGCCCGGGGACTGGCCTCCGGCTGGCCTGCCGCTGGCCGGCTGCCACGGTGGTGGATCCGGCGGGCTGCGCCGGCGGGCGCACACGCTCGTGGCGAACGATGTGGATGGTCCGGCGGATCACCACCGTCCGCACCTCGACGGCGGGGTTGCGTGCGGCAAGCGCCGCCTGCTGCGGCGTTGGGGCGCAGCGTGTAGCCCACGCCGACTGCGGCGATCACGGCGACCACTGCACCGGCGGCTCGTGTTTGGTTGGTCTGCATCAGGCACCTCGGCGTCGATTGGTGGCGACCCTCGGCGGTCAATGTGCCCGTGCGCTGTCAAGAGCCCGGGAAAGCTCCGGTAAAGAGTTGGCAAAGCTCACCATCTCCTTACCGTCGCCCAGCCCAGCGCCTTACCCGCGGTCTCCAATCTGCGGTCCATGAACAATCAAGGCAACGGGCGGCGCGCGGCCCGGGATGGGATCGTGATCGCCGGCGGTGGACTCGCCGCCCAGCGCTGCGCGGAGACGCTGCGCCGCGGCGGGTCGGATGAGCCGATCAGGATCCTCTGCGCTGAACCCCACCGGCCGTACGACAGGCCTCCGCTCTCGAAGGAACTTCTGGCGGGCGGCTGCGAGCCGGCCGAGCTCAGCTTTCGCGACGCGCCCTGGTACGAGACGCACGACGTCGACCTGCTGTGCGGCGTTTCCGCCAACCGTCTATCGCCGCGCGATCACCTTGTCGAGACCTCCGACGGCGGCGCTCTGCGCTACCGCCAGCTGCTGATCGCGACCGGGGGTAGGCCGCGATCGCTGATGCCGCTGGCCGGCTATGAGAACGTGCTGACGCTGCGCACGCTCGACGACGCGATGGAGCTGCGGAGCCGGCTCAACGCCGACACGCGGCTCGTGATCGTCGGCGCTGGATTCGTCGGGCTCGAGATCGCCGCCACCGCGCGCGGGCTCGGGGCCGAGGTCACGCTGATCGAGGCCGCGACGACGCCGCTGGCCAACGTGCTCGGCGAAGCCGTGGGCTCGTGGTTCGCCGAGCTGCACCGCGATCATGGCGTCCACGTGCTCACCGGTCACACCGTCAACCGCGTGGAGACCGCAGGCACCGCCGTGAAGGCGCTGCAGCTCTCCGACTCTTCCACGGTCGCGGCCGACCTGATCGTCGTCGGCGTCGGAATCGAGCCCGAGGTCGGCTGGCTGGCCGACAGTGGACTCGGCGTCGGCGGCGGCGTCAGGGTCGACCAGCACGGACGCACGTCGTGTCCGGACATCTTCGCCGCCGGCGATGTGGCCGCGACCTTCGACGCTGGCAGCGGGCTCTACGTACCGGGATCCCATTGGGAGGCGGCCGCACGCCAGGCGGCCGGCGCCGCGCGGCTGATGCTCGGCCTCGCGCCGGGCCAGCCGCCGGCTGCCAGTTTCTGGACGGATCAGTACGGCCTGCGGATCCAATATCGTCGGGCGCTCATGGCCGGGCGACGCGGTCGCCATCGACGGCGAGCCCCAGACCCACAACTTCACCGCCACCTACAGGCGGGCCGGTCGCGTCGTCGCGGTGCTGCTGGTCGACCGGCCCCGTTCACTCCCGGAAGCACGGGCACTCATCGAAAGGGCAAGTCCATGACATACACAGTTCAGATCGACGCGCGCGCGTGCGCTGCGCACGGCGATTGCGTCGACACGGCACCCGGGGTATTCGAGCTGGACGACGTCGCTCGGGTCGTCGGCACCGGCCCTGACGAGCTGCTGCTCGCCGCCGCCGAAGCCTGTCCGAGTGCGGCGATCGTCCTGATCGACGCGTCCACGGGCGATCAGGTGTACCCGTAACTCAGGCGTCAGGTGGCGGCCGCGACTCAGTCGTCGCGGCCGCCACCTGAACCACCGCGCGAGCCTTCACGGCCGTCGTCCGAGCGATCCGTGCTTCTGCGGGTCCCGGACGGCGGCGCGATCGTGACCGCCGACCGGGTGGTGGTCGTGGTCGCAGCGGCCGGAGGGGTGACCGGGGTCGCCTGCGAGGTGACGGTCACCCCGGCCGTGGTGGTGTTCGAGGTGGCGGGACGCGTGGTCGAGGTGGTGGAACCGGTGGTCGCGGTGCCTGACGTCAACGCCGCTTCGGTCACCGTCCGGCTCACCGTGATGGTCCTGGTCACCGTCCGTGTCACGTCGTGCTCCGGCGGCGCGACGCCGCCTGCTGCGGGCCCCGGGGCCAGCCCGCGGACGACTGAGATCGGCGCCGATGCCAGCCCGATGTGCTCGCCGGACAGTCGCATCACCGACCAGGTGAGCACCGCTGCCAGCACGATCCCGAGCAGCGCAAGCACCGCCCACAAAGCTCCCCGTCCGTTGCTCATCCGGCCGAACGTACTGCGCAGACGGTTAAGCGCTGGCAAAGCGGCTGCCGGTCGGATTCGGTCGATGCGGGGTCGCCGTCGACTCCGGTGAGGTCGAGCACCGCGCACGTCCCGCCTCCCGGCCGCGGCTGGAGCACGACGTCGCCTCCCCATGCGCGCGCCAGTTCGCGCGCGATCGGCAGCCCCAGCCCGTGACCGGACGGACCGGCTCGGCCGGCGCTGCCGCGGCGGAACCGGTCGAACACCAGCTCGTGCTCGTCGCCGGAGATGCCCGGCCCGCGATCCCGCACCTCGATCCGCGCCGGCGCGGAGACGAGCGTCACCGCCGTCCCCGCGGGCGAGTAGTGCAGCGCGTTCTCGATCAGCGCGTCCAGCGCACGGTCTATGTCCTCGCGCGCGATCCAGACGGCGCCGGGCGCGTCCTCGGCTTCCACCTTCAGGGCGATCTTCCGTGCCGCCGCCTCGGCCGTCCAGCGCTGCGCGGCAACGGCGACAACGTCGCCGAGGTCGACGCTCGTGCCGGCGAGGCTCCGCTCGCCGGCCCGGCTGAGCAGCAGCAACTCGCTCACGGTCTCCGAGAGGCGATCGACCTCCGCCATGGCGCGGTCGAGCTCGCGTGCGCGGAGGCATGATCATCCTCGACGGACGCGCGGGCCTCCTCGAGCCGCAACCTCAGGCCGGTGAGCGGCGTCCGCAGCTGGTGCGAGGCGTCCGCCACGAAGTCCTTCTGTGCGCTGAGCAGTCGGCCGATCCGGTCGGCCATCTCGTTGAACGAGTTCGCCAGCGAGCGCTGCTCGAGGCTCCCCTCGACCACCGCCCGCGCGCTCAGCTCACCCTGTGCGACGCGCCTGGCGACCTGCTCGAGGCGTCGCAGTGGGCGGCTGATCTGGCTCGCGAGCACGCTTCCGCCCAGCAGACCGACCAGCAGCACGACCAGGCCGATGACGATCAGCTCGATCTCGACCCGGGTGACCGCGCTGTTCACCGAGTCGATGCTCTGGGTGACGCGCACCGCGCCCGCGATTTGACCGTTGTGGACGACCGGTACGGCGGTCGCCAGGATCTCCTGATGCAGCGTTCTGGAGTAGCGCTCGATCTGATTCGGTGTGCCGGCGAGTGCCCGCCTGAGTTCCGGCCGGCTGGCGTAGCTCGTGCCGACCTCGCCAGGTCCGGCGCTGTCGACGAGCACGCGGCCGGCCGCGTTCACGACCAGCACCCGGCCGTTGAGCGAGGTCTTGGCGGTATCGGCCAGCGCCGCCAGTTGCGTGCGCTGCCCGGTCCCGAGCAGGTCGCCCGCCTCCGCCGCGACGAGGGCGGCCTGGTCGTGAGCCTGGGTCTGGACCTCGTCGTGGATACGAGTGCTGAGACTGAGCGCCAGGGGCACCCCGAACGCCACCGTGGCCAGCAGCAGCACGTACGCGACCGCGCCGAGTAGACGGACGCGCAGGCTTATGGCGCGCCCTCCTCGTCAGCGACCAGCCCGAACCCGACGCCACGCACGGTGCGGATATAGGTGGGAGCTTCGGGGTCGTCGCCGAGCTTGCGCCGCAGCCAGCCGATGTGCACGTCAAGCGTCTTGGTCGAGCCGAACCAGTTCGTGTCCCAGACGTCGGACATCAGATCCTCGCGGCTCACCACCCGGCCGGCGTCCTGCGCGAGGCGCAGCAGCAGGTCGAACTCCTTGCGGGTCAGGTCGAGCTCGACACCCGCCCGCCAGGCGCGTCTGGCCCCGCCGTCGATTCTGAGGTCCCGGACCGTCAGCCGCCGGCGCTCGTCGGCGGTGTTACGACGCCCTCGGCGCATGACCGCGCGGATGCGCGCGATCACCTCGTGCGCGGCGAACGGCTTGACGACGTAATCGTCGGCGCCCAGCTCCAGGCCCACGACCCGGTCCGTTACGGCCCCGCTGGCGGTGACCATGATGATCGGCACATCCGACGCGCTCCGGATCTGCCGGCACACGTCGCGACCGTCGATGTCGGGTAGCCCGAGGTCCAGCAGGACGACGTCGGGACGACGCTGCCCGACGAGCGAGATCGCGTCCGCACCGGTCATCGCGAGCTCCGCGCGGAAGCCGGCACGTCGCAGCACGGCGATGAACGGCTCCGCGATCGATTGCTCGTCCTCGACGAGCAGTACCAGCGGACCGCCTTCTGCGGGTGCGCTGGGTAAGTCGGAGGTGCTTGCGTGCATGGCCCGGTCCAGGTCCGTGAGCAGCGAATTATCGAGACCCCAGGTGAGAGGCCGGTGAGAAACCTTTCAGAGTTGCCGGACGGCTCAGCAGCGCGTCGGTGGCCGGTAAGCCTGGGTGGTCAGCCTGTCGCGGGATGCGTTGGCGTCGACCCGCCGGCTGTCAGCAGGTCGAATCCGTCAGGCGTGTTCAACTGGCCTGGCGCTGTCCCGGCGTGGTCGGTGGTGCCGTACTGCCAGACCAGCGCCTGCGTGGTCGGGTCGATCGCGACCATCCGGTCACGGTAGTCGTCGTTGACCAGGAAGACGCCGCTCGGGAGCCGCTCGACCAACGAAGGATGGTTGAGCATCCCAGGTCCACTCGCAGGGGCGTACCGGTAGAGGATCCGGCCGGCACGGTTGAACTCGAGGATCTCGCCGGGGTGCGCGTAGTCAGCGATCAAATACAGATCGGGACCGAGTTGCTGGGGATCGGACGGATAGCTGATCGGCAGGTGGACGGTCCATACTTCCCGCCCGCCGCGTGTGTACTCGGTGACCCACGAGCCGTTGATCTCGGACACCAGCAGGTTGCCGTCCGGCAGCGGGGTATCCCCGTTCGGGGACCCCATGGAGGTCGGTGGATTGTGCGTGCAGACACCGGTGGCCCCGATCTGGTGGGCGACGGTGTGGTTGTGGTTGATCACCAGCACTCGACAGTTGTTCGCGTCGGCGACCGTGATCTGGCCGTTCTTCAGCAGGTACGCGTCGTCGGGCTCATGGAGATAGCCCTGTGCGGTGCCGGTTTGCTTCGGATGCCCGTACGACCAGAGCAGTCTTCCCGACGGATAGCCGATCTCCTGAAGCGTCTCGTTCTCTTCCTGATTGGTGAGAATCGCGGTCCCGTGGTCGATGAAGAAGGCATCGTCTGGGAAGTAGAAGCCCAGCGGATCGTGTGGGGACGAGTTCGATGGGAACCTCCACGTGATGTGCAGGGTCGGATCGAACACCAGCAGACGCTTGTTCGCGCGATCGGCGACGAGCAGCTTGTCGCCGAAGAAGGGCGATCCGGCCCCTGGCTCACCGGCCGTCCCGAACGCCGGGTTTGGCGTGATCATCTGCACGGTCGTCAGCTGGGTGCCGCCCGACTCACCGCCCACCAACCACGCACGCGAACCGAGCACCGCGACCCCGGCGTGCGATACCGGTACCTGCAGGCCGCCGGCAGCCACCGTCCGCTTCGTCTGCGGATCGTAGGCCCAGATCGTCGGGACAGTGGTCAGCCCGCCCGTGCCGGAGGCCGAGACCAGCGGCTCGAGTTGCGTTGTGCCGACACCCGTGGACTGACGTCTGCGCCGCCGTGCTGTCCCCGCCGGCGATGTAGATCTGGCCCCGCAGCACAACTGCGGCTGCGGCCTCCAGCGGCTCCGGCAGGTGCGCCACAACCGATGTCCGGTGAGTGGCCGGATCGATCATCTGGATGTCGTCCACCGGATGCCCGGCGGCAGAGCCGCCGATCGCCTCTCCGCCGAAGACGTACAGCTTCCCTCCGATTGCCGCCACGGCCGGATAACGGACAGGGACCGGCAGCGATCCCACCGAACGGAACGTGCCGCCGTCTGTCGTCTCCAGAACCGTCGTATCGGCATTCGAACCGTCATAGCCGCCGACGATGAACGTGGCATCACCGATCGTCGCAAGACCTGCATCTGACCGCGGGGCCGGGAGCGTTCCCATGTGGGTACCCGAAGCGCCGGCGAACCCTTCCACCGTGGCGACCGTGGACGGCGAGCCCCCGCCGAACACGACGTCACGACCGCCGAGAATCGAGCCGACCGCGTCGTGGGTGCCAACGGGTAGGTTCCCAACCGACTTGAGCGTGCCATTGGCGGTGTCCAGCGAGAACACACCGCTCGCGGATGTCGAGCCGTTCAGCCCACCCAGCAGCATGAGTTCGCCGTCCCGGCCCGGCAGGACCACCCCACGGCTCAGTGGAGCCGCAAGCCGCCACGGAAGCAGGCCGGACTCGACCGCGGGCACCCCGGGCGGCTTCCGAAGTCTGGTCCGGGCCACGGCCTTCCGATGAGCACCGCCGGAGGTACCGCCCCCTGAGCTCAGCAGCGCCACGAGCACGACCAGCCCCGATGCGATCAGGAGGACGGCGCGTCTTCTGCGCGCATGTCTGCGTCGGCGCACGTGTGCTCGAGGGATACGGTCGGTCATCGGGCGAGGGAAGGCGCAGGGGACCTACGTGCGCCGGTCGGCGTCGATGACCGCACTATGGCAGTAGCGCAGCTCTGTGAAGGCCGCCGGCCGCTCGCGCGCGCGTGGCCGGTCCCGAACATCTCCACCATCCGATCATGGCGCTCGCCACGCGCATGCGATCCCGCCCTCGTGCTCGAGGGCCTCAACGTGTACGTCGCAGAAGCCGCTCTCGACGAGTGCCTGCTCCCACCAATCCACGCTCGCAGGGCGCTCTGACGGCGCCACGATCGTCTTCACGACATTGTTCAGCAGCCGCACCACCCCGGCAGGATGACTGCGGAGCATCGACAGTGCCAAGCGCGCAACCACCCTGCGGTCTCTCGCGGTGTGAAACCCCACGTTGAACATCATGTCCCCGAGAACGAGCCGCCCACCTGGTCTCAGCACTCGCTTCAGTTCCCTCAGCGCGACGAGCTTGTCGGCATCACTGACGTGATGCAGGCAGTAGTTCGACAGCGCCAGGTCGATCGAGGAGGCCGGCAGCGGCAGGCTTCTCGCATCTGCAACCAACACGTCGATGTTTGTGATTGACATGTTCCTGGAATTTGCCTCGAGCAGCCGACACACCGCCGGGGAACTGTCGACGGCGGTTACATGAGTCACGATCGGCGCGACCGCGAGGGCCAGCAATCCAGTCCCGGCGCCAACATCGAGGACACGCTCGCCCTCCGTGGGCCGCGCACGAGAGACGATCTCGTCCCGTAGTCGTTCGAACCCAGGTGACTGCGCCAACACACTGACGTGCCGCGCGCGCCGCTCTTCGCGGCTTCGATTCCCCATCTCGCCTGTTTCGCCGTCGAACTGGACAAGCTCTTGATCGACGCTCCGGTCCATTTTTGGAACCTAACAGTGGCAATCTGTGCGTAAGCTCAAGCATCGGTAAGACAGCTCTCATTCGCCCCTGAGGTGAAAGACTGCACTCGGACAGGTCCCTGCCGATGCCCCCTTCAGATCATGCTGCACCGCACAAAGCGACGGGACCGCGCGTCGTCCCGGCGGCGAAGGCAGCTACGTCTCCAGCGGGGGATGGCAGTCATAGCGCTGGGAGCCGTGATCGCGATCATCGCGCTGCTCGTAGCCGATCTGGTGTCGCCGGCGCACGTCCGGCGCGGCGGCGACCACGCGCAGCTGTCGGGGGGCCACCCCGCAGCCCGGAGGAAGCGCGTTCCGGTGCGGGCGGCCAGAGCGGCACCGGCCGGGACATACGGCGTCGGGGTGAGGACGTTTCACCTGGTCGACCACACGCGCACCATCACCCTGCCGGGCGGGCAGCATTGTGCCTCGCCCGCTGACAACGATCGTGCGTTTCCCCACGGTCAAGCCCAGAGCCGGGGCCGCCGTCTCCAACAGCCTCGCGACTCCAGCGCATGACCGGTTCCCGCTGATCGTCTTCGGCCACGGCTTTGACATCCTGCCCGGCGCCTACACACGCCTGTTGAGCTACTGGACCAGTGCCGGCTTTATCGTCGCGTCACCGATCTTCCCACTCGAGAACCCGAACGCGCCCGGTGGCCCGAATGAGAGCGACCTACCGAATCAGCCCCAGGACATGCGCTTTGTGATATCGAGCCTTCTGCACCTGAGCGCCCAGCCAAGCGGCCCACTCTCCGGCCTCATCAATGCACGCCAGGTCGCGGTGGCCGGGCACTCCGACGGTGGCGACACCGCGCTCGCGCTGGCCTACGATCAGTCCCTGCGCGATACCCGTCTGCGGGCCGCAGTCATCCTGTCAGGCTCCGAGATCCCAATGCTCCCGGCGTTCAAGATCACCCCAGGTGGCCCACCTCTGCTAGCCACCCAGGGCACCGCGGATATCATCAACCTGCCGTCAGCGACTGCCGCGTTCTTCGACTCCGCGCCAGCTCCCAAGTACCTCCTCCAACTAATCGGGGGAAGCCACATCGGGCCATACTCGACCGACGGCGGTGAGCTTGCGGCAGTCGAGCGGGTCACCACCGCCTTCCTGCAGTATTACCTTGGGCACGATCATGTGGCACTGCGGCAGATGCTGCACGCGGGTAATGTGACTGGCGTCGCCGATTACACGCATATCGGTAACGGCGTTCGATCCACGAGCCGGTCCAGGTCGCGGCCTGGATCAGATGCCGCCCTCCATGCCACGCGTCGGTAGAGGTAATACTCGGGGTGCCGGCCGAAGCCGATGCTACAGGGCCTGTAACACCGGCTCGCCGGGAACGCGCACTACCGCTCCTTGCCTTTCTTGTCGACCTTCTTGTCGGTCGCCTTTTCACTGTCACGCTTCTTTGCCATCTGGACTCACCTCCCTTCGGAGCCGATCTGTCACCGCCAGGTGGCGATGTTTTTGCCATGAGCGGAGCATCCGCCCTGGGGGTGAGAGGCCGGTAAGTGAGCGGTCAGACTGGCCTTAGGCGTGCCACCCGGTCAGGCCCGGAGCGCACGCAGTGCGTTGAGGATGACCGCGAGGTCGATCCCTTCCTGCAGGAGCGCGCCGCCGATCGGGGGAAGGTAGCCGGCGGCTGCCACTCCCATTGCTGCGAAGCTGAGCGTCATACCCGCGATCACGCTCTGGCGCGCGATGCGAACCGAGCGGTGTCCGATGTGCACGGCCTCCACGACGCTGTCGATGCGGTTGACCGTGATGACGGCATCTGCCGTCTCAGATGAGATGGTGGCTCCGGCGGCGCCGATGGCCATGCCCAGGTCGGCGGCGGCGAGTGCCGGCGCGTCGTTGATCCCGTCGCCGACCATGATCGCGGGAGCCAGGTCAGGGTCGGCCCCGATCGATAGGACCACGGCGAGCTTGGCTTCGGGCGACATCTCCGAGTAGACCCGGTCGATGCTCAGCTCGGCGCCGATACGCTCGGCCACCGAGCGCCTGTCACCGGAGATCATTGCGACGTGCTTGATCCCCTCAGCCTTCAGCCGGGCCACCAAACCGTGCGCATCTGGGCGTATCTCGTCAGCCATGACGATCACACCGCAGAGTTGCTCGTCGACGACCACAATTACGTGTGCCTCACCGGATCCCCTCGTTGTCGCGGTCCTCGATCGGTCCAGCTGCTCGGGCTCGATCCCGCAGCCGACCATGAACGCGCGGCTTCCGACCAGCACGCGGTGGCCGTCAACTGTGCCGGCAATGCCCTGGCCCGGGTCCTCGGCCACATTCGCGGGCCTCGACAGGCTGATCCCCAGCGCTGCCGCCTCGGCGACAAGAGCAGCACCGAGCACATGCGCGGAGAGCTGATCCACGGACGCCGCCAACCGCAGGATCTCATTCTCATCGACGTCGGCACGTACGAGGATCTCTCGTACCGCCGGAGTCCCCACGGTCAGCGTCCCGGTCTTGTCGAAGAGCACGGTGCGTGCGCCACCCAGCGTCTCGATCGCTCCTGCACCCTTGACGATGACTCCACAGTGCGCGGCTCGCGAGAGCCCCGCGACGAGCGCGATCGGGGCAGCGAGAATCAGCGGGCAGGGTGTGGCCACGACCACGACGGCGAGCGCCCGCTCCGCGTCTCCGCTGAGCACCCACGCGAGCCCGGCCACAAACAGCGTCAGCGGCAGAAAGATGCCCGCGTACCGATCGGCCATCCGGACGAACGGAGCGCGCTGAGCCCCGGCTTGCTCGACGAGGCGGACCAGCGCCGCATACGCGCTCTCGGCAGCTGGTCGATCTGCGCGGACATCGAACGGCTGCCCGGCATTGGCTGATCCGCTGAGCACGGACATCCCGTGCTTGAGCGTCACCGGCAGTGGTTCTCCCGTGAGCGTGCTCGTATCGAGCACCGCCTCCTGGCTGACAAGCGTCCCGTCAACGGGCACCGTCTCCCCGCTCCGGACGACAATCACGTCACCGATCCCGACTTCATCCACGGGGACCTCACGCAGGCCTCCGGCCACGCTCAGGTGCGCGACCTTGGGCGCACGCCGAATCAGCGCCGTCAACTCCCGGCGAGCACGAGCTGAGGCGATGTGCTCCAGCGAAGCGCCGCCGGAGAACATCAGCCCTATCACGAGACCCGCCAGATCCTGGTCGAGCGCGAGCGCCCCGATCATCGCCACCAGCGCAATCGTGTCGACTCCCAGGCTGTGCTCGACCACCAGGCTGCGGCCGACCTCAACCGCCAACTCGATAGCAAGTACCGCGACCGCGCCGCCCCACACGGCGTGGCCCGCCTCGTCCGCACCGCGGGCGACGAGAACACCACCCACGGCCATTGCGATCAGCGCAAAGCTGGCAAGGATCTCTGCACGCGCCGCCAGTATGCGGGCAACCCAGTCGGCTACCCCCCCGCTCGGGCCGCGCGAGGCGACGCGTGACCCGCGCGCAACCACCGAAGCCCCTGGCTCGACCATGTCACAAGCCTGCTATCGCGGTGCATGGCCCGAA
Organism: uncultured Conexibacteraceae bacterium; assembly: GCA_963785385.1. GTDB lineage: Bacteria > Actinomycetota > Thermoleophilia > Solirubrobacterales > Solirubrobacteraceae > Palsa-465. The sequence goes on along the minus strand of CAWAVA010000008.1, from coordinate 26,467 downwards.
TCCGTGTGCGCCCGCAACTGCGCTCGCGGCGTTCCCCAGTCAGTGTCCGGCATCGTGCTGACCCGTACCCCGGGAAACGCGCGATCTCGAGCCGGCAACGCCGAGATTCAGGCCGCGGCCATCCAGGGCTCGGAGCGGCTAAGCGCGCTCTGAACCTCCCCTTACCGCCCTCTCACCAGTGACGCGGATGCTTGGTCCCATGAAGAACACATCGCCAACTGATCCGGCTCCCGAGCCTTACGCCCAGCGCGATCTCAGGAGCGAACAGGAGTCCGCTGGGCGTCGTCCAAGCGGCTGCACGTATGACGTGTCCTCTCCGTACTCGCGGGTCGTCGCCTGTGTGACGTTCCGACCTGGGCCGGACGGTCGGCGAGTCATCAGTCTCGAGAGGAGGTGAGTGAGATGGCAAAGAAGCGCGACAGCGAGAAGTCGGCCGACAAGAAGGTCGACAAGAAGGGCAAGGAGCGCTAATGCGCGAGGCCGGGAAGCCGGTGTTGCAACCCCGCAGCACCGGCTTGCGGCCGACGGAATCAGAAATGAAGGTGATTTAGGCCGTGGCGATAGAACCGGACCCGATCCCGTGGCGCCGCGTGGCCCGTCTATTGCGCCCCCGGGCGAGGGACCGTGATCGGGATGGTGGCGCTGAGCGTGACGGGGGTCCTGATGGGGCTCGTGGCACCGCTCGCGTTGGGCACGCTCGTCAACGCGCTCGTCGAGCGCCGGGACACAGTCGAAGGAGCGCTGTTGGCCGGCGTGATCGCGGTTGCGGTCGCGGCCGAAGCCGGCGCATACATACTGTCTGACGGGCTCTACGCCCGCGCTGCCGGTGGCCTCTATCTCGACCTCCGCACTGCGATGCTTCAGGGACTCCGCGCGCTTCGCGGTCGCAACGAGCAGATCCCGGGCATCTCGGCACGATTCGTGTCCGACGCTGAGACCATCGAGCAGATCACACTGTCGATCCTTGACTCCAGCGTCATGCTGGGAGTGGAGTTCGTCACTGCGCTGGCGGCAATCGCCGTCCTTGAGCCGATCAGTCTGGTAGCCATGGCGCCGTTGCTGACGTTGACCTGGTTGGCGACGCGCCGCATGCAGGTACCCGTCGCCAGCGCCAGCCTACGCCGGCAGGAAGCCCTCGAGACGATGGCGGCGGCACTCGATGAGGAGCTCGCCGACGACCCTGCGACCGGCCCTGCGTTTCTGGCAAGCGCGAAACGGCTACGCGCAGCTGAGGTGCGGCTTGGCTGGCTCCGCGGCGCCAACCTTCAGGGTTCCGGAGGCCTCGCGAAGCTCGGTCCGATCGCCGTGGTTGTGATCGCCGCCTTCGCGCACGCTCGCCACCCCGGAGTACTGGTTTCCCTCTACCTCCTCTCGCAGCGCGCGTTCTATGGCTTCGACGGGATCGTGGACCTGAGCCTGGATCTCAACGGCGCAGCTGTTCTGTTGCGGCCAGCCAGCGTCGCGAACGGCCACAGACCCGCTGGAGAACCAGGTGTCGAGGCACATCCAGGGTCGCGTTCCCAGCCGGGCCCCTCGGGGCCGCTCGCCCCGACGTGGATACGCCCGTCTTCGTGGTACCAGACGGGGATCTGATGGCCCCACCACAGCTGGCGCGAGATGCACCTAGGCGGGGGTCTCCATCCAGTCGAGGTAGACCTTGGTCCAGCGCTCGGGGTGGAACTCCACCTCGCCGGACCTGACCACCTCGATCGCCGGCTTGGCAAGCTCGTCCATGCGCATGAACCACTGCAGCGAAATCAGCGGCTCGATGCGGACCCCGGAGCGCTCGCTGAACGGGACCGTGTGGGTGTACTCCTCCGTGCGCGCGATCAGCCCAAGCTGGGTCGACAGGCGACGATCTTCGCCTGGGCCTCGTCGACGCTGAGGCCGACGAAGCGCTCGGGCACCTCGGCGCCCTGTATACGCCCGTCCTCGCCGATCACGCTCGGGTGTTTTCGCTGGAGCCCGGTCGCATTTCGATGCTGGATCTGCCGACCGGCGGTGACCTGGACGCCAGGATGAACGACCTGGTTAAGCGCGGCCTGCGGGTCAAGCTTGAGTTCGCCAGCATCCTGACCGGACAGAAGCAACTTGCCATGGACATCTATCATGATGCCGGTGCCGGAGAACTCCGAAAGGAAGGCGATGACACGTCATCCCGGTCATGGGCGGCGGTTCGGACGACGTCGCCACCGCGGCCACCGATCTAGTCAACCGCCTGAGCGACATCCCGTTCGAGTCAATCGGCAAAAGCCTCGACCAGACCTTGGCCGGGGTAAGTGCGCTGGTGAACGACAAGCAGCTTGGCGAGGCGGTTGCCAGCCTGCGATCGACGCTCACCAGCACGCAGACCCTGGTGGACAACCTCAATCACGACTCGCCCCGGCGATGCAGCGTCTGCCGGCCATCGCTTCCGGGCTCGAGGATTCCGTGAAGCGGACCGACAAACTGATCGGCTCGTTGGACAGCGGCTATGGAGGCGACTCCCGATTCAATCGCGATGTTAGCCAGCTGATGGCGCAACTGACCGATGCCGCCCGCTCGATCCGGGTGTTGGCCGACCTGCTGTCGCGCCACCCCGAGGCGCTGATTCGCGGCCGTGCTAACCAGGGGGTTCAATGAAAACAGCGGGTGCAACCGGACTGTCCCGGCGGGGCGGTCTGTTGGCCCTTGCGGCCATACTGGCGTCCTGCTCATCACCCAACCCGAAATTGTACATTTTTTCAATGTTGCCCGGTAAAACGCACCCGGGCGCGCCGCGCGTCGTCGAATTCGCGCCATCGCTATCGCTCACTATCTGGAACGAAACCAGATCGTGCGGTCGTCGGAGGGTTACCGCCTGGACGTGCTGTCCAACGAATGGTGGGGTGAGCCGCTCGACACCATGATGGGCCGCATCCTCGTGCAGGAACTCAATCAGCGGTTACCTGGCGGAACGGTCTATGGGGATAGCGGCGCTATCACCACCCCGGCGGACGCGACGGTGGCGATCAACCTGCAACGGTTCGATCTGGATCGCGATGCCGTCGTGCTGCTGGCCGCACAGATCGCGATTGAGGGCAAGCGGTCGGTGTCGCGCGCGGTGGCGCTGAAGGTGAGGCCGGAGGATGGAACGACGCAAGCGCTGGTCGCGGCCATGAGCGTGGCGGTGGCCCAACTCGCGGATACGATCGCCGAGATGTTGGCGGGCACTGATGCCGCCGATCAGACGTCCGGTCACGTCCATCGGCGGCCCGCCGGCTCGCCCCGGAACCATGCCGTCGGGACCCGTGGTCAATAGCTTTTCGGCCGGCTGGCGGCAACGGATGGTCTCGCGGGGCTTGATCCAGGTCCGTCGCTGCGCTAGATCCGGCTGAGATCAACAGTGATCGAATGATTAAGCGGACCGTGGCCTCGCCCCAGACCCGGCGCGGTCTCGATCGCTGCCCGAACATACAAACGTGCTCGATCTACCGCGTCCCGCAGGCTCAGTCCCTGCGCGAGCCCGGCCGCCACAGCCGAGGCTGTCGTGCATCCCGTGCCGTGTGTGTGCCGGGTCGGAATGCGGGGTGCCGCGAACGCTTCAGTGCCCGCTTCAGTCGCCAGCAGATCGACCACGGTTTCCGACGGCAGGTGACCCCCCTTCACTAGCACGGCCGGTACGCCCATCGCCAACAGCGCGGTCGCGGCGGCCCGCATGTCTGCCTCGCACCCGATCGTCCGACCCGTCAGCGCCTCGGCTTCCGGTAGGTTCGGCGTGATTACCGCTGCCAGCGGCAATAGTCGCTGGCCCAGGATATCCACCGCCTCCGCCGCCAGCAGCGCATGTCCGCCTTTCGCCACCATCACCGGGTCCAGGACCACCGGCACATCCGGAGCCAAGTTCGTCAAAGCGTCGCAGACCGTGGCGATTGTCGCGGCGTCGCCCAGCATCCCGATCTTGATGACGTCCGCCCCGATGTCGGACAAGACAACCTCGATCTGCTGGTAGATAAAATCGGGCGGCACCGCCATCACCCCGTGCACGCCGAGGGTGTTCTGCGCTGTCAGCGCGGTGATCGCCGTCGCGGCGAATGCGCCCAGCGAGGTGAGCGTCTTGATGTCCGCCTGGATGCCGGCACCGCCGCCGGAATCCGACCCGGCGATGACCAGCACGCGCCCGCGCATCAGCATGACGACCCAGCGATCAACAGCCGAGCCGCAATCGGGCCAACCGGACGTAAGCGCGGGGGGAAGCTCACGCTCCAGGCGCTCGTCCAGGCAAAGGCGAGCCAACTGCGAAAAATCCACCGGCTCATGCCGCTCGGGTTGCTGCGGCACTGCCAATATGGGTTCCCTGCGGTTCATCCTTAGGCCCTCTCATCACTTCGTGCCGGCGGATGTCTGCCCGAACTCACTGTCCGATATTAGGCGATCGTCCAAGCCAATGAACAGGTACAAGCAAGTTCATCACTCCAGCGCAACGTCGGCGAATAATGCCACCCCGCGGCGCAGAGCCACCAAAGGTTGTTCGGGCGACGCGTCCAACCCGCGCAAGTGCGAGCCTGAACAAATCCGTCAGCCGATAGGGGTGAACCGGACGGTGCCACCGAGTGTTTCATTCGGCTGAAGGACATGCATCGCCTGATCGGTCGGCAAATCTGCCCGGTTTAACGCGTCGGGGATGTGGCTGACCGGTTCCGACGCAGAAGAAATCAGCCCAGGAGGGCGTGAACACCTGCAATTGCCGGAACACTTCGCTGGCTTCGATCCGAAGACTGGCGGGACCCGATTGGAAATCCGCTTTCCCGTCCCAGCCGGTGAAGCAGTTATCCAAGCGCGACGCTGCGACAGAGCGCGGCTCGTGTATGAAGCCAGGCGCCACGCGCTGGCGTGTGGTGCGATGGTAGTGAATCCAACGCCGTTTTCCCAGACACCGCTGGCCTTGAAGCGCAGCAATGGATCGTTGGCCTTGGGAAAATGGGGATGCAGGCCGATGCCCGCCGGCGCCGGTCCGGTATGCCGGTTGGTCATTAGATCGTGACCGTCAGGGCGGCGCCAGACAGGCTGTAGCCGATCTCGGCGCTAAAGGCGAATGGCCAAGACGCGTCAGCCCGGTGCATAAAGCTTAGAGTGACCGATCGCGGTCCGGCTTCCTCCACGACCCAAGGCCGCTGCCAGCCGATGCCGTGGATCGTGTGCGGATTGTCGCCGAAATTGGGCTCGAGTTGGTAGTCGCTACCGCGCCAGCGGAACCGGCCTTGACCGATCCGATTACCATACGGAAGTAGCGGAAAGCACGCCATCAAATGCGGATTGCGCCCAAACGCCGCCTGCGGCAGCGCCCGCCGTAAGATCGGCGTGCGGCCGAGCATCCACCCGGTCAGTCCGGCCCCATATTCGGGGGCCACAACAATGGACGACGCGCCCGATGTCAGGGTCAACATGTCTGGACTCCCGTTCGCGCCCAGCCTAACTCGTTCCGCCGCCTGTCGTTAGGAGAAAGAGGCGTGGAGGAAGTCGATTGCGTCGTGGTCGGCGCCGGCGTCGTCGGCCTGGCGGTGGCGCGCGCGCTGGCCATGGCCGGGCGCGAGGTCATCATCCTGGAAGCCGCCGAGGGCGATCGGCACCGAAACCTCCTCGCGCAACAGCGAGGTCATCCACGCCGGCATCTACTATCCCGCCAACAGCCTGATGGCGCGGTTCTGCGTCGCCGGCCGCCGCCTGCTTTATCGCCTACTGCGCCGAGAACGGCGTGCCGCACCGCAATTGCGGCAAGCTGATCGTCGCGACCAATGCCCGCAGGAAGACGCGATGCTCGCCGGCATCAAGCAGCGCGCGGAAGCCAACGGCGTCGAGGGCATGCGCGTGCTGACCGCCGCCGAGGCGATCGCGCTGGAGCCGAACCTGCGCTGCACCAGCGCGCTGCTGTCGCCGGCGACCGGCATCATCGACAGCCACGGCTTCATGCTGGCGCTGCAAGGCGACGCCGAGAATGCCGGCGCGGTGCCGGTGTTCTTCAGCCCGGTCGCTGGCCGGCGCGGGTCGCCGGCCGCGGCATCGAGATCGATGTCGGCGGCGCCGATCCGATGACGCTGCGCTGCCGGCTGCTGATCAACTCCGCCGGCCTGCACGCGCCGGGTCTGGCGCGACGGATCAGCGGCATGCCGCCCGACCGGGTGCCGCCGGCCTATTACGCCAAAGGCAACTACTTCACGCTGTCCGGGCGCTCGCCGTTCTCGCGGCTGATCTATCCGGTGCCGGTGCCGGGCGGCCTGGGCGTGCACCTGACGATCGATCTGGGCGGCCAGGCGCGGTTCGGGCCGGATGTGGAATGGATCGACACGCTCGACTACACGGTCGATCCGCCCCGGGCCGACAGTTTCTACGCGGCGGTGCGGAAATACTGGCCGGAGCTGAAGGACGGCGCGTTGCAGCCGGGCTATGCCGGGATCCGCCCGAAGATCGTGCCGAAGGGCGCGCCGGGACAGGATTTCGTCGTGCAGGGACCGCAAACGCATGGCGTGCCGGGGCTGATCAATCTGTTCGGAATCGAAAGCCCCGGCCTGACCGCCTCGCTGGCGATCGCCGACCATGTGCTGGAGGTCTCCCGGTGGGAATTCGTAGGGCGCGACGTTCTGTAACGGAAATTCCCGTCCCTGCGTTAATGCCCTCAGCTCTGACTGAAAGGCTGTTCATTTGAACGCCCAGCGCAGCGTCCGGGCGATCCCGAGGGTGCCGGCCCGCACCAGTGGGCGGCTGAGCACCGGCACGGGCAGCCCGTGCATCCGTCGCGCCCATGCCGGCAACAGATCGACAGCCGCTTGCATTGTGAGCGCCTGCAGCGGCGCCGCCAGCCTGTTCGGCCCCTGTTGGCCTCAGAACGAGCCGTGCGACCTCACGCGTGCGGGCTCGCATATCAGGTGCGGACGCATCGCGTTGATCAGGTCCTGCGCCTCGGACCGGGTGCGTGGGATCGGATCGGCGCCGAGTGCCAGAGCAACACGTCCCATTTCTGCGAAATAACGGTCTTGATCGGCCGCTGACAAGCCTGCGTCAGCATAGCGCATCCAGGCGTCGAGAAAACTCGTCGCCTCCGTCACGTGCACCCAGGCGAGCAATGACGGGTCGCTTGCCGCATAGGCGCGTCCATCCGGCAACGTTCCGCGGACTTGGTCGTGGATGCCGCGAATGCGGGCGATCGCTGTCTCTGCTTCCGCCTGGCCGCCGTAGGTGGTCAGGGCGATGAACCGCGCCGTGCGCCGCAGCCGCCCATGCATGTCGTTGCGGAAATTCGAATGGTCCCACACCCCAGCCAGGACGGCCGGATGAAGCATCTGGAGCAGCAGCCCCGCTACGCCTCCGACCATCATCGAGGTTACATCGCCATGAACCCGCCGAGCGACCGCGCGCGGACCAAGCACTCCGTCGGGGCGGCGAACGACCGGCTTCTCGCCGCGCGACCGGTCGTTGAAAAGCGCGACCACCTCGGCCGCAATGGCACGCTTGATGGGCCGCACGACAAGCGTGCCCAGCGAAGGGGACGGCACCGCGCCGCGTGGATAAGGCATCAGGACGCCCCCGTTGGCAAATTCCGGCAAGAAATATGCGGACCCGAAAGAATACCATACAGCTTCAACAATAAAAGTGGCCTCGGTAGATCGGCGAGCGCGGCAGAATTTTAGCTTTCTGCCGTCGTAGATGCCGTCATTGACTACCTCGGCGCGATCCGCGCCCTTCAGCCTGATGGCACGGCGAGGTTACCCGCTAGTTCGACACGCCCGCGAGGCTGCGCTGGAATTTGCCATGTCGCATCTCGGCAAGGCTCGGGGCTTACGTCGGCCCTAGCCTGATGGCCACGCCAGGACGCTGGTCGAAACCGTTCGGCCGCTTGCGCTGAATGCGAGCGAGAGCAAGCCTATTCGCCGCATTCTCGCTACGATATCTGTGCGGATATACTCTGGTAGACACGGTGTGCATCATAATGTAGGCCGTTAGGTCTCGACGATGGCGGTGGATCGCGACGCGACGGGCGCGGTGGCTGTTGTTGTTTCTATAAGCGTGGCGACAACCTGGAGAGCAGATTATGCTAGTTGAGATCGAATATTGCGGAATGTGAGGCTATGAATCGCGCGCCCGTGCGGCGGCAGGTTTGATTGAGCAGAAGGCACCCGGCACGCAGGTGCAGTTGCGCAGGTCCGGCGGTGGTGTGTTCGAGATTACCGTGAATGGCAGGCTCACCTACTCAAAGAAGGGGACCAGCCGGTTCCCAACGGACGAGGAGGTGCTCGCGACCCTCGGCTGATTTGCGGGCGGATCCCTGGCATGGCAAGTCCCACTCGATGGGAAGAGCCTGAACGAGGCATTTGAAGATCCGAGCCCGCGATGGCACCGCCTACGGCACAATAAAAATCAATGAGCTATTCAAAGACAGAATAGAGTTTGATTGGGTTTATCAGCCGGCAGCAGGGGCGACCATTTCACCGTGGAGTGCTGCTCAATGTGTTTTAGACAATCGATTTATAGCAGACCCAGCCTTCTGGAAATATCATTTATCGGCCGGGTCGTTAAGGCGTGTGATGAGTCGGCCCAGGTTCCTAAGCGGGCGTTGAGAATCATTTGCTTTGGCTTAATCGGCGCGTTGCTGGTGAGCCCTGGTCGGCCGTTCGCCCAGGTACCAACTAGCTTGGACCTCCAGGATATGACTTGGGTGGAGGTGCGGGCAGCAATTAGCGCCGGCTTTACCACGGTCATTGTGCCGAGTGGCGGGCTCGAACAGAACGGGCCGCATATGGCGATCGGAAAGCATGGTTGGATCATGGATGCGGCGGCTCACCGCATCGCCGCCGGCGTCGGCCACACCTTAGTCGTGCCTACCATAGCCTACGTGCCGGAAGGTGATACCGACCCGCCTACAGGCAACATGCGTTTCCCCGGTACCTGTCGGCGTATCGGTTTCGGCTTTTGAAGCCACACTTGACGGTATCGCTCGAAGCCTCAAGCGGGCCGGTTTCCATACGATCTGTTTCATTGCAGAGCATGGGCAGAGCCTCGCGCCGCAGGCTGCTGTCGCGCGCAGGCTGAATGCTGAATGGGCTGCGGCCGGCATCGAAATTGTCGACGTGAACCAATACAATGACTACCAGCGGCAGAATGATTGGCTGCTTTCTCAGGGTGTGAGCCGAGCCGATATTGGCGATCATGCAGGCATAGCTGATACGTCGGAATTGATGGCCGTCCATCCAGGAGGCGTGGACCTGCGCCAGTGGACACGGTTGCCTTCTGCGCCGGACGGAACGGGCGTTGCTGGCGACCCGTCCCACGCTTCGGCCAAATTCGGGCGGGTTTTGCTTGCTATGAGGGTAGACGCGGCGATACGCCAGATCGTGGCGGCGCGTGTGCACGCCGAACAATCCACGGCTATCGCACCCGTAGAGAGAGCGCCCAAGTGACGCCTGACGGCTTATAGTCGCATCGGTCTGCCACAAGTTTGCGCTCGTGCCCGACCAATCATTTTTGACGCAGTTGGCGCGGCTCCGGTGCTTGACGGCCTCAGCGGCGCTGAGGTGAATGGAATCCTCCAAGGGGGGAAAGCCGATGAGCCAGACGATACGAACCGTATCTCCGATACGCTTCGTCATGTCATGCTGGCGGCCGCCATCGGTTCGGCGCTCGAATGGTACGACTTCTTCATCTATGGCACTGCGTCGGCGCTGGTGTTTGGTGAGCTATTTTTCCCGAAATACGATGCCACCGTCGGCACGCTGGCCGCCTTCGCCACCTTTGCGGTAGGCTTTCTGGCGCGTCCGTTCGGGGGCCTGTTCTTCGGCCATTTCGGTGACCGTATGGGCCGCAAGCCGATGCTGGTGGCGACGTTGCTGCTGGTCGGCGGAGGCACCTTCCTGATCGGCCTGCTGCCAACCTATGCAACGATTGGCATCTGGGCACCGGTCCTACTTCTGCTGATGCGGCTATTGCAGGGCTTTGGTGCCGGCGCCGAATACGGGGGCGCCGTCATCATGGCAGTGGAATTCGCGCCTCCGGGGCAACGCGGCTTCTACGGAAGTTTTGCCCCGCTTGGCGTCACAGCGGGCAATCTACTTGCGGCCGGCGTGTTCTATCTCGTGACCATGATGTCGCAGGCGAACCTGCTGACGTGGGGTTGGCGGATCCCGTTCCTGATCTCGCTGCTGCTGCTTGGGCTCGGTGTCTATGTCCGCGCTCGTGTGACCGAGACCCCGGTGTTCGTCGAGGCGAATGCGAGGCGTGTTCCCCTGCGCGCCCCGGCGATCGAGGCGTTGCGCCGGCATCCCCGCAATTTCTTCGTCGTGGTCGGTGCGCGTCTCGCGGAGAACGGGCTTGGCTACCTGTTCCCGGTATTCGGCCTGAGCTACGTCATCAACACTCTGCACATGCCGCGGGGGGTGGCGATTTCCGGCGTGATGCTTGGCAACGTTGCGGAGATTTTCGGCATCGTGTTTTTTTCGTGGCTGTCGGACAAGGTTGGTCGGCGGCCCGTGTATATGGGTGGTGCGCTGTTCTCAGCGGCCTTCGCGTTTCCTTTCTTCCTGCTGGCGGAAACCCGGAACCCAGCGTTGATCTGCCTCGCCTTCATTCTCGTCATGGGGATCGGCAGCGGTGCGATGTTTGGTCCGCAGGCGGCATATTTCGCAGAACTGTTCGGCCCGCGGCTGCGCTACAGCGGCTTCGCCTTCGCCCGAGAACTCGGCTCGATCATCGCCGGTGGTCCCTCGCCATTCATCGCGGCCTTGCTGGTGGGCTGGATGGCGGGTGCGCCCTGGGGCGTTGCCTGCTACGTCATCTTATTGTCGTTGATCACCGCATTCGCGATCTGGTGCGGGCCGGAAACCCATCTCAACGACATTCGCGCCGATAGTCCCGAAGACCTGATGGCGGATCGGCAGGTGGCAACGAACGTGTAACAGCAGGAGCGAGCAAGTCGTGTTGTGCGTCGATGCTCAAGGAATAGATTGCGTGCTGCCGAATGCGGCAAAGATGCCGCGATCGAAAGTAATTGGGGCGCCCCCATCGCCGTGCGCCCCAATTTCGGGGTTCAATCGGGAACGCTATCCCTTGAACAGATCGACGGAGATGAGCGTGGTGGTCTCGGTTCCGTTGTTCTCGGCCCAGTGATCAACATCTGTGGTCTCGACGATAACCTCGCCTGCACTGTAGGTTCGGTCCGCACTTCCTTTGCGGTGCTCAAGTAGACTACCCTTAAGCACATAGGTAAGTGCGGGGCGCTGCGAGTGACTGTGGAAAGCGGCCGCGCCGCCGGGCTCCACCTGGATTACCCGCATACGCATCTGCCGCTGATCAAAATCCTTAGAGTCCTTGTTTGCTGAGGTCGAACGCAGCGAGCGGCGTAGCACTCATGCCCTTGTTCTCGCTCGGCGGCTGCTGCGCCAACGCCGCCCCAGTCAACGTCAAACTCAAAATCAATGTCCACTTGATCGACGCTTTGGTCATCACGCTCCCCTTATGGTTTTGCTTTCAGAGCCAGGTCCTCTAACACGACCGGTGACCGCTTAGCCAACTCGCTGACTGCCGCGCGAGTGGTGGGACGGTGACGTCCAGGAACCGAAACAACGGCAACGAGGACGTGATCACGGGTAGTTCGGGCCGCATCGTGTGGGGCCCGGATATACCTCTTAAGCGACCCGCTATGACCTTGCGTAGCGGCGCAGTTGTGCCGGATCGAGCGTGATCAACCGCCATAAAGGCCGATACCCGCCGCCACCGCTACCGCCGACGGATTGTTTGGCTCCTTGCAGGGCGCGGAAGGAAGATCCGGCCGCCGCAACGGGCGGCCCGGGGTATCGTCAGGCGGCTTCGGCGTGCGCCCGTGTCACGACGGTGTTTGGCGCGGACGCTGCCTCGCGATGCAGGACGAAATCGAAGGTGATCTGCGCGAACGGCGCGTTCAGGCCGCGGGCACGAATTTCTACCGGATCGGTCGAACGCCGCACTTCCGGGATCAGCCCGTCGCGGGTGGCAAAGGCGAAGTCATCGTGTAGATACGCATCGCCATCGATGTTGATCTGCGTCGTGAGCTTCCGATAGTCCGGTGCAGTAACGAAGAAGTGGATATGCGCCGGCCGATTGCCGTGGCGGCCCAGTTGATCGAGCAGCTTCTGCGTCTGTCCGTTCGGCGGGCAGGCATAGCCGGAGGGCAGCAGGCTGCGGAAGCTGTAGCGCCCTTCGGCATCGGTTCCGATGCGGCGGCGAAGATTGAACCTCGACTGCGACGGATCGAAGAACGAGTAGCCGCCCAGTGTGTTGGCATGCCATACATCGACGATCGCTTCTGCGACCGGCCGGCCGTCAATGTCGCGAACCTGGCCGTCCATCAATAGGACCTCGCCTTGCTCGGTACCATCGTCGAGGCGCGCCTCACCTTTCGAGAGCGGGGCACCCGCGACATATAGCGGGCCTTCGATCGTACGCGGGGTGCCCCCTTCGATTCCGGCCTTGCGCTCGGCTTCGTCCATCCGCAGATCAAGGAACGTTTCGATGCCGAGGCCTGGCACCAGCAACCCGGCCTCGTTGGCCTGACCCAGCGCAGTAATATAACTTACGGCGGACCAGAACTCGTCTGGCTGGACATCGAAATCCTCGATGGTGCGGAACATATCGGATACCACCCGATGAATGATGTTCTTCAGGCGCGGGTTGCCCCCGCCGTTGCCCAGACCACTGACCTTTGCCAGCAGATCTTTGACTTCCTGTGTGTTCAAAAGCGACTCCGTCATTTCGTGTCCTCCATGATTTACGTTTCGTTATCCAAGATCTCCGCCCGCGACGGGAAGGGTTACGCCGGTGATGTAGGAAGCCTCGTCAGAGGCCAGGAACAGGATCGCCGCGGCCTGTTCCTCGGCAGTGCCGTAACGTTTCATCAGACTGGATGAGACCGTTTGATCGACGACCTCCTGATACCACTTGGTTTCTTGTTCCGTTGGCGGTTCGGCATTGCGCGGGATGCGCCGTGACGGGGCTTCGGTTCCACCGGGCGCGACGCCGCAGACCCGGATGCCATAATCGGCGTATTCCATTGCCAGACAAGCGGTGATGGCGTTCACCCCGCCCTTTGCTGCCGCGTAGGGGACACGGTTCACCCCGCGGGTCGCGACGGACGAAACATTCACCACCGTGCCTCCGCCCCCCGCCACCATCACCGGCACCACCGCTCGGCAGCACCACAGGGTGGGGAACAGTGACCGGCGGATTTCGGCCTCAATCTGCGCCGGCTCATACGCCGCATAGGGCTTTGCCCAGATGGGGCCCCCAACATTGTCAACAAGCGGAGAAAAGCTTTTCGCTGGCGAGGACGTCGCGGATCTACGTGCCAGGTGGGCCGGCGTTCAGGCGGCGTTCGTGGACAACCCCAAGGAGTGCGTCCAAAAGGCGGACCACCTGGTCTCCGACGTGGTCGAGCAGCTCACCTCTGGATTCGCCGAGACGCGGTCACGGCTTGAAGGACAGTGGTCGCACGGCAACGAGGCCTCCACTGAAGACCTGCGCATGGCTCTGATGCACTACCGCGAATTCTTCGACCGCCTGCTTGCCGTCTGAATGAGATTTTCCTGCAACAGAATTCAATGCCACATGAGCTGCATGCCTTCGTCGGTGAGCCACGCGTTCAGGTCGTAGCGGTTGCGGGCCAGGCCGTCGATGGCGGCGGTCGCGCGGCGGACCGCCACTTCGCCGGTCTCGGGCGTCAAAAGGCCGTGCCGCACCGCATCCAGCAGCTCGTCGACGTCGACCAGATCCACCCCGACATGGGTGCGGACCACGAGATCGAGATAGTGGTCCTCGGAGGTCCACTCGTTTGCGCCGGGCGTGTATTCACCGACGTCCAGGTAGTAATCCTGGTCGCGCTCGTGCCCGGGATTGAAATGAAAGACCGTCGCCCGCAATCCCAATGACGGCAGCAGCCACGATTCGAGGTAGTGGAACTGCGCGCGGCCGGGGGTGGGGCGGGCCACGTAGAGGCCCCAGGGTTGCACGGTGTACTCATCGACCGCCCGCACAATCCCTTTGGGGTCGGTGTTGGTGCGGGCGCGCAGGTCGAACGTCTCGTGCTTGGGCGGGTGCATCTAGCGTCGCAGCCGGATTTTCCACCGGACGAAGCACGCGTAGAACACCGTCAGTCCGGCCAGCATGCCCATGTCGAGCAGCCAGAAATGTCGGGTGTGCTGCCAGAACTGGTCCTGGGGGAGCAGCGTCGGAGGCACCAGATGCCGAAGGTCGACGGTGGAGGCCGCGGCCGCGTAGCCCCAACGCGCGGGCATCAGCCAGGACAGCTGGTCCAGACCAAGCCGGCCGGTCACCGGGACCATGCCGCCGCACAGCACCAATTGCGCCATTACCGCGACCACGAACAACGGCATGATCTGCTCGCTGGAGCGGACCAGCGACGAGATGGCCAAGCCCAGAACGGCCGAGGCGACACACGCCGCGGCAACGGTCAGGAACAGCTCGCCGGTTGCCGCGACCGTTGAGTGGCCCAGCAGCACCGCGCCACTGCTGGGTGCGCCCTTGCCGACTACCACGATCGTGGTGACGATGGCTGCCTGCAGAATCGCGAATCCGCAGAACACCAGCGTTTTGGCCAGCAGGTACGCCGTCGTCGACAGCCCGACTGCCTGCTCGCGCTGGAAGATGGGGCGTTCACCGACCAGGTCGCGGATCGTCAGCGCGACACCCATGAACGCCGCAGCCGGCAGCAGCAACGCCAGGATCTGTGCGGCTTCGTCAGGCGTCCCGGTATGCGGGCCAGTGGCGCGGAATCCCGTGTCACCGGGCACGGTCAGCGACAGCGCCCCCAGGATGAACGGCAGCAGCGCGAGGAAAATGAAATATGCGCGGTCCGCGACGACGAGCCGAACCTGCCGGCGGGCGATCGTCGAGATCTGGCGGGGGACGCTGGTGTGGACCGGCTCGCCCAGGTCGGCCGGTGTGTCCGATTTCGATGGAGGATGCGGCTCCTCGCGTTCCCGGAATCGGCGGTTGGCCTCTTCAGGATCGGCGCCGACCTGGCTGAAGATCTTGGCCCAGTTGGTGGTGCCCATGACGTCGCCGATGCCGTCCGGCGGTCCGCAGTAGGCGGTCTTCCCGCCCGGCGCGACCAGCAGTACCTGATCGCAGACGTCGAGATAGGACAGCGAGTGCGTGACGACGAGCACCACCCGTCCCGCATCGGCCAGCTGGCGCAGCATCGTCATGACCTGCAGGTCCAGCGCCGGGTCCAATCCGGAAGTGGGCTCGTCGAGCACGAGCAGTGACGGCCCGGTGAGCAGCTCGAGCGCCACCGAGGCGCGTTTGCGCTGTCCGCCGGAGAGCTTGTCGACCCGCGTGTGGGCGTGCTTGGTCAGGTCGAGTTCTTCGAGCACCTGCGAGACGACCTTGGTCCGGTCGGCTTTGCTGGTGTCAGGGGGCAGGCGCAGTTCAGCCGCGTAGCTCAGCGCCTGGTTCACCGTCAGCTGCCGATGCACGACGTCGTCCTGCGGGACCATGCCGATTCTGCTGCGCAGCGACGCATACTCGGCGTGAATGTCGTGGCCCTCGAACGTCACCGACCCGGAGCTGGGCGTCGTGTAGCCGGCGATCAAGCGGGCCAGGGTGCTTTTGCCCGCGCCCGATCCGCCGATCACCGCAGTCAGCGTTCCCGGACGCGCGATCAGTGAGATGTCGCTGAGTAGTTGTTTGCCGTTCTCGACGGCGTACTGGACGTTGCGCACCTCCAAGCCGCCGGTGCGGGTGGCGGCTTCGGTTTCGCTGCGCCGGACCAGCAGGCCACCGTTGACCACCAGGTCGATGTTGCCGACGGTGACGACGTCGCCTTCGGTGAGGATCGCCGAGCCGACCCGGGTGCCGTTGACGAACGTGCCGTTGACGCTGGTGTCGCGGATCTCGGTGCCCAGCGGCGTCAGGGTCAGCGTTGCGTGGTAGCGGGAGGCCAGCACGTCGGGGATCACGATGTCGTTGTCCGACGCCCGGCCGATCGTGACCGAGCCGGCAGGCTTGGCGGATGGCGTCGCCCGCGGCGTGATGCGTTTGACGAAGCGGGTGGCGAAATTCGCGTCCTCGCCAACGCGGGCGTCGAGCGTTGTGACTTCGGTGGGTGGCACATTGTGTTGCGCCGGCGCAGGGCGCGCATTGGTCACCGTGACCTCGTCGGGCGGTGGTCCGGCAGGCGGGCGGCCGCCCTGGACTGTGGTGGGGTACTCCGACGGTGACAGCGGCGGCGCCGGCCTGACCGGTGGGGCGGGTCGGCGCCGCGTGACGGGCGCCGGCGGCGGCGGCGGCTGGACCGGCGGCGCCACGGGACGGGCCGGCGTAGACCAGGACATCGTCTGCTGCGCGGTCGGCGGTGGTCCGCCTCTACCTCGGCGCGCGCCGATCTCGAACGTCAGCTGCGGCCCGCCCGCGTTGCCGATGTTGATGCTTTGCCCGTCCTGGATGTCGACCACCGGTCGGCGGTAACCGTTGACGAACGTCCCGTTCACCGAGCCGTTGTCGATGGCAACCCACTTGCCCTGTTCGAAACGCAGGATCAGGTGCGCGCGAGAAATCCGCGGGTCCGCAATCCGGACATCGGCACGCAGGTCGCGTCCGATGATCACGTCGTGACCCGGCACGAAGGTGCTTTCTGAGCCGTTGTGCCAAATGGTCAGAATGGGCGGGGCTGGTCGACTCACCACACCAGTATCGACTCCGTGACGGCATGGCTTCCACGGGACGCACTGTGATTCGGCTATGTGTTGCCGCGAGCTGCTCTCACGACCTCGATTCACAGCTGTTGCATAAGTGGCACAACAGGAGCACACCGCGTCTGGCGGCATGATCATCAATGGTGAGCCAGTTCGGTGAACTCGTGCGCACCTCGGGGATGTTGAAAATACCCGGCCCGCAAGTGATTCAAAGTGTTACTCCGGCGGGTAGCCGCGAGACTGGTGGAGCGCACGCCTAACGAGTGAAGTAAGGGGGAACACGTCGATGGATGAGGCGACCAGAGCTACTCAGCGCTGGGACGCCCAATCAGGGCCACCCCCGCGGCCGGCGGTAGCGCCACGTTCCCGCAGCCTGTTGGAACGTGGCTACGCGTCGCTGCCGGATCTGGGGATCACCCGGCTGCTGACCCGGGTACCGCTGATCGGGTCGCGGCCCCAGCGCGACGCGGTCGATGTCCGTCGGCGCAGCGCCAACGATTCGTCCGATAGCGCTCTCGCCGCACCGACGTCGTTCGCGGGCTACACCATCCTGCGGCCCCTGGGATCCGGTGGGATGGCCGACGTCTACCTCGCCAAACATCCGCGCCTGCCGCGCCGGGATGCGCTCAAGATCTTGAGCGAAGGGACGACGGCCGACGCCGAATTCCGCGAAAGATTCAACCGCGAAGCTGATCTCGCTGCCACGCTGTGGCATCCGCACATCGTCGCGGTACACGATCGTGGTGAGTTCGACGGCCACCTCTGGATCGCCATGGACTACGTCGAGGGCACCGATGCTGCCCGGCTGATGCGGGAAAAGTTCCGGGGCGGGATGCCCGAGCAGGATGTCTGCGCCATCGTCACCGCCGTCGCGGGCGCGCTGGACTACGCCCACGCCCGCGGGCTGCTGCACCGGGACGTCAAACCCGCCAACATCCTGCTAACCCACCCGGACGAGGACGATTACCGAATCCTGTTGGCGGACTTCGGCGTTGCCCGCCAACTCGCCGACATCAGTGGAATCACCGAGACCAACGTCGCGGTGGGTACCGTCGCTTACGCGGCCCCCGAGCAACTGGTCGGGTCCAACATGGACGGCCGCGCCGACCAGTACGCGCTGGCGGCGTCGGCGTTCCACCTGCTCACCGGCGCCCCACCGTTCTCCAACCCCAACCCCGTCGCGGTGATCGGGCAGCACCTGCATGCAGCGCCCCCGAGGCTTAGCGACTACCGCCCCGATTTGGCCGGCCTCGACGACATGTTCTTGAAAGCTCTGGCCAAGGAGCCCGCGGACCGATTCGACCGGTGCCGCCAGTTCGCCGCGGCCTTCAGCGAGCAGATCGCCGGCTGCGGCCAAGATGATCGTCCTCGATCGCTGATCCGGCGTCGGCACCCCAAGGCGCGCCGGCGGCAGTTGACGCTCAAGACCGGTATTGCCGCGGCCATCGTTTTGGCACTGCTGTCGCTGGCCGTGACGTGGGCGATCTCATTCTTCTCCTGGGACGACCAGCCCCAGGTCAACAACGCGTCACCGCCACAGGTGAACAAGACGTCGACCTCGGGGTCGGCCCTCGCGGCGCCGCCCCTGAACGGCAGCTATCGGCTCGATTACGACCGCGCCAGGCAGACGTCGAACGGCGTCATCCGGACCAACGGTGGCGACACGACGTGGTGGTCCTTCTCGTCGGCCTGCACCGCATCCGGGTGCGCGGCGACCGGCACCAAGCTCGACGAGGCCAGTCACACGTCCGCGAAGAGCACGGGCACCGGCAACACCAGCGTCCTGCATTACCTCGACGGGCATTGGCAGAGCGAGCCGCGGCAGATGCAGGCCCAGTGTAAGAAAGCACGCGGGGCGCCGATCGTCACGCAGTCCGAGACCGTGGTGTGGTCGTTGACGCCGGAACCCGACGGCACGCTGCGCGGCGTCCAGACCCAAACCGTGCAGACCAACGAGTGCGGCTCGCAAGGCGCGACGCTGCGGATCCCGGTCGTCGGATCGCGCACCGGTGACGTGCCGCCTGATGTGACCATGGCCGATCCGGCGAAGGCCGCCAACCAGACCGCCACGCCGATCGGGGCCCCGTCGCCGACTGCGCTGGGTGGGCCGTGCACCGATATCGACAAAGTCGCCTACGACCCCACGTCCAATGAGCAGGTCGTGTGCGAGACCAACATCTGGGATAAGGCGCCGGCGACCACGGGCGTGCACCCGGTCGGGACCTCGTGCACCGACACACCGGTGTTCACCATGTCGAAGTCCGAAGACGGGCACCTCATCGAATGCGAGCCCGGTACCCGGGTGTGGAGCAGCCAGCACAGCTGATCGCTCGGTTTGTCAGTACCGGGCTCTACCCTGGTGAACATGGCGTTTGCTACCGAGCATCCAGTGCTGGCGCACTCCGAATACCGACCAGCGGGAGAATCCGTGGAAGGGCTCGTGCGGGCCGGCGGCCGCTTCGAGGTGGTCAGCCCGTATGCGCCGGCCGGTGACCAGCCGGCCGCGATCGAAGATCTCGAACGCCGGATTCGGGCGGGGGAGCGCGACGTCGTCCTGCTCGGCGCAACCGGTACCGGCAAGTCGGCCACCACCGCGTGGCTCATCGAGCGGCTGCAGCGGCCCACCCTGGTGATGGCCCCGAACAAGACGCTGGCCGCGCAGCTGGCCAACGAGTTGCGGGAGATGTTGCCGCACAACGCAGTTGAATACTTCGTCTCGTACTACGACTACTACCAGCCTGAGGCGTACATCGCGCAGACCGACACCTACATCGAGAAGGACAGCTCGATCAACGACGACGTCGAGCGGCTCCGGCACTCCGCGACGTCGTCGCTGCTGTCGCGCCGCGACGTGGTGGTGGTCGCGTCGGTGTCCTGCATTTACGGGCTGGGCACACCGCAGTCCTACCTGGACCGATCGGTGGAGCTGAAGGTGGGCGCCGAGGTCCCGCGTGACGCGCTGCTGCGGCTGCTGGTCGACGTGCAGTACACCCGCAACGACATGTCGTTCACCCGCGGCACGTTTCGGGTGCGCGGCGACACCGTCGAGATCATCCCGTCCTATGAGGAGCTTGCGCTTCGCATCGAGTATTTCGGCGACGAGATCGAGGCGCTGTACTACATGCACCCGCTCACCGGCGACGTTGTGCGCCGGGTTGATTCGCTGCGCGTTTTCCCGGCGACTCACTACGTGGCCGGACCGGAACGAATGGCACACGCCATCTCGACCATCGAGCAGGAACTCGAGGATCGGCTGGCCGAGCTCGAGGGCCAGGGCAAGCTGCTCGAGGCCCAGCGACTGCGGATGCGGACGAACTACGACGTCGAGATGATGCGTCAGGTCGGGTTCTGCTCGGGGATCGAGAACTATTCGCGGCACATCGACGACCGCGGGCCCGGCTCGCCGCCAGCGACGCTGATCGACTATTTCCCGGAGGACTTTCTGATGGTCATCGACGAGTCCCACGTCACGGTGCCGCAGATCGGCGGCATGTACGAGGGTGACATGTCGCGTAAGCGCAATCTCGTCGAATTCGGTTTCCGGCTGCCTTCCGCGTGCGACAACCGGCCACTGACGTGGGAAGAGTTCGCCGACCGAATCGGGCAAACGGTGTACTTGTCGGCCACCCCAGGCCCCTACGAGCTGAGCCAGGCCGCCGGTGAGTTCGTCGAGCAGGTGATCCGCCCGACCGGCCTGGTGGACCCGAAGGTCGTGGTGAAGCCCACCAAAGGACAGATCGATGATCTGATCGGCGAGATCCGCAAACGCGCCGAGGCCGACGAGCGAATCCTGGTCACGACCCTGACCAAGAAGATGGCCGAGGATCTGACCGACTACCTGCTGGAGCTCGGTATTCGGGTGCGTTACCTGCACTCCGAGGTCGACACTCTGCGCCGGGTCGAGCTGCTGCGGCAATTGCGGCTCGGTGAGTACGACGTGCTGATCGGCATCAACCTGCTGCGCGAGGGCCTCGACCTGCCCGAGGTGTCGCTGGTCGCGATCCTGGACGCCGACAAAGAGGGCTTTCTGCGTTCGTCGCGGAGCCTGATCCAGACCATTGGCCGTGCCGCGCGCAACGTATCCGGCGAAGTCCACATGTACGCGGACAAGATCACCGACTCGATGAGAGAGGCGATCGACGAGACCGACCGGCGCCGCGCCAAGCAGGTCGCTTACAACGAAGAGCGGGGCATTGACCCGCAGCCGCTGCGCAAGAAGATCGCCGACATTCTCGACCAGGTATACCGCGAGGCCGACGACAGCGACACCATCGAGATCGGCGGCTCCGGCCGGAACTCCTCGCGGGGGCGCCGGGCTCAGGGCGAGCCGGGCCGAGCGGTCAGCGCCGGGATCGTCGAAGGCCGCGACACCGCAAACATGCCCCGGGCCGAGCTGGCCGACCTGATCAAGGATCTCACCGCGCAGATGATGACCGCGGCGCGCGACCTGCAGTTCGAGCTGGCCGCCCGCTTCCGCGACGAAATCTCCGATCTGAAGAAAGAGCTGCGCGGGATGGACGCCGCCGGACTGAAGTGAGCGCAGCTCGCGGCAAACCGGCGGACGACGGCTGGCGGGCGCTGTTGGGCCCGAAGTTCCTCGGCACGTCGACGCTGCTGGCCGGTGGCGTGGCGCTGTATGCGACAAATGAATTCCTGACGGTCAGCCTCTTGCCGAGCGCGATCGCCGAGATCGGCGGTGAGCGCCTCTTCGCGTGGGTCACGACGCTGTACCTGGTGGGGTCGGTGGTCGCGGCCGCGACGGTCAACGCGTCGCTGTTACGGGTCGGGGCGCGACGGTCATTCCTGTTGGGGTTGGCGGTATTCGGGATCGGCAGCGTGGTGTGCACGATCGCGCCGAGTATGGGTGTGTTGCTGCTGGGCCGCACGCTGCAGGGTGCGGCCGGGGGACTGCTGGCCGGTCTGGGCTACGCGCTGATCACGACCACTCTGCCGCGGGCGCTCTGGACGAGGGCGTCGGCGTTGGTCTCGGCGATGTGGGGTGTCGCCACGGTGGTGGGCCCGGCGGCCGGTGGCCTGTTCGCCCAATTCGGTTTGTGGCGCTGGGCATTCGGTGTCATGGCGATGCTGTCGGTGGCGATGGGCGCGCTCGTCCCGCTGGTGTTGCCGGCCGGCCACGTCGATCCCGAGCAACCCACGTCTGCGCTGCAAGTACCGGCATGGTCGGTGCTGTTGTTGAGCGCCGCGGCTCTGACCGTCAGCATCGCCCAGGTCCCGACCAAAGTCGCGTTGACCGCAGCGTTGCTTGTGGTCAGCGTGATCCTGATCGTCCTATTCGTCGTCGTGGACCGGCGTGCCACGGTAAAAGTGCTGCCGCCGAGCATGTTTGGACCGGGGCCGCTGAAATGGATTTACCTGGCGCTGGCGGTGCTGATGACCTCGGCGATGGTCGACATGTATGTGCCGCTGTTCGGGCAGCGCTTGGGACATCTGGTTCCCGTGGTGGCCGGATTCCTGGGGGCCGCACTGGCGATCGGCTGGGCGGTCAGTGAGCTTTTCAGCGCATCGCTGAAAAGCAGGAAAGTCATCAACCGGGTCGTCATCGCCGCGCCGCTGGTGATAGCGCTCGGCCTGATCCTGACTGCCGTCAGCCAGGTCGAGAATGCCCCGGCAGGCCTCGTCGTCACGTGGGCGCTGGCGCTGACCATCACCGGAGCCGGCATCGGCGCAGGCTGGCCTCATTTGTCCGCGTGGGCGATGCAGTGCGTCGACGAGCAGGAAGGTGCGGCCGCGGGCGCCGCGATCAACACGATCGAAGTGATCGCCGGGGCATTCGGCGCCGGGCTGGCCGGTGTCGTGGTCAACAGCACGCCGGGCGGTCAGGCGATCGCCGCGCGGGCGCTGTTCGCGGTATTCGCCGCGGTCGGCGTGCTGGGCGCGCTCGCCTCCAGTCGCGCCGTCCGCGATCTACGGTGAGCTGCTTACTTTCGCGCACAAGCGATCTCGGCGCGTGCCTGCTGCGACGCGATCAGCGGATCGACTTGACCACCTGGGTTCGGTGGAATTGCCAGCGCTCGACCATGCGGAACCCCACGTTTTGCGGCACCAGATAGGCGGGGGTGTGGGCCAGCACTCGGCCCGGCGGCAGTTTGTTGCCTGTTTGATGATCGGGCAGTTTGGTGTCGCGGGTGGAAATCGTCCACAGCGTCGTGCATTTGTACAGTCGGCCGACGATCAGCCAGACCGCGATATGGCCGTCCCACAGCGTCTCTCGCTTGGGTGCCGGAACACCACGGCCGATGTCCACCAGCGGGCGGAAGGCGGCGGGACGGGCCGCGAGCAGAGCCCGGACCGGTCCGGGCAACCAGTTGACCGTGTTGTCGACCAGCAGGCAGTCACCGGGCGAAGCCTGGGCGGTGATGACGTCGGCGACGTCGCTGTAATCCCAGCCCTCCTTGGCATACCGCTGACGTTGCGACAGTAGATAGTTGGGCACGGCGGCCGCGGCGAGCACGACCAGGATCAGCGCGATCCATCGCGGTCGGCGGGTGATCGCAACGATGCAGATGGCCAGCACGATCGCCATCGCCGGCGTTGTGAAGAACAGATACCGCGGGTAGTAGAACGGATCGCTGATCGCCGAATAGATCAGGCTGATGGCAGTGGGAATCACAATCCATGCCCCGCAGATGATCAGCATCCGGCGGATCTCGCCGGCGGACTGCCATCGGCCGGTGAACCGAATCGTCAGCGCAACAACGAAAATGAGCGCCGCCAGGATCGCGAACGGCACACTGTTGTCGAAGTACTGGTGCAGCACCACGTCGAGCACGCTGTGCCAACTCAACGAGTGAATCCACGCAACCTGGAAACTCTGCCCACGGGCGAACAGCATCAGTGGCGTCAGCGCGCCGACCGCGACCGCCGACGAGACCGCCCACCACACGATGACGGAGCGCTGGCGCCGGAGCAGCGGGGTGACGACGGCGTACGCCGGCACCAGCAGCACCAAATAGACGTTGAGCAGGATCGCCAACATCAGCGCGAGCGAATAGAGCACCCACAGCCGCCACTGGTGCCGTCGTACAGCAGTGACCAGTAACACAGTCAGCCAGACCGCCACGGCCGCGGTGAGCGCATAGGAGCGTGCTTCGACCGCAGCCCACGTCACGCGCGGCAGGATGGCGAACACCAGTCCCGCGCACACCGCGGTGGTCCGCGGCAAAAACAGTTTGCCGAACACCACAACTCCGGCCGCCGCGATGCCGACGGCCAGACAGCTGGGCACCCGCGACCAGAATTCGGTCGGCGGGGCAAGGCAGAACCAGCCGTGCATCAGCAGGTAAAACAAGCCGTGGACGGCGTCGATTCGGCCCAGCAGCCCCCAGAGCTCAGGCAGTGAACGGCTCGCGGACGCGGAAATCGTCGCGCTCTCGTCGAACCACAACGAAGGATGTCCCGCCGCCACGCTGCCGATGATGCTCGCCGATATCGCAACCGCGAGCGGGTCCAGCAGCCTGCCCGGGGGCCGCGCAGGCGGATCATCTGAGGCGAGCGCTGTGCTCGGTTCCTCGACTGTGGTGGCAACCATGATGTCTGTCACTGTAAAGCCACTCTGGTGAACCTGCTTACCCGTCCTGCCTGCTCACGCACTACTTTTGCCTGTGCCACCAAATCCTTCGACAGGGCGCTCCTTGCGGTTTATCGATGAGAGTAATTGCACATCAACATGTTTCATCGAATTCGACCGAATTCCGACCATGCCGTGGGTCGGATTGGCGCTTCAGAATTCGCGTGCCACACCGCTAGCCGACAATTGGGAGCCGAATCGGCGTGTTTCAATTCGACCATCTGTCTGCGGCAAACCGTTACTGTCTGGGGTTGGCGTAGCAACCGAACACCTGGGAGGGTAAATGAGCGCCTATCGGACCGTGGTGGTAGGAACCGACGGATCGGATTCGTCGCTGCGCGCGGTGGAGAAGGCAGGCAGCATTGCTGGGGCGGACGCGAAGCTGATTGTCGCGACGGCCTATCTACCTCAGCACGAGGACCCGCGGGCTGCCGACGCTCTGAAGGACGAGAGCTACAAGTGGCGGGCAGTGCCCCGATCTACGCCATTCTGCGCGAGGCCAGGGATCGGGCCGCCAAAGCGGGGGCCGCGAACATCGAGGAGCGGTCGATTGTCGGCGCCCCGGTGGACGCGCTGGTGGGTCTCGCCGAGGAAGTTGGCGCCGACCTGCTGGTCGTCGGCAACGTCGGCCTCAGCACGATCGCCGGCCGGCTGCCGGGATCCGTTCCTGCCAATGTCTCGCGCCGGGCGAAAGTCGACGTGCTGATCGTTCACACTTCGTAAGCGGTCGTCTGCGCATCGCCGGTGATCGACACCGCGAAGTACCGGCCGTGGGCGCTGATCGCGGGCGGCTCGGAAGGTGTCGGTGCTGAGTTCGCGCTGCTTCTTGCGAAGTGGTCTTCTGTCTCCCAACCGGGTCGCTCTATCGGCTCAGACCCACGGCAGCTCTATGCCGAGGCTGTCGGCGGCATGGCGGCTGAAAAACGCCGACCGTCGAAGCTGATCTGAGCGCCCCGGCGACATGTCTCTCGTCGCGGAAGCAACCCCAGAAACTCGAGATCGGGCTGCTGATCCTGGTCGCGGGCGCGCGAGGACGAGCATAGGCCCGCGAGCTTCCTCGACGGCGATCTGGCGGGAAATTTCATCGGCTCATCGCTCTGATGCGTCGACACCCTTGGTGCTCATTCATCACTACGGGCAGGCGATGCGTCCGGCAGCGGGGCGGCATCGTGGTGCTCGGTTCGCTCTGCGGGCCATCCCGGATCTGCGCGGCGATCGTCGACGGCGGCGCGAGGCGTTCGTTAGGATCTTCGCCGAGGGACTCGCTGGCTGGAACTCCGCGAACACGGAAATCCTCGATGTGCTCAACTGGTGCTGGGGGTGACGCATACACCTGCCATGGAGCGCCTTGGCCTGACTTCCGACGCCCCCGGCGTCGTCGTGGCGGCGCCTGCGGACGTCGTCTGCGCAGGGCCTGGAATGGCTGGTCCTTGTCTGGTGCACATCATCAGCGGCAACGAGCGGATCGTGGTGAACCCCGACGATCTGGATTGGGCCGCGTGCGGCCTGTTCCTACCGCACATCGCACGATGCAGTCGCCGTTGCACGCCGAGGGAGCCCGACTACGGTGGAGGAGCGACTCGCAGCGCTGGAACAACGCCTGCGCCGGGGGTCGAGGATGAGCTGGCGATCAGCGACCTGCTGGCGTCCTGATGGGCCACGGTGGACGCCGGTGACGGTGACGCAGTGGGCGGTGTTGCGGGCCGGAGACGGCGAATAGGACGTCGACGGTTGGCTCAATGCGGAAGAGTGCCGACGTTGCTGCTATGGTGTGATTGCCTGCACACCAGGGCCCCATCGGCGCGCTCCTGACATCCCGGCCTGGTGTGCGTCGACATCGACGGCGGACCGGCACGCTGTCGCCGGCGCGCCAAGCTGACCGCTTCGTCCTGCACGACGACGACGGCGGCTACGGCGTGCGGCGGGCCGGGAGCCAACGACGTCACGCTGCGGCGGACGGCGGGCCGGGCCGGCCGGATCGTCAGCGGCACCACCCGCGCACTGGACGGGGTCCTGAACAGGCGCGCGAACTGCTCGGCGGCGGCGCGCGGACTCGGCAGGCGTGAGGCACGCGCTAGTTACGGGACAGGGTCGCTCTGGTCACCGGTGCCGGAGCGGGTATCGGCGAGGCCATTGCGCGGCGCTTCGCCGAAGAGGGCGCGAGAGTCGTTGTGGCCGAGCGTGATAC
>CAWAVA010000007.1:0-12980 GCA_963785385.1 uncultured Conexibacteraceae bacterium | reverse complement strand
TGAGCGGGGCCCTCACTGTCTGGGAGGTTGGCCTACCTCCTGAAGCGAGGCTGGCGTTCCACGCCCTCGTTCTCGGCCAACGCGGCCACTGACCCAACTGCTCCTGCTACGCGGGTATGACCGGTCAATCAGTGTTGATTTGGAATTCTGATTTCGCCTTCGGCGGCGAAGGCGCGGGCCATCTCCTCGCCCAGGCCACCGGCCGCGCCAGTGACCAGTGCCACCTTGCCAGCGAGTCGGTGCCCATCAAACCGTGACCCCGGCGACCAGGGTGGGGTCATGCCAGTCGACGCGTCCCCAGACGACCTGGCCGTCGCGGACGGTCCACTGCTCCAGGATCGTGGCGCTCGCGCCGCTGTGCAGCAGGTCGCACGTGATCACCGCAGCGACGGATTCGCCCTGGCTGATGATGCTTTCGATTTTCATCGTGGGTAGCTTAAGGACCTGGGTTGCCGCCTGAAACAACTCGCCGAAGCCAGCCTTGCCGCGGTAGATCTTGCCGTAGGGCAGGCACGGCGGCTCGAAGAGCTCGAGGCCGTCGTGGACATGTCCGAAGAAGGTATCGGTGTCACCCTCGACTGCTGCTTCGTACATCGCGCGGACCGCGTCGCCTACGTCAACATCATTAATCTCCTGTCGTTGTTAGCGCCGGCGAAAGGCGACGCAGCTCAGTGAGGGGCAGGTGGTCCCACGGCGCCGTGACCTGCACGCAGACGTGATCGGCACGGGCCTGCAGATGGGCGTGAACTCGCTGGCGATTACGTGTTCGTCGCCCCGGGCGATGGTGGCGTCGACGAGCCGGTCACTGCCGCCGCCGGCGAAATCGGCGTCGTCGAATCCGAGCACGCGGCGCAAATTGTCGGTGTAGTTGGGCAGCCCGAGATACGCGGCCAGGAACTCGCGTCCCGCCGCGCGGGCCGCTTCCGGATCGGTGTCGAGCACGACGGTCTGCTCGGGTGCCAACAGTTGGCCGGGCCCGAGCGCCTCGCGGGCGAGTCGGGTGTGCTCGGGTGGCATCAGATATCGGTGGGAACCACCGGCCCGCTCACGTGCCAGGGCGAACATCCGCCCGCCGATCGCGGCGATGACGCGGCGTTCGAGCGGTACGGGTGTCGGTGCGTCGTCGAGACGGTCGAGGTAATCGCGCATCGCGCTGAGGGGGCGGCGGTATCGCTCGCCGACGCCGGGTCCGTGACTGACGCCGACACCGAGCAGGAGTCGGTCCGGATGCGCGACTTGAATCTTTGCTGCCTGGGCGGCGATATCGGTGGCGTCCTCCACCCAGATGTTCACAATTCCCGTGGCCACGGGAATCGACCGCGTCGCCTGCAGCAGCGTCTCGACTGCGTCGAGAGTGCCGGATGAGCCCGCCCGGGAGCCACAAGGCGCCGTAGCCGAGGTCTTCGAGTTCGGCGGCGCAAACACCCTTGGCCGCGGGGTCGGCGAAGCGTAGCCCGGCCGCCCAGACGCCCACCTTGCCGAGATCGATCACGTCGTGACCAGCTTTTCGAAGAGGTCGATGCGGGTACTGCTCGCGAGAAGCCGTGCTGGAGTGCGGCGGCGACGGCAAGCCGGACTGGCTGATTGTGCAGGCGATGGCCATGGAACCTCGATGTCGCACCAGCCCTCAATCTCCGTGCCGCGGACTGTGAAGCGGGCGAGCTGGTCAGACTCGAGGTACTGCCCGTGCCCGAGCATCCAGCCGCCCAACGGTTCGCAGTCGATGATCACGGTTTCGCCGTTGTCGAGTGTCCATGCGACGGTGGCGGTGCGTGCGGTGACGTTGTCCGGCTCGATGCCGATCACGATGTCGACGTCGCGTGCCTGGAAACGGTCGCCATTGCGGATCACGTAGCCGCCGGCGACCAGGTCGTTGGTGCCGAGCATCACCGCGGCGGAGAAGCTGAATTGCGGTCCGGCGGTGCCGACCACCCAGCGGTGTCCGGTGAGGGCTTCCAGTCACGTGGGCCCCAGGAGTGGTCGCGGTGGAAGGTGCCGTCTACCTCGAACTGTCGATCGCCCATCCGCACAGTGCCGCTCATGCGCCCGGAGGCCTCGAAGTGCGCGGCGGCCATATCGGCCTCGACCTTGCCGCCGGTGCCGTGCTCCCAGACCTCGCACATCGGGTAGTAGTCCTCGTAGCGCAGGTGCAGTTCAGTCTGGTCGTCGGTGAAGTTGATGGTTCCGGTGTTCGGTGAGAGCGCGGCCATGGACTGGCGACCAGAGGTCAGTCCTCGGTCGTGCCGGTTGCCGTCGGTCAGCGCGATGTCGTGCACGTCGGCCAGGTAGTGCAGCCCCTCGGCAGTCGTCGGGCATGCCGGTAGTTGGCTTTGCCCTGGTTGGGGCCGATGGCCCACACGGTGGAGGCCGCCGAGCCCTTGTTTCTCGTCCCACCAGATGAATATCTGGCTCTCTTGCCAGAAGGGGTCGTCGGCGTCCGGGGTGTGCGCCCCTTCGTCGGTGAACTCGAATCGTGTCACGGGGCTTCCCTAGGTTGCGGTGCGTGGACGGGGTCGAGGATGTCGACGACCCCGGTGTCTCCGTCAACGCGAAGTAGGTCGCCGCTGGCGATGACGCGCGAGCCATCTCCGGTGTTGATGACAGCGGGGATCCCGAGCTCGCGGGCGACGATCGCGCCGTGGCTCAGTGGCCCGCCGATGTCGATGACGAGTGCGGCGGCCGAGACGAACAGGGACACCCAGCTTGATCCGTGGTGTCGCAGACGAGGATCTCCCCGGGTTCGATCGCTTCGGCGGTGTCGGGGTCGAGGATCACCCGGGCGACGCCTTCGACCGCACCGGCTCGTGATACGGCGATCCCTTCGATGCGTGTCACGCCTTGGCGTGCCGGGGCGTCGAGCCGGATCGGTTCGGGCATCCCGGTCCAGGTGCGGGGCAGGTCGAGCTGGGCGTACTGCAGGTGACGTGCCCGGCGGACAGCGACGATTTCCCGCGCGGTGGTATCTGGTCCCCGGCCGAGCTCGGGGATCGTCAGGAAGAAGACGTCCTCGGGGTCATCGAGGAACCCGCTTGCGTGCCAATGGGATCCGAGCGCTCGTGCCGCGGCCCGGCCGGCGTCGATGGACTGCACGTACATCGACTTGCCGACCTCGCGCAGCGGCACGTAGGAGCGGACCAGGTTGAGCAGCAAGCGGGCACCTGCGCGGCGCAAGGGTGAAAGCGTGCCGAGCAGCTCCCGCTCGGCGGCCTCGCGATCGCGCGTGCGGCTCCTCGACTCGGCGGCGGGGTCGGTGTCGGGGCGCTCGCGGTAGCCGGCGATCGAGCGCTCGACGGCCGTCGAGGACTCGCGCCAGGAGCGGCTCATCAGCTCACCCTCGCGCGGACCGTGAAAACCCCAGCGATCCTGGAAGGTCGCCAAGGTGGTATCACCCTTGGACACGGCATACATATCGTTGACGATCCGGTTCTCGACGACCGTGCCGTACCCACTGACCAGTCGCCGCTCGAGACCGGGTACTCCCGCCGCCGCCGCGAGCTGGGACAGGTTGTCGAACATGCCCTGCGCGAGGTAGGTGACTCGCAGCTGGATCCACATCGCGATCTCGAAGCGGCGCATCGCCTCGTTGAGTGCGCCGGCGCTCGCCGCCGGATGCTGAGTCCGTGCCCGCCACCAGTGCTCGTAGTCCGCTTCCATGCGCAGCATCATGCGGGCACTGCGGGCGAGCACAACGGGAGCCTTGATAGCGACGATCGGCACGCGGCCTCGGACGCGGACCACTGGAATGCCCTCCCGTGCGGCACCGAGAAACTGCCGCTCCAGCCCATCGCCGCTCATCCCCGGCGTGCGATCGGCGATACCGCCCAGTGTGTCGACGTTGGCTGCGCAACGACCGAAGAAGACCGCCGAGATGTTCTCGCTCGCTGTGCCCACCCGCACCATCGATCGCGGGATCACGCCCATGTCGCAAAAGGCCTGACGCGCGGCCAGCTCGGCCGCGTTTCCCCAGAAGGACTGGCTCAGCGGTGTGCTGACGCCAGGTCGGGCTTCGGCGGCGTTCACCGTCGTCCACAGGACGCCGGGATCGCTGTGGTGCATCAGCGGATCGCTGACGTCGCCGGCCTTCACAGGGCGAACACCCGTCGGTGCAGACGCTCACGCAACGCGGTCGGCAGAAGCTGGTGAGTCGCGGCCAAGGCGTGGGCGTCGGCGCCGACCAGGTACCGCGGGCGCGGGCGTGGCGACAGGATCGCGGCGACGATCACTCGTGCCACGGCGTCCGAGGAGATCTGCGTGTGTCTGTTGAGGTTCATGAAACTCTTGAGCCGGCCGTAGCCCGCGCTGTAGGCCGAGCCGGAATGCAGTTCGCCATCGACCCAGAAGCCCTTGTCATAGATCGCGGTATCGACACTGCCCGGCGCGACGGAGCACACGGCGATCCCGTCCCGCGCGACCTCGAGCCGTAACGTCGCCGTCGCCGCCTCAAGCGCATGCTTCGACGCCTGGTAGGCGCCGAGCAACGGCAGGATGATTCGCCCCTCCGCAGACGAGACGTTCACCACACGACCCTCACCTCGTGCACGCATATGCGGCACCGCCAGCCGCGCCAGGCGCATCGGCGCAACCGTGTTGATCTCCAGAATCTCCTGTAGGTCGGCGTCCGTCGTGTCCTCCAGGGCCGCGACCGTGTTGATCCCGGCATTGTTGACCAGCGCGAACGGCCGCCGTCGGTCCATCATCTCCGCACATGCGTCGGCGTCGGTCACCTCGAGTAACTCAGTGCCCACCGCGACGCCGGCCTCCTCGGCCGCCGCGTGCACCACCTCAGCCTTGGCAGCTGAGCGAACCGTCGCGATGGTCTCGAAACCCTCACGCGCGAGTCGCAATGCGCACGCCAGGCCGATCCCCGTGTTCGCGCCGGTCACCACCGCGCACCGCGCCTGCCCGCCGGCTGCATCTGCTGTCCGCATCGTGCGTATGACCGTACGCACGATGTAGTGTTTCCGTCAAACACATGCCGAAACGTGGTGATCTCACCAAGGAACACATCCTCGATGCCGCCCTTCGACTCGTCGACGTCGGCGGCATCGAGGCCGTAACCATGCGCCGCGTGGCCGATGAGCTCGGCGTCTCGCCCATGGGCCTCTACCGCCGGGTTGCCACCCGCGACGAGATTCTCGACGGCCTCATCGACAAAGCCCTTGACGCGCTTGTCGTCGAGCCCGAGCCCGGCGTCACATGGGAGGTCCAACTGCGTTCGGTGTTCCTCTCGGTTCACCGCACACTGCTCGCGCACCCCGGGCTGATCGCGATCCTCACTTCCCAATCCATCAGCACCACCCGGGCGATGCGCGCCGTCGAGCACATGCTTGCCGCCCTCCGTGACGCCGGGTTCAGCCCCGACGCCGCCATCGCCGCGGTCGCCGCCCTCCAGAGCTACACCTTCGGATTCACCGTCCAGCAGCGCGCGCGGACGGACGCCGACCAGCGCAGCCACCTGACCAGCCTGCGCGCCCTGCCTGCGGACGACTTTCCCCAGATTCATGCGCTTGCAACGGACTTCAGTGCCTGGGCTTCCGACGAACACTTCCAGACCGGACTCGACTGGCTGCTATCCGGGATATCGCAGTCCGCGCGAGAATGACGGCGGTAGGTATCGGGCCGGTCCCAGTCGGACCACACGACCGAGTTGGGATCAATCCCAGCCCAACCGGATCCTGCGTGTGCGGATTACGGGGATGGCGCCGAAAGTAAAACATCTGTACAGCGGTACGGTACGGCTGTACGATCGGCCCATGGTGCAAGCATCACGCGACCGGCACGGCCCGGTTGCCCGGGAGCGGCGCACCAGTCGTGAGGCGGTGCTCGCGGCGGCGCTGCGTCTCGCTGACGCCGAGGGCGCCTCGGCGCTGTCGATGCGCCGGGTCGCGAACGAGGTCGGCGTGCCGGTGATGACGCTCTACGGGTTCGTTCGCACCAAGCAGGATCTGTTGCAAGCGGTCAGCGAACGGGTGTTTGAGGGTCTGTTCAAGAGCGGCCGAAGTGAGGGCACACCCGCTGAGCGGTTGCGCAGCGGGGCGCGCGAGCTGCATACGGCACTGCGGGAGCACCCGGCGGTGGTCGAGCTGGTGCTCGCCGACGCGGTGCCCAGCGCGGTGTTCGACGACGTCCGGGAAGCCTTTCTTGGCATCTTGGCCGACGCTGGGCTGAGCGATCACCAGGCACTCGACGCGCTGGGCGCCTTCTTCTGTATTGCGCTCGGCTTTGCGGTGGCCGGCGCGACGCGCCAAGGAGGCGTCGGCCGCGCCGACGACGAGGAGCGCCGGCTGCTGCGGTTGCATCCCACCGACTACCCCCGACTGAACGCGCTCGCGCCGCACTATCTGTCGCACCTATCCGCTGAGTCGTTCACGGGCGCGGTCGAGCATCTCATCGCCGGTTTCGGCATCGCCGACGACCAGGAGGGGCATAACAGATGAGTATCGACGCGGCCGACCTCTCAGTGCCGCAGGCCTGGGATCCGCTGCACAGCGCCAGCGCGAAAGATCTGCACTGGACCACGTCCAACTCGGGCGAGGCGATGCCCGGTGTGCTGACCCCGTTGAGCTGGAGCATGTGGGCGGACGCCATTGAACGGGCCCCCCGCGAGGCGGCCTATCGCATCGGTGCACTGACCCGAGCCGAACGGGGAATCGCAGATCGCGTAGACCAGCGGGCCACTCGCGTTTTCTTCGGACGCCCCGCGATCCAGGTCGAGTTCTTCGCTCTGATCGGTGATCGCATGCCCGGCACCAGCGGTGAGGAGACGGTGCGCAGCCTGTTCGGACGTCTTCCCAGCGACATGACCTTCGCGCCCACCCGGCGTCGCTACCCCCTGGTTGCCGCCCGGCTTCCGCACGCCTTCCTCACCACACCGAAGCGGATCAAAGCATTTGCCCGCCAACAAGACGAGTGGTACCAGCAGACCATTCCAGCCGTGGACCGGCTCGACCTCACCCGAGCGGCCCAACTGCTCTCCGAGGCCCGCGCGCGCCAGGAGCAAGCCCTGATCGTGCAGGTGATGGGCACCCTCGCGGTGATCCAGCCGCTCTACAACGCACTCGTCCAGCTCGCCAAGCGCCATGGCTTCGATAACATCGACGGCCTGACCGCGGTGGGCGGCGGTGCCGAGTTGAACCTCGTTGCCGACATCTGGGAAGCCTCCCGCGGCCGGCTGACCCTCGAAGAGGTCCAACGCCGGCACGGCTTCCACGGTCCCGCCGAGGGAGAGATCTCCAGCCAGGTCTGGCGCCAGAACCCGGCGCCGCTCCAACGCCTGGTCGACGAATACGGCGGGCGCGATGACACCGCCGACCCGCGCGATCGGGAACGATGCCACGCCGCCTCGCGCAAGGACCTCGAAGCGCGCTTCCTGGCCTTGCTGCCCAGGGCGCAGCGCCCCATCGCTCGGCTTTTGCTCAGGCTTGCGGCCACCCGCATCCCGCTGCGCGGAGTCGCCAAACGGTCTTTCCTGCAAGCCTTCGACGTCGGGCGCGCAGCCGCCGTGCGCATCGGGCACCTCATGCACCAAGCCGGCACCATCGCGGCCCCGGACGATGTCTTCTACCTCACAGTCGAGGAGATCACCGGCATCCTGCCCAGCGACCTACGCGCCGTCATCACCAACCGAAGGCAGCGTCGGCGGGCATACCAGGAGCTGCTCCCGCTGGCGGAGTGGACCGGGCAGCCCGTCCCGACCCGCCGAGCACCGCCACCCGAGAACACCGCTGCCACGCCCAACCGGGTGATTCACGGAGTCGGAGTCAGTCCCGGGGTCGTGGAAGGCATCGCTCGGGTCGTCACGTCACCCGACGACGAAAACGTCACGCCCGACGAGATCCTCGTCGCGCCCTTCACCGACCCCAGTTGGTCCACACTGCTGTTCATCTCCGCGGCGCTGGTGGTCGACATCGGCGGGGCACTCAGCCACGCCGCCGTCGTGGCCAGGGAGATGGAAGTGCCCTGCGTCGTGAACACCCGCACCGGTACCACAGAGCTGCACACCGGGGATCACCTGCGAGTCGACGGCACAAACGGCACAGTCGAAATCCTCGAACGGCCGGCCTGACGCCAATAGGACCTGCGCGTGGCTCAGACGGCTAGATAGATTCCGACGAGGATCGTGCAGATGAGCGCAGCGAGACCAAAGAATGCGCCACGCAGTGCCGGGGCGGCGTGCCGGAGCTCCATGAATGAGTAGCCGATCACCATGACCTTGGCGAACGCGACCACCAGAATCACGGTGCTGGCTGCGGCGACCGCGCTGCTGTGGTCCGTCCCGAGCCACCAGGACACGGCCGTGAGGGCCACCAAAAGTGCCCAGGCCAGCAGCAGGTCGCTGCGTTTGATCACTGTCATCGACGTCACCTCACCAAGTAGAGGAGTGCGAATAGGACCATCCAGATCAGATCGACCAAATGCCAGAAACTGGCACCGTTCTCCAAGTAGCGCGACTGGCGAAAGGTCGGCGCGACGTGGACTTCACGGACCTTCCGCCACATGAATGCGACAACGGCCATCGCGACGATCACGTGGAGCAGGTGAATGCCGGTAAGGAGGTAGTACAGCTGAAAGAAATCGCTCTGGTGCGGGCCGTGCCCGGCAGCGAGCTGTGCTGCCCACTCGATCGGCTTGTTCACGATGAACGCGGTACCGCACAGGCCGGCCCCCACCAGCAGCTTCTGGGCGGTGAGTACCCGCCCTGCGCGCACACTCCGGATCGCGAGCGCGACGCACAACGACGCGGTGAGCATGAAGAGGGTATTGACGGCCCCGTGCGTGGGGCTCAGTGCCTCGCTGCCCGCCCCGAACACACCCGGCTGCTGGCCCCGCAGCACGAGGAAAGTCCCGAAGTAACCGCCGAACACCGAGAAGTCGGTGAGGATGAACGCCCAGATCCCCCATTCGCCGGGAATCCATCTTCGCAGCGTTGCCTTGTCCGAGCGGGCACCTGCCGTGGGTCTCGGTGCGTATTCTCGCGTGGTCGTTACGGTGAGAGATTCGGTGTTGCGCATGTGCTACTTCCTTTCCCCGGCCGAGGCGCCCGACAGCACCGGTATGGGAGCCGAATCCACTGCGGCGACGATGATCTCGGGGTCGGTCGGCTCGTAGATGCCGAGCCCCTCTGCGGTTTCCTCGCGGCACAACGCCTCCTGCCGGGAGATCGCCTTCCACCCGACAACGGTCATGACCACCATCCAGACTCCGTAGTCGGCCAGCGCGATCCACGTCGGCAGAGGGCCGTTGTATGCGGCGGGTCCAGATCCCCAGAACACGAAAATCAACCCAGGCGACCAACTGAGCACCGCCACGATGGTGAACCAGCCCGACCAACGTGGGAACAGTTGGTGTTCAGGAGGATTCCACAGGATGCCGGCGGCGAGGGCCAGCGCCCAGAGATAAAACGCCGGCCCTGCCCAGAGGAAGGTGATCCAGCCGAGGTCGAAAATGGTCTGGGTGATCTCCGGGGAGATCTGACCGGCGCGGAATGCGGCCGTAGCCCAGAAGATCGATATGAGGATGAAGATGGCGACTGAAGCGGCCAGCGACACAATCTGGGTGATGTACAGGACTGGGAAGCGGGCCTCGGTTTTGCGGGTGAACACCGCGTGCGAGGCCCCCCAGGGCCCGAGCAGGCCAGCGGCGATGAGCATGAAGAGGCAGCCCAGTTCGTAGCGGTACTTATGGTCGACGATCCAGGCGGTGAGCCGCTCGGCGGGCCAGGTGGGGTTGGGGATCGGCGCGAACTTGCACAGCACCAGGAACCCTAGGGCGTAGAGAACGACGAGCACGGGACCGGCCATTAAGCAGACCCGGTGGGCCATGGTCGTGAATCGTTGGTCCATTCACTCACTCCTTCGGTTTGACATGCTCGAACGTCCCGTGCCGCCAAGCATGGATCATGGGCTGTGAACGAGCCCGAAACATCCAGTCGGGTGCACGCACTCACGAAGAAAGGACCGTGGTGAATCCCAGCGAGAGGCTTCTCGTGCGGCGCAAGCTGCTCGCGCCGCTGCCTCCGGATCACCTGGTCGCGCGGCCACGTCTCGACCAGCTTGTGCGCAACCTGATCGATCGGCACCGCATCGTCCTGGTCTGTGCGACCCCCGGCGCAGGCAAAAGCACCACCGTCGCGCAGGCGGTCGGTGACGGTCAGCGAGCTGTTGCATGGCTCAGCGTCGACGACACCGACAGTTCGCCGGGACGCTTGTTGACATATCTCGAGGCCGCACTTTTGCAGGCGCTTCCCGGGATGTCGGCCGCAGCCACAGTTGCACTATCGGCCGGGATCTCTCATCCGGAAGCCGCGGGCCTGCTTTCCGAGGCGGTCGGTGACCGAGCAGTGGTTGTTGTCCTCGACGATCTCGAACGGCTTGGTGACGAGCGGCCGTCATGGGCCGTCATCGAATCGCTGGCACGGTATGCACCGGAACAGATGCGCCTGGTGATGCTCAGTCGGCGCGCAATCCCCAGCGCCGTGTGCGCGCTGCCGACTTCGGCACCGGTCGCCTCAGTACGCGAGGCGGATCTCGCCTTCACCGTTGAGGAAGCGGCCCATGCACTGGCAAACCTCGGCGCAACCGAGGTCGACGCCGAAGCGGCGGTCGACGCCGTCGCGGGCTGGGTGACCGGGGTGCTGTTCGAGGCCTGGGGCTCAACGGAGCACGTGACCGGAGTCGGCGGCGAGGCCGATCCGCTGCACGGCTATCTGTCCACGCACATTCTTGACAAGCTTGAACCGGCTGATCGTGACTTCCTGATCGCCACCTCCCTGATCGACGAGGTCACGGCACTCAACGCCGAGGCGCTTGGGCTGACCGACGCTGCCGGTCACCTCCGGCGCCTGCGCGCGGCCCGGCTCCCGGTCACCTGGGACCGCAAGGGCCGCTCACTGCGCGCCCATCCGCGTTTCCGGGAGTACCTGCGTGACCGGCTCGAGAGCCAGCGATCAGGCGAACTCCGCCGGCTTCTGCTGGCACACGGGCAGCTGCTCAGCCGGGACGGCCATTACGAGGAAGCCACCGAGCAGTTCCTCCGCGCTGGGGCGCTCGAGCACGCTCTGCGCAGCGCCGAGCAGTCCATCGTCGCCGTCATCGAGCGACTCGATCTCGAGATCGCTGAGCGCTGGCTGACCTCGCTGGCCCCGGTCCGCCAGGCGGAGGCCTCCGCCCTCAGCACCGCTGAGCTGATGCTCGCGGTCGTCAGCGACGACTGCCGGCGAGGAGTCCAGGTCGCGGACGGCCTGGAGGCGTGCGGCGAACGGGAGCGACTGGCGAGCACCTCGGATCTGGCCGCGTGCGTGATGGGGTGGGCCTATCTGCACGTGGCCCGACTCGATGATGTGGCAGTCGTGCTCGCCGCCGCCAGACCCGGCCCTGGGGTGGACGCGGTCCGGTATGCGGCGTGGTTGCTCGCCGACCTACCCGAAGGGGGGCAGCCGGTTCCGCCCGAGCCGACCGGGACGACCCTGGATGTGCTGCCCTTCTTCGTCAGCTACTTCTTCGGCCGCCTCAGCGCGCTCGCCGAATTGCCACCCACGCCGTGGGCGGAGTCGGTGGGCAGGCCCATCCACATCGCCCGGGCGCGGGCGCTCGGTCACACCGACGATGCGCTCGCGCTGTATCGGGCGGCGCTCGCGGCAGGAGACACCTCGGTGATCCTGCGCGCCTCGATCGGACCGGAAGTGCTGATCGACGCCGGGCTCTTCGACGAGGCCCGCGCCACCATCGCTCACGGCCGCACACTCGCGCGTGCCAGCGGATCTATCGGCTACCAAGCGCTCAACGCCGTGG
The DNA here is from genome assembly GCA_963785385.1 of uncultured Conexibacteraceae bacterium. Lineage (GTDB taxonomy): Bacteria > Actinomycetota > Thermoleophilia > Solirubrobacterales > Solirubrobacteraceae > Palsa-465. The sequence goes on along the minus strand of CAWAVA010000007.1, from coordinate 1,191 downwards.
TGGCAGCCAAGTTCGCGCTCAAGGTGGAGCAAGACCCGGCTGCCGCGCAGGCCGTCCTGGACATGCTGGACCGGGATCCAGACGCCCGCCGATTCACCGCGATCGCCGCCTACCTCGATGTCTGGTATGGGTTGGCCCTGCTGCGTCGTGGTGAGGACAAGGTTGCGCTCGAACGGCTGCGGCGGGCGGTGGAGGTGATGGTCGTCGGCGACCGGATACTTGAGCTTCCGATCGCCGCGGTGTATCTCGCCGAAGCTGAGTGGCGGCTCGGACACGAGGACGCCGCCGACGCTGCGGCAGAACTCGGCATGACGACCGCGCGCCGCCAGGGGTCCAATCACCTGCTGCTGCAGGCATTGGCAGACTTTCCGGCCGTGGTGTCCCGCCGCATCGATGCGCAGCCGCGCGCCGATTCTGCGTGGCACGATCTTGGCCGTGCGCTCGGCGCCCAGGGCGTCACGATGCTGGCACACACCAAGGCCTCGGTCTGGCTGCGGGAATTCGGCGATGTCGCGGTCGTCGTCAACAATGACGAGGTCAAACCCCGCATCGCCAAGACCTACCAGCTACTGGCCTACTTGTGCGTCAACAACGGCCGCGCGATCGCGCGTGAGGAACTTCTCGACTGCTTGTTCGACGGCCGTGCGGACGACAGTGCGCGCGCCTACCTCAGACAAGCAGTCCACCAACTCCGCATCCTGCTGCCCGAGGAGGCCGAGGTGACCTCGGTGGACAACCAGGTCTCATTGAGTCCGAACGTGCAGATAGGCAGCGAATCGGTGCAGTTCGAGTCCGCTGTCGCCGCCGCGGCGCGGCTCCGAGGCCAAGAGCGCCTGGCCGCGACGCTCGACGCGCTGTCCTGCTACGACCGAGGGCCGTATCTGGCGAAGGCGAATTCGATCTGGGTGGACGACCGCCGCGCGCACCTTGCCGAGGTTGCCAGCCGTGCCCGGCACGACGCCGCCAAGCTCTCCTTCGAACTCGGACGGTTCCACGTTGCCCGCGAGCTCAACGCCGCTACGCTGGCCGCCAACGTCTACGACGAAGCGGCCTGGCAACTGCGAATGCGGATCGCCCATGCCCTCGGTGACGTCAGTGGCATCTTGGACGCTTACCGTGGCTGCGAGCGCGTGCTCGTCGAGCTCGGTACTACCCCCTTGCGGGGCACCCGAGCCTTGCTCGAGGATCTGC
>CAWAVA010000006.1:0-127194 GCA_963785385.1 uncultured Conexibacteraceae bacterium | reverse complement strand
TGCGATCGATCCCCGCCACGACGCGGCGCGGCGGCTCGAGCTCGGACGGCGACACCAGCGCCTGCACCTCGACCAGCAGCGGACGCGTGCCCTCCATCGCGCACAGCACGACGCTGCCGGCCGCGCGCGTCGCCTCGGCCACGAACCGAGCCGACGCATCGAGCACCTCAACCAGCCCGTCGTCGCGCATCTCAAAGACGCCGGCCTCGTTCGTGGAGCCGAAGCGATTCTTGATCGCTCGCACCGTCCGGTATGTGCGCTCGCGCTCACCCTCGAACTGAAGTACGCAGTCGACCAGATGCTCCAGCACACGGGGCCCGGCGAGCGCGCCGTCCTTCGTCACATGGCCGACGAGCAGCACCGCGATCCGGTTTGCCTTTGCGACACGCATGATCTCGGTCGCCACCTCACGCACCTGCGCTACCGACCCCGCCGCGCTGGTGAGCTCGCCGGAGTGAAGCGTCTGCACCGAATCGACGACGCACACCTCCGGCCGCTCGCGTTCCAGCGTCGCCACCACGGCCCCCAGATCGGTCTCGGCGATCACAGGAATCTCGAGCGGCGAGCCGGCGCTGAGCCGCTCCGCCCGCAATCGGATCTGCGCAGGCGACTCCTCAGCCGACACGTACAGCGTCCGGCGGCCCGCAGCCACCAGATGGGCGAGCGCCATCGTCGTCAGGGTCGACTTGCCGACCCCCGGAGAACCTCCGATCAAGACCAGCGAGCCGGGCACCAGACCGCCGCCCAGCACATTGTCGAGTTCACCGATCCCGGTACTGAGCCGTGAGTGCTCTTCCGCCGCGATGCTGCCGAGCCGCACAGGCGTGACCCCTGCGCCAGCGGGTGGGCGGGATCCACTTCCACCGGTACGTCCCGACGCTGCTGGACGGGTACGCAACTCCTCCACGAGTGTGTTCCATTCGCCGCAGCCGGGGCACTGACCTGACCAGCGCGGCGACTCGTGCCCACAGGCCGAGCAGACGTGAACTGATTTGGGAGCCGCCATTCCTTGAGACTAGGCGTGCAGGGTGACGTTGCCGCTCAAACGTGCCGATATATGCACAAATGACAACGGTCGCCTCCCCCCGGACGTCCGTCGCGACGACCCGCGCGCGCGTCAGCGTGCCAACCGCCACCTGGATCGCGGTTCTGTGCTCCCGCGTGCTCGTGGTGGCGAGCGCGGCGGCCGGGTCGCTGTTCGCACAACGACATGTCGATTCGATCGCGTTCGATCCGACGGGCTTCAGCAGAGGCTTGGGACGGGTCGGAAACGCGTTGGCCGCCTCGACAGACCGCTGGGACGCAGTGCACTACCTGCAGATCGCCCAGCACGGCTACTCGACGGCCGTCGACACCGCGTACTTCCCGCTCTACCCACTGCTGATCCATGTGGTCGGATGGTTCACCCGCTCCTATGTGGCCGCGGGCGTCTTGGTCAGCACGGCCGCGTTTGCCGTCGCGCTCGAGTTGCTCTACCGGCTGGCTCGTGAGGAGCTCGACGCTCGGGCCGCCAACGCGGTGGTGCTGCTGCTCGCCTTCGCACCGCTCTCGCTGTTCTTCACCGCGGTCTACACCGAGTCACTCTTCCTGGCGCTGTCGGTCGCGACGTTCTTCCTCGCCCGAAGCGACCGGCTGCTGTGGGCGAGCCTCGCAGCGGCTGCAGCTTCGCTCACCCACATCCAGGGCGTTCTGCTGCTTGTGCCACTGGCGTTCTACTGGTGGGAGCGGCAGGGCAATCCTCGCCAGCTGCGGGCGCTCATCCGCTGGCAGGCTGCACCGCTCCTGCTTCCGTTCGCCGCGCTCGCCTGCCTGTGCGTCTATCTGCACCTGCAGGGGTTCGGCTGGATCGCGCCGATCTCGAATGAGACCAATCCGGCCTGGCACCACCAGTTTGTGGGTCCGGTCATCGGAGCCTGGCTGGCGATCGAGGTAGGCGCGTCTGGACTGTGGCAGACGCTCCACGGGGCACCGGCGTTCCCGCAGACGGGGTCGTTCGCGCTGACCTACCCAGCCCAGAACCTGGTCTACCTGCTCGTGCTCGTCGTCTGTGCCGTGTCGCTGCTGGAAACCTGGAGGCGGCTCCCCAAGATCTACGCGCTCTACTCAGGTCTATATCTGATCGTCCTGATCTCGAGCCCGCTCAAGGGAACGCCGCTTGGCTCGTTCGACCGCTACGCGCTGATGTTGTTCCCGCTGTGGATCGGAGCAGCGGCCTGGCTGCGAGAGCGCCGGCTGCTGCTGCCCGTCATAGAGGTCGGAGCCGCGCTGCTGCTCTTCTACTCCTTCCAGTTCGGTCGCTGGCTCTTCGTCGCCTGAGAACATGGCCGCGGTCATGCAACAAGCAGCTGTCCGTCCGCGCTCCGGGGCGCTCAGCATCCGGTTGCCCATCTGGGTATGGGTGCTCTGGTCACGGGCAGTGGTCTTCGCCGCCGGGATGGCGGGGAGTCTGCTCGGGCATCGGATTCCGGACTGGCAGAGATACGACCCGGAGCGACTCAGCTCGGGGCTCGGTGCCGTCGGCAACGTGCTGGCCAGCGCGGGGTTCCGCTGGGACTCGATCGCCTACGTGACGATTGCCGAGCACGGATATACGACGTCGGCCTCGACTCGCCAGTTTCCGCTCTACCCGCTGCTGATCCGAGCCCTCACGATGATCGTGGGCTCACCCGTGATCGCCGGTGAGCTGATCAGCCTGGTCGCGTTCGGAGTCGGACTGGTTCTCGTTCATCGCATCGCCACCGAGCACGTCGGGAGAGGCGCGGCCGACGCGACCGTTCTGCTGATCGCGTTCTCACCGTTGTCTTTCGTGTTCAGCGCCGTCTACACGGAATCGCTGCTGCTGGCACTGCTGGCAGGCTCGTTCTACCTGGCCGACCACAACCGCTTCGGGTGGGCCTGCGTCTGTGCAGCGGCCGCTTCGCTCACGCACATTCAGGGTGTTCTGATGGTGGCGCCGCTCGCCCTGGTCTATTGGAACGGCCGCGGTCGACCACGATCTCTGCGCGGACTGTGGTCGCCCCGTCTGCTGGCGCTGGCCCTACCCGCACTGACCTTCGGCGGCTTCCTCTCGTACATGCACGCACAGGGTTGGGGATGGCTCGCGCCGATCACCAGCCAGAACATGAAGAACGCCGGTCGAGCAGCCGCCGGACCGCTGGGAACGCTTGCCGAGGCGGTCGGTGACACCGTCACCGGTCTGGGCCAGACGGTGCACGGCGCCCCCATCCTCGAAACCGGCGGTGTGGCTCCCGGCACTGAGAACCTGATCCTGCTGGTCGCGTTCACGATCGCGATCCTCTCGCTCGTGAGCGCCTGGCGCCGACTGCCGTCGCACTACGCGCTGTTCGCTGTGCTCGCGATCATCGTATGCACCTCGAGCGCGGTCACCGTCGAGCCGCTCAAGGGGTTCGACCGCTACATGCTGCCGATCTTCCCGCTCTGGATCGGCGCGGGCGCCTGGCTCAACCAGCGCAAGCTCCTGTCCGGAGCGTTGATGATCAGCACTCTGCTGCTGATCTTCTACACAGTCGAGTTCTCGCGCTGGGTCTCAGTCTTCTGAGTGCGATCAGCGAGCGACGGGCTCGATCACAGCGCCGGGGGTGGCCAAGCGCGGCCACCCCCGAGCGTGAAAAACGTGCTCAGCCTTCGGTCGAGTCTGCGGCGTCGTCGTGCGACTCGTGCGAGTCCGCGTCGTCGCCATCATCGGCGCTGCCCTCGGCACCGACCCCGACCGGGGTGGGCTTCGGCGCGGGCTCGATCACGGAGAGCTTGACCTCGGGACTCTCATCGCCCTCGCCGGTCTTGGTCTCGTCACGTTCGACCAGGACGGTCGAGCCCTCCGGGACCTGTGAGCGCAGCACGAAATCGGCGAGCGGATCCTCGATGTAGCGCTGGATCGCTCGACGCAGCGGGCGAGCGCCCATGGCCGGATCCCAACCCTTCTCAACGAGCAGATCCTTAGCGTCCTCGGAGAGTTCGAGCTGCAGCTCGCGCTCCGCCATCGACTCGCGGATGCGGCGCAGGAGCAGATCGACGATCTCCTTGATCTCGTCCTTGGCCAGCTTGTGGAACACGATCACGTCATCGATGCGGTTGATGAACTCGGGCCGGAAGACGCGCTTGAGCTCGCCCATGATCCGGCTCTTCATCTCGTCGTAGCTGACGCCCGTCTCGTCCTCGACCGTCGAGAACCCGATCTGGAAGTTCTTGGCGATCTCCGACGCACCGATGTTCGAGGTCATGATCACGATCGTGTGACGGAAGTCGACGGTGCGGCCCTGTGCGTCGGTCAGACGCCCGTCCTCGAGGATCTGCAACAGGATGTTGAAGACATCGGGGTGGGCCTTCTCGATCTCATCGAGCAGCAGAACGCTGTAGGGCTTGCGGCGCACGGCCTCGGTCAGCTGACCGCCCTCGTCATAGCCGATGTAACCGGGAGGCGAACCGACCAGACGGCTGACGGCATGCTTCTCCATGTACTCGGACATGTCGATGCGGATCATCGTGTCCTCGTCACCGAACAGGAACTCGGCGAGTGTACGAGCGAGCTCGGTCTTTCCGACGCCTGACGGGCCCAGGAAGATGAACGAGCCGGTCGGCCGCTTCGGGTCCTTGAGCCCGGCGCGACTGCGGCGGATCGCCTTTGAGATCACCTCGACGGCCGCGTGCTGCCCGATGACGCGCTTGTGAAGCTCCTCCTCCATCCGCATCAGCTTGGCGGTCTCGGCCTCGGTGAGCTTGAAGACGGGGATCCCTGTCCACATCGAGACGATGTCGGCGATCTCCTCCTCGCCGATCGACGGGCGCTCGGTTGCCTCACCGGCCTCCCACTGCTCGGCCAGCTCACGCTTCTTCTGACTCAGGCGACGCTCCTGGTCGCGTAGGTTCGCGGCCTTCTCGAACTCCTGAGCCTCGATCGCGGCCTCCTTGGCGCGCCGCGTCTCCTCGATCTCGTCCTCGAGCTCGCGGTAGACGGGCGGGGAGGTCATCGACTTGATCCGCATCCGCGACGCGGCCTCGTCGATCAGGTCGATCGCCTTGTCCGGCAGGAAGCGGTCGGAGATGTAGCGATCGGCCAGGTCGGCCGCGGCCACCAGTGCCTCATCGGTGATGTTGACCTTGTGGTGCTGCTCATAGCGGTCACGGAGACCCTTCAGGATCTGAACGGTCTCGTCCTTGGATGGCTGGTCCACGACGATCTTCTGGAAGCGGCGCTCAAGCGCAGAGTCGCGTTCCAGGTACTTGCGAAACTCCTCGAGAGTGGTCGCACCGATCGTCTGCAGCTCACCTCGGGCAAGCGCCGGCTTCAGGATCGAGGCGGCGTCGATTGCGCCCTCGGCGGCGCCCGCGCCGACGAGGTTGTGGAGCTCGTCGATGAAGAGGATGATGTCGCCGCGCTGGGTGATCTCCTTCATCACCTTCTTGAGGCGCTCCTCGAACTCACCGCGGTACTTGGAACCCGCGACCAGCGCGGCCAGGTCGAGCGTGTAGATCTGCTTGCCCTTGAGCAGCTCCGGCACGTCGGCGTTGGTGATCCGCTGGGCCAGGCCCTCGACGACGGCGGTCTTGCCGACGCCCGGCTCACCGACCAGGACCGGGTTGTTCTTCGTGCGGCGGCTGAGGATCTGCATGATCCGCTCGATCTCCGTCTCGCGCCCGACCACCGGGTCGAGCTTGCCGTCGGCGGCCAGCTTGGTGAGGTTGCGGCCGAACTGATCGAGCAGCTTCGAGGACTTCTTGCCCTCGCCGCTGCCGCTGCCGCCGCCGGTCGCGGGCCCGCCACCGGTGCCACTGCGCTGACGGCCGCCCGGCCCCGACAGCATCCGGATCACCTCGTTGCGGATCTTCTCCGAGTCGGCGTCAAAGTCGAGCAGGATGCGGGCCGCGACGCCCTCGTTCTCACGAACCAGGCCGAGCAGGATGTGCTCGGTTCCGATGTAGTTGTGTCCCAGGCTCAACGCCTCGCGCAGCGCCAATTCCAGCACCTTCTTCGCGCGCGGAGTGAACGGTATCTGTCCGGATGTGACCTCTTCCCCGGAGCCGACGATGCGGACGACCTGAGCGCGGACGCGCTCAACGGTGATCTCGAGCGACTCGAGCACGCGCGCGGCGAGACCCTCCTCCTCGCGGAGCAGGCCAAGCAGGATGTGCTCGGTTCCGATGTAGTTGTGCTTGAGCGTCCGTGCCTCTTCCTGTGCAAGGACGACCACCTGGCGGGCGCGTTCTGTAAATCGCTCGAACATTTCAAGTCTTTCCGTCGCGGGACAGAGGTGAGTCGGTCGATTCGTGGTCCTGGACTACCGGCAGATCACTCATGGTAGTAACCGTCCGGCGGGCCGAAACCCGGCACCTGTCCCGCGTGATGCGTGCGCAATGTGGTCGAGCTGAGGCCATGAGTCAGTCTAACATCCGCCCCTGTCCAGACCTATCGGACGCATGCGGTATCAGCTCTACGAGACTCCGGTTTCGAGCCCAGGTCGATGGTCGGCGGCCGGCAGCAGATGCTCGAATGCCGCGCTTTGGCGTTTCGCGCTCACGAGCGGCCAGCAGCATGCGGCCGCGACACCCCACGCAAGCGCCACCTCCCAGCCCAGCGCCGCGGCGGGGGGGCACGGCCACATCAGCAGCGGCAGGACCCAGAGCGGGCCGAGCCACGGGCGTCCAATGGCGAGCGGAACCAGCAGCAGCGTGAAGTAGTGACTCCACACCAGCGGCGACGCCGTGAGCATCAGGACCACGGCGAGCGTCAGAGCCTCACGGTCACGGCGTCTGACGGCACCCATGTAAAGCACACCGAATGCCAGCGCAGCCGAGACCGTGACGAGCAGCGCCTCACCAACCCCGCGTCCAAAGCCGACGTGATGGGCAACCGCGAGCATGCTGTAGCCGCCGCGCCAGAGCGCGTCCGTGACCTCGCCCGAAAGGCGCAGGTATACGTGGATTTCGTCGAAACCCACGATCCACCAGACGGCGAGGTTCACCGCGACGCCCCAGACGAGCGTCCAAACCGTTGCCCTGAGCCTTCGCGTGGCAAGCAGCCATAGGGCCAGCGGCCAGACGAAGGGCTTGAGACTGATCGCGGTCGCGGCGATCAACCCTGCGATGCGCGGGCGGTCGCGGTATCGCCATGCCAGCGCGACGAGCAGCGCCAGTGGCAGCGTCACGTTCGCGGTCTGCCAGGCGCTGTAGACAGGCAGCCAGAGCATTGCGACCCCGTAGATCCGCCAGTCGCGGACGCGCAGGACCCACAGCGTGGCCGGCACACAGGCGATGCACATCAGCATGTAAACGATCTCCGCCACGCCGCGGCTCAGAAACCCGAACGGCGCGAATGCAACCGCCGCGAGCGCGGGATATACAAAGGCTCTGGCACCGAGAATCTCCTGCTGCGTGACCGCGTATGCGTTGCCGCCATGGAGCAGTCGCAGGCCGGCCGGGTAGTACGCGGACCGGAAATCCACGGCGACACCGTGGATTGAGAAGGCGAAGATCAGGAGCCCAACGATCGCCGCGATCGGGACCACGCCGAACAGGACGTGCTCGACAGCTCTGCGGATCTCATTTCGCCGATCGGCCCCCGATCGGTTGCGCACTCCGCTGAGGGTCGTTGCTCCCATCCGTGACCTCAGCCGAGCGCCAGCTCGCGGCGGCGATTGTCGAGGACGAGGACGCCCAACACCGCGACTGCCACCCCTGCGAACACGCCCGCCTGCCAGAGCTGCACGTGGGCCTGGCCGTTCGGCGGGTTGATCCACATCAGTACTGGAAGCAACCAGAGCCAGTTGAAGCGGGGACGGATGAGCGCCAGCGGGATGATCAACAACGTGAAGTAGTGGTTCCAAAGCATCGGCGAGGCGGCGAGAATCAGCGCGATCGTGAGGGTCATGGCCTGGAGCTCATCGCGCTTCACGAGCCCCGCATAGGCGATCGCGGCGACCAGAATCAAGGCGATCACCACGGTCGCCCCCGCGCCCACGCTGTGAGCCAGCCCGACATGCGCGAGGAACGCCGCCACCCCGAAGCCCAGATGCCATGCCACACGGGTGTCGAGCTCTGACGCATGCAGGTAGGCGTGAATCTCGCCGAAACCCACCACCGACCAGGCGGCCGCGTTGATAGCCAGTCCCAGCACCGCCGCGTAGAGCGACGCTCGCCAGCGGCGCGTCGCGAGCAGCCAGACGGCCAACGGCCACATCAACGGCTTCAGGCTGATCTCGACGACCGTGATCAGCGCCGCGACCCACGGCCTGTCGCGGTAACGCCAGAGGCATGCGATCCCGAAGACCAGAAAGATCGTCTCGTTCGCCGTCTGCCAGGCCACAAACACCGGCAGCCAGAGCAGGACCACCGCATAGATGCGCCAGTCGCGCACCCGCAGTACCCAGACGGTGGCGGGAGCCATCCCGATCGAGACGAACGTGAACAGCACCGAGCCGAAATGTCGTGGCATCAACGCCAGCGGCGCGAAGACCAGGGCCGAGAGCGCGGGATACACAAACGCCACCCCCTGCCGGATCTCCTCGCGCGTCCATAGGTAGGGGTCGCCGCCGTCGAGGACGCGGCGTCCGGCCGTCCAATAGGCGTGGTTGAAATCGAACGCCATGTCGCGGCTCGAAAGCACCACCCGGACGAAGACGACGAGGAACAGCGTCGGAACTGTCACGAGCAGGCACGTCTCAAGGGCACTCCAGCACGCACGCGCACGGTCGCTCCGGGAGAGGGTCGGCGTATCCGCCGTGACGCTCATCCCGCTCGCCCGATCGACCCCGAGGTGGCGATGATCACCTTGCGGTTCCTCGTGACCACGTGGACCCCCGGACGCCTGAGAAGGGTCCTATTGGTCGAGTGGTTGACCGGATACAGCATCCAGATCCCATAAGGCGAGAGCGGCGCATGCCCGTGCTTGGGCTTGGCCGCAGGATCGGCGATCACACGCAGCTGAGCCGAAGTGAGCAGCTCGAAGCTGGTGTCGTAGGCCACACGGCCTGAGAACAGCTTCGGGTCCTTCCAGATCAGCCAGTCGGCGTAACGAACGTCCGCGAAGATCTTGACGCCCGGTTCCTTCGCGATCAGTCGCTTGAGCGTCGGGACCGCTCTGGCGGGATATGTGCTCGTGAACCAGCTCGCCGGCCGGCCCAGCACCACCAGGACCGCCAGAAGTGTGACCGCAAACATGGCAAGCGCGAACAACCGGTTCAGCCGGGCGCGCCGCAGCGGCGCCGCAGCGCCGCCCTTCATCTGGGTCCAACTCGCCGGCACGAGGATCATCACAGCCAGACCGAACCAGGTGATGTTGCGGACGGCCGTTATCGCGCCGATCGCTAGCACCAGCAGCGCCAGCACGTCGAACAGCGGCGTCGACCGCACTCCGCCCCTGCGCGCCCGGAGTGCGACACGGATCAGAACCCACGCCGTCAGCGCGATCAGGATGAACAGCGGCACCGCGAGGACAGGTACCGAGCTCACCGGCTTCCACTCGGTGACGATCCGGCTGAACTCCGAGTTCATCAGCGTCGCGCGGTAGTAGTGGATGATCTGGATCCCGTACGGCGTCGCGAGGAGGGTCAACGGTGAAAGCAGGACGAACGCCAGCCCGCGCCGATCGGCCAGGCCGCGGATCCCGTCAGCGCGGAGCCCGCCCAGGAGCACCGTCGCTCCGTAGAGCGTGGCGAGCCCGACACCCAACGTCACCGATCCATGTAGGTTCGCCCACAGGATCAGCATCGGGAACACCCAATACACGCGCGCGCGCCGAACCGGGCTCCGTGCCTCTGACGCGAGAAGCCAAACCGTCGCCACAAACAGCGGGTACGCGAGACCCTGCGTGCGAATCGACACAGCCGTTGTCAGGTAGAAGAACGCGCCGGCCGGCAGCAGTGCCAGGACATGCAGATCCTCGCCGCCGAGGCTCCGGGCCGCAGCGATCGCACCGGTGAAGGCCGCGCCCGTCACGAGCACATACAGAACGGTGAGCAGTTGTAGACCGCCGACATGCACCAGCTCGTACATGAGCAGCTGCGCGAGCCATTGCTGGTCCACCCACTGCACGCCGTGGGCCATCGCAGTGAAGTAGTCGTGGGTCGGGACGCCGTGCTGGGCGATCACACGGCCCGCGACCAGTGCGAGCCAGCCGTCCTGACTGAAGTGGTGGGGAATCCCAGCGAGGCTCAGGCTCACCACGGCACACACGGCAACGATGAACATGGCACGAGCCTCAAACCAGCTGCTCATGTGACGCAGACGTCCACTGGAGTCGGCCTGGTCTCGGTGGCGCGATTCAGGCCCGCGCGCACCGCTGGGCACCGACGTGTCGGTCCCACCTGCGGTGGCGGAGCCGACGGAATACTCGATGGGCATGCTCGTTCTCTCGTCGCGCGCGCGAGAAATGCCGACTTCTGGGCGGCTTCGCCCAGACATCCGTCCATGGTCGGTCACACGTCGACGGCAACAGCATTCGCGACGCCTACCGCTTTTGGCCGTATTAGCAGGGCTTTTCGTCCTCTCCGGCGCGACTCGATAGTAAGACTGTTGAAACTTTGCAAGGCCGTGACTCAAGCCTGCGCGCTTTTGGACCGATGAGGTGCCAACGATGCAGAAGGAAGCAGCGTCGGGGAGTGTGTCATTTGAAGCTTCCGAGTCCATACACCTAACTCAGGGAGGGAGGTGACAAACACATGCTGAAGCTCTTCATCAACATGAAGCTCGCCGTCGCCCGTCTGATGGAGGACGAAGAGGGCCAGGGCCTTACGGAGTACGCCCTGATCCTGGCACTTATCGCCATCGTCGCGATCGCCGCGCTAACCCTGCTGGGTGGCAAGGTTACTAGCGCGCTGTCGACAGTCGGTAACAGCCTCACCACCTGAGTTCAGGCTCAGAAGCAGACGTGTGACTCACGACTCCAGGGGTCGGTTCTCAGAACCGACCCCTCACACGTTTAACCAGCGTGGATATCAACCACCACTACTCAAGTACTCCGAGCTCCCGACCGATGGGAGCAACAAAGCTGTGCACAGGCACCGCATTCGGGACGGTGTCGATCCGGTCTCGAATCATGCGAACCCAACTGATCTGGCGGGACGTGACAATCAAATGCTGAGTTGTTTCACACGAATCAAGCTCACAGTCACCAGACTGATCTCCGACGACAGCGCTCAGGGCCTGACGGAGTATGCCCTGATCCTCTCGCTGGTCGTGATCACCGCAATCCTCGCGCTGACGTTCCTGGGAGGCTCAGCACAGAGCGCTCTCTCGACCGTCGGCAACAGCCTGCCGGCCAACTGAGGTCGCGCGCGGGCGCCTTGAGCGCATGGGTCGCGCGGCCCGTACGGGCTCTTCCGTCCTGCGCTGGCCGACCGCCGCGCCTGGCCGACCGCCGCGCCTTGGCCGGCCGCCGCGACTGTGCCGCGCCGCGCCTGTGCCAGGCCGGGCCTGTTCCGGCCGCGCCTGTGTCGAAACCTCGCCGCCGGGGTCGGCGGCGGCGGCCGGGCTCAGTCAGAACGCCGACGAACCGAAGCTGACTCTGTCGATCCTGAGCGCGACTGAGGTGCTCAGCATCGATCAGACCTAGCAGGGGACCGCCGTGGGCGTGCCGTGCGCGTGCCGTGCGCATGCCGTGGGCGCGTGCCGTGCGCATGCCGTGCGCGTGCCGTGCGCGCGCAGCGCTGGAGTCAGCTCAGAGCGAAGCGCGGCTCGGATAGGGCCGGCCCCGCCGGCTGAGACGAATTCCTACGGGAGCCCTGCTGAGGCGCCTCGACAGAGGCTCGGCTCAGAAGGCCTTGAGGTTGTGCATCAGGCTGATCACGGCCGGCGTCATCAGGATGATGAACATGGCCGGGAAGATCAGGAAGACAAGCGGGAACAGCATCAGGACCGGCGTCTTCTGGGCGCGCTCCTCCGCCTGCGAGCGGCGGCGATGCCGCATCTCGTGCGCGAGGTTACGCATGATCTGACCGATGGAGACACCCATCTTCTCTCCCTGGGACATCGCCCGGACAAAGGCCTTGACCGCCGGCGTGTCGGCGCGCTCGGCCATATGGGCCAGTGCTTCGTCGATGGACAGACCCATGGTCTGCTCCTGCAGCGTGAGGCGCAGCTCATCGCTCAGCGGCGGGCCGAACTGCTCGGAAGCAAGTCGCATCGCCGCGGGGAACGAGAGACCAGCCTCGATCATCACGCACAGCAGATCGATGAGATCCGGCAGGCTCCGGTCGATCGTCTCGATCCGCTTGCGCGCCTTGCGCTGAACGTAGGTGAGCGGCAGCACCCAGCCGGCGAACAGCCGCAATGACCATCATCATCACGCCCATCGTGCTGTGCACGCCGACGAGCAGGACCACGAGCGTCGGCAGAAGCGATCGTTGCAAGCACTCGGTAGCCGAGCACCGTACGCGCGGAGACCGATGTACATGCCGGCGGCCATCAACTGCTCGCGGATCGCCTCTTCGCCGACGGCGGTGAACCGCCTCGAGAAGATGCCCCCGAGCCACGTGGCGAGCGACGAGAAGGCGCTCTGCTTGCGGCTCGTTCTCGAGGTAGGCGCTGACGTCGGTCGACACACCGCATGCCGCCGGATGCCGTAATCGAGATCGCGTTCGACACGCTCGACGGTCGAACCGCGGCGGCCGTCGACGGCGCTGTGGTGCCGCGGCACGGCAACGCCGATGCAGATCGTTGCAAGGAGGAGGTAGATGTACATGCTTGCTCAGACCTCGATCGTCGACGATCTTGCGCATGACCAGGCCGCCGAGGATGACCAGCCCGAGTCCAACACCCGAGCGCCGATCGAGACCCGGCGGTGCTGTGGAACAGCGGATGGACGTAGACGGGGTTCAACAGCGAGATCAGGATCAGCAGACCGACGGGCAGCATCGATAGCACGCCACCGGACAGCCGCCCCTGGGCGGTGAGCCCGCGGACCATCCGGCGAATCTCGATCCGCTCGCGGACGGTCTCCGCCACCAGGTCCACGACCTCGGCCGTGTTGCCGCCGGTCTCGCGCTGCAGCGAGGCGACGATCGCGATGTGCTGGAAGTCCTCGCTCTTCATCCGCTCAGTCACGCCGACCCAGCGCGTCCGGAAGCGGGATTCCGAGCTGCTCATCCATCACCGCGCGCCGGAGCTCACGCTTGGACGGTTCCGGCGCGTCCTCGAGCACCGACTTCAAAGCGCCGACGAAGTTCTGCCCGGCGCGCATCGCGGAGGCGATCACCTGCAGGTTGTCCGGCAGCTGATCGGCGAACTGCCGCCGCTGCCGGTCGGCCATTCATCCCGATCGCCGAAGTTGACGGCGAAAGGCACGAACAGCGCCAGCAGCGCCGCGATCGGGCTGTGTGTACTGGCGGCCAGCAGCCAACCGATCAGCACCGTCGCGAGCAACGTCATGGCGAAGAGCTGTTCGGCGCCGAAGCTTCAGGTCGGCGACCTCCATCTCCTGCGCAGGCGCGTCATGAACGGCGAGCGTGCGATGTTGCGGGCCTGCTTGTCGCCGAGCGCGCGCTCGATCAGCGAGCGCGCCTGGAATCGGCCGCAGCAGCGTCAGGCGTGACGTAGATGCTCACACGCTTGGCGACACTCGTGCGACGCCCCATCAGCATCAGCACGGCAATGCCGATCAGCAACCCGCAGGCGATGCTGATCGACGGCCGCAGCCGCTGTCGAGTTGGTGCTCATCGCCCGAACCGCCTGTCGGCACGTGACGGCCGCGAGGAGAACGCCTGCGAGGCGAAGGCCGGCTGGGTCGGGCTTGCCGGGATCGCCGGTGCAGACGGCCCGCGCCATCCGGTCATCGCCGAAGCTGTGCTGCTGCATGTAGGAGGGCAGCGGCACGCCGTGGCGCTCGAACTTGCCGCAGGTCGGGCGCAGACCCGTGTAGGCGAGCCTGCCGGTGCCATCCTGCGAGGTCTTGTCGAGCTGGAACTCGAAGATGTCCTGGAGCGTGACCGTGTCACCCTCCATTCGCTGAACCTCGGTGATGCTCGTGATCTTGCGGGCCCCGTCGCTGAAGCGCTCGATCTGCACGACCAGATCAAGTGCGCGGGAAACCTGCTGCCGAATCGCCTGCATCGGGAAGTCGATGCCGGCCATCAGCACCATGCTCTCGATACGGGCGATCGCGTCACGTGGCGTGTTGGCGTGGCAGGTGCTGAGCGAGCCGTCATGGCCCGTGTTCATCGCCTGCAACATGTCGAGCGTCTCCGAGCCACGAACCTCGCCGACGATGATCCGGTCGGGGCGCATACGCAGTGCGTTACGGACCAGCTCGCGGATCGGGATCTCGCCCTGGCCCTCGACGTTCTTCGGGCGCGACTCGAGCCGCAGCACGTGCGTCCTGGTTGAGCCGGAGCTCGGCCGCATCCTCGATCGTGACGATGCGCTGATCCGCCTGGATCGCGGACGACATCGCGTTGAGCAGTGTGGTCTTGCCGGAGCCGGTGCCGCCGGAGATCAGGATGTTGAGCTCCGCCCGAATCGCGGCTTCGAGGAACTCCTTGCCCTCCGGGGGAAGCGAGTTGATGCGCGACGAGATCATTCAGGTCCGAGTCGCTGCTTCGAGAACTTGCGGATCGTCAGCAGTGGCCCGGTCGAGTGACAGCGGCGGCAGCACCGCGTTGACGCGGCTGCCGTCGGGCAGGCGCGCGTCGACCATCGGCGAGGCCTCATCGACGCGGCGGCCGACCTGGGCGACGATCTTGTTGATGATCCGTCGAAGATGGTGCTCGTCGGTGAAACGCACACCGGTCTTCTCGAGCCGGCCGCCACGCTCGACCCAGACGTCGACTGGGGCCGTTGACCATGACCTCGGTGACGGTGTCGTCCTGGAGCAGCGGCTCGATCGGCCCGTGACCGAGCGTGTCGTTGGCGATCTCCTGCGTCAGCCGGTCGCGGTCGGCGGTGGCGAGCCCGCGCTCCTGCGAGAGCCGGTTGCGGACATCGGCCAGCACGACCTCGCGCAGTGCGCCCTGCGACAGCGCCTCGTTGTAGAGCCGGGGCCCGAGCTCGGAGATGACCGCCATGTGGATCCGGTCCTTGAGCTCGACGAACGAGTCGGCCCTGAACCTGGACGGCCTCCGAATCGGCACGGGTGCTTGCTTCCCGCCAGTCGCTCACGCAGTTCCATGACCGCCCCTATGCCTCACGCGCCAGCTGCGGAGAGCCCGACCGCGTGCTTGCCGCGGCGAAGCCTGCAGGCGTCCGCGGCGGCCCGTGTGCTTCTCGGTCTCGAGCGACTCATCGGGCGTGTAGATGAACAGGTCGGCCAGCGAGTCGAGCGCCTTGGCGGCGTCGGACTTGCTTCCCGACAGCGACGACCGGGACGCCCTCGTTGATCGAGACCGGGATCTCACGGTCGCTCGGGACGAACACATCCGGTGTGCGGCCGAGGATCTCGACCGCATCGGCGTCGGAGATCCCGACGTTCGTGCCGGCGCGGTTCAGGACCACCCGGATCTGATCGGGCGAGTGACCCATCAGCTCGAGGGTCTCGAGCCCGAGCCGTCGTGTTCTTCAGCGAGAGCGCGTCGAACATCGGCGACCATGCAGATCCAGTTGGCGGCATCGATCGTGGCGATCACCTCAGGGGTGAACGACGGCGGGGTGTCGACGATCACGAAGTCGTACTCCTCCCGCAGCAGCGCGTAGATCGTCGGACATCATCTCGGCCGTCACGTGACCGCCTGGTCGGGCCGAGCCGGCGCGGCCAGCAACCGCAGGCCGCTCGGGTGGCGCAGCATGAAGTCGTCGAGCTTCTCGGCGTCGAGACTGCCACCGGAGACGGCGAGGTCGAAGATCGTGCGTCTCCGGCACCAGGCCGAGCGCCAGCGCGACATCGCCGAACTGCAGATCGAGGTCGACCAGCACGGTCCGCCGGCCGCGCTTGGCGAGCGCGGCGCCGAGGTTCGTCGCGGTCACCGTCTTGCCGACGCCGCCCTTGGATCCGAGCACGCAGATCAGCGTGCCGGCATCCGGGCGCACGCTCGCGCGGTGCTGCGATTGCGGGTGACCGCCTTGCGGATGCGTGAACTCCACGTCACGACGAACCTGCTCGGGGATGTACGGCCCCGGGTGCAGAACGATCAGATCGTCCGCGCCAGCGGCTAAACGCCTCCTGGACGAACTCGTGGTCGGTGCCGTGGGAGAGCACGACGACCGGAGCCCGGCCACGCGCCGTGCGCCACAGCCGGATCAGCTCGAGCGCCTCACCGGAGCCTTCGCGGCACGCGACGATCAGCAGATCCACGTCCGTGCGAAGGATGCGACTCGGCGCGGAGGTTCAGCGTGTCGAAGAACTCGACGAGCTCGATGCCTGCGTCATCCGGGATGTGCTCCGCGATCAGCCGCGGCGTGGCGGTGTCGTCGTGGGCGACGATTGCTGTGATTCGGCGTGCCATCAGGGCTTCACCACTGTTCCGACCTTGACGGATTCCTTCGCACCCGTTGCCGGGCGAAGCGTCAACCACAGACTCGAGACGCCAGTGGCGGAGGTGAGCTGAAGCGCCTGCTTGTCAGTCAGTCGCAGGATGACGTCGCCGTTCTGGTTGGCGATGACGCTCACGTTCTCGGCAAGCATCTCCGCCTTGCCGGCATCGAGGCCCATGACGTCGACGGTATCCCCGGGCTGCACGTATGCCGTGAGCCCGTGCGCGGGGTCGAGCGAGAACGCGACCGCGCGCTCCTTCCCCGCCAGGTAGGCCGAGATCGTGGGGTTGTTATGGCTGAAGTCGGTGGCGGTGATCTGCTGACCTGCCGCGATCGGCGCAGCGGAGACCTCGCCCGCTGATCACCGACGAGTCGGCGATCGCGCCGGCCACGGCCTGCGTCACCGGAACCTGCTCGGGCTTCAGCAGCCCTCCGGATACGACCGTCGACGCCGGCACACCGCTCGGGATGTACTTCGTCGCGACGAGAACAGTCGCCTGGGCCGGCACAGCCGGTGCGGCGGTGTTCTTGTTGTGCGAGACGAACACGTAGATCAGCACGGCGGCCAGCACTGCGCAAACCACCGCGATCAGGACCGAGGTCCTGCGGTTCGAAAGTGATTGGCCGGAGCGGCGCGAGCCGATCTTGCCGAAGTGTCCGTGGGCTTCCATTACAAGTGCTCCATTCCGGTTCCTTGTGGCAGCTATCGGTTCTTTTCGCGCAGGACTTGACACCTGGACAGATGTCTTGCATCCGATCGCGGTCAACTCCCCGTCGTCGACTGCCCTGAAGACCCTCTGCCAACGGGTCCGGAGCCGGACCTAGCTGTGCAGGCCGGGCTCAGGAAGGTGTTGGAGCCGGCCGCCTGCTCGATGCGCATGGTCGCGCTGGCAGCTGATCGTCGAGCCGAGTCCGCCGACCTTGCCGGTCACCAGCTTGAGCCAGCCGAACTGGGACTTCACCACGACCTTGCGGCGTCGCCGACGGCGTAAGTTCCGCCCGAGCTGTCCGTGTCGGACGCAGACCGCGGAGATCGGCTGAACGCCGGTTGCACCCGCCTCACACGTGACTCCAGGCCTGAAGCGAGGTGTAGGTGACACCGTTGCACTTGAGGCTCGTCGTCGGCCCCGATCACCGACACCTGGCGCGCAGCCAGGTTGGCGAGGTTCGTGTCAGAATTCTGCTGGTTGATGGCCAGCCCGAAGTCGATGATCGCGAACAGGAACAGCAGCACGAGCGGCAGCACGAATGCGAGCTCGACGACCGCCTGCCCGTCCTCGCACGCGACCTGCTCTGATGCGCTTGCACGCCACAGGTCCACATCGGTATCGCTGAGGCGGTTTTGTCACGAACAGTCCGCGTATGTAGGCCAAACGTCCAGTTTCAGGACCGGCCGCAACGGCCGCAACAGTCGGCTCAATCAGTCGCGCATCGCCGGGAACAGCACGACCTCGCGGATCGTCTTCTGTCCCGTGAGGATCATCGCCATGCGATCGATCCCGAAGCCGATCCCGCCGGTCGGCGGCATCCCGTACTCGAGCGCCTGGATGTAGGCCTCGTCATACGGCTGCGCCTCCTCGTCGCCACTGGCGGCCAGCGCACGCTGCTCCTCAAAGCGCGCGCGCTGGTCGTCCGGGTCGTTGAGCTCGGTGAAGGCGTTCGCGACCTCCATGCCGTTGATGAACGCCTCGAAGCGCTCCACCATCCCGTCCTCATCGCGGTGGCGCTTGGCCAGCGGCGAGATCTCGACCGGGTAGTCGAACAGGAATGTCGGCTCGATCAGGGTCGGCTCCACGTGCTTGGAGACGAGCTCGTCAACGAGCTGCGGCCAGGTGTCGGTCTCCGGCACCGGCAGGCCCTTTGCGGCCATGGCCGCGGCCAGCGAGTCGCGATCGCGGTGCAGGCTGATGTCGATGCCGGTGCGCGCCTTGATCGAGCCGGCCAGCGTCTCTCGATGCCACGGCCTCTGGAAGTCGAGTGGGCCGTCGTAGCCGATCTCCCTGGTGACGTGGCCATCAGCTCCTCCAACCGACGCGCAACGTCCATGTAATCGGCGTACGCCTCGTAGTACTCGATCATCGTGAACTCGGGGTTGTGCTTGGGAGAGAGCCCCTCGTTGCGGAAGTTCCTGCCGATCTCGTACACGCGCTCCAGCCCACCGACGATCAGACGCTTGAGGTAGAGCTCGCTGGCGATCCGGAGGTAGAGGTCCCGGTCCAGCGCGTTGTGGTGGGTGGTGAAGGGCCGCGCGGCAGCGCCGCCATAGAGCGGCTGGAGGATCGGCGTCTCGACCTCGATGAAGCCCTCGTCATCGAGATAGCGCCGCACAGCAGAGATCATCCGCGCGCGCGTCATGAAAACCGCGCGGACATCCTCGTTGGCGATCAGGTCAGCTTCGCGGTGGCGAAAGCGCGTTTCGACGTCGGTAAGCCCGTGATGCTTGTCGGGCGGTGGTCGCAGCGACTTGGCCAGCAGCGTGAAACCGGTGACGCGCAGCGACAGCTCGCCACGCCGCGAATTGAAGGCGGTGCCGTCGATGCCGATCAGATCGCCGAGATCGAGGTCAAGCAGCAGCGCCATGCGCTCAGGCCCGAGTTCGTCCACGCGCGCCTGCAGCTGGATCCGCCCGGAGCGGTCAACCAGGTCCAGGAACGCCATCTTGCCCTGGCCACGGCGCGCCGCCAGCCGACCCGCGACGCGATGCGACGCGGTCGTCTCCTCACCGGCCTCGAGTCCGCCGTGCACAGCGCGGACCGAGGCGATCGGCTCCACGCCAGAAAAGCTGTGCGGGAACGGGTCGAGTCCGGCCGCGCGCAGATTCGCCAGCTTCTGACGGCGTGCGGCGAACACGTCGAGCTGCTCCTCGGCCGAGATCTCCTCCGAGCCGGTGCCCGAGGCCCCGTCTGGGGCCGGAACCTGTTCCTGTTCGCTCACGGGACCACGTCCCGGCCGGTCAGGCGACTTCGATCTTGGAGATCTTGAGCTGCCGCTCGCCGCGCGGCGTCGCGAACGTGACCGTCTCGCCCTTCTTGTGGCCGACCAGCGCCTTGCCGACCGGCGACTCATTGGAGAGCTTCATCTCGGCCGGCTTGGCCTCGGCCGACCCGACGATCGTGTACTTGTGCTTGGCGCCGTCACCGTCGACCACGTGCACGACCGTGCCCACACGAACGACGTTGTTGTCAAGGTCGGTGGCGTCGATCACGGTCGCAGAGCGCAGCTTCTCCTCGAGGGTCGCGATCCGCGCCTCGATCATCGCCTGCTCGTTCTTGGCGTCGTCGTACTCGGCGTTCTCGGAGATGTCGCCGAACTCACGCGCCTCCTTGATCCTTGCGGCGACCTCACGCCGGCGCACCGTAGACATGTGCTCGAGTTCAGCCTTGAGGCTGGTGAGCCCTTCTGGTGTGAGGATGACGTCCTTGGGCATGTGAGATCTCGTCGATAGGCCAGGAAAAAGCCCGCAGTGCGGGGAGTCCACACCACGCACCTGCGTGGGCGGGAGAGTATAGAGACCTGCCCGCTGGTTCCTGGCGGGCGGTGGTTCAGGCGGTCACGCGCTCCTGGCGGCATGTGGTTGAGGCGGTCACAGGTCCCCGCCGACACCTGCCCGGGGGAGCGCCGTTGTTCATGGACCCACGGGTGAAAGCCGATGAGACAGCCATGCCGGCGACAGTCAGTCAGGGGCAACCAAGCACGATCGCGATCGACGACCGGACAGCAGGAGGCGAACTCAATCCGCCGCGGTCACGGCAGTTGGATTCGCGGGCCGCGCGTCGTGCCCGCCTACAGCAGGCACTCGCACTGCTGTGGCCGAGCCGCGCTGCGGCGCTCGTGTGCGCGCTCGTGTGCGTGGCCGTGCCGGTGTCGCTCGTTGTCATCCACGTCGAACGGAGCCCGTCGTTCTCTCCGCAGGATGAGGTTGAGAGCTTCGACTATGTGCAGCGGGTCTCCGAACTCACGCTGCCCAGGCTCGGCCAGCAACTGCTCCCCTCCACGAACGCTCAGCTTCGCTGCGTCGGACGCCAGCCGATCATCTTCAGCAAGCAGCTGTTCAGCACCACCGTTCCGCCCTGCCGTGGCGCAACCGCGGCACAGATCAACCGCTTCTATCACTCCCCGGCGGACGCGCAGTACGAGGTGCAGCAGCCGCCGCTCTACTACGCGCTGACGGCGCTCGCGCGCTGGCCCCTGATGTCTCTCGCGGGCCTCAGCCCGCTTCCTGCCACGCGCCTGGTCGGCGCGCTATGGCTTGCAGCCACACTTCTGATGCTCTGGATTGCAGCGCGCCTGATCGGCATCGATTGGCGAGTTACGGCCGCCGGCGCCCTGCTGCTCGCGGCCGCTCCAACGGTTGTTCTGTCGGCCTCAATGGTCAACAACGACATCGCCGCCCTTTTCGCCGGCGGAGTCGTCGCAGTCTCCGCAGCCGTGGCCTGGAGGCTGCCCGACCGGATGCCATGGTGGGGGTTCGCGGGCGTCGGTGTGCTCGCCGTTGCACTGAAGGAAACCGGTGCTCTGCCGGTGCTCACCGTGAGCGGTCTGCTGTGTGCCGATGCCTGCGCCCGCGCAAGATCCACTGCGTCCGGCACGCGCGAGCTGCTGCGTTCGGGGCCGTTCGGGTCGTGGCTGCGAAGCGGCGGCGCGATGCTGCTGGGTGCCGGTGGTGTTCTGATCGTCTGGTCGATCGCCTTTCACGCGCTCGCGCTGATGAACCCGACAAGCTTTGCGGCCGTGCGGATCAACACCGACGGCCATTCGGGCGTGGCCGATCTGGCGGGAAACGCGCTCGCGATGCTGCAGCCGCTGACGAACACCCCGATGTGGCCTTACCGATGGAGCGGCTCGGGGCCCATCACCGTCGGTTTCTGGACGTTCAGATCCACTCAGCTGACCTCTCAGCTGCTGGCGAGCCTGCCACTGATCGTCGCGGCCTCGTGGATCTTCAGCCGACGGAGAACCTGGTGCCAATGGCTTGCGGCTGCGTCCATGCTGGTCCTATTCCTCGGCGGCTGGGCGCTCGGCATCAGCATCATGCTCACCTACCACTACAACACGCGGCTGCCGGGACGCTACGGCCTGTCGATGGCGGTCCTGCTGGTGCTGGCCGTGATCGGCGTGCTCGAGGGCCGGCTGTCGCGACTCCTGTTCTCAGGCTTCGCGCTCGCCTTGTACGCGCTGGCGTTGAGCTACATCCTCACCTGAGGCTGGGTTCCCCCGCCCGGCCCGTGCCGCTGAGCGCGTCCTCCGGGCTCGTGCCGAACAGTTCTCGCGCATGCTCGACGCTGTCCGCCTGCTGAAGCGCGGCCTGAAGTGAGGCCTGCTCCGCGCGCGTCCCACCCAGCCGCTCCACGTACCAGGGATAGAACTTGCGCAGGTATCGGTTCGCACGTTCGGGGCCCATATGCTCGACCGCGCACTCGAGCACCCAGTCGACCTCGGCGAGGATCTCCGCCCGCGTCGGATCGCCCTCACGACCGCTCAGGAGCTGTTCAAAGAGCCACGGGTTGCCGAGCGATCCTCGCGCGAGCAGGATCGCCTCGGCTCCGGTGCGCTCGAACGCCTCGCGGGCCAGTTCCGCCGTACGCAGCCCACCGGAGAGCAGCACAGGCACCGGCAGCTCCCGCACCAACTGGGCCGCGAGCTCGTAGTCCGGCTTGCCGCTGTGGCGTTGCGAGGCGTGCCGGGGATGAACGCATAACCCCGCGACCCCGCCCCGCTCGGCGAGGTCGCGGGCCACAGCAACGCCCTTGCCGTCGCCCGGCCGCAGTCCGGTGCGGAGCTTCACCGTTACCGGTAGGCCGCTGCCGCGGGCGGCGGCCCGCGCCACCGCGACCGCGCGCTCGGGGTCGTCGAGCAGCGCCGCACCCGCGCCGGTCTTGCAGACCTTCGGCACCGGACAACCCATGTTGATGTCGATCAGGTCGGCGCCGGCGGCCGCCACCCGCTCGGCGGCGGATGCCATCACTTCCGGGTCGGCGCCGAACAGCTGCACTGAGACCGGGTGCTCGTCGGGGTGGATCCGGAGCAGCTCAGTGCAGGTGCGCTCATTCCCGTGGTGCACGGCATGGCTTGAGACCATCTCGGACACAGCCAGCCCCGCGCCATAGCGCCTTGCCTGGAGCCGCACGAACCAGTTGCCGATTCCGGCCAGGGGTGCCAGCACGACCCGATTTGGGATCGTGATCGGGCCCAGCGCCCAGGGTTCCGTGAGTGATCGTGGCTCCATGTCCATGGCGTTCATGGTACGAATCACGGCGTGGACCTCGAACCGCTGATCGCCCCCTGGCTCGATGCCGTTCGCGCGCAGGTCCCCGGCCTTGAGCTGTTCGACGCGCACACGCACCTCGGTCAGAACGACCCGGATGGCATGCGTCAGAGCCCTGCGGAGCTCGACGCTGAGCTTCGCGCCGCGGCCGCGAGTGGCTGCTTCGTGTTCCCGATGCACGAGCCTGACGGCTACCGGATACCAAATGACTTCGTGATCGAGCAGGCGGCCGAACACTCCGCGGAGGGCTGGGTGCCGTTCTGCCGAGTCAAGCCGGGAGATGGTGCATTGGAGGAAGCCGAGCGCGCCCTTGCACGTGGCGCCAAGGGGATCAAGCTGCATCCGCGCGCCGAGCAGTTCACCCTCGACCATCGGGATGTCGTCAGGCTGTTCGCGCTGGCCGATGAGCGCCGGCTGCCGATCCTGATCCATGCCGGCCGTGGAATCCCGGCACTGGGCGAGCACGTGATCGAGTACGCGCGGCAGTTCCCGGGCTCGCGTGTGATCCTCGCGCATGCCGGCGTCACGGACCTCGCCTGGATCTGGCGCGCCGTCGTCGACCTCCCCAATGTTCTGTTCGACAGCGCCTGGTGGCTTCCCTCGGACCTCGCCACGCTGTTCACTCTGATGCCCCCGGGCCAGATCCTGTTCGCCTCCGACGTTCCCTACGGACACACCGCCGCTTCGGCTGCGTCGCAGCTACGAATCGCGCTACAGGCTGGCCTCTCCTCCGATCAGATCGAGCTGATCGGATCGGGCCAGTCGCACCGGATTGCCGCAGGCACGGAGCTTGCGGTGGCAGGTCCGGCCGTCGGCGAGCGCGAACACGCCCAGCATCTGCTGCTCGACCGCGTCGCCGACATGCTCCAGATCGCGGCGATGCTCGAGTTCCGCCTGGGCGACGCCGGCGAGATGCTGGCACTGGCGAAGCAGGCCTGCAACGTCCCCGACGAGATCGATGATGCGCCGGTCTTCGGCGGCGTCAGGCGCCTGCTGGATGCCTACGACCGCGCCCGCGCGGCGGATCCCGAGGACCGCCCTGCGCGCTCGCTGCTGATGCTGGCGATGTGCATCGCCCGGACCCCTGACGTCCCGCTGCCACCGGCTGCGGGCTGAGCTACCGGATATTCAGCTCCCAGATCAGGCGCAGGCCGTTCAGCGTCAGAAGTTCGTCGACGGCGTCGATCGTGTCCTTGATGAACGGGTACATGACGGTCGAGAAGCCGCCCGTCGCGATCACCTTCGTCGATTCTCCCAACTCCGCCCGGAGGCGACCGACGATGCCCTCCACCTGACCGGCGAAGCCGAAGGTGACTCCACTGCGGATGGCCTCAACCGTCGACCGGCCGATCACCGCTCGCGGCTCGGCCAGCTCGACGTTGGGTAGCTTGGCCGCACGCTCGGATAACGCCTCGAGCGATATCTCGATCCCGGGTGTGATCACCCCGCCGAGGTACTCACCGGCCGCGGAGACGGCGTCGTAGGTGATCGCCGTGCCGAAATCGACGATCACACAGGTCGACTGGAAGCGGTCGTAGGCGGCGACCGAGTTGACGAGCCGGTCGGCGCCGACCTCGTGTGGACTCTCGGTCCGGATCGGCATCCCGGTCTTGAGAGCCGGGCCGACGACGAGCATCTCCTGACCGAGATAGCGCGCCGCCAGGGTCCGCCACTGGTCATAGAGCTGAGGGACGGTCGACGACACGATCGACCCGCCGATCTCTGAGAACGACAGCTGTCTCAGGGCGAGCAGGTTCGCGAGCATCGCACCGAGCTCGTCGGAGGTGGCTTCGCGAGCGGTCGTGAAGCGCCAGTGTTCGGCCACCTCTGTGCCGCCGTGATCGAACACGCCGAAATGCGTCTGCGTGTTGCCGACGTCGACGACCAGCAGCTTCCCCTGTGAATTCGCTCCCATCGGCGCCTGACTATATGACCAGCGGGGGGCCGGCGACCCGGACCTGCTGACCACCTCCCAGGGCGGCGAGCGAGCCGGCGAGCCGCTCGCCGCCGGGCAGCCTGAGATCAGGGTCGAGCTCGAGCAGCGGCACCAGCACGAAGCGACGGCTCGTGACCTGCTCGTGCGGGAGAGTCAGGCGCTCCGACTCGTGACGCAGGTCTCCGAGCAGCAGTAGGTCGACATCGATGACGCGCGGCCCGTGCCGAGGGCCACCGGCGGCGCGGCCCACCTCGCGCTCGACCTCCTTGCATGCCGACAGCAGCTGATCCGGCTCGAGGCCGGTCTCGATCTCAATGCAGGCGTTGAGGAACTCGGGCTGGTCGAGGATCAGACCGACCGGCTCGGTGTCGTAGGTCGAGGAGGACCGAAGCACGGTGACGCCGTGGGCCGG
The DNA here is from genome assembly GCA_963785385.1 of uncultured Conexibacteraceae bacterium. Lineage (GTDB taxonomy): Bacteria > Actinomycetota > Thermoleophilia > Solirubrobacterales > Solirubrobacteraceae > Palsa-465. The sequence continues at coordinate 102,168 of CAWAVA010000006.1, read as the reverse complement.
AAGTGCATCGACTGCCGACTGCAGGTGGGTGCGTCGGTCGCCGATGTTTGACCCGAGCCCGAGGTAGCCGGTGGTCACGCCTCACGCCAGAGCTCGACCGAGACCTCACCGACGTTGAGCGCGATCGGTGGCTCCGGCTTGGCGGCCTTGACCCACACCGAATGCAGCTCATAGCGCTCGATCAGTCGATCGGCGACGGCCGCGCAGAACCGCTCCAACGTCCGATATTCGCGCTGCTGCGAAACCAGATAGACAAGCTCGCAGACCTGGCCGTAGTCGATCGTGTCATCGATTCGGTCCGTGACGGTCGCGTCGCATTCGCCGACATCGAGCCGCAGGTCGACGATCAGTCGCTGGCCGATCTCGCGCTCGGCGGCGCTGACACCCATGTGGGTGTAGAGCGAAAGTCCGGTGACCTCGATCGTGATCTCGGGCTCGGGGTGGCCCTCATCCTCGTCGTCGTCATCATCGTCGAACTCGTCGTCATCGGACTCGTCCAGCTCATCCGGATCCTCGTGCTCGAACTCCTCGTGGTCTTCCGCGTCCATCGCGGCGACTCTAAAGGATCGGAGCGCTCGCGAGGGTCGCAGCGGTGACCGTCAGCGCATCGTGCAGCGGCGCCACGTCGTGCACCCTGAAGATCCTCGCACCGCGCTCGTAGGCGAGCACGTTGCTTGCGATCGTTCCAGCCAGGCGGTGATCGACGTCGCGTCCGGTGAGCTTGCCGATGAAGGATTTGCGACTGGTCCCGATCAGGACCGGTCGGCCGATCGTGACCAGCTCCGGCAACCGGCGAAGAAGCTCCAGGTTGTGCGTGACCGTCTTTCCGAAGCCGATCCCGGGGTCGAGAATGATCCGCTCTTCCCTGACACCGTGCGCGGTGGCGAACTCGATCCGCTCCTCGAGGAAGCGCTTGACCTCGGCGACGACATCGTCGTAGTGCGGATCGTCCTGCATCGTGCGCGGCGTGCCGACCATGTGGACCAAGCAGAGATCGGCGTCCGCGGCCGCCGTCAACTCTGCCATCTCCGGCGCCGACCGCAGAGCGGTCACATCGTTGACGAGCGTTGCGCCGGCCGCCAGCGCGCGCTCTGTGACCTCGGCCTTCGAGGTGTCGACGGAGATCTGCGCCTTCACCCCAGCGGCGACCAGCGCCTCGATCACCGGGACGACGCGTCGCGACTCCTCGTCGGCCTCCACGGGGTTGGCGCCCGGCCGCGTCGACTCTCCGCCGACGTCGAGGATCGCAGCCCCCTCGGCTTCCATCGCGAGTGCATGAGCGACCGCCGCGGCGTGGTCGAGGTAGCGCCCGGCATCGCTGAAGGAGTCGGGCGTGACGTTCACCACTCCCATGATCGTGAATGGACTGTGGATACCTCGAGTCGTGCTCATCTCAGCCGCACCCTACCTAGAACTCGCGTCTGGTCTGCTGGCGGGCGGCCAAGAGTGTGTTACATTTGTCACAAAGTCATTGCCTATTGCGTGGGGCCGCGAGGGGGAGATGATCGATGGGACCGTTCAGGGTGTGGCCGAGCCTGCGCGCCGCAGTCGCTCTCTCCCTGCTCGGCTCTGCTGTGATGGCGGGACCCGCTGCGGCTGCGGACCCCGCTTTCATCTGGTCCGGAGGCGACATGGCGGGCCCCCCGTTCGTATTCTCCTCATCGGCCAATTGGAACGGGACCGCACCAACGGCGGACACGCCGGGCTCGTATGTGTTCCCGATCGTCACGTGCCCCGCCGGCGGGAGCGCGTGCTACCAGCCGTTCGACGACCTCACCGCTGTCGCCTTCGACTCGATCACGCTGAGCGGCACCGGCTACACGATCGCTGGCAGCGACGCGTCGGCGGAGCTCGGCGATGGAGGGATCGTCGAGGATGCATCGGGCGGCGCACTCAGCAACACGCTCGCGCTGCCACTCGACGCCAGCGCGGTTCAGACCTGGAGCTTGACCGGGGACAATACGCGCGGCTCGGCCATGCTCGACATGAGCGGCGCGCTCACGGGACACGCCGTCACGGTCAACGCCATCAGCGGCGGTGAGCTCGAGCTGTCGAACCCGGGCGACACTGCCGCAGTGGCGTTCGACGGCAACGGCAGCGCATCGAACCTGCTGCTGGTCCCTGGAGGTATGGGCGCCGATCTGAGCGTGAGCGATGCGACCGTGCAGCTCCAGAATGACAAGACCCTGGGGCCGTTCACCGCGACCGGGAGCGACATCGTGATCGGTCAGGGCGGCTCGGCCCCGGACGGAGCGACAACCGCCGCCGGCGGCTCGGTCGGCGCCACCAACAGCACACTCACGTTCGAGATCGACGGTGGCACCAGCGGGACCGCGGCGGCCGCGGCCGAACTCGATGCCGGCGTCGGCGGACTCCAGCTCAACAACTCGACGCTGGCCCTCAACTGGGGCGGCGGTGGAAGCTGTCCGACCTTTGACGACGCTGACGCGGGCGTGCCGCTTACGCTCGTCAGCGGGTCGGTCACCGGCGGCCCGTTCACCGGCGTGCCGAACGGCAAGACTGTGACGTTGAACTGCAACAGCACAGGGCCCGGCGACCCGCCGCCCCAGTTCGAGATCAACTACGGCGCTTCCACGATCACCGCAACGCTGGTGGCGCCGTCGACGACGACCCTGGCCGTCAGCCCGAGCGGCGCGACAGCCATCGACCAACCCGTGACGCTGACGGCAACCGTCACGCAGGGGCAGGGAACGGGCACCGCGGCGCCGGGGGGAACCATCGAGTTCGACGAGGGCGGCACCGCGATCAGTGGTTGCAGCGCTCAACCCCTTGCGTTGCAGAGCGACAAGAAGAGCGCCATCGCGACGTGCGTCATCCCGCTCGACGACTCCGGTGGATCGTTTCTTGCCAACTACAACCCACAGGCGGCCTGGATGCTGCCATCCCAATCGTCAACACAACCGCCCCGGACGAATACGCGGGACAGCACCACGGCCGGCCTGGTCGGCAACCTCACGAGCATCCCGCCAGATACCCCGGTGACGCTCACCGCCGACGTCTCTCCCACCCTTGTCGATTCGACGGACACGCTCGCGGCGCCGTACCTGAGCCCGACCGGGAGCGCGGTGTTCTACGAGGACGGCCTGCCGATCGCCTGCCAGGGCAGTGGCGACGGGACCTTGAGCGGCATCGGTCCCTTCGGAACGGCGGGTGCCACCTGCACGACCAGTTTCTCGGCGGGCAGCCACTCGATCACCATCGACTACGCAGGTGACTCGAACTTCACGGGGTCGTCGTCAGCCGTGCAGACGCTGAGTGTCGGCATTCCGACCGCAACGATCAGCTCGCCACCGCCCGGCGAGACCTACTCGGCCGGGGCGACTGTGACCACCAGTTTCTCCTGCGCCGATCCGTACGGACCTGGAATCGCCAGCTGCATGGACGCTGCCGGCGCGAGCAGCCCGGGCGTGCTGAACACCTGCCAACCGGGAACCTTCACCTACGTGGTCACGGCGACAAGCAAGGACCAGGAGATCGCCACCGCGAGCTTCACCTACTCGGTGGTCGGCACACCACCCGCTGGCACCTGCGGCATCGGCAGCGGGGGCGCGAACACCGGCGGTACGGGTGGCACCGGCGGTACGGGTGGCACCGGCGGTACGGGTGGCACCGGCGGTACGGTGGCACCGGTGGCACCGGCGGCACGGGTGGCACCGGCTCAGGCAGTGCGACCGGCACGGTCAAGACCGGCTCAGTGAAGGTGAGCGCCGACGCGGCAAGCATCGCGATGAACTGCAGCGGAGGCGCCAGTGGCCGTATCACACTCGAGCTGACCGCCCGGAACGTGGAGGGCAGCGGCCAACACCGGAGGACCGTGACGATCATTCTGGGTAAGACGGTGACCACACTCGCGGCCGGCTCCCACCGGACGGTGAAGGTCAAGATCGGCGCGAATGGTCTACGGCTGCTCAAGCACGCGCACACGCTGCACGCGACGCTGCTGGTTGTGCAGGCCGCAGCGGGGAGGAGCAGGACGCTGATCAGCTGGCACTTGGTCTTCCACGCAGCGGCGTGACCGACCGACTCAATCCTCGCCCGGCCAGTGGCCGGTGCGGATGAAGTACTGCCGCGCCTCCTCCTCCTTGGCGCGGTCGCCGGCGTCATCGATGTTCAGCCGCAGGAGCCAGTTCAGCAACGCGACCATCATCGCGATGATGATGAAGCCGACGCCGACAGCCGATAGAAGCGAGTCGCGATTCGCCAACACCGACGTGTACCGACCGTGCCCCATGATGATCAGAATGATGCCGATCGCGATCAGCAGCACGGGCAGGCCGATCCGCATCCCCCAGACCAGCCATCCGGGCGGCTGCGGCGGCAGCTCGGGGCGGGCGTCGGCGCGCGCCACCGGAACCAGGCCTATTCGGCGGTGCCGCCGGCGAGGCCGGGGCGCGGGAACAGCTTCGGCGGCGCGGTCTCACCGCCGGAGCGCTCGGGCGCAGCGGGCGGCAGGGGGAGCTGCGGTGGCGGCGGCGCCTCGGATCCGAACACGTCCGCCTCACTGTCGCCGTCGAGCAGCGCCACGAACTGATCGCTCTCGATCGTCTCCCGCCTGAGCAGGATCTCGGAGATCCGAGTGAGCGCCTCACGATGCTGATTTAGGATGTCGTGCGCCTGGGTGTGCGCCGACTCGACAATGCGCCGGATCTCCAGATCGATCTCGCGGGCGATCTCGTCCGAGTAGTCGGGCTCGGCACTGAACTCGCGGCCCAGGAATGGCTGACCGTGGTCATGGCCGAACACACGCGGACCCAGCTTCTCCGACATCCCGAAGCGCATCACCATCTGCTTCGCGGTCGCGGTCACCTTCTCCAGATCGTTGGAGGCGCCGGTCGTGATCTCGCCGAAGACGAGCTCCTCAGCGGCGCGGCCACCGAGCGTCATCGCCATCGTGTCAAGCAGCTCCGCGCGGGTGGTCAAGAACTTGTCCTCACCCGGCAGTGAGATCGTGTATCCGAGCGCCTGCCCGCGGGAGATCACCGAGATCTTGTGAATCGGGTCGCTGTTCGGAAGGAAGTGGCCGACAATCGCATGGCCCATCTCGTGGAAGGCCGTGATCCGGCGCTCCTTCTCGCCCATCACCCGGGTCTTCTTCTCCGGGCCGGCGATCACGCGCATGATCCCCTCTTCCAGCTCGAGCTGGGTGATCTCGCGCTTGCCGCTGCGGGCGGCCAGGAGAGCCGCCTCATTCACGAGGTTCGAAAGGTCCGCCCCGGTGAACCCGGGTGTCTGCCCTGCCAGGACGTCGACGTCGATCTCACGAGCGAGCGGCTTGCCGCGCGTATGGACCTCAAGGATCTTCTTGCGCCCGGCGCGATCGGGCCGGTCGACGACGATCTGGCGATCGAAGCGACCAGGACGCAGCAGCGCCGGGTCGAGGATGTCTGGGCGGTTCGTGGCGGCGATCAGGATGATGTTGTCCTTCATCTCGAAGCCGTCCATCTCCACCAGCAGCTGGTTGAGAGTCTGCTCGCGCTCGTCGTGACCGCCGCCCAGACCAGCGCCACGGTGGCGGCCGACGGCGTCGATCTCGTCCATGAAGATGATGCAGGGCGAGTTCTGCTTGGCCTGCTCGAACAGGTCACGCACGCGCGAGGCGCCCACACCCACGAACATCTCAACAAAGTCCGAGCCCGAGATCGAGAAGAACGGGACCCCGGCCTCGCCCGCGACAGCGCGCGCCAGCAGCGTCTTGCCGGTGCCCGGAGGTCCGTAGAGAAGGACGCCCTTCGGGATTCGGGCCCCCAAAGCCTGGAACTTCTTGGGGTTCTCGAGGAACTCCTTGATCTCATGGAGTTCCTCGACCGCCTCGTCGACGCCGGCGACGTCACGGAACGTGATCTTGGGTGAGTCCACCGACATGCGCTTGGCTCGCGACTTCCCGAACGACATCACCTTCGAGCCGCCGCCCTGGACCTGGTTCATCAGGAACAGCCAGAATCCGATGAAGATCACGAACGGCAGTAGGTAGGTCAGCAGCGACAGCCAGCCGTTGCTCGAGGTGTCCTCGACCGTCAGTGCGGCGCCACCCTCGGTCTTGAGGATGTCGTTCTGGATCTCCTTGACGGCCGCGTCCGGGTAACCGGTCGAGTACTTCTTGCCGCCCTTCAGCACGACCGACATGCTGTTGTCCTTCTGGTCGAGCGTGATGCTGGTGACGTCGCCCGCCTGAATGCTCTCGATCGTCTGCCCGTACGTCGGCGTGGGACTGCCGGTCGTGGTGCCGACCAGCTTCGACGCGAAGAAGGCGAGCACCACCACGATCAGGATCGGGAATGCGGCGCTCTTGAAGAAACGGCTCATGATCTTGGTCCTCGTTCCCGGTCTCCGCCCACGGTGGTCAGACGGCTCCCAGGCTGGGAAAGGCCAAGCGTAGCACCCAAACTGCGGGCTTTCGCGGTCTGCAAGCTACTCGTTCAGCACCGCAACGAACGGCAGATTGCGGTAACGCTCGGCGTAATCGAGGCCGTATCCGACCACGAACTCGTTGGGAATCTCGAACCCGACATAGCGTGGGCTGAGGTCGACCTTGCGACTCGACGGCTTCAGCAGCAGCGCGCAGACCTCGAGCGACGCCGGGTTCCTACCCGCCAGGTTGCGCAGCAGGTACTGCAGCGTCAGCCCCGAGTCGACGATGTCCTCGACGATCAGCACGTGGCGACCCTCGATCACGGCGTCCAGGTCCTTGAGGATCCGGACCACGCCCGAGGACTTGGTCGAGGAGCCGTAGGAGGCGACGGCCATGAAGTCGACCTCGCATTGGATCTCGAGTGCCCGCATGAAGTCGGCGAGGAAGAAGACTGCGCCCTTGAGCACGCCGATGAGCACCAGATCCTTGTCCTCGTAGTCATGCGAGACCTGCGCCGCCAGCTCCTTCACGCGCTGGGCGAGGGCCTGCTCTTCAACTAGCACCTCACCGATGGCCGGGTCACTGGTCACTGGAGCCCAGTCTATGGATCTCTCGGCTCCGGCAGCTCTCCGACCGCTCGCCCCGGGCTGCTCGAGAAACCGAGCACGCCGTCGACGGCTGTCGCGCGGACGCCGCCCGGAAGGTCCAGATGGGCTGTGCCAAGGTCCGACAGACGGAGGATCTCCTCGAGACGGCGGGCGGTGCCCGGCGTTGGACGATTCCGGACCGAATCCGCCAGCCGCTGGACGACCAGACGCGCCAGCGCCGCCGGCATCGCCCGCAGCCGATCGAGCTCGATTTTCGAGCCGCTCCCCAGCTCCCGATCGACCAGCGCATCGAGGACCTCCGCCTCATCGCGCAGGGTCGCGGCCAACGCCAGCACGTTGCGCTCCGCGCCCGGGTGGATCTCGCGAAAGGCGGGCAGCAGCTTGTTACGCACGCGCCCGCGCGCGTAGGCGTCGGTCTCGTTTGACTCGTCGTCGCGCCAGCTCAGACCGCGCTCCAGGCAGTAGAGCCCGGTCTGCTCACGCGTGAAGCCCAGCAGCGGCCGCAGAAGCCGGCCATCGCGCTGGCGCATTCCGAGCAACGCCCGCCGGCTCGGCGACGACGCCAGCCTGTAGAGGATCGTCTCGACCTGATCGGTGGCGGTATGTCCCGCCGCCACGTCCGCCGCGCGCTCGAGCGCGAGCTGCGCGGCGGCGCCATAGCGCACGTCCCGCGCCCACGCCTGGAGATTGCCAAGCGTGGGCGCGCCCGGGCGCTCCACCCGCAGCTCGACTCCTAGCTGCGAGCAGAGATCCCGGCAATGGGCTCGTCGCCGCGAGCCGAATCGCGCAGGCCGTAGTTGACGTGCAGAGCCGTGACAGCCGCCGGCGTGGCAAGCGTCACCGCCACGTCAAGCAGGCAGGTCGAGTCCCGTCCGCCGGACAGCAGGACGACCACGGTACGTCCGGCCGCAAGCAGTCCCTCAGCGCGCACCTCCTCGATGATCCTGGCCACCGTCATCGCACGGCAGGAGTCTAAGCTCGCGGGCCTTGCGCGACCTGGCCCACATCCATCAGACCGCGCCCCTGGCCGAGCGGGTACTGCTGCCCGGGGACCCTGGGCGGGCGCTCCGGCTTGCTCAGGAGCTGCTGTCTGAGCCGAAGATGCTCAACCACAACCGCGGCCTCTGGGGTTACACGGGAAACGCGCCCGATGGTGCCCCGCTCAGCATCCAGAGCACCGGCATGGGCGGTCCCAGCGCAGCGATCATCACTTCGGAGTTGATCGAACTTGGCGCCCGTCGGTTGCTGCGGATCGGCACCTGCGGGAGCCTGACCCGCGAGCTCGAGCCCGGCCGCCTCCTCGTCGCGCCGGAGGCGATTGCCGATGACGGCACGAGCACCACGCTCGGCGCCCGGGAGCGACTGACTTCGGTGGCCGCCCCGGGCACGATCACCCAGGCCCTTGAGACGGCCGCGGCCAAGCATGCCGCGACGGTCGGACCAGTCGTCTCCAGCGACCTCTTCTATGACGCGGACGATCGTGTCGCCGCCTGGCTCGACGCGGGCGCGCTCGCTGTGGAGATGGAGGCCGCAACGGTGTTCACGGTCGCGGCGCTCCGGGGCATGGAGGCCGGCTGCGCCCTGCTTGTCTCCAACCGGGTGGCATCGGAACCTGCCTACCTTGACGCCAACTCGCTGCACGCCGCGGAGCTTCGACTCGGCGAGCTTGCGATCGCAGCGCTCAGCTGAGTTTCTGCTCGAGCCGCGAGATCGACTCCTCGATCGCCGCGAGTCGCTGCTCGATCTGATCGGCCTGCCGAGCCGTCTCGAGCCGCTCGGTGATTCGGTCCAGGCCGTCTTCCAGCCCCTCGATCCGCTGTGAAACCGAGCGCAGGCGGCGCGTGAGCCGCTCGATGTCGGCCGCCGAAGGCAGGTTGAGCGCGCTCATTGCCAGCTCCTGAGCACGGGCCGCGCGCTCGCGCGCGTCGAAAGCAACCGTCACAGTGCCGCTCACCAGCGAGCTCTGCAGGAGATCCTGGGCGAGCTTCCCAATCGCCTCCTGGCCGTGCGCCGTGACGCGGGTGCGGATTCCGTCTTCAGTCTCGGACACTGACGCCAGGTTACCGCGTGACAGCAGCCCGTTGACGATATATCTTTACCACCGATGCGACCCCCCGCAGGAGACCGAGGAGAATGGCCGGGCCCAGCCTTCGGGCGGCGCATGCGCCGAGGCCTCGTCCCAAACCTGCTGCTGGCGGCACTGCTCGACGGTCCCGCCCACGGCTACGAGCTGATGGATCGGCTCGAGCAGTTCAGCGGCGGCAGCTGGCGCCCGAGTCCCGGCTCGGTCTACCCACTGCTGCAGATGTTCGAGGACAGGGGCTTCGTCCGGAGCACCGAGACCGACGGTCGGCGCGTGTTCTCACTCACCGACGAGGGCCGGGCCGAGGCGCAGACGCGCAGTCGCGGTGAGGGAGCGTCGAGCTTCCCTGCCGAACCGAAGCACGTGCAGATGCGTACGGAAATGCACCAGCTGCGTGCAGCGGGTCGCCAGGTGATGATCGCCTCCGGGCCTGAGAAGGTCGACCAGGCGCTTGAGATCGTGCGGAGTGCCCGTCAGGCGCTCTACCGGCTGCTCGCCGAAGAGTAGGCGCACGGGCGCCACCTCCTCGCGTCAGTCGACGTCCTCTCCGGTGTCATGGTCTGAGTGGTTGGCGACATCCCGCTTCCAATACGCGCGCGTGTGGGCGGCCCGGGGCGACAGACCGCGGTCGTGTAGGAGGTTGCGGCGGATTCGACGCATCGAGTCGGCCTCGCAGCCGACCCAGACCTCGCCGTCGCCGGCGGGCAGCTCGAGCGCCAGCGCCGCCTCCACCAGCCGCTCGCACGGCTCACCCTGCTCGACGATCCAGTCGACCTCCAGGTCTGCGCTCGAACTCAGTTCGAGACGCTCGTCAGCCGTCGGGATCTCGATCAACAGCTTCGCCCGATAGCCGGCGGGGAGCGCCTCGACGATCGCGGCGACCGCCGGCAGCGCCGACTGATCGGCGACAAAGACCGTCCAACTCGCCCCCTCCGACGGCGCGTATCCGGACCGTGCCGCGCCGGAGATCTGGAACTCATCGCCCGGGACCGCGTTGACAGCCCAGGCGGTGGCCGGGCCTTCGGCGTGGACCGCGAAGTCCACCGTGAGCCGTCCGGCTTCACGGTCGTAGTTGCGCACGGTGTACGTGCGCATCGCGTAATCCTCGGTGCCGGGCTGTGGGATGAAGACCTTGAAGTGGCCGCCCGGGGCGCCGCTCACGCTCCAATCCTCGAGCTCACCGGCCGCGACGATCCTGAGCAACTGGGGCGTGACCCTCGAGACCTCGCTCACTGCAACGCTGCGGCGTGGGAGCCTCTGACGGCCGCCGCCACCACCACCGCTGCTGCGCGGACTCTCGGCGCCATTGCCTCGCGGACTCTCGCCGCCGTCACCGCGCGGTCCATCGCTGCTCTCGCCGCGCTCCGGGTCACCCCCGCCGGCGCTGCCCGGCTCTTGAATTTCTGACATCGATCCTCCGACACGTCTTTCGTTTTTCGTATCGTAACGATATATCGAAATCGGCCCGGCTTGGGTGGACGGTGACCAGCCGCCCGCGCGGGGCATAACTGCACGGGGCCTGCCTGATTGCTCAGGCCCGGCGGTTCGGACCCGACCGCTCGACGGCGAGGGCACCGAGAACGGCCGCTCGGCCGACCGCCCGCACCTACACGCGGTGCCACATCAGCGCGGGGAAGGAAACGCACCGCCACGGTGCGTTTCCTTCCCCTCGACCATCGTGCCATCCGCTCGCCCACGATCTGGCATTGAACTGCGCCGGTTCAGACCTGCTGGACCCTGTCAGCCACAGGCAGGGCGGCGCCCTCGCCTGCCATCGCAAGAACGCCATGGCCTACCCACCGGGCCGGCCGGTCGATCAACCACTTGGGCTCGCCGCGGACTGGCGGTCCCGGGCATGAACGCTTGACAGAGCGTCGGTAATGATATATCGTTGACATATCGAACAAAGCGATAACGAAAGAGAAAGCATGTTCAACGAACAATTCCCAAACCCAGAAGATCCATACGTAGGTGAGCAGGGCGGCAAGCGCGGCGGTCGCGGCAAGCGCGGCGGACAGGGCGGCCGTTGTGAGCGCGGCGGATTCGGTGGTCGCGGCCAGACTGGTGCCGACTTCGGACCCGGCTCCGGCCCCTCCGGCCCAGGCTTCGGACCGGGTCGCGGCTTCGGACCGGCCCGTGCAGGATTCGGCCCCTCGGGCTCGCGCGGTAGGCGCCGACGCGGCGGCCTCCGCTTCGCCCTCCTGGCGCTGCTCTCCGAGACCGGTCCGCAGACCGGCTCTGAACTGATCCAGAAGCTGGCAGAGCGCAGCCTTGGCCGTCGCACCCCGAGCCCGACTGCGGTCTACCCCGCGCTGCAGATGCTCGAGGACGATGGCCTCGTGACCGGCGGCACCGCCGAGTCCGGATCTGGTCGGAGCTACGAGCTCAGCGATGAGGGCAAGACGCTCGTCGAGAAGCTCAGGAGCGAGCCGAACCAGGCGTGGCCTGGAGCGAACGAGGACCTGCTCAAGCTGCGGCGCGCCGCGATCGCGACGATCGCAGCAGCCCGTCAGGTCGGCTTCGCAGGCACCAGTGAGGATGCCGCCAGGGCCGCAGCGCTGCTTGACGAGGCACGCCGGGGGATCTACCGGCTCCTCGCTGAGAGCGACACGGTCGCTGAAGGCGACACGCTCGGCAACGAGCCGGCGGCGACGGACGACTAAGCTGCCGTCAGGTGGCCAAAACGCACCCAAACGCCGTTGAGGTCGAGGACCTCAGGAAGCGGTTTGACGACTTCGAGGCTGTCAAAGGCGTCAGCTTCGAAGTCGGCGCCGCCGAGGTGTTCGGCTTCCTCGGGCCGAACGGCGCCGGCAAGAGCACGACGATCAACATGCTCTGCACGCTGATCAAGCCAACCGGCGGCCGGGCCCGCGTAGCCGGTCACGACGTCGTCCGCGAGCGTGACGACGTCCGCCGCAACATCGGCCTGGTCTTCCAGGACCCGACGCTCGATGGATATCTGACCGCGGCCCAGAACCTGAAGCTCCACGCCGAGCTCTACGGCGTCCCCTCAGAACTCGTCGCGCCGCGGATGGAGCAGGTTCTGAGGATGGTCGGCCTGTGGGAGCGCAAGGACGGGGAGGTTCGCGCATTCTCCGGCGGCATGCGCCGGCGCCTCGAGATCGCCCGCGGACTGATGCACTCCCCGCGCGTGCTCTTCCTCGACGAGCCGACGATCGGACTCGACCCGCAGACCCGACGTTCGATCTGGACCTACATCCGCGACCTTCAGCAGCGTGAGGAGATCACGATCTTCATGACGACGCACTACATGGATGAGGCCGAGTGGTGCGATCGGATCGCGATCATGGACCAGGGCAAGATCGTCGCGCTCGACACGCCGGAGACGCTCAAGGCGGGAGTCGGCACCGACCGCGTGACGATCCAGACCGACGACAACGATGCAGCGATCGCGGCGCTCGGTGAGCGCTTCGGGATCGAGGCCAAGGTCTCCGAGGGCGCGGTCACTTTTGGGGTCGCAGGCTGGCGAGCAGTTCGTTCCCCGCCTGTTCGCCGAGCTCGGGGTTCCGATCCGCGGCGTCAGCGTCTCGCGTCCGACGCTGGACGACGTGTTCATGTCGTTCACCGGGTCGACGATCCGCGATGCAGAGGAGGACCCCTCGAAGCTGCGCAACCGCGTGATGATGCAGATGATGGGAGGAGGAGCCCGCCGATGACGACCACGGCCGGCCCGCCGCTGACACCACGGCCACCAACACCACGGCCACGGCGATCACCGCAGCCATGGACACCAATGCGGTCGGACCCGACCCGACGATCGAGATCGTCCGCGTCCACGTGCCCAAGCGCAGCTTCCGCTCGGAGCTGCGCGCGATCAAGATCGTCTGGCGCCGTGAGCTGATCCGCTTCAGCAACGACCGCATGCGGATCGTGACCTCGCTGGTCCAGCCGTTCCTGTTCCTGTTCGTGCTCGGTGCGGGCCTCAGACGTCGCCGGCGCCGGAACCCACGGCGTCAACCTCAAGACCTTCCTCTACCCGGGCATCCTCTGTATGGCGGTGATGTTCACCGCGATGTTCTCAGCCGCGTCGATCGTCTGGGACCGTGAATTCGGGTTCCTGCGGGAGATGATGGTTGCGCCGGTCAGGCGCAGCTCGATCGTGATCGGCAAATGCCTTGGCGGCGCCACCGTCGCGTCCATTCAGGGTCTGATCGTGCTCGCGATCGCGTGGACCGTGGACGTGCCATACAGCCTCGGACTGATCCTCGGCGTGCTGGGCCTCCAGTTGCTGCTCGCGTTCACGATCACCGGCTTCGGCCTGGCGGTGGCGATCCGCGATCAAGCAGATGCAGTCGTTCATGGGCGTCATGCAGATGATCGTGATGCCGATGTTCTTCATCTCCGGCGCGATGTTCCCGGTCTCGGACCTGCCGACCTGGCTCGACCGTGCTCAACCGCATCGACCCGATGGCCTACGCGGTCGATCCGATGCGGCAACTCGTCTTCAGCAAGCTCGACATCTCAGCAGCCGCACACACGGCGCTCAGCACAGGCTCACCTGGTTCGGCTGGCCGGTGCCGCCGGCGCTCCAGGCCGGCGATCGTGCTGCTCATCGGGTTGCTCCTGCTCGGCATCGCGATCGCGGAGTTCTCCGCCACCGAATAACAGAACAAATCGAGGGGCTTCACAGCCTTTTCACAGGGCCGCGTCCCGTTCGCGGGATCGTTGGGTGATGAGTTCGATTGCGCCGGGCATGGCGTCGAGCGCGACAGATTCGCCCTTCGGCCGACTCGACGAAGCGAAACCGAACCGGTTCCAGCTGAAGATCATGCTCGTCTCGGGCATGGGTTTCTTCACAGATGCCTACGACCTGTTCGTGATCGGCATCGTCGTCAAGATCGTCACCGAGCAGTGGAGCCTCGACGCTCCCAGACAGCGCTGCTCTCCTCGTCGACGCTGGCCGCCTCAGCGGTGGGAGCGCTGATCTTTTGGGCGTGTCGCCGACATGCTCGGACGCAAGCGGATCTACGGACTGGAGGTACTGATCCTCGCGGCCGGTGCCATCGCCTCAGCCTGCGCTCCGAACATCACCTGGCTGATCATCTTCCGCTGCATCCTCGGCATCGGCATCGGCGGCGACTACCCGGTCTGCGCGACGATCATGAGCGAGTACGCCGGGACAAGAGCCGCGGCCGGATGGTCGGACTCGTGTTCTCGATGCAGGCCGCCGGACTCATCTTCGGCCCGCTGTTCGCCGTGCTGTTGCTCAGCCTTGGAATAAAGGAAGACGTCGTCTGGCGGATCCTGCTCGCCTTCGGAGCCGTGCCCGGCCTCGCGGTCTTCTACCTGCGCCGCCAGATCCACGAGACGCCTCGGTTTGCGATGGCCGGAGGCGACCAGGAGGAAATGGCGGCCGCCATCGCCCAGGCAACGAGCGGAACTGCGCCTCCTCCGAAGGGCGAGTCGAAGGCCGTCGTGCGACAGACCTTCACCGAGGGATGGGCCAAGCTCGCCCATAACCCGACCCTTCTGAAGTGGCTGATCGGCGCCTCGATGTGTTGGTTCCTGCTCGACTTCGCCTACTACGGCAACACGATCGCGTCTCCGGAGATCGTCAGCCTGATATCGCCGACTGCGACGTTGATCCAGTCGACGCTGATCACGCTCTGCATCTTCGTCGTGTTCGCTCTGCCCGGTTACGTCCTCGCGATCGCGAAGATCGAGACGATCGGCCGCAAGAGGATCCAGACCGTGGGCTTCGGCGTGATGGCAGGGATGTTCTTCCTGATCGCGGTGGTCCCGAGCATCTCCGCAAATGTGGTGCCGTTCGTCCTGATCTTCGGCATCAGCTACTTATTCACCGAGTTCGGACCCAATACGACCACATTCGTATACCCAGCCGAGATCTTTCCGACCGAGGTCCGCACGACCGCACACGGGATCTCTGCCGGTATGGGAAAGATGGGTGCGTTCGTCGGTGTCTACCTCCTGACCGACAACCTCGACGCGTGGGGAATACGCACGATCGAGGGAGTTTGCGCCGGCGTCGCGCTGGCAGGGCTGCTGTTTACGATCGCGTGCCTGCCGGAACCTGCGGGCAAATCCCTGGAGGAGATGGAACGCGAGGCGAACGTCGACTTCAGGCCGAGCGCGGCTGTGGCTACCACCTAGACCCAGTTGGGACCGGAGGACGATGTGAGCTACCAGATCGTCGTTGGCGTTGACGGCTCCCAGAACGCTGAGCGTGCGCTGAGGTTCGCACTGGAGGAAGCTGAACTGCGCGATGGAGAGGTCACGGCGCTGTTCGCCTGGCAGTTCCCGCTGATCGGGGTGCCGAAGGCGTTCGATCAGGCTGAGCTCGAGCGCGAGGCAAAGGAACTCGTGCTCCAGGAGGTGGCCGGCGCACGGCCCCCTGAGGGCGTGAGGGTCAACGCCGTGGTTGCGCAGGGCGACGCGAGCGCCAGCCTCCTCCATGCGTGCCAGCGCGTCAATGCAGACCTGCTGGTCCTAGGCGCCCGTGGGCGCGAGGGCTTCACCGGCCTGCTGCTCGGCTCGGTCGGGCAGGAGTGCGCCGTTCACGCACCGTGCTCGGTCGTGATCGTCAAACCGCCCGCCGACCCCTGATCGAGCGAGGGGAAGGAAACGCACCGTGGCGGTGCGTTTCCTTCCCCTCGCCGCAATGGAACCGCCCCTCCCCCGTGCACCCGCCCCACGCGCGTGCACCCGCACCAGGCCTGAGACCACCCGTGCCCCACTGGCGTTGGCCGTATGCTGCGCGGCATGGGGGGCTACATCCCGGAGCGAATCGTGCTCGAGCGATATGCGCGCCTGCTCGTCGAGTTCGGCCTAGGCCAGGGCAAGGGGATCGAGCGCGGAGACGTCGTCCGCATCACCGGCAATGACGCCTGCAAGCCGCTCTATGTCGAGTCGTGCAAGGCCGTGTGGCGTGCCGGCGGCCACGTGATCCAGTGGTACAGGCCGTCTGAAGATGAGTTCGGCGACGTCAATCGGGCCTTCTACGAGATCGCCGATGATCAACAGCTCGATTTCTTCCCCGCGGCGTTTCGGCGTGGCCTGATCGAGGAGATAGACCATGACCTGATGATCTTCGCGAGCGCCGACCCGCGCTCGCTCGACGGCATCGACGCTGCGAAGCAGATGCGCCATCAGCAGTCGTTCCGGCCGGCCCAGGACTGGGAGCAGGAGAAGGAGAACCGCGGCGCCTTCAGCTGGGCCGTCGCCACATACGGAACACCTGGTGTTGCGGCGGAGGCGGGATTGACGATCGAGGAGTACTGGGAGCAGATCATCAAGGCTTGCTTCCTCGACTTTGACGATCCCGTCCTGCGCTGGCACGAGGTGCGTGAGCAGATCGGCCTCCACCGTGAACGCCTCAACGCTCTGCCGATCGATCGCCTGCACGTCGAGGGCGCCGACGTCGACCTGTGGCTCACCCTCGGAGAGCAGCGCCAATGGAAGGACGGCCTCGGTGTCAATCTGCCGAGCTTCGAGATCTTCACCTCGCCGGATTGGCGCGGGACGGAGGGCTGGATCCGCTTCAGCGAGCCGCTCTATGCGTTCGGCTCGCTGATCCGCGGCGTCGAGCTCGAGTTCAAGGCCGGGCGTGTGGTACGTGCGGCCGCAGCTGAGAATGAGCCGCTGCTGCACGAGATGATCGCCACCGAGAATGCCGACCGCGTCGGCGAGTTCTCCCTGACCGATGCACGGCTGTCGCGGATCGATCGATTCATGGCGGACACGCTGTTTGACGAGAATATGGGCGGGCCGTTCGGGAACACCCACATAGCGCTCGGGAACTCATACCAGGACACCTTCGATGGTGACCCCTCCACGCTCGAGGACGCGGACTGGCAGCGGCTCGGGTTCAATCGCTCCGTGATCCACACCGACATCGTCTCCACGACCGACCGGACCGTCACCGCCGTGATGCTGGACGGCTCCCAGCAGCTGATCTACGCCAACGGGCGGTTCCAGCTCGATGCTTAGCCTATGGGCATGAGTTACGAACCGAGTCAGGAGATCGTCGAGCGCTACGCCCGACTGCTCGTCGAGTTCGCTCTCGGCGAAGGGAAGGGAATCAAGCCCGGCGACACCGTTCGTGTCTACGGCGCCGAGGAGACGAAGCCTCTGTTCGCTGAGGTCTGCAGAGCGGTGTGGCGCAACGGCGGCAACGTGCTGATGGCACTGCAGCCAACTCAGGACCAGCGCTTCAACCTCGAGCGGGACTTCTTCGAGCTGGCCAGCGACGCGCAGCTCGATCATTTCGGCGACAGGTACTGGCGCGGCCTGATCGATCAGATCGATCACACGGTCTACATCGATGGAACTGAGAACCCGCAGGCGATGAAGGGCGTCGATCCGCAGAAGCAGATGCGACGCGAGACCGCGTTCATGCCGTTGATCGGCTGGCAGCAGGAGCGGGAGCTCGCGGGGCTCTTTCATTGGACGATCGGGCTCTGGGGAACTGAGGCGATGGCCGCGGAGGCCGGCATCAGCCTCGAGCAGTACTGGGAGCAGATCATCCACGCCTGCTTCCTCGATGACCCCGACCCGATCGGTCGCTGGCGGGAGACGACGGGCACCATTCACGAGTACCGCGACTGGCTGAGCTCGCTTCCGATTGAGCGGCTGCACCTCGAGGCCGAGGGCACCGATCTGTGGCTGACGATGGGAGCGAACCGTCGATGGCTCGGTGGCTCGGGCAGGAACATCCCAAGCTTTGAGGTCTTCACCTCTCCCGACTGGCGCGGAACCAGCGGTCACATCAGCTTCAGCGAGCCGCTCTATACCCACGGCGCGCTCGTCAGAGGCGCGCGACTCGAATTCACCGACGGCCTGGTGACGGGCGTCAGCGCCGACGAGAATCAGGCACTGCTGGAGCAGATCGTCGCCGCGCCCGGCGGCAACAGGGTCGGCGAGTTCTCACTGACTGACGCGAGCGTGTCGAGGATCGACCGCTTCATGGCGAACACGCTCTATGACGAGAACATGGGCGGTGACCGGGGCAACACGCACCTGGCGGTCGGCCTGTCGCTGACCGACACCTATGACGGCGACGGCGCATCCGTCACCGACGAGGAGTGGGATGCACTCGGTTTCAACATCGAGACGGCTGTCCACACCGACATCGTCTCCACGACCGACCGGACCGTCACCGCCGTCATGCGCGACGGATCCAAACGCGTGATCTACGCCGGCGGCCACTTCCAGAACGACGCGTAGGAACGCAGGGGGCCCTGTAAAGGCCAACGGAGGCCCCAAAGGCCAACGCAAGGCCGGCCCCCGCAGGGCCGGCCCAATAAGAAATTACTGGCGAGGCAGCAGCGTCTCGCGGGCGATCACGAGCCGCTGGATCTGAGCCGTGCCCTCGTACAGCTGGAGGATCTTGGCGTCGCGCATCAACTTCTCGATCTTGTACTCCTTGATGAAGCCATAGCCGCCGAAGACCTGCACGGCGTCGGTCGCCACCTCCATTGCCGAGTCGGCCGCAAAGCGCTTGGCGTGCGATGACTCGAGCGTGTTGCGCTTACCCTGGTCGAGCACCGTCGCCGCGTTCATGTACGCCAGCCGGCTGAGATGGACCTTGGTTGCCATGTCGGCGAGGATGAATTGGATCGCCTGGTGCATCGCGATCGGCACGCCGAACTGGACACGCTGCTTGGAGTAGTCCATCGCCATCTCCCACGCGGCACGCGACACTCCGGTCGCCATCGCTGCGACGCCCGGGCGGGTGCGATCGAGCGTGCCCATCGACAGCTTGAAGCCATGGTTCTCCTCGCCGACCAGGTGATCGAGCGGGATCTCGACCTCCGGGAAGCTGACCGTCGCCGTGTTCGACGCGCGCTGGCCCATCTTGTCCTCGTGCTTGTCGACCACGACGCCGGCATCACGCGGAACGATGAAGCAGGAGATGCCTCGGTGCCCGGCGTCCTTGTCGGTCTTTGCGAAGACCGTGTACCAGTTCGCGTACTCGCCGTTGGTGATAAAGCACTTGGAGCCGTTGATGACCCACCTGTCGCCCTTCTTGGTGGCCGTCGTCTTCATGCCCGACACGTCGGAGCCGGCATCGGGCTCGGTCAGGCAGAAGGAGGCCAACAGCGGCGCCTCAGCCAGCCTTCCGAGGTACTCCTTCTTGAGCTCCTCGGAGCCGGCAAGCCCGAGCGGCGCCGACGCCAGGCCGTTGCAGGTCAGCGTCGTGGCGATCCCCGAGCAGCCCCAGGCGAGCTCCTCTTCGATGATCGCACCGTCGAGGTAGGTCAGCCCGGGTCCACCGTACTGCTCCGGCAGGTGGCCGTTCATCAGGCCGACCTCCCAAGCCTTCTCGACAATCTCCTGTGGCCAGGTGGCGTCCCGGTCGTAGTCCCAGGCGACCGGGCGGATCTCCTTCTCCGCGAAGTCATGCGCGAGTTCACGCATCGCCTGCTGTTCTTCGGTGAGCGTGAAATCAATCACGGTTCAGGTTCTCCTTGAGGGTCGATTGACTAGTCAGTCAACTCTCCTCGATGTTATCGCACGGCCCTCCGCGCACGCATCCCCGAGCCTCCGCCGCGCGCTCAGCCACGACCGCTCCGCAGGGAATCGCGGCCATCGCGAGGCCACGGCACAAAACGGGGTAGGCTGCCGTTCATGGCTGACTCAGAACGCCTCGGAATCGACGACATCGTCAACCGACCGGGCACCTATTTCAATCCGCAGACAGAGGTTCTGATCATCGTCGACGACTCGCCTGAGCTCGACAGCGAGATCTTCAACATGGAGGAGTTCGAAGGGGCCGACTGGGTCCGCATCGCGGACGATGTCCCCGTCGACGAGGACCGCCGCGACGAACTGCTGCAGCGCTTCCAGATTCACTATCACGCCGGAGCCATGTCGGAGGACGGTCCCGACGACACGGACGACGAGCTGGAACAGGACGACCAGGAGGTCGGACGCGAGTAGGCATCACCGCGAGTCGCCTGAAACGGACTCGGTGGCGCCGTCGGCTCCCGGGCTCTTCAGCCCGTGCTCTGGCGCTCTGACTGCTCGAGCCCGGCGAGCACGACGCGCGTGAAGACGTTGCGGGCCGACACTGATGGGTGCACGCCGTCGGTGAGCATCTCAGGCGTGCTGGCCGCGTACCAGTTCGCGATCACGGCCTGAGGCCAACTGCGGGCGAAGGTTCTCAGTTCATCGTTGACCTCGTCCTGCCAGCTGCGCGCGAGCCGGACGTTGATCAGGACCACCCTCGGGACGCCCCGCAGGACCCTGCGCAGGTTCTCCATGTCGGCGGACCAGACAGGACCGTTGTCGCCGATGTGCACGACGACCGTCGACGGCAACCGGCCGGCGGCCCGGTATTCGGCCAGACGTTCGATCGTCTCCTCCGCCTGACGCCCGACGACGGCGTCGACCGTGAGTCGTCGGCCGAGTCGCGCCTCGAGATTGGGGGCGCAGCCGAGCATCACCGAATCGCCAACAGCGAGGATCGGCCCCGGTGGCAGCGCATTCGCGTTCTGCGTGGCCTTCGCCCCTGGCTTATGTGAGCCGGTTCCGCCCCGATGGCTGGCGTTGATGAGGCTCGCGCCAACCGGAAGTACCGTCGCCGCCCCGGGACCTGGCGACAGCCTCTGCTCGGCGGAGGCCGTCGCGGTCGACTGCTGCCCAGCGGCGGCAGCGATCGGCGCAGGAAGCCCGAACACGAGGCCGGCAATCACCGCGGTCGCACCGGCACCACCGGTCACCCAGGCGAGACGCTCGCGGGGCGAATGGGCGTCGAGCCAGGCCTTCAGGCGCCTCTGCGCATGTCCGGAGCGAACCGGGCTCTCGATGTAGCGGAACGAGAGAACCGCGGCTGCCAATGTCGCGGCCGCCTGCAGAAGGATCAGCGGCGCGCCATGCAGCGGCACGTCGACCCCGGGTCGGGTCAGCTGCATGATCGGCCAATGCCACAGGTAGATGCCGTAGCTGAGCGCGCCGATCCAGACGAGCGGACGACAGCCGAGCGCTCGGCTGAGGATCGTGCCCGGGTAGGAGGCCGCAGCCACCAGCACGGCGCCGATGAGCGCCATCAGCAGGAATCCGCCCCTGTACATCCACGGGTCGAAATCGTGGACGCGCCAGAACATCGTCAGCACGCCCAGCAGCGCCAGCAGGCCGAGGCCGTCAGCGATCGCACGGTGCCCACGCAGCCGTCGCAGCGGCGGGGTCTCGGCCGACCAGACGAACGCCAGCAGCGCACCGATCAGCAACGTGAACGCACGTGTGTCGGTCCCGTAGTACACCCGCGACGGGTCCCCGTTGGGGTTGTAGAGCAGCCACATCAGCAGGCACGAGCCGCTCGCGAGCACGATCGTCAGCGCGATCATGCCGCGTCGGCGGAGTCGCGTCAGACCGAAGATCAGGATCAGTGGCCAGAGCAGATAGAACTGCTCCTCGATCGCCAGCGACCAGAGGTGTTGGAGCAGCGAAGGGCGCCCGAACTGGTTGAAGTACGAGTGGCTGGCGATGATCTCGTGCCAGTTGGTGAGATACACCAGCGCGCTTAGGGCATCTCCACGCGTGCGGCTGAGGTCATCGCGGGCGATCGTGAGCGTCGCGAGCAGCGCGAACAGGACCACCACCAGCACCGCCGGGAACAGCCTTCGCGCACGGCGTCCCCAGAATGATGTGAGCTTCAGCGATCCGCGCGCCGACCACTCGCGCAACAGCAGCGACGTGATCAGATAGCCGCTGAGCACGAAGAACAGGTCGACCCCGAGGAAGCCGCCGGGCATCCAACTCACGTTCGCGTGATAGAGGAACACGCCTGCGACCGCCAGCGCTCGCAGGCCGTCCAGCCCGGGTCGATATGGCAGCGTGGCGCCGCCGCCCCGCGATCCCGTCGTCCGCGGGCCAGTATCAGCCATGAAGCTCACGGTTGCTCTATAGCTCCTGATTGCGCCGGCTGCAAGTCCTGCGGCACCACTGCCCCCCAAACCGCAACCTCAGGTCGGCACAGCGGTTATCAGTGCATCGGCATGTTCGACGGCTCACGCGATACGGCTCCCCTTGCAGCCACGCACGAAAGTGTGCAGCCGACGGCCCTCGCGAACCTAATATCGACCGCGATGAGCAGACGCCTGCCGCTGATCGAGGCGGCGTGCGTCGTTGCTGTTGTTCTGGGGATCTCCGCCGGCCAAGCGTCGGCGGCCATGGTGACCGTCTTCGGCCACGACGGACGCACGCACGTCACCAACAACCCGTACCTGAAGGGCGCCGCAGCCGATCCGGCATTGCCGGCAGAACCGCTGCCATCGAGGCCCATTGCGGGCCTCGGAGCCGCGGCCGACGCCAACGCCAACGCCGACGCCAACGTCAACGCCGACGCCACAGCCGACGCCGCCAGCGTTGCACCCGTTGCCTCCGCTGCGCGCACAGCCCTGACCAAGAAGACGAAGAAGCCGAGGACGGTGACGTTCGCCCAGGCGCTCCGGAAGCTCCGCAGCCAGGGAGCGCTCGCGAGCGCGGCCTACCTCAGTGATCTCAGAACCTGGGCTCAGGCGATCGCCGAGGAGAAACACCTGACCAAGTGGCGGGCGGCGCCGCTCACCGACGTGACCAACACGCTCACCCAACTGGCGACCGCCAATCAGGTGACGGTCCCGCGGCTGCCCGTGCTGATGCTGACCTTGCAGAACAACGCGAAATACTGGAAGACCGGGACGGCGCTGGCCGACGGCGCGTCGGTCCAGTTCCAGGGCTCGGAGCTGGTCTGGGAGTACTACGCCGGCGCGGGAATCCAGCTTCAGGTGCTGCACAGCTTCGGTGAGGGCGACGGTTATTACGAGGCCGGACCCGGCGACTATCAGAAGCTTGCAACGCTGATGGACGAGATGCTCCCGCTCGCGGTGAGACGCGGCGGCGGGCTGGCATGGGAGTACTACTTCAACTTCGACGGCGGTCAGCCACCGTGGGTCAGCGCGATGGCGCAGGGAACGGGTCTGGAGGCGCTGTCGGATGCGTACCTGGCGACCGGCAAGCGCAAGTACCTCACGGATGCGCACGATGCGCTCCCGCTGTTCAAGACCGCACCGCCGACCGGCGTCGCCGTGCGGACGCTTCTTGGCAACCGCTACCTGCAGTACTCGTTCACACCACGGACCGACATCATCAACGCGTTCCTCCAGAGCGTGCTGGGCCTCTACGACTACGCCCAGGCATCGTCGGACCCTGTCGCAACAGCGCTCTATCGCGCCGGCAACGCGCAGGCCCAGTCAGAACTGCGGTCGTTCGTGATCGGCGGATGGTCGCTCTATCAGCCCGGCGAGCCCGACAGTCTGAGCTACCACACACTGGTCACCGGGTTTCTGAAGCTGCTCTGCCAGAAGACGCAGATCTCGGTCTACTGCACGACCTACCAGCAGTTCGAGGGCGATCTGCTGACGCGGCCGCAACTGACGCTCGAGACGACGACGGCAAGCGCCGGCCGGAAATTCGACCTGAACTTCAAGACGACCAAGTACGCGTCGATCGGGATCACGCTTAGCGGCAACGGCAAGAACTACGTCTACACCAAGAAGAGCTTCTACGCGGGTACGGGCTCGGTGCAGTCGCCCAAGCTGAAGGCGGGGACCTACAGCCTCGCGATGTCCCTCACCGACCCGGTCGGCCACTACGCAAAGCTCACCACGAACTTCTACGTGTGTCGCGGAACCTGCCCCGCCTCCGATGTGACGCGGCCGAGCACGGGCACCCCGCCGACGGTCACGGTTCCGATCCCGAAGCCGACGAATACAACGACCACGAAGACGGCCACCACGCCGACCAAGACGACGACCACGACCACGATCACGACCACGACAACCACCACCACCACGACGACCACGACCGGCACCACCACCACCAACCCCGGCCAGACCGGCCTTTAGTCGTACTCTTTGGCGCCTTGACGCCGCGCACGATCCTCTACACCGGCAAGGGCGGAGTCGGTAAGACCTCGGTCGCTGCCGCCACGGCGCTGCGCTGCGCCGCCCGCGGTAAGCGCACCCTGATCCTCTCCACGGATCCGGCCCACAGCCTGTCGGACTCGCTGCAGGCCGAGCTCGGTCCTGAACCAAACCCGGTCACCGACAACCTCGAGGCTGCCGAGATCGACGCTCAGCACGAGCTCAGCCGCCATTGGTCCGGCGTTCAGGATTGGTTCGGGCAGGTGCTGATGCGGCGGGGGCTCGACCGCATCTCCGCGGAGGAGCTGACGGTGCCCCCGGGGGTCGATGAGCTGTTCTCATTGCTGCGGCTGCAGCGGCACCACGAGGAGGGCCGCTGGGACGTGATCATCATCGACTGCGCGCCGACCGGCGAGACGCTGAGGCTGCTCTCGTTCCCGGAGGCCGCACGATGGTGGCTCGAACGGGTCGTGCCGTTCGAGCGCGCGATCGTTGCGGCGGCGGCACCGCTGGCACGGACGGTGCTCGACATCCCGCTCCCGACGGGCGCGGTGTTCGACGACATCCAGCGACTCTCGACCAACCTGATCGCGATGGATCAGATTCTGCGCGACACCGCCCACAGCACGATCCGGCTGGTGATGGCGCCGGACCGGATGGTGATCGGCGAGGCGATGCGCACCTTCACCTATCTGAACCTGTACGGGTATCTGACCGATGCCGTCGTGGTCAACAAGGTCTTCCCGGAGGACGTCGGCGATTACTTCGCCCGCTGGCGCGGGTTGCAGAGCGAGCAGCTGGAACTGGTGCGCTCGGCGTTCGAGCCGGTGCCGGTGTTGGAGGTGCCGTACTTCAACGACGAGGTCATCGGCCCCGAGATGCTGACGAAGCTCGGCGAGATGCTGTTCGGTGCCGATTCCGATTCCCGTCCGCCCCGCACCGAAATCGATCCGGCAGCGATCATGCACGACACGATCACGCAGTCAATCGAGAGCGACGAGCACGGCGCCACGCTGCGGCTGGCGATTCCGTTCGCCAAGAAGGAGGAGATCGGCCTGCGCCAGGTCGGGCTCGAGCTCGTCGTCACGGCCGGCGGCCAGCGGCGCACGATCATGCTGCCGCCGACGCTGGCGGCGTATAAACCCGTGTCAGCGACCTACGTCGAGGGCAACCTGGAGGTGACCTTCAGTCGTGACGGATGATCAGAACGGCAGCATTCCGCCGCGCGGCTGGGAGGCTCCGCCCGCGGCCGGTCAGGTGGATCCGGACACGGTGGCGCAACTGCTGGAGCAGTTGCTCACACTGGTCCCGGTCGAACTACGTGCGCGACTGGCGGAGGCGGCCCGACAGCTGCTAGAGGCCCTGCGTGCGGTGATCGACTGGTGCGCGGCGCGGCTCGAACGCGTCCCGGGCGCAGACGCGGTCGAGGTCCGCGACATCCCCATACTGTAGGGGCGGGCTCGCCGCTGCTTCGCCCGCCAGCTGCCGGACCCAGCCCTGTCTCCCTATATTTGCCGCATGGCGACGAACCCCACCTCGGTTCAGGATGTCGCAGACGGTCTGCGCGCGGTCGGCTATCTGCCGGGCGCCTCGACCGCGCTCGTGTCCTACCTCGCCACGCAGCTTGGCAAGCCCGTACTGGTCGAGGGGCCGGCCGGGGTGGGCAAGACCGAGCTCGCCAAGGCACTCTCCAAGTATCTCGGCCGTGAGCTGGTCCGGCTGCAGTGTTACGAGGGGCTCGATGAGGCCAAGGCGCTGTACGAATGGAACTATCGCAAGCAGCTGCTGCGGATCCAGACCGAGTCCGGCGAAACCGGCTGGAACGAGGTGCAGGACGACATCTTCGGCGCCGACTTCCTGCTGGAGCGCCCGCTGCTGACCGCGATCTCCTCGAGCAGTCCGGTCGTCCTGTTGATCGACGAGATCGACAAGACCGACCAGGAGTTCGAGGCGATGCTGCTCGAGCTGCTCTCCGACTTTCAGATCACGATCCCGGAGCTGGGCCGAGTCGAGGCCCGCACGCATCCGGTCGTGATCCTCACCTCCAACAACAGCCGCGAGCTGACCGAGGCTCTGAAGCGCCGCTGTCTCTACCTGTGGCTGGACTACCCCGATCTCGAGCACGAGCTCGAGATCGTCCGGATGCATTCGCCCGACCTGCCTGAGATGGTCGCGCGCAAGCTGGTCGAGGTCGTCCAGATGGTGCGCGAACTCGATCTCAAGAAGCCGCCGAGCATCGCCGAGTCGATCGACTGGGCGCGAGCGCTGCTGCTGCTCGGTGCGGGCGACATCGATCAGGACACGTTCCGGGAGACGATGAGCGTGATCGTCAAGCACCGGACCGACCTCGACACCGTCGCCGAGCGGGTCGGCGTCAAGCTCGAACCCGTCCAAGCGGCCTAACCCGCCTCCCTGCAGGGGCGCTTCAAGGCGATGTCCGGCGACCGGATCGAATTCGACGGGCAGCTGGTCGCCTTCGCAGAGGATCTCCGATCAGAGGGAGTCGCGGTCGGCACCTCGGAGCTTCTCGACGCATTCGAGGCTCTGCGACTGGTCGAGTGGTCCTCGCCGGAGGCGTTCCGCGAGACTCTCGCTACGACGATCGCGAAGTCGCCGGAGGATCGCCGTGTCTTCGACCTCGCGTTCGATCGGTTCTTCTTCCGCGCCACGGAGATGCAGGCGGTCAGACTCGAGGTCTCCGAGCCGCAGACGCGGGTCGGTGGCGAGGAGGTCGACCTCGACGAGCTGCGTCGCCAGATCGCGCAGGCGCTCGAGGACGGCTCCGACTCTGACCTGCGCGACCTCGCCCGGCTGGCGATCGCGGCGTTTGGCAGAGGCAACGGATCGGGTGTGCTCGGGGTCGACGTTCAGCGCATCCGACGCGCGCTCGGGCTGCGCACCGAGCCGCAACCGGACCTGCCCGAGGACGATCCGCGTCGGGAGGGCACCCCGCGTGAGCAGCTGCGCCAGTTCGAGCAGGCGCTGCGACGCGAACTCGAGCGCGCCCAGATCGAGCGGACTCAATCACTGCCACCGAAGCGTCCGCTGACCTATCTGGACCGATCGCTGCCGGGCGGCCCCGTCCAGGACCTCGCCGCCGTTCATAAGGTGGTCGCACAGCTGCGCCGGCGGCTCGCCTCTCAGGGGCGTGAGCAACGCGGGCACAACCGTCACGCGCACGTCGACGTCCGCGCGACGATGCGCGCGTCGCTGCAGACCGGCGGTGTGCCCGTCGAGCTCAAGTACCGCCCCAGGCGCCCGCGGCGGCCCGAGCTGTTCGTGCTGTGCGACGTCTCGACCTCGGTCACGAGCGCGAGCACCTTCTTCCTGAGCGTGCTGCACGCCCTGCACGACGCGTTTCGCAAACAGCGCTCGTTCGTATTCATCGAGCGGATCTCCGAGGTCACCGAGGTGTTCCAACGTGAGCGCGATTTCCGCGCCGCGGCGGCGGCGATCGCACGCGATGCCGGCGTGGCTGATGTCTCGGGCTACACCGACTACGGGCGCGTCTGGAGCGAATTCCTGGCCGAGATCGAGGATGAGCTGCACCCACGCGCCACCGTGATCGTGCTCGGCGACGCCCGCACCAACGGCCGCCCGCCGCGTGAGGATCTGTTCGCGGCGATCACCGCCAAGGCCGGCCGCACGTTCTGGCTCAACCCCGAGCCGAAGCTGTACTGGAACTACGGCGACAGCGTGATCTCGGTCTACGAGCAGTTCTGCGAGGCGTTCGAATGCTGGCGCACCGATCAGCTCGAGGAGTTCGTCAAGGCGCTGACCAGACCCCAGGCCGCCTGACTTGGTCGAGCTCCACGGAGTCTCCCGAACATTCGCCGCGCGTCGTGGCGGCGAGCCGGTCGAAGCCTTGCACGACCTGTCGCTGACGGTGGCGAGCGGTGAGGTCGTGGCCGTCGTGGGCCCCAGCGGCTGCGGCAAGACGACGCTGCTCGAACTGATCTGCGGGCTGCAGCGACCGGACGCCGGCCTTGTACAGAGCGCACCGGCGACGCTGATGCCACAGCGAGACCTGCTGCTGCCATGGCTCTCCGCCGTCGACAATGCCGCGCTGGCGCTGCGGGTCAAGGGGATCGCGCGCCAGCGGGCGCGCGATCAGGTCGTTCCCTGGTTCGAGCGATTCGGGCTCAGTGGCTTTGAGCAGGCGCCCCCGTATGAGCTCTCCGGAGGCATGCGCCAGCGCGTCTCGTTCCTGCGGACGCTGCTGGCGGGCAAGCCTGTGCTGGCACTCGACGAGCCGTTCGCGGCGCTCGACGCGATCACCCGCACCGAGATGCAGGGGTGGCTCGCCCGGCTGCTGGACAGTGAGCCGCGGACCGTCCTGCTCGTCACGCATGACGTCGAGGAGGCCGTCCTGCTCGGCGATCGGGTGGCGGTGATGTCGTCACGGCCGGGCCGGATCGTCGGGTCGCTTGCAGTCGATCTCCCGCGCCCGCGGGTCGCGACCGACCCAGCGGTCGTGGCGCTACGGGCCAGGGTGCTGGCGAGGCTCGGGGCGCCGGTGTGAGCCGCTGGCTCCTTCCGCTTGCCGGGATCCTGCTGCTGCTCGGGATCTGGGAGCTCTACGTGACGATCAGCGGCGTCAGCTCGCTGGTCCTGCCCTCGCCGGTCGACGTCGTGAGTGCGCTGGTCAATGACCGCGGCACGCTCTGGCACAACCTCAAGCCCACAGCGCTGGAGATCTGCCTGGGCATCGCGCTGGGTGGCGCATTCGGTCTGCTCGCTGCCTTGGCCCTGCACCTCTCAGCCACCGTGCGCCGCGCGTCCTATGCAGTGCTCATCGGCTCGCAGGCGATCCCGATCCCGATCCTCGCGCCGCTGCTCGTTGTGTGGCTGGGCTTCGGACTACTGCCCAAGCTGATCGTGATCGGGCTCGTTTCGTTCTTTCCGATTCTGGTCACGTCACTGGCCGCGTTGGAATCCGTCGATCCGGACCTGATCAAGCTGCTGCGCACGTTCGACGCCGGTCGCATGCAGGCACTCAGGTTCGTTGAGCTGCCGAGCGCGCTTCCCGGGGTTCTCGCGGGCGCCAAGGTGGCGGCGGTTTTTGCCGTGATTGCGGCGATTCTCGGTGAGCAGGCCGGATGCAGCTCGGGTCTCGGCTGTCTGCTGACCGTGACCGTTTCAAACCTGGAGACAGCCGAAGCGTTTGCCACCGTGTTCGTGTTGGCGGCATTCGCCATCCTTGTGTTTGCGCTGCTGACGCTCGTTGAGCGACGCGCGCTGCCCTGGGTACACCGTCAGAGAGACATACAGTCACCGAGATGAAACACCGTCGTTCAGCCGCTTCCCGTGCGCGCGGCCTGCGTGCGCCCGCCGCGATCATGTGCGCGGCGCTGGCCGCGGTGGCTGTGGCCGGCTGCGGCGAGATCACAAACACGATCCATCCGCCTGCGGACACCGCAAACAACATCACGGTGGCGCTCGCGGGTCAGCCCAACGCCTTCTACGCGGGAATCTACGAGGCGCAGGCCCGCGGCTACTTCACGCAGACCGACCTCAATGTCCACATCGTCGTTCCCCAGTCCGGAGAGAACGCGGTCGACATGGTGCACGGGGGGCAGGCACTGTTCGGCGTCGCCTCGGAGCCGACGATCTTCCTGCACCGAAACGCCGGCCAACCGGTCGTCGGAGTCGGAGCACTGGTGCACGGTCCGCTATCGGCGATCACGGTTCCGGTGCCGAAGGAGCCTTCCGGAGGCAAAGCCGTGACGACGGGCACCTCGACCTCGGTCACGACGACGCCCGCAACCACGACCGGCGCGACAAGGTCGAGCACGACCTCCACCACGACGTCATCACCGGCCACGACCACCTTCGCCGAGCCGGACGCGACCGAGTGGCCCGCGAGCCTCCAGCAGCTGCTCAGCAAGCCCGGCTACCCGACCTACGATGGGCTGGTGCTGGTTGTTAGCAAGGGTTCGATCGTGGATCACGCCGGCCTGCTGCGGCGGTTCGTCCAGGCGGTCGCGCGCGGCTACCGCGCGGCGCGGGCAAACCCGGTCCGTGCCGTCGCTGACCTGGTCAAGGCCGTTCCCGCGCTCGCGTCCCAGAAGGCGCTCCAGCTCTCGATCCTGAACTCCGCGATGCCGTACTTCTTCCCACCGGGCGAGAAGGTCTGGGGATGGATGAAGCAGGCCCAATGGAACACCTTCGGCACCTGGATGATGCAGAACCATCTGATCAACAACCCCAACGCGATCACGGACGCATCGACCAACGAGCTCCTGCAGGGCCAGGGCGTCTGAGGACCGGCTTCGACCGGACGCCCGGGCTGCCATGGCCGCAGCCCACGGGCGTGGCGCTCGGCTACCCGACGATCGCGTTGACCCCGAGCCCGGCTGAGCGCAGCGCGTAGTTGGCGGCCAGCCCCTGCCAGCGACCGAAGCGCGCAAAGCAGTCACGTACCTGCTGTTCGCTTGCGCGGGCGTAGGGATCGCCGCCGGAGAGCAGGCGCCCCACCAACTTGATCAGCCCGAGGTCGCCCGCCGGTATCTGGTCCAGGCGGCCCTGGCCGATCAGCGCCGTGACCTCTACGGTCCAGCTGCCGATCCCTCGGATCGCGCGCAGCCTGCGCCAGCCCGCGGCCTGGGCGTCGTGGTCGCGGCAGTCGAGCTCGATTCGCCCAGCGGCGACCTCTCGCGCGACCTTGACGAGCGTGACAGCCCGGGACGCCGACAGGTCAAACGATTCCAGCCGGGCGGGGGCGACGCGTGCGAAGGCGGTCGCGCTGGGGGAGTCGCGCAGGCCGCTTGAGCGATCGCGCCGGCCAAGCGCGGCCACCATCCGGCGCTGGATCGCTGCTGCGCGCTCGTACTCGATCAGCTGCTCGGTGACGGCCCACGCGAGCGCCTCGAACGGCTCCGGCCGTCCGGCCGGGCGCACGGCCGGGTCTGCCCGCACGGCGGCACCGATCAATGGGTCACGACAGAACTCGTCGTGGAACTCGCGCAGGTCCAGGTCGACGCCGAGTGCCCGCCGCATCCGCACGATCGCTCGCTCTCCGAGCTCTCGATGCGCAGCCCGCGCCCCGATCAGCACGTTGCCGGAGCTGAGCTGTGCGATGCGCACGTGCACGGGATCCTCGCGCTCATGCTGCAGCTCGCGCTCATGCAGCAACCGGTGCAGCACCCCTCCGCGCACCTGGGTGAGTCCGTCCATGCCATTGCGTCGCGGCAGGCGAAACGGCCAGGGTGGCCGGATCTCGACGCGAACCTCGACACCCGTTGCCGCAGCCTCCGCCGCGGCAGTCGACTCAGCCACGGAAGTCGCCTCGGCCTGCACCGCCCCTGATGGTGACAGCGCGACCGGCGCGGTTCAAACGTTACGATTCGGGCGCGCATGACCCCGATCGACGTGTTTGCCAAGGCCCGCGAGTTCGAGCGGCTCGACCAGCTCCGCGCGGCGCGCGAGATCGATGCGCTGCCGTACTTCCGAGTGCTCGAGGGCCCAACCCTGCCCGTGGTCGAGATGGAGGGCAAGCGCCGGATCATGCTCGGCTCCAACAACTACCTGGGGCTGACGGGCGACGAGCGCGTAAAGCAGGGCGCCAGAGACGCACTCGACCGTTATGGCACCGGCCTCACCGGCTCCCGCTTCCTGAACGGCACGATCGACCTCCACGTCGAGCTGGAGCGCGAGCTCGCCGACTGGATGGGAACCGAGGATGCGCTGGTCTTCACGACCGGCCATCAGGCGAACCTCGGCGCGCTCGGGACGATCCTCGGACCACAGGACACGGTGATCGCCGACTCCGGTGACCACGCCTCGATCCTCGACGGCTGTCTGCTCTCACGGGCCAAGCTGCGCCCGTTCCGCCATGGCCGCATAGACCTGCTGGAGAAACAGCTGGTCAAGGCTCAGGACGACGGCGGCGGCATCCTGGTCGTCGTCGACGGCGTCTACTCGATGGAGGGCGACGTCGCCCCGCTGCCCGAGATCCTCACGCTCAGCAAGCAGTACGGCGCGCGCCTGATGGTCGACGAAGCCCATTCGTTCGGTGTGCTCGGTGCCCGCGGCGCGGGCACGTGTGAGCTGTTCGACGTCGAGGACCAGGTCGATCTGCGAATGGCCACGTTCTCGAAGTCGCTCGCCTCCTGCGGCGGCGTGATCGCAGGCTCCGGCGAGGTGATCGAGTACCTGAGAATCGCCGCCCGCCCGTTCATCTTCACGGCCTCCGGCGTCCCGGCCGCGGTCGGTGCGACTCTCGCCGCGGTGAGGATCTGCCGCTCGGACGAGGGCCGCGAGCTGTTCGCCCGGGTGCTCGCCAATGCCGCCTACCTTCGCCGTGGCCTCGGCGAACTCGGCTTCAAGGTCCTCCCCCCGGCACACATGGCCGACGGCACTGAGATCGTCACACCGGTCGTTCCGGTCGTGGTCGGCGACGACTGGAAGGCCGTGTTCCTGTGGAAGGCTCTCTACGAGGCCGGAGTGTTCGTGAACCTCGCCATCCACCCGGCGGTGCCTCCGGCCGGCGCGCTGCTGAGGACGAGTGTCATGGCGACCCACGACGCGGTTGTGCTGGACGAGGCGCTCGCCATCTTCGGCCAGGCGAAGCGAGCCTTTGAGGCCGAGCACGGACCGCTCCCCTCCGTCGACTGAGATTTACAACCGATTCGGTTGTAAATGGCGACGAACCGCCGCCACATAAAAACTACGCTCTAAGCAAACGGTTCAGCATTTGTGACCTTGCTGTTACGGGCGTGGGCGCGATAGCGTGACGTTCAGTTCGAGAGGCCACAGCGACGACGCGCTTCCAGATGGAGCGGGGGTCGGAGGCGGGAGCGCCACACGCGCTGTCGGCCAAATACGAGACAACAAGTTCTGAGTAGCAGCATCCGGTTGGGGTGGCGCGTGCCTACGTCCTCCGATCGGCACAAACGCCAACCGCATACGCCTGTGATTAGACGGAGAGGACCGCTCGATGACGGAAACATCGCAGATCCCGACTGAGCCCCAGCGCCTTCGCGCGCTCGAGCACGCCAACGCCATCCGTCTTGCTCGTGCTGAGCTCAAGCGGCGTATCGCCGAGGGCGAAACCTCAGCCGCAGAGGTGATCCTCGAATGCCCCGACGCTGTGCGCAGGTGGACGGTCGGTGAACTGCTGATGTCCCAGCGCCGCTGGGGGAGCACTCGCTGCCGCAAGTTCCTCGAACGCAACGGCGTCAGCGAGATCAAGCCGATCGGCGCCCTGACCGAGCGGCAGCGGCGCGTCCTGGCCGAGCAGCTGAGCGGTTGCACTGCAGCGGGACAGCGCGAGCAGCGCGAGCTGGTCTGGGCCTGAGCGGCTCGGGTTGAGCGGTCTGGCACCGACCGTTCCGGGCCTGAGCCGCCCCCACACCTCCCGGGAGGAGGTACGCCGGTGCACTCTGTCGACGTTTTGCCCACCACAGGAGCGGGACGTCGACAGAGTCAGCCTCGGCTCACCCCACCTGGGTGCACGACCCAGCCCTCACCTACGGGCACGACCCGGCCCTCGCCCCCGGGCTCGGCTACCGGGAGTTTTGGACATTTGGATAGTGACCGCGCTGGGGTCGTGAGCTAGGTTGGCATCTGTCGCGCCCCGCGCGCGACTGCTCGCCCACGCCTTCGCCGCCGAGGCGCGAATAGGAAGGAACAACTCACGTATGACCCGCATTCGCCAGCAGAACGTGTACGCAGCGCAATGGACCCCGGATGGGGCCTCGCTGGGTGCGCCAGACCTGACGGTCGCTGACAACCAGATCTTCGGGGAGAACGTCTTCAGCCCGGCAATCCAGCGCCAGCGCCTCCCGAAGGACGTCTACAAGCGGCTGTCGCAGACACTTGCCAAGGGCGAGCCGCTCGACACCTCACTGGCTGACTCCGTCGCACTCGCGATGAAGGAGTGGGCGCTCGAGAACGGCGCAACCCACTACTCGCACATGTTCCAGCCGCTCACCGGGTTGACCGCCGAGAAGCACGACAGCTTCTACGCGCCGACCGGGGAGGGCACCGCGCTCGCATCGTTCTCCGGCAAGGAGCTGATTCAGGCCGAGCCTGACGCCTCGTCGTTCCCGTCAGGTGGGATCCGCTCAACCTTCGAGGCCCGTGGTTACACCGCCTGGGACCCGACCAGCCCGGCCTTCATCCTCCAGAACCCGAACGGCGCGCTGCTATGCATCCCGACCGCCTTCGTCTCCTGGACCGGGGAGGCGCTCGACGCCAAGATCCCGCTGCTGCGCTCGATGGACGTGATGTCAAAGTCCGCCGTCCGCGCACTGAAGCTGTTCGGCAAGGATGTCGACCGCGCGTTCACGACTGTCGGGCCGGAGCAGGAGTACTTCCTGATCGACGAGCAGTACTTCTTCGAGCGTCCCGACCTCGTGACGACCGGACGCACGCTGTTCGGTGCCAAGCCGGCGAAGGGCCAGGAGCTCGACGACCACTATTTCGGCTCGATTCCGGAGCGCGTGCTGGCCTACATGCTCGAGTGCGAGCAGGAGCTGGCCAAGCTTGGAATCCCGATCAAGACCCGACACAACGAGGTCGCCCCGGGCCAGTACGAGGTCGCGCCGATCTTCGAGAACTCGAACGTCGGGTCCGATCACCAGCAGCTGACGATGCAGATCCTGCAGAACGTGGCTCGCCGCTACGGGATGGTGTGCCTGCTGCACGAGAAGCCGTTCGCAGGGATCAACGGCTCCGGCAAACACAACAACTGGTCAGTCGGCACCGATGAGGGCGAGAACCTGCTCGAGCCGGGCGACACCCCGCACGAGAACCTGCAGTTCCTGTTCTTCTGCACGGCGGTCATCCAGGCCGTCAACAAGCACCAGGGCCTGCTGCGCGCGGTCGTCGCCTCCCCCGGTCAGGATCACCGCCTCGGCGCCAACGAGGCGCCTCCGGCGATCATCTCGATCTTCCTGGGCAGTGAGCTCGAGAAGCTCTTTGAGGCGATCGCAGCCGGGGAAGCTGGATCCTCCACACCGGAGTCGTTCCTCGGTCTCGGCACACCGGTGCTGCCGCCGCTGCCGCTTCACGGCGGCGACCGCAACCGCACGAGCCCGTTCGCGTTCACGGGCAACAAGTTCGAGTTCCGCGCGCTCGGCTCGAGCATGTCGCTCGGCCTGCCGAACACGGTGCTCAACACGATCGTCGCCGAGGCGGTCGACTATCTCTCAGAGGAACTCGAGAACGGCCTCAACGAGGGCAAGTCGCTCGAGGATGTGCTCCGGCCCATCATCCAGAAGAGCTACAACGAGAACAAGGCCGTCGTCTTCGGTGGCGATGGCTACTCAGCCGATTGGCACGATGAGGCTGCTCGACGTGGCCTGCTGAACCTGCCCTCGACTCCGGACGCGCTGCCGTATCTGATCGCCGACGACACGATCACCGCGTTCTCAAACTACGCCGTCCTGTCTGAGCGCGAGCTGCACGCCCGCTACGAGGTCTTCCTCGAGCAGTACGTGACCAAGCTCAACATCGAGTCGGAGGTGACGGCGACCATGGCGCGAACGCTGCTGCTCCCGGCTGCCGTTCGTTACAAGGCCGAGCTGCTGATGGCCGAGGAGCCGGAGATGGCCTCAGAGATCGGCGATTTGATCTCGTCGTTCGTCGAGCAGATCAAGGCGCTCGAGCACGCAAACCTCGATGAGAGCCACCCCGACGAGCTTCTCGAAGAGGCCAAGTACATGCACGACGTCGTCTTCCCGGCGATGGGTGAGGTCCGTGCCGTCGCCGACACGCTGGAGAAGACGGTCGCCGACGATCTCTGGCCGCTGCCGAAGTATTCGGAGATCCTCTTCATCAAGTAGCTGGACGGTCGATCCAACGGCCCGAGCCGTCGCGGCGCACCTCCGGGTGCGGCGTGGACGGCTCGCGTCGTTGTTGTTGAGGGGGTTGGGGTCAGAAATTCCCACCTGGTGGGAATTTCTGACCCCAACCCCTGGCGAATGGGAGAGGATCCAGGTCGCCCGCGCCGTTCAAGACTCCCGGGCATGCGGGGCGACGTGCACGAGCCCGCCCAGTTACCAGGGGTCAGGCGCCTCGGTGCCGAACACCGAAGTGGCATGGCACCTTCGCCCCGGCCTCGCGCCACCTCATGTCGACTCCGCGCCGACTCGTCCCCGCTCCCGGCCGCAACTTGATGGAGATGCGAGGGTTTCGGATAGATGTGAGAGACGCGCCGTCAAGGCTGCGAGCGTGGGCGCGACGGACGCTGGCGACTGTGCCACGAACCGGAGGCACCGCGGCGTTCGTGCTGGCAGTGCTGCTGGCCACGGTGCTCGGCCCGGCCGCAGCGATCGCGCTCGCCACCAGCGGTGCGACCGGGCTGACCGGAACCACCACCCCGTCGCCCACGGCGGCCGTGACGGTGACGACGCCGTGCAGCGGTTCGATCAAGACCACGCTGACCACCAGCGGACCAGCCACGACCACGACCGTACCGACGACGGCAACGGTCACCACCACCCAGACCACGGTCGAGACGATCACCGACCCCACCACGTCGAGCGTCACGACGACCACCACGACCACACCGGTCACGACGACGACCGCGACCACGGAAACGGTGACGACGCCCGGCACCACGACCGTGAAGGTGACCCCAGCCTGCACGACCTCCGCGCCGCCACCATCGACGATAACGGTGCCGAAGTCCAACCCGTTCAAGGGCCGCGCGATGTGGATCTGGGAGCTGGCGGCCAGCGATCACGGCAACGTCGCCGCGATCATCGCGCAGGCCAAGAGGTACGGAATCGGGGCGGTCTATATCAAGAGCAGTGACGGCACGGGCTGGTGGCCGCAGTTCTCCAGGACCCTCGTCACGGAGCTGCACGAGGCCGGGCTCAGGGTCTGCGCCTGGCAATACGTGTACGGCGTCTCACCGGTTGCCGAGGCCAACCTCGGAGCCCGCGCCGCGGAGGACGGCGCCAACTGCCTGGTGATCGACGCCGAGTCCGAGTACGAGGGCAAGTACGCGGCGGCGCAGAGCTACATCATGCGGCTGCGACAAGTGATCGGCAAGCGGTTCCCGGTCGGGCTCGCCGGGTTCCCCTACGTCGATTATCACCTGAGCTTCCCCTACTCGGTGTTCCTGGGGCCGGATGGCGCCCAGTACAACCTGCCGCAGATGTACTGGGCGGACATTGGAACGACCGTCCCGACGGTGTTCGCGCACACCTACGAATACAACGAGATCTACCGCCGCCCGATCTTCCCGCTCGGACAGCTCTGGGACAAGCTCTCGGCGACCTCGATCGAGCAGTTCAACGCGCTCGCCCGCCAGTACGGCGCGACGGGCGTCAGCTGGTGGGACTGGCAGTCGGCCCCGCTCTCCTACTTCAACGACATCACCAGGAGCGGCCCCACTGCTCGTGTCCTTATGCCGCACGGACACCTGCCAGCGTCTATCGGGGGAACAAGGGCGACCTCGTGATCTGGGCCCAGGAGCATCTCTACTCGGCCGGTTACAGGCTCACGATCGACGGCGAGTTCGGCGCCCAGACGCAGAAGGCCGTCAGGGCGTTCCAGATCAAACATCGGATCGCGGCGACCGGCGTGATCACCGGCGCCACCTGGGACGCGCTCGACCGCTACACGCCCGTGTCAGTCAGCTGGACCCAGAGGAAGGGTGTCACCAGGGCCGCTGATCGCACGGGGCGCCAACCGCGCGGGGCATGCGCCAGACGGGACTGCTCGAGCAGGTACCTGCATGGACCGGCCATGTCAGGTCACGCAACGAGCTTCACGGCGAGCCGGGCAGAGGCAGGCCGTCGAGCGCCAAGCGCTGATTGCTGTAGGCCGCCTGCCGCGGTCACCTCGCGAGCCGAACCAGTAGGGCACGGCGAACGACTCAGCACCCCACGGGTCATCGAACTCGACCTCGGCGACGATCAGGCCGCGGAGCGCGCCCTCGTAGACGTCGACCTCGATCACGAGTCCATCATCGGCAGCGCAGGCTGCGCCGCTGCTTCTCGACCCGACGGCCCTCGGTGGCGGGCCACAGTGCGTCGAACTGCTGTGCGGTGAGCTCGATCTCGTGTTCGCCCCGAATGAGCCCGCTGCCCGACTTCACGGTCAACGTGCAGCGCCCGTCGCGCCTTCGCACGCGTGTCTCCGCGCCGTCGGTTCCGATCGTGAGATAGCCCTGCTCGATCGGCTCTGCGGGTGCCGCCAGCGCTTTCGGCGGCACCTCGTTCACCAGCCACTTGCGCTCGACCTCGACGCCCGGCGTCACTGATCGCCCCGGAGCACCGAGTCATCGGCGAGACGCATTCCTTCGGGCGGCGCCTCGATCCTGACCGCGCCACGGACGCTGACACCCGCCCCGAACGCGACATCGCCCACGACCTCGAACCGCTGAGCCTCGCGGAGCGAGGGCGGCCCCGACGGGAACCTGCTCTCGAAGCCGTCGATCAGCCCGTAGTACCGCTTGTCCAGCGCGACCAGCGGCTGGCGCCCCTCAAGACCCGCGTCGAGGCTCGACCCGGCAGTCCTCGCCGA
Source organism: uncultured Conexibacteraceae bacterium (assembly GCA_963785385.1). Classification (GTDB taxonomy): domain Bacteria; phylum Actinomycetota; class Thermoleophilia; order Solirubrobacterales; family Solirubrobacteraceae; genus Palsa-465. The sequence goes on along the minus strand of CAWAVA010000006.1, from coordinate 63,741 downwards.
GAGTGAACACGTCAGAACGCAGCAGCAGCAGGTCGTCCGTGGTCTTCACCGGCACGAAGCGAGTCCGCGGCACCTGCAGCAGGCGGGCGCCGGGGAAGCTGGCGATCGCGGCGCCCATCGCGCTCTCAAGCTGCAGGACGGGCGGCGAGTCGGGATCGCGCGGGTCGACGGTCTTGCGGTTGACGATCACCGGCAGCTCGAGCGAGCCGCCGTCGGCGAACCGCTCCCTCAGCGCGTTCAGATCGATCCACAGCGTGTTGGTGTTGTAGTAGCGCCAGCGGCGGTAGTCGCGGAAGGACTCGGCGTCCTCGGGCGGAGTCTGTGCCGTCTCGCGCAGCACCAGCTGGCCGTCGCTGAGGCGGCGGGCGATATGGCCGCCCTTGCGGTCCGCGGCGGTGCCGACCACCACCTCCATCAGGAAAGGGATCTGCTCTCGCTCGAGGTGCCCGACGATGCGCGCATCGACCACCGATGCGAGGTTGTCGGCGTTGGAGATCATGACCCACCGGAAGCCCTGCTCCAGCAGCGCGTCGAGCGTCCCCGAACCGACCAGCGCGGCATACACGTCACCGTGCCCGGGCGGACACCATTCGAGCGCGGGAGCTGCCGGCCAGCGGGCCGGCAGCATGGTCCCAGCATCGAGCTTCGGCACCATGCTCTGAAGAAAGTCCAGCGGCACACCAGGGATCGCGAGCTCCGGGAACTCCTCGAGCGCGGACAGCGTGGAGGCGCGGGTCGCCTCGCTGTTCATCAGGATCAGCGGCAGCGCCACGCCGTGGCGACGGCGCAGCGCGAGCGTCTGACCGGCGATGATCTGCAGGAAGGTACGGCCATCGCGGGCCTCCAGCAGCGACTTGGGCTGCTGCAGACCCATCGAGGTGGCGAGGCCGCCGTTGAGCTTGACCACAGCGAGGCGCTCAAGCGCCACGCTGGGATCGACCTCAGGCAGCATCTCGAACCCGGGCACGTCTGGGGCCGGTTCGAGCTCGGCGCTCGGGATCAGTGTCGCCGCACCGCTGCGAACCTGACCCATCGCAGAGACGAACGCTCGGATCGCCGCCTCGCTCTGCCCAACTTCGCGCATCCTCTCACGCGCGGCGTCCACGGTCTCATCGCTCATCGGAAAGCCCCCTTTCCAGCTCGTGCAACCAGGTCGTCGCGTTGCCGTCACTCGGCGCACGCCAATCGCCACGGGGCGACAGTGAACCACCCGAGCCGACCTTCGGCGCGTTCGGGATCGCCGAGCGCTTGAACTGACTGGTTTGGAAGAAGCGGTGGAGGAAGACCTCAAGCCAGCGCTGGATCTCGCTCAGGCTGTAGTCGTTGCGACGCTCCGGCGGGATCAGGTCGGGCCATGCTCCGCGCCCGTGGTCACCCCACGCCTGGTGTGCGAGCCACGCCACCTTGCTCGGCCGATTGCCGAATCGGAGCACGTGATACAGGAAGAAGTCCTGCAATTCGTAGGGACCGACGGTGTCCTCCGTGCTCTGGTTCGGGGAGCCGTCGATGGCCGGGATCAGCTCAGGTGAGATCTCGGTGTCGACGATCGCTGTCAGGATGCGGCCGGCATCGGCCCCGAACTGATCGGTGTCGACAGCCCAGCGCAACATGAACTGAATCAGCGTCTTGGGCACCGATGCGTTGACGTTGTAGTGCGACATCTGGTCCCCGACGCCGTAGGTGCTCCACCCGAGCGCCAGCTCGCTGAGGTCGCCGGTTCCGAGCACTAGCGCGCTGTGGAGGTTGGCGAGCCGAAACAGATGCGAGGTGCGCTCACCAGCCTGAACGTTCTCGTACGTGATGTCGTAAGCCGGCTCACCGGCGGCCGCAGGATGCCCGATCGCCTCCAGCATGCTCTGGGACGCGGGCCGGATGTCGAGCTCGTTGGCGCTGACACCCAACGCGTCCATCAGTTCGCGAGCGCTCTGCAGGGTTCGCTCGCTGGTGCCGAAGCCGGGCATCGTGTACGCGAGCACGTTCGTGCGGGGGAGGCCGAGGCGATCCAGCGCCCGGGCGGCGACGATCAGCGCATGGGTTGAGTCGAGCCCACCTGAGATCCCGACAACGAGCTTCCTGATGCCGGTCGCCTCCAGGCGCGTCTGGAGGCCGGCGACCTGGATCCGGTAGACCTCTTCGCAGCGCTCACTCCGGGAGCGACGGTCGGCCGGGACGTACGGGAAGCGTTCGATCTCGCGCTCGAGCCTGACCAGGCCGGTCATGCCCGAGGACGGTTTGGGCGCGCCCGCTGGCGCGCCCACCGGCCCAAGCAGGTTCATACCGATACGGCGCAAGTTCGTCAGGCGCTCGCGATGGTCATGGATCGAGTCCCCCCACGAACTGGTCTCGGTGCGGTCGGCCACGAGCCGGTCGAGGTCAATGTCCGCGCTGATCAGGCCATCCTCAAGCGGGTAGCGCTCGGATTCGGCGAGGCGGTCGCCGTTTTCGTAGATCAGAGCCTGGCCATCCCAGGCCAGATCCGTGGTCGACTCGCCGGCACCGGCGGCGGTGTAGATGTAGGCGCTGAGCGTGCGGGCCGAGTGGCCGGCGCACAGGGTGCGCCTGTAGTCGGACTTGCCGACGAGGATGTTGCTGGCCGAAAGGTTCGCGAGCACCGTCGCGCCCGCGAGCGCACCGTAGGTGCTCGGCGGAATCGGTGCCCAGACGTCCTCGCAGATCTCCACGTGGATCGTGAGGTTGGGGACATCGGCCGCCGTGAACAGAAGATCGGGACCGAACGGCACCGGGCTGCCGTTGATCTCGATCTGCCCGTTGATGAGATCGCGCGCGGCTCGGAACTGGCGCTTCTCGTAGAACTCGCGGTACTCAGGCAGGTAGCTCTTTGGCACGGCGCCGAGGATCCGGCCGCGGTGCAACACGATCGCCGCGTTGAAGAGCCCCTGCTCGGCACGCAGCGGCGCTCCGACGATCGTCACGGGGGCCAGCTCGGCCGTCGCGGCGCGGACCTGCTCGATCGCGTCGAGCGTTGCGTCGAGCAGGGCGTCCTGGCGGAACAGATCCTCACTGGTGTAGGCGGAGAGGCCGAGCTCGGGGAACACGACCAGCGCCGCGTTCTGCTGATCGGCCTGATGGGCGAGAGTGATCGTGCGCTCGGCGTTGAAGGCCGGGTCGGCGATGCGCACGCGCGGAACCGCGGCGGCGACGCGAACGTAGCCGTGACGGTAGAGCGAATCGAATGGGAGCTGGCCGATGTCCCTGCCTGCGGGCATGTTGGGGAGTATTGCGGAGTATTGGCCGCGCAGCGGGCGGTCGCTTGCGCCCCGCGGGAGGATCTCAGCGGGTCCGTATTTGTCCGCACCACTCACGTGGTTGATCACACCCGCGGGACAGGTCCCCCACATTGCGAGGTTCACGGTGAGCGGTGTAAGTTGGAGCCCGATGACTGATCTGGATTCAGCGACCAGGCCGATCAGAATCGTGATCGCGGATGATCACGCGATCGTCCGTCGCGGACTGCGGCAACTCCTCGACGGCGAGGACGGCTTCGACGTCGTCGCCGAGGCTGAGGATGTGGAGAGCGCCCGTCGCTACCTGCGCGGCCACCATCCCGACGTGCTGGTGCTGGATCTGAACATGCCCGGCGAGCCGAGCATCGAAGCGATCCCGAAGCTCCGTGAGGAGTTCCCCGACACCCAGATCGTCGTCCTGACGATGCAGAACGAGCCAGCCTACGCGCGCAGCGCGCTCAGCTCCGGAGTGCTGGGCTACGTGCTCAAGGAGTCAGCCGACGCTGAGCTTGTGCAGGCAGTTCGGGCCGCCGTGGCCGGCGAGCGCTACCTGAACCCGCGGCTGGGTGCAAAGGTCGCATCCGAACCGCCGCCGGGCCCGCCGGACGGCCTGTCCGAACGTGAGCTCGAGATCCTGCGACTGGTGGCGCTCGGGTACACCAACGCCCAGGTCGCCGAGGAGCTCTACCTATCGGTGCGGACCGTCGAGACCCACAGGGCTCACATCCAGCAGAAGCTGGGGCTGAGCGACCGCGCCGAGCTGGTGCGGTACGCGCTCGACCACAAGCTTGTCGGGTGAGTCAGGTCCAGCCCGACGCGACTTGGCGGGTGCGGACCCCGTGCGGTCAGTACTCCGCCGCCGCGGATTGAAACGCGTACCACTCCGGCCGTGGGTTCCAGTTTGAGTCGACGAGCCCATAGGCGTTCGGGTCCCAGTACGTGAACCAGCAGAGCGCACCCGCCCAGGCGTAGCTCCGCCACTGGGCAAGGGCCTGTCCCAGCCGGCTCGCGCACTCGGTGTCCCCCAGGGTGGTGGAGTTGCATCCGACCTCGGTGGCCCAGATCCGCTTCGCAGCGTCGCCGTGGTCACTCATGATCCCGCGCAGGTTGTCGGGCACGGAAGCCGCGGACATCAGATCCCAGTTATTTCCGAGATCGCCCACGGCCGTGATCGAATCGTCCACATACGGATGCATGGCGACGCCGTCGAAGCAGTTGCCGGCCCCGTCCGCGTAGAGGGCGGACAGCCATGCCTGCGGCGAGTACGTCGTCGGCCCGGTTCCGGCGGGACTCATGCCGCCGGTGAGCACGATTGCCTCTGGATCAGCCGCGTGGATCGCGCTGTATGCCGCGCAGAGCACGGCGGTATAGGCCTGAGGGTTGGCGCTTGGCTGCCAGAACGAGATGTTCGGTTCGTTCCAGATCTCGTACACATGAACGCCCTCGGGGGCATATCGGCTCGCGACCTGGCCGGCGAACGTCCCGAACGCCGGCGCCGAGGTGGGCCCGTAGCGATCGTCGGAATGCCCGCCGTTGGCCCAGGCAGGCGTGTAATCAACGGTCGCGATGACGTTTATGTTGCGCGCGCGGGCCGCCGAGACGATCTGGTCAAACGGGCCCCAGTCGTAGACGCCCTGCGATGGTTCGATCTGATCCCACTCGAAGTCGGTGCGCACCCAGGTGGCGTGCAGGTTTGCGTAGTCGTTCAGCTCGCGATCCACGTCTGAGGCGGACCACGACTGCATGACGTTCCAGGCGGCGACGCCGGCCGCCGGCAGAGCCGGAGAGAAGGCGGCTGAGTTCGAGGGCGTCGCAGGCTGCGTCGGCTGACTCTGCGCGGGCTGCGTCGGCCGGTCCGGCGTCGGCTGACTCGTTTGAGTCTTCGCAACCGGCTTGTGGGTGTGCCGGCGAGTGCGGTGGCGGTGGTGACGGCGCTTCGTCGGTCTTAGACGGTGGTGCTTCGTCGGTCGGCGTCGCTGTCGGTTGGTCGGCCGGCGCCGGTGATGGCGTCGCCGTGACTGCGCCGCGGCGGTCAGCGCGTGCCGATGGGCGGCCGCCCCGGCATGATCGTCGCGGCCGACGCGCTCAGCCATGGCGGGCTTCGTGACGCCGATGATGGCGGCGACGGCAAGCACCGTCCACACAAGGAGAACAGTCCTGATGAAGCGTGAGTCGGGCAGGGGCATGTGCACTGCGATCAACCGGGAGGGGTAGTTCCGGAATACGCAGCGACACGTGCCCGTGTCGCCTTGAGTGGAGCACGGCCGGCATCAACGTTTGTATGACCTGACCGCGCACCTCAGTCAGGCGCGCAGCTCGCGTCAGGCCCCGGCGGCGGCCGCCGCCGCCGCGACCCGCGACGCAGTGGCCTCGGCCTTGGCGGTGCGGCGCGCGAAGTACGAGTTGACGAGCGCCAGCGCGACTCCGAAGACGAAGATCATCGTTCCCATCACGAACACCTGCGGCGGGATGCCGACCTTCACCGAGCCGTACACCCACAGCGGGAACGTGAGCGTTTGACCGGCCACGAATTCCGTGATGATGAAATCGTCGATCGACATCGCGAAGCACAGCATCGCTCCGGCCAGGATGCCCGGCAGGATCAGCGGGAACAGGACCTTCTGGAACGTGGTCCACGGCCCGGCGCCGAGGTCCGCGGCCGCGCGTTCGATCGAGCGGTCGAGGCCGACGATCCGAGCGCGCACGACGATGATCACGAACGCGACGTTGAACGCGACGTGCGCGATGATGATCGTGATCAGGCCGCGATCGACGTTGAGGGTGAGGAACAGTGCCAGCAGCGATGCGCCGACCACGACCGAGGGCGCGGCGATGTCGACGAACACGGTCGCCTCGATCGCGGTGCGGCCGAAGAAGCGGTGGCGCGCCAGCGCCATCGCCATCGGCACTCCGATCAGCGTCGCGATCAACGTCGACGCGCAGGCGACGACGATCGAGTTGACCAGTGCGTGCGTGAGATCGGGGATCTGGAAGACGTGTCGATACCAATAGGTGGTGAACCCGTACCAATGGAACGTCTCTCGCTGGTTCGGAGACTTGTTGAAGCTGTAGACGACCATCACGAGGATCGGGACGACCGTCCAGAAGATCACGAGGCCGGTCCACAGCGGCAGGATGTAATGGCCGGGCCCGTGACGTCTGCGGAGCCGCCTGGAGGTCACGTCGGCCTGCCGGTCGGGATCGGGGGGCTCCAGGAACTCCGGCACCGGGGCCAGCGGACGGCTCATGTGACCGCCTCCTCGATCGCCTCGGTTCCGAAGGACCGCGCGTACAGCCAGATCACGACCAGCAGGACGATCATCAGAATCGACGAGAGCGCGGCGGCCATCGGGTAATCGAGGTCCTCCAGATACGACGTCTGGATCACGTTGCCGATCATCGTCGTGCCCGGGCCGCCGAGGATCGATGCGGCAACGTAGTCGCCCACATTGGTGACGAACACCAGCAGGAAGCCGGCGAAGATGCCGGCCGAGCTCAGCGGCAGCACAACTCGCATGAAGGCCCCGGTGGGGCTTGCATAGAGATCACCGGCGGCGCCGATCACGCGGCGATCGATCTTCTCCAGCGCCACGTATATCGGCAGCACCATGTACGGAATCGCGTCGTAGGTCAGTCCGGTGATCACGGCGAAAGGCGTCGACAGCACCCGCGCGCTCTGCGGCAGGATCCCGATGTTCTTGAGGGTGCCCAGAATGATTCCCTGATCTGCCAGCAGGAAGTTCCAGGACAGCATCCGGATCACGTACGAGACCAGGAACGGCAGCAGGATGATGAACAGCAGCGTCGACTTGTGCCGGCCACCACGGAAGGCGATGCAATAGGCCATCGGATAGCCGATCACTAGCGCTGCCAGCGTGGACAGCGCTCCGTACTCGAACGAGCGCAGGAATTGCGTGTGGTAGGCCTTGAGGCCATCCCAGAAGGTCGCGAAGTGCCACGTCAGGGTGAAGCCCTGCTCGGGATTGCCGGTCATCAGCGAGACCGACAGCACGGAGATCATCGGGATCGCGAAGAAGACGATCAGCCAGAATCCCGCTGGGAGACCGAGAATGTAGGGGCCGAGTCGCGCTCTCCAGGTCACCGTACGACTCGTTGCTCAGGACTGGATGATCGGGTTGAAGATGTTGTTCCAGGCGTTGAACTCGTCGTAGTCCTTGTACGCGTAGTACTGCCTGGCCTTGGAAACCATCTCCTTCGTCGGGAACACGAGTGGACTGTTCCCGACCGCCGGGTCGGTCCGCTTCAGGATCGGCTGGGTGTTGCCGACGGGGGTGATGTAGTTGACCCAGTCCGCCACCATCGCTCCGATCGGGGGCTGGTAATAGAAGTTCATCCACATCATCGCGTCGACCGGGTTCTGCGCATGAAGCGGGACCATCATCACGTCCGTCCAGACCATCATCCCCTCATCGGGCACGATGAACTCGAGGTGCGGGTAGCCGCTGTTGTTGGCCTGAAAGATGTCGCCTGACCACGCCTGCGTGATCCAGACGTCGCCGTTCTCAAGCGCCTTGATGTAGCTCTGGTCGTAGTACTGCCGCACAAGACCGTCGTTGCGCTGCTGCTCGAGCAACTTGGCCGCCTTTTTCCACTCGTCCTGCGTGGACGTCGCGGGGTCGACGCCGATCGCGAGCAGACCCAGGGAGCCGAGCTCGGTGTTGTCGCTCATCATTCCGACGTGTCCCTTGAAGGCTGGGTCCCAGAGGTCGTGGACGCTGGTGATCTTGCGCTTGATCTTGGTCGGGTCATATGCGATCCCCGTGAACCCCGACTGCCATGGGATCGTGAACTCGTTGCCTGGGTCGACGCTCGGATTACGCGCCAGCGGCGTGGCGTTGATGAAGAAGTTCGGGATCAGGCCGTGTTCGAGCGGCGTCGCCCACCCGTTGATCCGGAACAGCTCGATCGTGGTCCAGTCGTTGTCGGTCATGACGATGATGTCGTAGCCGATCGACTTTCCGGCGCGGAGTGTCGGCGAAATCTGTGCGTAGAACGGCGCGTTGTCCTGGATGACCTCGTAATAGTTGACCTTGATCCCGGTCTCGGCCGTGAACTTCTCAAGGGACGGGTGCTGACCGTGGTCGGTGTCGATGTAGAGCGGCCAGTTGGCGAAGTTGAGGACCCCGTGCTGCTTCTGGCGTGACCACCAGGCCGTCCAATCGAACGCCTGGGTGCTCCCCGTCGCCTCCGTGCCCTTGATGCCGCAGGCCGACAGGAAGGCGCTCACTGCGAGCGCGCCACCACCGATGCCCGCGCCGCGAAGGAAGGTACGCCGGGAGTGACGTGCCTCGGTCAGCCCGCGTAACAGCGCGGGATCAATCTGCGTGATATCCGCGCTCGCCCCTGTGACACTTCGAGCGTTGTCGTCGTCTGCCATATGCATCTGGTTCTCCCCGGCCTATACGACGAAGGTGTGTTCGGGGAGCCAGGTCAGGCACACGTCCTCACCCAGCGTCGGGACATAGCCGCTGCCGAGGTTCTGGACGTACGCGACCAGCTGCCCGCCGGTTGCGCTCTCGACCGTGTACTGGTGACTGACGCCAACGAAGGTCGCGAGCACGACCTTCCCGATGAGCGCGTTCCGCCCCTCCGGTACCGCCGCCGAAACAGGTGCGATCGTCAACTTCTCGGGGCGGACACCGATCTGCACATCGGTTGCCGAGCCCAGCACGCGGTCTGCGTCAACGCGGATCTGGGAGCCACTGGTGAGCACGATCTCAGCGGCAGACCCGGGGCCGCCGCGCGACTTGACGGTGCCGGAAAGCAGGTTCGACGCGCCCAGAAAGCCGGCGACGAACGCTGTGCTGGGCTTCTCGTAGACGGTGTCGGGAGTGCCCAGCTGCTCGATCCGACCCTTGTTCATCACGGCCAGGCGGTCAGACATGACCATCGCCTCCTCCTGATCGTGCGTCACGTAGACGAACGTGATCCCGACCTCCTGCTGGATTCGCTTGAGCTCGACCTGCATCGCCTTGCGCAGCTGCAGGTCGAGGGCGCCGAGCGGCTCGTCGAGCAGCAGCACGCGCGGGCGGTTGACGAGCGCGCGCGCCAGCGCGATCCGCTGCTGCTGGCCACCCGAAAGCTGCGCGATCTTGCGGTGCTCGTGGCCCGGCAGGTCGACGAGCTGGAGAGCCTCGGTCACGCGGCGCTCGATCTCAGCCTTCGGCAGCTTCTTGCGGCGGAGCCCGAAGGCGATGTTCTCGTGGATGTTGAGATGCGGGAACAGCGCGTAGGACTGGAACACCGTGTTGACGTCCCGCTTGTACGGCGGCACTCGACTGACGTCCTGATCGCCGAGGTAAACCTGCCCCTCGGACGGAGTCTCAAAGCCTCCGATCATCTGCAGCGTGGTGGTCTTGCCACACCCCGAGGGGCCGAGCAGACTGAAGAACTCGCCATGGTTGATGTCGAGCGTGAGGTCGTCGACAGCAACGGTGTCCCCGAACCTCTTGACGACGTTCCGCAGACAGACGTCTGCGGCCGCCTCCTCACCTTCGTTCAACGTTGCGCCCTCCGCGCCATCAACCACTATTCGAGCGTAATGCAGCACCGGGGCGCCCGGACGCTCCGCGGGGAACAAGATAGGGCCAGTCGGTTGGACAAGCGGACACATTCCGGCTGCGGCCGGCGCGCGTGCATGCTGCGGCAGTCCACTCGTCGCGCACGGTCGCATTTGGGTAGCGTCCATGCTGTAACGAGTCCCGAAACCCTAGGAGCACCCGTGATTCTGATCGCCTATGACGGCTCCGAAGACGCCAAGGCCGCCATCCAGCAGGCAGCCAAGCTGTTCGACGGGAAGTCGGTGACAGTCCTCACCGTCTGGCAGCGCTTCATCGACACCATGGCCCGTGTCGGCGGCGGGATGGGGATGATCGCCGACTACGACGAGATCGACAAGGAGGCGGAGGAGCGCGGCCGTGAACGTGCCAAGGAGGGCGCGGCGCTCGCCGCGGACGCGGGGCTCGAGGCGGTTGGGGCCACCGCGGTGGTCGACACAACCATCCCCGACGCGATCCTCAACGAGGCAACCGCGATCGGCGCCGACGCGGTCGTGTGTGGCAGCCGTGGCCACACCGGCATCAAGTCCCTGATGCTCGGCAGCGTCTCAAGCCACATCATCCAGCATGCCGACATTCCGGTTGTGGTGGTTCCGTCGCCGGAGGTGGCGAAGGCCCGGGCCGAGCATCGGGAGAGCCTGAAGTAGCTTGACCGCTGCTAACTGCCGGCGCGCTTCGCCTTCTGCCACACGCGTACGTATGAGACGCGCATGGCGGCCGGCATCGCCAGCTGCGGAGCCTTGCTCGAAACGCTGTTGACCAGAGCGATGTACATCGGTGCTGAGGTGACGCCTTCCCTGATATGGGCGATCTCGATCCCGTCGTAGTACCAGGTCACGTTTCCGGGCTCCCAGTTGGAGGAGATGATGTGCCAGCCCGGCGTGAATCCGGGATCGCAGGCGCCGAGCGGCCCGCCAGGCGCATATCCGGGACTGTGGAAGTGAGAGCAGATGGTGCCGCTCAGGTTCTCCATCACGTCGTCCTCGCCGTCCTTGGGCCAGACCTGTCCGAGCGCGATCACCGCAGGCCAGTTCGCGACCTGTCTGCCAGCACCTGGCACAAACACCTTCGCCTGGAGCACTCCGTAGCGGTATTGGAACCCGCCGCTGGAGCGCCCATCGTAAGGATTGGTGGAAAGGACGCCACCGGTATATGGACGCGACGATCCCTGGCAGTAGGACGGCGTGTGCGTGACGTTGAGATGAACCGTCGAGTCTCCGGGGAGGGTCACGTTGGCCGAGCTGTAGCAGGCAAGTTCATGCGAGTTGATTGGACCGCTGATCCCCGATCCAAACCAGTCGGGACGCCATATCGAGGTGTCCAGGGATCGCCCAGAGAACGACGTGTTGAGAATCAACTTCCACCTGCCCGTCAGGCCGTACGGGCCAGAGACAACCTTCGAGCCGGATGAGTGCGACGGCCTCCCTACGGCCGATGCACCAGACCGAGCGGCAGAGCGCGACGTCGGATCGACTATCGCCTTGACTACGAACGCAGTCACAAGCAGGACGAGCACCACCGCAACCTGAAGCGGCCCGCGCCGAAGTTTTCGACCCCCAAACCTCACCGTATTTGTCGGCAATCTGTTTCGATCCTCCCGCTCTCACGGTACAACGGCTCAGAGCGGAAGCGGGCGCGTGCGCGAACAAACGCCCAGTTCCATCGAGGGGCGATGGTAGCTTTGTGGGTCACAGTCGATCCAGGGATCGGGTGACGCTGCTGATGCTTCCGCCCGGCGGCAGCACATCACTTCGAGGGCGAGGCTCTTCGGCCTATGACGGAAACGGTAGAAGCTGACAGGCGCCTCGCTCTCAACAAGCGATTGCGAATTGGGCTGCGCAGCGCCCTGGCGGCCAACGCCAAAGACGCACGGGACACCTATGCCGTGCGGTGGCTCGCGCTACTTGCGGTCGTGTCACTCGCCGTTGCGGTCGCGGGACGCCAGACGAGCATTGAAGCGCTGTCGCTGATCGGCGCTTACGGCGTCATCTTCCTGGGGATCGGCAGCGCCCCCTTCCAGCTGATCACGCGGTTGGACGTCTACGCCAGGCTCACGTGCGCGATCCTCGTCGGTTTCTCTGTGCTGCTCGGGGTGGGCGCTGTGATGGGCGACGTCCACGGTCTGTGGCGTCCGTGGCCGGCGGCGGCGATCGTCGGCGTAGCGGCTGCGCTGCTTCATCTGGTCGGGTTGAGGCGAGCTCGCGTCGTAAAGCCTTCCGATGGTGAGCCGACGCCGGAGCGGCCGCCGAACCTCGAGGAGCAGGAGAAATCCAAGAAGAAGCGCAAGCGCGAGGCGGCTCAGGCCATGGCTGGCCCTGCGGACTCGACGGCTGGTTCTGCCGAGGCCGTGGCTACTTCTCCGGACGCCACGACTGGTTCTGCCCAGGCCGCCCCGAGCAAGCGGCGCAAGCGTCTTCCACGGGCGATCAGACTGAGCCTGCTAGTGACGACGCTCGGCACTGCGCTTTGGCTCCTGCCGGCGCTGCTGGTCAGTGACCACGACCCAGGCTTCTGGGGGATGCTCAAGACAATCGGGCCCGCCTGGTATGTGGGACTCGTTCTCCTCCTCGCTGGCTTTGTGATTGGTCGCCGGAACGAGTTGAGCGCGGCGTTCTCAGCCTTCTCCTTTGCGCTTGCCACAACTCTGACGCCAGCCCTGGTCTACGGGGCGCCACGCAATCAGACCGCTGAGAAGCAGATGCAGCTGACGCGGTACGTCATGGAGCATCACCACATCGACGTGACCGCCGGCATCTACCAGGCGTTCTCATCGATGTTCGCCGCATTTGCGTGGCTGTCCGAGCTCCTCCACATCCACGGCACGCTCGGAGCTCACAGCCTCTTTGGCGTTGCAACGTACTGGCCAGTGCTGGTGGCGCTCACCCGTGTGATCACACTGCGCTTTCTCGCCGGTCGGGTCCTGCCGACTGCAGGTCGGCGCTGGACCGCGGTCATGCTCGTGCTGCTGGTCGATTCACTCGGCAACGACTATTTCTCGCCGCAATCGATCGGCTACGTGATGGCGATCGGCGCGGTCGGTGTCGCGATGAACGGGATCCAGCCGCGCCCGCTGGGCCGGTACGCGACCATCGCGCTGCTCACTCTCGTCGGCGTGACGCTCGCGCCCACCCACGAGCTGAGCCCGTACATGGCCGCCGGGGCGCTGTTCGTCCTCGCTGTGTTCGACCAGGCGCCCCGCTGGTCGTTTCTTCCGATCGCCGTGCCCGCCCTGCTCTGGGCGGGGCTTGTTCACAAGGCTGTCGGGCAGCATTTCACGTTCGGAGCACTGTTCAACGTCGGCAACTTCCGCCCGCCGGTGACGATCGCGACCCTCGGGCTCGAGCGGCTTCCGATCGTCGGGTACCAGTCGCACGCGCTGCTGCTGTCGCTCCTGGTGCTGATGATCTTGGGAGCGGTGGGGTTCTTCACCAACGTTCGCAGCAAATGGGCATGGGCGTACGCACTATGCCCCGTGGTGGGGCTCGCATTCATCGCCATCAACCCCTACGGCAACGAGGGCATCTTCCGCGCGACGCTGTTCGCGATCCCCTGGATGGCCATCCTCGCGATGAAGATGCGACTGCCTGAGCGCCTGTCGCAGTACCGCCTCGGCTTCCTGATGCGGCCGGGATTCGTTACTGCCGGGCTGGCGATCTGCACCGCCGGCCTGCTCGCCCTGTTCCTCGTTGCTGCATACGCGATGGACGGAACAAACGTGCTGAGCCGCAACGACGTGGCTGTCAGCAATTACGTCTCACATCTTCCTCCAAGTGACGCGTTCGTGCTCAGCATTGGCTCCGGTGACAATCCGACCGACGCCGTGAACTTCACTGCCGACTACACGCCGTTGACCTGGGACCAGGTTGCGACCGAACCTGAGTTTCAATCGCTGAACCCAACCGCCCTCGATCTCGTGGCACTGACGGACAAGTTTGGATTGGTTGTGGATCAGCAATTCGGCGCCACGAACAGCAGCCCGCTCTACCTCGTGTGGTCAGGTTCCTCCGCGATGTACTCCGACGCGTACGGCCTACAGTCGCCGAGACAGATGGATAAGTGGTTGCACCTGCTCCAACGGAGCCCCCAATGGGAACTCGTGGATCACAGCGGCGACACATATCTGTTCAGGCTTCTCCAGGAGCCTTCGCGCAACCGATGAGGAGGTGACCGGAATGCGTATCGCAACGTTCCTCCCGTGGCTCGAGACCGCGGGCGGCGTAGAACTCCATGTGTTGGAGGCAACCCGCGAGTTGGCAAGGCGAGGCCATCAGATCAGCCTCCACTACGAACGTGACGGCAACCTCTCCGTTGAGTTCGGCGCGTTCTGTGAGACTCTGCTTCGGGGACCGTCGCCGTTGTACTCCTCATCGCCGATCGCGGACGCGCCGCGTGTGACGTCTCGAGCAGTTGCGGCTCGTAGACCGCGGCCCGATCTGGTCTACGCCAACAACGTGAGCGAACTCGCCTGGGCAACCGGAATCCGATTCCTGACCGGTGCCTCGATCGTCTGCCACATGCATGAGTTTCGGCCGTTTCGACGCACGTCGCTGTCCGTTCTGGGCTCGCAGGTCGACCAGTTCGTCGTGGCCTCGCGGTTCATGCGTGACACCTGGGAACGGCAGGGGGTGGACCCGGGCCGAGTTGAGGTGATCCCGTACGGTTTCGACCTCGAGGCCTACCCGCCGGGCTCGACCGAGGAGGGCCTCCTCAGCCGGGGGGCGATGGGGTTGCCGGCCGACGCGTACGTGGTGCTCTGCATGGGCCGGATCATTCCTGAGAAGGGCGTCGACGTGCTGCTCGAGGCATGGCGGAGGCTGGCGCTTCCATCAGACCGCGCGAGGCTCGTCATAGTGGGCGTCCCGGGGACCCCCGACCAGTATGTGCAGCGACTCCAAGCCGACGCACCGCCGGGCTGCGACTGGGTGCCGTTTCAGCGCAATGTGATCGGTGCGCTACACGCCGCAGACGTGCTCGTGCTGCCGTCCATGTGGGAGGAGCCCTTCGGTCGGGTTACGCTCGAGGCTATGGCCACGGGGCGGCCAACCGTTGCATCGGCCGTGGGCGGCATCCCTGAGGTACTGGACGGCGAGTTCACACGTATGCTCTTCCCGAGGGGTGATGCTGCCGCCCTCGCTGAACGCCTCAGCGGACTCGCGAATTGGCGCGCAGCCGATCCGGACCTGGCGCGCCGGTGCATCGAGCACGTCGAGCAGCGCTACCTGCTAGCCGATACGGTGAGCCGGCTTGAGGGTCTGTTCGCGGAACTGACCACTGGCCGCAGGTCCCGCCTCCGGCGGGCCTAGACGTGCGGCGCCCCCAGGGCCAACGGCGGCCGGTTCACGGCAGGATCTCGGCTCCGTCCGGACCGTAATTCTTGGCCGGCACCCCACGGGCAACGGCGCCGGCAGGCACATCTCGCAGCACCAGGGCATGGGCACCGATCACTGCCCCGTCGCCGACCGTGACAGGCCCGAGCACTGACGCCTTCGCCCATACGTAGACATTCTTTCCGAGCGTCGGAGCGCCGTGCCTTGGGTTCGGGTTGTGGACGAAGTGGCTGTAGGCGAGCATGACATGAGCCCCGATCACACATCCCTCGCCGATGACGGCGTCATCGGCAATCAGGCATCCGAAGGGATGCTCGAAGAAGACCCCGGGAGCGATCGTCGTCTTCCAACCGATTGAGCCCCCCGTGATGATGTGGCTGAACCTCACCATCAATGTGGCCGGGACCTTAAGGTGATGGTGGCCCGCCCAACGCGCGACCCGATATGCCCAGATCGCGTACATGCTCGGGAAGAGGTGATAGATAACCCCTTCAGGGCGACGCTTGCGAGCGATCGCCATGTCAGCCTTCATCGTCTCCCACATGTGCGGCTGACGTTACCAGCGGTCTTAGGACGGGGGCTGGCCACAGGTGACCGCACACGTCGGATCTGCGCCTAGCCCACGCGGGTTCTGACCGGCGCCACCCGTGCACGGAGTCGGGCGTAGGTCTCGGGCCGAACCAGTGCCGCCATCTCGACGAAGAACACCAGGATGGCCGCCCCCGCAATCAGAGATCTGAATCCCAGCGCGACGGCTGAGGTCGGGACGAACGCCAGCCCGATGCACAGGGCGGCCCCACCTACCGGGATGGCGAGCGTACGAAGGTCGGTGGGGGGACCCGCCTTCCCCGCGAGCCAGCGCCCCCGGAGGGTGCCAAGCACGTAACAGAAGAAAGTGATTGCCGCGGAGCCCACGATCCCCCAGACAGGTACGAGAGCGAGATTGAGTCCCAGGTTGAGCATCGCGGTCGCAACGGCCGCCACCGCCACGGCGCGCGTGCGCCCATTCACGATCAGCAACTGCGTGTAGATGCTTGAGTCGGCAGCGGGCAGCGCTCCGGCCGCGACCAGCGCGGTGATCAGCAGAAGACTGCTCGGATCGAAACTCTTCGGTGCCCAGATTGCGAGGAGCACCGGGGACATGGCCGAGACGGCGATCACGAACGCTGCAACCAGCACGTAGAGTCCGGTTCGACTGGCGGCGAGGACGCGCCGGCGCATGTCCGGGTCGCTGATTCGAAACAGGCGCGGCATCCAAACGAATCCGACGAGCTGAAGCAGGACGAGGGCGAAGCCTCCGACGTTCCTAGCCACCGCATACCGTCCCACCGCTTCCGCGCCGAGATCTCCGTGGACCACGAGCCGGTCGGAGGCATCGAACACAAACCCCGCGATCATCGCGGGGACCAGCGCCGATGAGTAACGGATCGAATCCTTGAGCATCGGCACATGCACTCTGGACGGCAGCTTCGGGCGTGCGATCGAGAGGGCGATGACCGCCGTCAGCACCTCACCGATGAACTGTCCGAGAATGTAATTCGCGGCGGTCGCCCCGACCACGATTACGAGTGTCAGTGCGAGTGCTTGAGCGAAAACCGACTGGGTAAAGCTGGCGGCGACGAAACCCCGAAGGTTGTCCTTGCTGCGAACCAAGCCCATCGAAGGCCCTGTCACCGCCGTGGCAACCGCCCAGAGCACCGCGTACCTGACCGCCGGAGGGAACGGCCCCAACCCGATCGCGGGGCACCACCAACGGCCGGTTGCATAGGCGATCGATCCCGTGAGCAGAGACAGTCCGATCGCCATTCCCATGATGTGGCGCGCCTGATCTTCGCCACCCTCCCGGGCATAGGCGCGCTGCACGGACGTGTACAGGGCGAAGCTGAACAGACAGTTCAGCAGCTGAGTTACGGCGACGCACGCAGCAGCCTGACCAAACTCAGTTGCGCCCATGAGCCGCGTCGTGATCGGTGTCAGGGCTGCGGCGAGAATGATCTGAAGCGCCCAGAAGGCGAGGTAGATCATGTCCCGGCCGAACAGGCCACTTACCGCCGATGCCGCCTCGGCATGTGTTTCATCCACTTCCACGACCGCCTGCTGAGAGTCTGCCACGAGCCTGAAGGTAGCTGAGCGGTTGGCGATCAGCGAGCGCTGACACGGTCGATGCTAGGCTGCACTGCCGCGTTATTGACGCCAGCACGCGTCCACAACGCGGGTCTCGTCGGGATCTCACGTGAGCGACTCCAGCAAGCTATCCAGCGGCTTCCTGCCACTTGCGCCACTGAGCCATGACGATCCGACCGCCACGGGCCTCTGGGATATGGAGTCGGGCGCTGGAGTCACACCCCCGGAGGGCGGTACCTCCAGGGCCGCCAGGGATCAGATCGTGCTGGCCCGTATGCACGGTCAACCGGTGGCGATCCTGCATGTGCAGTTGCCACCCGGGCAGGAGACGCATGACGACCTGCTGAGCGCCACCTGGCGCGATGGGCATGATCGGATCGTTGCGCATGTGCGTGCGTGCGCCTGCATGGAGGTGCCGACCGACCTCGACACTCTCGGCGGATCGCTTGACCACAGCGACGGTTCGTGCCGGGGCCGCAAACCGGACCGCCCAGCGGGACACGCAGCGGTCATTCTCTGCACCACCGGCCGTGCGGAGCTGCTCGCCAGAACGCTCGACTCGCTCACTCAGATGAGGTGTGAGGACTTCGAAATCGTCGTGGTCGACAACCGACCCTCGCTTCCGGGTACCAGAGCTCTGGTCGAAGGATTTCGCGGCCGCGCTGAGGTCCGATATGTGGCCGAGCAGCGTCCCGGTTTGGCAACCGCGCGCAACACCGGCGTCGCCGCTGCCGGCAATGCGGAGTTTGTGGCATTCACGGACGACGATGTCGTTGTCGACCCGGAGTGGCTCTCCTGGCTGTTGGCGCCGTTCACTGATCCCGCAGTCGATTCGGTCACTGGCCTCGTCATGCCGCTCAGCCTCGGGAGCCCAGTTCAGAAGCGCTTTGAGCAGTACGCCGGTTTCGGCAAGGGGGTCACCCGCGGGACCTATGACCTGGGACCGCATCGGGCCGACCGGTTCCTCTATCCGTACTGGGGAGGGATGTTCGGATCTGGGAACAGCATGGCGTTCCGGCGTGACACCGTTCGTTCGATCGGTGGCTTCGATCCGGCGCTCGGCGCCGGCACACCAACAGGTGGAGGCGAGGACATCGCCGCATTCAGCGATGTGATCCTCGAGGGCGGATCGCTCGTATACGAGCCACGCTCGCTTTGTTGGCACCAGCATCGATCGGCAGTGGACAGCCTCGAAGCCCAGGTGCGCAACTACGGGATCGGGCTCACAGCCGTCTTTTGGCGCTACCTATGGAAGGACCGGCGCTTCACCGCGACCGTTCTCCGCTCGATCCCATCCACCGCCAAACTCGCCTTACGTCGTAGCGATGAGCGGGAACAGGACCGCCTCCCGGCAGACCTCGCTCGGCTCGAGTCGCGTGGCCGGCTCCTGGGGCCGTGGCGCTACGTGGTCAGCAGTCGAGCCTCCAGGAGGGGTTGACAACAAAGGTGTCAACCCCTCCTGGAGATCCCGCGTAACAGAATCAGCTCTGCCAGACCCGAACGTACTGGACCTGCATCGCGGCGGCGGTTGGCGTCGGATCGGCCGACGCCACGGTGTTGTCGAGGACCGCATACATCGGAGCCGAGGTGATGCCGGTGCTGATGCTCCCGACGTTCTTGCCGTCGTAGTAATAGGTCACTGAGCCCGGCTGCCAGTTTGATGCGAATGTGTGCCAGCCAGGCGTGATCGTCGTCGAGCAGCCACCTGGACCACCGAGCGGATCGTGGAAATGCCAGCAGGCCTGACCCGAGAGGCCCTCCATGATGTCGTCCTCGCCGTCGTTCGGCCAGCTCTGCCCGTCGGTCCAGACGGCGGGCCAGTTGGCGATATCGCTGCCGACGGCGGGCACATACACGCGGGCCTCAAGCACGCCATAGGTGTACTGGAACCCAGTCCCGGCGGGGCGACCGTCATCCGGGTTGGTGGTGACGATGGCGCCCGTGTCTGCCTTGGTCAGGCCGCCGCAGCTCGAGCTCGTCGTGGTCAGGTTGAGGTGCATGGTGCCGTCACCCGGGAAAGTGACGTTGCTCGGGCTATAACAGGCCGCCTCGCCGCTATTGATGGGCGACGTGACACCCGTTCCGAACCAGCCCGTTCGCCAGTCGGCCGGGAGCGACGAGCCGTTGAACTCGGAGTCGAGGACCATGTTCCACGTGCCGGGCACGCCGGTCGGCGCGGTGCTGGACGATGATGAGCTCGTGACGGTTGTCGTCGGCGGAGTCGTGCTCGTCGTCGTAGCAGGTGTGGTCGTGGTCTTGGTGGTCGTCGTCTTGGTGGTCGTCGCCGTGGTCTTGGTCGTAGTCGACGTCCGCCAGGCGACGTTGCGCTTGGCGCTGCGCGCCTTCTTCGCGTGGTGCTTTCTCGCGTGGTGCTTCTTGGCGTGGTGCTTCTTGGCGTGGTGCTTCTTGGCGTGGCGGAGCGACCTCTTGGCATGGTCGGCCTTCGCGTGTGCCTTTGCTACGTGGTGGGCATGGCTCTTGCCTTCGGTCTTGGCCGATGCGGAGGCGACACCGAGCGTCGCGCTCGCGCTGATCGCCAATGTCGCCGCGATGATCGCGGCGCTCCTGATTGGGGAGGTGAGGAATGACATATGGGGGCGGGTTCCTTGGGGGAGGGTTCGTTGCGGGCAGCTGCGGCCATGAGCCGCGACAGATCCCTCATCGACGCCTCCCCCGCGGGCGCAGTAAGCAGCGTCGGCAAACTGGACAGATGTCCCATCAGCTGACCTACGGGCACCAAAATGCTGCTAATCACGGGAATTGGGGCATTGCCCGGACTGAGCCGTTGCGCCCGCGTCCAGGAGCGCGGACGGAGTACAACCTGAAACGGTCCCCGGTAAGCCTCGAGCCCTTTCGGCCCGATCTCCGATCGGAACCGTCGACCGCTCTTGCATACTTGAAGCCGTGTCTGCACGCCCAGGGAAGTCACGTCCACCCGTAAGCGTCGTCATCTGCGCCTATACGAGCCGCCGGCTTACGGCACTGGAAGCCGCGACGGCCGCGGTGCTCGATCAGACCTCAAGCACCGACGAGCTGCTGATCGTCATCGATCACAATGAAGCGCTGCGGGCGCTCGTCAACTCGCGCCAGCACCAGGCCGGGACGGACGCTGTCGGTCCCGCGCGCGCTCAGGTCCGCATCCTGGCGAACGAGGGCCAGGCCGGCCTCTCGGGAGCAAGAAACACCGGAATCGCCGCCGCCGGGGGCGATCTTGTCGTGTTCCTCGACGATGACGCGGTCCCGCGCCCCGGATGGCTTGAGGATCTGACGGCGCCGTTTGCCGATCCTGAGGTGATCGGCACCGGGGGCGTTGCCGCCCCGGATTGGGAGTCAGAGCCAAGGCCATGGTTTCCCGACGAGTTCCTGTGGGTCGTCGGCTGCTCGTACAAGGGGCTTCCAGAAGGCCAGCGGGCGGTCAGAAACCCGATAGGGGCAAATATGGCCTTCAGACGCGACGTGATCGAACGCGTGGGCGGCTTCACCGATGGCCTTGGGCGGGTGGGTCGCACCCCCCTTGGCTGCGAGGAAACCGAGTTCTCGATACGTGCGGCCGGCATCGCTGGGGGGCGCATCGTCCAGCAGCCATTCGCCACCGTGGACCACCTCGTCCCGGACGATCGTCTGAGCGTTCGGTACTTCATCCACCGCTGCTGGGCCGAAGGCATCTCCAAGGCGATCGTGTCGCGACTCGTCGGCGCCGACGCGGCGTTGGAGAGCGAGCGCGACTATGCAACCCGGACGCTTCCGGCGGGCGTCATCAGGGGATTGATCGATGGTGTGACCGGGAAGCCGTCGGGCTTCGCACGGGCGGCGGCAATTGTGTGCGGCTTCGGCATCACGCTCGCGGGCTACCTACGCGGTTCTGCATCACGCCTGCGTTCGAAGGGATCGACCAGACCCGAAGCGGGGGAGATCACCGCCTCTCCTCCATCTGAGGCAGCACCGTCACCTCAATTCGAACCGATCTGGAGTGGGGAGCTGGAACTCTCCGATCCCTCACTGCCTGACCTGTTCACCGATTCGGATGGGACGCCCCTGACCAAGAGTCGGCTGCTGATTCGGAGCTCTGGAACGCCCCTGGGATTTGTGGAACTTGAGACACCGGGAGGCCGAGCCGATCTGCAGCAGGCTCTCACCCAGGCAGAAGCTGACTTCGCTGAGGCCGACGCGGCCGGGATCGAGAGCGACTGGCTCGAGGGATCCGACGAGCTTGTCTCAGTTGTGCTCTGTACGCGCAATCGCCCGGACGGCGCGCGGCGCACGCTCGAATCGCTTCGTGGGATTCGGCACCGCAACCTTGAGATCATCGTGGTCGACAACGCCCCCAGCGATGAGTCCACATCGCTGATGACCAGCGAGCTCTCTGCCGCGGACTCTCGCATCCGCTACCTGCGTGAGCAGCAGCCAGGCCTGTCTCGCGCTCGCAACCGCGGCGTCAGCGAGGCGCTTGGCGAGTTTGTGGCCTTCACGGATGACGACGTGCAGGTCGATCCACTATGGATCCACGGTCTCCTACGTGGCTTCCACAGAAGCGCCGACGTGGCGTGTGTCACTGGGCTGGTCGCGAGCAGCTCGCTGACACGCCCGGCGGAGCAGTATTTCGACCAGCGGGTCTGGTGGTCATCCAGCTGCGAGCCGCGTATCTTCACGCGCGAACGCGGACCGAGCGATCCGGTTCTGCATCCTTACACGGCTGGGATCTTCGGGACCGGAGCAAACTTCGCGGCTAGAAGTTCAGTCGTACGCGCACTCGGCGGCTTTGACCAGTGCCTCGGCGCGGGCTCGCCGACCCGCGGCGGCGAGGATCTTGACTTCTTCGTCAGGCTCCTATCCGCTGGATACACGCTCAGCTACGAGCCGTCGGCGCTGGTCTGGCATGACCACCGGGTCGACGATGCCGCTCTGCGTGAGCAGATGTATGCGTACGGGCTCGGCCTGACCGCCTACCTCACGAAATTCATGCTCGCGCGCAGATCACGCAACGCCCTCGCGGTGCGGGCGCTCGGCGGAATCAGCCATGGGTCAGCCCTCTTACGTCGTTCCCACGACGCGGGAACGACGTCGTCGCTCGACTCCAACCGGCTGGCGATACTCGAGCTTCGCGGTATGGTCGTGGGCCCGGCTGCATACCTCCGCGCACGCCGAACGCAGAATCGTGAGCATCTCAAAGCTGTAGCTCCGTGAGGCAAGTGCCGATGCACGGAATGTGCGCAATCGGAATACCACCTCTTCAGCGTCAGCTGGGTGAACTGTGAACATCAGCTTCTTCGGCCACTTCGGTTCCGCGAACACGGGCAATGACAGCGCACTGCTGGCGATGGTCTCGCGCGTCAGGCAAATCAGACCGGACGCTCGGCTTCGATGTGTCTGCAGCTTTCCAGCTGCGGTGACCGAGAGATACGGGATCGAGGCAATCCCGTTCTCAACGAGCGATTCCAAGCTGTGGGATGCAGCATTGCCTCTTGGAGAGCGGATCATCCAGGCTCTGAAGGCGGTCATCGCGGAGCTCCGTCAGTATCCCGCGGTCTTCCGATCACTGAAGGGCACAGACATGCTGCTCGTGCCCGGGACCGGGATTCTCACTGATACGGGCGGCTTCCACAGCTGGGGTCCATACGGGATGTGCAAGTGGATGTTGATGGCACGGCTGCGCCGCGCGAAAGTCCTGTTCGTCGGCGTCGGCGCCGGCCCGATCCACACAGCTCCGGGCAGATTCCTGATCAAGCGCGCGCTGTCGCTTGCGACGTACCGGTCATACCGAGACGAGTCGAGCCGCGAATACCTGGCTGGAATCGGCTTCCACACCGAGGGAGACAACGTATATCCCGATCTAGCGTTCAGCCTGCCCGACTCCGTGCTCCCAGCCCCCGGAGAACGGCCGCCAGGCTCGCGGCAGGTGGTGGGGCTCGGACTCATGGCTTATGAGGGGACCTACAGCTCCCGAAATCCAAAGAGCAACGTGTATCCGACCTACCTCGAGACTCTTGCTGTGTTCGCAGAATGGCTGCTCTCGCACGACTACGACATCCGACTTATCCTCGGAGATGGAGATACCGAGGCGATTGACGATTTCAAGATCGCGTTGGCGGCGCGAATCGGAACACTCCCGAGCGAGCGCATCATCGAGCCACGGCTCGACTCGGTGCCCGACGTGCTCAACGCTCTCGCGACCACCGATCTGGCCGTTGTCACCCGTTTTCACAATGTCCTGCTTGCGTTGATGCTCGACAAGCCGGCGATCGCAATCTCCTTCCACCCCAAGTGCACGGCACTGATGAGTCAGATGAAGCTGTCCGCGTACTGCCATGACATCCACGAGATGGAAGCGGACGTCCTGATCGAACAGTTCCGGCGCCTAGAGCAGAGCACGGGCAGGGTCAAGCAGACGATTGCCCAAGGCGTCGCGGCCGCGCGCGATCAACTCGACGAGCAGTACGACCTGCTTTTCGGAGGACACTGAGCCGCGTATGCCAGAAAACGTCAAGGTCACGGTGGGCATTCCCACCTACAACCGAGCCGAATGGCTAAGCCAGACGATCGAGAGCGTGCTCCAGCAGACCCTTCCCGACTTCCAACTGATCATCAGCGACAACGCCTCCGAGGACACGACACCCGAGGTGGTCGCATCCTTCAACGACCGTCGGATTGCGTACAAGCGATCGGAGCACAACCTGGGTCCGGTGCGGAACCTGAATCGTCTGATCGAGCTTGCGGCCACAGAATTCCTGGTTCTCCTGCCCGATGACGACCTCATGTACCCGCGATACCTCGAATCGGCGGTCGATTTCATGGAGCGCTTCGGGACCGCCGGCCTGGTTCACACCGCGTTTGACGTGCTGGATGCCCAGGGCAAGGTCGTAACCCGCAAGCGCCCGCTGAAGCCTCGGTCGCCCGAGATGCTCGAGGCACGCGGACACGCACTCGAGCGGCTCATGGTCTCGACTTGGCCATTGTGCTTCTCCTCGACCATGTACCGCACCGAGGCCATAACCCGCGCGGGCGGACTGGAGGTGGGCGTCGGATCGTTCGACGACACCCTGCTCTGGATGCGGATCGCGCGGGACTGGGATTTCGGCTACGTCGACAAGCCATTGATCGGCTTTCGCGTGCACGAGGAATCGCTCACCACGGCCCTCGCCGCGGACGAGGGGGTCACGCGCTCAGGACGGGATCTGCAACTGCTGCACGCACGCGCCCGCTTTGAACGACGGAGCGGGTTCCTGGAGGAATCCTCGCTGGAGCCCGGTCAAGAGAAATGGCTCCTGGCGCTCGCCACCGTGGAGCGGCTGTCCGAGCAGGGAGATGCAGGTCCACGCTGGGACAGGACCCTCCTGCAACTGACGCAGGTCGCCGTGAAATCACCTCGAATTGTGACGAGACGCGAGTTCTGGCGAGTGGCACTCAGGGTCAGCAGCATCCGAGCCTGGGCTACACGAATCAGAACGTCGCGTCTGCCCTCAGAAGGCAAAACCTTCTCCAATCAATCGTGAAAGTCTCAAGTCTGGATATGCGTTAGATGAACATGCACGCCACGACAACTTCGCCCGCCGCCGGTTCGCTCACCCAGATCACAGGGGTGACCAACTGCCGGTTCTGCGGCGCCTCGCTCGAACACACCTTCGTAGACCTCGGCATGTCACCTCTCTGCGAGAGCTTTGTGCCAGCAGAACGGGAGGCGGCAATGGAGCCGTTCTATCCGCTGCACGCCAAGGTCTGCAGCAAATGCCTCCTCGTGCAGGTCGGGGAGTTCGTCAGCTCCGACGACATCTTCACCGAATATGCGTACTTCTCGTCCTACTCGGATAGTTGGGTCGAGCATGCGCGCACGTATGTAGATATGGCCGTGGAGCGCTTCGGAATAGATGAGAACAGCCTCGTCGTCGAGATCGCGAGTAATGATGGCTACCTGCTGCAGCACGTCGTAGCACGAGGGATCCCGGCACTCGGGATTGAGCCGGCCGCAAACGTGGCAGAGGCTGCCAAGGCGAAGGGGGTCGAGAGCGTCGTCGAGTTCTTCGGCCGCAGCCTGGCCACGCGTCTGGTCGCGGAGGGACGCGTCGCGAACCTCCTGGCCGCCAACAACGTGATGGCGCACGTTCCCGACATCAACGACTTCGTCGGCGGGATTGAGATCATCCTCGCGCCGGATGGCGTGGCGACGGTCGAGGTCGCACATCTGCTCAGGTTGGTCGAGAGCAACCAGTTCGACACGATCTACCACGAGCACTTCTCGTATTACTCACTGCTCACAGCGCGGCAGCTGTTCGAGGCTCACGGACTGGAGCTGTTCGACGTGGACGAACTCAAGTCCCACGGTGGGTCGCTGCGGTACTACGTGCAGCGCAGGGACTCCGGCACCCAGCCCGTATCGCCTCGGGTCGAGGAGCTCGCGGAGCGCGAACGCGCCGCCGGCTTCGGGACGCTCGAAGGCCATCTGTCGTTCTCTCAGAAGGTTCACGAGACCAAATGGAGACTCCTCGAATTCCTGATCGAGAAGCGACGCGAGGGCAAGCGCGTCGTCGGTTACGGCGCTCCTGGCAAGGGCAACACTCTCTTGAACTACTGCGGCATCCGCACAGACTTCCTCGAGTACACGGTCGACCGGAACCCTTACAAACACGGAATGTTCCTCCCAGGGACCCATATCCCGATCAAGCACCCGGACACAATCGCCGAGGACCGTCCCGATTACATCCTGATCCTCCCTGGAATCTCAAGAATGAGATCGTGGAGCAGCTCGCATACGCGCGAGAGTGGGGAGCACAGTTCGTGGTACCGATCCCGGAGGTGCAGATCGTATGAAGGTCGTGATCTTCTGTGGTGGCCAGGGCCTCCGGATGCGTGAGGCATCCGAGGTGCTGCCAAAGCCGATGGTTCCGATCGGGAACCGACCGGTGCTTTGGCATGTGATGAAGTACTTTGCGCACTTCGGGCACACCGATTTCATACTGTGCCTCGGTTACAGGGCAGAGGCGATCAAGCAGTTCTTCCTCACGTACAACGAGGCACTGGCGAACGACTTCGTGCTGTCGGGTGGTGGCGCGAACATCCAGTTGTTGAAGACCGACATCCACGACTGGAACATCACGTTCGTCGACACGGGCCTTGACGCCAAGATCGGCGAGCGCCTACGCGCCGTCCGCCACCTTCTGCGCGACGAAGAGATGTTCCTCGCCAACTACGGTGACACGCTGACCGATGCCGACCTTCCGGCGATGATCAGCCGGATGCAGGAAACCGATGCTGCGGCCAGCTTCCTCGCCGTTCGGCCCAATTACAGCTTCCACACCGTCTCCATGGACGCCGAGGGAGTCGTCGCTGACATCGAGGATGTGACCCAGTCGGAAGTCTGGATCAACGGCGGCTACTTCGTCCTGCGCTCCGAGCTGTTGGATGACCTGAGGCCGGGCGAAGAACTTGTCGAGCAGCCGTTTCATCGGCTGATCGCGCAAAAGCGGCTGATGGCCCAGCGTCATCACGGTTTCTGGGCCCCGATGGACACGCTCAAGGACAAGCAACAGCTTGAATCGATGCACGACAGCGGACGCGCGCCCTGGGAACTGTGGTCAGCCGGCCGCAGCGATGGGCGCGAGCTGGCTCCAACGTTCTGATGGTTTCGCTCCAACTGCGAGGCGATGATCCGCTTCGGGTGCTCGCCCTCGGAGCCCATTCCGACGACATCGAGATCGGCTGCAGCGGAACGATTCTCAGCCTTATCGCCCAGGGAGCGGTTGCAGAAATCTGGTGGGTCGTACTGACCGGAGGATCCAGGCGCGCCGCCGAGGCGAGCGCCAGTGCGAAGGCGATCCTCCATTCCGTACCGGACAAGCGCGTCATCCTCAAGGAGTTCCGGGACGGCTTCTTCCCCTATGACGGCGCAGAGATCAAGGACGTCTTCGAGGAGCTCAAGCGCGACTTCTCACCCGATCTGATCTTCACCCACCAACGCGAGGACCTTCATCAGGACCACCGGGTTACATGCGAGCTGACCTGGAACACGTTCCGCGACCACCTAATCCTGGAATACGAGATTCCCAAATACGACGGCGATATGGGCAGGCCGAACTTCTTCGTGCCGATCGACCAGGCGACACGGGATGCCAAGGTGGGAAACCTCATTGAGCAGTTCAGCTCGCAGAACTCGAAGCGTTGGTTCGATGAGGAGCTGTTTTCCGGTCTGATGCGCTTGCGCGGTATGGAGTGCAATTCCCCCACCTCCTACGCCGAGGCTTTCTACTCCCGCAAAATGCTGCTGCGCTGATCCTCAACGAATCAACAGTGGCCGTAACCGATTTCGTTGGTTAAGATCGCGGCTCAATGTCTGTAAGGGGGACCACCAATGCCAACGATCTACATCGACCGCAGGGTTGCTGACGACACACGCCGCCGCGGCCTCTACGAGGGCGACATATACATCGAGTCCGCCAATGCCGGATCTCAAGCGCTATGCGCACTCGCTCGAGAATTGAGCGAGAAGGCATTCTCGCCTCACCAGCCGGAAGTCGCTCAGGAGAGCATGGCCGTCGAGGACTACGTCGCGGTGCTTGCCGACCTCAAGCCCACCTTCATCCACCACCCCGATGCCAAGGCCTGCATCCGGGAAATGCTCACCGGTATGGGTTGTGATCCGGAGAAGACGTACTTCGACGTTCCGCGGTTGCGGACGATGGCTCACGGCGAGTACCTGAAGGCCGGCCTTGCACTGCAGTTCCACGCCCACCGCGACACCTGGTTTTCCGCCCCGCAGCAGCAGATCAACTTCTGGCTGCCTGTCTATGAGATCCAGTCCGAGAACTCGATGGGCTTCTACTTTGACTACTTCGGCAGGGCGATCCGAAACAGCTCAGCGGACTACGACTATGCCGAGTGGAATCGGACCGGGCGCCAGCAGGCCAGTTCGAACGTCAAGGAGGAGACTCGCAAGCAGCCTCATGCGGACGAGCCCATCGAGAGCCTGACAGATGTACGTGTCGTGACGCCGGTCGGTGGCGCGCTCGTGTTCTCGGCCGCTCAGCTTCACGCAACGGTTCCGAACACGACCACCCGCACGCGGTTTAGCATCGATTTCCGGACGGTCAACATCGACGACCTCCTGGATGGAACCGCGGCAGCGAATGCAGACGCGGCTTGCACAGGCACCACACTCGGCGACTTCATGCGGCTCAGTGACCTCGAGCCGCTGCCGCAGGAACTCGTCGAGCGGTACGACCGGCCTCGCCACGGAGATGTCGCCTCGGCGATCGCCTGACGGCTGGCATAAGCGGCTGGCCGTTGGCTCGACGCGGCCGGCCTAGCGCTTCAGCTTTTCAGTGTCGGTCGCACACGAACGTCCGTAATCTCGACGGTCGTGGGCACGGTCATAACCGTCAGAACCAGGTTTGCGATGTCAACGGCCTGGAGCAGGCGATCGGGTGCATATGCCCGTTCCTCCTGTTCGTGAATTCGCTCTTGGCGTGGCGTCGCCGTCCGTCCCGGAAAGATCGTCGCCACACGGATTCCCTCAGGATTGAGTTCCTGCCTGAGGGTGTCAGCAACCGATCGGAGCGCGTGTTGGGTCGCAGCGAATTGGCCCACGCTCTCGCCGGTGCCGAACACAACGGTCGAATTTATGAACACGATCTGTCCACGCGACGCACGCAGTGCCGGGATCAGGCCCTGCGTCAGCCTGTACGGCGCCCGAACGTTGATGCGGTACTGGTCGTCGAAGCTTTCGATCGGGGCCTCACTCGTCACCCCACGCGAATAGATGCCAGCACTGTGCACGAGCGCATCCAGCCCTCCCATGCGGTCGACCTCGCTGACGAGGGACTCGACTTCCTGGTCACGCGCGAGATCTGCCGGACAGGCGTGAACGCGTCCCTGAGACTCAGATGACGCAGCGAGTTCCGCGAGCTCCGCTGGGCGTCGAGCCACTGCCCAGACGTTGGCTCCTGCGGCAGCGAGGACCAGCGCGGTCGCTCTGCCGATGCCTGAACTCGCGCCGGTGACCAGGCACGTACGACCCGAGAGCCCGATCCCATGTTGAGCAGTCAAGGCTTGCCCCGCCTGAAGAGACTCCAGCCGCTGCCGGCATCGAGCTCTGGACACGCCTGCCGTGCCCCTAAAATATGAAATGGTGTCCGTGGCACAGGATCAGGAACCCTAACAGCGCCCCGTGATCAATCTCGTGCTGGACAGCGACTCGGTGGGAGCCGAGGCTTTAGGGTTGATGGAGCGCCTCTATCCGCTCTGCCGCAGCCTGACCGGCAACGGTGTGCGGGCCACCTTCGATGTGCTCGAGGAGCTGATCCCGATTGAGCGCGTGAACGTGCCCAGCGGGACGCACATCTTCGATTGGATCGTGCCCGATGAATGGAACATCCGCGATGCCTACGTCGCCGCACCCGACGGAACACGGGTCATTGACTTCCGGCAGTCGACGCTTCACGTCGTCTCCTACAGCGAGCCGGTCCGAACCAGGCTCACCTTGGAGCAGCTGCGGGAGCATCTGTTCACGCTTCCGGATCAGCCGGACCTGATCCCGTACAGAACCTCGTATTACAACCGCACGTGGGGCTTCTGTCTCTCACAGAACCAGCTGCTGTCGTTGCAGCCAGGCGAATACGACGTGGTCATCGACTCGACGCTGCAGCCGGGACATCTCACATACGCGGAGCTGATCCTGCCTGGCGAGGACCCCGATGCCGGCGAGGTCCTGTTCTCAACCTACGTCTGCCACCCGTCGCTCGCCAATGACAACCTCTCGGGCATCGCCGTCACGACGATGCTCGCCAGAGAGCTCACGTCGCGCCAGCTCAAGCACACGTACCGCTTCGTGTTCGCGCCCGGGACAATCGGTCCGCTCAGCTGGCTGCACGTGAACCGCGATCGGCTCGACCGCATCCGCCACGGGCTCGCGCTGTCCTGCATCGGCGACGGCGGCAACCTCACCTACAAGCGCAGCCGCCGTGAGCACGCCGATGTAGACCTCGCCGTGGAGATCGTGCTGCGGGACTCAGGCCTGCCCCACCGGCTCTTGCCGTGGGACCCTTGGGGCGGCGATGAACGGCAGTTCTGCTCGCCGGGCTTCAACCTACCGGTGGGCACGCTGATGCGGACGCCGCATGGAGAGTTCGACGGATACCACACCTCGGCCGATTCGCTCGATCGCATTGCGCCGGCATCACTGGGTGGCGCAGTCGAGACCGCGCTGCGGGTGATCGACGTACTCGAGACGAACGGCAGCTTCCGAAATCAGAGCCCGTACGGAGAACCTCAGCTCGGCCGTCGTGGACTGTTTCGCTCGTCGGGAGGTGCCGTCTCCTCCCCACTCGAGGAGAAGGCGTTTCTGTGGCTGCTGAACCTGAGCGACGGCGATCAATCGCTGCTCGACATCGCCCGTCGATCTGAGATCCCGTACACGACGATTGAGCGAGCGGCGCAGCGCCTGCGCGACGCCGACCTGCTGGCTCAGGTCGTTCCCCGGCCAGCCGTCACGTCGTAATCCGGCCACGCCAGGTCGCGATCGGAGATGATGCGCCGTTTCGCAGGCGGCCACTCGATCCCGAACGCCGGATCGTCCCAGCGAACCCCGCTGGCCGCGGCGGGCGTGTACTCGTGCGACATCTGATAGGCCATCTCGGTCTCGTCGACGAGCGTCTGATAACCCTGCGCGAAGCCGGTCGGCACGTACAGCTGACGCCCGTTCTCGGGCGTCAGCTCAACGCCCAGCCATTGAAGATAGGTCGGCGACTCGGGGCGCAGGTCCACGATCGTCACCTGTGCCGCGCCGCGTGTGCATCTCACCAGTTTGACCTCACCGTGCGGCCGGAGTTGGAAGTGGAGCCCCCTGAGCGTGTCGCGGACCGGGCTGAAGACGGTGCTCGCTTGGACGAACCGCGTCACCAGGCCGGCGCCCGCGAACTCCCGCTCGCAGAAGGTACGGGCCAGGTAGCCGCGCTCATCGCCGTGGCGTTCCACGTCGATGAGCACGGCGTCCTGCAGCTCTGTCGCAGAGAAGATCACCGGTCGCCGACAGGCGCCAGCAACCGCAGGTTGTCGTCGACCAGCCCGGCGTCCTGCAGCTCCTGTACACGCTTGATCCGCATGAAGCGCGGTCCGGTGAAGTCCTCGAACGTCAAACCCTGACGCACGTAGGCCTCGTAGTGCTCCACGACGCCTCGGGGCACATCCCACTTGAGCTCGAAGTCCGGGAAGACGCGATGCAGCTTGGAGCAGTCGACCTGATAGGAGCGCTTGTCCGGTCCGCCACCCTCAGCGAATGTGGCCTTAGAGTTGGGAACGACGCCCTCAATCATCTCGGCGATCTCACGGATCCGATAGTTCTCCGTGCTCGAACCGATGTTGAACGCCTCGTTGTGCACAAGCTCACGCGGTGCGTGAAGAACCGTCAGGAATGCGCGCGAGATGTCCTCGATGTGCACCAGCGGACGCCACGGCGTTCCGTCGCTCTGGATCAGCACCTCGCCAGTCGTGACCGCGAAGCCGACAAGGTTGTTCACGACGATGTCCGCGCGCAGGCGGGGCGAGATCCCGTACGCCGTGGCATTGCGGAGATACGTGGGCGTGAAGTCGTCATCCGCGAGCGGCGCGATGTCCTGCTCGGCCAGCACCTTCGACCGGCCGTAGGGCGTCACCGGTGCGAAGTCGGCGCCTTCATCCAGGAGTTCGTCATCGCCGGCCCGACCGTAGAGGCTGCAGGAGGATGAGAACAGGAAGCGCGTCACGCCCGCCTGCTTGGCCTTCTCGGCGAGACTGACCGACGCCAGGTGATTGATGTCGTAGGTGGCCTGCGGGTTGAGGTCGCCGATCGGATCGTTGCAGACGGCCGCAAGGTGAAGCACCGCGTCAAATCCCTCGAGATCCTCAGCCTGGACGTCACGGACGTCCTTGCCGATCGTCGGGATCTCAGCCGGCGGCTCGCTGAATGTGCAGGCAGCAAACAGATCCAGATCAAGGCCCACGACGTCATGGCCGTGCTCCTGCAACATGGGGGTCATCAGTGAGCCGATGTAGCCGGTGTGGCCAGTTAGCAGTACGCGCATATGTGATCTCCAGCTGTTGAATAGATGCTTGTGAGCGTTGCTCACCCAATCACTTGGCCGCCGTAGCCTTCGTGGCGGTGAGAACCAGAACCCAATCGTGGTCGCCCGCGCGATTCGTGCCAGGCACCGTGAAACGGCGCGTGCCCTTGCGCGGCAGCGGCGTTCCCTTGACCGTACGGTATGTCCCGGAGGTTGGGTCATACCACTCTGCATCGACACGGGGTCCAGCCATCTGGGTCATATTTACCTGTATCGGCTGCCCGGTCGGAAGGTAGACGATCGCAAGCTTCCCGTCACCGGTCTTCGCGGCGGTCACGTAATTGTTCGTGTTCAGATTCGCCCAGTCGGAATAGCTTCCGTATCCGGATACGACCAGCTTGTGGCCTGTGTCCGGGATCAGATCGAACCATCGCCTCTGCGAGAACAGGTTCACCATGAATGTGAGCTGCCGAGTCCCGATCGTGTCCAGATGGCTGGACCAGCCGTCAATGAAGGGCCAGGTGTAGCGGTTGCCGTAGAACTGTCCGGTGGCGCCGCTCAGCATCGTCCAGTACTCCTGTCGTCTCAGGGTGGAGGCACCGATGTACTGATGCTCGCCCTCGTAGCTCGCCTCCACCATGAACGTCGGAATCCGGCCGTTGTGGCGCGCCGACAGCACCTCGGCATACGTGGGCGCGTACGTGTAAGCCGCGTTGAGATTCACGACCGAGGACCAGTTCGCGTCATCGAGCGACTGGCTCACGAGGTAGTTCAGTTCCACGAGAGGTCGGGCGTGAGGTCGCCTCGCTGATCCCCGGCGCCCGTTTCATCGAGTACCCGGGTACCGACACCTACGGGTGGACCGAGGCCCCGGCGATCGAGGACGTCGAGGAGTTCCTGACCGGACGACGTCGACCCGCCGAGTCGACCGTGTGCTGTCGACGGTGATGTTCACCGACATCGTCGGCTCGACCGAGCGTGCCTCCGAGCTCGGCGATGGCCGCTGGCGCCGCTGCTCGCCGAGCACCACGCCGTCGTCCGCAACGAGCTCTAGCGCTGGCGCGGACACGAGGTCAAGACGATCGGCGACGGCTTTCTCGCGACCTTCGACGGACCCGCCCGCGCGGTCCAGTGTGCGGCCGAAATCATCGACCGGCTCGCGCTCTCGGCCTCGAGATCCGAGCCGGGCTGCACACCGGCGAGTGCGAGCTCGTCGGCGAGGACGTCGCCGGAATCGCGGTTCACATCGGCGCGCGGGTGATGGGGCGCGCCGGCGCCGGCGAGGTGCTTGCCTCGAGCACGGTCAAGGACCTCGTCGTCGGATCGGGCCTCGAGTTCGAGGACCGCGGGATGCACACGCTCGGGGCGTGCCCGACGAGTGGCGGCTGTACGCGCTGGCGCGCTAGTGCCGCTACTGCTGCGGCGCCGGCCCGCTAGTGCCGCTACTGCTGCGGCGCCAGCCCAATGCGCGCCATCCACCGCTCGGCGGGTCGCGAGCTCGGCGAGCGTCGGTAGCGCTTCGGGCGAGCGAACACGTGTGCGAGCGCTTCGGTCCCGCCCTCCGTGACGACCGCGTCGCAGAACACCTTGCCCCGCTCGTACTGGCGGAGCTTGAGCTCGAGCCCGAGCAGCGCGGCCGACCAGCGCGCGACAGCGCCGACTGCGATCGGCGGCGGCGGTCGAGCGACCGCGCGCAGCCGTGGCAGCGACGGGAGCAGATCGGGCGCGACGGCATCCATCACGTGCTCGGCGTGCCCCTCGATCACCGCCATCACCGCCTGGACGCGGTCGAGCGTCCGAGCGCTCGGCCGGGCTGGCGACGAGCGAGATGAAGTCGCCATGGCGCAGCGGCCGAACCGATCCGGCTCACCTCGGCGCGACTCGGCCAGCCGCAGCTTCCGCGGAGGTGTCGAGCCGGACCTCGGCGCCTTGCGAGCAGCTCGCGCACCAGCCCCGCGAGGTGGCCGCTGCAGCCACGGGACCCCGGCGAACTGGACCGCGTGGGTGACCTCGTGCAGCGTCACCCAGGTCATGAACTCCTGTTCCTCGGCGCCGAAGGCTCGGACCGCCTGCGCCGAGGTTCGGAAGCACGAACAGCAGCCGCGGCGGCCGGTCCGCGGCCGCCTCGTCGAGCAGCACGAGCTCGTACTGACCGAGCACCCGCTGCGCCGAGATATCCGATCACGCACCCCGACCTCCGTCGTCAGCACCACGCCGACGCCGATCTGCACGGCCGGCGCAGCGGGCCGAGGCCCGCGCCGGCGCGCTCGAGCACCGGGTCGAGCAGCAGCCGCATCGAGGTGATGTTGCTCGCGACCCACTCGCGCCGGGTGATGCCCTCGGGCGGCGGCAGCGGACCGGCCGGCGTCAGCCCGGTGTACGCGATCACGCGCCGCTCGGCTCTCGGCCGCCGAGCGCCGTCAGATCGGCGCTCGGAGGCTGCGCGTCACCGGTGCCGGCGACGATAGCGCGGCGATCCGCTCGGCGAGGATCCAGTCGATCATGTCGGCGACCCCCTCGAGCTCGCGCAGGGTCTCGGGCGACCGTGCCGCGATCACCGGCGAGCGCGGCGTCGTGTCGAGCGGGGCGCCGAGCGGGTCCGCGAAGCCCGGGAAGCTCGACGTAGCCGCCGGCCTCGCGCACGATCAGCTGGCCGGCCGCGCGTCGACGCCCCGGCACGTGCGCAGCGTGACCATCCCGTCGAAGCGCGCCGCGGCGACCTGGCACAGCGACGACGCGATCGTCCCGAGCGCGCGCAGCCGGTAGGCCGTGTCCGACCAGCGCGCTCGATCGACAGCTGCGACCCACCGGGGTC
Organism: uncultured Conexibacteraceae bacterium; assembly: GCA_963785385.1. Taxonomy (GTDB): domain Bacteria; phylum Actinomycetota; class Thermoleophilia; order Solirubrobacterales; family Solirubrobacteraceae; genus Palsa-465. Next base: position 28,629 of record CAWAVA010000006.1, on the reverse strand, counting down.
GGCGGACTCGATCCCGAGCACCTCGAGGCGCCCGTCGCGGCCGCGGCGCTCGCTCGCCGCGCGGGTCGAGCCGCTCGCCGTTGCAGCCACGCGCCCTCGCCGCGCGGCGCCCACCACTCCTCCGCAGGGCCGAAGTCGTAGACGAAGCCGAATGCGACGTCGGCCATCGTCGTCACCGGCGGCGACGGCGATCGAGAGCGCGTGGTGCGGGATCCCGCGCTTGGCGTTGAGCGAGCCGTCGATCGGGATCGATGATCACCCGGACCGCGGCGTCGCCGAAGTCGACCTCGCCGCGCTCCTCGGAGATCGCGATGAAGCGGTAGCCGGCCGCGCTGCAGCGCATCGAGCTCGGCGAACACGACCGCCTCGGCGGCATCGTCGATCACGAGCGTGCGGTCGCCGCCGCTGCCGCGCGTGCCGGTCTCCGCGGCACGCTGCGCGACGTGCTCGGAGTCGGCCGCCAGCATCTCGCTGCAGCCCGGCCACAGCGCGCCGGCAGACGCCGAGCCAGTCGGCGTCGAGCGCGGAGCGGGTAGCGGTCATCACGCGACCTATGCTGTCAGAGTGAGCGCGCAGCGCGATGGACTGCACCCTGCCCAGCTCGAAGCGGTCACCCATCGCGGGCGGCCCGCTGGTCATCTGCGGGCCGGCCGGGAAGCGGCAAGACGCGCGTGCTCGAGGCGCGCTTCGAGCTGGCTCGTCGACGCAGGGCGTGGCGCCTGAGCGCATCGCTCGTGCTGGCGCCGTCCTCGGCCGCTGCCGATGCGATGCCGCGCGCGGCTCGAGCGACGCGCTCGACCGCGGCCTACGAGGAGCTGATCGTCGGGACCACGGGCGATCTCGCCGCGCGGCTCCTGCGACGATGCCGGCGTGGATCCGCTTCGCCGCGGTGCGTGCAGTCCGGGCGATCGGCTGGCGATGTTGCTCGAGCGGATCGACGAGCTGCCGCTGCGCCGATCACGATTTCGGCGGCAGCGCCAGCGCGCTGCTCGGCGGCTTCCTCCGGCGGATCGACCGCCTCAAGGCCGAGCTGATCGACGCCGAGGACTACGCCGCCTGGGCCGCGCGCGCTGCGAGGATGACGGTGAAGGGGCCGCGCTCGAGCGCGAGTTCGCGGAGGTCTACCGCGCCCATGAGCGAATGCTCGCCGAGGCGGGCGCGCGCGACGCGGGCGATCTCATGCGCGAGGCGCTGCGGCTCGCGCGCGACGACCCGCGGTGAGCGGCCGCTTCGAGCACGTCCTCGTCGACGACGCCCAGGAGCTCGACCTCGCCGCCGCGAGCCTGGCTGCGCGCGCGTCGCCGGTGCGGGCGCTGACCGCGGCGGGCGACCGCCGCGCGGCCGTGCGGCGCTTCCGCGGCGCCGGCGCCGCGCGTCTCGACGAGCTTCGGCACGCGGCGCCCGGGTCGTCACGCTCGGAGGACGAGCCTCCGCTGTCCCGCAGCGCGTGCTCGCGGGCCGCCTGTCGCCGCTCGTCCCCGGCGCGGCGGCGCCCGCGGCGCGCGCCCGGCGGCGAGGTCGTGTTCTGGCGCTGCGCCAACGAGCGCGCCCAGGCGCAGGCGGTCGCCGTCGACATCGAGCGCCTGATCGCGCGCGAGGGCGTCGCGCCCGGGCGGATCGCCGTGCTCGTGCCGGCCATCGCCCGCGAGGGCCAGGCGGTCGCGGTCGCGCTCGAGGAGCGCGCCGTCCCCCACCGCCTGGTCGGCGAGGCGGCCTTCTTCCAGCGCGCCGAGGTCCGCGACGTGCTCGCCTGGCTGCGGCTGCTCGCCGACCCGGCCGACGCGGCGGCCGTCGTCCGCGCGCTCGCCCGCCCGCCGATCGAGCTGCGCTCGGTCGACATCGCGCGCTGCACCCAGATCGCCCGCCGGCGCAAGCTCGACATGGTCGCCGCGCTGGCCGCGGCGACCGAGTCGCCCGCAGGTTCCGCCCGAGGCGCGCGAGCGGATCCGCGTGTTCCTCAAGCTCTACCGCTCGGCCGCGGCGGCGATCGACACCACCCGCCCCGACCTCTACGTGCACCGGCTGATCGAGCGGCTCGGGCTGCGCCGCCAGCAGCTGTTCGCCGCCCAGGCCGACGTCGTCGAGCGGCTGCGGGCGCTGGCGCGCTTCGGCGAGCTCGCCTCGGCCTACGTGCGGCGCGTCGCCCCAGGCCACGCCGCGCGAGTTCGCCCGCTCGATCGCCGCCGTCGCGGACGCGGCCTGCGCGAGCGAGGAGGAGCCCGCCCTGTCGGCCCGCGCGCCGTGTCCAGGTGCTGACGCTCCAGGCCGGCGCGGCGCTCGAGGCCGACCACGTCTTCGTGCTCGGGCTCCACGCGGGACTGACGCGGCTGCGCCCGAGCCGATCCCCGACGCGCTCCTGCGCGAGGCGCTGCCGCCGGACGACGACGGCGGGGCGCGCATCGTCTGCTGCGCCAGCTCCTCTACGTGGCCATGACCCGTGCGCGGCTGCGCGTCGTCCTCTCGCATGCGGGCTCGAGCGACGCGGGGCACCGCTCGCTCCCCTGCCCGTGGCCGAGGAGGCGCGAGCCGCCGTCGGCGGCGAATGGGAGGACCGCGAGGAGGAGCTGTTCGGGCCCGCCGAGGCGCTCCACTCGACCTACCGGCATGCTGCGCGACGAGCTGCTCGAGGCGACATGGCGCGGCCGGGCGGCAGCCTCGGCGAGCTGCGCTTCGACACCGACCTCGACGTCTCCCATGCGGTCGTCCGCTACCTGGAGCTGCTGAAGCTGGCGGCGCTGCTCGCGCGCCCCGAGGGCCAGGGGATGGCGGAGGCGATCGAGACGTCAACGCGCGCATCCTCCAGGCGGTCACCCCCGAGCAGCGCGAGATCTTCACCTCCTCGCGCTCGACGACTACCTGCTCGACGCCGAGCGCGACGCGCGCCGCCGGGCCCAGGCCGATCGCCGGCGCGCGAGGAGCCCTCGCTCGAGCCGTTCCTGCCCAAGCGGCGGCGACGGCGCTCGTGCTGTCGGCCTCCGACATCGACACCTACCGGACCTGCCCGCTGAAGTACAAGTTCGCCCGCGTCTTCCGGATCCCCCAGGAGCCGACGATCCACCAGCGCTTCGGGATCCTCGTGCACCAGGTGCTCGAGCGCTTCCACGCCGGCGCACGACGCCGGCGGATCCGACTTGCCGAGCTGCTCGGCCTGCTCGAGGCGGGCTGGCGGCGCGGCGGCTTCGGCGACTCCGAGGAGGAGCGCCAGCTGCGCGGCAAGGCGACCGCCGCGCTCGCCCGCTACCACGAGCGCTTCCGGTCCGAGGAGGCCGAGCCGGTCTGGTTCGAGCGCCAGTTCGCCTTCAAGGTCGGGCCGCCACCTGCTCCGCGGCCGCGTCGACCGCGTCGACCGCCTGCCCGGCGGCGAGTACGAGCTGATCGACTACAAGACCGGCGGCCCAAGAGCGCCGGCGCAGCTCGCCGACGACGTGCAGCTGTCGCTGTACGCGGTCGGCGGCGCGCGAGGCCTGGGGCGCTCGAGGCCTCCACGCCAGCCTACTACTACGTGCTCGACGACGAGAAGGTCGCGCGTCCCGCCCGACGACGGCGAGCGCGTCGACTGGATCCGCGAGGTCGCCACCGAGGTCGCCGAGGGCATCCTCTCGCAGGGCTTCGAGCCGACGCCGTCGCTCGCGGCGTGCTCGCTGTGCGACTACCGGCTCGTCTGCCCGGCGGCTGAGCGTTAGCGATGAGAGCTTCGCGCTACTTCTCGGCCGTCGACTCGCATACCGAGGGCATGCCGACGCGGGTGATCACGGCCGGCCTCGGCACCCTCCCCGGCACGACGATGCAGGAGCGCCGGCTGCACTTCCTGGAGCAGCTCGACGACCTGCGGCTGCTGCTGATGCGCGAGCCGCGAGGCCACTCGGCGATGTCCGGCGCATTCCTGCAGCCACCGACCCGACCGGACGCGGACTGGGGCGTGTTGTTCATCGAGGTCTCAGGCTGCCTGCCGATGTGCGGTCACGGCACGATTGGCGTCGCGACGGTGCTGGTCGAATGCGGGCTGGTCGAGGTCAGCGAGCCCGAGACGACGATCCGGCTCGACACGCCCGCAGGCATCGTCCCGGTGGTCGTGCAGGTCGTCGACGGTAGGGCGACCTCGGTGACGCTTCGCAACGTGCCCGCGTTCGTCTCAGAGCTCGATGGGTCGGTCGAGGTGCCCGGGCTCGGCCGTGTCGGCTACGACATGGCGTTCGGAGGCAACTTCTACGCGCTCGTCGCGGCCGAGTCGGTCGGCCTCGAGCTCGATCCGGCCAACGCCGATGAGCTGATCGCCTCGGGACTGGCGATCATCGCTGCGATCGAGCGCGGCAACCGCCCGTGCCACCCACTCGATCCGGCGATCGCGGGCTGCAAGCACGTCGTCTTCCACACGGCCGGTCGCGACGGCGCCGACGCGCGCAACGCGACTGCGATCCACCCCGGCTGGCTCGACCGCTCACCCTGCGGCACCGGCACCTCGGCGCGGATGGCGCAGCTCCACGCGCGCGGGCGGCTCGCGCTCGGTCAGGAGTTCGTCAACGAGTCGATGATCGGCTCGAGGTTCATCGGACGCCTCGTTGAGGAGGCGACCGCCGGCGATCTTCCAGCGGTCGTACCGGAGATCACGGGCCGCGCCTGGATCACCGGGATGGGTCAGTACCTGCTCGACCCAAGCGATCCGTTCCCGGCCGGATTCGCCCTGTGAGCAGCGTGATCGTCGTCGGTGGCGGCGCGGTCGGCCTGTGTGTCGCCGAGGCACTGGCGACTCGGGGTGCCGAGGTGACGCTGTTCGAGCGCGCCCGTTGCGGCGAGGCCGCGTCGGCCGGCAACGCCGGCTGGGTGACGCCGTCGCTGTCGATTCCGGTCCCGGGCCCCGGCGTGATCAGCGAGTCGCTGCGCTGGCTGATCGATCCGTCGGGACCGCTTTGGATCCGGCCGACGCTGTCGCCCGCCGTCCTCGGTTGGATCGCCCGGTTCCTCGCCAAGTGCCGGCGGAGTGCGTACCGGCGCGGCCTCGCGGCGCTCCAGCTCGCGGCGTCGGCCGCCGGCGAGGCGTTCGACCGCCTCGCGGGACGCGGGATCGAGTTCGAGATGCACTCCGAGCCGCTGCTGTACCCGGCATTCGACCGCGACGAGCTCGAGCATCTGGTCGACCTCGCGCGCCAGCTCTGCAGCGCCGGGGCGCGCGCGCCGCTCGAGCAGCTCGACGGCGCTCAGATCCGCGAGCTCGAGCCGGCGCTCGACGCGCGCGTTCTCGGCGGGATCCTCGCGCATGGCGAGCGTCGCGTCCGTCCGGAGGCATTCCTGGCCTCGATGCGGGCGGCGCTTGCCGGCCGTGGCGCGACGATCCGCGAGGGAGTCGCGGTCACGGCGCTGAGAAGCGAACGGGGGCGTTGGATCGCGCACGCGTCCGGCGCGGAGCATCGCGCCGACGCGGTCGTGCTCGCGAACGGCGTCGATGCCTGCGAGCTGCTGGCGCCCCTCGGCCTGCGGTTGCCGGTGTTGGCCGCGAAGGGCTACAGCCGCACCTACCGGCCCGACCCGAGCGGTCCGCGACGCCCGCTGTACCTCGAGAAGCCGAAGGTCGCAGTCAGCGTCTACGACGAGGGCACCCGCGTATCGGGAACGCTCGAGCTCGGTGCCCGCGACCTGTCGCTGTCGCGGCGGCGCCTGGCGGCGATCACGACCGCCGCCCGTGAGGCAATGCCCGGCTGGCGGATGCCGGGTGACCCATCGGATTGGGCCGGGATGCGTTCGCTGTCGCCCGACGGCATGCCCTACCTGGGGGCGCTCGACGGTCGCGACGGACTGCTCGTCGCCACCGCCCACTCGACGCTTGGGATCACGCTCGCGCCGCTGAGCGGAGAGCTGATCGCCGAGCTCGTGCTCGAGCGCAGGCGATCGCCCGTGCTCGAAGCCTTTGATCCGGCCCGCGCGCTAGGGCGCCGGGCTCCATCCCAAACCCAGGAGGGCCTCAGATGAGGGGTGTCCACGCTGCGATCGTGACCCGCTTCGGCGACCACTCGGAGATCGACCATGCGGCGATCACGAATCAGATCAATCGACTGCTCGACGACGGAATCCACGGGATCGTGGTGGCCGGCACGATGGGCGAGGCCGGCAGCCTCGATCGCGCCGATGCCGGCGAACGGCCCGGAGCGTTGGCAGCAGGAGCAGGTGTTATGGCAACGCTTGGGGTCAGGCTACGCGGTGTTGCGGGCAGCCGTGATGGCGTTGCTGGGCCAAGTGGTGCGTGCCAGCAGTGTGATCGAGAACCTCAACAGCCGCTTGCGGAACTATTTCTTTCTGCGTCGGCACCTGGGGGCGGACTACCTGGCGTTGTTGCAATTCTTCTTGAACCACCGGCGTTTCCTACGCAGCGAGCACGCGGAACGCATCGGCAAAAGCCCGGCCGAACTGCTCACAGGAGAAACGCATCCGCATTGGCTGACGCTGCTCGGCTACACGCCGTTCTCCAGGAATTAGCGCGTAACAACGGTCGCCAACCTGTCAAACCAGACAGGGCCGCACAAGGTCCGTACTGTTACCCGAAATGAGGCTCTTTTGAACCAGGCCCAAGATCATGGCGACAGACTGTCGAGAACAACTTACGCTCTGGAACCTCGGTCCGCAACAGGTTACCGTTGCTTTCGACGGCGGCTCGCTCGTTAGCGACGCCGGACTGCTAGCTAGTGTCCGTCGGAAAACGCCCGGTTTTGCCGTGCGGCGCTTGGGCCAATGCTTCCGCGAGTGGAGGCGAAAGACATGCTGCACCCAGTTGCCGACGTTTTCAAGCCTGGCCGGCCGGCAAGACCGTCCGGCGACGCGCGCCGGCGCGCGACCCGAGCCTCGCGGCGGTCTGCCGAGCCGGGAAGCAACCCCGCAACTGCCTCAGCTCGCGGCTTTCTGACGCCGGCTGTTGGCAGCCTGGCACTCGGGATCCGCTTGGGCCAACACCAGCTTGCCCAACACCTGGAGATTACGCCCCAGGATTCCCAGGCCGACGTAACGCTGGAAGCCCTTTTCGCTGCGGTCGCGGCAACGCTCCAGACCGTTGCCCGCCTGCAAGCAGCCGATAAGCGATTCCACGCCCGGATGCCGACGCCGACTGCGCTGAAACGCCGGCGTCGCCTCCGCCTCCTGACGCTCGGCTTGCCGCGGGCCACGCATCGGTATGCACGGTTCGGGCACGATCTCCGCGAACGCGGCTTGATTGTCCGGCGTGTGAAAGGCGCGATCAAACGACGCTCTCTCGATGACGCCGCCCACCTTGTCTTGGGCACGTTGCAACTCGGCCACGCCGTACTCCGCATCGCGGCCGCCACGCGGGTAGATCATGTAGTGAATGATGAAGCCGACGCTATCCTCGATGGTCAGCACCGAGCGGCCGAACTGGATCGGCGTCGGCAGCTTGCCGCGGTTGATCAGCTCCGTGTGCGGTTCGAACACACTGAAGACCTTCTCCGTGTTGGGCACCGCTTCGTCCTCGACCACGCGCCGCCGGCCGTTGTCGGCCACGCGCTCGGTCAACTCGACAAAATGCCGCAATTCCTGCACCTGAGCCGCCAGGGCCAGAACGTCCAGGCCCACGCCGGCGGCCAGCGCTGGCTCGGCCTGCTGCAACAAACGCTGGGCACGCCGCAGCAGCCGCCGCGCCAACCGGAACAACGGTTGATAGGCCTGCCGGCGCCGTTCGGCCGCCCCGACCCGCTTCGATTTGCAGGCCTGGTTGATCGAGCGCACCAACCACCGCAGTCGCTTCTGCATATGCCTGCGCTGCCGCCAGCCGCTTATCCCCAGCGCGGCCGCCAGGACGAACGCCAGCTCCAGTATTTTGCGCAAGCCGTCGGCCAACACGCTGGCGTCGGTCGGGTAGTGGATGTTGGTTTCGACCACGAAGCTGTCGCCGCGGACTTCGGTCGCCGCGCTGGGTTCCAGGCGATGACCGCTGGCCACCACCACGGCGTTGATTTTCTCCAGGGTTTCCGGGCGAATCTTGCGGACGTTATCGCTAATCCGTCGCCAGTCGAAATCCGCGGTAGCGGCGTCATCTTGCCAGGTGCCGATGCCCATGATGCGTCGCAGGGTGCGATGTTCCTCGGCGAGATTTTGCAGCTTGTCGTAGTCGAGATTGCAACCCAGGCGGACGGCCGCCAGGACGAGGATCTGCCAGTAGGACAGGCCTGGACGCCCGCAGGACGAGGAGCGGGTATCGTTGACGTCGCGGCCGATCAAGTCGAGGATTTGGTCGCGCGCGGCGGCATCGGCGTAGAGGTGCTTCAAGGCGGCGAGAATGGGAACGATCTCGTCGCGGCATTGGAGGTTCAGGGGCACGTCGGCGATGGGTAGAACGTCCAAGGTTGGTTGGCTGGGAATGGCTTCACGCATGGCGGTTTTCCTGCGAAGATGACCGGGGAAACGGAAGAAATCCCAGGTATTGTGCAAAAACGCCTTTCCACTTCGAGGGGAAAAAGGTACGAATTGTCAAGAATAGCCGAGAAAAACCAATTTTCCGACGGACACTATTTATCAGTTCTTTCTGCAATGCTTCTTGCCGAAGCGTTATGGCCTTCATTTGCTTGTAAAAGCGCCTCAAGGACTGCTCTGGCCCCCCCATAATCCCACCCAGGAAAAATGCCATAACCGCCCTCCTTTACCGTGGGAACATCGAACCAACCCATGATTCGTGGCTCATCGGGCTGGCGGCTCTGGACGTTTGGGACGTAAGGCTGCGCTCGATGTTCGCCATACTTCTACGAGAGCCGGTCAATACTGGTTCCAACGTCGCACCTGTGCTCCCGACATAATTCCCGCCGTTTTTTCCTCCGAATGGGTGGGCAAATTCGCCTTCTCTTGTAACGAAGGTAACCAAGCTGCACAAGCACGTGGCCGATCGCTCGACGATCGAGCGACCGCTGTTGCTGCTCCGACATCGAAGTCGAGATCGGCTTCACCAAAGCATCGGACAAAGCGACTCGCGCTTCGCCCTCACGACAAGGCCGAGTGCCTCTCGCTCGGCCGGCGTGAACGATTTCACGTGCCGACCGCAACTCGTCGGGATTCGGTCCCGATGCGCCTTGGGGCCGGGACGTGGCATTGGCTTGTAAACGCACCGCCACGGTATCGTCGTAGTTCCATTATCCCGGATGCCCACGCCGCGCCGACGCTTGCACGGTCGACTGCTCAAAGCGCCGATGCCCGATTCGATCGCTCCATTGTACTGCGGCGATCGCGGCGGCGAGAGTAAAAACAGGACCAATTAATAATGTGGCTTCTCGACCCCACGCGCTAACCCACGAGCCGAGAGCGCTCGTATTGCGATCGTCCGGGTTCCCGGCACTCCCTTCTCGAACCGGCAACCGCTGCAGTTATCGACGCAGAGAGTAAATGGCAGAGTTTGTCCGCAGTTTGTCAGGGTTTTCGACTGTCAGAGAGCGCCTCTCGGTCGCCCTGGAAGGCTCCTTCCTTCAATTCCCGAACGACCAAGCCGGTGGGCAGCAGCCGTTCTGCCGGCACCGCATCGTGGGTAATGCAGACTGGCAAGAGACGTGTTTGGTCGGTGTCGGCGGAAATGCCGTTGTCGGCGGCGTGTTGGCGTTTCCAGAAGTAAAAGCGGGAGACGGAGACGCCTTCCTGGTGACAGAAGGCGTCGACGGTAAGTTTCGACTGTGCGTAACGGTTCAGCCGAGCGGCCTAAGTCAGCCGTGCGCTGCTGGGTGGGCGGGTACGATCGTTTTGCAAGGCAACCATGAGGAACCTCCGAAAGATGGGGCGACCTCCGATGGTAATCAATCGGTCAAGGACGTGATCCACCTGGCGCGTACCTCCGAAACGCAACAGCACCAGAGGACCCATGAATCAGTAGAGTAGTTCAGGAATTCAGAACCGCACTTACTGACAATTCAACGGTGTCGCCCAGGGTTGAAGTCCGGCTCCGGCCCTGTCTTCGACTGCCGGGTCGCAGGTTGCTCCACCGTCTCAGAAATCCGTAGTGGCCCACAGAGACGTTCAAATTCTTGCTCTGACCCGACGGGCCTGGTCAAATAAGGCCATTATCCGCACCCTGCTGGAATGGCGATCCAGCTGTTTGTACAATGGCTGCTCGCCGATGGATAACATCTTATGACTCAATCACAACCGGATGAATCGACGGGAGTTCGCTTCACTTCCTCGATCCTCCCGTTACTCCTCGTGCTGTTCGGCGGCAGTGGCTGTTCGGCGCTGATCTACGAGATCGTTTGGTTCCAACTTCTGGAGCTGGTGATTGGATCGTCGGCGGTTTCCCTGGCGGTGTTGCTGGGAACATTCATGGGAGGCACGTGCCTGGGCAGCGTCCTGTTGCCGCGACTCATTTCGACGCGGCGCCACCCTTTGCGGGTCTACGCGCTTTCTGGAGTTGAGCATCGGTCTGATCGCGTTGGCGGTATTATTCGGCTTGCCATACGCGGATCGCCTGTACGCTGCTTCGATGGGACATGGCCTGCGCGGTATTTTGTTCGCAGGACTCGTTGCGGTCGTATGCTTGCTGCCCCCGGCTTTGCTGATGGGCGGCACGTTGCCGGCGATCGGGCGGTGGATCGAAACCACACGGCAGGGCGTTTCGTGGCTGGGTTTCTTTTACGGCGCCAACATCGCTGGGGGAGTGTTCGGTTGCATACTGGCGGGTTTCTATCTACTGCGTGTCCACGACATGGCGATCGCGACTGTCGCCGCCGCCGCCATCAACGGAATGGTCGCCTTGATTGCGTTTGGTCTTGCCGTTTGCATGCCGAACGAAGTATCGAGGGATCAGGCAACGCCGGATCTTGATCCGCGTACCGCCGACCGTTGGGGGGTGTACGTTGCTATTGCCTTATCGGGGATGACCGCCCTCGGTGCGGAGGTGGTTTGGACGCGCCTCTTGTCTCTACTGCTCGGCGGGACGGTTTACACTTTCGCGATCATTCTGGCTGTGTTCCTGGCGGGCCTGGGGCTGGGCAGCAGTGCCGGTTCGTTTCTCGCGCGGACGGCGGGCAGACCGCGCATGTTGCTGGGCGGCTGTCAGCTGCTGTTGACTGCTGCCGTCGCCTGGACTGCGTACGTGATTACTCAGTCCCTGCCGTACTGGCCCATTTACCCCGCCTTTTCGACAAGCCCCTGGTTCATGTTCCAGTTGGACCTGCTGCGCTGCCTGTGGGCCATCCTGCCGGCGACACTCCTGTGGGGAGCAAGTTTTCCACTGGCGCTAGCATCCATCGCTGCCCCCGGCCAGGATCCGGTTCATGTGTTCTGTCATCTTACTTTAACCGTACGTCTTGTCTAGCGTGATCATGACGTTGTCATTGGTGAACTGGCCGATGGGCTCGGTGCAGTTGGCGATGCCCTCCTTGTAGGAGTCGATCCTCCCCTTGAGGGAGAAGACCGGCTCGAAGTTGAAGGCGATGGCGCCGATGCCCATCTGGCCGGCCTGCACGAACGTGCCCGGGTTCCCGCAGGCCACCCATATCGGGGGGTGTCCCTTGCCGTAGGGCTTTGGGAGGATGTTGTGCGGGGTGGGCACGGTGAAGCTCTCGCCCTCGAACGTGTAGTCGCGCTCCTCCCACATCCGCGGGATCTCGCGGACGACCTCGTTCCACTCCGCCTTGGTGGAGTCCTTGTCCAAGATGTTGAACGACCGCAGCTCGTGGCTGCCGGCACCGCGGCCGGTGCCCCACTCGAAGCGGTTCTGGGTGACGTGGTCGAGCATGGCGGCACGCTCGGCGTACCGGACCGGGTGCTCCTTGCGGGGGCTCAGGCTGTTGATGCCGGTGCCGAGGTGGATGCGCGACGTACGGGCGGCGACGTACCCGATGACGACCTCGGGAGCCGACATGTGGGAGTACTCGGTCAGGCCGTGGTGCTCGCCGTACCACGCGTACTTCCAGTTGTAGAGATCGGCCTTGATCCCGAACTCGATCTCCCGCTCGAGCATCAGGTGCTCGGCCTCGCTGTCACGGGACGCAGGCCCCGGGAGATACCCGTTGATGAAGATTCCGAACTCCACGACTGGGGCTCCTTCCACTTCCGCGATCGGTGTGACCCTGACGGTAACAGTGGGTCTGATAAATTGCAACGTGTTCCAGATTTGTGCCTAGCTGGATCGGCACGGGCGCCGCGTGGGCCCCGTCGGCGTACTGTCGCATGTCGCCAGATCATCCAGGGGGAAGCGTTGCAGACGATCGACCAACTGATCCGGGACCGGGCGGCCGACATCCGGGTGGGCCTGGCCTACTCTGACCGGACGTGGACCCACGCCGAGGTCGTGCAGGCCCAGGCCGATCGGGCGGCACTGCTCCTGTCGCTGCGACGGCCCGGTCCGTTCCACGTGGCCCTCCTCATGGACAACGTGCCCGAGTACGTGTTCTGGATGGGTGGGGCCGCCCTGGCCGGAGCCGTGCTTGTCGGGGGCAACCCGACACACCGGGGAGACGAGCTGGCGCGGGACCTGTCCCACACCGAGTGCCAGCTGCTCGTCACCAACCCCACCTACCGCAGGCTGGTCGACGGCCACGATCTCGGCCCGTCACTTCCACCCGAGCGGATCCTGGTGGTCGACGACTCCACCGGCGACCTCGACCCGGCTGGGTCCACCCCGTACGCCGCCCTGCTGGCCGGAGTGGCCGGTGCCGGTCTTCCGGATCAGGAGGCGATCGGGGTGACCGAGGAGACGCTCGGACTGCTCCTCTTCACGTCGGGCACCTCGGGCGCCCCCAAGGCCTGCCTGTGCAGCCAGGGCCGCCTGGCCCGGATCGGCTCGATCCTGACCGAGATGTATCAACTCACCGCCGATGACGTCTGCTATCTGGCCATGCCGCTCTTCCATTCCAACGCGTTGATGGCCGGCTGGGCCCCGGCGCTGGCGGCCGGCGCCACCGCCGGCGCTGCGCGAGCGGTTCAGCGCCTCGCAGTTCCTGGTCGACGTGCGCCGCTACGGCGTCACGTACTTCAACTACGTGGGCAAGCCGTTCTCCTACATTCTGGCCACCCCGGAACATCCGGACGATGCCGACACCACGCTGCGCCAGTGCTTCGGCAATGAGGCGGCCGAAGCCGACGTCGCCACGTTCGCCGCCCGCTTCGGCTGTGCCGTCCAGGACGCCTACGGATCGACCGAGGGCGGGGCATCGGTCCAGCGCACGCCCGACACACCCCGTGGTGCACTGGGTCGTGCCCTGCCCGGCACCCTCATCCTCGACGCAGAGACCGGTGAGGAATGCCCCCGGGCCAGCTTCGACGACCGGGGCCGGTTGCTCAACGCCGAGGAAGCCATCGGCGAGATGGTCTCCCAGACCGGCGCCGCCGGGTTCGAGGGGTACTGGCGCAACGCCGAGGCCGACCAGGCGAGGGTCAAGAACGGCTGGTACTGGACCGGCGATCTCGCCTACCGCGACGAGGACGATTTCTTCTACTTCGCCGGCCGGGACTACGACTGGCTCCGGGTGGACGGCGAGAACTTCGCCGCCGCCCCCGTCGAGGGCATCCTGCAGCGCCATCCCGACGTGGTGCTCACCTCGGTCTACGCCGTGCCCGACACGGTGGTGGGCGACCAGGTCATGGCGACCGTCCTGCTCCACGAAGGCCGGACCTTCGACCCTGACGGCTTCCTGGCCTTCCTGGAGGGCGAGGCGGACCTCGGCACCAAGTGGGCGCCCAAGTACATCCGGGTCACCGACCGACTGCCCGAGACGGCCACCACGAAGGTGATGAAGCGGGTACTGCGGAACGAGGCGTGGCACTGCGACGAACCGGTGTGGTGGCGGCCGGCCAAGGACGCCCCCTACCGGCGACTCGAGGCCGCGGACGTCGAGGAGTTGGATCGCCTGATCGCCGAGCGCTGAGCCTCCTCGCCCACGCGTCCATGTCGGGCGACGACGGGAGCGGTCCCGGCGTCACCCGACATGGTGCGGTGGGGCTGTCCGCAACGGGACCTCGCCTCCACCTTGCTCAGAAGGAGGCGCTGACGGCGATCCCTTCGAGACCGGTGTGACCGGGGACTTCCGGCGCAACGGCGCCCGTCGCCACCAGCGAGCCGTCAGCATGGATGGCGAAGGAGTCGACCAGGTCACTCCCGCCCGTCTCCACGAACAACGACTGTCCGTCGCGGGATGCGGCCAGGTCGATCGAACCGGGGTCGGTGGTGGTGGTACCCACGATGGTCGGCGTGCCCGAGGCCCCGATGGTGTAGCTCGTCACCGCCGCGCTACCGGCATTGGCACCGAAGAAGTAGGTGCCGTTGGTCGTCACCCAGCACAGCGCGGCCAGGCCGTCGGTGGTCGAGCCCAGCTCGGTCAGCGTCCCGTTACCGTTGACCGCGTCGTCTAGCGCACTGGTGCCCGCCTCGGTCACCACCAGGTGACCGGCGTGGTCGAACGTGAAGCCGAACGGCACCGGTGTGGCCGAGGGATTGACCACCGGAGCACCGGTGACCGAACCCGACGGGGTGACGGTGAAGACGTCGATGTCGCTGCCGTTGGCCTTGGTGGTCACCACCACGTGACGACCGTCAGGGGTGAAGCCGATCTGGCCCGGCGTATTGAGGAAGGGCGGCGTCACTTCCGGAGTGAGCCCGAGATTCTGGTGACTCCCGGGGATCGGGGTCAGCGATTGGGCGTAGAAGCCCTGATCGACCGGTCCCACCGGCATTGAGCACGTAGATGAGGTCGCCGGACGGCCACGCTCACCGGTGTGGCCCCGCCGGAGGACACGACGCGGGGATGACTCACGAACGGGCCGACGGCGTGGAACACCGAGATCGTGTTGCTTCCACCGTTGACTCCGACCAGCAGACCTTCTTCCGGTGCGGAGGCCAACCCGCCCTGGGACGCCAGCTTGTCGACGACGGCACCGGGAATCGCCACTCCGTTGCCACCGGTGGCGGTCCGGCCCACCAAGTGGAGACCGTCACCGTCGGACAGGTAGGTGACGATCTGATTGCCGGTGGGATCGTTGGTCTGGACGTAGACCGCGGACAGGTGGCCACCGGTGGCACCGGGCCCAATGCCGTCCGCGCCGGCCACAGCGGGCAGGGCCAGGCTGGCGATGGTCATGGCAGCAGCGGCCAGGGCGGTCAATTTCAGGGAATGTCGCATGGGAACTCCTCGGGGTCGGACAGATGTGACGTTGCACTGCCTGTCCGTCGGAGCCGGCATCCGTTACAGGGAGTCGGGTCGACGAGCCACGGGGGCCGTCGGGAGCCTGCTGACCATGCTGGGCGACCCCTTCGTCGGATGTTTCGTAACGCCACGGGACCGCACCAGGACAACTCTCCGTGTCCACCCACCATTCCTGGAGGCCCCATCGCAACGCCCAACCATGACCGATCCGTTTCTCGGCCGCGTCCTGGTTTCGGAGTCGCCGATCTACAGTGCTGTCCATGGAGTCCGACGCCGAGCTGCTCACCCAGCTCCGTGACGGCGACGAACAGGCTTTCGTCCTCCTCGTCGGCCGGTACCAGGGTGCGCTGCTCCGGCTGGCCCGCACGTTCGTGCCGAGCGATGCGGTCGCCGAGGAGGTCGTCCAGGACACGTGGATGGGTGTGGTCCGGGGCATCGACCAATTCGAGGGTCGGTCCTCGTTCAAGACCTGGTTGTTCCGGATCCTGGTCAATCGGGCTCGGACGTCGGGGGTTCGCGAACACCGCCATCTGCCTTTCGACCCGACGGAGCCGGCGGTCAGCCCCGACCGGTTCGACCGCACGGGGGCGTGGGCCGAGCCCCTCATCCCGTGGGAATCCGACGTCGACGACCGGTTGGTGGCCGGGGCATGGGGTCCCTTGCTCCGCGAAGCCATCGACAAGCTCCCCGGTCGCCAGCGCGACGTCGTGTTGCTCCGCGACGTCGAGGGCCTTCCGGCCGAGGACGTGTGCACGGTGCTCGACATCACCGACGGCAACCAGCGGGTACTCCTCCACCGGGGCCGAAGCAATCTGCGGACTGCGCTCGAGGGTGAGCTCCCGATGAGGGGGAAAGGATGAACGGGCTGCGTCGACGGAGCGACCTCGTGTGCCAGCAGGTCGTGGAGCTGGTCAACGACTACCTGGAGGGGACACTCTCCCGCGCCGATCGGAAGCGGTTCGAACGCCACCTGCGGGGGTGCCCGAACTGCACCGCCTACCTCGAGCAGATGCGGGTGACCATCGCCATCACCGGACGGCTGACGCCCGAAGACCTCACACCCGAGGCCCGCCAGGAGTTCACCGAGCTCTACCGGGCGTGGCGGGCCGACGCCCGGCCCGGGCGACGAGCGGCCCGGCTGACGCGCGTCGCCGGTGCCCCTTCCGGGGCGTCCCTCCGACGGGGTCGCGGCCGGCTCAGGTGTGGCTGCGACCCGGGCGGTCTCCACTGCCGGGTCATGACGGCCACGCACACGACGATCAGGACGCCGAAGACGACACTGACCAGACCGTCGCCGAGGCCGAGCCGCTCAGGTTCTTCGGCTTGCCGAGCCAGTCGGCGATCGACGCTCCCAACGGCGGGTCAGGACGTAGGCGAACCAGAATGCCAGCACCTCGTTCATGCCGAAGAAGCGGTAGCCGACCGCCGGGATGAGGATCAGGCCGGCGAACAGGACCGCCGAGGCGAAGTAGCCCAGATTGACGGTGCTGGCCGTGAAGTCGCCGACCGCGGTCCCGAGGGCGAAGGTGGACAGGACGGCGACCCAGTAGAAGAGCTCGCGCCGGGTGGTGGTGATGCTGTGGATCGACAGTGTCCCCTCGGTCCGGTACCAGGCCACGAACACCACGGCCAGGACCGCGGCGAAGAACACCGAGGAGATGGCGTAGGGCACGCCGAACTGCTTGTGGAGCACGTCGGCGGCCATGGTCCCGACGATGGCCACCATCAGCACGGCCAGCCAGTACACCCACGGCATGTAGCGGTCCCGGCCGAGCTGGAAGGACGATGACACCGAGGAGGACCAGGGTGCCGATGGCCACGGCCACGACGGGGTTGATCACCTTGACCAGGTAGTCCGACGTCGACTCCCCCATTGCCGTCGTCAGGAGCTTGGTCAGCCAGAACAGCGCCGCCACCTCGGGAACCTTCATGAGGGTCCTCGGGAGAGATCCATGGCCGGTCATGGTACGACAGCGCCCGACCTCTCAGGGTCGCCTGGGGAGCTCACCGTGATCGCCGGAGCCGGCCCCGGCCGGACCGCGGTCAGCCGCGGAGGGCCTGGATCAGCGCGTTGTAGGTGGTGTCGACCTCGTTGAGCGAGGACTGGAAATCCGGGTTCTGGGACGCCGCCGAGTACGCCGCGGCGTCGGCAAGTTGGCCAGGCTCGACGACGGCCGCTGCCTGGCGGGCCGCCGTCCTGGGCCGCATCGGCGGCGCTCTGGGACGACGAAGGATAGGAGATCGACGACAGTTCTGTGTATTCCGCGATGGCATCGCCCACGGCCGTCAGCCTGCTCCAGGCACTGCAGCTGCGAACTCGCCTGGGTCCCGCATGCCTGTGTCTGCATCTCTGAAGGTGTCGGTTGCCGTGGCCAGCCGGTTTGTAGGCACCCTGCGTTGATCACAGTGTTTGCCTACCTTCGCTCAGTTAGCATATTACCAATCACAATATAACTCATTCGAAATCCCAAAGCAGTAATAGTATTTTCCATGCAGGTAATATATTGATCATTCTTCAAAAGGTAAAATCAGCTGCCACCGCGACCTATTCCAAATATAAAATGTTAGTAAAAGATATCTACAACAAGAAGGTAACGACCACAGCACAAGCAGGGTAGTGATATTTTCCATGCAGGTGATGCTTTTGATCATACTAAAAAAGGTAAAATAAGGCTGCCACCACGACCTGTTAGCGCAAATATAAATGCTAGTAAAAGATCTATTGTCTACGCGACCAGAAAGATAATCGACCACGGCGCAGAACCACGGGTCGTGATAACATCACACTCTGGGCATGGTCATTTTAGTGCAATGAAAAGATTTAGTAATATGGAAGCTTCAAAAAGGAATATTGTAAATTAGCTAAAAATAGTGTTTAATATAGCTCTATGAGTATTGGTGAAGGACAGAATTTCGAGTCCAATATTGAATCTGAAGACGCTACCAATTTAAGAAATGATTTAGATAGTCTTTTTATTCGTCAAAATATACAGTCAAAACTAACCTATGATACTGTTGATAATCCAAAAATCTTGGTTGAAAGATTCTTAGTAGGTCAAATGCAATCCGGAGCACCAAATCACTGGGTGAGAGTTGAAGTTATTAGTAAAGGATTTTTGGGTGAAGAAGAGGATGATTTTACGATCTCCGTAGATTCACACGAATATTTGATCGATATTTTTGGAATATATGATGCCGATTTACAGGGTCAGCAACTAGATGATGAAACCATAGTTCGACTTCGACGAATTGCTAAACCTGGAATTGTAATTTGGTCAAAATGTTTTGCTCAGAAGCTGGCTAATAAAACTGTTGATTTATACGACATGGAAGATCGTTAATATAAGAGGTATATTATTTATTCTATTTAGTGGAAGCGTTCTCTCGAAAATTAAAGAATTAGAAAGTTATGATACGACTAAAAGCGCTATTCATGAACAGTTTGACAAACTATTGCCGGACGCTCTTATTGAAAAAATAATCCGTGAGCGTATGAAACAAGCTGGTGTTTAATACCTAACCAAAATTGCTAGATATTTTTAACTCTTAATTTTACCTATCCAGGTCATAATTAGGCCTCCAGCGATCCAGTTAGGAACGACGGTAAAAAACGCTAGCCAAAAACTATCCCTACTACTCATCACAAAAACAACAACTCCAACTAGGTAGGCAAGGTAGGGGATGTAAAGTAGCCAAGCTTGCCAAGAGGTTGGTAGGTAGCTTCCACGAGTTTTTCTAAACCATGTCTTTGTTTTTGCCATTACCTTTAATATAACACTAATTTAGCTTAGTAGCTGGATTGGTTGACTGATCTTTTTAAACGAAACATTATTTCTTTTTCAAATTGTCTAATTCGCTCCCTGGTATAGCCAAATACCTGACCAACTTGCTCTAGGGTAAAGGATCCACTAGCTGGTCTAAGCGCTTCTATTTGCTCGCAACTAATTTCGCTACCATCATGTTTTAGAAATACCGTGCCCCGATAAGTCTCTAGAGAAAGTCCATTTCGCATATATATTATTACTTTTTGTCTATCAGTCAGCTTAAGCTTCGGATTATTAACGATTCTCTCTACCTGATCTTTGTTAGCTATTATCTGAGAGATAGCTTCTAGCCCAGGATTTGTTCGATCAGAGCCAACTAGATCCATTCTGGTTTTAGTCTCGGCATATTCAAGTGGGGCGTCCAAAGAATCGATGTAGTGGTTGCCACGAGTAAGTAACAAATTAATCTCTTCCTTTGAAAATTCACTTACACTCATAATCTCAGATAGAGTTGGTTCTCTTTTTAAGTCATCTTTGAGATCATTAATAAGCGTATTTAGTTCACGGACATCATCATTAATATTTACTGGGATACCAATTACTCGAGATTTTTGAGCTATTGCTCTAAGCATAGATTGCTTAATCCACCATGTAGCATAGGTTGAGAATCTAAACCCCTTTCTAACATCAAATTTAGTAATCGCCCGCATTAGACCAAAATTGCCTTCAGAAATAAGGTCGGATAAAGGCAACAAGTCAGGAAATTTGTTATATCTTCCGGCGATACTAATAACTAGTTTAAGGTTAGACTCTATCATCGTCTTATGTGCAATAGTTGCTTTAATTAAGATCACTCTATCCTCAGGGCTGATGTCGGAAACCTTCTCGATCTGATTTATTGTAGCTACACCTAGCTCAAGATGTGCGTACAAATCCTCAACATCCGTTTTAGATAAGATCGAATAATGACCAGCTCTGCGTAGATAGTCGCCCGTAGAGTCATCTTGATTATAAATTGGTTTACGTTGAGAGTCCTTTTTTATTCTGTAGATAGCTCTGCTGACTTCAGGGTCAGAGCCGTATAGTCTCTCTAATTTTATATAAGGAATGTAGACCCTATCATTTTTAGTCAAGTGATCAAAGGATCCAAAACCAGATTTGCCTATAGAATTAGTGGTTTCTTCATTTAGATCTCGGTCATTTTCTTGAGGTGAATGATTTTCTTCAGGGCCAGTGCCTGTAGCTTCTGGTGATAAATCATTAGTACCAGCTAAACTATCCTGATCGAACTCTTCGGGCGTAATAGGAAACTCATTAAATTTAGTCTCAACCTTTGACATATCACCTATATTATTGCACTATCTAACTTCTTATTCAAGCCAGGTGACAACAGTTTTGAGAAATTTTTGTCGCTCACCTAACATAAAAAATAAATGTCCGCCATTAAAGGCAATCAATTTTGAATCCTTAATTTTTTTATTTAGAACTTCAGCAAATTTAAACTCTATGGTCTTGTCTTTTCTGCCATGCAAAATTAGGGTTGGTTGGTTTATTTCTGAGAGCCGGTCTACAACGTCATAATCGAAAGTCGCCTCGCGCTGCAAAATATATGCATAGCGTGGTTGACGATATTTGCCTCTAAACGGAGGAATGAAACGAAATGGATAGACAAGTCTCATCCACCAGGCTAGCTTGACCCTGTAGCCTCGAGAGGCAAAAGTGCAGGCAAGAATTAGCTTTTTAACTCGTTTTGGATGATTAAGTGTTAATGACAGGGCTATACGTCCACCCATTGAAGTCCCCAGCACGTAGGCATCGACAATCATAAGTTTATCCATCACCCCGATAATGTCGTTTGCCATTAGATCCATGGAATATTTATTGTTTGGTTTATCTGATCTACCTGCTCCACGGTTGTCAACGACTAAGACCATAAAGTATTTGGATAGATAGTTTATTATTTTTTTGTAATCTGACAAGTCACTACCAAGGCCGAGGATTAAAACCAGTGGCTGACCTTTGCCGTGCACTTCATAATACAAATTAATATCATTTACTTTGGCTTTTGGCATAAAAACATTGTAGCAAAATTAATAATTAGATTAGTTTTTTTTAAATCCGACTACAGACTAGACTATTGATTACTCCAAGTCGATAGGTGATGTGGTAGAATAAATTTGATATAAAACCACCTTGCAACCACCCTAGTCAGTGTTCGTGACAACAAAGGGAATGTGGTCTTCACTCTAAGAGCAACTAGCATGCGGTCGATAATGTTGGTTCATTTTAAGGTTAATTTAATAAAAGGAATAAAATATATGGCCGAAAAAATGGATAAAAAAGAAGCCATGGAGTGGTATGAGCAGGCCCATAAGGACCACATGCGAAACTGGCGAGCTTGGGGTTCATGGTTTAGCTGGGGTTCTCCAGTTGGTCTTGCCTTATTTTATGCGTTGATAATAATATCAACTGGCATATTTATATGGCTGATACACCATAAGTAGGGAAAGACCTACAAAACTAAACACCACCTTTTTTAGGGTGGTGTTTTTTATTTTAGAAAAGATCAGCTTCAAATTACTTGAAAGGAGCTCGCTTACTGAGTATACCCTGGACGGACTGACTAATCGGTTTGTCTTTACGGTGAATACAACCAATCCAGCAACATGGTCGACGTTTTCCTTCCAACAGTTCAGTAATAACTCGATCAACATGATTTTTTCTGGTCTCAGGTTTTTTGGTAGATATTACCCAGCAAATCCACTCATTGCGGGCTAGAGGAGTGAGGTCTTCCCAGCGTTCTAGTGCCGATTCATCCGATATTAAAGCTTTAGCTAGGTCAGCGGGTAGTTCATGGACTACACCTCCAGAAATTTTTTGCTTATTCATGTTTTAGATTATAACAAACTGCTGTAGCTTGTAGTAATTGCCCAATTGTAGTTGAATATATCAATATGGCAGACCACGAATCACAGATTAATGCAGAGATTAGTCGTACTACAAATATAAGATACGTTGACCCAGTGACAAAAGTTTTGTTATATACAGAATCTGAACAAGAAATATTCGATAGTGGTGATGGTATAACTAGCAATCGACAGGTAGTTCCGTTACAGGATAGTGACCTAAGCCTACCTAGATTAACTAACGAAGCAAAAGAGTTGGAAGGAAATCTGCGTTGGGCGATGGGTGCTCCACTTAGAATAAGACTAATCGGAGGTCTTGTGACAGCCGGAGTAGTATTTATTGATAACTTGGATTTGACTGGTCCATTTAGAGACAGAGTAGTTAGTCTAGGCATATTTGCCGTAGCTGGGGCCGCAGCAACTGAAGGCTTAGCTCAAATTGTGAAACGTTATATTAGAGTCGGTGTTCTTCAAGGTCAGGAAAGATTAGATAATTTGAAATACCATATCAGACGTTTAAATCCACAGGAATCACCTCATCCAGCAAACGATCGAGGCTTAATAAAAGGAAAGCATATCCATAGTATACGGACGTAAGATCAATGATGAAACAATCTATAGAACCAATTAGTGACAAACCTATAAAGAAACGATCAGTTAAAAAAACAATCTTAATATTTATTGCAGGGCTGATTGTTATCTTTTTAGTTGTCGGTTGGTATAGTTCAACTCACATTCTATCTAATCCAAAATATGGTTTTCAGTTTTATCAGCCGACCCAATTACCGAGCGGAATTCATATTACCCAAAAACGAATTGATGTCGTAAATCCTGATGGTAAATTCTTAGGACTTAACGCTGAAATGGATTTTAGGACTGTTAATTGGGTTTATGAAATTCAAGAATCAAGGGCAGGCTCAGCTAATAGTCCAAGTATTAGTACTGTAACTACAAAACTAGCTAATTACGATCCAACAACTGCAGGATTTACCTGTGAGCAACAAAAGTCGCCTAAGGGTCAGTCATATCGGTTATGTCATTCAATAGATTATGGAAAGATTAGTAATTTCGGAATTAATTTTATTAAAGATAAAACATACATCAGTACTAACTTTCCGGAGTCAGTTGGTAAGGTAATACCAATAAGTCAGATAAATACTTATGTTGATTCGTTTGTTAAGGCAAGAGCTACTGGTTTTAAAATAATC
This sequence comes from uncultured Conexibacteraceae bacterium, assembly GCA_963785385.1. Classification (GTDB taxonomy): domain Bacteria; phylum Actinomycetota; class Thermoleophilia; order Solirubrobacterales; family Solirubrobacteraceae; genus Palsa-465. The sequence goes on along the minus strand of CAWAVA010000006.1, from coordinate 5,638 downwards.
GCTGGTGGAATCTAAAAACTTCTAAAATTGTAGCCGAATTTAGTACTATATATAGATGCAGAAGATAACTGGATTTATACATAAACTTTGGAAATTTGTCATAAGCCACAAGTACTGGGTTATTAGTCTAGTGATATTGTTAGTCATTCTTCTAACTGCTCCTCTTGCCTACACTTTTATTAGTACGAGGGGTCATCGTTATGATCTAGGTCGAACACCAATGAGTCAAATAGCATTTCATGAAGTTGGGATTGTTTTTGGGGCTGGAATTCTACCTAACGGGCAACCTACTCCGTATTTACAATATCGAATTACAACGGCCGTAGAACTATATAAAGCTCACAAAATTAATATTTTACTTATGAGTGGAGACAATTCGACCGCTGCTCATAACGAACCACTAGTCATGGAAAATTATGCAATTAAACTTGGCGTACCAAAAACGGCCATAGTTTTAGATGATGCCGGTTTTGATACTTATGACACTTGCTATCGGGCTCATGCGATTTTCGGGCTCGCAAGCGCAACTCTAATAAGCCAAGGTTATCATTTGCCTCGGGCGATGAGTACCTGCAAAGGTCTAGGGGTGGCTAACATTGGAGTAATTGCAATTCATCCAACAAAAGATTGGACAGTTAGCTATATTGTAAGAGAGTTTTTATCAACAGATAAAATGGTATTTCAGTTAGTATTTAAACCAAATCCTACAATACTTGGAAAACCTACACCCATTAAGTATTAGAGTTTTTTAATAGCTAAAAATATTAGCCTGGTTCAATAGAAGACCATAAATCGTAGTTTATTGTTATAATAAGTCAAGATTATCAAAAACTAAGATGATAAAAACAAACAAAAAATCTATTAAGACTAAAAAACGCTCAACCTCGTCTACGGTCAGATCTAACAAATCCCAAAAAGTTGCCATTAAAAAGCGTATTAAGCGGTCCCGGCAGGTACATAAACGAATCTTACTTAATCCACTGACAGTTTTGATGCTTCTTTGTGTGTTGGTGTTTTTAGTAGCTTGGACATATAAAGCAGTTGCCGACACCACTATTAGCGCTGAAATATATGCCCAGCCCTTAACCCAAGGGGCAATTATAACAGAACCTATTAATGGTACAACGCTGTCGACTCAGACCCCGATTACGGTCAATGGAACCTGTCCAGATAGCTCATACGTAAAGATCTATGCAAATGGAATTTTTAAGGGTGTAAGTTTATGTAGTAGTGGTCATACATTTCAAGTTCAGGTCAGTCTTTTTAATGGGGACAACACCGTACTTGCTCAAGACTTTAATGTAACTGATCAAGCCGGACCAGTGACACCTAGTGTTCTAGTAATTCTACCGGCGGCAAGTTCGACTAATATTCCAAATCAGTCTGGTACTCAGACAAGCACTAGTGTAAGTAGCGTCACGAACCCGACTGCAGTAACACCCCTACTACTAACAAGCAATTTTCAATGGCAAACTTTTTCGACCAATTCAAAATATTCATGGAAAATAGATCTTGCTGGCGGTTATCCTCCGTACTCCGTAGGTGTTGACTGGGGTGATGGCAGCAGTTCATATTACAAATTCGATACAGATCCGACATTTAATATCTCGCATAGTTATACCAAACCCGGTTATTATCTTATAAAAGTTAGCTCAACAGATTCCAAAAGTGATAAACAGACGATCCAGTTGGCTGCTTTAATTAATTTACCGAATGCTAATTCGAACTTTTTTGGTCCTACCGCTAAACCTACCACTACAGCCAAATCGAGTAGCATAACTAGTTTTTTTAACTCATCAAAGAATTGGTTATGGATCGCTTGGCCTTCGTTAATAATTGTCTTATTAATGATGTTTAGCTTTTGGCTTGGAGAACTGCAAGACAGAAGAGCGCTGCTTTATAAGAAAAGATTATCGCGGTCATAAATATTTGATCGTTTTGTGGTCTGGATGCGATACGGTATTATTACTTGTCTAAATCGTGGAGCCATTGAAAGAGCCTAGGATTCGATGACTGAATGTAGTCAGATCTAATATCAGGCAGTAATACGCCAGCTTTTTTAAGTAGGTAACGACTGAGAATACTTGGATGCGGTTTTATAAAGGTTTCGGCTTTTTCCATAGGTATAGTTAAATTCTAACACTTCGACCGATTAATTTGACTCATCAAAAAAATCTAAGTCTACAATTTCAGTTGGTAAAAATCCAGATTTTGGTTTAAAGCCAGATTGCCATTTATAGCCCTTGTTATAACCTAGATCTTTCATAAGTTTAGTTGGAGCGTTACGAACAGACAAGGGAACTGGCAGATCAGGGTACGTACTTGCTGCCGCCTCAGCTTTACTCATTGCATTAGCAACGACTCTTGATTTATTGGTTTTAGCCAACACAGTAGCGCAGTGGAACAGCGCATATTTACATTCAGGCATACCAATTCGCTCGACTGCCTGAAAAGTAGCAACGCTTAGGTTAAGGGTAGCTGAAGCAGCTAGACCAACGTCTTCTGAGGCGAATATTACCATTCGCCTGGCTATAAACTTTGGATCTTCACCAGCATTTAACATTCTACTTAAGTAATATAGGGTGGCGTTAGCATCACTACCGCGCATTGATTTAATAAATGCACTAATAACGTTGTAGTGGTTTTCGCCTTTTTTATCATATCCTGGAAGTCTTTTTTGAGCTGCTGTGGTAATAATATCTTGTGTAATTTGATTTTTAGTTAGTTGCATAGCTAGCTCTAAATTGCCAAGCGCTACTCGTGCGTCGCCGCCAGATAACTCTGCAAGCAAGTCAATACTGTCTTTAGTCAAACGTTTGGAAGTTAGTTTTTCAGCTTTGGCTGCAGATTTTATTATCGATATTATGTCGGCTTTAGATAGTGGCTCTAAAACTAGGACTCTAGAGCGACTAAGCAGTGGATTAATAACCTCAAAGCTTGGATTTTCAGTTGTTGCCCCAATTAAGGAAATTGTGCCGTGTTCTACGTGAGGCAAGAATGCGTCCTGTTGGCTTTTACTAAAACGGTGGATTTCATCAACAAATAGGATTGTCTGTAAGCCTAGGTTTTGGTTTATTTTCGCTTGCTCTATGACTTTTGTAATGTCAGCCTTTCCAGAAGTTACTGCACTGAGTTCAATAAACTCAGCGTTAGTCTCTTTTGCAATAATACGAGCGAGTGTTGTCTTGCCACTTCCGGGTGGACCCCAAAGAATTAAACTAGTCGGTTGCTTGCTTGAAATTATCTCATGAATTATTTTGCCACTATCTACAAGATGATGTTGCCCAGCGATATCACTTAGTTTTTCTGGACGCATTCTGTCGGCTAAGGGTCTAAAACTCATAACTCCTATTATATAGTAGATAAACATTTATGAAGGCGCTCTAATACCCTAAGAGCAGGCTAGGGGTTTTGACATTAACTCAAAACGCAGTAGTATAATATACTGTACCTAGAAAATGAGAACTATAGAAGGAGCTTAAGATGAGCGAATACGCACCTGAGTCTTTAGAATTTACTAACATAGACAATAATCTAAGCCTAGCGGCTACTTACCAGGCTAGCGAGCAGGTAATCCAAACTGATCGACGTGAGCACAAAGTAGCCCGTATAGTGATGCCGATCGCTTTAGCCCTAGGTGGACTTGGAATCGCGAACTTAGCGTCAGCGTCAACTGGACACAAGGAACTGAAAGTCACACCAGTAACCCATCTTAGAAATGGAAGTCGAGTGGTTGTATCTGGAAGCGGGTTTGCACCTGATGCTACCGGTTCAATTCTTGAGTGTAATGACGCCCCTCAGCCAAAGACAGTGGAATACGGCAACAAAGTACCGGTATCGTGTAGTAATCCACTACCTTATGTTGTCACAACTACTAGCTCGGGTGAACTCAAACCAAAAGCCTTCACGGTTCGTAGCGGTAAAACCGGATCTACTGCGGAAGCTGCAAAATACCCCTGTCCGCCAACTGCCGCCCAGATTAAGCGTCACTACTCCTGCGTTATTACCTTTGGGGACGACAAAGGTGACGATGTATCTCGTCATATTGCATTCGCACCTCGCTAGTTAGATTTTTATAAACAGCAGAATCCTGCGCGCTTTATAGCTGATAAAATTTTAGAAGGATAAATATACGGTATAATCTCGGCTATGAATACAATATACTTCGCAACATCAAATCAAGAAAAAATGCTTATAGCTCAAACAGTGTGCTCCAAATTTGATATAAAAGTTGAACAAGTCAAGTATTGATATTGATGAAATACAAGGTGAAGATCCGGTCGTTATCGTTCAAGATAAAGCACGTCGTGCATATGAAGGGCTTATCTAAACCAGTTGTTGTCAGTGATGACTCGTGGGACATTCCAGCTCTTCATGGTTTTCCTGGTCCGTATATGAAATCAATTAACAAATGGTTTAAATCAGAAGATTTTCTGCGTTTAATGAACGGAATTAAGGATAGAACTATTATTATCCATCAGTACTTAGCTTATTTTGATGGAGACACGATGAAAGTATTTAGTAATGACATACATGGAAAAGTTATTGATGAGCCCCGTGGAAAAAACGATCGCTCACCAAATATGACCGTCACAGCATTAGACAACGATAACGGAAAAACTATCGCTGAAGTCTTTGAGCAAGGCGAGAAGGCTGTGGCAGAACGATATTTAACTCGACGTGACGCTTGGCATGAATTTGTTGAGTGGTATAAATCTGATACGAAAAACTAGCCCAGTCATATTATTTGTCTGACGCTTGAATGTATGTGGCTCTCGCATAACCATTAGAATGGCAAATAACCTTTGATTGGGCAGTTTCTGATGTTATTAGTTTAACCAATCAAAGTATTATTTAGGCTAGTTAAGGTCGCAATGTACCTGCAAAAACTTGCCAAGCTAGAAGTGATTTAGCAACTAAACTTAGGATTATATAGACTCGCTCGCCGTATAAATAATTCTTCCACGGACCAATCTTCTTATATTGAAGAATCATATTTACTGCGAAGCAACTAAAGAATATAAGGATTGATATAAATATAAAGTATACAAAGGTAGGTGCCTTACTGCCCAGGTGAGCTCCGAGTGCAAGATAGCCTGCGACCACTAGCCAAGGAACTAACCCAGCCCAACAACCGATAAAGTAACTTAGCCAATTAGTTTTCTCAGTTGTTTGGTTATGGACTTCCATAACAAGACCCATTAGATTCATAATTGATATCAAAGCAAATACCATAAGGAGACTACTCGCATCATAGATACCTACAAGTAAGCCTATAGCCACCATCATAATGCTGGCGGAAAGTGAATACTCTATCCAACGAGCCTTATTAATCCCAAGCTTAAGATTACGGTTATAGCGTTTGTTATAGACTGTTGCGATTAGTAGATGGAAGAAGGCTGATAGAAAAAAGAACCCTACGATTAACCATGACAGCTGGATATTAAATAGGGTATGCGTAGCTGGGTTTAGGTGCTTAGTAGTATTATTTAACTTCAGATAGGTACCAGTAATTGGCACGGTAAAACTTTTACTTATTAGTAGTACTGCGATGCCTTGGGTAAAGTGTAGCCCAGCCGCAATCAAGTTTAGTTTCCTAAGTTTTTTATTCGTGATTTTTTGTGTCATATTAACCCTA
>CAWAVA010000005.1:0-557720 GCA_963785385.1 uncultured Conexibacteraceae bacterium | reverse complement strand
GCAGATTGGCAGGGACGACGGAAGGTCGCGGACCGCGGAGGCGGTTGCGCTCTCGGATGCGACGAGCGCGTGGCCCCAGAGTTCGCGGTATGTCGGGAGGCGGTCCTGCGGTCGGTGCTCGCGGCGCTACTTGCATTGATCGTGGTTGTCACGCATTATTCCGGAGCATGGGGTGGCGCAGACTGGCGACAGCCGTTGGAGCGGCGGTCGTCGGGTTGGGAAGCTTAACCACGATCAGTAGTGCGATCGCCGACACGGGTGGGCAGGCCACGGCCTACCAGATCGACGCTGCGCATGATGGATACCAGCCCGATCCTGGCCTCGCGTTCCCTCTGACGAAACAGTGGAGCACGACATTCTCAGGTCCCGTGTCCTATCCGGTGGTGGTTGGTGGGCTCGTCTATGTCACCGTCGGCAACACGCTATGGGCCTACAACTTGAACACCGGGGCGATGAGGGCCGCCTGGGGCCTTGGCGGCACCCAGCCCGCGTCAGGTCCAACCTATGACAACGGCCTTATCTATGGCTCAAGCAGCGCCGGCGATGTTGAGGCGCTCACCCCGGGCAACACCCTGTGGAGCACTGACCTATCGGCGCAGAGCCAGTTCTCGGGCCCGCCGACAGCTGCCGGCGGCCAGGTGTTCATCAGCGGCAGTGGAACAGGTGGGGATGTCTTCGCCCTGTCCGGGCTGACCGGAGCGTTGCAGTGGAGTGGGTCGGTCGCGAGTGGCGACGCCAGTTCGCCTGCAATCGGTGGCGGAGGTGTCTACGCGGCATACGCGTGTGACCAGGACTATGACTTTGATCCGGCGACCGGCGATCTGAATTGGGATAACACGGCCGCGTGCGCTGACACTGGAGGATCCACACCTGTGTTCGGAGACGGCAAGCTCTACGGGGTCGACCAGGCCGGCGGCAACGTCATCCTGAACGCTGCCACCGGCGCGTACGAAGGGACCTTCGCGGGGTCCACCACTCCGGCGCTTGCCAATCACGTGCTGTACACCGTGAGCGGCGGCGAGCTGCAGGCTGTCAACGATGACGGTCTGGGTGCGACAGCATGGACGTTCGCTGGTGACGGTGGCCTGGACACTCCACCGCTCGTCGCGGGCAGCACGGTGTTTGTCGGCTCCTCGACCGGCGAGCTGTACGCCGTTAGCGCCGCTGACGGCACTCAACTGTGGTCGACCGCGGTTGGCAACGCGATCACCGGTGGCAGCGGCCCCTTCGATACAACCGGCATGGCCGTGGCGGATCAGGCGCTGGTCGTGCCTGCCGGAAACACACTCACCGTCTACAGCGACGGCGAGCCGAGCATGAGCCCGACGACCACCGGCGTGGTTAGCGACGCCGACCCCGCCTACGCGCAGACGCCGACCACGCTCGACACCTGGGTCGGCACATTCAGTGGGACGGGGACTGTCAGCGGGAGCGTCAGTTACGACGTCAATGGTGCGTCGATCCCGGGTTGTCAGTCGTTGCCTCTGACCGGTGCGTATGAGCCGTCCGCCGTCTGCCCATCACCCGCGCTTCCAGTCGGCACGGACATCATCTCCGCGACCTACAGCGGCGACGGTTCGAATTATCCCTCGGTCGGCTGGTTGAAACTGCAGGTGAAACCCGGCGTGCTGCCGACGACTACGGTCGGCGTCTCTTCGTCGACGTCGTATTACGGCGGCCTGGTGACGGCGACGGCCACGGTGACGGGAAGCGACGGCGGCGGCTCTGTCGCGTTCACTGACAATGGCTCGTCGATGGGATGCAGCTCAGTCGCGCTGACCGGCGCCGGTCCCGACTATACGGCCGTCTGTACGACGCGCTGGCTACCGATCGGCGGCAACCTCATCACCGCCACCTACAGCGGTGATGGGAGCTCCTCCAGCTCGTCAGGGTCGACGAACGTCCTCGTGACCTCCGCGCCTGACTTCGTGTGGGACGGCGCATCCGACAGTCCCGGCTGGACGTCAGGTGCCAACTGGCTGGGTGGCTCGGCTCCGACCACGGCCGCACAGATGCTGACCTTTCCGAACCTGCCCGCCAGCACCTGCAGCGCTCCTAGCTCCGCAGGTCCCGTCTGTTATCAGGCCTACGACAACGACATAGCCGGGCTACAGGTCGGCGGGATCATGGTCGATAGCGACGCCTCGTATCTGATCGGGGGTGACCAGATCCTGCTCGGCGCCCAGGGGCTCTCCGTCGACACCGATAGTGGACTCGATGACCCACCGGTGTTTGGCTTCCCGATCACACTGGACCAACCGCAGAGTTGGAATATCGATGAGGGGCCCGTCCCGTTCGTGGATGCCATCGCTGGTTCCGAGCCGCTTACTCTGAAGCTGAGCAACGGTTCGATCGAACCCGTTTCGGGCATGGAGGTCGGCCCCATCACCGCCAGCGGGGTAGGTGGCCTCTACCTTGACGGCGACACTCAGGTCAACTCCTCTGATTCCGCGCCGGTGAGCGTCTCCGCCGACGCCGGCTTGGAGGCGGACGACATCGACAACAGCGTTGGGCCGCTGACGGTTGGCTCCGGCGGCTGGCTCTCCGTCGGCGGCGTTGATGATGGTGGCGGGTCCTTGACCGTGGACGGCAACCTGCAGACTGATCCGGGTGGCGAAGTTGATTTGGCGGTTGATGCGCCCGGGACGACCGCGGGCACGACCTACTCGGCGGTGACGGCCACGGGTCCGGTCAATCTGGGCGGCGCAACGCTGTACGTCAATCAGGGGACGGACGCTTCCGGTGATTGTGACGACCTCAAACCTGGAGACACACTTACGCTGATCAGCGCACCGGACATCACCGGAACCTTCTCGAATCTGCCCACGTCAGGTTCACCGGTCGATATCACCGACACGTGTAATGGGGCTGACCGCGATGCGACCGGCACCCTCACGTACAGCTCCACAGCCGTCACGCTCACGATCACCGGCGGGGGCGACGCAGGCGATGTTCCCGTAGAAACCGGCGCTCCGGCGCTGTCGGGAACTCCTGAGGAGGGGCAGACACTGGCCATGAGCCCTGGTAGCTGGCAGGGTGCCATTTCGCTCACCTACAGCTGGTGGGAGTGCACCGACGCCAGCTGTTCGGCGATCCCTGGCGCCACATCGTCGACGTTCGTGCCGACAAGCGATGAACTGGGCTATCAGATCATTGGCGAGGTCACCGCATCTGACGCGCAGGGCAGCAACACAGACACAACCGACCTGACCGCAGAGGTGTTCGCCGAGCCACTACCCGTGGTTTCTGCGGGCCCCACGATCAGTGGCGCCACGACAGCGGGTAGCGTGCTGTCCGCCAACACCGGCACTTGGAGCAACTCGCCGACAGGCTTCAGCTACCAGTGGCTGCGCTGCACCTCTAACGGCCTCAGTTGCAGTGCAATAGGCAACGCCACGACCGCGCAATACAACCTGACCGCAGCTGATGTCGGCTCGAGAACCGAGGTGCAGGTCAGCGCCAGCAACTACGGTGGGAGTAGCGCGCCTGCACATTCCGCACCCACGGCCGTGATCAGCAGCAGCAGTCCCGCGAGTGACTCACCCGGTGGCTCGGGGCCGGGTACCGCCAAGTCTCGGGAGCCCTCGCGAGCCCAGATAAGAGCCGACTTGACAAAGCTCATGCTGCTCAAGGGTTCCCAGGGCACCCTGGCTCAGGTCATTCGCCGCGACGGCTACATGTACCGCTTCCCGGCCCCTTCTGCTGGCAGGCTGACGATCAAGTGGACACCTGCCGTGAGCCCAGGGTCGATCACGATCGCCCACATGACGGTCGTGGTCTCCACTGCCAGCTCAGTCGGCTTCAAGCTGACGTTGACCGCTCCGGGCCGTCGCTACCTACGGAGTCACCCCTCAAGCAAAGTCTTGGTGGTGGCCTCATTCAAACCCTCCAACGGTGAGCCGATGACTGTAAGCAGCGACCTCAAGCCTGTTCGGAGCTCCGTCCGCCGCCCCACATTCCGGCGCCACCTAAGCCTCAAACCAAGCGCGTCTAATGGCTTGACTCGACTGCTCGGGTCAAGGCCGGCGCGGCGGCGTAACTGCGCGTACAACTCACCTCCTGCGGTCGGGTCGCTGCGAACATCTATATGCGATAGCGAACAAGCTGGGAGCGGCCAGAGCAGTGCTAGCAACAACGTGATCGAGCCCTCGCCCCCCACACGCATCGCGAGCCGCAGACGCAGATAGCCGTTTGCGCAGCAAGCTGCGTAGACCCCTGAGTATCGCTTTCAGGTTTCGAGTCTTGCGATCGCCGCTATCGCCTTGGCGGCCAGGCGGTCGTGCGGATGAGCTGACCGATCGGTCTGTTGGTTGGGTGGGCCGAAGCGCCGCTTGCCCTGCTACCAGACGAGTGTTACGTCGTATGCGGTGAGCCGCACGTCCTGCGAGACGATCGCGGCCCCCTCGGCGAACGCCTGCGCCACCAGCATCCGATCGAACGGGTCGCGGTGATGCCACGGCAACGTTTCGACGGAGGCGGCATGCTCAATCGTTATCGGTAATGGTTGCGCTCCGCCGCTGAGCAGCGTTGGCGCTATGTCAGCCGGCGCTTGCAGCTTGCCCAGGGAACGTTTGATAGCGACCTCCCAGACGACAGCGGAGCTAAGCAACACCCGGTTTGACTCGTCGGTCAACTGGCGCGCCGCATCGCCCCCGAGGCGCTCATCATCAGCCAGCCACCACAGCGCGGCGTGAGTATCGAGCAGCAGCTTCACCTGGCGCCGAACGGCTCCGCGATGTCATCAGGCAACTCATCAAAGTCCTCTGCCAAGTGCACCTGCCCTCTCCAAGCGCCCCGCACGGACGTCAACGACGCCGCTGCGGGGACCGGGGAGAGCCTCGCGGCGGGCTTCCCGTTACGCGTGATCACGATCTCTTCTCCACGCTCGGCGCGCTCAACCAGCTGGGAGAGCTTGGTCTTTGCCTCGTGCATCCCGACCTCTGTCATGCGACCAGAATACCAGCTTAGCTAGCTTAGCTAGCGGGGTGCTGCGCCTTCCCTGATCAGCCGTCAGATATCGGATGTATGCGGTGTACGTCACGGCAGCAGTGGGAACGCGCGGTTCGGGCGCGACGGCATGATGTAGTTGGCCCTGCGCCGAACGTCGATGAAGGCGTTGATCCCGTTGTTAGCGGTGGCCGTGATGCGAGGGTTGATGTTGTGGGCCTCAGCGGCGTTCATCGCATTGCGGGTAGCGACGAAGTCCTCGATCGAGCGCTGGACGGAGACGAAATGCAAGCCGGCCTCACCGCCGTCGACGGTGTCGAAGTCGCGGCGGATGATCACCGGCCGCCCATGGCGTCGGGCCTGCGCAGAGGCCTGCGCGTGACCGACGACGCCATGATCAGTGATCGCCTCGATGATCTCGCTCGGGTTTCCTGAGGCATCCGTCGTGAACCGCTCGGCGGCCGCCACCGAAGTCTGCGGCGAGTACATCAAGCGCGACGCGCTCGGCCGCCGAGATCCGGTCGAACCAGTCAGCGAGCTGCAGTCGCATGTGGCTCACCTGCATCGTCGTGCCCTCCGCGAACGGACCTGCGGGAATCGTCACGTCGTCCTCGGTTGCCTGGTTGTTTCGCAGCCCGGATTTGAATCCCATGAACAGCGGCGCGCCGGACGCACTGGTTCGCCAGCCGGGATCCCGGCGATGCGTTGATGTTCCGACGGCAGGCCGCTGCCGGTGAAACCTGTGCGTGTCTCGCGCCATACCAGGATCGAGCCGAGGTCGAGCAGGGCTTCGGCCTCGCCCAGGCGACTCTCGTCGTCGCAGGCGAGGTGCACGCACACCTGGTAGCGGTCGATGGCGGGCGACTCGAAACTCGAAAGACGCGGTCGCGATCGGGATCGGCGACCTCACTCCGAGTGCACGGGTGAAGTAGTCGGGGCCGTAGCTCACGGTGAACAGCAAACCCTGGGGTCCCCAGCCGAAGCGGCGCTCAAGCGTCCGCAGGCGCGACTCCAGCAGCACCGAATAGCCAGGTGTCGGGCGGCCGCGCACGTCGAAGAACAACAACCGGTCGAACCTCGGCGCCAGCGGGTTGCCGAACTGGTCCCGGCGCAACCACCGTGCCCAAGCGTGTTGGCGAACCGGCAGGCCACCAGGCTGCGATCCGAGCGTCACCGACGGAACGAGACCTTCGCCGCAGCGTGTTTGGAGGCGAAGCCGCTGAGCGCGCTCGCCGCTGCCGACGCGCCAGCCCCCACCAGGAACCGTCTGCGGGTGAGGATCCTGGTGTTTAAGGCTTGCTTCGGGCACATTTCAGGTGATGTTTACGCTATCTCGAACCCATGGCTGGATCGAGAACCAGAAGCATCTGGGCAGGGATTCTCGCCGCGCCGGTGGCGCTGTTTCTGTCTGCCGGCGTCGCCCATGCTGGGAGGGCCTACATCAGGATCGGCAACACGCTGGCAGGCCCAGTCCTGACAGACAGGTCCGGCTACGTGGTGATGATGTTTCCGAGGGAGGAGAACTCTCTCAAGCTCTGCATCAGGATCCCGTCCTGTATGAGCGCCTGGCCGCCGGTGACCACCACCGGCCCGCCGGTCGGCGGGCCGGGTGTCGACGCCAACCTGCTAGGCGCGGAGCCCTACAGAGGCAAGCTGCTCGCCGTCACCTATGCCGGCTGGCCGCTCCACACCTACAGGTTCGCTTACAGCGCGCAGAACTCCGTCATGAACATTGGTATCAAGCAGTTCGGCGGACAATGGGATGCGCTCGATACGGCCGGCGGGTTCATCACTTGACCGATCGGCTCGATGGCGTACCAGTCGTAAAGCGCGTCGACGCCGGACCGGCGGCCGCGCCGTCTTCGCAAAGCGACCGAAGGGGGACGGTTCGCCTGTGATGATGGTCCGCGTCAACAACAGCACTCAGGAGCGCAACAGTTACAGCGCAAGCGGATCGCTTGGCGGACCTTTCCAGGTCGGTGATCACCGGGTCCGGATTCGAGGCTGGGAGCTTCGACGATCATGGCCGAGTCGGAAGCGACCGCGGGAGCCGGCTGTTCCTATCCGTCGGCTCCGGACTCGTAGCGGTGCTCGCCAGCGTGGCGGTCACCGACCGAGCGCCGCTCCCGCTCTTTCGGCTCCGCTTTGACTCCGTCCGGGATGCGCCGAGAGCCGGTTTCGCCGAAGTCTGTGCGGACGAGCTGGCTGGCTGATCGTGGCGAGCGTTCGTAGGCGGTGGTCGGGTCGCCTCATTTGAGCTGGACGATTCTTGTCAGCAGGACCGGTTGCTCGCGAGGCTGACCGTCAGGCGAGCTTTGAGGCGGTGACGTTGGGCGAGCAACCGCCTGCCGACCGCGCTTAGGCTGATCGTGGCGACTTCGTCGCTGTGTCCCTTTGTGTCAAACCTGGCCTTCGCAAGCACCACCGTGCGCGAGCGCACCTTCGGCTTGGCCGAGGCGGTGACCGCCACCAGCTTTCGCCCGCGCCACCGTTCAGAAACAGCAAGGTTAGTGAGTCTCTGCATACCTGAGCGGTGTTGCCGACACACTTCAGCGTGATCTCCAGTTTGTGATTCCTCATCCGCACGCTTGTCAATGTGTTTTGATCGCGGTGCTGCTCACCGTCGGCTTGCCGGGCGCGGCGCGTCAACGGCGATGGAGAAGTTTGCGCCTGCGCGCTGCTGGGGCGGCCCGCTGTCGCTCACGCCGATCGTGAACCGGGAGGTCGTTTCCGTGGTCGGGGTCCCGGAGATGGCTCCCGTTGACGGGTTGAGCTCAAGGCCGGCCGGAAGAGATCCCGACGTAACCGACCACGTGTCGTTCCCGGTCCCGCCGGTGACGCTCAGCGAGGCGACATAAGCCTCTCCCGCTGTCGCCGCCGGCAGCGTGGAACCGGGGAGGCTAAGCACTGGAACGCTGGACAGGAACAGCGCTTCGGAGGCGCCCGCGTCAGTCTCGTAGTCGCCGCCAGCGCCGCAGGTGTCTAGGCTGGTGCACGTCACGCTGTCGATGTAGGACTGCGCATTTGGTGGCCCTGCGGCGTCCGACGGTAAGGGGGCATCGCTGGCCTGTGCCCAGACGCCGTCTGATTCATTGGCGAGTGCTCCCAGCTGGTCGCCAGTGCTATCCATATATCCGCCACCTGCCTCGCAATTGCCTACGCTGACGCAGCTTATGGACCCCAGCCAGGCGTACTGATCGCCCGCCGTCGTCGCTCCGTCCGGCAACGCGATCTCCGTAGCCTGCTGCCATACCCCGTTTGCCTGCGCCACGACCATCGGCTGGAGATCCTCGCCCGCCAGGGACCCTGAGTCGACATAGGAGCCAGCCGCCTCGCAGTTCCCCGGCGACACACAGCTCACCGAGGACAGACCAGCGTCAACGTAGCTTGGGTTTGTCGTGGCGTTACTTGGTTGCATGACCTCGGTCGCCTGCCCCCAAACCCCGCCCGACTCGCTGGCCGCCGTCGCCTGCTGACCGGCCGTGGCGGTGCTGACGTCACCCACCGCTACACAGTTCCCGAGACTCGTGCAACTGACCGCCGACAGACTGCTGTCGTGCTGGTTGGAGTCGGGCGGATCGATGATCTCAGTTGCCGAACCCCACTGGCCGCCAACTTCAGCGACCGCCATCGCGTGGACATACCCGCTTGCGTCGCTGTACTGGCCGACCGCCACGCAGTTTCCGTCACTGGTGCAGGTGACAGAAGACAGTTGAGATGACCACGGTTCCGGCCCCGTCCTCGACCATCGCGGCGCCGGCCGGAAGTGTGATGCCGCTTGCCTGACCCCAGACACCACCAGACTCCGTGACGACGACCGGGATGCTCATCCCCGCTGCTATCGACCTGGTAATAGCCCACAGCCACGCAGTCGCCCTGGCTCGCGCACGCGAGCGAGGTAAGCGTCGGACTGAAGCTCGGACTCGCAAACGCGTTACCGGACAGGGTGAGCTCCACAGGACTCGCCCACGTCCCATTCGTCTCGCTGGCTGCCATCAGTTGCGCATCATCTGCAGAGTCCGTGTAAGCGCCCACACCCTCACAGTTACCTTCGTTGAAGCACGTGAGCGCCTGAAGGGCAGCGTTCTGGCTCCCGGGCGCCGTTGCCGAGCCCGCCGGTAGCTGCAGAGCCGTCCCCGCCGCCCAAACGGGCCCGTTCGCAGCCGCTGCCGCGGCCGGCCACACCCATCATGGCCACCATCACGACGACAAAGCCTAAATACAGACGCCGCACGGCTCTGATCCACTGAGTCAACCGCCCCCCTTCACGCACGCGCAAAGCCTACCAACGGAGTTCCGGCTAATCGAGCAGCAGCTGTGATGCAAGGCTCTCCACGTTGGCACAAACCCTGACCCCGACGCGGCAACTAGATCGCAAAGGCACTGATCCTGACCACCGGGCCTGACGACCGCCCAGCCACAACAACAGCACACATCTCGCGGGTTGTGCAAAGGGCTGGACTGATCGAAGCCGACAGTCGAAGTCAGTTACCGCGTCTAGACCTCCTGTGTCAACCTCCCGGAGAGCGTCAGGAAATCTGTGTAAGCGTTGTTGATGGTTAATCGGGGATGCGGTCTCCGAACTGGATCTTGAACGCGAGCATCGCTTTCGTCCACCCCCGGGTTAGTGTCCATTGCGGCACGGCGTTGTGGATCGCGAGGTAGAGCAGCTTGATCGCGGCCTCCTCGCTCGGGAAGCTGCCCTTCGTCTTGATCGCCTTGCGTAGCTGCCGGTTGAGCGCCTCGATCGCGTTGGTGGTGTAGATCACCCGGCGGACTTCGGGTTCGAAGGCCATGAACGGGATCACGTGCTGCCAGGCCTCCCGCCACATGCGTGGGACGATCGGCAGCTGATCACCCCACTTCTCCTCGAAGGCCTCGAGCGCGAGCATCGCCTGGTCGGGGTTGATCGCTGTGTAAATCGGCTTGAGGTCTTTGGTCACGGCGTCGAACTGTCGGCGCGGGACGTAGCGCAGCGACGCCCGGATGAGGTGAACGATGCAGGTCTGCACCGTGGTCTGAGGGAAGATCGCCTCGATCGCCTCCGGGAAGCCTTTGAGGCCGTCGACACAGCAGATGAGGATGTCGGCGACACCGCGAGCTTTCAGCTCTGTGAGGACCTGCATCCAGAACTTCGCGCCCTCGGTGTCTTGGAACCACATGCCGAGGACTTCGCGGTCACCATCCAAATTGATCGCCAGCGCGAGGTAACACGCCTTGCGGATCACCGACCCGCCGTCGCGGATCTTGAGGACCAGCGCGTCGAGGAACACGACCGGGTAGACGTCATCCAGCGGCCTGGTCTGCCACGCCCGGGCGTCGTCCATCACCGCGTCGGTGACCTTCGAGATCAGGTCACGACCGACCTCAACACCGTAGATCTCCTCCAGATGCGCCGAGATGTCCCGGGTTGACATCCCGCGGGCGTAAAGCGCGAGGATCTTGTCATCGAACCCGTCAAAGCGCCGCTGACGTTTGCGGACGATCTGCGGCTCAAACGACCCATCACGGTCCCGCGGGGTGTCGATCCTGACCGGACCATGCTCGGTCACCAGCGTCTTCGGTGTTGACCCGTTGCGCGTGTTGCCCGCACCGCCCGGCGGCTCCTGATGGGGCTCATAGCCAAGGTGGTCGGTCAGTTCGACCTCCATCGCGCGCTCCACCATCCGCTTCGTCAACTGCGACAACAGGCCGCCCTGGCCCGTGATCTCCTCACCCGACTTGGCACCGGCCATCAGCTGATCGATCAGCTCGTCAGGCAGAAGCTCCTTCACCCGATCGGCGAGCGGGTCGGGGTCCTGGCGACGCGCAGCGCCAGCGCATCGCTGCGCTCGCCCTCCGGGCTCGCTCCGCGCCACGCCGGCGCTCCCATCCGGTTCCTGGTCCTCATCCAACCTGGTTGTGATTGTGCTGGACATCGATCTCCTTTCGAGATCAGATGCCTACACAGTTATCCGGACACTCCCTGCTGAGATGCTCCAGTTCTGATGGTCTGGCGAATTGGAGTCCGCTATGCGAGCCGGTGGGCCGCGATGGCTTGGACGGGGGCTCAGCAGCCCGACGGTGAGGTCTGCTTCTTTCAGGTCGGCGGGATGGTCTTCGGGTTGTGGACGGCGCTTGGCGGTCACGGAGCACCAGGCATCGAACTCGCTCACAACGTCCGCTCTCCAGAGGAGGTGGCGGCCGTGTTGGAAGAGGCTCAGCGAGCCGGGGGTGTGATTCGCAGGGCCGCCGGGCGGGCTGATTGGGGAGCGACCACGGGAGCGTTTGCTGATCCGGACGGATATGTCTGGGAGGTTGCGCACAACCCGGCGTGGACCATCGACGAGAGCGGAGCCGTAGCGATTTAGCTTGGAACTCGTGTCGGTCCTAGTCGTTGTCCCGCGCTGCGCGGATTCAAACTCTGCTTGCGGTTCTTGCCGCCGTCCCGTCGTTATGTTTCGCAGCGATCAGATCGATCGAGCGGGACGGGAGACCATGGTCGCACCGAACCAGTCAGGAGACGGGGGTCTCGGTCAGCGGATGCTGCATCTGAACCTTTTCGTTGACGTGATTGGGCATCACGAGAGTGCTTGGAGATTGCCGGAGTCTGATCCCTTCGGTGGCTTGGACGTGAGTCGGTACGTCGAGTTGGCCCGGGCAGCTGAGCGGGCAAAGCTTGATTCGTTGTTCTTCGCCGATCATCCTGCGATCCGGCGTGATCCGCAGTGGCGCCCGGCTGCGGGCCTGGAGCCCACGACGCTTCTCGGAGCGCTCGCCGTCAGCACCGACCGGATTGGGTTGATCGCGACCGGATCGACGACCTACAGCGAGCCGTACGACCTGGCACGACGTTTTTCCTCACTCGATCACATGAGTCATGGCCGCATCGGCTGGAACATCGTCACCACGGCCGGGCCCGCCGCAGCACGTAACTTCGGTCGCGACGACCAACTGGATCATGCAGAGCGTTATGAGCGTGCTGCGGAGTTTGTCGATGTCGCGATGCAACTTTGGGACAGCTGGGAGCAGGACGCTCCGGTTGGCGACAAGGAAACCGGGCGGTTCGCCGACATCGACAAGATTCACGCCATTGGTCACGACGGTAAGCACTTTCGTGTTGCAGGTGCGCTCACGCTGCCGCGCTCCCCGCAGAGGTATCCAGTACTCGTTCAGGCCGGTTCCTCAGAGGATGGCCGTGCGTTCGCAAGCCGATACGCCGAAGCTGTGTTCACGGCGCAGGGCGCGTTTGAGGAAGCGCAGGCCTTTTACACCGAGCTGAAGTCTCGTGCTGTTGCTGCCGGTCGTTCACCTGGCGATGTTCTGGTCCTGCCAGGGATCGCCCCGATAGTCGGGGCGACTGAAGCCGACGCCAGGAAGCGTGAGCGAGAGTTCCGTGAACTGATCAATCCCGCCTACGGGCTCCACGAGCTATCTCGAATCTTCGAAACCGATCTCACGGCGATCGAACTGGATGCGCCGTTGCCAGAGGTGCCGAGCAACGACGAGATCCAGGGCGACAGGAGTCGCGCTGCGTTAATCCTGAAATTGGCCCGCTCAGAGAACCTCTCGGCCCGTCAGCTGATCCAGCACATGGGAGCGGGGCGCGGACATCTGACGGTCGCGGGGACTCCCGAGCAGGTCGCGGACCGAATTCAACAGTGGTTCGAGGGCGGCGCAGCTGACGGCTTCAATCTGATGCCTCCGAGCGCCAACGAAGACTTCGGGCGCTTTGCCGAGCATGTGCTCCCGATCCTTCGCCAACGCGGTCTGTTCCGCACCGAATATGAAGGCGCGACGCTTCGCGATCACTACGGTCTCGCTCCGAAGCTGTGACCACCTCGGGGCTTCGTCAGCGATCCACTCGGTCAACGCTCGGCGGTCCAGGTGATCGCTGATGTGGCCAAGCGCTCGTCGGGCTCCGGCCTACGCAACGTCCCCGGTTCGAACCTCCCGAAGTCCGTCTTAGCCCCGGCCTAACCGGCCGCTACCACAGCCCACCCCATGCGGGGCTAGCGTCCATAGAGCGTGGGCTGACAACGAAACCCAATTCCTCTCCGCGCCAGGCCCCGGGACGCTCCTACGTCGCCGGGGCCATTTCCCACGCGTAGCGGTCAGCTCGCCGGGATCACCCTCCCGATCAACCCGCAGGTGTTGGTCCCGCCGTGACGGCCGGCTCGGCCTGGTGTTGTGCGTTCATCCATGCGCCCACGGCGACGATGATCAGCAGGATCAGATCGACGAAAAAGCCCCATCCCCAGTTGCCGGTGTGGGAGATGAGCTTGATGAGCATCAGCAGCACGACCACACCCACGGCCGCTGCGCGCGTCATCTCGCGTCCGAGCTTCGTCGTGGGCACCCGCGTTGCGGGACTGAACCGCGCCAACGCCAGGTCAGCAACTACGGCGACGAGCACGATCAATGCGAGCACCGCCCAGATTCCCCCAGTGCTGGTCGTGGCTACGGCCGTCGCCGTGTATGGGCCCACCGAAACCGAGAACCACGGAAACACCAACAGCCCGATGATCAGCAGTATCCCGCCGCCACCGACCATCCGGTCCTCACGACTCAGCTTAGAAATGTCCATCTGGTCCCCCTCTGTTGGTCCCTGCGAATCTCGCTGCCATGACGGCGCGCGGCGGAACTCACGAAAGCTCCGGCTTGTGACATTTGTCACTTGAGCCGCGCCTGACAAGCATATGGGAGACGTTCGGCGAACGCGACCCCGTTCTACGAAGAGGTCAACCGCGCGCTTGGGATCGGACCGGCCACGATCATGGGCGAATCGTTCGGAGCGGTATCGTCGCAACGAGATGCTGGCGGCGATGTTGCCGCTATACACAGCGGACCCTGATCGCCCCGGTGCCATCGATAGCGCCCGACTCGTCACGATCCCAACCCGGGCCTCTTCATCGGCATCGAAGCCCCCGAAGGCTTCCGCGAAAGAGATCGTCAGCTTCGCGCTCTAGCTTCCGCCGTCGGTGATGACTCGTTTGAACTCGTACGGCGTTGGGGTCGCAAATCCCCACCACATGGGAATTCGCGACCCCAACCAATGATCCGATCATGCCGGGAGGCACCCAGACGGCGGGCACGGACCGCCCAGCGGTTGCTGATGTGCCCTCAAAGAAGTCCCGGTTACTTCTTCTTTGACTTCTTCGACTTCTTCTTCTTGGCGGGCTTGTGGTGCTTGGCCGGTCCCCTGAAGGTCCCCGAGTGGAAGGCTCCGCGGTTACCCTCGAAATCAACCGCCTGCAGGCGCCAGTAGAGCTTGGTCGACGCCTGCTGCGCGGTGATCTGCGGCACCCAGGCCGTGTTGGCCGTCGTTCCACTCGCGATCGGGCTCTCGAATCCGGGCGTGGCCGAGAGCTCGATGTTGTAGGTCTTGGCGAGCGGGTCCGGCCTCCACGTCACGAGGATTCGCGAGCCGTGCTTCGTCGCGTGGACGCCACCGGGAGCCGGGAATGTGCGCTTGTAGTTCGTCGCGGGTGTCGTGAAAGCGCTGAACACGCTGCCGGGGAAGACCGCCTGCACATGCCAGGTGGAGATGCCGGGCGTCGTCAGCTCAGGCGGCGTCATGAACGGAGTCGAGACGTAGGTCGTATAGGAACCCGAACCCGAGGTGACCTGAACGTTGTATCCGACCGCTCCGCTGACCGGCTTCCAGGCGAACAGCGGGATCGTCGACCCCGTCCTGGGCTTGCTGACCGGCACGGTCGGAGCGGGCACGTTGTGGGTGAACGTCTCCACCGCCGACCAGTTGAGGTTGTAGGAGACATCGTTGGCGCGAACCCGCCAGTAGAGCGTCTTACCGGCCGGTAGCGTCGAGGCGCTGGTGAACTGGGTCGAGTCCGTGGAGATCGTCTGGATCGGGCTGGCGAACGTCGGGTCCGTCGAGACCTCGAGCGTGTAGCTGACCGCGCCCTGGGCGCTGCGCCATGAGAACGTGGGCTGCGTCGGCACATTCGCGCCACCGGTTGGGCTTGTCGGCGCGGGCGGGGACGAGCTCTTGTTGAAGTGCTGTGGGTTGTAGCTGATTCCGTCCTGAACGTTGTCGAGCGGCTGGCCGTTGTTCAAACTGCTGTTGACGGGGATCACCTCCCACCAAAAGGCACCGGTCTGGTCGGGGATGGGTCGCGGCGGCGCCCATGAGGTGGTGTTGGTGTAGGTGCCGAACACGATCGAGTTCGGATCGAAGTTGGCGTCGTTGGCAATCACCACGTAATAGCCGGTGGCGCCGGCTACCTGCTGCCACTCGAACAGCGGCGTGGTCGTGAGCGTCGAGCCCGCTGCCACTGCGCCGGCACCGGCCGCCGGCTGCACGATCCCCGGTGAGTATTGGGCCTGACTTGACGTCGACAGGGTGCCTGCCAGCGTCGACGGCGCATATGTGAACGCCGGCGCCGTGAAACTGCCGATGACGGTTGGAGTGCTCTCGATTGTCGTGCCGGCCAGCGGACCGGCGTTGCGGTAGGCGAGAACGCTGACGCAGTACGAGCCTGCCAGCAACGAGGTCTCGTTGTCGCCGTCGTTGGCGCTCTGGGGCCATTTGTACAAACTGCTCTCCCAGCCGTTGCTCTCGCCCCGTCCGATCGGCGTCCAGGCGGTCACAGACGTGCTGTCGGTGACCGTCTGGCCGTTGAAGTTGCAACCGGACCCGCTGCTCCACGGGACCAGTGTCACGTAATAGGACGAAGCTCCAGGCACCGGGCTCCAGCGTACGATCGGATCGGCGTCGTTGGTATCGCCATCGTCGTTGGCGCCATTCTGGTCGACGACGTTGACGTTCTGAATCGACGGCGTCGCGGTATCGAAGCTCTCGGTGAAGTCCTCGCCCGTGTTCCAGGAGCCGGCGTCCTTGTTCGCATCGAGTGCCCGCACCCGCCAGTACAGAGTGGTGTGGTTCGGCATGAAGCTGGTCGGCGTGTAGGTGTTGCCGACCAGGCTGGACGTGTCGAGGATGATCGAGTTGGTTGCGTACGCGGGGTTGGTCGCGACCTGCAGCTCATAGCTGGAAGCGCCTGGAATCGGCGACCACGTGAAGGCCGGCTGCTCATACGTCGGGTCCGGTGACGAATCGCTCTCGGCGAGGCTCGTATCCGAGGGCCACGTCCAGGAGAAGGAGCGCACCAGTGACCGCGCGCCGAGCTGGCCGGAGGCATCGATCGGCCTGACCGCCCAGTAATAGGTTCCGGGCGACAGGGTCTTGGGGACCGCGAACTGCCGACCCTGAACGTTCTGCGGTCCGTACACGAGGGTCGAGAGCGACGAACTGGTCCCGATCTCAACCTGATAGTTGACCGCATACGGCACCGCTTTCCACTTCAGCAGCAGCGGCATCGCCGGCCAGCTGATCGCGGTCTTGACGGGGCTCGTGAGTTTGGGCGCCTTTGACCAGCGCTTTGTCAGCACACGCATGCCCGACCAGCGGCCGGGCACGTCCTTGGCGCTGACGGCGCGCACACGCCAGTAGTAGGTGCCGTTCGCAACTGCCGAGCTGTTGGTGATCGCCGTCGTGTCGAGCGTCATCGGCCCAGCGCTGAAGCCGCTGACCGCGGAGGAGAAGTTTCGGTTGGCGGAGAACTCGAACTGGTATTTCGCGGCGCGGTTGACGGCCTTCCAGGCGAACGCCGGGAGTGCCTGCACTCGCGCGCGATTCGAAGGCGACTGGAGCTTCGGCGCGGGCAGCGACGCCTGGGCAACGCCGCTCACTGCCAATGTGACGAACAGAGTCGTGGCGGAGATCGCGCCACACCTACCAGCCAGCTTCTTGAAGTGCATGGTCATCCTCGGTTGCTGCTTGCGCTCAAAGCCGGCCGTCAACGGAATCGACAATTCGGTGAGAGCCGGCGAGCATGCATCGGCAGTCTCGGACATGCGTCCAGCAACGAACGTTGCAAGAGGGCCGTGCGCTGGGCGCGGGGTCGACTACGCGGAGGCTTGCGCTGAGCTGCGCGCCAACGACACGGCCCTGCTCTTGGCGGACCGCACGGCGACCGTGAGTGTGTCGATGTCGTAGACGCCGTAGTGGCGGCGCCCGTTGATGAAGAACGTCGGCGTGCCGGAGACGCCGCTCTCATCGGCGCTGCCCACGTCCTCACTGACGCGCTGTGCATAATCGCGACGCAGCAGCTCGTTGGCGAAGCGCTCCACATCCAGGCCGAGCTCCTGGGCGTAGCGCTCGAGGTGGTCGATCTGCAGTTCCCCCTGGTGGCTGAGCAGCAACTCCGCCATCTCCCAGAACATGCCCTGGGCGGCCGCCGCCTCCGAGGCCTCGGCCGCAAGCTGCGCGTTGGGGTGGACGTCGTTCAGCGGTAGGTGGCGCCAGACATAGCGAACGTCGCTTCCACTCTCAGCCAGCAATTCGCGAACGACGCCCTCAGCCTGGCCGCAGTAGGGGCACTCGAAGTCCCCGTACTCGACCAGTGTCACAAACGCCTGATCGGATCCGCGGATGTGATCGCGCTCCGGATCCACGTCGGCGGAGAGGTCGAGAATGTCCTCCGCGGTGCCGGCGATCTGGCGCGCGCGGACGTCAGCCGGCAACCGGCGCAACAGCCGCAGCGCCAGCCACGAGACGAGCGGTGCAAGCACCAGTGTCGAAAGCGTCCCGATCTTTGCCTCCTCGAGCCGCACGCCGTTGAAGGCCAGCGCGGAGATCAGCAGTGAGACCGTGAAGCCGATTCCCGCGCATGCGCCTCCGGCGAGCAGAACCGGCGGGCTGATCGGCGCGCGCGGGCCACGCAACCAGCGGCGCGAGGCCACCCAGGATCCGGTCATCACGCCGAGCGGCTTGCCGACCACGTAGCCGGTGATGATGCCGAGCGTGATCGGCGAGGAGTAGGCCTTCCCCAACAGCCCGGCGGTCAGGTGCACGCCGGCGTTGGCCAGCGCGAACAGCGGCACGATCAGGTAGCTCGTCCACGGATGCAGCTGGTACTGGAGGCGCTCATTTGGGGAGATCGACGAGAGCAACCCACGCTGTGCCGCCCGCGCGAGCGCGGGCGTCGGCTGCTCGCGGAATGTGCGCGTGAGCTCGACCGCGCGCCCCACGTCCTCGCGTGAGGGCGTGTAGGCCGTGGTCGCGAGCCCGATCGCCAGCCCCGAGATGACCGGGTCGATCCCGGACTCGAACATCGCAAACCAGACCCCGATCCCGAGCAGCACAGCGAGAGGGCCGCGCGCGACCGGCATCCAGCGCAGCGCAAGCAGCAGTGCGTAGAGGCCGACCGCAACCGCCAGCGCGACCACGGACACGTGCGTGGTGTAGGCGATCGCCACCACCAGCAGGCCGGCGAGGTCATCAACCACAGCCAGCGACAGCAGGAACACTCGCATGCGCGTGGCCGATCGCGGCACCAGCAGGCCCAGTGCCGCCAGCGCGAACGCCGTATCGGTGGAGATCGCCGCACCCCACCCGTGCGCTCCGGGGCCTCCCGCGTTCCAGGCCAGGTAGATGATCGCCGGGAATGCGATTCCGAACAGCGCAGCCATCGCCGGCACGGCCAGTCGCCTTCGGTCCCGCAGTTCGCCGAGGTCCAGCTGGCGCTTGGCCTCAAGCCCGACGACCAGGAAGAACAGGGTCATCAGTCCCTGGTTGACCCAGTCGCGCAGGGTCGCCGAGACACCGTAGGAGCCGATCCGCACCGACAGCCGTGTTGACCACAGGCTCTCGTAGCTGTGCGATGCGGCCGAGTTGGCCCAGATCAGCGCGACAATGGTCGCGACGATCATCACGCTGGCGCCGCCCGTCTCGGTACTCAGAAAGTCCCGGACCGGGGTCGCGAGGTTGCGGGCCCAGGCGGTCCGGCCCTCGTCAGCGGGCTCGCGATCGCGGATCGTGCTCACACGTGTTCAGATCGGGTATTCGCGCTGTTCGTCCTGGACGGTGATCCAACGCAGTTCGGTGAACTCCTCAGCGGCCCACTCACCGCCGAAGCGGCCCCAGCCACTGTTCTTGACGCCGCCGAAAGGCACCTGCGGCTCATCATGAACGGTCGCATCGTTGATATGGCAGATGCCGCTCTGGATGCGACGAGCAAGCTGCTCGGCGCGCTCCACGTCGCGCGAGAAGATCGCTGCCGAGAGTCCGTAATCGGTGTCGTTGGCGACGCGGATCGCCTCCTCGGCTCCGTCGACCTCGATGATCGAGACGGACGGCCCGAACGACTCCTCGGAGTAGATCCGCATGTCCGGCCTGACCCCGCGCACCACCGTCGGCCGGTAGACGAGTCCGTCGGCCTCGCCACCGGTCAGAATCTCGGCGCCCTTGTCGACCGCATCCTCGACGAGCTCGGACACCCGATCCAGCGCGGCGGCGTTGATCAGCGGCCCGATCTGCGTCGAGGGGTCGCTCGGATCGCCGGTCTTCAGCAGCTCGGCTCGAGCGGCCAGCTTCGACGCGAACTCGCCGGCGACGTGCCGGTCGACGACGATCCGCTCGGTCGACATGCAGATCTGACCCTGATGCATGAACGCCCCGAAGCTCGCGGCGGCAGCGGCGGCGTCGAGGTCCGCGTCCTCGAGGACCACGAACGGAGCCTTGCCACCGAGCTCGAGCAGCACCCGCTTGAGGTGACGCCCCGCCGTCTGAGCGATGATCGACCCGACATGACTCGAGCCGGTGAAATTGATCCGGCGCACGGCTGGATGCGCGATCAGCTCCCCGACGACCTCAGCCGCATCGGCGGGGTCGTTGCTGATCAGGTTTACGACACCGGCAGGGGTCCCGGCACTTTCCAGGCACTCGACGATCGCGCCGTGCGTACGCGGGCAGAGCTCGGAGGCCTTCATCACCACCGTGTTCCCATATGCGAGCGGCGCGGCGATCGCACGCGTACCAAGAATCACAGGCGCGTTCCAGGGAGCGATGCCGACATTGACGCCCGCCGGCTGGCGCACGGCGCGCATGCGCTTGCCGGAGATGTGGGAATGAATCTCCCGGTCGTGGACCGCCGCCGCATGGACCCCGGCCTCGCGCAGCATGCCCGCTGCCAGTCCGACGTTGAACATGCCCCAACCGAAGGTGCCGCCGGTCTCCTCGGACACCATCTGGGCGAATTCCTGCGCTCGCGCCTCCATCTGCTCGGCGGCACGCTCGAGGCTCTCGCGCCTCCTTGCCAGCGGCGTCTCCGACCAGCCGTCGAAGGCGGCCGCTGCCGCCTCGACGGCAGCGCGCGCGTCCTCACGGCCGGCGGCGGCGGCGGTCGAGGCACGCTCGCCCGTGTAGGGGTTTCGAACCTCGAAGGTCCTGCCATCGGTCGCGTCGACCCAGCTGCCCCCGATCAGGAGCTTCTGAGTGTTGTCTGGAGCAATCATTGCTCTCTCGCCTCTTCCCTGATCAGGCTGCCACCGGGCAGCTTCTCGAGGCCACCGCTCGCGAGCGCCGCCTCCATGTTCTCCTCCGCAAGGTGCGCGTGGCGGCGGGCCAGCCGCTCGGCCTCCTCGCCATCACCACGCTCGATCGCGTCGAGGATCTCGTGGTGCTGGACATGACCCACAGAGAGTGTCGGCTCGAACGTTTCGCCCTCGGCCTGGATCAGCAGGAAGGCGCTCGGCTGTGCAAACGGCAGCGCCAGCACGCGCTCGTAGGCGTCGCGCAGCACGTCGCTGCCGGCGAGCACGAACAGCTCGTTGTGGAAGGCGTCGTTGAGCTCGACGTAGAGCTCGAAGTCATCGCCGCGCGGATGGTCGGGGCCGCTCACGATTCGGTCGAGCTTGGCGACGCATGCGATCAGCTCGCCAAGCGCACGTGGGCCGCTGTTGCGCTCGGCCGCCAGGCGGGCAGCTGAGCCCTCGAGCAAACCGCGCAGGTCGATCGCATCGACCACCTGCCGGCCGGTGAACGAGCGCACCACGAAACCGCCGCCCGCGACCGGCTCGAGCAGACCCTCATGCTCGAGCTGCGCCAGTGCCAGTCGCAGCGGCGTACGTGACACGTCGAGCCGTGCGGCGAGCCGCACCTCCGACAGCCGGTCGCCGGCCGAGAGCTCACGGTCGAGGATCAGCTGCCGCAACCCGAGGATCGCGGCCAGCCCCTGCGACACAGCCGGCTGCGGCGCCATCTACGTCGTCGCTTTGGCTGCAGCTGCCGCACGACGGCGGTTCAGCAGCCTCGACAGCACCACCGCGAGTACGAGGAACACCCCATAGAACAGCGACTGAATGTATGTCTGTGCGCCGAGCAGATTCATCCCGTTGACGGCGGTCGCGAGGAAGAAGACGGAGATGCCGGTTCCGATCGCATTGAACCGGCCCGGCTGGATCGTCGTAAAGCCGAGGAACGCGGCGGCGTAGACCGCCAGCAGCAGGTTGCCCTCGTTCTGGGGGGTGGCCGAGGCGAGCACGCCGTCGTTGATGACACCAGAGATCGCGGCGATCAGGCCGGCCACCACGAATCCCCAGAAGCGCGTCGAACCCACCTTGAAGCCGCTCAGTCGTGCGACCTCGCGCGACTGACCGATGAACAGCGACCGCTGCCCGAACGCTGTGAACGTGAGCACGTAGAACATGACCAGCATGATCAATATCCCGTACCAGAAGTCGATCGGAATCCCGAGGATGTGGCGCAGGTCGGTCCATTCCGTGAGCTTCGGTGAGATCCCTGGAATCGTCTGCTGGTCAGGTAACCAGAAGGCGATCCCGTCGAACACGCTTCCCATCGCCAGCGTGATGATGAATGGGTTGACGTCGAACTTGACGATGATCGACCCCGTGATCGCGCCGCACAAGACGCCGACCGCGATGCCCACGAGGATCGCGGGCACGATCGCCCAGCCGTGGTTGACGTTGAGCCAGCCGACGATGATGCCGACCATTCCCGAGAGCTCCGCGACCGAGAGGTCGAGGTCACCGTTGGTGAGCGGGATCAACAGGGCCATGGCGAGCACCAGCTCGGTCGCGTTGAGACCGAAGATGCTGGTGAAGTTGGACCACTGGAAGAACGTGTCCGGACGGGCGATTCCGAAGCCGGCGATCACCAGCGCGAAGGCGATCGGCAGCATCATCGCCTCGAGCGTGCGCGAGCTGAAGACCCGGGAAAGCGTGGAGCCGGAGCCCGACCCCTTCGGTGGGGTCGGCGGCGGGGCGGCCTCGGCTGGTTCGTCCACGTTGGTCGTCATCACTGCACTGTCACCTCTCTGGCGCCGCCACGCGCGGTGGCGGAGTAGACCTCACTCGTAATCCTGTCACGGCTGTACGGCGGTGCCATCGTGCCTGCAATCCCCCCACCCGCGCAGAGCAGGATGCGGTGTGACACGGTGGCGAGCTCATCGAAGTCGGTGGAGATCCAGAGGATCGCGACTCCCTGGGCGGCACGAGCTCGCATGAGCTCATAGATCTGATGGCGGGTTGCGACGTCGACGCCCTGCGTCGGCTCGTGCAGCAGCAGCACGCGCGGCGCCTGCTCGAGCCAGCGCGCCAGCACCGCCTTCTGCTGGTTGCCGCCGGACAGCGCGGACATGTTCAGCGACGCGTCGCGCGGCCGTACGTCGTAGGTCTCGGTGCGCTCGTTGGCGACCGCAAGGAGCTTGTCGAGCCGAAGGAAACCACCCTGCACGAAGGTCTTGAGGCTCAGCGACATCATGTTGAGCGAGACCGGCAGGTCGGCCACCGCCCCCTGGGCCTTGCGATCCGCGGGCACGAGCGCGACGCCGAGCTTGATCGCCCGGCTGGGCGCAAGGTCGGACGCGTCGCCGCTCCAGTCGCCGATCGTGACCGCGCCGGCGGCGTCGGGCATGTCGCCGAACAGCACGTAGGGCAGATCCTCGCTGCCGGCACCCAGCAGGCCCGCGATGCCGAGGATCTCGCCGGCGTGCAGGTCGAGGCTGATATCCCTGACGCGGCCGCCGCGCACATTGCGCGCTGACAGCACCACCTCCTCACTGGTCTCGACGGTGCTGGCGCTTCCGTAGGTGGTGGCCTGCTCGATCGTGCTGCGATCGAGCCGATGGCCCGAGACAAGCTCGATCAGATCGGCGTCGGAGGCCTCCTTGACGCCGACGTCGCCGGCCTTCGCGCCGTCGCGCAGCACCGCCGCGCGATCCGCGATCTCCCGCACCGCCGTCATGTCGTGGGAGACGAACAGCACCCCGAACCCCTCGGCCGTGACGCGACGGACGAGATCGAACAGGAAGACCTTCTCATGCTCGGGCAGGAACACGGTCGGCTCGTCCAGCACCAGCACACCACCCGAGTCCTCGTACTGCTCGCGGTACTCGCGCAGCTCGTGCGCGGCCCGGACAATCGCCAGCAGCGCCTGTGACGTCGGCCGCAGGCGCCCCACCTGCGCATTGGGATCGAGCTCGACCCCGTAGCGCTCGAAGATCTCTCGCGCACGCGCGCGCTCGACGCGCCAGTTGATCCGCGCCGCAGATGAGAACCCCGTCGTCACGCGGTTGCCCACGAACAGGTTCTCCACGACCAGCAGATCTCCGGCCAGGCCCAGGTCCTGATAGACGAAGCTGAGACCGACGTGGCGCGCTTCGCCGAGCGGTACGGGCAGCGGCACCTCGACGCCGTTCATCCGCAGCTCGCCGCCCTCCTCCGGCTCGTGGTAGCCGGAGAGGATCTTCACCAGCGTCGATTTGCCGGAGCCATTCTCGCCCAGCAGCGCGACAACCTCGCCCGCGCTGATCGTCAGATCGACGCCCTTCAAAGCACGGAAGGCCCCGAAGCTCTTGGCGAGGTTCCTCGCCTCAAGCGCCGGGGCTCCCGAGTGCGCGACGGGCGTCGCCGTGTCGGTACCGCTGCTCATGATCAGAGAGTTGTACCGATCAGCGGCGACGCCCACAATCCCGTCAGGGGACCGCTACTTGCTGACCCCCCACAACTTCAGGAAGTGGTTGACAAACGCACCGTTCCCGAACGCCTTATCGCTATAGGCGGTGCCATTGCCACCAACCGAGAAGATCTTCGCGTTCGCCTTCGTGAAGAAGATGTTCGGAGCGATCTCCTTACCAACCGGTGCGGGCTTCTTGCCAGCCAACAACCGGATCGTCTGATCCAACTGGTTATACGCATCCCACTTCTCATCAGGACCCGAATCACCAACAAACGTGCTGGAAGACTGAACATTCTTGATCTCAGCCAAACCACCACCCCACGCATACATCTTCAAACCAGGATGCGACCCAGCCGCCGAAGCGACAGCCGACTCAATCCCGTCAGTCATCCCATCAAAGGTCACGATCACAGTGTTGATCTTCGGATCAGCCTGCAAATCCGAGGTCACCGCCGCGATCTCCTTCGGACCCGACCAATCCTGGGTCCCGAACAACTCAGTCTTCTCAATCGTGCAAGAAGCACACCACTTCTTCATCGCCGACTGCAAACCACCAAGCGCACCCGAATCCTGAGCAACCTGCGGACTGTCCAAGAACAACACATGCGCAGCCTGACCCTTCAGATTCACAAGCGCATCAGCCAAATCGGTCTGAACACCCTGAATCGTGTTCACACCCGACTCCGCATCAAGATTCGTCAACGGGAACGCCGGATTCCCACCAGTCTGATTGTAATTCCCGTCCACAACCTTGATGTGATCAGCCTTCAACGTCGCCAACTGCGGCAACGCAGCAGCAGTCGGACCACACAACATCACAACCGCATTCGCCTTATCAGTGATCGCCTGCTGCAAATTCGCCTGCCAACCCGTCGGGCCGGTATTCGACTGCAACACAATCACCTTCGCCCCAAGCTTCTGAGCCTCAGCATCGTAATACCCCTGCTGACCCTTCGTATTACAAGCATCAATCTCAGACGAAATCGGGAACGTCACAATCGTCTTACCCTTCAACGCCTTCCGAGCATTCACACCCGGACCCGGCGCATACCACTTCGGCGCCGACTGAGCCTTCACCAAATCAGCCTTCAAAGACACCAAAGTCGACTTCGAAACAGCCGCAGCCGCATGACCCCTCCCATGCGCACCAGCACCACCAACACCAACAACACCACCAGCAACAACCGCAACAGCAGCCGCAACCGGCACAACAGCCACACGCCCACGCGTGACAAGCCGCCTGTACTTAGCACTCATAGAGGCACCTCTCTCCTCATCAATTACACAGCCGATCGTGCAGCCAACTGCACGGGACTAGGTCCTGCCCACATTCAAGCCGACGCTCTTTGATCTTCTGGTTAAGAGATCGGGTGGGCGCTCTGCATGCAGAGGCTATCCGATGAACGCAGGCCGGGCAAGCCCCCAACCACATGCGCTCGGGGATCCATCGTCATGACGCGCCCGGAGGCCGCAGCGCGGTAGCGTCTCGGTCATGCGCGTACCACTCACTCTCTCTCTGCACATCCCGAACTTCAACTATCCGGGCATCGGACCGGACGAGATCTTCGAACGGATCGGCGACATCGCCGCCACGGCCGAGGCCTCAGGCCTCAGCTCCGTCTCCGTGATGGACCACCTTCACCAGATCTCAGGAGTAGGGCCGCCCCAGAACTGGATGTTCGAGGGCTCGGCGATCCTGGCCGCGATCGCCGCGCGGACCACCAAGCTCACGTTTGGCCTGATGGTCGGCAGCGTCACCTATCGCAACCCCGCACTTGCCGCGAAGATCACGACGACGCTTGACATCGTCTCCGGAGGTCGCGTCTGGCACGGCCTCGGTGCCGGCTGGTTCGAGGCCGAGCACCAGGCGTACGGGTATGAGTTCCCCGCGCTGAAGACGCGCTTCGAGATGCTCGAGGAGGCGCTGCAGATCGCGCGTGCGATGTTCACCGAGGAATCGGCGTATTTCGAGGGGAAGCATTTCCGCGTCGCCGGAGCCTTCAACAACCCCAAGCCGCTGCGCGGCGACATCCCGATCCTGATCGGCGGCAGCGGTGAGCGCAAGACGCTGCGCCTGGTCGCAAAGTACGGCGACGGCTGCAACCTGTTCGGAGACTCGAGCCGTATCGGGCACCTGCTCGGCGTGCTCGACGCCCATTGCGAGGACGTCGGCCGCGACCCGTCGGAGATCACCAAGACGGCCCTCGGCCGGGTGCTGATCGCACCGACACATGAGGCGGTCGAGGCCAAGAAGGCGGCGCTGCGCGAGCGCGGGATCCCCCAGGAGAGCATCGACTCGATGGTCGCCGGGGACCCCGACACCGTCGGCGAGCGGGCACAGGCACTCAAGGAGGCAGGACTTGAGGGCTTCGGCTTCTCGATGCCCGACAGCCATGACCTCGAGACACTCGCGCTCGCAGGCGAGACGCTCTCGAAGGTGTTCCCGTCGACGGTGAACGCGTGAACTCGGAGGCGGACCGGATCGACGCGATCGCGCAGCTGGCGGTCGGCATCGGCGCCAACATCCAGCCCGGCCAGGTCGTGGGCATCTCCGTCGAGCCGGGCCAGGAGGCGATCAGCCGCGCCGTCGCTGAGGCGGCCTACGCGCGCGGTGCCAAGTACGTGGACGCGGGGTACTTCGACCCGCACCTCAAGCACTCTCGCCTCAGGCACGCGCCCCGCGACACGCTGGACTACGTGCCGCCGTGGCTGGGCGAGCGCGCGTTGCATCTGGGAGCGATCGGCGGCGCGCGGATCGCCTTCCAGGGACCGGTCGAGCCGCACCTGTTCGACGACATCGATCCGGAGCTGCTCGGTCTGGACGTGCTGCCGCGCATCAAGGAGGCGATGATCGTGACCATGGAGCGGCAGTCGAACTGGACGATCGTGCCGTTCCCGACCCGTGGCTGGGCCCAGTTGGTCCATCCCGAGCTCGATCCCGAGTCGGCATACGAGCGCCTGTGGCAGGAGATCGAGCGCATCCTGCGGCTCGACGAGCCCGATCCCGAGGCGGCCTGGCTTGAGCGGCTCGAGCAGCTCGAGGCCGTCTCGACCAAGCTCAACGAGCTCCACCTCGATGCCCTGCGCTACGACGGTCCCGGCACCGATCTCACTGTCGGCCTGCTTCCCGGCTCGCGCTGGATCAGCGGCCGCATGACCACGATCCACGGGATCACCAGCACCGTGAACCTTCCGACGGAGGAGACGTTCACAGCGCCTGACCCGCTGCGGGTCGATGGCACCGTAACCGCCACCAAGCCGCTCCTGATCCCCGGGACCGCGCCAATCGAGGGCCTCCGGGTGCGCTTCGAGGGCGGCCGTGCCGTGCAGATCGATGCCGACAGCGGCGCCGAGATTCTGCGTTCGATGACCGCGAAGGACGATGGCGCGTCACGAATCGGCGAGGTCGCACTGGTCGACCGCGAGAGCCGCATCGGCCAGACAGGCTCGGTCTTCTACTCGATCCTGCTCGATGAGAACTCCGCCTGCCACCTGGCGCTGGGCACCGCCTATCCGTTCAGTGTCGAGGAGGGAGGCGACCGTGATCGTGCCAACACGAGCGGGATCCATGTCGACTTCATGATCGGATCCGATGAGGTCGCGGTCACCGGCGTCCGCGCCGACGGCGGCGAGGTGCCGCTGCTGCTCGATGGGGCCTGGCAGATCTAGCTGCTGCCGCTACGCTTGGCTCGTTTTCCTGGAGAGGTGCCGGAGTGGTTGAACGGGCACGACTGGAAATCGTGTAACGGGGAAACTCGTTCGGGGGTTCGAATCCCCCTCTCTCCGTCCCTCTGCTCTGGCCACGACTGCTGCGACGGCGATCCTCAGCCCCGCCAACCCGGAGTTCCCGCCGACGCGCTGTCGTCTGCTCGGCGCGCCAGCAGAAGCAGCGCGAGGGCAGCCAACGCGATGGCGCCGACGATCGTCAATGCGGCGACCGTCAGCGGCCGCCGTCCGTGAGCGTTTGGGGCGAGCAGCAACAGGACGACAACGGCAAGCAGCTGAACCGGGATCTGGATCGCGACGAAGCGCAGGAGCGGACGTTTGAACACCCGCGACTGCAGCATGCTTCGCCACGGCAGTGCGAGCGCGAGCATCCCCAGCAGATGCAGCAGGTGTACGCCCGCGATCAGTACCAGCAGCTGCCAGCTCAGGTCCCCCGGCCGGGACAGTTCACCCACACCCAGGAAAACGATCACCGCCCAGCTGAGCAGATACTCGGGTGCCCAGGCCGCGATCAGGCTGAATAGCACCCCGACCGCGAGCCAGCCGCTCGTTCCGTAGACGACGAGCGTCAGCAGAATCCCGACCGTCGCGACTGCGACGCGGACCACGACGCCGGGGACCCGGGCCTCGGGGGCAGGAAGGTCGGACGCCGGCACCAACCCGAGGCGGATCATCGCGGCAACCCGGCCGATCCGAGCCGGCGCATTGGGCGGCTGAGCAGGCGCAGCCGTGCAGGCAGCGGAAGCGCCGTACCGTCCTCGGACCAGCGCAGCAGCTCCACCCCATGACTGCGCAGAATGCGGATGCGATCGTCTCGCTCCATCAGGACCATGCGGTGCGCGATGCGCTCGTACCTGGTGGTGCGGGCGAAGCGCGCTGGCGGCAGCACATCGACCGCGATCACGCGATGACCGTTGCCGAGCCAGGTCAGCGCCAGCCTGACCGGCTGATCGTCGAGCAGGCTGGAGAGCAGATAGACCAGCGCGCCCGGCGGCACGATCGGCGGCCGCTGGTACGCGAAGGCAACTGTCGACGGGGCTGTCACCTCGATCGCCTTCATCAGCCGCCAGAGGTGGCGCCCGCCGCCGGCGTGCGGAATCATCCGCGCGCGACTCGAGAGATCCTGGAAACCGACACGGTCGCCGCTGGCGATGTAGGCGCCGGCGATCGAGCTGGCAGCCTCCCGGGCGAGATCGAGCGAGCTGACACCCTTGTCGACAGCAACGTTCTGCCTCCACTGGGCGATCTGCTCACCGACGTCATCGCGGCTGTCCATGACGATCAGCACCGTCGCGTCGGCCAGCGCGTTTGTCCGCCGCACGTAGAGGTCGGCGGCGCTCTGGCCCCGCCGCGCCGTCGCCTTCCAGTCGATCCGGCGCAGGCGGTCACCGGGATTGAAGGGATGGATGTCACGGAACTCTCCACCGTCGCCGAGCCGCGCCGATTCGTGCAGCACCGGTCATCGCCTGCAGCCGGCGCGGCAGCGGCAGCGCGTCGATCATCGTCTGGCTGGGCGGCACGATGCGCTCGCCGACGATCGGCTCCTGAGCCGCGCTTGCCGCGATCGCATCGACGCCGAGAAAGCGGTAATCGAAGCGAATCAGCTCCTGCGGCCCGGAATGCAACAGGGGAATCGCTCCAGAGAGGTCGCCGGCCAGCGGGCCGGCGACGACGAACTCGCGTGCCTGTCCGCCGAGCACGGTGTAGCGCAGGACGACCATCTCGGCATGTGCGTGGCATCGTGATGTCGAGGTCGTAATCGACGCCCGCATCGGAATCGGTCAGTGAAAGCGTGACGGTCGCCTGCTCGTCGCGGGCGGGGCGCCCGTCCCAGCTGAGCGTCACGGCCGCCACCAGCGGCAGCGACAGCAGCGCCACGTCGATGCGCCCCGCGATCAGCCCGATCGCGGCCAGCAGCAGCGCGGTCGCACTGCCTGCCACGAGCCCGGCCGAGCGGGTCCAGCTCTGAGTTGTGGTCGCGGAGACCCGGTCCTGCGGGCGCGTCGGCCCGTCGGTCACTGCGGCGCAGCCGCCGAGCGCGCGCCGACGGCCGGCGGACCGGCGACTTCAGCGACGATGCCCGAGACGACGTCCGCGGTGCGCGTCCCGTCGGCCCAGGCCTGAGTCGTCAGCGAGAGTCGGTGCGCGAGCACCGGAATCGTCACACGCTTGATGTCCTCGGGAACGACGAAGTCACGTCCGGCGATCACCGCGAGGGCGCGAGAGACGAGCATCAGCCCCTGCGACCCGCGTGGCGAGGCGCCGACCTCGATCGCCTTGTGGCGGCGCGTGGCGGCGGCGATGTCGACGCAGTAGCGGGCGATGTCGGGCTCAACGTATACCCGCTCGATGCCGGCCTGCATCGCCGCGAGCGTCGCCGAGTCGATCACCGGCTCGACGGTCGCCACCTCACGGCGTCGCTCGACGCGATTGAGCAGGATCTCGGTCTCCCCTTCGCGCGCGGGGTAGCCGACCGCGAGACGCACCATGAAGCGATCCAGCTGAGCCTCCGGCAGCGCGTAGGTGCCCTCGTACTCGATCGGGTTGGAAGTCGCGATCACATGAAATGGGGACGGCAGCTTGAAGCTCTGACCCTCGACCGTCACCTGCCCCTCGGCCATCGCCTCGAGCAGCGCGGACTGCGTCTTCGGAGACGTGCGGTTGATCTCGTCCGCCAGGAACAACCCGGTGAACAGCGGGCCGGGCCGGAACACGAACTCGGTCGTCGCCGGCGAGTAGACGAACGAGCCGGTGATGTCGGCGGGCAGCAGATCGGGCGTGCACTGCAGGCGGCGGAAGTCGAGACCGAGCGCCGCAGCGAGGCTGCGCGCGGCGAGTGTCTTCCCGAGCCCGGGCACGTCCTCAAACAGCACGTGACCCCCGGCGAGGATGCTCGCGAGCGCCAGCTCGAGCGCGTCGCTCATACCGACGACCACGGTGCCGACGCGGTCGAGCACCAGCCTTGCCAGACGCGCGATCTCCTCGACGGGTAACGGCTCTGTCAGTTGTTCATCGCTCACGGGCCCTCCCTAGGCTGAAAGGGATCCACGGTGGATCCCAGCGGCGCGCGCGTGGTCGCGTCGCGGGGTAGTGGGTTGGGTCGATCGCGTCGAGCGCGTCGAGGCAGTTGAGCAGCGCTCGCAGGCTCGGCACGCGACCCTGGGGGTTAACGAGCGCTCGATAGCTGCGCGCACCGATGCGGCGCTCGATCGCAGCCCGGTGCTCAGGGTTGGTCAGATCGAGACCCTCGAACGCGAGGCGTCGGCGCGCGATCTGCCGCAGTTTCCGCTCGGCGGTGAGGCCGACCAGACCCCAACCGCCATGCAGTGATGACGAGACATTGGCGATGTCGCTGCGCGAGCCCTCGTTGCGCGGCCGCCTGTCGCGCCACCAGCTGAGATCTCGGGAATCGGGAGCCGAGTAGCCGACCAGCAACGCCAGAGCGGTCACCGTGATCGCACAGCCGAGCAGGATCGCGTGCCACACATCGACGCCGAAGTACCAGCAGATCGCGCTGATCAGCAACGCGGCACCGACGATCTCGCCCAGCTCTCGCCGGCTTGGCGGGCGCAGCAGCTCGTTGAGTCGTCGTCTCAGCATCATCGCCGCGCGCGCAACCCGGGCGTGCCGCCGGTCGACTGCCAGCTCGACACCAGTTGGGCGAGCGCCTCGCGCACCTCGGTGACGTCCCGCGCGGTGACCGGATGGTCGCCGAATCGCGTCCGCAGGTAGAGCCGCAGCAGCGTACGCACCGCACGGTCATCGGCAAACGCTCCGCTGAGGATTCGCGAGGTGAACTCGGTCGGGGTCTCGGACGGGCGCCGCACGATCCCGGATTCCTCGGCTGTCTCCTGCAGACCGAGCCACGCGCGCACCACGGCATCCGCGGGCTCGTGCCCCTCGTCGAGCGCCGCCAATGCGAGCTCGATCCCGGTGAGCAGCTTTTCGGGCTCCGGCTCCGGCTCGGCCTCGGCCACGGGCTGGGTCGTGGCCTGTACAGAGGATCCGTGGAACTCCGGTGCTGCCGGCAGGCGGCGGCCGCGCCACCAGCGCCAGAAGAACACCGTCAATGTGATCGCCACCAGCGCGGCCGCGATCACAACCAGCCAGGCGGGCATTGCAGCGTGGCCGAGGTGCAGGTGCGACCGGCCCCCGGGGACAGGGGTGGGAGCCAGCTTCGTGCCGGTCCGCACTCCGGGATAGGACCCCCTGGAGTGCGGGAACCAGCGAGCGCCCGTGAACTCGGAGGTTCCCCCGACCCCGGCCGCAAGGACCACGAGCAGGGTGAGCACGACCGCGGCAGGCACGGTGCGGCTCGTTCCCGTTCCCACCCCGGTTCGCAGAGCGCTGCGGAGGTCTCCAGCCACGCGCACAACCTACCGGAGGCGCTCCATACCTGTGCCGGGTCGGTGAGCACGGCCGCGAGACTCAAACCGCGTCCGACAGGGGACCGACGTTGCCGTCCGGACCATTCGCTTGGATGGCGTACCCCATGCATGAGACATCGCCTCAGGTATTTCTGATCGCACGCCCGTCGGTGGATCTCGACGGCATGCGCGGCTACCTCGAGACGGTCGGCGGCGGCTCCTGGCTGGAGCTGCGCGAGGGTGCGCCCGAAGCCCAGAACGACGGTGAGCTGCTGGCGGAGTTCGGCGGGCGCATGTGCTACCGGAGCTGGGAGCCCGGACTGAATCCGAACGTGACCCGGATCCGGACCGACCAGAAGGAGTACTTCGCCAACGTGCTGAGGAGCGCGCATGGCAGCGTGCTCGAGCACGCCAACTACAGCTTCGCGTTCCGCAACACCTCGCGGGTGTTCACGCACGAGCTGGTCAGACATCGTGCGGGATCGGCGTTCAGCCAGGAGAGCCTGCGCTATGTGCGTCTGACCGACATCGGCTTCCGCGTCCCGCCGGCACTCGAGCCGCTGCGCGATCAGGTGATCAGCCTGGTCGAGCAGTTGGAGGAGTTCCAGGTCAGTGCGGCCGACCAGCTCGAGCTCGACAATGGCGAGATGCCCTTCGCGGTCAAGAAGGAGATCACCTCGGCATTGCGGCGGCTCGCGCCGATCGGCCTCAGCACGGACATCCTCTGGACCGCCAACGTGCGCACACTGCGACACGTGATCGAGATGCGCACGGCCGCCGGGGCCGAGGAGGAGCTGCGCCTTGTGTTCAACCTGGTCGCCGAGCGGATGAAGGTGGAGGCGCCGAGCATGTTCCAGGACTTCACCCGCCTCGACGACGGCTCCTGGGTCCCGGAGTGGCGCAAGGTCTGACTCAAGCGCTGCCGCGGGTCCGCCGATAGGGACTCCGGTGAAGAATTCACGCCGCGAGATCCTGGCCGCCCTCGAGCGACTGAAGTCCGGGGGCGCGGTGCTCAGCGACGAGCAGTACACGGCGTTCCTCGACGCCGTCGCGCAGGCGGTCGAGGCCCTGTCCCTGGCCCCGCATGGGTCCGATCCGATCGCCACAGGCCTCTGGCACAACCATGAGCGCACGCCCGCGCTGGCGAGGCTCAGGGACGCCCTGTCACCACCGCAGGGGACGATTGCGCTCGAGCGTCTCGCGGAGCAGCGACGAGGCGACCGCGAGGTGGTCCGGGCACTGCACCGGGCGCTGCTCGACAGCGCCGGCGCCTGATCAGACCAGGCCGACGAGCGAGGCGCCCGCGTGGGCGGCCAGCGCGAACAGCGGGCCCGGCAGGATGCCGAAGACGATGCAGGCTCCCGCGGAGATCATCCCCACCAGCAGCACCTCGGGGTAGGGGAGATTGTCGACCGCCTGCGAGCCGCCCGCGACGGGCGCCGGCCGACCGGCGAGAGGCGTCGCCTGGGGGCTCGAGGCCGGTGACATCCAGACCGCCGCGACGACCTTCAGGTAGTACCCGAGCGAGATCATCGCGCCGACTACGAGGACGATCGCCAGCCAGCCGTAGCCACCGTCCACGAGGGCGTGAATCAGCTGGAACTTGCCGATGAAGCCGACCGTGCCGGGGATCCCGGCGAGCGCGAGCATCGCGATCGTCATCACCCAGGCCAGCAGCGGAGAACGTCGCCCAAGCCCCGACAGGCCGCTGATGCGGTCGTTGCCGGTCTCAGTCTCCTGGTTGTGGACAACCGCGAACGCGGCGATGTTCATCATCAGGTAGGCGATCACGTAGAGCACCGTCGCCGACACACCGAGGCGCGTCCCCACGATCACGCCGCACAGCATGTATCCGGCCTGAGCGACGCCCGAGTACCCGAGCAGCCGCTTCAGTGATGTCTGCCCCAGTGCGCCACAGTTGCCCACGAGGATCGTGATCGTCGCGAGCGCCGCCAGCATCGGCGCCCACTTGTTCTGCTCCGAGATCACGGCGACATCGAAGAAGCGCAGGAACACCGCCAGCGCTGCGGCCTTGGTGGCAGTCGCCATGAACGCCGTGATCGGCGTCGGGGCGCCCTCATACACGTCCGGTGTCCACTGATGGAACGGCGCGACTGAGGCCTTGAAGGCGAACCCGACGACCACCAGCGCGATGCCTGTCAACAGCAGCGGGTCCCCGAGCAGGTTGCCGGAGGCGAGCATGCCGCCGGATTGGCCCCCGGCCAACGCCTGGGCGATGCCGCCAAACCCGGTCTGGCCGGTGGCGCCGTAGATCATCGAAAGGCCATACACCAGCGTGGCCGAACCGACCGAGCCGATGATCAGGTACTTCAGCCCGGATTCGAGCGCACCCTCGCGCCGGTACTCGGCGGCGCAGAGCACGTAGAGCGGTATCGAAAGCAGTTCGATCCCAACGAACAGCGTGATGATGTCCTGGGCGGAGATCAGGATCGCCATCCCCAGCACGCTGAACAGCAGCAGGCTGTGGAACTCGCCCTCGCCGGCCTCGTGCGGGGCCTCTGAGCGACAGGCGAGGGCCACTGCGGCAGCGGCCGCGACCACACAGACGAGGTCGACGATCACCGCCAGGTCGTCCATCCGCAAAGCGCCCGCGATCAGGGTCTCGGGCTTGCCGAAGCGCCAGATCAGGGTTCCGACCGCAGCCGCGAGCGTGATCAGCGACAGCGCCGGCACGATCCGACGGCGAAGGTGGCGGTCGGATGCCAGTCCAACCAGAAGCACCACGACTGCACCGACCGTCAGGACGACGAACGGTGCCATTCCGGCCCAGTCGATGTGCGGGCCCTGCAGGTGGGTGGTCGCCAGAATCGCAGTCATCAGTTTGATCCGGTCCGGCTCGCCTTCGCGGACCTGGTGCCCGCACCGGCGTCAGCGGTCTGCGTGTTGGGGGGCGACTTGACGGTCGCCGTCGATGCCACCGCCTGCTTGAGCGCGTACGGGGCCGTGCTTCCGACCTCCGCCGCCGGGTAGAGCGCGACCTTGACCGATGCTTCGGACTTGGTCAACCCAAACTGCGGGTAGAAGGCGAGCACCAGGATGATCAGCACCAGTGGCACGATCGCGATCGCCTCGCTGAAACCGACCTCACGTGACCTCACCCCGCTGGCGACACGGTTGTGCATGGCACCGATGAACAGTCGCAGGGCGTAGAACGCCGCACCGACGATCGCGAGCGACGCGATGATCGCGTAGACCATGTGGAAGTCGAAGGTCCCGAGCAGGATCATGAACTCGCCGATGAAGTTCGACGAGCCGGGCATCGCCAGGTTCGCGAGCGTGACGATCAAGAACAGCGTCGCCAGCAGCGGCGCCCGGAAGGCCTCGCCGCCCAGGTCGCCGAGGTTCTCACTGCCGCCGGCGCGCGCGGCGACCGCGGCGAGCACGAAGAACGACGCAGCGGTCACGATGCCGTGGTTGAGCATCTGGAGCAGGGCCCCCTGAGCCCCGTCTGGCTGCAGGGAGAAGATGCCCAGCAGGATGAAGCCCATCTGGGCGACGCTCGAGTAGGCGATCACCAGGCGGGCGTCGCGGGTTGTGAACGCGATCGCCGTGCCCCACATGATCGAAATCAGCGCGATGATCAGGATCACGACCTGGAAGTGCCTCGACGCGTGCGGGAAGATCGGCAGCACGATCTGCAGGAATCCGTAGCTGGCGACCTTCGCAACGACCCCGGAGAACACCGCGACGGCGGCGATCGGCATCGACTTGTAGGCGTCGGCCAGCCAGCCGTGGAAGGGAGCGATCGGCATCTTCACCAGGAAGGCGATCGCGAAGCCGAGGAAGAGCCAGTCCTCATCGGTGCGCGACAGAGGCAGATGTTCAAGCGAGCTGAACGTGAAGTTGATCGCGGTGCCGTGGTCGTTTGAGGCGAGCACGCCGGTCGCGACCGCGGCGGCCAGCATCAGGAACGAGCCGACCGCCGTGTAGATGACCATCTTGATCGTCGCACGGACGCGCTCGCCTGTACCCCACGAACCGACCAGGAAGTAGAACGGGATCAGCATCAGGTCGAAGAAGGCGACGAACAGGATCAGATCCTGTGCCAGGAAGGCCCCCAGGACCGCGCTCTCCGCGAGCCCGAAGTGGAAATAGTAGAGCTTCGGCCGATCGACGTCGCGCAGCGCCGACCATACGAGCGCCAGCGTGAACAGCAGGGTCGTCAGCAGCACGAGTGAGACGTTGAGCCCGTTCATCCCGAGCTTGTAGTGGATACCGAGCGCGCTGATCCAGACCTTGTCGGTCACAAACTGCAGACCGGCGGAACCGGCATCGAAGCGGGCGACGAAGCTGATCGCGATCCCCAGCGGAATCAGGCTGAACAGGGCCACGCTGCGACCAACCAGCCGATCGGGGAGCTGGGTGGCGACGAGCGACAGGGCCAGCGGTAGCCAGATGAGGATCGAGAGAGTCACGGTCAGATCAGGTCGATGAGATCAGGAAGTAGAGGACAACCGCGGACAGGCCGAGGATCACGGCCGCTGCGTAATAGCGCAGGAACCCGGTCTGTGCTCGGCGCACGGCGGCGGAGCCAGACCGCACCACGCCCGTGACACCACCGGTCACACCCCGGAAGATCACGATCTTCTCCAGGACC
The DNA here is from genome assembly GCA_963785385.1 of uncultured Conexibacteraceae bacterium. GTDB lineage: Bacteria > Actinomycetota > Thermoleophilia > Solirubrobacterales > Solirubrobacteraceae > Palsa-465. Next base: position 521,302 of record CAWAVA010000005.1, on the reverse strand, counting down.
GAGTCCGTGAAACGGCCGATCGCCAGCGCGGGCCGCACGATCACCAGGTCGATCAGCTCGTCGAAGTACCACTTGTGGATCAGGAAGCTGTGCAGCCGCGGGAAGGCCTTCTCCAGTCGGGTCGCCGTCCCCGGGCGTGCGACGTAGATCCGGTAGGCGATCGCGATCCCGGCGAGACCGATCACGGCGCCGATCACGAGGCCGACCCAGGCACTGCGGGTGCTGGGCTCGTCCGCGGGTGAGGCGAGCGGTGTGTTGACGAACGCCGGCGCCAGGAACTTGGTGATCACGTCGTCGATGCCCGCGACCTGGATGAAGCCGGCGACCACCGCCAGGATCGCGAGGATCGTCATCGCCACCTTCATCGCCGGCTCGCGCTCCGCGATCACATGCTCGGGGCCGGGGAAGCCGACCTCGGTGTCCTCCTCCTCGCCGGTCATCGGGTTGCGATGCACCTCGGCATGGTGCAGGTGGCCGTGCTCGAGCTCGACCGCCTCCGGGGAGGGCTCACCCCAGAACGCTCGGAAGATCATCCGGAACGTGTACAGGCCGGTCATCGCGGCGCCGACGTAACCGAGGATCCCGACCACCTCGAACAGACCACCGCGGTTGTCGACGTAGGCGAGGATGTCGTCCTTCGACAGCCAACCTGAGAACGGCGGCACACCCGAGAGCGCGAGTCCGCCGACGAGGAAGCAGACGAACGTGAACGGCAGTGCCTTGCGGAAGCCGTGCATGCGATCGAGTGACTGGTCGCCGGCCATCGCGCCGATGATCGAGCCGGCCGCCATGAACAGCAGCGCCTTGAAGAACGCGTGCGTCATCAGATGGAACAGCGCCGCCGAATATGCGCCCGCCGATGCGCCCATGATCATGTAGCCGATCTGGGACATCGTCGAGTAGGCGATCACGCGCTTGAGGTCGACTACGACCAGTGCGATCGACCCCGCGATCAGCAGCGTCGCGCAGCCGACGATCGTGCCGACGTCGTCTGCCGTCGGGGCCATCTGGAACAGCGGGTGCAGCCGCACGATCAGGTAGACGCCGGCGGTCACCATCGTGGCCGCGTGGATCAGCGAGGAGACCGGCGTCGGGCCCTCCATCGCGTCCGGGAGCCATGTGTGCAGCGGCACCTGGGCCGATTTGGCGAAGGCCCCGACCAGGAACAGCAGGCAGCCGACGACGAGGGCGGTCGAGTCGGTGTGGAAGACATGCGGGGCCGCCGCGAACGTGCCGAGGTAGGTGAGCGTGTGCGTGTGCGTGAAGATGAAGAAGGTGCCGAGCACCAGGCCGACGTCGCCGAGCACGTTGATCAGGAACGCCTTGATGCCCGCGCCGGTCGCGGTCGCGCGGCGATACCAGAAGGAGATCAGCAGATAGGAGGCGGCGCCGACGAACGCCCAGCCGACGATCAGGATCACGAAGTTCCCGGCCAGCACCAGGAGCAACATTGAGAACACGAAGAAGTTGAGGTACGCGAAGTACCGGGCGTAGCCCTCGTCGGACCGCATGTAGGCGGTCGAGTACAGGTGGATCAGCGTCGAGACGCCTGCGACCACGAGGATCATGAAGACTGAGATCGGGTCGACCAGGATCTGCAGCTTCGCGTCCATGCCTGTGCTGACCGCGTAGTTCCAGAGGCTTGAGACGACCTCACGATGCGCCGGGCTGCGCCCGAGCAGCGAGATCAGCGAGCCCACCGCGCAGACGAAGGCGAGTCCGATCGCAACCGTTCCGATTACGCCGGCCGCCCTGGTGTACCGCCGGAAGCCGAGGCCGATGATGATCGTGCCCAGCAGCGGAAACAGCAGGACGAGCCAGCCCCAGGTGGTCGGGCTCATCCGTTCAGCTCATGCAGTTCGTCGACATCGATAGGCAGGTTGCGGCGGCTGATTGCGACCAGCAATCCGAGCCCGACCGTGACCTCGCAGGCCGCGACCACCATCACGATCAGGGCGAAGACCTGACCGGCCTCACCGCCATGCATGCGGGCGAACGTGACCAGTGAGAGGTTGGCGGCGTTCAGCATCAGCTCGAGGCACAGCAGGATCACAAGTGGGTTGCGACGTACGAGCACGCCGCCGGCGCCGATGCAGAAGATCAGCACGGAGACGGCAAGGTACCAGCCGAGGCTCATGACTCACCGCCGGTGCCGTCGTCACCGTCGGCCCGCTGGCCGACACCCACCCGGTTCGCGCCCGGGACCGGCGGATCCGTGCGATCGCCCCCGGGCAGCTCGAAGATGCCGGCGTCCTGCTCGACGAGCGCCTCACGGATTCGACGCACGCCGACGCCCTCCGCGATCGTGCCGGTGTAGGACGGACGCGGTGCCGACAACACCTGCGCGAGCTCCGTGTCGTCGGCATCGAGTCCGCGCCTGCGCCGTGCCAGGACGACAGCGCCCACGGCCGCGACCAGCAGGAGCAGCGATGCGACCTCAAATGCGAACAGGTACTCGGTTAGGAAGAGCTTGCCGATCTGCTCCGGGGTGCCGAACCCCAGCACGTACGGAGCACCCTTGCCGCCGATGCCCTTGAGCGCCGAACCGAGCATCGCTATGAACAGCTCGATCGCGAGCGCCACAGCGAACAGCGGCCCGAGGATGCGCAGCGCGCTGCCGGCAATGACCTCATCGCCACCGCCGACGTAGGCGACCACGAACACATACAGCACCATCACCGCGCCGGCGTAGACGACAACCTGGGCGGCAGCCACGAACTCCGCTCGCAACAACAGGAACAGCGCCGCCAGCGCGATCAGGTGGCAGACCAGGCACAGCACCGCGTACAGCGGATTGCGCACCGTCACCACGCCGATCGCGCCCACCAGGGCGCTGATCGCTGCGATGAAGAAGATGACCTGCGACATCAGGCCTACTCGCTCTCCGTCCTCAGCGGCGTGCGCTCGAGTGGCTCCGCCAACAGCATCTCCTTGGTGAAGATCAGATCGGAGCGCGTGTAATCGGACATCTCGTAGTCATGCCCCATCGTGATCGCGTCGAACGGGCAGGCGATCTCACAATAACCACAGAAGATGCAGCGGCTCAGGTTGATCTCGTAGACCGCGGCGTAGCGTTCGCCCGCCGAGACGCGATTGTCGGGTGCGTTCTCAGCAGCGACCACCCGGATGCAGTCGGCCGGGCAGGCCGCGGCACAGAGCGAGCAGCCGACGCACTTCTCAAGGCCGGAGTCTTCGAAGCGGTGAAGCTTGTGACGGCCACGGAACCGCGGGTAGACCGGGGTCTTCTCCTCCGGGTACTGGATCGTGACGGGGCCCTCGGCGACGCGCGCCAGGGTCGTCTTCATGCCGCGCAGGGTCTCGCCGAAGATGCGGTAGGTGCTCGCGGCGGCGTTGCGCGGCGGGTGACGGACTACTTCGATTACGTCTGATCCGGGGTCGTATGCCATGCGTTGATCCAGAGCTCCGAGGTTGCTAGGCGACGATGATCGCCGTGACGAGCAGGTTGACGGTGGCAAGCGGCAGCAGCACCTTCCAGCCGAATGACATCAGCTGGTCGTAGCGCAGACGCGGGAGCGTCGCGCGGATCCAGATGAACAGAGTCATGAAGATCATCATCTTCGCGAGCACGATGAACGGGTCGACCCAGCCCGGCGGGTGGATGCCGAATGGCATCAGCCAACCGCCGAGGAACATCGTCGTCGCCATTCCGGAGACGACAAGCATGTTCACGTACTCCGCGAACAGGAAGGCGACGAAGGCGGTGCCGCCGTACTCGGTGAAATAGCCGCCGCCGAGCTCACCGTCGGCCTCGACGAGGTCGAACGGGGCGCGGTTGGTCTCCGCGAACGACGCCACCATGAAGATCAGGAAGCCGCAGAACTGCGGGATGAAGTACCACATCCCCTCCTGCGCATGGACGATGCCCGTCATCGACAGCGTCTGCGCCGTGATCAGTACGCCGACCAGCGCCAGGCTCTGTGACACCTCGTAGGAGATCAGCTGCGCGGCGGCGCGCATCGAACCGAGGAACGAGTACTTCGAGCCAGAGGCCCAGCCGCCCAGCAGGATCCCGTAGAAGGAGATCGCACCCAGCGCAAACACGTACAACGGTCCGACCGAAACGTCGATGCCGTAGAGGCCCACCTGCTGCCCGAAGACCGACTGCACGTCGCCGAACGGGATCAGTGCCAGCGCGCCGACGGCCATCACGATCGAGATCGCCGGCGCCGCACGGAACAGGAACGCAACCGAGGTGCGCGGCCGGAACGCCTCCTTGCGCGCGAACTTGACGATCTCCGCCAGCGGCTGCATGAGCCCGAAGGGCCCGACGCGGTTGGGGCCATAGCGGTTCTGGAAGCGACCAAGCAGCTTGCGTTCGTAGACGATGATCACCGGCAGCACGCCGAAGATCACGCCGAAGATGCATAGCGCCTTGATGATCTGAACCCACCAGGCTTCGAAATAGTTGACGTCGGCGAATGTGATCACGCCTTCACAACCTCCACCAGCGCCTCTGTCAATGCGTTCGCCGAATCCTTCGCGATGCCCGCCGCCAGGAACGTGGTTCCCGCGGGCACACCGGTGCGGATCGCCGCACGGCCGCTCAGGCGCGTGCCGTTCTGCGCCACCTCCACCTCGGCCCCGTCCTCGATTCCGAGCCGCGCGGCGTCCTCGGGCGAGAGCTCGACACGCTGCTCGGCGACGGTGAAATGCAGTGCCGGCGAGATCTCGACCTCGGGTGCCGCCCAGATCGAGCGGTAGATACCGAGCCTGAGCGCATTGCCGTCCGCAACCGAGCCCTCGGCGCCGGCCGCGTCGGGAGCGATCGCCGGAGTGGCCGCTGTGCCCGCGGGCATCGCGGCCGCAGCCTCGGTCTGCGGCCAGCGCAAGCCACGCCCGCCGATCTCCTCGAGGGTCAGGCCCGCGTAGAACGGAACCGCCGCGACCAGCTGCCGGAAGGCCATGCCAGCAGTGAGCACGCCCGTGTCCAGGCCGGTCCGCCGGGCGAGGTCCGCCAGCACCTGCCAGCTGGCGCGCACCTGCCCCGGGTGCCTGATCGCCGTGCGGATCCGCTGCAGGCGGCCGTCGGGGTGCACGATCGTGCCCTCCTTCTCGGCGCTCGACTCCGCCGGGAAGACGACGTCGGCGTGAGCCGCGACGCCCTCGGTCAGGACCGTCGCATGTGCAACCACGATCGCGGCGCTGTCGAGCGCCTGAGCCCAGCGCTCGCGGCCGGCGAGGTCGCGCAGCGGGTCGACCTGGAAGAGGTAGAGCGCGGTGTCATCGCCCGCGATCAGCGCGTCTGCGATCTCAGCGGCGCTGCGTCCCGGCTCGACCTCCGCGTAGCCGGCGCCCGCATTGGGAAGTGCGCCTGCCTCGCGAATGCCGCGAGCGTTGGTGCCCGCCGGAAGCTCGAGCAGCCCCGCGCCCTCGCGCTCGGCGAAGCCGAGCTTGTCGGCGATGCGGAGCAGCGCCGCGAGGGCGTCGGCGGGCAGCGACTCGCCCCACAGGATCACGACGTCCTCACCACCGTCGCGCAGCAGCTTGGCGAGGTTGTGGATGTCACCGGAACCGGGCGCTGTCAGCGCCCACTCGAGCCCGGTGAGGAACTCGGCCTCGGCACCGGGCGCATAGCGCACCGACATCTCGGCGTTGGAATCGAGCGTGCTCGGGCGGGCGCTGGCGATTGCGAGCTTGACGCCGTTGCGGCGCACGCCCTTGCGTATCCGCAGGTCGAGGATCGGCGAGTCGTCGAGCGGTTCGGTGCCGAGCACCAACACGGTGTGCGCGAACTCGATGTCCTGCACGCTCGCCTGCAGCGCGGGCGATGCAAGTGCGCGAATGCTGCCGAGATCGAGTGCCGGTTGGTTCGGGCTCGAGCCGGCCGCGAACCGCGAGTCGATGTCGCGCGAGCCGAGCCCCTCGCGAAGCAACCGGCCCAGCAGGAACGCCTCCTCGTTGGTCGCCTGACCGCCGACCAGCGCCGCGGCGCGGCCACGGTGGCTCGCGATCGCGCTCGCCGCCTCGAGTGCCTGCTCCCAGGAGGCCGGTTGCAGCTCGCCGGCCGCGTCGCGGACCAGCGGCGTCGTGATGCGCTCGTCGACGTGGATCGCCTGATACGCGAAGCGCCCCTTGTCGCAGAGCCAGCCGTCATCGACACCCGGGTTCTCGCGCGAGAGCACGCGCACGACCTTGTCGTCGCGCACGGTGAACTCGACGTTGCACTGCGACGGGCACAGTGTGCAGACCCCGCCCGCGCCCTCGATGTCCCACGGCCGGGCGCGGAACCTGTAGGGCTGCGAGGTCAGCGCGCCGACCGGGCAGAGCTCGACGATGTTGCCGCTGAACGGAGCCACGTACGGGTGGCCATCGTGCGTTCCGACGAACGTGTGGGCGCCGCGCTCGGTGAAGATCAATTGCCAGTCCTCCGAGACCTCCTGGCTGAACCGCACGCAGCGGTAGCAGAGGATGCAGCGCTCACGGTCGATCGCGATCAGTGGCGACAGCGCCAGCGGCTTGACGAAGTGGCGTTTGGGCTCGATCACGCGGCTGCGGCCCTTGCCCCACCCGAAGGTGTAGTCCTGCAGCGGGCACTCGCCGCCCTTGTCGCAGACCGGGCAGTCGAGGGGGTGGTTGACGAGCAGGAACTCGATCACGGCGTTCTGGGCCTCGACGACCCGCTCCACCTGGGTGTTGACGACCATGCCGTCGCGCACCGCCGTCGAGCACGACGTCTGCAGCTTGGGGATGCCCTCGATCTCAACCAGGCACATCCGGCAGGCGCCGACCGGCTCGCCGAGCTTCGGCTCGTAGCAGAAGTAGGGGATCTCGACGTCCGCCAGCCTGGCTGCGTCGACCAGCATCGAGCCCTCGACGGCCTGGACCTCGCGACCGTCGATCGTGAGGTTTATGAGCTTTTGTTCAGGCCGCGGCATAGACGGTTGAGTTGGCGCGCTCACGCGCCGCTTCGATCTCGGCTTCGAGCTCTTCCCGGAACTTCGCGACGATCGACCCGATCGGCATCGCCATCGCGTCGCCGAGCACGCAGAGGCAGTTTCCGATGATCTGGGTCTGCACGGATGCGAGGATGTCAAGATCCATCGGCGTCGCCTCGCCCGACTCGATTCGATGGAGCATCTTGTGGGTCCAGTCGGTCCCCTCGCGGCAGGGAACGCACTTGCCACACGACTCGTGCGCGTAGAACTTCGTGACCTTCTGGGCGACCTCGAGCGCCGAGTGGCTGTCGTCGACGACGATGATCGCGCCCGACCCGAGCATCGTGCCGGCCTTGGCCATCGAGTCGAAGTCGTAGGGAACGTCGAGATCGTCCTCGAGCAGAACCGGTGAACTCGAGCCACCCGGGAACCACATCTTCACCCTGCGGCCGGGCTTGGGTCCGCCGCAGAGCCCGTAGATGATCTCGCGGCTGGGGGTGCCCAGCACGATCTCGTAGTTGCCGGGGCGCTGCACGTCGCCGGAGACGGAGACCAGCTTGGTGCCGGTCGAGCCCTCGGCACCGAGCGTCGCGTACTCGGCCCCGCCCATGTTGATGATCGTCGGCACCGTACCGAGCGTCTCCACGTTGTTGACCAGCGTCGGTCCGTGGTACAGGCCTTCGATCGCCGGGAACGGAGGCTTCAGCCGCGGATTGCCGCGCTTACCCTCGAGCGAGTCGAGCAGGCCCGTCTCCTCACCGCAGATGTAGGCCCCGGCGCCGCGATGCAGCACCAGCTTCAACGAGTGGCCCGAGTCGAGGATGTTCTCGCCCAGGTAGCCTGCGGCCTCGGCCTCAGCGATCGCCGCCTCGAGGATGTCAGCCTGCAGCTCGTACTCGCCGCGTATGTAGATGAAGGCGTGATGGATCCCGGTGCCGAAGGTTGTGATGATCATCCCCTCGATCAGCGTGTGGGGGGACTTCTGCATCAGCTCGCGGTCCTTGAACGTGCCGGGCTCGGACTCGTCGGCGTTGCAGACCAGGTACTTGGCCATATCGCCCTTGGGCAGGAACGACGCCTTCTGACCCATCTTGAAGCCGGCGCCGCCGCGGCCCCTGATCGCGGACTGGGAGATCTCCTCGACGATCGCCGCCGGAGGCATCGCCAGCGCCTTGCGCAGGGCGCTGTACCCGCCCCGCTTCTCGTAGACCGCGATCGTGTTCAGGCCCGGCTCATCGATGCGGTCGAACAGCAGATGCGTCGTGCTGGTCATGCCTGACCGTCCTGACCGACCGGACCGATCCCGCTCCAGTCCTCGACGCGACCGTTCGGGTCGGCGACGGCGCGATTGCGCAGCTGCTTGTGCTCGAGGACGGGGCGGCCGGCGGCGATGTCCTCGACGATCAGCGTCGCGTCGTCGAGGTTGAGCGGCCCGACGTACTCGCCGTCGACCGAAGCCATCGGGCCGATGTCGCAGGCGCCGAGGCACTCGAAGCCGCGCACGCCGATCTCGCCGTTGCTCCCGGCGGCTGCGACCATCGCCTCGTAGAACTCGTCGGCGCCGAGCAGCGAGCAGGTGATGTTGGTGCAGACGTAGACGTCGTGCGCCGGCTTGGGCGCGAGCGCGAACATGTCGTAGAAGCTCGCCACCGACGTCAGGTACGCAGGCGTCAGACGCATCACGCAGGCGACCTGCTCGATCGCCTCTGGAGAGCACCAGCCATGGTGCTTCTGCGCCAGGTGCAGTGCCGGAATCGAGGCGGACTTCGAGTCCGGGTACTTCGCCATCGCCTCCTCGATCGCGGTGCGCAGCCCCTCCGGAACCGGCGTCAGGGCCGGGTCGGGCACGGTCGCGGGCGGCTTGGTCAGGTCGACTGCCTCGTCCCAGCCAGGTACGCGCGAGCCGTGCTCGTAGCGTTTGACCGGCGGACGCCTGTCGATCGCGCTCATCGGTCCACGCCTCCGAGCACCGGGTCGACCATCGCCAGCGTCGCGATCAGGTCCGCGATGTAGGCGTCCTTGACCATCGGCGCAGTCGCCTGCAGGTTCACGAAGCTGGGGTCACGCATGTGCACGCGCGCCGGCTTGGCCGAACCATCGGAGCGGACGAAGCAGCCGAGTTCGCCACGCGGCGCCTCAATCGGGTAGTAGCACTCGCCCTCGGGCACGCGGAAGCCCTCGGTCACGAGCTTGAAGTGGTGGATCAGCGCCTCCATGCTGGTCGCCAGCTCGTGACGCGGCGGCAGCACGACCTTGCGGTCATCGGCGATGTGGGGGCCCTCGGGCAACCCGTTCAGAGCCTGCTGGATGATCTTCGTCGACTCGTACAGCTCGGCGTGGCGCACGCGGAAGCGGTCGTAATTGTCGCCGACGGTGCCGACCGGGATCTTGAAGTCGAAGTGGTCATAGCTCGAGTAGGGGGCGGCCTTGCGGAGATCCCAGGGGTTGCCGGCGGCGCGCAGCAGCGGGCCGGTGACGTTCAGCCCGAGCAGCGTCTCCTCATCCAGGATGCAGGTGTCGCGCAGGCGCGCCAGCAGGATCTCGTTCTTCTCGAGCAGGTCGGCGTACTGGTCCGCGCGACTCGGCATCTCGTCGACGAACCTCTGGACATTTCTGGCGAACCCGGGTGGGATGTCCTCGATCACGCCGCCGATCTGGAAGTAGCGCGTGTGCATCCGCTGGCCCGAGGACATCTCGAACAGGTCGAGGATCGTCTCGCGCTCGCGGAAGCAGTACCAGAACATCGACATCGCCCCGAGGTCCAGCGCGCTGGTCCCGAGCCAGACCAGGTGCGACATGATCCGGTTGAGCTCGAGATGCAGGACGCGGAGGTACTGCGCGCGGGGCGGTACCTCCAGGCCCAGCAGCGTCTCCACGGCACCGCAATAGGCCATCGCGTTGAAGTAGTAGCTGAGGTAGTCCATCCGCTCGACGACCGGAACGACCTTCCAATACGACTTGGTTTCAGCCGTCTTCTCGATGCCGGTGTGGACGTAGCCGATGATCGGCTTGATGTCGCGTACGACCTCGCCCTCGAGCGTCGCGAGCAGCCGCAGCACGCCGTGCGTCGCCGGGTGGTGCGGCCCGATGTTGAGTGTCAGAAGCTCGTGGCTCTCGCCCATGCCGACTGACTCGGTGGACATCGTCACCGACTCTTCGCGCTTGCGGTAATCGCTGAGCGCGCTCATCGGTCGGCTCCGTAGCCGTCGTTCTCGTTGTATGTGAACAGCACCGGTTCGCCGCCGACCGGGAAGTCGCGACGCTGTGGGAAGCCCTCATAGTCCTCCGGCATCAGAATCCGTCGCAGGTCCTCGTGGCCCTCGAACTCGACGCCGAACATGTCGTAGAGCTCACGCTCGGGGAAGTCCGCTCCCGGCCAGAGCTGGGTCACCGTCGCGATCCTCGGGTCCTCGGTCGAGACCCTCGCCTTGACTGAGATCCGGTCGACCTCCTTCATGTCCAACAGCTCGTAGACGACCCCCAGCCGCGGCTCGTGCGGGTAATAGTCGACGCCGTGCAGGCTCGCGAGGAAGTTGAAGCCGCGCTCCCGCAGCCGCTCGATCACCGCGACGTTCTTCGACGGGTCGATCTGAATCTCGGCGCGCCCGCGATCGTGCGTAGTCCCGAGCACGCAATCGGGATCGGCGTCGCGCAGCTCCTGCGCGATCGCCTCAAGGCCGCTCTGGTCAGGCACTGGCGGGGCCTCCCGGCGCGTCGGGCCCGATGGTGGCAAGCGGGCCACCATCGGAGGGCACGACCTCCTCGGTGCCGATCGCGTCGTAGCGCTCGCGCCAGCCCTCGCGGTCGTTGCCCTGGATCTTTTCGCGCAAACGCAGGATGCCGTGAGCCAGCGCCTCGGGACGAGGCGGGCAACCGGGGACGTGCACGTCGATCGGCAGGAACTTGTCACTGGGGACGATCGCGTAGTTGTTGAAGACGCCCATCGAGGAGCAGCAGGCACCCATGCTGATCGCATACTTGGGCTCGAGCATCTGGTCGTAGATGCGCCGGATGACCGGCGCCATCTTGGTCGAGACGCGGCCTGAGAGGATGATCAGGTCGGCCTGGCGCGGTGAGGCTCGGAACGCCTCGAAGCCGAAGCGGGCGATGTCGACGCGGGCGGCCACGATCGACATCATCTCGATCGCGCAGCAGGCGAGCCCGAAGGTCAGCGGGAACAGCGAGTTGCCCTGTGCCCAGGAGACAGCACGGTCGAGCGTGGTTGTCATCACGGCCTGTTCGACGAGGCGATCGAAGTCATCCCCCTCCATGTCGCCGCGCAGCATGTCGCGCGACATCAGCTGGCGCGAACGGAAGTCGTTCGCCGACTCTCGCTTTATTTCCATTCGAGCGCTCCCCGTCGCCAGACGTAGATGAAGCCGATCATCAGCAGCGTCACGAACGTGATCGTCTCGCCGAGTGCGAAGCTGCCGAACTGCCGCAGCTCGATCGCGATCGGGTAGATGAAGATCACCTCGATGTCGAACAGGATGAACAGCATCGCGATCAGGTAGAAGCTGATCCCGAAGCGGAAGCCGCGACGGACCTCAGAGGGAAGCCCGCACTCATACGGGGTCGCGCGGTTGAGGTTCGGTCGGGTCCTGATGCCCGTCAGCAGGTTCAGGCAGGAGAACAGGACGCCGATCGCAAGGCCGAGCACTATGAAGACGATGGCGGGCAGATAATCCCGGAGCACAGACGAAGTTCTATCACCGCTGCTACGGGGACCGCCCCGTTCGTAAACGCCTGTGGGGATAGTGCTTAATGCCTCAAATGTGCGTCGATCCGGTGCGCGTCGGTCGTGAGGCTCTATCGTGCGCTCGCCGTGAAGGACCTTCACATCGTCGTCGGGACCCTGGCCCTCGCACTGAATCTGCTCGCTTTCGCGTTGGGCGCGGTCGCGTGGTGGTCGCAACGCCCCAACCGCTGGTTCTGGCGGCTGCTGCGAGGCGGCCAGGTGATGGTCGCGGTCGAGGCGGTGCTCGGCGGCGTGCTGCTGCTGATGGGACGCAGGGCCTCCGACCTGCATCTGCTCTACGGGCTGCTGCCGCTGCTCGTGGCATTGATCGCCGAGCAGCTGAAGATCTCGGCAGCGACGATGGTGCTGGACGCGCGCGGCCTCGAGGACGCCAGGGCGGTCGGAAACATGCCGAAGGCAGAGCAGCGTGAGGTCGTGATCGCGATCCTGCGACGCGAGGTCGGCGTGATGACGCTGTCGGCTCTGGTGGTGACGGTGCTGCTGGCGCGAGCCGCGACAGTGGTTCATTGAGCCCCGGCGCCGATCGTCCTTGGTTGCCGCCGTTGGGGACGATCGCGGAATACAGCGGGAGCTAGCGACCGTCACATTCGACCGGCGCCGGGGAGTACTCGGTGCTCTATTCGACACGGCGCGAGGGCCACCTTCTTGGGCCCTGATCGGATCACGGGCTGGCACCTTCCCGCGCCACGGTCACGTATGATCCGGCGCGCATGAGCCGCTCAGCGCGTTATGCCGTTTGCCTTCTCGCCGCCATCGGCGTGGCCTTTGCCGTGTCGGCGTGCGGCACTCAGCACGTCAGCGTTCCGAAGACCGATCCCAAGTACACCGCGGACCAACAGGCGGCCGAGTTGTTCAACCAGCGCTGCGGCGGCTGCCACACGCTCTCCTACGCGGGCACCCACGGCTCCGGACAGAACCCGCGCACCTACGAGAACCTCAATGGCCCCAACTTCAACGTCCGCTGTGAGCGTCCGCAGATCCGCGTGTACTACGCGATCATCAACGGCGGCTTCGGCGGTGGCGTGATGCCGCAGAACATCGTGGTCGGGAAACAGGCCCGAGAGCTGGCCCACTTCGTCGCCGAGTTCGCCGGGCACCAGGCTCCGAAGGAGCCTGGTACGACCCCGTGCCAGGCGAAGGCGCTCGGCTCGCTGGCAGCCGTGACCCCCAGCAGCTGAGCCGTTCAGGCTCGCGCGTGTATGTAGTGTCCGAGACAGCGCATGCTCGACATCAGACTGATCAGAAACGACCCCGACGCCGTACGCACCGCCCTGGCGCGTCGCGGTGACGTCGCAGACGATGCGATCGACCGTGTGCTCGAGCTCGACGAGCGCTGGCGCGGCCTGACGACCGAGCTCGAGGAGCTGCGCGCCGAACAGAACCGAGCCAGCAGGGGTCGGACCGGCGCCCCCACGCCCGAGGAGCGCGAGCAGATGGGGGCGATGGCGGCGCGCGGGCGCGAGCTGACCGACCTTGAGACCTCGGTGCGCTCGGACCTTGACGCGCTGATGCTGGGTCTGCCCAACATCCCCTTTGCCGACGCGCCCCCCTCCGACACGGTCCTGCGCGAGGTCGGCGAGGCCGGCCGCACCGGCCGCGACCACCTCGAGCTGGCCGGCTCGATGATCGACATGGAGCACGGTGCCGCACTGTCGGGCTCGCGCTTCGTCTACCTGCGCGGCGACCTGGTGCTGGTCGAGCTTGCGCTCGTGAGGTTCGTGATGGAGCGACTCGTCCGCGAGGGCTTCGAGCCGGTGATCCCGCCCGTTCTGGTGCGCGAGCGCGCGCTGATCGGCACCGGCATGCTGCCTGACACCGAGCAGCAGATCTACACCCTGCCCGACGACGACCTCTACCTCGTCGGAACCTCGGAGGTCGCGCTCGCGTCGCTGCACCGCGACGAGATCATCGGCGCCGACGATCTGCCGCTGCGCTACGCCGGCTTCTCCCCCTGCTTCCGGCGTGAGGCGGGCGCCGCCGGCAAGGACACGCGCGGCATGTTCCGCGTGCACCAGTTCGACAAGGTCGAGATGTTCGCGTTCGTCGAGCCGGACAGATCGGCCGAGGAGCACGAGCGGATCCTCGCGATCGAGGAGTCGCTCCTGACCGCGCTCGAGATTCCCTACCGTGTCGTCGCGATCGCGGTGGATGACCTCGGCGCCTCGGCCGCGATGAAGTACGACTGTGAGGCCTGGCTGCCAGGCCAGGGCCAGTACCGCGAGCTGACGTCATGCTCGAACACGACCGACTTCCAGGCGCGGCGGCTGGACATCCGTTACCGCCCGGCCGACGGCCGGCCGGCCACGCTGCACACGCTGAACGGCACCGCAACCGCGGTCGGCCGCACGCTGATCGCGCTGCTGGAGAACGGCCAGCAGGACGACGGGACCGTCGCCCTGCCCGAGGTGCTCGTGCGGGCGGGCGCGCCCGCCACGTTGAGCGCTGCGTAGCCGGTCCCGGCGCCGGGTCGACCGGCGTTCAGGTCAGTGCCCCCTCGATGTCCTCATCGGCCAGCCGCAGGCCGAGCCCCTCGGGTGCGTGCAGGGCGAGCATCTGCGACTCGACATCTCCGACGCGGTGCCGATCCCGCAGCGACACGGCGATCATCACCACGAACGCGATCGGCACCGAGACGATCGCGGGCTGTTGCAGCAGGCCCAGCGGGCCCCGGGTCGGTTCGCCGAGTGCCAGGCCGACGAAGATCGCGGAGGTGGCCACCAGCATGCCCGCGCACATCCCGGCGGCGGCGCCACGAGCGGTCAACCGCGACCACCAGATTCCGAGCAGGAACATCGGGCAGAACGTGCTGGCCGCCAGAGCGAACGCCCAGCCGACGAGGATCGAGATGTCGACACCCTGGGCGACCAGAGCCAGCAGTCCCGGAAGCAGCATCGCTCCCACGGCCGCGACCCGGAAGTGCCGGCGCCGGGCCGCGACGCCGGCCGGCGCCGAGTGCTGAAGTCGCGGCCAGACGTCGTGGCTGAACGTGCCGGCCAAAGAGACGAGCAGACCACTGGACGTCGACAGGAAGGCCGCGAATGCTCCCGCGCAGGCGATCGCCGTCAGGATCGTTCCGGCGGTACCGGGCCAGGCGTCGCGCGGAAGCGTCAGCACGACATCGTCGGTCTGGCCCGTCGTGTACAGCTGCGGTGTCAGCACCCGGCCGAGCGCCCCATAGACGGCCGGGAACAGATAGAACAGCGACAGCAGTCCAAGCACCCTCACCGTTGTGCGCCGGGCGGCGTGACCGTCCGGGTTGGTGTAGAAGCGCACGAGCACGTGCGGTAGCCCCATGGTGCCGAGGAAGGTCGCGATCAGCAGCGAGTAGACGACCAGCGGCCCGCCCCGGCCCGCCCCACCGACCGGGCTTTGCCCACTGCTCACCCCGCAGCGGAGGCGTGCCCTCCGCCACCGGCACGGTGCCCTCCGGCGGGATCCGGACCGGCGTGTCGGCGGGCAGCGTCACCCAACCGCCAGCCGCGACGTGAACCGTTCGACCATCAGCTGTGAAGCTGCCGGGCTCGGGGAACTGCACCCGCTGCGGCGAACCGAGCTTCACCGTGTAACCCGATGCGCCGGCGTGGGGCAGTTGGTCGCCGAACAGCGCCGCGCGCTCCGGCAGGCCTCCGAAGTGGATCAGCAGCACGATCGCCGGCACCGCGATCGCGAACACCTTGATCCAGAACTGGAACGCCTGAACGTAGGTGATCCCTCGCATCCCGCCCAGCGCGACGTTGACCGCGACGATCGCAGCGACGACCGCGACCCCTACCCAGTAGGGCGAACCGATCACGACGTTCAGCGCAAGCCCCGCGCCCTTCAGCTGCGGCACCAGGTAGAAGCCACCGATCACCAGAACGATCCCGGCGGCGAGCAGTCGCAGAGCGGGGCTGTGCAATCTCGCGTCAGCGAAGTCGGGGATCGTGTAGGAGCCGTAGCGACGCAGCGGCGCCGCCACGAACAGCAGCAGCGCCAGGTAACCCGCGGTGAACCCGAGCGACTGCCAGAGCGCGCTCGCACCGATCTGCATCTCGAGCCCGGCGATCCCCAGGAAGCTGGCGGCTGACAGATACTCGCCGGAGATCGCGGCCGCATTCCACCACGGCGTGATCGCCCGGCTCGCGACCAGCAGGTCGGAGGTCGTCCGCCCGAACCGCATCCCCCACGTGCCCAGCCCCAGCGTCCCGAGCGTGACCGCACCGACCGCCAGGACCGCGAGGATCAACGCTCGACCAGGTCGCGGAAGGTGTCATCGAGAGCGTCCGCGCGGCGCGCGTACAGCCAGCCGATCGCGATGAATATCGGGAACATCGGCACGACCAGGATCCAGATCCCCAGCGGCACCCCGAGCACCTGCTTGCTGACCAGCGACGGCAGCAGGAACAGGGCCGCCGGCAACACGCCGAAGATCGCTCCGAAGGCGGTCAGCGCAAGCAGCGACAGCGACAGCTGTGCGCGCTGCAGCCCACGTAGGTAGACGTGCCCGTGGGCGGTCGCCTCGGCCAGCTCCTCGCGCGGGCTGCGCAGCCCGCGGCGCGGCAGCAGCCGACGCGGTTGCGAAGGTCCCTTCCCCGGCGCCGGCGTCACATCCGCAGCCTCCGCCTCAGATCGGCCACCTGGCGCCGCGCGACCGGCACCTCGCTGCCATCCGCCATCACGATCGTGACGGCGCCGCCCAGCTGCGGCCGAATCTCCACCGCACGTCTCAGGTTCGCGATGTAGCTGCGATGTACGCGCACGAAACCGTGCCGCCCCCAGCGCTGCTCGATCTCGGACAGGGGTGCGCGAACCAGGAAGCGGCCACTGTCAGCGTGCAGGCGCACGTAGTCACCCTCAGCCTGCACATACAGCACGGTCGATCGATCGAGCAATCGGGTCGCGCCTCCGCGCTGGTGCTCGACCGGGATGATCTCGGCATCGGCCTGTCCCGGGTTGGTGGCCCGCTGGCCACCAACCCGGCCGTCGGTGCTCAGCCGCTCGAGTGCCTGCTCGACGCGCGCTCGCGAGACCGGCTTCATCAGGTAGTCGAGCGGATGGAGGTCGTGCTCGAACGCCGAGACGGCGCCGTCCTCGAAGGCCGAGACGAACACCAGCGCCGGCGGATCGGCGAACCGCGCCAACGCCATCCCCAGCTCGAGGCCGTCGATGTCGGGCATCCGCACATCCATGAACACCACGTCGAACCGCTGCTCGGCCAGCAGTCGCAACGCCTCCGCACCGCCGGCGGCGAGCACCACGTCGTTGACCGACGTCGTCGTCTCCAACAGCCGCCCCAGGTCCTCCAGCGCGGGGCGCTCGTCGTCGACCACAAGCACGCGGGTCATGCCGCTCGAACCCCCGCGCGGAACTTCGGCAGGGTCATCGTCACGGTCGTCCCGCGTCCGGGCTCGGACTCGATCTCAAGCCCGTAACCGGGTCCGAAGATCGACTGAAGCCGCGCCTGCACGTTTGCGATACCTACCCCCCCGCCGTGGCCCGCAAGCACCGTCTGCGCGCGCTCCGGATCCATCCCGACGCCGTCATCGCGGACCAGCAGCTCGACATCAGCGTCGAGGTGGCGCCCGACGATCTCAATCCGGCCGAAGCCCCCGCTTCTCGACCCCGTGGCGTACGGCGTTCTCGACCAGTGGCTGCAGCGACAGCACCGGTACGACGGCGGGCAGCACCTCGGGATCGACCTGCAACCGGACCTCCAGCCGGTCTCCGAACCGTGCCCGCTCGAGCCGCAGGTACTTCTCGACGTAGCTGAGCTCGTCGGCCAGCGTGACGTAGGGACGCTGGCCCCGGAACGCGTAGCGCGTGAACTCGGCGAACTCGGTCAGGAGCTCGCGCGCCTCCTCCGGATTGGAGTGGATGTAGCTCGCGATGGCGGCGAGTGCGTTGTAGATGAAGTGAGGGCTGATCTGCGCACGCAGCGCGCGCAGCTCTGCCCGCGCAAGACGATCGGCCTGCAGGTCCATCGCCTGCAGTTCGAGCTGGGCGCTGACGAGGCTCGCGGCCTCGGCCACGGTCCGCGTGTCGTTGGGCGTGACGCGGTGCCCGCGCGTGTAGAGCGCGACGAACGAGCCCGACGAGCTCGCCCGCGACCAGCAGCGGCGCCGCGACCGCGGGGCCGAGTGCGCAGTCGGCCTGCTCGCATCCGATCTGCGACTCGACGTGCAGGCGGTCCTCGCGCGCGGGTGCCGTGATCCGGATCAGCGGGTCACCGGCGTGGTGATGATCGTGCCCGAGGCCGTCGAACGCCAGCACGTGCGTCGCGGTCGCCGAGCGCAACCGCCGACGCCTGCGTGAGCGTCCGCAGATGCGGGATCACACGCTTGGCCGATTCCTCGGAGAGCCCGCGACGCAGGTCCGGGAGCATCACGTTGGCGGCATGCAGCGCCGTCTGCATCGCGCGAACCTCTCCCGAGATCACGCGGGGCGGACGCAGAAGGCGTATCGCGGCGACTACTGAGGCCGCAATGGCCCAACCGACGACAACACCGATGAAGACCTCCACACTCAGTTGTGAAGGATATCGGGGATATCGGGGCACGAACGGAGACCGTTCGTCGCGCTCGATGCACCGTTCGGCGCATCCCCGCGACCGTCCGGAGATTGAGTGCAGGAACAACCCTTCCTGACGTCTAATGTGACTTTTGTCACATATTTCTCTTAGGAGAGGAGAGACGTTGGCCACAATCAGTGAACCACCTGCAGCAACGCCTGCAAGCGGGTCGTCGGTCTCGTCAGCCGGGGGTTGGATGCCGGCAAACCCGGCGCCGCTGGGCCTGTTCGGCTTCGGCTTGACGACGCTGGTGCTGAGCTTCGTCAACTCGAACCTCGTCGGCGGCGGGCCGGCCTCGTTCCCGATCGTGCTCGGCATGGCGATCGCATTTGGCGGAGTCGCCCAGCTTCTGGCCGGCATGTGGGAGTTCCGGACCGGCAACACGTTTGGTGCAGTGGCGTTCTCGTCATTCGGCGCGTTCTGGATTTCGTTCTACGTCCTGGTGAGCACCAACGTGGCACAGCTGCCCAAGGCCGAGATCGATTCGCTGCTCGGTCTGTACCTGTGGATGTGGGGCATCTTCACCGGCATCCTGTTCCTCTGCACGTTTGCCTCGCCGCGGGCCCTGCAGCTGCTGTTCCTGCTGCTGACCGTGACGTTCATCCTGCTTGGAATCGGCAACTCCGGAGCGAGCTCCAGCATGATCCACGCTGGCGGCTACGTCGGCATCGCAACGGGCGCCGTCGCCCTTTACATCGCCTGCGCAGATCTCATGCAGGCCGTGTACAAACGAGCAGTGCTGCCAGTCGGGTAGCACTGAGTCAGCACGACAACTCCAAGTCGTGGATCGCGCCCGGCCGAACAGGCCGGGCGCGTTCCGCGTCGGTAATCGAGGGAGAGAACTGAGGATGGCTACTGGACACATGGCGCGTGATGAGCATGAGCTCGAGCGGGAGCTCGCGTCGATGCTTGATATCGAGCGGTTCGATCCGCCGGCCGGTTTTGTCGCGAACGCGAACCTGAGCGATCCGGCGATCTATGACCGCGCGGATGCCGATTGGCAGGGCTGGTGGGTGAGCCAGGCTGAGCGTCTGCACTGGTTCAGGAAGTGGGACCAGGTTCTTGATGATTCGAATCCCCCGTTTTACAAGTGGTTTGTCGGCGGCAAGCTGAACGTGTCCTACAACTGCCTGGATCGCCATGTCGAGGCCGGTCTCGGGGATCGAGTCGCTTATCACTGGCGTGGCGAGGAGGGCGAGGAGCTCGACCTCACCTACGCGGATTTGCTCGCGCGCGTCGAGCGGTTCTCAAACGCTTTGAAGGATCTCGGGATCGGTAAGGGCGATGTGGTCGGGATCTACATGGGGATGATCCCGGAGGTCGTGGTCGCGATGCTCTCGTGCGCGCGCATCGGCGCGGTGCACAACGTCGTGTTCGGCGGGTTCTCGGCCGAGTCGGTCAGGGAGCGGATGGAGTTCTCGGAGGCCAAGGCGCTGATCACCGTCGACGGTGCCGCGCGCAAGGGCACGGTGCATCCGGTCAAGCAGCAGGTCGATCTTCACCTTGGTGGCCTGGACCATCTCGAGCACATCATCGTCGTGCGCTCGAAGGGCACCGAGTGCGAGATGAAGGACGGTCGGGACGTGTGGTACGACGAGATCGTCGAGCGGGCCGCTGATCGGTGCCCGGCTGAGCCGATGGACGCTGAGGACCCGCTGTTCATTCTCTACACGTCCGGTTCGACCGCGAAGCCGAAGGGGATCCTGCACACGACCGGCGGCTATCTGACCGGCGCCTCGAGCACCCATCAGAACGTATTTGACATCCATGCCGACACCGACACGTACTGGTGCTGCGCCGATGTCGGCTGGATCACAGGCCACACCTACATCGTCTATGGGCCGTTGGCCAACGCCACCACCGGCGTGATGTATGAGGGCGCACCGGACTACCCGCACCGCGGGATCTGGTGGGAGCTGGCCGAGCATTACCGCGCGACGATCTTCTACACCGCCCCGACCGCGATCCGCGCGTGCATCAAGTGGGGTGCCGAGCACGTCGACAAGTTCGACCTCTCCTCGCTGCGACTGCTGGGGACGGTCGGCGAGCCGATCAACCCGAAGGCGTGGCTCTGGTACCACAAGGTCGTCGGTGGTGAGCGCTGCCCGATCGTGGACACCTGGTGGCAGACGGAGACCGGCTCGATCATGATCTCGCCGCTGCCGGGGATCGTCTCAACCAAGCCGGGCTCGGCGACCCGGCCACTGCCGGGGGTCCTCGCCGAGGTCGTCGACGAACGCGAGGGCAAGCCGGTCGAGGGCGGCCAGGGCCTGCTCGTGCTCAAGCGCCCGTGGCCGTCGATGCTGCGCACCCTCTACAAGGAGGACGACCGCTTCGTCGAGACCTACTGGAAGAAGTTCGGCTCAGAGACCTACCTCGTCGGCGACGCCGCCCGCATCGACGAGGACGGCTACTACTGGGTCATCGGCCGCATCGACGACGTCGTCAACGTCTCCGGGCACCGGCTCTCGACCGCGGAGGTCGAGTCCTCGATCGTCGCCTGCGAAGACGTTGCCGAAGCAGCGGTCATCGGCCAATCCGACGAGCTCACCGGCCAGGCGATCACCGCATTCGTGACCCTTCAGGGCAACATCGAGGGGACCCCGGAGATCGAGGATGAGGTCCGTGCCGGGGTCGCCGAACGGATCGGCAAGTTCGCACGACCCAAGCGCATCATCTGGGCCGATGACCTGCCCAAGACCCGCTCGGGCAAGATCATGCGACGGCTCCTGCGCGACATCGCCGAAGGACGCGCGCTGGGTGACGTCACCACCCTCCGCGACCCGACCGTGATGTCGGCCCTGGAACAGAAGATCCAGGCCGAACAGGCCAACGAGGACTGAGCGAGCGCGCTGGCGCCTGCTTTGAGCGGGCGCTAGCGCTTGCGCTTGCGCTTGGAGCGGCCGGCGGTCTTCTCGACCTTCGGCTGCTCCGGGTCCACGGCCGCGATCACATCGGCATCTGAGACTCGGCGGCGGCGCTGGCCTCGCGCGGGACGGGACTGCTGAGACTCCTTGCTCTGCATCGGAGCCCATGCGACCGCAACGCCCGACTCCCAGGCGGGAGGGTCGCCCTGTGGCCACTGGCGGGCGAGGATCACCGCCAGCGCGGCGAGGAAGAAGCCCTGGATCAGCGGCGTCAGAACCGGGATCTGAAACAGGAACAGCGCCCCGGCGATCACACCGGCGTAGCCGACTAAACGAGTGATCAGGCCGACCCGCATCGCGCTGAGCGACACCAACACCACCCCGATTGCGAGCAGCAACGTGCCCAGCTCGAGCAACAGCGGCAGCGCCACGACCAGACCCGAACTCGTCAGGTGGTTCGCCTCCGGGTAGCCCTGATTGCCTGTGCTCACGAACTCGCTGGCCTTGTGTGCAACCACGATCGTGTATGTGATCGCCATCACCGCCGAGAGCCCAGCCCCAATGACCCCGATCCAACGCACGACCGGCTTGAACTCAGGCCGGCGCGCCGTGGAGATCCGATGCAGCCAATAGATCACCAGTCCGAGCGCGATCAGGCCGAGCATGTCGAAGACCGCGCCGACGATGTCCAGCGTCACCCGCTGGCTTGCCGCGATCAGATCGAGGGTCAGCTCGTCCACAGGCGCGTGCACGCCGGACAGCTGGATCACCTGCGAGGCCACGATCAGCAGCGCGGCGCAGAACGCGATCACGGCATAACGGAAGCGCACGCTCGATTCGTACTGCACCTGGTCGGCGACGGTCATCGGAGCGCGATCTTAGAGACATATCCGCGGGGAGTACGATTGGAGCATGGAAGGAAGCGGCTTTGGCGGTCTCTTCGGAGACCCTGACGAGATTCAACGGCGACTCGGTGAGTTCGCCGAGCAGATGCAGGGAGCCCAGCGCCTCGCCTGGGCGGATAACGCGATCAAGCTGGCCGTCGACCTCACGGTCGCGGCGATGCAGCGCGTGAACATCCAGGGCACGACCGAACAGCAGGCCGAGCAACTCCGCTCGGTGATGGCGGTGGTGTTCCCGGAGGCTGTGACCCTCGTGCGCGAGGCGCGCGAGGGTCTCTCCTAGCTTTCGCGGTGCTGGGTCCGGCCGTTCCCCTGTGGGTGGCCGGGCTCACTTCGCGCGCGGCCGTTGATCCCGATCGCGACCGTCGCCGCAGAGTCAGGCGAAGACGTCCAACGTCGGCGTCGACGCATCCGTCTGCTTCGGGTCATCGGCAGCTTCGACCGGCGCGCCGGTGGTGACCAGCAGCGCAATCGGCCTTGCGTTCTCGGTCGCCTGCCACTGCTCGTACCAGTGCACGATCTGCTGGTAGGCCGGTGAGACCGTGGGGGCTGCCATTTCCACCGGTATCGGCAGAGGACCGCGTCGAGATTAGGCTCGCCCGCCGCCCATGTGCAGCGCGTTATGCCGCTGCGCTGCTGAACCCGAGCGCGAACACGTTCATCGGAAACACGCCGGGGAGGGTCGCGACCATCGGCAGGGTCACGCTGGAAACGGTCTTCCCTGCTTCCAGCGGGATCGAGACCGAGAACACGTAGGCCTTGTGGATACGCCGACCCACGACGCCATTGTTGCCTGAACCGGTCGAGTCGTTGATGTAGCTGGCGGTGGCGACCGCCGTGTTTGAGGGGCTGCTCGGGGGGTTGAACCAGTTGTCGAGCGTCAGTGAGTAGGGCTGGATGCTCCCGTCCGTGTACTCGATCATGCCGGTGCCCGACTGCTTGGTACCGGTGGAGGCACCCAGCACGACCAGCTGCGTGGCCGTCGGCGAACCGGCCAGTGAGATCGTCTGACCCTCCGCCAGCACGCTGTCGGGCGTGCCGGCCGGGACGCCGGGCCACTGCACGGTCGTCCCGGCGACTGTCACGGTCGCTCCCGGGGAGAGCCCGGCGGCGGCCAATGCCTGCTGTGAGTAGCTGTTGCCGCTCCCGTCGAAGTCGGCTGCGGCGATGTTGTTGTCGCTGCTGATCGCGTTCGCGTTATACGCGGCAGAAATCGATGCATACGGGATCTCGACGGTGAGTGCTGCCGCCGCCAGCGGGTAGCTGCCGCCACGGTAGGTGAAGCTGGGGATCAGCGAGACCCTGTCGGTGGCCGGCGCCTGGCCGGCGGCCACCGACACAGAGACGTTGAGGGTGACGCTGGCGCGAGCCGGCACCGACACCGCCGGGAGCGCCGGCGTGATCGTCATTCCAGGAGGCAGCGAGGGCGTGAGGTGCACCACGACAGCTCGATTCCAGTGGTTGGTCACCTTGATCGCCGCTGGAGCCGACAGACCGGGACCCACAACGACCGGTGTGCTCGCGATCACCGTGATCGGCCCGCGCACCGAGACCGTTGTCGTCGCACTCAGGTCGCCCGCCCCGGCGACACCCGGGGAGGAGAGCCGAGCCGTCAGGCTTCTGACCCCACCCTCCGCCTGCTCGGGAGCGGTCACACGATAGTTGCGCGTCGTGCTCTGCCCCGGAGCAAGCGCGAGCTTTCGGGTCCGCGCGAGCCGAACCACCTTCCACCCGGACGGGTAACCGAGCTGCACGATCCCGCCCGTGATCGGAAGGTTCCCGTGGTTCACAAATGTTGCCCGGGCGACGAATGTCTTGCCCGGGTTGACCGAGGTGGGGACCTTCAGCCTCGCATAGCGGCTGCCGATCGTCTTGGTCACCTGCAGCTTCCCGCGCAGCGGCAGCGAGGTGAGCGCGGAGGAATCTCCAACATAGATCGAGAAGCGGCCGTCGGGGAGCGTCCACCCGTCCGCACCCGTGTTGAAGTACGAGAGCTCGTGGCCGGTGACCGTGAATGTGACGGTCCGCGACTGATGCGGCGACAGCGTCACGCGATGGAACCCCTCCAGCTGGCGCGGGGGCTCTCCTGCCGCGGTCGGGTCGCCGACATACAACTGTACCACGTCGCTGCCACGCACCTGGCCGGTGTTCGTGATCTGGGCTGTGACGCGGGCCAGGCGAGCGCTCTGGCCGCTTTCGGCATCGGGCCCGGACCTGCGGTTGACAATCGACCCGGGGGTGACGGTCAGATGGCTGAAACGGAAGCTCGTGTAGGACAGGCCGTAGCCGAACGGGAACAGCGGCTTGACGTTGTTGGCGTCATACCAGCGATAGCCGACGTCGAGGCCCTCGGAATAGTCCACCTTGCCGTTGACCCCGGGAAACTGGGCCGGCAGCGGCGTGGGGGTCTTCGCAAGGCTGGTCGGGAACGTCTGAGGGAGGTGGCCGCTCGGATCGGTGTCGCCGAACAGCACCGACGCGATCGCGGCGCCGTCGTCCTGGCCCGGGTACCAGGCTTCCAGCACGCCCTTGACGCTGCTGAGCCACGGCATCAGAACCGGCCCCCCCGTGTTCAGCACCACGATCGTGTTGGGATTCGCCGCCGCGACCGCCTGGATCATCGCGTCCTGGCCGTTGGGCAGAGAGATGTTCGCCAGGTCGCTGCCCTCGCCCTCGGCGTAGCTCGCGAACACGATCGCGACCTGCGCCTGACTGGCCGTGGCGGCGGCCTGGGTCGGGTCGGTCCCCGAATACGACGTGACCGTGGTCCCGGTGCCGGCACGACCGGCGATGCCGGTGAGCGGACTTATCACCGAGGATGCCGTGACGTGCGAGCTGCCGGCGCCGGAGGTCTGGGGGGCGGTCGTCCCGTCGGGACCGATCACTGCGATCGACCTGGTGGTCGAGGTGTTGAGCGGCAGGATGCTCCCGGTGTTCTGAAGAAGCACGGTCCCGCGCTGCGCGACGTTCTGCGCGAAGGCGTTGTCAGCCGGGGTGCTCGCGGGGCTCGAGAGATTGCCCGTCGGGGGATTGTTGAACAGGTCGAACTCGAACATCGGGGTGAGAATCCGCCGGGCGGCCTCGGTGATCGTCGAGGACCTCACCTCTCCGTCGGCGACGGCGGCCGCAAGCTGACCGTTGTCCCAGTAGTAGCTCCCCCGCTCCTGATCGAGTCCGGCATTGGCGGAATCGACGGTCGAGGCGTTGGCCGCGCTGTCAGAGCGGACGAACCCCTGAAAGTCGAGTCGGTCGTTGAGGAGACCGGTGAGCAGCCCCGGGTTCTGACAGGAGTACACGCCGTTGAGGAGCGGGTACGCGCACATGACCGAGGCGACGTTCGCCTGTTTGATCGCGCTGTAGAAGGGCGGCAGGTAGATCTCGTGCAGCGCCCGCGCGGTGACGATCGTGTTGTCCTTGGACGTGCCGCGGTTCGTCTCCTGGTTGTAGGTGACGAAGTGCTTGACGTCGGCCATCACGTCCTGGCTCTGAATGCCTTCGATGTTGGCCACCCCGAGCGCGGAGGTCAGGAACGGATCCTCACTGAACATCTCGAAGTTGCGTCCCCAACGCGGGTCGCGCTGGATGTTCACCGCCGGCCCGAGGATCATGGCGATCCCCTTGGCCCGATGCTCCTGCCCGTTGACGACCCCGTACTGATAGGAGAGCGACGGATCCCAGGCCGAGGCGAGCGAGACCTCCGCCGGCAGCTGGGTGACGCCGGTTGCCCCGTAGGCCACACCGAGTTCCCCGTCCTCCTCGATCAGCGCCGGGATGCACAGTGCCGGCTGCGACGGGATCCAGCCCTCGTACCCGGCGTACGGACCGGTGGTCGTCGGCGTGTTGATGTACATCTCGTCGATCTTCTCGGCGAGGCTCATGTGCGCCAGCAGCATGTTCACCCGCTGTTTGAGCGGGAGCGCCTGATTCAGCCATGGGCAGGCAGACGTGGAGGTATCGGCCGGACGGGCCGAGCCGGATCGAACCGCGGCGCCGTCGCGTGCACTCGCCACGGTATTGGCGAGGACGCCTGTGATGGCGACGAGCGCACACAGACCCGCCAACACCACCTGCAGACGGTGTCGCACTCTGAAACGGCTGTTCGAAATCGGGGTCGCTCGGCGACGACGTCGTCGATCCATCACACCACTAACACGTCCGAACCGGGATCGGTGTGGCGGACCGAACATCTCGGCTGGTCCTCGCTAACCGGCCGCTAACACACGCGGACAAGCCGCCGTTTGGCTCTCCCACGACAGGTCAGCCGGCCAGCGCGGCGAGAACCTTCTCGTCGTGCTCTGCGGGCTTGACCTTCCGGAACACATCCGTGATGACCCCGTCGGCGTCAATCAGGAAGGTGGTGCGCTCATTGCCCATGTAGGTGCGGCCGTACATGGACTTCTCGACCCACACGCCGTAGGCCTCGGCGACGGCATGGTCCTCGTCCGAGAGCAGCGGGAAGCCGAGGTCGAACTTGTCGGCGAATTTCGCGATCGGCTTGGCCGGGTCCGGCGATACGCCGAGCACGGCCGCGTCCAGCCGCGCGTAGTCGGCGCGATGGTCACGTACGCCGCAGGCCTGGGTCGTACAGCCGGGCGTGTCGGCCTTCGGGTAGAAGTACAGGACCACGGGCCTGCCACGCAGCTCGGAGAGTCTGACGTTGTTGCCGTCCTGATCGGGAAGCGTGAAATCGGGCGCAGCAGTTCCCACGTCGAGTGCCATCGTCTGATCGTACCCGGGGGCGCCGCTACTTGAGCAGCCGGCTGAGGCGCCTGTCCTTGAGCACCTTCCCGTCGGTCTGACATACGGGGCAGTAACACATCACGTAGTCCTCGTAGAAGACGGCCTCGATCGTGGTGCCACAGCGCGGGCACGGCTCGCCGTTGTGCCGATGGACGGTTAGGGGCAGCGGCAGCTTGTCCGGAAGCGGCAGTGTCAGTGTCTGCTCGTAGTGCGCAATCGCTCCTCCGAGCCGCTGCTCGATCGCGGCACGCAGAGCGTCCGCCTCGTCGGAGTCGAGGTCTGAGCCACGCTTGAAAGGCGAGAGCTTGGCCGTGTGGAGAATCTCGTCAACCCAGGAACGGCCGATCCCGGCGATCACGTGCTGGTCTCGGAGCAGGGCGTAGAGCGGGCGGGGTTGGTCGAGCAGCACGCGCAGCGCCCCGGCCTCAGGCGAGTCGGGCCATGCCTCCGGCCCGAGCGCATGGAGCGTCTCCTCGCCCTCGACGGCGTCACGACGCAGCAGCTTCACCCAGGCCCGCTGCCTGGTGCCGAACTCGCGCAGACGCAACTCCCGCTCCCCGTCCTGCAGGCGCAGAAGCACACGAGAGGTGCGGTCCTTCAGCGACGCCCGCCTGTCGAACAGCTGCAGCCTGCCGGCCGACATCAGATGAACCAGAAGCGTCAGATCAGCCTCTGGTCCAGCGGGACCAGAGGCGTCGAGGTCGATCAGGAACAGCTTGCCGCGACGGCGCACGCCCGCGATCGTGGCGCCGGCCACAGCCTGCAGCGGAGGATCGAAGGTCTTGACGGCGTTGATTCCGGGCGCCAGGGCCGACTCGACCCGCGCCCCACTCGCGGCGGCGCCGATCAGTCGCGCGGTGATCTCAACCTCGGGTAGTTCAGGCATCCCAGATCAGGGTATTGGGAGTTCCTACTTACTGTTAAGAGTCGTTTAACTCCGCGGGGGGATCCTGAGTCGCATGAGTGACATCCTTGCAATCGTTGATCAGGACGACACCGACGACCTGCTCGTCGAAGAGATCGCACGGCGGCATCCGGACAAGGTCACTGTGCTGCTGCAGGACGGGGCAGCGGACCCGAGTCTCGATGACTCACCACGTGGCCGCGCGCGGCGGGACCGGCTGGCGAAGCTGCTGGCGATGATCGAGCAGCGCACCGGCGCGGTGGTCGTGGGTCTCGCGGGCAGCCGCGAGCAGCTGCGCGGTTGGCGGTTCGATCGGATCGTCGGCGGCAGCGGGCCGGCCCCCGCGGCCTAGGCCAACGCCGGCACAGATCGCCGGCGCTTAAACGACTCGGGCCCCGATCCTGAGGACCGGGGCCCGAGCTGCGTTGCTCGAAGCTACTGCTAGATGTTGTTGATCAGGCTCTGATCAGCGCTGACGATCTTCTTCGGCAGCGGGTAGAACTTCAGTGCCGCGCCGTAGGCCTGGCCGCTGGTGACCGCCCAGCTCAGGAACGACTTGATGTCGCCCGAGGCACCGGAGTTCACGATCGCGTAGGTGTAGGTCGAGATCGGGTAGGCGGCCTTGTACTTCTTGGACGGGTACTGGATCGCCACACCCACACCGGGGAACGAGCTCTGCGACGGGATCGTCGAGTTGGATGCGGCGGCCGCCTCGATCGTCGGCCCTGACGCCATCTCGAACCTGCCGGCCGCGTTCTCCAGCGCTGCGGGGTAGATGCCGTGCTGGCTCAGCGCGTAGTACGCCGAGACGTAACCGATCGCGCCCGCGTTCTTGGCGACCTCGCCAGAAACGCCGTAGTTGCCGTTCTCACCCTGGCCGACGATGCCCGGGAAGTTCGTCGTCGGGGTGACACTCTGCCCGTTTATCTTCCATGCCTTCGGTGCACCCTTGTACATGAAGTTCTGGAAGACGAACGAGTCACCGGAGCCGTCCGAGCGGAACACCGGCGTGATCTTGCCGGCCTTCTTGAGCTTGCTCTTCAGCTTCGGGTTCAGCTTCGTGATCGCGGAGCTGCCCCAGGTCGTAATCTTGCCGGTGTAGATGTCTGCGACGATCGTCGCGGTGAGCTTGAGACCGGCGTGAACGCCAGGGATGTTGTAGACGACGTCTGTCGCGCTCAGTGCCCACGGAATCTCGGTCGGGTTGTGCGAGTCACCACTGGCCTGCGACGGGGTCATCGGCGCGTCGGATGCACCGATTTGCACAGAGCCGCCCTGAATATCGGAGATCCCGACGCCCGAGCCGCCTGCTGCCGCCTTGATCGTCGCGTTGTGGTAGACGTTGCTCCACTTGTAGACCAGCGGGTAGACCAGCGACGAGCCGGCCTCGTTGATTGTCGTCGCTGCAGATGCGCTCGCGACCCCTGCCGTCGCCGCAACACCAAGGGACGCGGCTCCCACGCAGATCAGCCTCTTGAGATGCAAGGTGGTTCCTTTCGAACTGATAAGTAGATTCAAGCTCGCCGATCGGAACGTGGCGAGTCGCGCATGTCCGGCCGTCCACGCGTCGATAGAAGGATGTGCGAGGGCCGCGCCCGACTTGTTACCGACCTGTTACCAAGATTTGGAAAGCTTGTGACGAGCAGCGATGCTGCACGGTGAAGGTCGAAAGCTTCTCTAGGCTCCGCCGCCGTGTCCACACTCGCCGCCCCAGAACTGAATCCGCTTACGGGCCCCGACCCCTCTCGGCGCAATCGCCTCGCGAAGGTCGATATCCGTGCCAACCGCGCGCTCAAGTGGCTCTCGCTGGCCGCGGGCCTGCTGGTGTTCGTCGCGCTGTTTGCGATCGCATTCCAGATCCTCAGCGGCGCGTCGATGGCGTTCGACAAGTTCGGGCTTGCGTTCGTCTTCCACAAACCGTGGGTTCCGGCTGCAGATGAGTTCGGTGGCTGGACGTTCCTTTACGGCACCCTTGTGACCGGCTTTGGAAGCGTCATTCTGGCCACGATCCTCGGCGTCGCGATCGGACTGTTCCTGGCGCTGATGGCACCCAGGCGACTCGCTGCTGTAATCGGTCCACTGGTGGAGATGCTGGCGGCAATCCCGAGCGTCGTCATCGGCTTGATCGGCATCTATCTGATCTGCCCGTTCATCGTCAAGCACATCGAACCGTGGCTGCATTCGGCGTTCGGCTGGATCCCGATCTTCGGTGAGCCCGGCACCGTCGGCAACTCGCTGTTCGCCGCGATCCTGGTGCTGACGTTCATGGTCGTTCCGATCATTGCGGCGCTGACACGTGACCTGTTTCTAACGGTCCCGCAGGATCTGCGTGACGGGGCCGAGGCGCTCGGAGCGACGCGCTTCGAGATGATCCGCGCGGTGGTCCTGCCGACGACACGCCCTGGAATCACCGCCGCGTGCGTGCTCGGTTTCGGCCGCGCGATCGGTGAGGCGATCGCCGTCGCCCTGGTCGTCGGCGGTGTGCCGGTCGCACCGCTCAACCTGTTCTCCGGCGGCTACACCCTTGGTTCCGGGATCGCCAACCAGTGGATCGGCGCCGTGAGCACCATGGAGACATCGGCGCTGTACTACCTGGCGGCGATCCTGCTGGTCCTGGGTATCGCCACGAACATGCTCGCCCAGTGGATCTCGCGACGCTTCGGCGGAGCTGTGGTCGTATGAGCGCCATCACCGGACGGCTGACACCCGATCCCAATCACTCGCTCAGGCCCAGTGGCAACCTGCGTCGGCGCCTGCTGATCAGCAGAGCGTTCGTGTTCGCCACCGTCGGCGCGGCGGCGCTGGCGGTGATCGTCCTGATCATCCTCGTCTACTACACGGCCCATAGCGGCGCAAGTGAGCTGAGCCTCGGTTTCATCACCAACGACCTGCCCGCCTATGGGCAGGGCGGGGGTGGGATGGGGCCGGCGATCGTCGGCACGATCGAGGTTGTGCTGATCGCAACAATGATCGCCTTCCCAGTCGGCCTGCTGACGGCGATCTACCTGTCGGAGTTCGCAAACCCCCGGATCGGCTCGGTCCTGACGACAGCACTCGAGCAGATGGCAGGCATACCGACGATCCTCGCCGGCGTGTTCGTCTACGGCCTGATGTCAAAACAGCAGTCGGGGCTCGGCGTCGGGATCGCACTGGCGATCGTCGAGGTCCCGCTGATCGCTCGCGCGAGCATCGAGGCGCTCAGACGGGTACCGGGCATCATGCGCGAGGCAGCGGACGCGCTCGGTGTCGCGCACTGGCGGACGGTGGTCGGCGTGATCGTGCCGACCGCCGCCAACGGCATCGTGACGGCGACAATCCTGGCCGTCGCCCGCGCCGCCGGCGAGACGGCACCGGCGCTGATCCTCTCCAACGCCTTTCAGCAGAGCTACCAGCTGAACCCGCTGCATGCCGTTCCCACGGTGCCGGTGGAGATCCTCGTTCTGCTCAATTCAGGACAACCGGCCGCACTGCCAATGGCGTGGGGAGCCGCCTTCCTGCTGATGATCGTTATCTTGGCAGTCAACATCGGCGCGCGGGTGTGGCTGCGCCGCAGTGAAAGGAAACGCGGACTATGAGCATCAGCGAGTCCCAGGACGGCACCCCAGACGAGGCGCGGCCACGCCTGCCCAGCTCCGCTCTGGTGACCGAAAAGGCGGCGCAGGATGCATCCCTCGCCAGCTCCGCGTCCAGCGACGGCGTTGCGGCAGCCGTTGAGCACAGGACGGTGTTCCAGGCGAACGCAGTCTCGGTGAACTACGGCGAGAAGCGCGCACTCGACGACGTGTCGATGGACATCGGCTCGAATGAGGCAACCGCCTTCATCGGACCGTCCGGCTGCGGCAAGAGCACGTTCCTACGTTGCCTGAACCGGATGAACGACTCGATCCCCGGGTTCAAGCTGGGCGGGGATCTCACGTATCACGGCCACAACCTCTATGCGTCTGAGGCCAACCGGGTCGAGGTGCGGCGCCGGATCGGGATGGTCTTCCAGAAGCCCAACCCGTTCCCAAAGTCGATCTACGACAACATCGCCTGGGCGGCACGCAACCTGGGCATGAAGGACAGGCTCGATGAGCGCGTCGAGCGGGCGCTCCGCGGCGCCGCGCTGTGGGACGAGGTCAAGGATCGCCTCAAGTCAAGTGCCCTGGGCCTCTCCGGCGGACAGCAGCAGCGCCTCTGCATCGCCAGGGCGATCGCGATCGAGCCCGACGTCGTGCTTCTGGACGAGCCTGCCTCAGCGCTCGACCCGATCGCGACCGCAGCGATCGAGGACCTGATTCACGTCCTCAAATCCGAGTACACGATCGTGATCGTCACGCACAACATGCAGCAGGCGATGCGCGTCGCGGACAAGACGGCCTTCTTCAGCCTCGATGAGTCCCGCATCGGAACCCTGATCGAGTACGAGGACACCTCGAAGCTGTTCTCTCATCCGAGCGACAAACGCACAGAGGCCTACATCACCGGCCAGTTCGGCTGAGCCGGCGCTCGAGCCGCCGATTACCGGCGGGGCAGCGGCGAGAAGCCGAAGCGCGAAAGCCGAGGGCCGCAGCAGACCCGCCCTCTGCGCGGCTTGAGCAGCCGAGTCGTCGAACGTGGGTCACAATTACGATTGGTATTGTGGACTTATGATCCACGCCTCGCCGCGGCATACCCACCGGACGCTCCGCCCGCTGGCAGAGCTGGCGGACGCGGTCACGGAGATCCCGCTGGTGGATGGGTCCAGCACCCGCTTCGTGAACTTCGACTACGCGGCGAGCGCACCACCGCTCGCCAGGGTCCACGGCGTGGCCACCGCGACGATGGCGCACTACGCGAGCATCCACCGGGGTCAGAGCTACCTGTCACGGTTGAGCACGGCAGCCTACGAGCGCGCGCGTGAGATCGTCTGCGAACTGACGGGCGCCAGGCGAGACGACATCGCGGTCTTCACCCGCAACACGACCGATGCGCTGAACCTGCTCCAGAGCGCAACTCCCGGTCGGGTCGTGCATTTCGACATCGAGCACCACGCGAATCTGCTTCCGTGGCGCAGAGGTCTCTCCAAGACCGTGCCGGCGGCGAGCAGCGTCGCCGGCAGCCTCGCGGCACTGGAACTCGAACTGGAGAACGAGTCGGCCGCACTGGTGACAGTGACAGGTGCCTCAAACGTCACCGGTGAGTGCCCGCCACTCCAGGCCATTGCAGAGATCGCCCATCGCTACGGCGCCCGGCTGGCAGTCGACGGCGCCCAGCTGGTGCCGCATCGGCCCGTCGACATCGAGGCCACCGGGATCGACTACCTCGCCTGCTCAGGGCACAAGCTGTACGCGCCGTACGGAGCCGGCGTCCTGATCGGCAGAGCCGACTGGCTCGACGCCAGCGCGCCGCATCAGTACGGCGGCGGCGCCGTCAACCTGGTGACGACCGACGGCGTCGACTGGAAGCAGGGTCCAGCGCGCCACGAGGGCGGGACTCCCAACCTGGTTGGCGCGGTCTCGCTCGCGGCGGCGTTTCAGGCTCTGCACGAGATCGGCTTTGACGCGATCCGAGCCCACGAGCTGGCGCTCTATGACCAACTTCTGCTCGGGCTACGCGAGCTGGACATCGAGCCGCTCCGAATCTGGCCGGAGCACGAGGAGCTTGTCGGGGTTGCCAGCTTCGTCGTCCCGGGCTACCGGGCCGATCTCGTCGCCGCCTACCTCTCGGCCGAGCATGGCATCGGTGTGCGCGGGGGCAAGTTCTGCGCACACCCGCTGCTGGCCCGCTTCGGCCTCAGCGACAGCGGCGCAGTGCGGGCCAGTATCGGGCTGGGTACCAGCAGCGACGACGTTGCCGCGATCATCGAGGCGCTCGACCGCCTGCTGACAGACGGTCCGGCCTGGAAGTACGTCGCCACTGATGGTTACGTGTCGCCCGAACCGGACACCAGGCCCGCGCCGGCCGAGGTGCTCGCGCTCAGCGCGATCCTCACCTGAGGGCCCCCACTCGAGGCTGACGGACCTGCGTGAGGCGGACTGCTCGTGGGGGCGGCCCAGCTGGCCGCCCCCACGCTCACAACTCTGTCGCGCTCCGGATCAGAGCTTGACCGACTTGCCGACGAGTCGCTGATCCCACTTTGAGACCGAGGCCACGTTCGCGGTCTGGGAAACCGGTGCGACCTTGACCTTCGCGCCCTTCGCCAGGGCAACCTTGCCCGCGGCAGTCAGCTTGACCAGGGCGAGGCCCTTGCCCTTCGGGCCGATATTGAACCTGGCGGTACCAACGAGCTTCTTGCCCAGGGTCAGATCGATCGTGCCGGCGGCCTTGTATGTGCTGGCATTCACGAGGCCGAGGGCGACGACCTTGCCCTTGACGGCCGCCTTGGCGACGATCTTCACCGCGCCGAGCTTCGGCGTGGTGAAGGTGCCGTTGGGGCTCTGGTAGTACAGCGCGCCACCGGTGTTGCCGTAGTAGTAGATGCACGGGCCCTGATCGGCCGCAAGCGAGGTGCCGCCGTAGTTGACCACGGCGCCAGGATTCGTGTAGCTCTTGAGCGTCGGATCAGCTGCGATCGCGGCGTTCGGATAGCACTTGTAGCTGTTGTTGGCGGGCGATGTCACACCATTGCTGGTGGAGGTGTTGCCTGTCCAAGCGGCCACGTCGATGTTGCTCGCCGCCGTCGTTGCGCCCGGCTCCTGGATGATCCAGTAGTAGTACTTCGTGCCCGGCTTCAGCGGGCTGTTGCCCGTCGCGTTCTGTGCAGCCTGGCCGAACGCACCGATGGTCGTGTGTACGTCCGAGAGACCGGCCGCGGTCGGAACCTGGATGTCCTGCGCACTGTTCACCTGCACACCCGGCTGACCGTCGGCCACGTCGTAATCGGAAACCGGGTCATACTCGAACGTGACGTCGGAGTAGTTGTCGGCGCCGGCGTTGGAGACCGGCTGCGCAACACCGCTCTGGGCTCCGATCCCGGGGTCGCTGATACCGCCGTTGCTGATCGCCCCGTCCGTGATGGTCGCGCTGACGTTGGAAGTCGAGCCACTCACTGGAATGCCGTCGATCGGCACGAAGTTGCCCGTCGCGGCATCGGTCGTGCTGGTGCCGTCGTTCCATTTCTCCCCGGCCGCGATGGCGAGGTCCGCCGTCGCGCTCCAGGTCAGACCGGCGCCTGGGATCGGCAGCAACGACTCGGGGCTGCCGCCCGTATCAATCGAGGCGGAAACGGTGGCCGACTCCGGCATGACGTTCGTGGCCGCACCGATCGCCGGGTTGTTCACGTAATAGTTGGCCGTGGAGACGCCGTTAGTGGCTGCCCCGGCCGGAACCGCGACGAGCCCGCTCGCCCCGATCGCAAGACCTGCGATCAGAGCCGCGCGGGAGAACTTACTCGTCAATTGATTTTCCTCCTGTAGTTGATCGCCGCCGGTGCTAGGCATGACGCCGAACAGCCCCGCGCAACGGTTATCTTCAATCTTCAAGTCCGGCCGCCTGCGGCAGGGCTGAGCGCTCGAAACGTGCCCAGCCGACCCGTGTCGGGCGCGCACGGCTCCAGTGCCTCTACACCCTGAGGCGGGGTCAACGTAGCACCGAAAAAGCGCGTCGTTCGGAGGCTTTCCGCGTTTCAGCCGGAGTTAAGGCAGTTCCGAGCTCAGGAGTTACAAACGATTAACAACTGGAGCGCCCCTGTCACAAGTTGGTAACAAATGAGGCGCCCTTCGGGCGGCCCCGTTGATGCCATTCAGGACCCCAGACGCGCCCGTGCTCAGACGCGCCTGCGCCACCCGTACAGGACGCGGTTGAGCCGGGCCAGGAAGCGTGTGGTGCGGGCGCTGTAGGGAAACATGAAGAGCTCCCGTCGTGGGCCGATGCCGCTCACGAACAGCGACTGCGAGCGGCAGTACTTGCGGATCCCGGGGGCACCGTGGCGGGCGCTGTGACCTGATGACTTCCAACCACCCATCGGCAGTGGCAGCGCGTAATAGTTGACCTGTGCTGCGTTGACGCATACGACACCGGATTCGAGCCGCCGGGCGATCCGTTCGCCGCGGGCGAGGTCACGCGTCCAGACGCTCGCCTGGAGCCCGTACTGCGACTCGTTGGCGAGCCTGATCGCCTCCTCCACGTCGGCGACGCGCATGATCGGCAGCGTCGGGCCGAACGTCTCCTCGCGCATGATCTCCATCGTGTGATCGACGTCGACGAGCACCGTCGGCTCGTAGAAGTGTCCGCCGTCGGCGCGACCGCGTCCGCCGGTGAGAGCCCTCGCTCCCTTCGCGAGCGCGTCGCGAACGTGCCGGTCGACGACGTCGAGCTGCGGGGGAAGATCACCGCGCCCACCTCGACGCTGCCGGGGCCGCCCGGCTCCCCCTGTCTCAGCCTCGCCACCTTTTCGGTCACGCGGCCGACGAACTGATCGTGAACCGACGCCTCGACGTAGAGGCGCTCCACCGAGATGCAGACCTGGCCGGCATTGTTCATGGAGTAGTACGCGGCCGCGTTCGCCGCGCGCTCAAGATCGGCATCGGCGCAGACGATCATCGGATCGTTGCCGCCGAGCTCGAGGTGGCACGGGATCAGCGACTCAGCCGCAGCTCTGGCGACGATTCGGCCGGTGCGCGTTGAGCCCGTGAACATGATGCAGTCGACCGCCGCCACGAGCGCCGCCCCGGTGCCGCCGTCACCCGTCGCGACCTGGAACACGCCGTCGGGCATACCGCAGGCCGTGAACATCTCGGTCATCAGCAGAGAACTGAGTGGCGTCACCTCGCTCGGCTTGAGGATCACGCTGTTGCCGGCCATCAGCGCCGGGATGCAATCACCGAAGCCGTTCACGAGCGGGAAGTTCCAGGGTCCGATCACCCCTACGAGGCCGACCGGTACGTGGCGCACCGTCAGGCGCTTACCGGCCACCACCGGGCTGCCCCAGTAGCGGAGCTTCTCGTCAGCCAGGTAGTCCTCGGCCGCCGCGGCCCAGAACCCGAGCGACTGGACGATGTAGCCGTGGTCGGTGTTCTGGGCGTCCTCATAGGTCTTCCCTGTCTCCGCGATGATGACGGCGATCACGCGTTCGGCGTGATCGAGCATCCAGCGCTGCGCGCGTCGCAGGACTGCCGCGCGCCCGTCGAAGTCGAGCGCAAGCCAGCCGGGCTGGGCGGCCCTCCCGCGGTCGGCCATCTCCTCGACGCTTCCGGCGTCGAGCGCCGGCACGGCCGCGATGACCGTGCCGGTGGCAGGATTCTCGACCGACAGATCCACTCAGTCGCCGAGTTCGACGGACTCGATCACCGCCGGCTCCTCCGGGCGGTCGCGAGCATCGGTCGGCACGGACTCGATCGCGTCGACGGCGTCCATGCCCTCGGTCACCTGGCCGAAGACCGTGTGCTTCCCATCGAGCCACGGCGCTGCATCGGAGGTGACGATGAAGAACTGTGAGCCGTTGGTGTTGGGCCCGGCGTTGGCCATCGCCAGCGCGCCACGTACGACCTTGTGCTGGTTGAACTCGTCCTCGAACGTGTAACCGGGGCCTCCGGTGCCGGTGCCGAGCGGACACCCGCCCTGGATCATGAAGTCCGGGATCACCCGGTGGAAGCTGAGACCGTCGTAGAAGTTGTCCGTCGCAAGCTTCCGGAAGTTCTCGACCGTCTTGGGGGCATCCTCGTCGAAGAACTCGATCGCGATGGTGCCGTGGTTCGTGTGCATCTTGGCTGTGCTCATGTACAGGACCCTACCCCCTCGGCGGAGGGAGCACCCTTCAACCGTGCGAGCACGACGCGAGCACCCTTCGGCGGCGCCACCGCGCTCACCGCAGTGAGCGAGATCGGCGCGCCCGCCCGGGCGCGCCGATCTCCGTCTCAGCTACTCCGCCTCTAGGAAGCGGTCGTGGTGGTCGTGGTCGTGGGCGTGGTGGTGGTCGTCGTCGCGACGCCCGCCTGCAGCGCAAAGATCTGCGCCTTGGTGGTGACCGCAGCCGGGTTTGTCGCTGCACTGCCGTCGAGCGTGGTGACCGCGGCGCTGCAGGTCACATTGGCCGTCTGTGCGTTGGCGCTGCTCGGTGCCGCGACGATCAGCGGGATCGCGAGGGTCTCGACCTGTGGGCTATCGGCGAACGCCGCGACATCTGTGCTGACACTCTTGGTGTCAACGGCCGCGGTGCTGGTGCCGCCGGCCAGCGTGCAGCTGACGACGACGTGCTGCGCGTTCGCGCTGCCCACCGTCGACGGCGTGACAGTGATCGACGGGTCAGCCTGGACCTGGTAGCCCGAGCCGCCGGCCAGCGACAGGGTCGCCACGTTGGTCGCGGATGCCCCGAGCGTGACAGCTGACGTGCTGGCCGCCGAGTTGGTCAGCGCCGGCTGCGCCGACGTGCACGTGACCTTGCCGGTGTCATCGACCGCGCTGATCGTCTGGCCATTGGTGCAGGCGTTCTTGAGACGTGCCTGGACCTCGCTCTTGACGATGCGGACCGTGCCGACAGAGCTCGGCTTGATCTTGTTGTACGTGACCGCGTTGTCGGCGATCTTCGGGTTGGTCACCGCCGACCCGTGGATATTCACCGTGCGCACACTGTTCTTCCCAAGGTTGGCCGCCGCGTATGCACCCCCGGAGAGTGCGACGAACAGTGCCACCAGCGCTATGGCCATTGCCCCCGACGGCCTCCTGTGCAGACCGCCTCGAATCGCCCGGCGCAACCCTGAACCTGAATCGAGCATTGAAGCCCTCCAGTCGTTGTTGTCCGGCCTTCATGAACCCGAACACGACCCGGCGGGTGAAAGTCGCGGAGCGCTTCAAACGTCGTTGACGCCGGGCGCCGCCGCCACGGACGTGAGTTCGCTCGCCCTCCGCCGCAGTCGCCGCCACTCAGGGGCGGGCGAACTCGAGCCGCAGCGGGCGGCCACCGACCTCCGCCCCCGAGGCGGAGGCGACGATCCGGTCGGCCTCCTGCTCGGGCACGTCGGCGAAGGAGAAGCGCTCGAGCACACGCACGTTGCGGACCGCCTCGCCGTCGAGGCCGGCGGCGCTGGTCAGCGCGTGGACGACATCCTTGGGCTCGATACCCTCGGCGCGGCCGCCGGCGATGATCAGCTTGCGCAGCGCCAGCTCGCCCGCGTCCGGACCTGGGTCGTGCGGCTTGGAGTGACGCCGCGGGCGCGAGCTGACGCTGGTCGCGGCGACGTGCGCGTCCTTGACCCAGGGCGCGAGCTTGACGCCGGAGTGTGCCTCGATCGCCTCGACCTCGCGCTTCTGGCGTGGCTCGTAGAAGGTGATGGCCCGGCCCGTGCGGCCGACTCGGCCCGTGCGGCCGATCCGGTGTACGTAGACGTCCGGCGAGGTCGGAACGTCGAAGTTGATCACGTGCGACACCGTCGAGATGTCGAGCCCGCGTGCGGCGACGTCGGTCGCGACCAGCAGCGGTGTGCGCCCATCCTTGAAACTGATCATCACGCCGTCACGCGCGCCCTGAGACATGTCGCCGTGCAACGCCTTCACGTTCATACCCTGGTCTCGCAATGTGCGGTAGAGCTGTTCGCAACGGATCTTGGTGCGGCAGAAGATGATCGCCTGAGTGGGTTTCTCGGCGCTCAGCACGTCGACGAGTGTCGAGGCCTTGTCCCGCGAGGCGACCTCCAGCCCGAACTGCTCGACCGTGTCGACCGTGAGCGTCGCGGCCTTGACCTTGACGACGACCGGGTTGTAGAGGTACTGATCGGCGAGACGGCGAATCTCCGGCGGCATCGTGGCGCTGAACAGCGCCGTCTGACGGCTCGACGGCGTCAACGACAGGATCTTCTCGACGTCCTCCAGGAAGCCGAGGTCAAGCATCTCGTCGGCCTCATCGAGCACGACGAAGCGGCAGGTGTGCAGCATCAGCGAGTGGCGGCTGATCAGGTCCTTGACGCGCCCGACGGTCCCAACCACCACGTGCCCGCCGGCCCGCAGCTGCGCCTGCTGCGTGCGAATCGGCGCGCCGCCGAAGACAGCTACGACATCCACGCCCTTGCGCAGCCCGTAGGAGCGCAGCGCCTGAGTCACCTGGATGCAGAGCTCGCGCGTCGGCGTCAGGACGAGCGCCTGAACCTCTTGCTCCTGCGGATCGACATAGTCGAGCAGCGGGAGCCCGAACGCAGCTGTTTTGCCCGAGCCGGTCTGCGCCTGACCGATGACGTCGAGTCCCTGCAGCAGGAGCGGGATCGCCTGCTCCTGGATCGGACTCGGCTCCTGATAGCCGACATCCCTGAGCGCTTCGAGAGTGGGCTCGGATAGTCCGAGCTCCGCAAAAGTGGTCATTGACGACTCACCATAGACGCCGACCGGCTGTGGCGCGGTCCCCTGCGGCGCGCCGGTCACTTCGCGCAGCTGGCCAGGAGCCCCGGCTCAGACGCTGTCGGTGTCGGTTCGGGCCGCCGGCGCGCACTACGCGGCGAGCCTTCGGTTGAAGCGTCGTAACGCCAGGGGCACGAAGATCAATAGCAGCAGCACCGACCAGGACAGCATCGCCACCTCGGCGTGGTCGAGCAGCCAGGAGCCGCTCGACGGGTAGCCCTGGGTCAGCCCGCGCACGCTGGCGACCAGTGCCGAGACCGGGTCCCAGTCGCCGATCGTGCGCGGCACCAGATCCATTGCCGCGATCGGCACGAATACGCCGGCCATGAAGCTCACGGGGAACACGATGATGAACCCGAGCCCCTGCATCGCGTCGGGCGAGCGCACCAGCATCCCGAAGTAGGTCCCGACCCAGGTGAAGGCGAACATCGCCATCAACACGAGGCCCAGCGCCTCGAGCATCGGGCCGACACCGGCGTTCGGGCGCCAGCCGACGACGAGGCCGAGCACGATGTACACGGTCAGGCCGATCAGCTGCTCGCAGTACTGGCCGAGCACCTGCCCGGTCACGATCGAGAGCCGCTTCACGGGCATCGAACGGAAGCGGTCGAGCACACCCTCCGCCATGTCATGACTGATCGCCGTACCGGTGCCGATCAGACCGAACGCCAGGCCCTGGGCAATGATCCCGGGAACGAGGAAATCCACGTAGCTGATGCCCTGAACGTGAATTGCAGCGCCGAAGACGAATCGGAACAGGAAGATGAAGACGATCGGCTGAATCGTCACGTCGAGGATGCGCTCGGGCACACGCGGGATCGCGCGCAGGCTGCGGAAGGCCAGAAGACCTGATTCGCGGATGTAGGCGGTCATGCTGCAAGTGCCTCCTGGCTCGCATCGTCGTCGTGAGTCGTGGCGTGGCCGGTCAGGGCGATGAAGGCGTCATCGAGCGTCGGGCGCCGCAACGCGATCTCATCGATCGGTACGCCGGCGGCGGCGACCACGGCCGACACGCGGTTGAGGTCGTTGAACTCCTCGGGCGCCGGAATCGAGATCCGGCGCTCCTCGGGCTGCAGGCCGAGCTCGAAGCCGGCCGGCCGCAGGGCGCTGACGAGTTGCTCGTAGCCGCGGGTGTCCTGGGCGACGACGTCGACCCGCTGGTCACCGACCAGCGACTTCAGCTGTGAGGGCGTGCCGCTGGCGATCTCGCGTCCATGGTCGATCAGGACGATGTGATCGGCGAGCGCGTCCGCCTCCTCCAGGTACTGCGTCGTGAGCAGCAGCGTGATCCCCTCGGCGACGAGCTCGCGCACGGTCGACCAGACCACCTGACGGCTGCGCGGGTCAAGGCCGGTCGTGGGCTCGTCGAGCACCAGCAGGCGGGGCTTCTCGATCAGACCGGCAGCCAGATCGATTCGCCGGCGCTGGCCGCCGGAGAGCTGCTTCACCAGTCGCCCGGCGAACTCGCCGGCGTCGAAACGCTCGATCAGGTCCTCGGCGACACGCGCGGCCCCGGTACGGCTGCGGCCACGCAGGCGAGCCATCAGCTGCAGGTTCTCCCTCGCTGTGAGGTTGGGATCCAGAGCGGCGAACTGCCCCGTGAGGGAGATCGTCTCCCGCACTTTGGCGGCCTGCGTGCGGATGTCGAAGCCGTTCACTCGAGCACTGCCGCCGTCGGGCGCGAGCAGCGTCGCCAGCATCCGCACTGTTGTGGTCTTACCGGAGCCGTTTGGCCCCAGCAGAGAGAACACGGTGCCGACCGGAACCGCCAGATCGAGCCCATCGACCGCGTGCACCTCCTTGAAGCGCTTGGTCAGCGCGTCGGCCTCGATCGCGAGGCCGATTCCTGAGTTCATTGAGTTCATGGTCGAGCATCTTACAGTCACTGTAAATTTACTGCAAGTGTAAATTCGCGATAGCCTGTGATGTGTGATCGACAGCCTGCGCGAGAACAAGAAGCGCCAGACGCGACAGCGGATCTCCGACTTGGCGACCGCGATGTTCGTCGAGCGCGGGTTCGAGACGGTCACGGTCGCGGAGATCGCCGCCGCCGCCAACGTCTCAGAGAAGACGGTCTACAACTACTTCCCGACCAAGGAGTCACTGGTCTACGACCAGATCGACGAGCAGATCGAGCGGCTGGTGGCTGCCGTGCGCGAGCGGCCTCGGGGGACCAACCCGACAGCCGCGTTCGTGGCAGCGATGAAGGCCGACGGGGTTCGGTTCGCCGCGATGATCGCTGACGAGGATGTGCCTCGCATCGAGGAGTTCGGGGAGATGGTGCGCTCGACGCCGGCGCTGCGGGCTGCCTGGGGCGAGCACCGGCACCGGATCGTCTCGGTCCTGACCACGGCGCTCGCCGACGAGCTCGGCGTCGACCCCGAGGACCCCGAGCCCGCGGTCGCCTCGCGGGCACTGGTCAGCCTGCTCGAACTCTCGTACGAGTCACGTCTGCGGCACGCAGGCGACGGGGTCGACTCGAAACAGCTCCAGCGGTTGATCGACGCCGACCTCGACCGCGGCGCGCGGCTGCTCGACACCGGCATGTGGTCGCTGCACCTGATGGTCGAGGGACGCCGCACCAAGGACCAGATCCGGGAGGCGGCGTTGGTCGCCGAGAAGGCCCGCCAGCAGGTGATGGCGGCGCTGCGCGAGGCCAAGCGCGGCTGGCGCGAGCAGGCGCAGGAGATCCGCGAGCAGACCCGCGCCGCGGCGCACGAACAGCGACGGGCCGCGATCGAGGCGGCGCGTGCCCAGCGGGAGGCCGCGCTGGCGGCGGCACACGAGCAACGGGAGGCCGCGCTGGCGGCCGCACGCGAGCAACGGGAGGCCGCGCTGGCGGCCGCACGCGAGCAACGGGAGCAGGCACGCCGAGCTGGCCGTCGCCACAAGTGAGGGGCCAAATCCACCCCATGGTGTGCATTTGGCCCCAAGCTCGTCATCTCTACGATGGGATCTGTGACTGAACTCTGGGTCTGCGGCCTTGGTGAGATCGACTACCGCTCAGCTCTGGAGCTGCAGGAACAGGTGCGCGCCGCCCGCCAGCAGGAGCTGATCCCGGACACGCTGCTGCTGCTCGAGCACAGCCCGGCCGTCTACACGCGCGGACGCCGCTCCGCCCCGGGCGAGCTGACGATGGGGGAGGCCTGGTATGCGGAGCGCGGGATCGAGATCATCGAGACCGATCGCGGCGGCAAGGTCACCTACCACGGCCCCGGCCAGCTGGTCGGCTATCCGATCGTGCGGGTCGACGACGTCGTCGCCTACGTCCGGCTCCTGGAGCGAGTGCTCGTCCGAGCGCTGTCATCGCTCGGAATCGACGCGCGGTCGCGCGAGGATGAGGGACCGGACTACACGGGCGTCTGGGTCGAGGACCGCAAGATCGCCTCGATTGGCGTGCACGTCTCGCGCGGGGTCGCCACCCACGGATTCGCGATCAACGTCGCGGCAGCCGCACTCGAGCCGTTCCGGTGGGTCGTCGCCTGCGGCCTGCCCGAGGTGCAGATGACCTCGATCGAGAGCGAGCACGGCGACACTTCCCTGCATGACTTCGGCGAGCTCGCCGCTGCTTCGCTCGCCGGGGCCCTCGGGCACGCGGCGCGCGCCGTGACCCGCTCGGAGCTAGACGCAGCGGTGCAGCCGGCCGTCAGTACCCTTTCAAGCAGATGAGCGCAACCCGTTCACGCTCCAATCCCGGCGGTATCACCGACGTGCTGACCGTGCTCGGCCCTGAGGTCGAGCCCTACAGGGGTCGTAAGCCCCCGTGGTTCAAGGTGCCGGCACCTGGCGGCCCGCGCTACCGCGAGCTGCAGTCGCTGATCCAAGCGGAGAATCTGAACACCGTCTGCCAGGAGGCGGCCTGCCCCAACATCGGGGAGTGCTGGCAGCGGGGTACCGCAACGTTCATGATCCTCGGCGACACCTGCACGCGCCGCTGCGGCTTCTGCAACGTGCGCAGCGGCAAGCCGACCTGGAACGACCCGCTCGAACCGGCTCGCGTGGCGCGGTCGGTCGCACGCATGGGGCTCAGGCATGCGGTCATCACCAGCGTCGATCGCGACGATATGTACGACTACGGCGCGCACGCCTTCGTCGGAGTGATCCGACAGATCCGCCAGCAGTCTCCGGCAACCAAGATCGAGGTTCTGACACCCGACTTCCGCGGCCAGGAGATGCCGCTGGCGAAGGTGATCGCCGAGCGTCCCGATGTCTTCAACCACAACGTCGAGGTGGTTCCGCGCCTGTACACGGTGGCGCGCCGCGGCTCGACCTGGGAGCGCTCCAACCGGGTTCTCCGCAACGCCAAGGAGATGGGCGGCGATCAGGTGGTCACCAAGTCCGGGCTGATGGTCGGCCTCGGCGAGAGCTTTGATGAGATGGTCGACGCAATGCGCACGCTGAGGGAGAACCATGTCCAGGTGCTGACCGTCGGCCAGTACCTGCGCCCGACCGAGAACCACCTGCCGATCGTGCGCTACTGGCACCCCGACGAGTTCGAGGCACTCGAGCAGGCGGCATACGAGCTGGGATTCGAGCACGTGGCCGCCGGGCCGCTGGTGCGCTCCAGTTACCACGCAGACCAACACGTCCCTCAGACCGAACCGGGCGTGGGGCCGCTCAGGGCGGCCGCGGCCTAACCGGGTCACGATGAGCCCGCGCCGCCGCACACTGCTGATCGCGCTGGCGCTGGTCGGGCTCGCCATGCTGGCGCTGGCTCCTGGCGCGCTGGCGGCAGCCGGTGGCGGCACCGGTGGCTTCAGCGACGGTGGCGGCGGAGGCGGTGGCTTCA
Organism: uncultured Conexibacteraceae bacterium; assembly: GCA_963785385.1. Classification (GTDB taxonomy): domain Bacteria; phylum Actinomycetota; class Thermoleophilia; order Solirubrobacterales; family Solirubrobacteraceae; genus Palsa-465. The sequence goes on along the minus strand of CAWAVA010000005.1, from coordinate 476,613 downwards.
GCGGCGGCGGGGGCGGCGCCGGTCACGCGTTCGTCCTGTACCTGGTCTTCCGAGCGTTGCTTGAGATCGCCCTGCTCGGGCATGGGCTCGGCTTCCTGGTGCTGCTCGCGATCGGCGGCGCGTGGTGGTTCATGTCCTACGGCTACCCGAAGATGCAGCGCAACTGGGAGGCCCGCAGTCATCAGGGTCGCGCCCATCGGCGTGAGACTCGCAAACGCGAACGACGCGTCGAGCTGGCCGCGGCCGAGGCTGCCGATGAGAACCCGATCTTCGGGCCGACGGCCGTTCGTGCCGCCGGCGCCCAGCTCTTCACCGACATCCAGCTCGCGTGGTCAAGCGACGACCGCATGGCTCTGCGGGGGCTGATCACGCCCGAGCTGCTGGTCGAGTGGGAGCGCCGCCTGGACGATTTCGAGCGGCGCGGCTGGCGCAATGTGGTCGAGCCGGTCGGACCGCCGCAGATCGAGTACGTCGGGATCCTGCGACGCGACCGCGGTGAGGCCGACCTCGATCGGGTCGTCATCAGGCTCGAGGCGAAGCTGCGCGATTACGTCGTCGACGGCGGCGGACGCCACATCAAGCGTGACGGACAGTTCACCGAGTCCGTGCGGATGCGCGAGTACTGGACGCTCGAGCGCCGGGGTGAGCACTGGGTGCTCGCCTCGATCGAATCCGGAGCCGAGGGTGAGCACTCGCTGAAGGACAGGATCGTCCAGACCCACTGGGCCGACGAGCAGTCGCTGCAGGACGAGGCGCTGGTGGAGGTCGCCGTCGCCCAGCGGGCACCGGACGGCTTCAAGATCGCCGAGCTGGCCGACCTGCAGTTCAGCGGCGATGCGCGCGCGGCGGCGCTCGACCTCAGCCTCGCCGATGCCCGGTTCGGACCTGACATCCTTGAGGTTGCAGCCCGGCGGGCCGTCGAGGCGTGGGCCGTGGCCGTCGACGGCTCGGACACCGAGCTAGGCAAGCTGGCCACGACCGACGCGGTTGCGGAGATGCTGCACCCGGGTGACCCGAGCGGCCGCACCCGGCTGGTCGTGCGCGGCCCGACCGTGCAGCGGATCCGGGTCGTCGCGCTCGACGCCGCCGCGAGCCCGGCGACGATGACGATCGACGTCGACATGCGTGGCCGCCGCTACATCGAGGACCGCGACACCACGCGGGTGCTGAGCGGCAGCTCGACACGCCTCGTCGGATTCACGGAACGCTGGACGTTCGCGATCACCGACGAACCCGATGAGCCCTGGAGAATCGTCAGCGTGCAGACGCCGGCTGTGCCGGCGTAGCAGCCAGACGCTGGGCCCGCAGCGAGCGCAGCGCGATCGCGCCCCCCAGCGCGACCACGAAGCAGGCGATGGCTCCGAGCCAGAGTCCGGCGCTGGCCCCGTAGGCACTCATCACGGCGCCCACGATCGGACCGCCGATCGGGGTCGATCCCTGGAAGGAAACGAACCACAGGGCCATCACGCGGCCGCGCATCTCCGGGGCCGCCCGCATCTGCAGGGTCGCGTTGCTCTGTGACATGAAGGCCACGCCCGCGGCACCGACCAGCACGAACGCCAGCACCGACAAGGGCAGGTTGGGTGCCAGTGCGGCCATGCCCAGGAATACGCCGTAGGCGAGGGCGGAGGCGATCAGGCTGGCGGAACCGATCCTGCCCCGTGTCGCGAGCACGAGCCCGCCGGCGACGGCCCCGACCCCCATCGCGGCCGTCATGAAGCCGTAGCCGGTCGAGCCGACGTGCAGCCCGTGCGAGGCCATGTACGGGATCGTCACCTGGAACTCGTATGCGAGGCAGCCCACGACCGCCGCCATCACCAGCGGCAGCAGCAGCGACGGCTCGTGACGGACGTAGCGCAGACCCTCCCGCAGCTGGCCCTTTGCCCGCGCCACCGGAGCGGCCGGCCTGAGCGCGCTGACATCCATGCACGCCAGCGAGCTGACCACGAAGATGAAGCTGACCGAGTTGATCAGGAAGCACCAGCCGGTTCCGACAACCGCGATCATCACTCCGCCGATCGCGGGCCCGACCACCCGGGCCATGCTGACCATCGTCGAGTTGAGGCTGACCGCGTTGCGCAGGTGCTCGGCGCCGACCAGCTCCATCATGAACGACTGGCGGGCCGGGTTCTCGAAGGCGTTGTTGAGCCCGAGGATGAACGCGAGCACCCCGATCTCCCAGACACGCACCGAACCCGTGACCGTCAGCAGCCCGAGTATCAGCGCCTGGACGCCCATCACCGACTGCAGCGCGATCATCGCCTTGCGCTTGTTGACGCGGTCCGCGACGACACCGCCGTAGGGGCCGAGGAGCAGCACCGGAAGTGTCTGCAGGGCCACGACCAAACCGAGCGTCGTGGCTGAATTCGTCAGCTTCAGAACCAGCCATGACTGCGCTGCCATCTGCATCCAGGTGCCGGTCAGCGACACCGCCTGACCGCTCACGTACAGCCGGTAGTTCGGGATCTCGAGCGCCGCGAAGGTCGTGCTCGAGACCCTCTTGAGCAACGGACTCATCGGCCGCCGCCGTGCAGCCGCTCGGCGAGCTGCTCCAGCGCCGGCAGCGCCGCCTCGATCGAGGCGCGCTCGGAGGCCGAGAGCTGCTCCATCGCCTCATCGACGGCGGCCGTGCGCTGGTCGCGGATCCGTTCAGCCAGAGCACGGCCGGCGTCGGTCACCTCGACCCAGGCGGACCGGCGATCGGCCGGGTCGGCGGACCGCGCGATCAGACCGGCGTCGGTCAGACTCGCGACCGTGCGTGAGAGCAGCGTCGGGTTGAGCCCCTCGCGTTCGGCCACCTCGGCCAGACGGATCGGTCCGTGCCGCTCGGTCGAGAGCAACACGATCACGCGTGTGGGGGTCAGACCTGCGGCGAGACCGGCCTCCGTCGGACGCAGGGCGCGAGCGAGACGGCCCGACACGATCCGGACCCGCTGTGCAGCTCCCGTGTCCAAACCTGTCGCCATCGCCTGCGCCCCTTCAAGAGAATTATTTGCTTGCCAGCAAGCATCTTAGCAGGGTCCGGGCCGCCGGCGGAGCCTTTTGCGTGATTCGGGCGGATGTCAGCCGACGGCCGAGTTGAGCGAGTCGAGCGCGGCGTTGAGCGTTGCCGAGGGCCGCATCGCCGCCGCGACAAGCTCGAGGTCCGGGTGGTAATAGCCGCCGATCTCAACGGGCTGCCCCTGGACCTCGACCAGCTCCGCCACGATCTGCTCCTCGGCGCGACCGAGGCTCGTCCGCCAGCGGCCTGAAGCGCTCCGCCAGTTCCGCATCCTCAGTCTGAGCCGCCATCTCACGGGCCCAGTAGAGCGCCAGGTAGAAGTGGCTGCCGCGGTTGTCCAGCTCGCCGACACGGCGCAGCGGTGAACGCTGCTCCTCGAGCACACTTCCGGTCGCGCGGTCGAGCGTGTCGGCCAGCACCTGCGCGCGAGCGTTGTCGGTCTTCTCCCCCAGCAGCTCGAACGAGACGGCCAGCGCCAGGAACTCACCGAGCGAATCCCAGCGCAGGTGGTTCTCCTTGACGAACTGCTGAACGTGCTTGGGCGCCGAGCCGCCGGCGCCGGTCTCGAACATCCCGCCGCCATCCATCAGCGGCACGATCGAGAGCATCTTGGCGCTGGTGCCGAGCTCGAGAATCGGGAACAGATCGGTCAGGTAGTCGCGCAGAACGTTGCCGGTGACCGAGATCGTGTCCTCGCCGGCGCGGGCGCGGGCCAGCGTGAAGCGGGTAGCCTCGCCGATCGGCAGGATCCTGATCTCGAGCCCATCGGTGTCCAGCTCCGCAAGCGCGGGGCGCACCTTCTTGAGCAGCTCAGCGTCGTGGGCGCGCGTTTCGTCCAGCCAGAACACCGCCGGCGCGCCCGTCGCGCGAGCGCGAGCGACCGCGAGCCGGACCCAGTCCTGAACCGGCGCGTCCTTGACCTGGCAGGCGCGCCAGATGTCGCCCGGCTCCACCTCATGCTCGATCAGCGTCGCGCCGGAGGCGTCGACGATCCGTACCCTGCCGGCCCCTTCGATCTCGAACGTCTTGTCGTGTGAGCCGTACTCCTCGGCCGCCTGGGCCATCAGCCCGACGTTGGGCGTCGTGCCCATCGTCGCCGGATCGAAGGCGCCGTGCAGCCTGCAGTCCTCGAGCGTCTCGGCGTACAGCGGAGCGTAGGAGTGGTCGGGGATCACGTACTTGGTGTCCTGCTGCTCGCCGTGCGCGTTCCACATCTGGCCGGAGGCGCGGATCGCGGCCGGCATCGACGCATCGATGATCACGTCGCTGGGGACGTGCAGATTGGTGATGCCGCGGTCCGAGTCGACCATCGCCAGCCCCGGCTCCTCCTCCGAGTAGGGGATCTCCGTGCCGGCAGGCAGCGCGCCGAGCCCGTCGTTGGGGTCCCAGCCGGGCGTTCCGACCAGCTCCGGGAAGAAGACCTTCACCGCGTGTCCGAACATGATCGGGTCGGAGACCTTCATCATCGTCGCCTTCAGGTGAACGGAGAACAGGATCCCTTGAGCCTTGGCGTCGGCGATCTGCTCGGCCAGGAAACTGTCGAGTGCCGCTGCGCGCATCACCGCGCCGTCGATGATCTCCCCGGCGAGGATCGGGAAGTCCGGCTTCAGCACCGTCACCGATCCATCCTCGGCGACGTGCTCGATCCGAATCGTGGTCGGCTCGGCGACGGTCACCGCCTGCTCGGTCGAGCGGAAGTCGCCGTCGCTCATGGTCGCGACGTGCGACCTGGAGCTGGTCGACCATGCGCCCATCGAGTGCGGGTGCTTGCGGGCGTAGGCCTTGACCGATGCCGGGGCCCGCCGGTCGGAGTTGCCCTCGCGAAGGACCGGGTTCACGGCGCTGCCCTTGACCCTGTCGTAACGGGCGCGGGTCTCCCGCTCCTCGTCGGTCGCGGGACCGTCGGGATAGTCGGGAATCGCGTAGCCCTGGCCCTGAAGTTCCCTGATCGCGGCCTTGAGCTGCGGTACCGAGGCGCTGATGTTCGGGAGCTTGATGATGTTGGCCTCAGGCGTCTTGGCGAGCTCTCCGAGCTCGGTGAGCGCGTCCGGGGTGAACTGCTCAGGCGTCAGGCGGTCAGGAAACTGAGCGAGGATGCGGCCGGCAAGCGAGATGTCGCGGGTCTCGACCTCAACGTCCGCGGCGGCGGCGAAGGCGCTGATGATCGGCAGCAGCGACTCAGTCGCGAGCGCCGGCGCCTCATCGGTGTAGGTGTAGATGATCTTCATTCTTCGCCTGACGTTACCTGACCGCGATAATCGGGGGCCCATGCTGGCGCTCGCCCATCCGATTGCTCACATTTCCACCGCCCGCCCGCTCGCGGGCGTTGTGATCGGGATCGATCCCGGGCACAACGGTCGCAACTGGAGCAATCCGAGCTTCATCAACCACCTGGTCTGGAACGGGCGTGAGATGGAGACCTGCGACACGACTGGAACCCAGACCGACAGCGGCTACACGGAGGCGCAGTTCAACTGGAACGTGGCGAGCTACCTGACCGCCGACCTGAAGCCTGAGGGTGCCCACGTTGTGCTCACCCGCCCGAGCAACACCGGCGTGGGTCCGTGCGTGAACACACGTGCCCGGATCATCGATCGCGCACATGCGAAGGTCGCAGTCGACATTCACGCCGACGGGGGGCCGGCGTCCGGTCGCGGGTTCACGGTCCTCGAGCCGGTGCCCGACACGGTCAACGCCGCGTCGTCAAGGCCTCCGATCGCTTTGCGCGGATCCTGCGCTCGAGCTTCGCCTCCGGTACCGGCATGCCGATCTCAACCTACGACGGCGTCGACGGACTGCAGCCGCGAGACAACCTCGCCGGGCTCAACCTCACAACGGTGCCCAAGGTTCTGATCGAGTGCGGGAACATGCGCAACGCGACCGATGCGGAGATGCTGGCGAGCGTCGCCTTTCAGAAGCGAGCGGCGCGCGCGATCGCGGCCGCGATCACGACCTTCCTGCGCCGCTAGCGCCGTTGAGCGGTAGCGACCGACGTTTCAGGGCGAAAATGTCCGTAAACGCCCGTCGCTTCGACTCGATCAGAGCCGCGCGGACATCGAGATGCCGGCCTCGCGGCCACTGAACAGGCAGCCACCCAGAAACGTGCCCTCGAGCGCGCTGTAACCGTGCATGCCTCCGCCACCGAATCCGGCCGCCTCACCGGCGGCCCACAGGCCGGGGAGGAGTTCGCCGTCGCCGTCGAGCACACGTGCCTCCAGATCCGTGGCAAGCCCGCCGAGCGTCTTGCGCGTGAGGATGTGGAGCCGGACCGCGATCAGCGGTCCCGCGGCCGGATCGAGGATCCGATGCGGAGCGACGACGCGGCTGACGCGGTCGGGCAGGTAGCGGCGCGCTGAGCGGATCGCCATCAGCTGCAGATCCTTGCCGTAGGGGTTGGCGACCTCACGGTCGCGCGCGACGATCTGCCGTTCGATCTGCTCGTACTCCAACAGCGGCTCCGGTGTCAGCGCGTTCATGCCGGCGACCAGGTCGCGCAGGTTGTCGGCGATCACGAAGTCCTCGCCGTTGTCGAGGAACGCCTGGATCGGACCGGGCACCTCCGGCAGCAGTCGCGAGCGCAGCGTCTGCTCGATGCTCCTGCCGGTGATGTCGGGGTTCTGCTCCGAGCCGGAGAGCGCGAACTCACGCGCGATGATCCGGCGGTTGAGCACGAACCACGTGTGCTCGTGGCCGCTGCGGCCGATGTGCGCGAGCGTCGCGACCGTGTCGAAGCCCGGGAACAGCGGCGCCGGCAGGCGCCTGCCCGTCGCGTCGAACCACATCGAAGACGGTGCCGGCAGGATCCTGATGCCGTGGTTCTCCCAGACCGGATCCCAGTTGCGAATGCCCTCTGTGTAGTGCCACATGCGGTCGCGGCCGATCCAGCTCGCACCGGCCCGCTCGGCGATCCCGAGCATGCGGCCGTCGGTGCTGCCCGGGACACCGGCGACCATCTCGGTCGGAGGTGGCCCGAGTCGTTCCGGCCAGTAGCGACGCACCAGCTCGAGGTTGCCGCCGATGCCGCCACTGGCGACCAGCACCGCGCCCGCGCGGGCGCTGAAGCGGCCGACGACCTCACGCGAGCTCTCCTGGCCGCGAGCGACCAGCGAACGCGCGAGCACCGAGCCCTCGACCCCGACCACGGCGCCCTGTTCGACGGTCAGCTCATCCACGCGATGCCGGAACGCCAGCTGGACCAGGCCGCGGGCCGCGCCGGCTCTGACGCGCTGCTCGAACGGCTCGACCACGGCCGGGCCGGTCCCCCAGGTCGAGGTGGAAGCGCGGCACCGAGTTGCCGTGTGCGAGCGCGTCCCCGCCGCCGCGCTCGGCCCATCCCGGGCTCGGCAGCATGCGCAGCCCCAGCGAGCGCAGCCAGTCACGCTTCTCTCTGGCGGCGAACTCCACGTAGGCGCGCGCGAAGCGTCGCGGGTGCTCGTCCTCAGGCCGGTCGAACTGGGCGCTGCCGAGCCAATCCGACCAGGCCAGCTCGAACGAGTCGTGGATCCGGGCGCGTCGCTGCTCCGGTGAATCGACGAGGAACAGTCCGCCGAGCGACCAGAACGCCTGCCCCCCGAGTGACGCCTCCGGCTCCTGCTCGAGCAGCAGCACGCGCTTGCCGGCGCGCGACCAGCTCTGCGCCCTGCGACCAGCCCCGCCAGGCCGCCGCCGACGACGATCGCGTCCGCGTTCAGCTCCGAGGCGCTCATGCCGCGCAGGCTACATCGCGGACGGGCACGAGCCGCTGCTAGAGCCCTGACGGATGCAGAATCTGGTTGAAGGTCTTGAGGTAGGCGGGGTCCGGATTGTCGATCCTGTGCACCATCTCGGCGCCGCCGTCGGCGGAACTGCCGCCGCTCTCCCACCACTGTCCGTCGAGGTCGATGATCACGTGCTCATCGTTGTTGGTGGTGTCTGCACTGCGGACGAGCTTGGCGATCTTCACGGTTTCCCACTGCCCGACCCACTTCGGCAGCCGAATCGACACCGACGTCTCAGCGTTGGACTTCCGCCCCTTTTCGACATGCACCCCGATCGTGTCGGGATTGATCGGCCCGCTTCACGGTGACGATCTGCTTCTTCTTGACCCACTTGCGGACCGTCGCGATGGTGCGGTCATAGATGCTCACGTACTTTCCGGGCCCTTCGACGATCCCGGCGCTGCCGGGCAGCGTCTGGGTCGTGTCGGGCGAGCTCAGATACCCGGCCGCGTGCAGCACCTCTGAGACGAATCCGGAGCAGTCATAACCGCTGCCGACGACCCAGGCCGGTTCTGTGTGGCCGCCGCCCCACACGTACGGAAGCCTGTTGAGCAGCCGTGCCTCGTTCTGCATCGCGACGACCTTGGCGAGCGGTCCGGTGCTCACGGAGACACTGCTCGAGGAGATCTGCTGCGCGACGGTCAGCACCTCCGAGACGCTCGGGTCGCCGTGGGTGTAGCTGGCAACCGCCGTCGCCGGCGAATCGGCGGCTCCGTCCGCGGCCAGGTGCCTGGCGTCTGCGAGCAGCGAAGCGCTGGGCTGCTCGGTCGCCGCCACCGATTGCGCCAGAACCTGCGGACGAACCCGGGTCGAGCTGGGCGGCTGCGAGGAGACACCGGCCAGCGCCAGCGAGTCGCGACCGTCGATGTACTCGACGGCAGCCAGGAGACGCCAGGGGATCCCGTAGCTCTGCGCGGCCGATTCGAAGGCGGTCTGCAGATAGGAGACGGGCGTGAACGGCGAGCGGCCCTGGGTCGTCTCAAGCAGCTGACTGGTTGAGAGACTCGAGTGGAGCCGCCGGCGTCACCTTCACCGGTGGCGGCTTCGGCGGCGGTGACGCGTCGACGATCGCCAGACGCGCACCTGAGACCGAGGCGCTGTTCTCGGCGATCGACACCGGCAGCATGTGGGCGCTCGGCACGGCGGCCACCTGCCGCAGCACGATCACGCGAGCGCCGGTGCGGTCGTGTCCGAGACCTCGAGTGAGCATGAACACTGCGCCTGCGACGACGGCTGCCCCGACCAGTGCAATCACGCCGACTCGCAGCCGCACGGAGGGCGACGGGCCGACGCTCCCGCCGCGACCATCTGGGGCAGGCTGCAGACCGGGAACGATCTCCAGTGACGGTACGGGAGGTCCGTCAGCTGCTTGGCGTGACGATTGCCGTGTCGGCATCGGGCATTTCCCTCTCGGCGAGCTGGTCGCCGATTTCGACTCCTGTGCGTGAGATTTCTCCTGCCGCCAGTTCGAGGATGTTACGCGTCCCCTTTGCCCCACGGGCACGCCACGGCGGAATATTTTCAGCTACGCCGACCACCAGCAGCTCGCGGTCCATGAATACCGCGTCGAAATCGAAGCGCATGAAGGCGCTGTGAATCGAGGACTCTCCGCGGAACAGCATGCCGTCGCCCTCCGGCAGCGACGCTCGTCCGAGCAGGCCGCGCAGCCTGCGCCACGGTGTGTCGGCGACCTCTGTGCGCGCGCAGACGATGCTGTCGCCGCGGGTGCGGTTGACGATTGTGAGCGCCACGCTCAGCGCTCCACCAGTTCGCGCTTGAGCACCTTGCCGGTGGGGTTGCGAGGCAGCTCCTCGAGGAACACGACCTCACGCGGAACCTTGTAGCGCGCGAGGTTGTCGCGCACATAGGCCTTCAGTTCGTCCTCGTCGAGCTCGGCGCCGTCACGCCGCACCACGAACACGCATCAGGCGCTGACCGAAGCTGTCATCGAGGACGCCGACGGCCGCAGCCTCGAGCACCGCGGGGTGCAGATGCAGAAGATCCTCAACCTCACGCGGGAACACGTTCTCACCGCCCGAGATGATCATCTCGTCGTCACGTCCGTCGATGTACAGCCGCCCCTCGGCGTCGAAGTGGCCGACGTCGCCCGAGGAGACCATGCCGCTGATGCGCTCCTTGTCGCCGCCGCCCGTGTATCCCTCGAATTCGAGCATGTGCCCGACGAAGATCCGGCCCGTCTCACCCTGCGGCAGTTCCCGGCCATCTGGCGCCGAGGATCCTGACGACGGCGCCGCGCACGACCCGACCGACACAGTCGGGCGCCGCGTCGAGATCCTCCGGGGTCGCGATCGTCGCGTATGCGATCTCGGTCGAGCCGTAGAGGTTGTAGAGGACCGGGCCCAGAGCGTCGCGTGCGCGTCGGGCGAGGTCGGTCCCGAGCTGCGAACCGCTGAGGTACATGATCCGCAGCTGCGAGAGGTCGTAGGCCGGCCCGTTCGGCATCCGGGAGCGCCAGCACGCGCTGCAGCATCACCGGCACTATCACCCAGGTCGTCACGCTGTGGCGGCTGAGGCTCTCGAGTGTGTCGGCCGGCACGAAGCGGCGCTCGAGCACCAATGTCGCGCCGAGCCCGATCTGCAGTAGCGCCTGCGTGAAACCGAGCGCATGGAACAGCGGCGCCGAGATCTGGGCGACGTCGCCGGAGTGGAACGGGACCTTGCTGAGCGGGCCCCCCGACGGGCGAGAGCGACACCGGCACGTCGCGCCCGGCACCCTTGGGGGTTCCGGTCGTGCCGCTCGTGAGGATCACAAGGCGCGGAGCACGGGCCGGCTTCGGCGGCCGCCGCGACGCGGTCGAGGAGATCAGGCCCGCGAGTGTGTCCTCCGCGCCATCGCGAGTGTCGGTCCAGGCGCGGAGGCGTCCGTGTCGGAGCTCCAGCTCCGCGACCAGCGGCTCGAACTCCTCGTCGTAGACGAACAGGTCGACCCCCTCGCGGTCGCTGACCTCCCGCACCTGCGGGCCCGAGAAGCCCGTGTTCAGGAGAACCACTCGGGCGCCGCATTTGGCTGCGGCGAACAGCGCCTCGAGAAACCCGGCGTGGTTGCGGGTCATGATCGCGACACCCTCACCGGCCTGCAGACCGCGGTCGAGCCAGGCGGTGGCAAGCGCGTTCACGCGATCGTCCAGTTCGCGATAGGTCAGCTACACCGCGCTCGTCGATGACCGCCGTGCGGTCGGGATGACGGATCGCCGCGATCGCGACGACGGCCCCGAGCATGCCGTAGTCGCGGAAGGCCCGTGCGACGCCGGCCAGCCTCCGCGGCGGCTCGATCCCGAGCATCCCACTTCTCAAGCAGTAGCCGAGGTAGTAGGCCTCGTTCTCAGAGCCGGCCGACGAGCCGCTGCCCGCGCGAGACACCCGGCGCCGCTGTCCCCGATCGACTGCATGTGGCCAAGGTATCGAGTGTCGGAGGCGGCCGCACGACATCGCGGCGGTCCGCCGCGCGCTCACCCGGTCTTGGTCGTGGTGCTGGTGCCTGTGGAGGTCGTCGACGACGAGGGCCTTGACCACGCCGTAGGTGGCGGTGCCACGGTTGTCGACCTCGACGCAGAGCTTCCGGTTGCAGGCGACCGCGCTGGGTCGACTGCGACGCCTTCTTCAGCGCGTGCGCCGCGCTCCAGCCGCCGCGAACCGGCGTCGTGGTCGTGTACGCGCCGAGGAGGTGTCGACGGCGACGCAGAAGTTCGTCGCTCAGGCAGCTGACGCTGTCGAGCAGGCCGGCGCCCTGCGCCGGCGGGTCGCTGGCCGATCGCAGTCACGGCCCACGCGGTGGCGCCGGTGGTCGGGGTCGACGCGGCGGTCGCCAGACCCGCGCCGGCGTTTCCGTAGCCGACGCCGACGCACAGCTTCGCGCTGCGGCAGGCTCAGCGACGCGATCACTGCGGCGCTGCCGCTCAGCGTGCCGGCCGGCTTCCAGGCGCTGGCGCCGCCGGTCGGCGTGATCGAGTAGTAACGCGTCGCTGCCGCCGATCACGCAGAGCGTGGCCGATGAGCACGAGACCGAGCTCAGGTGACGTTGTTGCGCGACGGTCACGAGATGCCATGCAGCTCGACGGACCGGTCGGGGTGGTCGTGTAGGCGACCTGACCATTGGCGGCGTTGTCGACCGCGACGCAGAGCTTGGCCGTCGGGCAGGAGATGCCGGAGAAGCCGGCGTACGCGCCGCCGGCCTGGGTCGCGGTGTCGACACGCGAAGGCTTGCTCCAGGCGCTTGCGCCGTCCAGCGGCTTGATCGAATGGAACACCTGTCCGGTTGAGTCGACGGCGACGCACAGCGTCGTCGTCGGGCACGAGACGCCGGTGATCGCGTAGGCGGTGTTGTCGATCACCTCACGGCGCCAGCCCTTGCCCGGCCGCGAAGGGTGCGCGGTCGCCCAGACGCCCCCCTTGAGATCACCGGCGACGCAGAGGTTGACCTTGGTGGTCGAGCTGCAGCTGATCGCATCGAGACCATCGCCCTTGCTCGGGTTGACCAGCAGCGCGGACTTGTTCCACTTCATCGAGTAGGTGACCTTCGCGCCGGCCATGGCGGGCAGCGACAGGCAGGCGGCAAGCACCGCAAGGAGCGGCAACAGCCTCATTGGTCGGATCATCTTTGAGCTCATGACTGGCAGGGGGAATGCGTAGTTCTAGCAGCCGATTTTCGCAGATTCAGCAGCATTGCCTGCAGAACCGATGGCGCCGGCCGCGTTCCTGGGGCTTGAAACCCAAGGATTCCCGAAAGGTTGCGCGTGCGAGCTTAGGACTCGGTTAGCGCTCGTTGTTCATGGCACGCTCAGGCCGAGCGTGGCGGCAGCCGTGTCGGTCGCGTCGACGAGCTCGTCCAAGGCCGCCCACAGCGGCTGCGTGAGCAGTTCGGGCTGAGCCCTGGCGAGCTCGCGCAGCGGCGCGCGCAGCGCGCGGAAAGCGCGGCCGTTCGCCTCTCGATGCCGCCGCCAGCGCCGACAGCGCCTCCCCGAGCCCGAACTGGAGCGGCACGAGCGGCCGGATCGCGCGCTGCTCGGGGACCGCGGCGGAATCCAGCCGCAGCACATGCACGCCGTAGACGACGCGCCGCAGCGCGCTCAGCGTCGTGCGCCGCGGCGCCCGGATCGGTGTCGCCGCGGTGCGGTTCGCTGCGCGCCAGGTCGATCGCCGCTCTGGGCGTCGGTGAAGGCCACGCGCGCCTGGCGCGCGAGCGTTCGCAACCGCGCGTCGGACATGCGCCTTCCCGTCGTCAGCCCGTTCAGCACCGCATCGAGGTAGACATGCTGGGCATCCACGAGCGTCCCAGCAGCGGCCCCGCGGACAGCGCCGACCAGGTCGGCCACAGCGCAGTACGCGGCCAGACCGATGGCACCGCCGATCGCGGTGTCGATGCCGCGATCCAGCGCCGTCTGGGCGGTGTCCGGAGAGACGGCGTGCAGAAGGAACACGATCACGCCGGTCAGCATCGCCGTGCCCGCCGTGAAGCTGGCCGGGAACACCGCGTAGGTGAAGAACCGCAAGCGCGCCCACCACGGCGACCACGCCCCAGCCACTCGGGTCCAGCGCGACCGCGATCAGCGTTGCCACGACGACGCCGGCGCATGGTGCCCAGCACGCGCTCGGCGCCGCGGGTGAAGGTCGCGCCGAACTCAGGCCGCAGCACCGTTGCGGCGGCCACAACCGCCCAGTAGGCGCGCGGCAGCGCCAGCCGCTGGACCAGCAGCTCGGTCAGCGCCACCACGACCGCGAGCCGCAGCGCATGCCGTCCGACCGGAGTGTGGATCGTGGTCGCGCTGCGCATGCGCTGCAGATCGGAGAGGATCCGTCGCCGGATCCGTCGCGTGCCGCGGCTGGGCCTGCCCGTCGGGATCGCGACCCCGGTGCTGCCCGGAGAGCGCAGGGCGGCGGCCAAGCGGGCCGCCGCCGCGACCTGCCCGACCAGTGCCGCGATCCGCTGATCGAGCGCTGTCGATGGCAGCGGCTCACGTGTCGTGCCCCAATCGCTGAGCTCGGCCGCCCGCGCCGGAAGCGCGGCGGCCTCGTCACCCCGGATCGCCGCAACGGTCAGGGTCAGCAGCTCCCGCAGCCGTGAGACCGCCTCGCGCACGCCGTCGGCGGAGGCCGTCGGCAAGCGCCGGCTCGGTCCGTCCGAGTTGCGCCAGAAGCGCGCTGAAGCCCATCAGCTCAAGGCGGATGCGGCGCCCCTGACTGACGAGATCGGCCAACGCGTTGCGGTTCGTGTCGGCGAACAGCGCCGGCGCGGCCAGCACCGACTCGGCCGCGTCGAGCGCCGCGGCGGCCGGAATCGAGGAGGGCGTCACCTCGGCGGTGAACTCCGCCAGGGCGAGGTAGGCGGCGGCCAGCGCCTCTCGCTGGCGACGCCACGCAATCGGCACCGCGACCAGCGCCGCGAACAGGGTCTGGGCGACGCCCCCGGCGAGCACCAGCCCGGTCAGCGCCAGCGCTCGCGGAAGGCTCTCAGGGAACCGGCCGAAGACGATGAACGCGATCAGCGACTGGTTGCCGACGACCGACCCACGCCGCCCCAGCGAGACGGCGCTGCCGGCAACCAGGCAGAAGATCACGAGCACCAGCAGATGCAGCCAGGGCAGCGTCGCCGGTCAGCGAACCGGCGAGGGTTGCGATCCCAAGCGCGGTGGTCGCGCCCGCCATCGTCCCTATCGGCGGCACCAGCGGGCCTTCACCCGCGCGCCATGCGACGCCGACCAGCATCGCGCCGACGCCCATCGTGACCGCTGCCGACTGCGAGCCGAGGATCGTTCCCAACGACATCATCGCCACGACCGGGATCGCGCCGACGACGCCGCTGCGCAACGACACCTTCGCGCGGTCGAAGCGACCGGCCTGCCTGAATGCGTTACCTACGGCCTCGGCCCTGCCGGGCGACTCGGCAGCGGAGGCGCTCACGCAAACGGCGGGCTCGGGATATACGGGTACATCGGGCCGACCGCGCCGCGCGTCGCGATCGCGCCGTTGGTCCGGAATGAAAGCCGTGCCGCAAGAACAACGTCAAGCGCCCAGTCCTGGTCGCCACCGAGGAAGCTGATGCCAACCTGCGGCTCGTCGCGCAGGCGGTGCAGACCCGCCCACAGCAGGGCCGTGGCCGCCTGCTCGTCGTGAGCAGCCAATGCCCAGATGCCGCGCCCCGGCATCGTCACGACGAAGCCTCTGTCCTGGAGGCGCAGGATCTCCCCACCGCGGGACAGCGGCCAGCTGAAGTCGAGCGTGTGCTCTGCACCACGGACCGCGCGTGAGATCGGCGCGAGAGTCCCCAGCTCGGTGGGGGCCACGGCGCTGACGCGCGGGTCAGGGGCCTGGAGCAACGCAGGGTCGAGACTGCCGTCGACTCGAAAGGCCGGCGCCAGCGTGAACCCGCAGGAGGCGTAGAGGCGCAGGGCGCGTGGGTCGTTGGAGGCGATGATGATCCCGCCCTCGGTGTCGCGGTCGTAGCCCAGCGCGGCCTCGATCAGCGCCCGCCCCTCACCGCCGAGGCCCCACGTCGGACTGACGGTCAGCAGCGACAGAATCCACAGGCGATCGCGAATCACCGCCTGCGCGATACCGGTTACGCGACCGTGGCTCTCCGTCACGAATGAGCCGTGCGGGTCGGTCACAAGCCCGTGCTGAAGTCGCTCCTCCCAGATGCGGCGCGGCTCTGGGGTGCCGATGTCGAGTCCGAAGGCTTCGGCCGAGGCGGTCGCCGCCTCCGCCAGGTCAGCCTCGGTCATCGGCCTGACCCGGGTCGCCGTCGTGGAGCTCATGGGATCAGGACGATCTTTCCCGGCGGGTGGCCGCTATCGAGCAGCGTGTAGGCCTCGCGAACGCTGTCGAGTGGGAAGCTTGCGGCAAGCGGCAGCTCGATCTCACCGGCCGCGATCAGCTGCGCCACGTCGGCGACGACCTCGACCGTGGATGCCGCCTGACCACCGTCCGTCGTGGGCGCCGAAGCGCTGCGCCGCCGCTGGGTCGGCGATCGTGTCGATGCGCTCGGGCGCGATCCCCAGCTCGACGGCGAGCTCGACATAGCCGCCACCGACGGCGTCGATCAAGGCGGTCGGCCGCGCCCCGGCAGCCGCCCGGGCCAGCCGCTGGGGGAGTCCGTCCTCAGCCGTTGGATGCTCGTAGCTGACAGGCTCGATCCCGCGCGAGCGCAGCCAGGCGTGGCTGCGCTCGGCGGCAATCCCGAGCACGGTCGCGCCGCGGTGACGCGCGAGCTGTGCCGCCAGCCCACCGACTCCTCCCGCCGCGCCGGCAACGACGACGGTGTCGCCGCGACCGGGCGATACCGCAGCGACCGCCGCAACGCGGTGGTCGCGACCGTCCAGAGCCCGCCCGCGACCTCCCAGGGCAATTGCGCCGGCCGCCGAAATACGCGGGAGTCCGAGACCAGCGCCAGCTCCGCCTGGCTGCCGCGCTTGCTCGTGGTGCCAAGCACCTCATCGCCGGGCGTGTACTCCGTCACACCGGTGCCCACCTGCTCGACCACGCCGGCCACATCGGTGCCCTGTGGCGCCGGAAAGCTGACGGGAATGTCGTCCGCGCATCATGCCGCGCGTAGCTTGGATTCGAACGGGTTGATGCCCGCCGCCCGGACGCGAACCAGCAGCTGCCCCTCACCGGGCTGCGGCTGATCGACCTCCACCACATCCAGCACCTCGACCCCGCCGTACTCCCCGAACCTGACCGCGCGTGGCATCGCCTGATCTCCTTCGCTTGCTCGAGTACAGACTTTTGCAGACCGTCGGCTGCGTCGGCTCGTGGCTCAGTCTGGAGCGTGCTCGGCCGTCAGCAACGTGCGCGCCTCGACCAGTGCCACGGCCGCAATCACAAGCGCGACCACCCGGTCAGCCCACCACCAGTCGAAGACGTCGTTAGCAGCAGCCCGAGCAGCGCCAGCATCGCCGTGCCCGCGCCGATCGCGCTCAGTGTGCTGTCGCCCTTGAGCGCGTGGCTGCCCAGTCGCGTCGCGGTGCGCGCTTGAGGTAGGCGAGCGGCATCAGCACCACGAACGACGACCGCTGCCATGACCACCGTCACCGAGCCGCCGCCCGGATGGCTGCCGGCGATCAGCGCACTGATCGACTCGAACGCAGCGCGACCGCGATGATCGCCAGCGCCGCGGCGACCGCCAGCGCCGCCAGCTCCTCGACGCGCTGAGCCGCGACCGGGTCGGAGCGCTCGGTGCGGAAGCGCCAGACCAGCACGATCGAGCCTGTCACATCGGCCAGCACCGACAGCCCGGCCGCGAGCACGCCGAGGCTGTGTTCGGCGATCCCCGATGCGACCGAGACCGCACCGGAGACCAGACCAAAGCAGATCGAGATCCACGAGAGCCGCAGCGCGCGTTGCAGCAGCTGTTCGCGACCCGGTTGTGCGGCGCCAGTGCCAGGCGGGAGCCGCCACGAGCACCGTCACTCATGCGAGCGCCAACTCCTGCTGGGCGCCGACCAGGACGCGTGCGCATCTTGTCGACGATCTCGTCGAGGATCTCGTCGTCGGAGATCAGCGGCGGCGCGATCTGCAGGACGGCGTCGCCGCGGTCGTCGGCGCGGGCGATCAGGCCGGCCTCGCAGCAGCGCCGCGGCATGTAGCCACGCAGCAGGCGCTCGCGCTCGTCGGCGTCGAAGCGGCGTGTTGTCCTCGTCCTTGACGAGCTCGACCGCCCAGAAGAAGCCGGCGCCGCGCACGTCGCCGACGATCGGCAGGTCCTCCGAGCTGCTCGAGCCGCGCGCTGCAGCCCGGCCTCGTGCGCGCGGACGTTCTCGAGCACGCCCTCGCGCTCGAAGATCTCGAGGTTCTTGAGCGCGATCGCGGCGCACAGCGGGTGACCGCCGAAGGTGATGCCGTGCAGCAGCGTGCGCTTGTCCTCGTAGAGCGGCGCGGCGACCTTGTCGGAGACCAGCACCGCGCCCATCGGCGCGTAGGCCGAGGTGAGGCCCTTGGCGACGGTGATCAGGTCGGGCGTGGCGTCGAAGCGCGTGACGCCGAACCACTCGCCGAGCCGGCCGAAGCCGGTGATCACCTCGTCGGCGTGCAGCAGGATCCCGTAGCGGTCGGCGAGCTCGCGCAGGCCCGGCCAGTAGCCCGGCGGCGGCACCAGGCAGCCGCCGGCGTTCTGCACCGGCTCGGCGATGATCACGGCGATCGTGTCGGGGCCCTCCTCGAGGATCGCGTCCTCGATCTCCTGCAGGAGGTGCTTGGCGGTCAGCGCCTCGCCCTGGAGCTCGGTGCGGAACGGGTTGGTGTTGGAGACGTGGCGGGTGTCGATCGCGGGCGGGCCGAACGGCTCCTTGTAGCCGGGCACGCCGGTGAACGACGAGCGCGCCGAGCGTGACGCCGTGGTAGGCGATGTGGCGCGCGATCGCCTTCAGGCGCTGCGGCTCGCCGTTGGCGACGTGGTACTGGCGGGCGATCTTCCAGGCGGCCTCGACCGACTCCGAGCCGCCGGAGGTGAAGAAGACCTTGTTGATGCGCGTCGGGGCGCGAGCTCGGCGAGCCGGTCGGCGAGCTCGAGCGCCGGCGGGTGGGCGGTGCCCCAGATCGTGTTGAAGGCGAGCTGCTGCAGCTGCTCGGCCGCGACCGCCGCCCATCTCCTCGCCGAAGGAGTAGCCGATCTGCGAGCAGAACAGGCTCGAGAGCCCGTCGACGTAGCGGTTGCCGTCGGTGTCGAAGACGTAGGCGCCCTCGCCGCGCTCGAGCACCAGCAGCTCGGCGCCGTCCGGCCCGAAGTCGCCGTTGCGGGTGAAGTGCAGCAGCGCCGAACCCTGCGCGAAAGTACCTGCGTTTGCGGCCAATTGATGCCTCCGTAGTTGCTGCTGAGAGCGGGCTTGAGACGACTCTTTACAGCGCGCGCGCCGGTCGCCGAGAGGACGCTCGGCGATTTGCTACCCGGCGGCGTGTCGGCCCGCTCAGATGACGCCGGCCAGCACAACGGCACCCGCGGCGGTGGTGCTTGTCGCGCCTGCGCGGGCTTGACGAAATTCAGGGGACTGCTGTACCTTTCTGCGACTGGTCTAGACCAGTTGTCACGCCCGCAAGGGCCTCAAGGAGAGAACAAATGGCGAGGATCAGTTACATGATGCAACCTGCGTCTACCCGGGGGCGGAAACCCCATCGGTTGAGCAGCTGAGCCTCGATGTCGAGGACGGCGAGTTCATGGTCCTCGTCGGGCCATCCGGTTCGGGCAAGTCGACGGCCCTGCGGATGCTCGCCGGCCTTGAGGACGTCACCGCCGGCGAGATCCTAATCGACGGCGCCGACGTCTCCAGATGTCCGCCCAGGGACCGCGACATCGCGATGGTCTTCCAGAACTACGCGCTGTACCCGCACATGTCGGTCGACGAGAACATGGGCTACGCGCTCAAGCTCCGCCACGTTCCGAAGGCAGAGCGAGCCGGCAGAAGGTCCGCGAGGCCGCAGCCCGCTCGATCTCGAGCACCTGCGACCGCAAGCCGAGGGCGCTATCGGGCGGACAGCGCCAGCGGGTTGCCATGGGTCGGGCGATCGTTCGCGAGCCCAGCGTCTTCCTGATGGACGAGCCGCTCTCGAACCTGGACGCCAAGCTGCGGGTCGAGACGCGCGCCAACATCGCCGGCCTGCAGCGCGGCTCGGCACGACGACTATCTACGTGACCCATGATCAGGTCGAGGCGATGACCATGGGCCACCGCGTAGCGGTGCTCAAGGACGGCTGCCTGCAGCAGGTCGATACCCCGCGCAACCTCTACGACCGCCCGACGAATCATATTCGTTGCCGGCTTCATCGGCTCGCCCGGCCATGAACCTGCGAGAGGCGAAGCTCAGCGGGGACGGTGCGCTGCTCGGCGGCGTCGTTGTGCAGCTGCCGCGCGCAGCGATCGGCTCTGCGAGCGCGGCGGCGCTGGACTCCGTGACGGTGGGCATCAGACCCGAGGCTGTTGTCCAGGTCGCGTC
This sequence comes from uncultured Conexibacteraceae bacterium, assembly GCA_963785385.1. Classification (GTDB taxonomy): domain Bacteria; phylum Actinomycetota; class Thermoleophilia; order Solirubrobacterales; family Solirubrobacteraceae; genus Palsa-465. The sequence continues at coordinate 456,913 of CAWAVA010000005.1, read as the reverse complement.
CGGCAGCCCGGGAGCACTCACGATGACGGTGACGCTGGTTGAGGAGCTCGGCGCCGACGCCTACGTGTACGGTCAGCTCCCCGACGATCCGGCCGGCGCTCGCACGTGGGTGCTCCGCTGTGACGGCCGCGGTCTCCCGAGAAGGGGCGAGGAGCTCAGCTTCACGATCGACATGGAGGGCGCGCACCTGTTCAACCCGGGAACCGGCGAACGCCTGAATTGAGCAGAATCAAGCGTGATGGCGACACGGACTGACCAGACGGCCCCGGCCGAACCCAAGTACTACACGGTCAAACAGGACCTGCTCGAGCTGATTGGTTCGCTCGATCCGGGCTCGCCGGTGCCGACTGAGCGCGAGCTCGCGGTGCGCTGGGAGACATCGCGGACGACCGTGCGCCAGGCGCTGAGTGAGCTTGTGGTGGAAGGACGCCTGGTCCGCCGCCAGGGCTCCGGCACCTACGTGGCCGAGCCCAAGATCACCTGGCCGCTCTACCTTGCGAGCTTCACCGAGCAGGTGAACGCAAGCGGCCTGACGCCGTCCGCGCAGGTGCTCGGCACCCAGCGGGTCGCCGCAAGCGCGGAGCTGGCGAGGCAGTTGGACGTCGCCCCCCGGGCCCCGATCTACAGGATCGAGCGTCTGAGGCTGGCCGACGCGTGGCCGATCGCAATCGAGACCTCATGGCTGTCGGCCAAGCGCTTCGAGGGACTGACTCGTCTCATACGCACGCGCGACTCTCTGCACGCGATACTCGCCGACCAGTACGAGACGCGCCTGCGCGCCGGCGAGGAGTCGATCGAGACCGCCCCGGCGACCCCGCGCGAGGCAGGGCCGCTCAAGGTGGACGTGGGAACGCCGATGCTCGTCGTCAGCCGCCTGAACTTCGACACGGAGGGCGCTCCGGTCGAGGTCGGCCTCACCTGGTTTCGCGGCGACCGGGTGACCCTCGTCACCCGCCTGGCGTCAAAGCTCAGGTGATCCCGCGGGCTGCGGGACGCCCGACAGGGCGGCGCTGACAGCCTCCCAGACCAGCGCCGCATCCGGAGTCGCCAGGTGCGTCATGTGCCGGCACGCCTCGTATCCCCACGTCCAGAGATCGGCGACGCCCTCCTCGCGAGAGGCCGCGACCGCATCCTCGAGCTCGGGAATGTCATCGCGCGTGAGGCCGAAGCTCGGCAACCACAGCTGCGCGCCGACGCCGGCGCGGTCGGCGGTCTCGCGCAGCAGCTGCGCGAAGCGCCGCACGAACGGTCCGGCCGCCTCGCCCCAGTGCTTCCAGTACGGGTCGGTGGCAAGGATCGAGAGCCCTGGCAGCGCTGCCACCTCGTCCCAGTCGGCCATGCCGACGGCGCCCTCGGTCGCGGGCAGCAGGCAGATCGCGCTTGCTCCGCCACGAGCGGCGACGTGTGCGACCATCTCGCGCAGAAAGTCGACGACCGACGCCTGGCGGAATGCCTCGCACCTCCGGCGTCCGCTCGGTCGGGATCGGCCCACCGAAGCGCTCGGCGCAGCGATCGCAGCGGCAGGTCCAGCGCGTGGGGTCGTCGACGCCGACGTGCGCGGGCACGACCCACGCCGGCTCGTCCCAGAAGACCGATGTCGACGCCGCACTCGATCACCCAGTCCGCCCACTCCTTGCAGTAGCACGGTAGGCGGGGCTGTTGAGGCAGGCGGCGGCGACGCGGCGCCCATCGTCCAGCACCTGGCACTCCTCCGGATGGAATGCGACCCAGCGGCTCTCCGCCTCACCACCGAATGTGCGACCGAGCCCCCAGGGGCTCGCCTCGACGAACAATCCCTCCGTCGTGGCTGATGGCGACGATCTCGGCCATCGTGCCGCGGTAGTAGTCTGAAGTCGTTCTCCGAGAACGTGTGCAGGACGCCGGTGTACCCGCGTTCCGCCAGGTCCGCCATGTCGCGGCGCACGTGCCGCGGGATCCGCACTCCGAAATACGAGCATCCTGCTCTGGCTGTGTGCGTCACCTCAACCCCTTACGGCGCCGGACGTCAGGCCGAACGCGATTCGACGTTGAACGAACAGGAAGAAGACCACGACCGGGATCGAGATCAGTGTCGATGCCGCCATCAGAGCGCCCCAGTCGACGGCGCGGGCTCCGCCGTGAACAGCGACAGCCAGACGGTGATCGTCTGCTTCGGTCCGCCGGTCATGATCGTGTTGGCGAAGATGTACTCGTTCCAGCTGGTGATGAAGGCAAACACCGACGTGGCGACCAGCCCCGGCGCCACCAGTGGCAGCAGAATCCGGACAAAGGCGCCGAGGCGCGTCGAGCCGTCGACCATCGCCGCCTCCTCGAGTTCCTTGGGGATCCCGATCATGAAGCCGCGCAGCGTCCACACGCAGAACGGGAGCGCGAACGTCAGGTAGACGAGGATCAGCCCGCTGAGCGTGTTGACCACGTGGTAACGAGCCGAGCACCACGTAGATCGGAATCAGCAGCCCGGTCTGCGGAAGCATCTGGATGCCGATCACCAGCACGATGAACAGCTTGCGCCCGGTGAAGCGGTACTTCGCCAGTGCGACGCGCAGCGAAGAACGAGAGGAACAGCGCGACCGCGACCGTGACCAGCACGACGATCAAGCTGTTCTTCACGTCGGTCCAGAAGTAGGGTGGTTGATCGCGTCCTGGAAGTGCTGCAGCGTCGGGTGCGTCGGGAACAACGTCGGCGTATAGCCATAGATCTGGCTGTCCGGCTTGAAAGCCGTCGCGATCATCCAGTAGATGGGGAACGCGATGACGACGAACAGGACGAGCCCGACGATGTTCCAGCCGAGGCGGTGCGAACGCTCTGCTGGCTCATTCGTCACCCGTCCGCAACATCGCGCGCACATAGAAGATGCTGAGGACAGCCACGATCGCGAGCATCAGGATCGAGATCGCTGCGCCCTTCCCATAGTTCGTCTGGCGCGTAACCCTCGATGTAGAGGTAGACGCTCATCAGGTAGTTGTCCGGCGATCTGCTGGCCCGGGCCGATCAGCAGGTACGGCTGGGTGAACACGCCGAAGTCCCAGATGATCGACAGGCTCGTGAGGATCAGCAGCACCGGCTTGACGACCGGCAGCGTGACGTCCTTGAGGACGCGCCAGGCACGCGCGCCGTCGATCTGGGCTGCCTCGACGAGCTCGTGCGGCACCTGGGAGAGCGCCGCGTAGACGGTGATCACCACGAACGGAAGCCCGCCCCAGACGATCAGCGTCGTCACCATCGCGTACTGCGAGGCCGTCGACGCGTACCAGTTGTGCTGGAAGAAGTTGCCGATGCTGAGCTGGGTGAGCGTGTAGTTCAGAATCCCGTTCTGGAGGTTGGTCATCCAGTTCCAGACCTGGACCGCGACCACCGGCGGCATCGACCAGACGAGCACCAGCGCGCCGGTCAGGATCAGCCGCACCCAGGTCGAGACGCGCACCAGCAGCAGCGCGATCAGAAGCCCCGAGCACCATCGTCAGGCCGACGTTGGCGCACGGCGAAGATGACCGTGCGCCACAGCGTGTGCCAGAAGACCGGGTCGCTGAGGACGCTGCTGTAGTTGGCCAGGCCGATGTAGACGCCGTGGTGCGAGATCAGCTGGCCCAGCCCGTACTGCTGGAACGAGAGCTCGACCAGGTTGACGATCGGGTAGCCGAGCAGCGCCACGATCGCGACGATCGGTCGGCAGCAGCAGAAGGTACGGCGTGGCGCCGCGGCCAGACGCGACGGCGCGTTAGGCGGCGCCGCCGCGACCTTTCGGTCGCGGCGGCGGGTACTACCGCCGTTTGCTCGCCGCTGCTCAGACTTGGCTGGTTGAGAGTCTGCGCGATGTTGTTACTGGCCACGGTCGCAGCCTGCTTGACCGTGAGCTGCCCGGAGAGGATCGCGCCGAGCATCGTCTTGAGGATGTTCCCATTCTCGACGTTGACCCAGTTCTCGGCCTGCGGAACGAACCAGCTGCGCGCGGCAGCCCGGTCGTTGACGCTGTTGCTGAGCAGGTTGGTCGCGTTGGGGATGTTGCCCTTCGCCTGCCAGACCCTTCTCGCTCGCCGTGCTCGTGAAGTCGGCGATCCACGCTGCGGCCGCTGCCTGGTTCGAGCTCTGATGCCGGAACCGCGAGGTCAGAGCCACCGAGGAAGCCCGGCATCGGCTGACCCTTCGTGTGGCTCGGCATGACGAACTGCTTGGTGACCGTGCACGTAGTTCTTGCACCCGGTGCAGCAGGTGTACCAGGCCGGCCCGTAGTTGGCGGCCGTCTTGCCCTGCGAGAACACCGTGTACGGGAACGGGTTCTTCCGTCGAGCTTCGCGGTCGACTTCGACTGAGTGGCGTTGAAGAACTGCTGGAACGCGGTCAGGCCCGGCGATCGACTTCTTCGAGTCGAGCGTGCCGACCCACTTGCCCGTTGTAGTTGGCGATCTGGCCGCCGTAGTCGAACACGAAGCTGAGCGCCGTGTACCAGTCCTCGCCGCCGACATACAGCGGTGAGAAGCCCTTGACCTTCTTCTCCATCGTCCCGATCTTCACCATGTCGGCCTCGAACTGCGAAAGGCTCGTCGGGAGCCTCTTGATGCCGAGCCTTCGTGAACAGGTCGCTGCGGTACGTGATGACGCGCGAGCCGGCGTAGTAAGGAACGCCGTACAGGGCTTCTTGTTGTAGGTCGCGGACTCGCTGAGGCCCGGCAGCCAGTGGCTGGAGTTCGCGAACGACCCCTTGTACCGAGCCGAGGTTCGCGAACGCGCCCTCCGCCATGTACTTCGTCATCTCGGTGTTGCCCATCTCGATGACGTCCGGCGTGTCGTTGCCGGCGATCGTTGCGTCGAACTTCGTCAGGTGGTCGCTCCACTGCTGATAGTCGACGTTGACCGTCCAACCTGGGTGGTCTGGCCTGAACGCGCTGTTTGCGTTCGCGACCAGGTTCGGCCATCCGTTCTGGGCGTCCACCTGGAGCCAGACGGTGAGCGTGTTGCCGGCAGCCATCGCAGTGCTTGCCGTGGCGACACCGAACGACATAGCGAGTACGGCGGATAACGCCGCGATACTCCGATACTTCATAGAACGTCCTCCTATCCTTCGACCCGAGCGGACCCTTCGTCTGCGGTCATCCACAGACGGTCGCGGCGCTCTTGCCATGTAGTGTCTAGACCATCACTGGTCTAAACCACTAGTGGTCTACACCAATACGCCGGACTGTCCCACAGACGACTCCCGGTGTCAAGAGCCCGGCTAGGCGATTCTCTCCGCTCGGTGTCGCTTGACGCGGTGTAGCTCCGTGCTATACCTTTCCCGGGTGACTGGTCTAGACCATTAGCCAGTCCGCGAAACCAGAGGGCGAATCAAGAGAGTAGCGATGACATGTTTCAGTGACATTAGGCTGCACGATGTGAAGGTGATGCCCGTCACCCGCCTCTCCTCGGGGCAGCGATGACGATCGATGGCGCTGCCCACGCCCCGGAGCAGCTGCTGGCCGGCGGTCGCGTTGTCACGCCCGGGGGTGTCGCCACCGACGCCTGGGTCCATGTGGCCAATGGCCGGATCGCCTCAGTCGGGGCCAGCCGACCTGACGTGGATGCGCCCGTCGTGGATCTCACAGGCGCCTGGCTCCTGCCCGGATTTGTGGACCTGCATGTGCATGGGGGTGGCGGCCACAGCGTCGCCGACTCGCTGGAAGCCATGGATGAGGCCGTCGCCTTTCACCACAGCCACGGCACCACGTCGACGCTCGTCTCGCTGATGACGGCTCCGGAGGATGCACTCCACGAGCAGCTTGGCTGGGCCGCTTCGCTGGTCTCGCGAGATTCGAGCTCGCGCGGGCGCGTGCTGGGCTCGCATCTGGAGGGCCCGTTTCTGTCGGCACGCCGCTGCGGCGCCCAGAACGAGGCTCACATATCCGCACCGGACGCTGCGCTGCTCGATCGGCTGCGCACGACAGCCGGGGACACGCTGCGCATGGTCACGGTCGCCCCCGAGCTGGACGGTGCGCTGCCACTGATCACGTCGCTCAGCCAGTCGGGAGTGATCGCCGCGATGGGACACTCCGATGCCACCTACGATCAGGCGGTCGCCGGCATCCGGGCCGGCATCAGTCACGCCACGCACCTGTTCAACGCGATGCCTACGCTCCACCACCGCAAGCCGGGCGCGGTGGGCGCAGCCCTGGAGGCCGACCTCACGTGCGAGCTCATCAACGACGGGAGGCACCTGCACCCGGCGATCGTCCGCTTCGTCTTCGAGCTGATCAGCTCACCCGTGCTCGTCACCGACGCAATCGACGCGACCGGGATCGGGGACGGGCAGTTCGAGCTCGGCGGCCAGGAGGTCTATGTCCATGACGGCGAACCTCGGCTGGTCGCGACGGGGTCACTTGCCGGCAGCACCCTGACCATGGACGAGGCCGTGGGCCGAGCGGTCAGTCTGAGCGGGCTCAGCATCGAGGCGGCCTCAGCCGCTGCATCCGCGACCCCGGCTCGCGTGCTGGGCCTCGATCGTGAGATCGGCTCGATCGCGACGGGCCATCGAGCCGACCTGGTCGTGCTCGATGATCAGTTTCAGGTGATGGCGGTCATGGCCGAGGGCACCTGGGGCGACGCACCCATCGCCAGTTCGCCACACTGATCGCGCTACCCATGGCCGCAGGCGCCTCGTCAGTAATCGCGGTGGATGTGGGCGGCACGACGATCAAGGCCGCAGCGGTCAGTCGCGCCGGGGTGCCCGTGCGCGAGCTGGTACGACCGACGCCAGCCGCAGACGGGCCCGACGCGGTTGTGGCCGAATTGCTGTCCGTGATAGCCGAGCTGAGCAGGGCATCGACGGCGGCCGAGCTGATCACGGGACCGGCCGGAGCCGAGATCGCAGCCATCGGCGTGGTGGTGCCAGGAGTCGTGGACCCGGCTGCGGGGCGAGCCCAGTTCTCCGCCAACCTCGGTTTCCGCGAGCTGCCGCTCCGCGACATCGTCGCGCAGGCATCCGGGCTGCCGACGGTCCTCGCTCACGATGTCAGCGCCGCCGGCCTGGCGGAGCGCCGAGTCGGGCTGGCCGCGGGGGTCGAAGAGCATCTTGTTGCTGTGATCGGGACCGGCATCGCGGCGGTGGTCCACAGCGGCGGCCAGACCATCGAGGGCAGCACCGGCGCCGCCGGTGAGCTCGGCCACATCCCGGTTTGGCCGGGAGGCGAGCGGTGCAGTTGCGGCCAGCGTGGCTGCCTCGAGCGCTACGCGTCGGCAGCGGCGGTGGAACGGCGCTATCGCGAGCGAGGTGGCCCCGACGGCCTGAGTGCGCGTGACGTGATCTCGCTCGTCCCGACCGATGATCGTGCCCACGCCGTCTGGGACGAGGCCACCGATGCACTGGCGCTGGCGTTCGCGACCTGCACGATGCTGCTGGACCCAGAGCTGATCGTGATCGCAGGAGGTCTGAGTGAGGCCGGCGTCGCGCTTCTCGATCCTTTGCGCTCCAGGCTGGCCGACCTGATCACGTGGCGGGAACCACCTGCGGTTAGGCTCTCCCCGCTGGGTGGACGCGCCGGCCTGGTCGGTGCCGCGCTGCTCGCCTGGGAGTCGGTCGGCGAGCATCACCCCGACCACTCCGCGCGATTGGTATAGTCCAATTTGCGATGACCGGTCCCGACCCGACGCTCCCTGCACCCCGCCAGACGGCCGGGGAGCTGATGGCGGCGGAGATCGCGCAGCAGCCGGCGGTTCTCGCCGGGCTCTTGGCGGCCTCGGAGGAGTTCGCCGAAGCGGCCGCTCGGATTGCGTCCGCGTGTCCACGGTTCGTGCTGATCGCGGCGCGAGGCACGAGCGACCATGCGGGCCTATACGCGAAGTACCTGGCTGAGGTACGCATGCAACTGCCGGCCGGACTCGTGTCTCCATCGGCGCTGACCGTCTATCGGGCGAGGCCGGACATGAGCGACGTGCTGTTCGTGGCGGTGAGTCAGTCGGGGCGCTCGCCGGATCTGATCGATTCCGTGACGGCCGCGCGCTCCTGCGGTGCATTTACGCTCGCAGTGACGAATGCGATCGACTCGCCGCTGGCGGCGGCCGCGGAGCTGGCCGTCGATGTGCGTGCCGGCGCCGAACGCGCAGTCGCCGCCACCAAGAGCTATACCGCCGAGCTGCTCGCGCTCCACATGCTGTTCGGAGGCGAGCGGGCCGCGGCCGACGCCGCGAGATTGCCGCAGGCCGCGGCGCAGACGCTCGCACTCACCTCCGACGAGGCACTCTCGCTGATCTCCGCCCGGTTCCGCTTCGCGGAGCGACTGGTCCTGACGGCGCGCGGCTACTCCTACGCCACGGCGCGAGAGGGGGCGCTGAAGCTGATGGAGACCAGCTACCTGAGCGCGATGGCGTTCTCCGGCGCCGATCTGCTCCATGGGCCGCTGGCGATGATCGATCGCTCGGTCCCGGTGATCGCCATAACGTCTCCCGGCCGCGGTGGCGCGGCGATGGAACCGGTCCTGGAGAGGCTCGCCGAAATTGACGCTGACGTGCTACGGGTCGGAGTCGCTGATGGGTTGCCGACTGCATCGTCAGACGTGCCCGAGCAGCTGTACCCGATCCTTGAGATCCTCCCACTCCAGCGGCTTGCCTGGCGGCTTGCGCTTGATCGCGGCGCCGATCCGGACCGCCCGCGCGGGCTCTCGAAGGTCACCCGCACGCACTGATCCGGGCCCAGTCTTCACCCACCCTGCAGTGGCGCACAGCGAGCGGCAGCCCCCTAAATTGGACTCTCGTGAACGTCCAACCGATCGGAGGCGGAGCAGTGGCGATCCCAACTCGAGCCCTGGGTGGCACCGGCGAGCAGGTTTCAATACTCGGATATGGCGCGATGGAGTTGCGCGGCCGGCCACGCGGGCCCGAGGTCGATGACGCCCAGGCCGGTCGCGTCCTGAACGCAGTGCTCGACGCCGGGATCAACCTGATCGACACCCCGGTCGACTACGGGACCAGCGAGGAGCTGATCGGGCGTCATGTCGGCTCGCGGCGGGACGAGTTCTTCCTCGCCTCCAAGTGCGGCTGCCCGTTGTCAGTCACACCCGATCAGCCGGCGCCCTATCCCCACGACTACAGCGCCGCGAATATCAGAGCCGGCGTCGAGCAGAGCCTGAAGCGGCTCCGCACCGACCGGCTCGATCTGCTGCAGGTGCACATGTCCCCGACCGTCGAGGAACTGGAGGCCGGCGGCACCGTCGCCGAGATGATGGCGCTGCGCGACGAGGGCAAGATCCGCTTCCTGGGGATGTCCGGCACGCTGCCGGAGCTGCCCAGCCAGATCGACCTCGGGGTCTTCGACGTCTTCCAGATCCCGTACTCGCTGTTCCAGCGCAGCCATGAGCAGGAGCTGCGGCGTGCCGCGGCCGGCGGCGCCGGCATCCTGATCCGCGGCGGTGCGGGCCGCGGCACGGCCTCCGACGACAAGAACTGGACGGTGCAGCCGCTGAGCGGGCCCGACGGCCCAGCCGAGGACATCTGGAACCGCGCCGGCCTCGACGAGCTGCTCGACGGGATCAGCCGGCACGAGTTCGTGCTGCGGTTCACGTTGGCCGAGCCTGCCCTGTCGAGCACGATCGTCGGCACCAGCAAACCCGAGCATCTGCAGAGCAACGTCGAGATCGCCTCCCGCGGCCCGCTGCCCCAGGACGTGTATGACGAGGCGATCCGGCGGCTCGACGAGGCGGCCGAGGGACACTAACCGCGCAGGTCGCGCCGCTCGATCAGCACCATTCCGGTCGCGGTCAGGATCACCGCGACCGCGGCCAGCACGACCAGCCCGCCGACGCCGACGCCGTTGGCCAGCGGGTCGTGCTCGTCGTAGTAATAGAAGAGCGAGAGATAGCGCAGCCAGGACAGCGAGCTGACGAGCGGCGCGAAGCTGTTGATCAGCCACCCGACGATCGCCACCGCCGCGGCAACGCCGGTGGAGAACGAGCGCCTTCCGGTTGCGCCGGCCAGCGCCACGGCGACAGCGCCGCTGGCGAGCCCGTAGAGGGCGAGCTGGATCGCCAGCGCCGCCATGTTCGCGACGCTGATGCCGCCACCGGCCGCCAGCACGCCGACGATCAGGCCGACCCAGGTCGCGAACGCGATCAGCGCGACGCTCAGGGCGATCGCGACCGCCTTTGAGAGCACAAGCGCGGAGCGCCGCAGCGGATAGGCCAGGATCAGCGCCAGGATCCGATCCTCCTCCTCACCGGCGATGACCGCCGCAACGCCCGTGATCGCGATCGCTGCCACGACCAGCGGGCCGTAGATCGAGCCAACCTCGCTGCGGAACCAGCCGGTGACTGTGCCGTAGTCGGCGCCACCGAGCATGTTGGTCACGCTCTGGGGCACGTTGAGCTGGCCGATCGTGTGGCCAACCGCCGGAAACAGGGCCCCGACGGCCACCATCACGGCGACCAGTCCGAGGCCGGCGGCCGCGGTCGAGAGCGCGCGCTGGCGCAGCGTCAGCAGCAGCGTCGAGCGGCTCACCCGCCGTCCCCCTGGTAGTAGCGCAGGAAGATCGACTCGAGGTCGTCATCGCGCGGACGCACGGCGGTGACCTCATGCCTGGCCGCGGCCTTGATGACGGCGTCTGCCGCGCCCTGGAAGCTGACCGTCACCCTGTGGCCCTCGACGACGACGTCGCGGACCGTCGGCAGCGCACTGAATTCCGCCGCCGCGACCGGTCCTGCGAACTCGAACTGGATGCGCTGGGTTGCGACGCTGCGCAGGTTCTCGATCGAGTCGACGACGATCAGCCTCCCCTGCCGGAGAATCGCCAGCCGGTCGGTGACGAGCTCGACCTCGGAGAGCGTGTGCGAGGACAGGAACACGGTCCGCCCCTCGGCGCTGACCTCTCCGAGCATCGTGTGGAAGCTGCGCTGGACGAGTGGATCGAGGCCGGAGATCGGTTCGTCGAGAATCACCAGCTCCGGCTCATGCATGAATGCCTGGATCAGTCCGAGCTTCTGTCGGTTGCCCGTCGACAGGTCACCGACGGGCCTGCCCAGGTCCGCGTCGAATCGCTCTGCGAGCTCATCGCGCACGCGGGGGTTGACGCCGCCACGCAGCGACCCGAGGTAGTCGAGCACGGCCCGACCCGTGAGCCGGCGGTACAGCGCCAGATCCCCGGGGAGGAAGCCGACGCGCCGGTGAATCTCATGCGCATCGGCGACGATGTCGAGGCCGAGCACGCTGGCCGATCCGGCGGTGGGTCTGATCAGCCCGAGCAGCAGCCGCAGCGCGGTGGACTTGCCGGCGCCGTTGGGCCCCAGAAACCCGAACACCTCACCGCGCCGCACCTCAAGGTCGAGCTCAAACAGGCCGTGACCGAAGCCATAGTCCTTCGACAGGCCGATTGTCGAGATCGCTGCCGGCACGGGGCGTCAGAGCCGGGCGCGCAACTGCACGCGCAGTGCCTCCTCGCAGAAGGCGCCCTCGATCGCTGCCGCCGTGATCTCGCGCAGCTCATGGTCGTCGTAGCCGAACTGCTCGGCGCAGACCGCGTACTCACCGGCCAGCGTCGCACCGAAGTAGGGCGGGTCATCGCTGCCGAGGGTGACGCGGATGCCGGCCGCGCGCAGATGCGGCAGCGGGTGCTCCGCGTAGGAGCCGTAGACGCCGAGCACAACGTTGCTGGTCGGACACGCGTCGAGCGTGATCCGCCGCGCCGCGAGCTCACTCACCAGTGACGGATCCTCGATCGCGCGCACCCCGTGATCGATGCGGCTGACGGGCAGCTCAAGCGCCGCGCGGATGCTGTTCGGTCCCTCCCACTCGCCCGCGTGCACGCAGCAGCCGAGGCCCGCATCGGCCGCGATCGCAAAGGCCTCCGCGAACTCCGCCGGCGGCACGCGTTCATCGCCGGCGAGGCCGAACCCGACGACGTAGGGGTGCGGGCGCTCCGCCGTGTGCCGCGCCACGCGCAGCGCTCGCTCGGGCCCGAAATTGCGGACCGCCGTGAGCACGATCCGGGCATCGATGCCATGGTCGCGGCGGGCGTCGTCGATCCCGGTCGCGATCCCGCCGAGATGGTCCTCGTCGCTGAGCCCCACCAGCGCCGCGTGGTCGGGGGAGGCCAGCAGCTCGGCGTAGATCGCACCGTCACTCGCAATCGACGACAGGTATTCGTAGGTGATGTCGCGGTAATCCTCGGCGGTGCGAATCACGCTGGCAGCGAGGTCGTATGTGCGCAGGAAATGGAGGAAGTCCGTGTAGTGGAAACGACCGTCATCGCCCAGCATCCCATCGGGGAGCGCGAGCCCGTTGCGCTCCGCGATCCGCGCGATCAGAGCCGGCGGGGCGGTCCCCTCCAGATGCACGTGCAGTTCGGCCTTCGGAATCATCGGACCATTGTCCACGTTAGCCTTGACAGGGGCGATGACTCGCAATGTCTCACCACGGGAGGTGCTGGCCGGCGTCGAGGGCTTGGCGTTGCTGCGCACCCTCTACAACGGCACCGATGCGGAGGCCGCCCAGCGGCTTGAGGAGCTGCGCCGGGTGCTCGACGATCCCGAGCTGGCGACCGCGGAGGCGACGCCCGAGGTCGGCGCCGCCGCCGGCTACGCGGTCTGGTCGGATTCATATGACGAGCCCGGCAACCCGGTGATCGCGATCGAGGAGGCGGCCGTCAACGAGCTGCTCGGCGCGGCCCCGCTGGGCCGCGCGCTCGACGCAGCCTGCGGCACCGGCCGTCACGCACGCGCGCTGGTCGACCTGGGTCACCAGGTCTCCGGCATCGACCTGACGCCCGAGATGCTCGAGCGCGCTCGCATGAATGTTCCCGAGGCATCGTTCGCGGTCGCCGATCTGCGCGAGCTGCCGTTCCCGGACCACAGCTTCGAGCTGGTCGTGTGCGGACTCGCGCTCGCGCACCTGCCCGCGCTTGAGGGCGCGATCAATGAGATGGCGCGCGTGCTGACCCCGGGAGGGCGCTGTCGTGGTGTCGGTTCTGCACCCGTTCCAGGCGCTGCTCGGATGGAACGCGCCGTTCTCCGGCGCCGACGGCAGTCGCGGGTTCGTCCGCGAGCACCCGCACCTGCACTCGGACTACCTCGACGCGTTCGATGCCGGCGGTTTCGCGGTCACCGACTGTCTCGAGCCGACACTGACCGAGCCCGAACTCAGCGCCAAGCGCCGCGCCTTCCGGCACATCCCGGAGGCGACCGCAGCCGCCTACCTGGGGCTCCCCGCGGTGCTCGTCTGGGCCGCTGATCGCATCAGCTTCTCAGCGGATGATCTCGAGCACGTTCGGGCCGCCGGAGGCTGGGCCGTCGCCGAGCGTGAACGCCGCTCGCAGATCGGCGGCGGCGCGCTCGAAGGACTGCTGATCGCGCGCGTGCAGAACCGCCAGCGGGCGGGAGTCGCCGGGCTCCACCTGCTCACCGATGGCCGCCACGTCGGTAAGTCCGACCGCGTGATCGACCGGATCGGTCTCCCGGTTGCGACCGCCGCCCAGCGCGACGATCGCGACTCCCACCTCACGCACGTCGATCGCCGTGACCACACCGGTTCGGGTGGCTCGACCGCCCCCACGATCGGCGCCTTCGGCAGCAGACGGTCCGGAGCCTCGAGCAGATCAGCGGGACCTCCGAGCGCGGCCGTCATCGCCGCGAACACCTCAGCGGCGGCGCCGCCCGACAGCGTCCGTGCGGCAGCCTCACGGGCGCGGGCGACGTCGGCGTGGATGCCGCCTAGCACGAGCAGCTCAGCGCTCAGCTCAAGCGTCACATCGACCAGCCGGGCGTCGGCGGCGTCCGATCCGACCAGGACGTCGATCGCCTCCCGCACCTCGACGGCGTTGCCGGCGCTGCGGCCCAGCACCTGGTTCATGTCGGTCAGCAGCGCGCTGGTCGGGAGCCCGTTGCCGCGCGCGACCTCGACGATCGCCTGCGCCAGTTCCCTGGTCTGATCGAGTGACGGCAGAAACGCACCCGAGCCGGCCTTCACGTCCATCACCAGCGCGTCGAGCCCGGCGGCGAGCTTCTTGGAGAGGATCGAAGCGACGATCAGAGGCAGCGACTCAACCGTGCCGGTCGCATCGCGGATCGCGTACAGGCGCCCGTCCGCCGGCGCGAGCCGCGCGGTCTGGCCGATGATCGCGCAGCCGACCTGCGCAACGACCTCGCGGAAGCGCTCCGGTGCTGGAGTGACGTCGTAACCCGGGATCGCCTCGAGCTTGTCGAGCGTGCCGCCGGTGTGCCCGAGGCCGCGCCCGGAGATCATCGGGACCGCACCGCCACAGGCGGCGACTATCGGTGCCAGCAGCAGGCTGACCTTGTCACCGACGCCGCCGGTCGAGTGCTTGTCGAGCATCGGCCGATCGACCGTCGGCAGAACCGATCCTCCGTGCCACTCGAGCACATCGCCGGACCGCATCATGGCCCCGGTCAGCGCGACCCGCTCCTCACGGCTCATCCCGCGCCAGACGATCGCCATCGCCAGCGCCCCGACCTGGGCGTCGGTGACGGTCCCGTCGGTGATCCCGGCGACCAGCGCCTCGATCTGATCAGCGTTCAGCTCACCGCCGTCGCGCTTGCGGCGGATCAGCTCGGCGACCAACATCATCTATCGGCCAGACCCGCGATGAAGGCGCGAAGCAGCCTGATCAGGTCCTCCGCGGCGCGGGCGGCGTCGTTGAGCGTCTGCTCATGGCTCAGCGGCACCTCGCTCATGCCCTCGGCGAGGTTCGTGATCGCGGAGATCGCGGCGACCCGCAGGCCGCAGTGGCGGGCGACCGTGGTCTCGTGAACGGTCGACATCCCGACCGCATCGCCGCCGAGGACGCGGATCGCGCGGATCTCAGCCGGGGTCTCGAATGCGGGACCAGACCACCCTGTGTACACCCCCTCCGCAAGCGGTATTCCCAGCTGCACAGCGGCGGCGCGCAACTGGGCCAGAAGCTCTGGGTCATACGCCCTTCCCATCGACGGGAAGCGCGGGCCGATGCTGTCGTCGTTGGGTCCGGTCAGCACGTTCGTGCCCATCAGGTTGATGTGATCGGTGATCGCCATCAGGCGGCCGGGCCCGACCTCCGCCCGCAGCGAGCCGGCGGCATTGGTCTGAACGAGGATCTCGGCGCCCTGGGCCTTCAGCCAGCGGACTGGCGCCCGAATCTCGTCGATCGGGCCGCCCTCGTAGAGATGGGCGCGGCCCTGCAGGACCGCAACTGGCACACCGGCGAGGGTCCCGAGCACGACCCTGCCGGCATGGCCCTCGACGGTCGGGCGCGGGAAACCGGGAAGCTCCTCGTAGCCGATCATCTGTGGATCCTCGACGTCATCTGCGACGGCGCCGAGCCCCGACCCGAGGATCACGCCGACGCGAGGCCGAAAGCTCACCGGTCGAGCGCCCCGGCGTCGAAGGCGAGCGGCAGCAGCTCGCCGAGCGTCGTCATGAGCGGCTCGCCACCGGGACGGCCGAGGTACACCGGGGTGTCGGCGCCGGCGAACTCAGCGAGTCGCTGACGGCACCCGCCGCATGGCGGGCAGTGCTCGATCTGCTCGGCCACGATCGCGACGGCGGTGATCCTGGCCTCACCGGCCGCGATCATCACTCCGATCGCCGACGCCTCGGCGCACTGGGTCTGTGAATAGGACGCGTTCTCGACGTTCGCGCCGGCGTGGATCGCGCCTCCGGCTCCGCGCAGCGCAGCACCGACGCGGAAGCCCGAATACGGCACGTACGCATGGCGCATCACCGTCTCAGCCGCGGTCAGCAGCTCCTGTGCGTCGTCTGGCATCGGCGCATCCTAACCGCACCCGATGCCGACGGCGGCGGCTCTGTAGGATCGCGCGATGCCGCCACAACTGACAGTCGTCGATCATGCCGTGCTGGCCGACAGGCTCACCGTCCTGCGCGATCGCACGACCTCGTTCCCAGCCTTCCGTCACGCCCTGTTCGAGTGTTCGGCGATCCTCGCCGTGGAGGCGGCCCGGGGCCTGCAGCTGCGCGAGACGGAGTTCGAGACGCCGCTCGAGCCGACCCGTGGCTCGCGACTATCCGAGCAGGTGGTGGTGGTTCCCGTGCTGCGCGCCGGTCTCGGGATGGTCGACGGCTTCCTGCGGCTGTTGCCAGACGCCCGCGTCGGCCACCTGGGGATGGCTCGCGATGAGGCGGCGCACACGCCGGTCGACTACTACTCGCGGCTGCCACCCGGCATGGCCGAGTCCCACACCTTCCTGCTCGATCCGATGCTCGCCACCGGCGGCAGTGCCGTCAACGCGCTCCAGCATCTCAAGAACGCGGGCGCCGGCCATCTCGAACTGGTCTGCCTGGTCTCGGCACCCGAGGGCATCGACGCCGTGACCACCGCCCACCCCGAGGTCAGGATCTGGACGGCCGCGGTTGACCGTGGGCTCGATGAGAACGCCTACATCCGGCCCGGCCTCGGCGATGCCGGGGACCGCGTCTTCGGCACGCTCTGACGGGCCTCGGCACAGACTCGACCCCCGCCGCCGCATGGCGGATGCTGGCGCTGGGCGTCGCGGCGCAGGTCGCCAGCACGCTGTTGGTGGCCGCGCCCGCGTACCTGATTCCGCTGCTGCACCTCGATCGCGGTATGCCGCTGGCCGAGGCGGGGCTGATCGCAACCGCGCCGACGTTCGGCGTGATGCTGACGCTGGTCGCGTGGGGGGCCCTCGCCGACCGCTACGGCGAGCATTGGGTGCTGGCCGGTGGGCTCGCGCTCACTGCGATCCTCGCCGGGGTCGCGGCGGCGACGCCGGGCTACCTCTCGCTCGGGATCGCGCTGCTGTTCGCCGGGGCCGCCGCGGCCTGCACCAATTCAGCCTCGGGGCGGGTGGTGATCGGCTGGTTCCCGCGGTCCCGCCGTGGCCTGGCGATGGGGATCAGGCAGATGGCGCAGCCCGTCGGCGTCGCCGTCGCGGCACTCACGGTTCCGTCGCTCGCGTCGAGTTTCGGGATATGGGCGGCGCTGCTCCTGCCGGCCGTGGTCTGCGCCGTCGTAGCGATCGCCTGCCTGGTTGGCATCATCGACCCGCCGCGGCCAGCGGCGGCACGCGGTTCCGCGCCGGTCCGACCGCTGAACCCGTACCGCGGCAATCGCTACCTGGTCAGGCTCCACGCGCTTTCGGCGCTGCTCGTGGTTCCGCAGTTCACGCTCTCGATATTCGGGTTGACCTGGCTGATCGCCGACCTCCACTGGAGTACGGCGGCGGCCGGCGCGGTAGTCGCCCTCGCCCAGCTGGTCGGTGCCGCGGGACGTATCGTGGTCGGTCATCTGAGCGATGCGGTCGGCAGTCGCGTTCGGGTCCTGCGCTGGGTGACCGTTTCCGGAGTCGTCGTGATGCTGACGCTGGCCGCCTTCGGAGCTCTGCACTGGTCGGCTCCCGCCGCTGTCGCGCTGATCGTGGCCTCCACGGTGAGCGTCGCCGATAACGGGCTGTCGTTCACATCGGTTGCCGAGGCCGCCGGGCCCTACTGGTCGGGGAAGGCCCTGGGGATCCAGAACACGGGGCAGTTCATGGCCTCGGCCGTGGTCGGGCCGGGTCTGGGTGCGCTGATCACCGCGGTCGGCTATCCGGTCGCGTTCGCGCTCGTCGCACTCACGCCGCTCGCCGCCTTCCCGCTCGTGCCTGCCCACGACCGCCACTGGACGCCTGTGGAAACGCCAACCGCGGTGAGCTAGGCTCGCTTCTCTGATGAGTCGCCGGCTGGCACACGTCGACCGTGTCGGGGTCGAGGAACGCGCCGCCCAGCTGGGCGCCCGCTCGATCAAGACGACCGCCAAGCAGCAGGGGATCCGCCTGGCGATGTCGGTCATCGACCTTACGACCCTTGAAGGCGCCGACACCCCCGGGAAGGTGCGTCAACTGTGCGCCAAGGGCGTCTGCCCGGCGCCGACGATGCCCGAGATCCCATCTGTGGCGGCGATCTGCGTCTACCCGTCACTGGTTGCGGTCGCGCGTGAGGCGCTCTCCGGTACCGGGGTCCGGACCGCCTCGGTGGCCACCGGCTTTCCCGCCGGCCAGATCTCACTCGAGGCCAAGCTCCGCGACACCGAGGATGCCGTCGCGGCAGGGGCCGAGGAGATCGACATGGTGATCTCGCGTGAGGCGTTCCTAGCCGGCGACGACGTCCGCGTGATGCGCGAGATCGAGCTGATCAGGGAGGCGTGCGGCGACGCACACCTCAAGGTGATCCTCGAGACGGCCGAACTAGGCTCCTACGATCACGTGCGACACGCATCGATGCTGGCGATGGAGGCCGGCGCAGACTTCATCAAGACCTCGACGGGCAAGGCAGCTGCCGGCGCGACACCGGGGGTCTGCCTGGTGATGCTCGAGGCAATCCGCGACCACCTCGACCGGACCGGACGCGTGGTCGGCTTCAAGGCCGCCGGCGGCGTCTCGACAAGTAAGGCCGCGCTGCACCGCTTGGTGCTCGTCAAGGAGACCCTCGGCGACGACTGGCTGACACCTGACCGCTTCAGGATCGGCGCCTCGTCCGTGTTGAACGACCTCTTGATGCAGTACGCCAAGACGGAGTCCGGGCGCTACGGACGCAGTGAGGACTTCTCCCGCGAATGACCGTCGAGCCGCGCACATCGATCGTCTGGGAGTACGCGTCGGCGCCGGAGGCGACCGACCATCTGCGACTCGCCGATCGCTACGGCCTGTTCATCGGCGGAGGCTTCTGTGAGCCCGCTGAGGCGCGCTACGTCCCGACGATCAACCCGGCGACCGAGCAGCCAATCGCAGAGATTGCATGGGCCGGGCCGCGCGACGTGCAGCGCGCGATCGAGGTCGCGAGGGATGCGCAGCCCCGCTGGGCTGCGCTACCGGACCGCGAACGCGGGAAGTACCTCTTCCGGATCGCGCGGCTGATCCAGGAGCGAGCACGTGAACTCGCCGTGGTCGAGACGCTCGATGGCGGCAAGCCTCTGCGTGAATCCCGCGACGTCGACATCCCGCTTGCGGCCGCCCATTTCTTCCACTACGCCGGATGGGCCGACAAGCTGCGCTACGGCGTGGTCGCACGTGAGGTTGCGCCGCTCGGGGTCGTCGGGCAGATCGTGCCCTGGAACTTCCCGCTGCTGATGGCGGCGTGGAAGCTTGCGCCCGCGCTGGCCTGCGGCAACGCGGCGATCCTGAAGCCGGCAGAGACGACGCCGCTGACAGCGCTGCTGCTCGCGGAGATCTGCCAGGAGGCGGAGCTGCCGGACGGGGTGATCTCGATCCTTCCCGGCGATGGCGAGACCGGCGCCGCGCTGGTGCGCTCGCCCGGTATCGACAAGATCGCCTTTACCGGGTCGACGGCGGTCGGGCGTGAGATCCAGACCGCGCTGGCCGGCAGAGGCGTCGAGCTGACGCTCGAGCTCGGCGGCAAATCGGCCAACATCGTCTTCGAGGATGCGGCGCTCGACCAGGCGGTCGAGGGAATCGTCAACGGGATCTTCTTCAACCAGGGCCACGTCTGCTGCGCCGGCTCGCGGCTGCTGATCCAGGAGAGCGTTCTGGACGAGGTGATCGCCAAGCTGTGGGCGCGGATGGGCCGGCTGCGGATCGGCGATCCGCTCGACAAGAACACCGATGTCGGCGCGATCAACTCGGCTGAGCAGCTCGAGCGGATCGAGACGCTCGTGGCCGCCGGTGAGGAGGAGGGCGCAGTCCGCCGCAGCGTCGCCTGCGCGCTGCCCGAGCACGGCTACTGGTTCGCGCCGACGCTGTTCACCGACGTGTCCCCGGCCCACCGGATCGCCGTCGAGGAGATCTTCGGACCGGTCGTCTCCGTGCTCAGCTTCCGCACGCAGGCCGAGGCGATCGAGAAGGCCAATAACTCGCGCTACGGACTGGCCGCCGGGATCTGGACCGACAAGGGCGCCAAGGCGTTTGAAGTCGCGGGCGCGCTGCGCGCCGGGGTCGTCTGGCAGAACACCTACAACCACTTCGACCCGACGGCCGCGTTCGGCGGCTACAAGGAGTCGGGCTTCGGGCGCGAGGGCGGGCCGGCGGGCCTGCGGCCCGTACCTGCGGGTGGTGCGATGAGCGTGCGCGCGGGCGGCTGCCCGTCCGCAAGACCTACAAGCTCTGGATCGGAGGCGCGTTCGTGCGCTCGGAGTCCGGGCGCTCCGACGTCGTCGGCGACGTCAACATCCCGCGCGGCTCGCGCAAGGACGTGCGGGAGGCGGTCGCCGCCGCGCGCAAGGCGGCCGGGCCGTGGGCGGCGCGGACCGCGTACAACCGCGGCCAGATCCTCTACCGCGCGGCCGAGGCGCTCGAGTCCCGCCGCGCGCCAGCTGATCGCGGTGCTGGCGACGGCGCGCGGAGCGGCGGCAGGCCGAGCTCGACGCCGCGGTCGACGTGCTCGTCCACTACGCCGGCTGGACCGACAAGCTGCAGCCGGTGCTCGGCGGAATCAACCCGGTGGCGGCGCCGTTCCTGTCGTTCTCGCTGCCCGAGCCGACCGGCGTCGTCGGCGTCGTCGCGCCCGAGCAGCCCGTCGCTGCTCGGGCTCGTGGCCGAGGTCGCACCGGCGCTGGCGGCCGGCAACACCGTCGTCGCGATCCTGTCGGAGTCCGACGCCGCACGCCGGGCTCGACCTCGCCGAGGTGCTCGGCGTCTCCGACATACCCGGCGGGGTGGTGAACCTGCTGTCCGGGCGGCGCGAGCGAGCTGGCGCTCGCGCTCGGCGGCCACCGCGACCTCAACGCGATCGTCGACGCATCCGGCGACGCGGCGCTCGGCGCCGAGCTCGACAAGCTCGCCGCCGAGACGATCAAGCGCGCAAGCCATCAGCGCGCCGCCACCTCCTACGACCAGGCCGTCGACGACGCGCTCGAGCGGATCGCGGCGGTCACCGAGCTGAAGACCGCCTGGCACCCGGTCGGGGCCTAGCCGCTGCCGGGGCGCTCCCCCGGCCCGGCGCGAACGCAGACCGGCCCCTTCCCATTTGGTACCCCCACACATGTTGCAGAACTGTGACATTCGTGACGAATGTGTGACAGGACTGTTGCCTTTGGGGCTGTGTGACACACATCTGTCACAAACGACACGGTTTTGTGACATGTGTGACCCCTTGCATTGCGGTACACGCTCATGCGCCCAGATGTGCTGCCGGCTTGAGCCGCAGATCGCGTCGTGGGCCCGAATCGCCGTCGGGGGATGGCGTCGTGGACGTCCTAGATGCTCGCGAGCCACGGTCTAGACGAAAGGCCGGCCCGGAAGCGCCGGGGCGTCCCGCCCGGTCAGCCACGACAGCACGCTGGCGCCGATGTCGGCCAGGGGTCCGTCGTGGCGGCGGCCGCCGTCTCCGCGGAAGCGGGCCAGGAGCGGCGCATACTCGCGGGTGTGATCGGTGTGGTCGGCTGTCGGGTCGACACCATGGTCGGCGGTCAGGATCAGCATGTCGTCGTCGTGCAGCAGGCCGAGCCATTCGGCGACGGCGGCGTCGATCGCGCGTAGCGAGCCGACGAAGCCCGGCACGTCATGACGGTGGCCGTAGACCTGATCGGTGTCGACCAGGTTGGCGAACACGAGCCGCTGTCAAGCGAGCGCACCAGCTCCGTCACGGAGGCGATCGCCTCGGCGTTGGCTGAGCCGGGGTGGCGCAACGTCGACCCCCACGCCCGCGAACAGATCCCTGATCTTTCCGACCCCGTGCACCGTCACGCCGGCCGCTCGCAGTTCCTCGAGGTAGGAGCGCGCCGGCGGCGACAGCTGAGTAGTCGTGCCGGCCGGCGTTCGCACGAACGCCCCGGGGACGCCCTTGAAGGGCCGCGCGATCACGCGGCCGACGGCATGCTCGCCGCGCATGACCTCGCGCGCCTGCGCGCAGACCCGGTGCAGCGCCGGCTCGTCCAGCACGTCGTTGTGGGCAGCGATCTGCAGCACCGAGTCGGCCGAGGTGTAGAGGATCAGCTCACCGGTGCGCAGATGCCGCTCGCCGAAGTCCTCGATCACCTGCGTGCCGCTGTAGGGCGCGTTACAGCAGAAGCGCTGACCGGTCGCCGCGCTCGAGCGCGCGAACGACCTCATCCGGGAAGCCGTCCGGGTAGGTCGGCAGCGGCGCCGGTCGGGACCACCCCCATCATCTCCCAGTGCCCGGTGACCGACTCCTTGCCGGGCCCGAGCGGCGCCAGCCGGCCGTGCAGCACCGGCGTCGGCGGCCGGCGCGACGCCCTCGAGCTCCAGCGATCGATCCGAGCCCGAGCGCCCCAGCGCCGGCAGCTCCAGCCCGCCGGCGAGCGCGGCGACGTGCGCGAGCGTGTTCGAGGCCGGGGCGTCGCCGTAGGCGGCCGCGTCCGGCAGCGCCCCGACGCCGCAGGCGTCCATCACGATCACGAATGCGCGCGGCATCGGCGCAGAGCCCTAGTCGCGAGGATGCCCTCGAGCCGCAGGATGCGGCGCAGGATCGCCAGCGACGAGGCGTAGGTCGAGTCCATCCCGTAGTACGAGAGCCCGCGCGCGCCGAGCGTGCGCGCCTGGGTGTACGGGGTGTCAGAGGCGTAGTGGATGATGCCGAGGTCGATCGGCAGCTTCGCGAAGTTGACCGCCTCGCCGACGGGGAAGCGGTCGGCGTCGGCGATCTCGTAGACGGCGTTGCAGAACGGCCCGGCCTCCATCTCGACGACCGTGAACGCCTCGCGGTAGTAGAAGTCGAGGTAGGCGCGGTTCTGCAGGAAGGTCGACTTGACGGTGACCGCGCGCTGGTTGTCGAGGCCGGTGCCGAAGCGCAGGTCGGCGGCGAGGTCATCGACGCTGAAGGCGTTGTCGAGCCAGTAGGTCGAGCGCGAGTGCTCGTCGTGGACGACGCTCGAGATCAGCACGTCGCCGACGTCGGCGTTGAGCGTCGCCGCCTTGCCGAGCACGTAGACGCCGCGCAGCGCGGCGCGTGTCGACGGCGATCTCGCGCAGGATGTTGTAGGCGGCGACGCCGAGCGGATAGTCGATGTTGACGATCCGGCGCGACTCGCCGCGAGCGCACGCGGCGTCGACCTCCCCGAGCCGCGGATCGAGCGAGTCGACGCTCAGCGCGCCCAGCGGGATGACCTGCGCCGGCACCCGCAGCGCGGTGGTGCTGCGCAGGTGCTTGACGCCGTGCGCCGCCTCCGCCGCGCGCCGCTCGGCCGCGCCCTGCTCGCCGCGCGCGCTGAACTACTGGCGCGCGACGAAGTACAGGAAGTTCTCCCACGAGCCCTCGGTGCGGCCCTCACGGAAGCGCGGTCAGCTCCTCGCTGCAGGATGTCGTCCGCGCGGCAGCGTCTCGACGAACTCGACGAGCTCCTGCTCGCGCTCGCGCGCGACGCCGGTGGCGATGTTGACGAGGCTGTGGGTGTTGGAGGAGACGAAGTACAGCGGGCTCGCCGTCGCCGCTGGCGAGCGTGCCGGCTAGCGGCACGCTCGCTGCACGGTCGAGCTCGGCTGCTGGACCGGCGCCCACCAGCGCCGGGTCATCCGCGCGTAGCCGGTGTTGGTGCCGCCGAGCATCCGGATCCGCAGCGAGAGCTGGTGCTCGCGGACCAGCGCCAGCCGCTCGCGCGAAGCGCGCTGCCCCAGGCCTCGCGCAGCCGCTCCAGTCCTCGGCGCTGCCGCCGAGCAGCCGCGCGCAGTCTCCGCGTCGCGGATCCTCGCCGAGCTCGCGTCGCCGCGCCGCGCAGGCGCAGGCGGATCTTGTTCCACTCGATCTGGTAGGCGACCAGCGTCGGCACCAGGTCGTCGACGTCGGAGGCGCTCGCCAGCAGCACCGCGAGCGTGCCGTCGGGCGCCGACGTACCAGCGCCGGCGCCGCGCCGGCGCCTCCGCCTCCGGCCAGTCGGCGACGTCGAGGCCGCCGGCGATCAGCGCCTCGGCCGACTGGCCCATCACGACCAGCCGGGCGCCGGCGATCGCCTCGGGCAGGCGGCTGACCGCAGTAGAGGAAGGCGCCGAGGTCGAGCTCCTCGCTGTCGGCCAGCGGGTGCAGGCTCGAGCCCATCGCGCGGTGGGAGGGCTCGAGCACGCGCAGGCCGCGTCTCGCCGCTCGAGCGCAGCAGCGTCGAGTAGGTGCGCTGGTAGAGCTCGACCTCGTCGCTGAGACGCTCGCCGGTGTCGGTCAGGCTCGTGATCGAGAAGCCGGGCAACCGGCATCGGACTACTCCTTCACGTAGGGGATCCCAGACGCGGCCGGCGGCCGCGAGCGGCCCGATCACGCCGGCCACGGCGACCAGCGTGAGCACGTAGGGCAGCGCCTGGAAGAGCGTGCCGAGCGTCTGTCGAGAAGGTCTGCAGGCGGTAGGCGAGCGCCGCTCGAGAATCCGAACAGGATCGTCGCCGCCAGAGCGCCCCGAACGGATTCCACTTGCCGAAGATCACGGCCGCCAGGGCGATGAAGCCACGGCCGTCGGTCATGTCGAAGTTGAACGAGCCGTCGAAGCCGTCCGACAGGTAGACGCCGCCGAGCGCCGCGAGCGCGCCGGAGGCGATGACCGCCGCGTAGCGCGTCGCGACCACCTTCAGGCCGACGCGTCGATGCGGCGCAGCGGCTGCTCGCCGATCGATCGCAGTCGCAGGCCCGCACGGGTACGGAACAGGAACCACCAGATCACGGGCACCAGCAGCAGCCCGACCCAGGTCAGCAGGTTCGCGTCGCCGATCGCAGTCGCCGACGAAGGTGATGTTGCTTGACGACCGGGAGGCTTCACGTTCGGGACCTGCGGGAGCGTGCCGGGCGTGCCGTTGTCACCGTAGTGGGCGATGAAGAAGTAGCCGGTGACCCCGACCGCGAGCAGGTTTATGCCGGTGCCCGAGACGACCTGGTTGGCAAGCAGATGGATCGAGAAGTAGGCATGAACGAGGCCGAGCAGAGCGCCCGAGGCCATGCCGATCACGATCCCGAGCACCCAGCTGCCGAGTGATGTCGGCGCCGAAGATGCCGAAATAGCAGCCCATCAGCATCATGCCCTCGAGCCCGATGTTGACCACGCCAGCAGCGCTCGGAGACGATCCCGCCGAGCGCCGCGAAGATCAGCGGGGTCGTGAAGGTCAGGCCGGAGGCGATCACCGCAGACCAGGTGAAAACCTCGCGCACATTGCCAGCGGATCTGGTTGGTCATCGCCAGCGCCAGCGGAATCGCGATCAGTCCGACACCGATCGCGACGCCGCCGAGCCGGCGATGCTTGGGGTCCGAGACGACCACCGACGCCGAACAGCGCAGCGGCGATACCCAGCACGATCGACGGCACCGGGGTCCGAACCAGGATCGGCGGGAGCGTCAGGATCCAGGCGATCGCACCGATCGCGACCGAGGCGATCCCGACGCGCTTGATCAGCGCCGAGCTTGCTCTCGCCATGGCCGGGGTTGGAGTCACGGTCGTCATCGGCCGGGCTCCGGGCGGAGCGCGTCGGCGGCGTCCAGCGCCGGATCATCGGGTTCGAGCGCCCCGACCGGCAGTCGGCTCGGGTCTTCCGAGCCCGAGTTTTCGCGGCAGCCCGAGCAGCCTTATCGCGATCAGGTCGGTCGAGACGAGCAGCACGATCGAGGCCCTCGATCATCAGCGTGAGCTGCGGCGCGAGTTCCGGGTTGATCGAGGTCAGATTGAGGTTGTCGGCGGCGGTCCGGTCTGAGCGCGCCGAACAGCAGCGCGGCGGCAACCGTGCCGACCGCGGTGTTGCGCCCGAGCAGCGCCACGGCGATCCCGAGGAAGCCCACCTGCGAGGTCTGGATGTCGGCGCTCGATACCTGGAACTTCCAGCCGAGCACGTCGACCGACGCCGCGAGCCCGGCAAACGCGCCGCAGATCACCATCATGATGATGTAGTTGCGGGCGACGCTGATTCCGGCGCAGCGCGCCGCATCGGGGTTGTGTCCGACCGCCCGCACCTCGTAGCCGAGCGTCGAGCGGTGCATGATCGCCCAGAACACGACGGCGGCGGCGAGGCGCGATGAAGATCCCGATGTCCAGCCCCTGCAGCGTGCGGGTTGCCCCAGAACACCGGCAGATGCTGTTGTTGGCGATCGTGTTGGAGACCGGGTTGCCGAGCGCGTGCTTGCCCTGCAGCGGACCGCCCTCCTGGAAGAGTACGCGGCGAGCCAGATCGCGATCCAGTTGAGCATGATCGTCGAGATCACCTCGTGGGCGCCGACCGCGGCCTTCAGCCAGCCGGCGATCCCCGCCCACGCCGCACCGATCAGTGCGGCCAGCGACGATCGAGACGATGATGTGGAGCACCGGGTCATGCCGTGAACGAGGTCGCGACCCAGACTGCGATGACCGAGCCGACGGTGTACTGGCCCTGGGCGCCGATGTTGAAAAGGCCGGCGCGGAACGCGAACGCGACCGAGAGGCCGGTGAGAATCAGCGGTGCGGTGGCGACCAGTGTCTGCTGGAGGTTCTGGGCCGCGAGCATGCGAGCGTGGCCGGTCACCCACGGGAAGAGCCAGTTGAGCCCGGTGCCGTTGAAGATCGCTGCGTAGGTCTTGAACGGGTTGTTGCCGGTCAGGAGCATGACCAGACCGGCGATCACGAAGGCGATCAACACCGTCGTCAACGGGATCAGCATCGCGCGCGCCCGTGCGCGCGAGCCGCTCGTGGAGCCTCATGCTGCCGCCGCCGCGCCGCCGGTCATCGCGATGCCGAGCTCCTCCTCGGTCGCGTCAGGGGGAACTCGGCGACGATCGCGCCCCTCATAGATGATGAGGATGCGGTCGGCCAGCGACCTGACCTCCTCTGACTCGAGCGACACCAGCAGCACCGCCTTGCCGGCGT
The DNA here is from genome assembly GCA_963785385.1 of uncultured Conexibacteraceae bacterium. Taxonomy (GTDB): domain Bacteria; phylum Actinomycetota; class Thermoleophilia; order Solirubrobacterales; family Solirubrobacteraceae; genus Palsa-465. The sequence goes on along the minus strand of CAWAVA010000005.1, from coordinate 430,237 downwards.
CACGCTGCTTGATCAGCTGGCTGTGAACGAACTCGATCGCGCCGACGTCGAGCCCACGTGTCGGCTGATGCGCGACCAGCAGCTTCGGGTCGGAGTCGATCTCGCGAGCGATACAGAGCTTTTGCTGGTTGCCGCCGGAGAGTGCCGCCGCGGGTGTCTGCGGCCCACCGCCGCGGACGTCGAATGCACTGAGCAGACGCTTGGCGAGCGACGTGAACGCCTGCAGATTGAGCCATCCGCGGCCGACTGAGCGGTGCCTTGCGGTACTGGCGCAGGCCCAGGTTCTCGGCGAGCGTGAAGGGCAGCACGAGGCCGACGCGGTGACGGTCCTCCGCTATGTGAGCGACGCCGGCAGCGCCGGCGGCGCGCACTCCACGACCGGTGATGTCGGTCCCATCCACCTCAATCCGACCGGCTGTTGGCTGGCGGATGCCGGTGATCGCCTGGACGAGCTCAGTCTGGCCGTTCCCATCGACTCCCGCGAGCGCGACGATCTCGCCGCTTCGCACGGTCAGGTTGGCGCCGCGCACCGCCTCGAGGCCGCGGTCGTCGAGCGCATGAAGGTCCTCCACGGTGAGAATCGGGGCCGCGGGCTCGGCGGGCTCCTTCTCGACGCGAAAGATCACGTCGCGGCCAACCACCAGCCGCGCCAACGACTGCTCGGTGGCGCCTGCTCGCGGGACCGTACCCATCGAGCGACCGCGGCGCAGCACCGTCACGCGGTCGGCGATCTCAAGCACCTCGCCCAGCTTGTGTGAGATGAAGACGACCGAGGTGCCGTCCTCCTTCAGGCGCCGCAGAACCTTCATCAGCTCGGCGATCTCCTGTGCGGTCGAGAACGGCGGTCGGCTCATCCAGGACGAGGATGCGCGCGTTGCGGTACAGGGCGCGGAGGATCTCGACACGCTGCTGCATGCCGACGCTCACGTCCTCGATGCGGGCGTCGGGGTCGACGGCCAGCCCGTAACGGTCGGACAGCTCGCGCACACGCGCGCGCGCCGTGCGGCGGTCGAGCACGCCAAGGACCCGCTCGGGCCCTGACTTCACAGGCTCGTTGCCAAGCACGATGTTCTCCGCGATTGTCATCACGGGGACGAACATGAAGTGCTGATGCACCATGCCAATCCCGAGGTCGATCGCATCGTTGGGGGAGTTGATCTTCGACGGGAACCCCGTGTACCAGGATCTCACCGGAGGTCGGGCTGTAGAGCCCGTACAGGACCGACATCAACGTCGACTTGCCCGCGCCGTTCTCCCCGAGCAGCGCATGCACCTCACCGGCTTGCAGATCGAAGTCGACCCGGTCGTTGGCGACGACCGGGCCGAACCTCTTTGTGATCGCCCTCAGCTCGAGAACTGCGGGCTTATCCGTCACAGCGATCCGTCACTGTCTTCCGGATTCGTCCTGCTTACTTCTTCAGAGTCGCGTTGACCTTGATCTTCCCGCTCTTGATACCTGCCAGCACCTTCGCGAGCTTGCCCGCATATGGCTTCGCGACCGAGTCGAGCGTGCCGTAGCCGGTGCCGTTGTTGGCGACCGAGTAGACGAGGTCTCCGCCGGCATCAAAGTGGCCGTGGAGCAGCGACGCTGCCGCCTGCTCGACCGCGACGTCAACCTTCTTGAGCGCCGAGGTCAGGATGTAGGAGCCGAGGTAGCCCTGGTCGGCGTCAACGCCGATGCCATAGACGTGCTTCTGCTTCGCGGCCTGCAGCGCGCCGAGACCGCAACCACCTGCAACCTGGAAGACGATCTTGCTTCCGGCGGCGATCTGGTTGTTGGCGATCGTCTCGCACTTCGCCTGGTCGGCGAAGTCGTTGGAGAAGGCGTTCTGGAACTTGAGCATCGGATCGGCAGCCTTGCCACCCTGCTGATAACCCGCGATGTAGCTGGTCACCGACGGGATGTTCTGACCGCCGACGCTGGAGATGTTCGTCCAGCCCTTGGCCTTGGCGATCAGTCCGGCGAGATAGCCGACCAGATAGCCGGACTGCTGGGACTCGAAGGTCAGCCCCTCGACGTTCTTGGGCTTGCCCGCGATCGCGGAGGCCGGCGTATCGATGATCGCGAACTTCGTGTGCGGGAACTGCTTTGCGACCTGACCCAGCGCGTCGATGAAGTCAAAGCCGACTGCGACGACGAGCTTGTCGCCGGCCTCGGCCTCCTTCTCGAGGTACGGCACGTAGTCCGCGCTCGAGGTGGCCTGAAGCACCTGCTTCTTGACGCCCAGCTTCTTGACGGCCTCGATCGAGCCCTCATAGGCGAGGTGGTTGAAGCCGTGGTCGTTGAGACCACCCGTGTCAGCGACGATCCCCAGCGTGAACGACGATGCGCTGCTGTTTGCATTCTTCGCCGACGCGCCGACGACCCCGAAGGCCGCCATCGACAGGATCGCCACGGCTGCGGCGACGCCCACCAACCTGGAAAATACCTTCACTACAGCCCTCCTTTGGCAACTGAGAAAGGTGGCACCCTACCCTGCCTTGCAGCGGGTGTCTATGGCCACCGGGGCCAACCTCCCATAATCCGGCAACCCTCTCACAAAACGCTAACCCGACGACGAAAATCTGGCGCGGGGACGGAGGTTTCAAGTCCTGGCAGCGGGTGCGGCATTAATCGCTGGAATCACCTGATTTCCATAGGCGGCGAGGGTCTCATCGCGGTTGTCGTGCTGCAGGTAGAGCGCGAACTGGTCGACGCCGAGCGCGCGTCAGCTGCCTCGAGCCTCGCGACCTGCGTCGGCGGCGGTCACCGAGGAGGCAGAACCGGTCGATGATCTCGTCGGGCACGAAGTCGGTGTGCGTGTTGCCGGCCGTGCCGTGCTCGTTGTAGTCGTAGCCCTCGCGGCCGGCGATGTAGTCGGTCAGCGCCTGCGGCACGGCGCCGCCGGTCGCCGTACCGCGCGACGATGTCGGCCACGTGGTTGCCGACCATGCCGCCGAACCAGCGGCACTGGTCGCGCCCGTGGGCCGAGCCGGCCGGCCGAGCCGTCGGTGACGTACGCGGGCGCGGCCACGCAGAACTTGATCGACGTCGGGTCGCGGCCCGCGGCTTCGGCCGCGGCCTCGCACCGCGGCGATCGATCCACTCGGCGATGTCGGGGTCGGCCAGCTGCAGGATGAATCCGTCGCCGACCTCGCCGGTCAGCGGTCGAGCGCCTTGCGGCCCGTAGGCCGCGACCCAGATCGGCGAGCCTCGAGCCGGTCGCTCCACGGGAAGCGCAGCTGAATGCCGTTGTACGTCGACCGAGCCGCGCAGTTGGCGAGCTCCCGGATGACGTGCGATCGCCTCGCGCAGCTGGCCGAGCGTCGCCGGCTTGCCGTTGATCACCCGCACCGCCGAGTCGCCGCGGCCGATGCCGCAGATCGTGCGGTTGCCGTACATCTCGTTCAGCGTGGCGAACAGGCGATGCGGTCACGGTCCAGTCGCGGGTCGCCGGGTTGGTGACCATCGGCCCGACCGATGACCTTGCGGGTCTCGGCCAGGATCTGGCTGTAGATGACGTACGGCTCCTGCCAGAGCAGGTGCGAGTCGAAGGTCCAGACGTGGCTGAACCCGTATTCGCTCGGCCTGCGCGCGGCGAGCTCGACCACCCGCGCCGCCGGCGGATCGTTCTGCAGTACTACGCCGAAGTCCATGTGGCGCTCAGATCAGGTTCTGCGACAGGCCGCGCTTGACGAACTGGCCGTCGCCCTTGGCGCCGACGTAGCCGCGTCTCGTCCACGATGACCGTGCCGCGCGAGAGCACGGTGTCGACGTGGCCGTCGATCTCGTAGCCCTCCCAGGCGGAGTAGTCCATGTTCATGTGGTGCGGTCCTTGCCGACGCCGATCGAGGTGTGCCCGTTCGGGTCGTAGATCACGACGTCGGCGTCGGCGCCCGGCGCGATGACGCCCTTGCTGCCCGTACAGCCCGAACATCCGCGCCGGCGTCGTGGAGTCAGACCTCGACCCAGCGCTCGAGCGAGATCTCGCCCGTCGACCACGCCCTGGTACATGCAGGTCCATCCGGTGCTCGACCGAGCCGATGCCGTTGGGGATCTTGGAGAAGTCGCCGATGCCCATGTCCTTCTGGTCCTTCATGCAGAACGGGCAGTGGTCGGTGCGAGACCATCTGGACGTCGTTGGTGCGCAGGCACTGCCACATCTGGTCCTGGTGGCCCTCGGCCCGCGAGCGCAGCGGCGTCGAGCACACCCACTTGGCGCCCTCGAAGTCGCCCCACTGCTCGGATGCGCGCCGAGCTGCTCCTCGAGCGACAGGTACAGGTACTGCGGGCAGGTCTCGCCGAAGACGTTCTGGCCGCGCGTCGCGCGCCGCGGCGATCTGCTCGACGGCCTGCTTGGCGCAGACGTGCACGACGTAGAGCGGCGCGCCGGTGAGGTCGGCGAGCATGATCGCGCGGTGGGTGGCCTCCTCCTCGGTCTGCCACGGCCGGGTGATGCCGTGGAAGTACGGCGCGGTGTTGCCGCGCGTCGAGCGCCTGCTGCACGAGCACGTCGATCACCGCGCCGTTCTCGGCGTGCATCATCATCAGCGCGCCGTTGCTCGCGCCGCTTCTGGATGGCCCGCAGGATCTGCCCGTCGTCGGACAGGAACACGCCCTTGTAGGCCATGAACAGCTTGAAGCTGGTGACGCCCTCGTCGATCGAGCTCGTCCATCGCCTTGAGCGACTCATCCTGCACGTCGCGAGATGATCTGGTGGAAGCCGTAGTCGATCGCGCAGTTGCCGGCGGCCTTCTCGTGCCAGAGCGCGTACTGGTCCATGATCGTTCTGGCCGGGGTACTGCACGACGAAGTCGACGATCGTGGTCGTGCCGCCCCAGGCCGCGGCGCGCGTGCCGGTCTCGAACGTGTCGCGAGGCGAACGGTGCCGCCGAACGGCATCTCCATGTGGGTGTGGGCGTCGATCCCGCCCGGGATCACGTACTTGCCGGTGGCGTCGATCACGGTGTCGACGTTCGCTCGATTCGAAGCCGAGCAGCGTCGAGCCCGGGCGCCAGCACCGCCGACGATCGTCTCGCCGTCGATCAGCACGTCCGCTGCGGTCCGATGCCGGTCGAGCTGACGACCGTGCCGTTCTTGATCAGCGTCGTGCTCACTGGCGTCCGGTCGATCCGGCTCGTGTAGGAGCTCGGGGCGGCGGTCGCGGTAGAACTGCCAGTCGTCGCGCATCTGCTGCACCACGTCCAGGTCGAGGTCGCGGATGAGGATCTCCTCGTGCTCGCCGCGAGCCGACGCTCGCCGACGAAGTTGCCGCGCGGATCGACGACCTGGCTGGTGCCGTAGAAGTCGACGGCGTCGGTCGCCGTACTCGTTGTCCTCCCGGCCGACGCGGTTGGGCTGCAGCACGAAGTACCCGTTGGCGACGGCCGCGGCCGGCTGCTCGATCTCCCACAGCCGGTTCGACAGCCCGGGCTTGGTGGCGTTGGGGTTGAAGACGATGTGGGCGCCGTTCAGGCCGAGCTCGCGCCAGCCCTCGGGGAAGTGCCGGTCGTAGCAGATGTAGACGCCGACCCTGCCGACCGCGGTGTCGAACACCGGGTAGCCGAGGTTGCCGGGACGGAAGTAGAACTTCTCCCAGAACTGTCGAGGTTCGGGATGTGGTGCTTGCGGTACTTGCCGAGCACCGTGCCGTCGGCGTCGACCACGCACGGCGGTGTTGTAGTACACGCCGGTCTGGCCTCCTCGTAGATCGGCAGCACGATCACCAGCGCCCAGCTCCTTGGCGAGCGCGGCGAACCGCTGACGATCGGGCCGTCGGCGGGCTCGGCGTAGCGGTAGTACTTCTTGTCCTGCGGTGATGCCGAAGTACGGGCCGTAGAACAGCTCCTGGAAGCAGATCACCTGCGCGCCCTGGGCCGCGGCCTCCCGGGCGAAGCTCCTCGTGCTTGGCGATCATCGACTCCTTGTCGCCGGTCCAGGTCGTCTGTGTGATCGCGGCTCGCACGATGTTCGCCATGACACTCCTTGTTCGGATGGCCAGGTGATGCAACCTAAGGGCTGCACCGTATCGCGTGGGCGGAGGGTCGGGCAGCCGGGCTCGCTCAGCCGTTCGGCGGCATCGCTCCAGGGATGCTCAGACAGCGTCCGGCCGCCGCAATCGCGAGCTCCCGGTCCACCCACCAGATAGCCGGCGGCAAGGGCATCGCCGGCACCGGTCGCATCGACGACGGTCACCGCCGGCGGGGCCAGACGTCGCTCAGGAAAGATCGCCCCACGCGCACCCAGCTTGATCACCCAGCGGGTGTCGAGCTCGGGCATCACGGCTCGCTCGGCCTCGTTGGCGAACACCAGGTCCGGCTGCAGCGCACCGGACGCGATCGGCAAAGCGCTCCACTCCGAAAAGCTCGATGTCGTGCGCCGAGCCGAGGTCAACCGTCACCCGCCGCGCAAGGCGGGCCGCGGCAATCGCGGCCTGCGCCGCCGGCTCCCGCAGCAGGGAGTAGCCGGATACATGCATCACATCGGCACTCACTCACCCAATCCGGGTCGATGTCGGCCGGGGACAGCCGGCCCGAGACACCCGAATCGGTGAGCATCGTCCGCGCGCCGTCGAGCTCCCGCGTCGACACGACCACGCCACCGGCCCCCGTCAGAACCGGGCCGCTGACCACGACGCCGTGGCCGTGCGAGATCAGCAGCGGCGATCTCGCACGACGGATCGGTCCCTCTCGCACAGATCAGGCGAGCGGAGGCTCCGAGCGCGCTCGCCCAGGCGGCGACATTGGCCGCCTGGCCGCCTGCCGCGAGGCGGATCGTCGCAGGCGTATCTCCGTCCGGCACAATCGGCGCCGCGGCAGCACGACGACGTCGAGATTGAGGTCGCCGATCGTGCAGATCCGAATCCGATCGCGGTCGGTTTCATGGTCAGGGTCTCGGGCGCATCGCCTGCATGATCGCGAGCGCACCGGTCCGATGGAGAACGGGGTACGGTTGGCCCCGATGCACGCCCCCTCAGAGTCCATCGTCGTCTCCGAGCGTGTCGCGGCGCGCACTGCGAGACGGCGCCCCAGTGGTTGCGCTCGAGTCGACGATCATCACCCACGGGCTGCCGCATCCGCAGAACATCGAGGCCGGCTGCAGTTCGAGCGCACGGTCGCCGAGTGCGACGCGGTACCGGCGACGATCGCGGTGATCGACGGGATCGCCCGCATCGGCGTCGAGGCCCAGCAGCTCGAGCGGCTAGCCGCGGCTCCCTCCGCACTGAAGCTGAGCGCAAGGGATCTGCCGGTGGCGATCGCGCGCGGGGCGAGCGGCGGGACGACCGTCGCCGCGACCGCGCTGCTTGCCTCGCGCGCGGGAATCCGCGTGTTCGCGACGGGCGGAATCGGCGGCGTTCATCGCAATGCGAGCGAGACCTTCGACGAATCGGCGGACCTTGGGATCCTCGCCTCCTGTCCGATCACGGTCGTCTCCGCCGGCGTGAAGTCGATCCTCGACATTCGTGCGACACTCGAGCGGCTCGAGAGCCTGAGCGTCACCGTGCTCGTTTTCGGAACCGATCGCTTCCCCGCCTTCTGGCTCGCCGACAGCGGAATCTCGGTCGACTTCTCGGTCTCAAGCGGAGCCGAGGTCGCCGCGATCATGCGCGCCGCCGACTCCCTGGGCCGACCCGGCGGGATCCTTGTCGCCAACCCGCTGGCCGAATCGGTCCAGCTCGATCGCGACGTTCACGACTCACTGCTCGAGCGACGCGCTTGCCGGAGCCCAGGAAGCCGCAGTGATGGGCAAGGGCATCACGCCGTTCCTGCTCGACTACATCCACTCGCGCACGAGGGGACGAGCGTCGAGGTGAACCTTGAGATCGTGCGCGGCAACTGCCGGCTGGCGGCTGAGATCGCCGCCGCCTATGTGGCTGGCTGATTCGCCGCCGGCGAGCCCGGCTGCTACTGCAGACCCCCGCGAACGGCAGTTATCTGCTCGGTGTTGAAACCGAGCCAATTCATGCGCCCGACATACCGCGCGTGCTCGACCTTGATGCAGCGGTCCATCACCACCGTCACCCCGCCCTCCTCCGCGATGCGCCCGGCCTCGAGGTTGATCACGCCGAACTGGGCCCACAGCGCCCTGGCACCGATCGCGACCGTGTCGGTGGCGATCTCCGGAAGTGCGTCAGGTGCCCTGAACACGTTGACGATGTCGACCGGCTCGCTGAGCTTCCCGAAGCGACCCGTAGCTCTTCTGGCCAAGCACCTCCTGCTCACGCGGGTTCACCGGAATCACGCGGTAGCCGTGACGCATCAGGTAGAAGCCGACGAAGTGACTCGCGCGCAGGGGGTTGCTCGAGAGCCCGACGACGGCGATCGTGCGGGCTCCATGAATCACGCGCTGGATCGTGAGCGGGTCTCTGTAGCGGGCGAGCGTGGCCTCCGTCGACTCGTCGGGGAGGCCGCCGGCCAGCGGGCCGGCGGCAGGATCGCTCATCTGATCGCCTCCAGTGCCTCGCCGAGATCCCAGCACAGGTCCTCGATCGATTCGAGTCCGACCGAGAGGCGGATCGTGCCCGGGGCGATGCCGGCAGCTGCCAGCTCGCTGTCGCTCAGCTGCCGATGGGTGGTGCTGGCTGGATGGATGATCAGGCTCTTGGCGTCGCCCACGTTAGCCAGGTGTGACCAGAGTTTCACAGCCCGGATCAGGTTCTGGCCCGCCTCCCTCCCGCCGACGGCGTCGAACGAGAAAACCGCCCCCGCGCCGCGTGGCAGGTACTTCTCGACAAGTGGCTGGAAGCTGCTCGCCGGAAGCCCCGGGTAGGTCACGTTGGACGCCAGCTCGTGCGACTCCAGAAACGATGCCACCGCCACGGCGTTGGACACATGACGATCCATTCTCAGTGAGAGCGTCTCGAGTCCCTGCAGGAACAGGAAGGCGTTGAACGGCGACAGCGTGCCGCCGAGGTCGCGGAGTGTCTCGGCGCGCAGCTTCATCAGGTAGCCGTACATCCCAAACGTCTCGTGGAACTGCAGCCCATGGTAGGCGGGCGAGGGCGCCGCGACGATCGGGAAGCGGCCATTCGACCAGTCGAATGTTCCCGCCTCGACGACGGCCCCGCCGATGCTGGTCCCGTGGCCGCCGATGAACTTTGTCGCGGAGTGAACGACTATGTCCGCGCCCCACTCGATCGGCCGGCAGAGATACGGCGTGGCAAAGGTGTTGTCGACGATCAACGGCAGCTCGTGCCGATGCGCGAGCGACGCCACGCTCTCAATGTCGAGCACACAACCGGATGGATTTCCGATCGTCTCGGCGAAGAAGGCCTTGGTCTCGTCGCGGAGCGCCGCACGCCAGGCGTCGAGGTCGGTCGGATCGACCCACGTGAGCCCGACGCTGAGTTTGCCCAGGACGTGCTTGAGCTGGTTGACGGTGCCTCCGTAGAGCGCCGAAGACGCGACGACGTGATCGCCCGGTTCCAGCAGCGTGAACAGCGCACCCGCCTGGGCCGCGATCCCGCTCGAGAATGCCACCGCGCCGGCCCCGCCCTCAAGGTTGGCGATCCGCTCCTCGAATACCGCAGTGGTCGGATTCATGATCCGTGAGTACGTGTTTCCGTACTCCTGCAGGTTGAAGTACGCGGCTGCCGACTCGGGATCCTCGAAGACGTAGCTCGCGGTCTGGAAGATCGGCACAGCCCGCGCCCCGGTGTTGGGATCGGGTCGCTGCCCCGCGTGCAGCTGGCGCGTCTCAAACCCGAAGTCTCGTGTGGCCTTCTGGTCCGGTGTCGACTTCTGATCCGCCCCGGAGTTGTCGCGTTCTGTCATTCCAAGCCCTGCAGGAAGCGCTGGATGATCGGTGTCTGGCGAGCCTCCTCCAGCAGGAAGCAGTCGTGGCCGTAGGGCGCCTCGATCACGTGACATTCAACCGACTTGTCGACGGCCGTGAATGCCGCCTCGAGCTCGAGCGAATCCGCCGGTGGATAGAGCCAGTCGGAGCTGAACGCGATCAGCAGCACCCTCGCGCTGACGCCCTCCAGCGCGCGCTGAAGCGAGCCATCGCCGTGCTGGCGTGCGAGGTCAAAATACGTGAGCGCACGTGAGGTGTACAGATAGGTGTTGGCATCGAAGCGGCGCATGAATGAGTCGGCCTGATGGCGGAGATAGCTCTCCACCTCGAACTCGGGCTCTGTCAGCGTGTACCGGACCTGGTCCTGCGATTGGAAGCGTCGGCCGAACTTGCCGGCGAGACCGGGGGCAGAGAGGTAGGTGACGTGCCCGACCATCCGGGCCACTCCCATGCCTGAGATCGGCTGGTCACTCTCGTAGTAATGCCCTCCACGCCATGCCGGGTCGCGCATGATCGCCTCGCGCGCGATCGCGTTCCAGGCAAGCCCCTGGGGCGCGAGCGCGTGTGTGCTCGCGATCGCGACCACCGAATCGACCTGCTCCGGATATAGCACGGCCCACTCCAGTGCCTGCATGCCTCCGAGCGAGCCTCCGGCAACCGCCGCCAGGCGCTCGATCCCGAGCTTATCCAGGAACGCCCGCTCCGCCCGCACCATGTCCGCGACGGTGATCACCGGGAAGTCTCCGCCGTACGGACGACCGGTGTCGGGCGAGACTGCGCTCGGCCCGGTGCTCCCGCGGCAGCCGCCGAGCAGGTTGGTGGAGACCACGTGGTAGCGATCGGTGTCGAAGGCCTTTCCGGGCCTATCATCCCGTCCCACCAGCCCAGCGCCTTGCCCTCGGTGCCCACGCTGCCGTCGCGATCCTCGGCACCGAAGCCGTCACGGGTGCTGGATGGCCCCGGCTCCTCGGACAGGCCGGCGGCGTGCGCATCGCCGCTGAGCGCGTGGCAGACGAGGATCACGTTGTCACGCGCGGGCGAGATGCGGCCGTATGTCTCGTAGGCGATCCTGACCTCGGGTAGGCGCCGCCCACTGTCGAGCATGAGGGGCTCGGGGAGGTCGAGATATTCGGTCTCAACCACCCCGACCGAGCCGGGCGCAGGCCCGTCTGCCGACCGTGTGCTAGCCGGCGGCGAAGGCTTGCGAATCATCTCGGGCGGCATCGATGCTGATTTCCTCTCGCGGCGCGGCCGCGACAGTTATTCTCTACATTGTCGATTGAGAATTAGCCTATACGACCGGGAGGCAAGAGATGAGCACGACCGACAGTGAAGTCAACAACGGCGTCAACGTTCAGGCGCTGCTCGAGGCTCGCGAGGCTCTGGCGGACGCGCCGGAGGCCGCTCAGTTCAAATGGCGCTCCACCACCCGGTGGGAGGACGGCGTTCACACGATCACGGATGTCAGCGGCTTCTTCGGTCTCGGCGCCGAGCAGACCCACAAGACCGGGTCCGTGTTCAAGGCCGACCATCCTGAGGTCTTCGCAGCCGAGGATCGCGGCATCACGCCGATCGAGTACCTGCTCGTCGGGCTCGGGACCTGCCTGACCGCCGGCGTGGCGGCCGTCGCCCAGAACCGCGGGATCCAGCTTCGCTCGGTTGAGGCGACCGTCGAGGGCGACCACGACATTCGCGGGATCCTCGGCGACACCGACGTCCGCAACGGTTACAACAACATCAGGGTCGAGTTCAAGATCGATGCAGACGCGAGTCAGCAGGACATCGAGGCGCTCGTCGCGCAGTCACAGAAGCGCTCGGCTGTGTTCGATGCGCTCACAAACCCGACCGACGTGAGCGTGTCGGTCGCCTGAGCCGGGCGCTGGGCGTGAGCTGATCGCAGGGCCTGAGCCGATCGCACGCGTGAGCGCGAGCATCGCCCAACCGGCCCAGGCCCCCGGAAGCGGTGCCGCCGAGCGCGTGACGACCGTGGTGATCGGGGCCGGCCACGCCGGCCTCGCGGCCAGTCACTTCCTGACCCAGCACGGGGTTGACCACGTCGTCCTCGAGCGGGGACAGGTTGCCAATTCATGGCTCACCGAGCGCTGGGATTCGCTTCGCCTGCTCAGCCCGAACTGGCTGACGCGGTTGCCGGGTGCCTCCTACGAGGGCGACGATCCCGACGGGTACATGGACGCTGCCGCGGTCGCGCGATTCATCCACGCCTACGGTGAGCGCTCCGGCGCCCCCATCCGGACCGGCGTGACCGTCGGGTCGGTCCGACGGGACGGTCACGACTACGTGATCGAGACCGACGTCGGAGACCTCCGCGCACGCACGGTCGTGCTGGCCAGCGGCGCCTGCAACCTGCCGGTGATTCCGGCAATCGCAGACGCGGTCCCGGCAGAGGTCAGGCAGTTGACGGCGTTCGACTACCGCAACCCCGAACAGCTCGGTGAGGGACGGGTGCTCGTCGTCGGGGCGTCCGCAACCGGCGTCCAGGTCGCCTCAGAACTGACCGGCGCGGGCCGCGCGGTGACGCTGGCCGTCGGCGAGCACGTGCGGATGCCGCGCCTCTACCGCGGCCGCGATGTGCTCTGGTGGATGGATGCCTCGGGCATGTGGGACCAGCGCGACCACGAACTCGATGACCTCAAGCGAGCTCGTGGGCTGCCGTCGCCGCAGCTGATCGGCACCCCAGAGCGCAGCGCGCTGGACCTCGCTGTTCTCCAGCGGACCGGCGTCGAGCTGGTCGGCCGTCTGGCAGCGGTGAGAGACGGCGATGCGCTGTTCTCCGGTGGGCTGCGCAACGCGCTCTCGCTCGCGGACCTCAAGCTGGCTCGACTGCTGGACGGCTTTGACGACTGGGCCCGGCGGTCAGGCCTCGACCCCGGGGGTCGTTCACAGTGCGACCTGGACGCTGCTTCGGAGGAGGTGCGGCCGGCCGCGGTGGAGGCCCCCGCCTCACCACGTCTCAAGGTCGACCTGCGCAGCGGCGAGTTCGAGACGATCCTTTGGGCAACCGGCTACCGCCCCGACTACTCGTGGCTCGAGCTTCCGGTGCTGGACGGCAGGGGCTCTCTGCGTCATGACGGCGGCGTGGTAACCGAGAGCCCCGGCCTGTACGTGCTCGGACTGCCCGTGCTCCGGAGACGCAAATCAACCTTCATCCACGGCATCGAGGACGACGCCCGCGAGGTGATCGCCCACCTCGCGGAGACGCTCGGGGCCGTCCGCCAGAGCCGGTCGTGACCGGCCGCCCCGGGGCTCGCAGCGCTTTTCCGACTGCTCCAGTTGACTTTGGCGATCGCGGCGTATGATTGCTGTCGTGGCTGTGACCGACAGGGCATCCGCCATCAAGGATTCGATTCTCGACACGATCGGTAACACGCCGCTGGTGCGCCTCTCGCGGATCGGGGCCGGACTGACGCCGCAGCTGGTCGCGAAGGTCGAGTACTTCAATCCCGGGAGGTTCGATCAAGGACCGGGTCGCCGTCGCGCTGATCGAGGCGGCAGAGCGCGACGGCAAGCTCAAGCCAGGCGGCACGATCGTCGAGCCCACCTCGGGCAACACCGGCACGGGCCTCGCGATCGCCGCGCGATCTGAAGGGCTACAGCGTGGTCGCGGTGATGCCCGACAAGATGTCCCAGGAGAAGATCGACCTGCTGCGCGCCTATGGCGCGGAGGTGGTGATCGCGCCCGACCGACGTCCCGCCAGACTCGCCGCAGTCCTATTACCGCGTTGCCGACCGGCTGACCGCGGAGATCCCCGGAGCTTTTCAGCCGAACCAGTACGTCAATCCCGCCAACCCGCAGGCCCACTACCGAGTCGACCGGGCCGGAGATCTGGGCACAGACCGAGGGTCGGATCACCCACCTGGTGCTTGGGCGTCGGCACAGGCGGCACCGTCTCGGGAACCGTGAAGCTACCTGCGCGAGCAGAAGCCCGACATAGTGGTGATCGGCGCCGACCCCGAGGGCTCGATCTACTCCGGCGGCGAGGACAACGTCCATCCGTACCTGATCGAGGGCGTCGGCGAGGACTTCTGGCCCCCGAACTTCGACCGCTCGACCGTCGACCGCTTGATCATCGGTCTCCGACCGCGACGCGTTCCTGACGACCCGGCGGCTGGCGCGCAGAGAGGGGATCCTGACCGGCGGGTCCGGCGGCATGGCGGTCCATGCGGCACTCGAGGTCGCAGCCGCAGATCAGCGACCCCGCCGCGCTCGTGCGTCGTGATCCTGCCCGACGGCGGCCGCGCGTATCTGTCGAAGATCTTCTCCGACGGCTGGATGCGCCAGTACGGCTTGCTGGAGCCGGCGGAGCGCTGAGGTCGGCGACGTGCTGGCGCGCAAGCGGATCGCCGGGGAGACGCCGACGCTCGTCAGCGTCGCGGCGGACCTCCTGGTGCGCGACGCGGTCTCGCTGCTGCACGACCATCAGGTCTCCCAGCTGCCCGTCGTCGATGCAGCCGACCCGTCGAGCGTGATCGGCTCGGTCGGCGAGCGCGGAATGCTCAAGCACGCCGCCAGACGACCCCGGGCTGCTCGACGAGCCGATCTCAAAGGTGATGGAGCCGCCGTTCCCGACCGTGTCGGCGCCGATGACCCGGCGCGCGACGCGGTCGAGCTGCTGGTCGGCGACCAGACAGGCGCTGTTGGTGACCCGTGACGAGGCGTGCCCGAGGGCCTCGTCACGCGCACCGATCTGCTCGAGGCGCTGGTCTCTTGACGGCCGCTGACGCCGGACGATGAGCTCGGGTTCGGGACCCGCGCCGTCCACGCGGGCCTGAGCCCCGATCCGACCTACAGATCGGTGATCCCGGCGATCCATCAGACCTCGACCTACGCCCAGCCCGCGCCCGGGCAGCTTCGTCGACGACTACGACTACTCGCGCTCGGCCAACCCGACCCGGTTCGCGCTCGAGAGCGCGCTGGGCGAGCTGGAGGGAGGCAGCGCGGTCAGCTTCTCCTCCGGGCTTGCGGCCGAGCACGGTCTGCTGACCGTGGTCGCGGCCGGCGGGTGCCCACGTCGTGCTTCCCGCCGACCTCTACGGCGGTACCTACCGCCTCGTCGACAAGGTGCTGCCGGCGCTGGGGTCTCGACTACACGCTGGTCGACCAGACCGACGCGCTGCGCTGGCTCGCGGCGATCAGGCCGGAGACCAAGCTGATCTGGGTCGAGACGCCGACCAACCCGCGTCTGGACGTCGTCGACATCGCCGCGGTGGCCAGCGCCGCCCAGGCGCCCATGCCCGGCACGGCGCGATCGGCGAACGGCCGCTGGTCGCCGTCGACAACACCTTTGCGACCCCGGTCAACCAGCGGCCGCTCGAGCTCGGCGCCGACTTCGTGGTGCATTCGACCACCAAGTACCTGGGCGGCCACTCCGACGTCGTCGGCGGCGTGGTCATCACGCGACTCCGACACTGGTATGAGCGGCTCCGTTTCGTCCAGAACTCGGTCGGCGCGGTGCCCGGACCTTTCGACTGTTTCCTCGTCCACCGTGGCATTCGGACGCTGCATCTGCGGATGGCCGCGCACGCTGCCTCGGCAAGCGCGGTCGTCGAATTCCTGCGCACCGGTGCCGGAAGCACAGCGACATCCGCTGGCCCGGCTTCTCGGGCATGGTGTCGTTCCGCCACCCGCGACGCGGCGGCGATCGTCGCGCGCACGCGACTGTTCACGCTGGCCGAGTCGCTCGGTGGCGTGGAGTCGCTGATCGAGTTGCCACAGGCGATGACCCATCAGTCGGTCGAGGGCTCCGACGCCGCGGTGCCACCGGACCTCGTCAGGCTGAGCTGCGGCATCGAGGACCCTGCTGATCTGGTCGCCGACCTCCGCCGGGCGATCGGATGATTCTCAGGAGGCACGCACGCCTCCCTGAGGCGATCACATCGTGACGACACGCCGCGCGTCGCCTCCTCGGACGTGTCTATGTGACGGGAGCGACGGGACTCGAACCCGCGACCTCCGGCGTGACAGGCCGGCGCTCTAACCAACTGAGCTACGCCCCCATGGCGTTGTCCCAGTATGACAAGCGCAAATCTTTTTCGCCGTGCGCAACTCTTGGGGTACTGGAAGTGCTTAAGCGGTCGGAATCGATTCTGAGCGTCGCGCCCAACCCGGCCATGGGAACGGAGCTCAGAAGCCACCGGGCGGGGACCTGCAGGTTGGGTCCCCGTTCGGTTTAAGCCCCCGCCGGGCTCCCGACCACCGCGTGTTGAAGCGATCCGTGTGGCCTGAATTGACCCGAGCGTCAGGACAGATCGAGGCCCGGCGGCGGCACCCAGCCGCCGAAGACAGCCTCGAGCTCGATCGCGATCGAGATGCTGAGGTGGTCGGCGCCGTAGGGCGCCGCGACCTGGACTCCCACAGGCAGGCCCGATTCGCTCAAACCGAGCGGCACCTCGGTGACTGGGACGCCCGCGAGGTTGAAGATCGATGCGGGAGTCGTCAGCCACGGCCGCCCGTAGGTTTCGTGGTGGCGAGGTGTGACGCCGAGGTACGCCGGATGCAGAAGCACACCGCCGCCGATCGCCTCGGTGACTTCCTCCGCGAGCTGCACCAGCACGGGCCACCAGCTTGTCCCTGAGGCCGGCCTGAGCCGGCACAGCCTCAGCCAGCGCCGTCAGCTTCGTCGGCAGTGTGTGCTGGCCGGTCCCGAAGAGAAGCGCGCGGAGCCCTGTCTCGGACTCTCCCGCCTGTGCAAGCAGATTGGTCGTGCCGGTCGTGCCGTCCTCAGTCTCCTGGAGTGCTGCCAGGAACGGCATCATCGCGGAGCGCCAGCTCTTCATGTCAACTCTGCGCACCCGTGCACCGGCGGAGACAAGTGCACCGATCGCACGCTCACGCGCGTCCCGGAGATCCCTGGCCATCGGCCTGACCGAGCTGTTCTCGACGGCCGTGACCTGCAGTCCGTCGAGGGAGACGGTCCTCGGATCACCGAGCTCCATCGGGGTCGCGATCGCGTCCCGTCCATCCGGACCGGACATGATCTGCAGCAGCGGCATCAGGTCTTCCGCGCACCGAGTGAGCGGGCCGACCGCCAGCATTCGCTTCGCCTCGCCGCTGCTCGTCGGCCATTGACCCGAGTTCGGGATCAGACCCGCTGACGGCTTGTGCCCGAACACCCCGCAGAACAGCGCTGGGATCCGGAGCGAACCGCCGATGTCGGCGGCCACACCGAAGGGCGATCCGCCCGAACCGACGGCCGCGCCCTCGCCGCCGGATGAGCCGCCGGCCGTGCGTGACTCGTCGTAGGGGTTGTTCGTGCGTCCGTAGAGTGGGTTCTCCGACTCGATCCAGAGCGTCAACTCGGACGTGTTGGTGACGCCGAGCGGGATCGCGCCCGCGTCGATCAGCCGGCGTACCGCCGGAGCAGTTCTGGTGGCGCGATGATCGCGGCGGGCAAGCACGCCCGCCGCGTTCGGCATGCCCTCGAGCGCTATCGATTCCTGGACGGTGAACGGAACCCCCAGAAGCGGCGGCAGGTCATCGCCGATCTCCCCTCGCATCGAGTCTCGCGCCACCTGCTGGTCGATCTCATGAGCGCGCTGGCGAGCAGCGTCGAACCTATCCGCGACGATTGCGTTGAGGCGCGGAGCGGCACGCTCGAGCAGCCGAATGTGAGCGTCGACCACCTCCGTTGACGTCAGTTCGCGCGTCCGTATGGCGGACGCGAGATCCAGCGCTGAGCGCTCTGTCAGGGCAGGCACTGACTCGTCCAGATCTCAGGTGTCGGAATCCGGCAGATCATGACGCTCAGGCTACCGAGTCGCCCCGACCGAATCGATGATGATCAACGCAGCACCGGGGGTCTCAGGCGTACCGAGCGACTGACCCGCCTGCATCACGCCGGTCGATGCGGGCGACCGATCGCACAGTGCGCATCGCTCGAACCCGAAGCCGCGGGCGGCCACCGTTCGCAGGCGCGCATCATTCTCACTCCAGCCCCGGTTGAGGTGCCGTGCGATCACGATCGCCGCGACCACGCCCGCGCCTGCCTCGAGCAGCACTGCCGCCGCGCTCTGGGCGCTGGCGCCGCTGGTCCACATGTCATCGATCAGCAGGACGGCCTCACCATGCAGACGACGGGTCGGCACGTAGCGCGCGGGGTCATATGCGCGAGGCACGGCTGCGACGGCGCTGCGCCGCAGCAGGCGCTGATGGCGATCACGCGTCGTCTCCATCAATTGGCCGACGATCCGCCGCAGCGGATGCCGGACGTCTCGCGTGTGAGCGCCCGAGGGGACGGTCGTGACCAGATCAAACTCGGCAACGCCGGCCTCCGCGGCCAGGCACCGTTCGTGTACGGCCACGAACCGCTCGCAGATCGTGGTAAGCACGGCGATGGCATCGCCCACAGACGGATCGGCGTCCCGCTTGTAGGAGGCGATCGCACGATGCAGCCATTCGCCGCCGACGCTGTAGGAGATCGGCAGCATCGCGGCTGAGATGCTTCTCGCCGGCCCTGCACGCCCTGCACAGCCCGGGCTGCTCGAGCGTCAGGTTGAGGCAGCGAGGGCACACCCCGGAGCCATGCCGCGGAGCCAGCAGCCGGTCAGGGCCTGAACACGTCGACGACGTCGGCTGCATCCTGCGCCACCGTCACACCGGGTTGTTCAGCCAGCTCTCGCGCCCATGCAGTCGCAAGTGTGGGCTCCATCAGCACCACCGCCCGTCCGTGCTGCAGCGAATGCCGGGCCTGGATGCGCGTGCCGCTGTGCTCCGAGGCCTCGACGATCACGCTTCCCAGCGTGATCCCCGCCATGACCGCATTCCGAGCCGGGAAGCTCTGTCTCGTCGGGCCGGCATCCGGCCAGAACTGCGAGACGACCGCACCCTCCCGGGCGATCGAAGCCTGGAGATCGGCGTTCTCCGGGGGATAGGCGCACCCCAGACCGGTACCGATCACCGCGACCGTCCGCGCGACCGTCGTCCTTCCCAGCTCGAGCGCCGCACGATGCACCTCGGTGTCGATCCCGGCGGCAAGACCGGATACCACCGGGTGGCCGGCCGACGCGAGCGCACACGCGATCTCCCGTGCCGACCGCCTGCCCTCGACGGTCGGTTCGCGGGTTCCGATCACCGCGACCGCCCGGCGATCCACTGGACTGAGAGTGCCCCGGACGAAGAGCAAAGGAGGGCGATTCTCCACAACTCTCAGATTCGCCGGGTACTCCGAGTCGGTGAGCGGTAGCAGTTGATATCCCTGCGCTCGCCACCGCTCGAGATCAAGCTCGGCGTTGGCGAGAGCCTCGTAGGAAAGCAGGCCGAGCTCCTCCTCGAGAACCTGCAGCGCTGATGGAATCCCGGGCCCGGAGCGCCGCGCCGCGAGGACGTAACCGGCCCACGCCCGACCGCCCACGCGCAACAACGCGACGAGCGCGGCTGTTTCGATCTGGCGGTCGGTGGTCAGTCTGCGTAATCCGCGGGGTCCGGCTCGAAGGCCGGAGGAGGCGCCAGCTGAGTCACAGCGCCGCCGGCGCCGCCCGCGGACGTCACGGTGGCGGAGCTGACCGGCTCCGCGACGGCCGCTACCGTCGCGGCTGGTGCGGTCACGGCTGGGCCAGTCACGTCCGGTGCAGTTACGGCTGGGCCAACGCTCGGGGCGCTCGCAGACTGCGAGAGCTCCGACGCGGTCGGGCCCTCTTCGTGCTCGCCGGTGACGTCGTGGAAGACGCTTCGCGCCTCGTCCTGGACGCCCTGCATCCCGTGGCGGAAGTCGCGGATGCCCTTGCCGAGCGAACGTCCAACCTCCGGCAGTCGCTTCGGCCCGAGCACCAGCAGTGCCACAACAAGCACGAACAGAAGATGCGTCGGTTGAATGATGTCGCCAAACATTCCCCTTAAAGAGTAACGGTCCAAGCCCGAGATCTCATCTGATTTTCTGATCCGCTCGTCATCGTGTCTCGACTTAAAGAGGCATCCGGGGGACCAGGTTGACCCCCCGGATGCCTCGGAGATTCCCGCAAACAGCGAGAATTTGCCCCGTTTGGCGTGACAGAGTCTACCTGACGGGTCTCGTCACCCTGGGGGCAGCCGCAGCCAGATACGGCCACTTCGGCTGCCTCTCGACGACCGCCCACAGCCGATAGACCAAGCCCTTCGTGGAGGCCGCGAAATGCTGCGTGAAGCGGTACCTTCCCTTCGCGTTGGTCCGCACCGTTCCGAGCGTCCCGCTTCCCGGCGCGCCCACCTGCTGGTAGTCGATTGTCACGTCGACTCCGCCGGATGGGATGTGCCCACCCTTCACCTGACCGGTCACCTCGAGCTGCGAGCCCGCCCAGATCGACCCGGCCTGCATCGCGATCCGGCCGGTGAACCTCTCGCTCAGATGGCTCGAGGCGGGGCGCAGGACCCGCGAGCCTCGGAACGCCACGTAGATCGAACGGCTCGCACCGGCCCGGACACGGTAGGTGTAGCGACCGGCAGCCTTCGTCACGACGGTGCCGATCCTCGTGTATCCCTTGGCGCCGGTCACGTGCTGATACACGAGGAGCCTCGCGCCGACGATCGGACGGCCGCCCAGCCGCGTGTTCCTCAACTGACCACGCAGGACGACCGCCCTGCCGTAGGCGACGGTCAGGACATGTCCTCCCTTCCGCGCCGCCGGACACTTCGCGCGGTGCTTCTTCGCCTGCCGCCTGGGGCAGGTGGCAGACCTTGCAACCGCTTTGGCTGATGCTCTCGCCGCCGTCGCGGCCGTCGCCCCTGCGATAGCTGTCGTGGTCGTCCTTGTCGTGGTCGCCCGACCCGCTCGCAGGTCTGCCCTCAGAGCGCGGGCGCCTGCGCCACTCGCGGCGCCTGGATCGATGCCCGCCGTAGCCGCCAGAGCTGCAGGCACCGCCGCATCGCTGGTGGCCGAAACACCCCCGACCTGTGCCGTCACCTGCGTGGCCTCCAGCAGGGGGAGCTTCAGGACCTCCGTATCACCTCCGGGGCCGGCTGTGATCTCACCGCTGTTGCCGGCCACGTCCGCGTCGTTGACGTAGAAGGTCCAGTTGCCCGACGTGAATGGCGCCACACCATCAGGGACCTCATCCACGTAATCCCCCGTCGCGCTGTCGTACGACATGTCACCGAGGTCATAGGGTGCGCCGCCGTCGTAACAGTCGCACTTCGCGTACAGATGCATGACCGCGATACCGGAGCCACCGTCGTCGGTGGCGCTGACCGCAACCTCATCGGGCTCCGGCCACTTGCCCTGGGCCACGAACTGACCCGTCGGGGCGGTGGAATCGATCTTGAACAGGTATGAGCCAAGCGGATAGCTGTTCCCTGCCGAATCCGTCGCGGTGCAGGCGAGCTCGCCGCCGGGCGACCGAACGGTGATCGTGATCCTCTCCCCACCCTGCGCGTCGGTGTTGAGGCCATTCAACGGCCACGTTCCGGAGAGCGCCCCCTGACACGCGATCGCCGAGATCGGAGCAGATCCACCCGTGTTATTGGCGGTCACCGTTACCGACTGAGGCGTTCGGTACCAGGTTCCCTGATCAGGCCCGTCGGAGTAGGGGTCGGCCCCATCGTCGATCAGCTTCGAGCTTCCCGTACTTGGTCGTGCCGGAACCGGTCGAGCCGTCGAGTGGATTGTCGACGTTGACGGTGACCGTGTCGGCCTGGGTCTCGGTGGTTCCGGCCGCGCTGACGCCTTTGCAACTGATCAGGTTCGCGCCGTTCGTCGTCAGCAGGAACGATCCGGTGCCGTTGACGAGCTGGCCGTTCGCCGCACTGAGCACGACCGGACTGCCCGGATCGGGCTGGCCACCGGTGGCAACCGTGCAGGTGATCTGGGCGATTCCGGACAGCACACCGCCGGCCTCTGATCCCAGCACCTGTACGACCGGCGTCCCGTTGAGCCAATCGCTCGTGGGGGCACTGCCGTTGACGAGGAATGAGTTTGTGGGTTGGTTGGTGTCGATCCAGACGTTGTAGGTGTTTTCGCCTGCGACCAAGGTTCCGGAGACGGCCTGGCAATCGAGGAGATGCTTGCCATCTCCCGCAATCGCAACTTCACCAGACGCAGCGAGCGAGACGGGATCGCCGTCTACGTCGCACCGAATCTGCGCGATGCCGCTCGGTCCGCCCGTGGCGCTGACGGACACCGTCTGGCTGGCATTGATCCATGTGGCCGACGAGTATCCGAGGTCGGAGAAGCTGACCTGCGGAACGATCGTGTCCACGTCAAAGGTCGAAGCCTCGGTTACCGCGAGGCCGCCATTGGCATCCCCATTGGTCGCCGTGCAAGAGATGGCGTTAGTGCCTTCGACGCTCGTCGGCACGCTCCAGACGGTCGTACCCGCACCGTCGCCAGAGCCGGAGATCAGCGTCGATGCCACGTTCGCGCCGTTGTCGGTACATGTAACTGATGCCAATCCGGAGGGACCGACGGTGACGTCGAGCGACTCGGATGAGTTGGATGTCCAGCCGCTCGGAGCGGATGCCCATGCGGCGGTCGGGGTCGTGTCATCGACGCTGATGGCGTCTCCGTAACTCGCGATCGTCGGTGCATTTGACAATCCCGCGCCGCTCTGCCAGTTCCCGGGATTGGATGCAAGGACGGACACGCTGTATGTCCCGCTGGCGATGCCGCTGGGCATGGCACCGCTCGCTGTCGTGCTGCCCCCGCCGCATGGCTGAACACTGTCGAACTCGTTGCCGACCGGCGCTCCCGGATCCTCCATCCCGGGTGAGTCGTTGGCGACCTGGTTGTAGTAGCTGGCCGGCCCCGTGAAGTCGAGACCGATTGCACACACGCCGGCCGGGTCGCTCGCGCTGACCTGGAGGGTCGGGGCGTTCGTGTCAGTCTGGTACCAGGTGCCGGCATTTATCGAGGTTGTCCAGGCCGCGCTCCCTGTCGGTTGATTGTCCGGATCGTCGATCTGCCCGGACAGGTTCACGACCTGTGCTGCAGCCGTGTCGTAACCGCTGCAGGTGTTGTCCCGAGCGCACCAGCCGCGCAGACTCAGAGTTGAATACGGCACCTCCGGATTGACCGACGGCGCGAGGCTCTCGATCTCAGCGTTGTTGTAATTCCAGCCGGCGGTGTTCCCGTCCGTCTCGCACCACTGCGAGTAGCTCGTCCCGGGCTCCTGCCCGGTGTTGACCCACTGGCGAGGTGAGTCCTGCTCGGTCACCGAGCAATCCGTCGTGAACGGGAAATTCAGGTCGGTGGGAGCACTCCCTCCCGACCCCACGAACCCGATCGAGAGCGCTCCGGTCGGATCGGCAGTGATGCTCTCGAACCAGGCTGCGGTATAGGCGAAACCGCCGAACTGCGTCCCGCTCGGAGCGGCCCAGGAGTCGTTCGCAAAGGTTGAGTTGCTCGAGACGGGATCGACGGTGCTGCTTATGGTGTTGCCGTATCCCCAACCGGTGATGTTCGTACCGGGATTGGCCATGCTCACCGTGCCGGACTGGAGCATGCCGGTGTACTGGTTCGCCGCGGCGGCACCCGGCTCCAGGGCCGCGACGAGTGTGGTGGCGGACACAAAGCCGACCAACGTGGCGGCCCTGAGGACGGCCCGCCGGACGGCATCCTGCCATCCACGCGGGCGTGCTTGACTGATACTGCTGGGCATCAAAACGACTCCTTTCGTTGTGCTCAGCGGTTGACATGAGAGATGTGGTCAGCAGGTCACGCTGATCGAGAAATCTGAGTTGACCGTCGTGTTTGTGGCCGGGATTGGGTTAAACGTCGCCACGTCGACATCGAGTTCCCGTCTGCGCGTCAGCCGACCACCCGGTGACGTAGGCACTCGCGACATTTGTGGTGTTGTTCGGATCGTCGCCTGCCGGCAACGGATTGCTCGGATCCCTGTCCGCAGTTACGGATATCACCGGGTTCGTTAGCCCGGTGGTGGAGCATCCTTGGATCTGGACGACGGCACCTCCATCACCCCCGCCGACACCGGCCACGTTGTGACTTTGGGGTGCCAGCCGTGCACCGTCCGCCCCCGTGCCGCTCCCCATCCAAATCTGCCCATACGCCACAGGCTCACTACTCGCCGACCCCGCCTGTCCCTGCGGGATCGAGAAGTTCAGGATCGCGTTGCTTCCCGTCCCTGAGTTGGAGACCGTCGCCTGACGCCCGGGCGTTCCCGTCGTCACTGTGCCGACGCTCACGGTCGCGGGCGTACCGGAGCTTCCGGCCGCGCCCGCCACACCTCGCTCACCAGTGGCCCCGGTGGCGCCCCTGACGCCCTGACGATTCCAGGCCAGCGCCGTGGAGCCCTTGCCGCAGTGGCCGCCGGCAGGCACGGTCACCGCACGCGTGCGCGTGTTGACGCACGCGCGGACCACGGTGTTGCTCGTCGTCGCAAGGGCGTAGCCCCCACCGGCCAGCAGAGCGCCGAGGACGATCCCGACCATCAGGTGCGTGAGCTTGATGTGAAGTGTCATTGGTCTCCGTGTCTATCGGGGTTGAGCATCTGCATCTCGGCGATCACGGAAGGCAGCCACTATCCGGGCTCTGCGCACACACCGAGGCCGAAGCTTCAGAGGATCCGGACCCACCGTCGCCCGAGGAGGAGCCGGCGCCTGCCCCGCTCCCAGCGGCATGCGCCGCACCAGACCCGGTGCTTCCCCAGGAGTCGGATGTGGTCACAGAATCGGCGGCACCGTGCGACCCGCCTGTGGCCGGGTTTGAGGCCGAGACCTCCCGGCCTGCCGTCGCAGGGGCGGCAGCCGTCGTGTGAAGCGGGGGCCTCGGATGCGGAGCGGCGACCGAGGCCCGTGCCGGCTCCCGTGCCGTGGCTGTCGCCGAGGTTGTAACTGTCCTGGTCAGCGTCCGCACCTGGCGTTCACTGCCCGAGGGCTGCGGGTTCCCGCCGAGGTCGCCGATCCCGCCCGTCGAGACGAGGGCGACGAGAGCCAATGCCGCCAGTGCGACGACACCGCCAGCGAGCGCGAGGCCCCTTCCGCGGCCCCGCCCTCCAACCCTGGAGTACGCCACCTCCGGCTTCGGTGGGCGACTGTCCGGTCGGCCGGTCTCGTCCCAAGCCGGCTCAGGTACCGATTTCTCGTCCGAGATGTCCCCGTCCCAGAACCCGGCAGCGTCACCTGAGCAGGCTGTTGGATCCGGACCAAGGTCTATCGGGACGAGCTCGTCGAGGGGGCCGATCCAGTCGCGCGGGAACTGCACGACATTGGCTGCCTCCTGCCGCGAATCAGAGCTCTCCTCCGTATTTCTGCCTGCATCCGCGCCACCTTCCCGTGGTCCTTTGGCATCTCCCCATCCTTGGTCAGCCATAGTCCGCCTCCGTCCGACACGCAGTGCATCCTTACATCTGCGTTCGCTCCAATTAGTCTCAATTAGGTATCATAACCAAAAAACCGGGAAGTGGCAAATGGCAGTGGAGGGACCCAGAGATTCGTTTCTCACCGTCGCCGAGGTGGCTGAGATTCTGCGACTGAACCAGCAGACGGTCCGCAACTGGATCGACGCCGGGACGTTGCCGGCGATCCGTGTCGGGCGTCGCGTGCGGATCAAGCAGTCCGACCTGGATCTGATCGTGGAGCGTGGGTACAGCGGCGCCGCCTCGGGAGGAGCAACCCCACCGGGCCTCAGCGCGGACGACTTCTGGAGCGGAGAGCCACTTGGCGCGGCCGAGCCGCGCTTCGGCGAGGAGGGACCCGGCTCCGCGGACCCTGGCAGGCCCATCGACGACCTGGAAGCGGAGGGCAGATGAGCTTCGGCGATGAACTCGAACAGGAACGGGAGCGCGTCGTCCGGCTGGTACGGCACGCGGGCGTCGGCTGGACCGAAGCGATCCGCACGCATAGGCTCGCGCCGCCTGACGACGGCTTTGCCGATCGCCTGCAGAAACTCTCAGAGGCGGCCTCGGCCGAACAGCTCGCCTGGCAGCAGGCGCATGCGGCCGGCATGCGGTGGCCGGCCGTGGCCGGAGCCGCAGGTGCGGAGCCGCCTTACGAGCTGCGCCCGGGCACTGGCCGTCGCGGCCCCGCCGACCTCTGGGCCGCGTTCGACTCCGCCGTCGCTCGCATGAACCAGGCGATCTCAGAGACAGACGCGCAGGCGGTGGCGGCGGCGTTCCACGCTGTCGCCGGTGCCGCGGCCGAGCTGGCCCACGCGGTCCAAGCAGAGGACTCGATCAGGCGCGAGGCCAGGGACCGGGCCCGATCACGGCCTGCGGCATAACGGCCGGTCGCGGATCAGCGTGACTCGGCCAGCGTCGTCAGAACCGCCTCATAGACGCCGGCTCCGAACCTGTCCTGGGTGACGCGAACGCCCGGACGTCTGGAGAGTTCGGCGGCCAGCGTCGGATCGCGCTCAAGCGCATTCGCCATAAGCCAGAACGTTCCCACGACCGCCGCCGCCTCTATGTCCTCGCGTGAGTCACCGCAGGCGATGCAGTCGGCAGGGAGGTAGCCGCGGTTCTGCATATGGCGGGCGACCGCTCGCGCCTTCGAGACCCCAGCCGGCACCAGGTGGTAGACGTGCACGCGCTCGACCTCGATCTTCCAGTCGATGCCCACTTCAGATGAGCCGGCGCCACCCGGTCCTGGCCACTCGCCGATCACGCCGTTGTCGACCAGCCGCAGCCAATCGAGCCCCGCCTCTGAGAGCGCCACACCCGCCTCCTCGACGGAGACGTGCCCCCTGAACACGTGCGAGACCTCACGCCCCTCGGACCAGGGCGTGTGATATTCGAGCCGACCAGGAAACGCTGACAGCAGCATCTCAGGCGCACCCGACGCGGTGATCTGCTCGTAGATCGAGCCGCGCGCTTCAGACGGCACGCAGCCGTCGGTCAGCCACTCGAGCTCGCCATCGAGCACCAACCCGCAACCGAGATCGAAGATGTAGGAGCGGGCGCCGATCACGCGCACGAGCTCCAGCACGCCGGGCTGCTGCCTGCCCGTGTAGATCACAACCTCGACGTCCGCGCGAGCGCATGCCTGCAGAGCACGGGCACCCTCCAGCGAGAAGCCTCGGTCCGACCCTCTGAACAATGAGCCGCCGGGGCCCAACAGTGTCCCGTCGAGGTCCACATACAGCGCTCTCAACACGCGGGCGACCCTAGCAGCGCCCAGCCGGCCAATGACCGTGCCGGGCCGTCGCCATACTGGAACAGTGGCGACCACCAGCAAGACCCGCGAGCCCTGGGACGAGGTGCTCCGACAGGGTCTGGCCGACGAGCGCCTGGTTCACGACCACACCTCGCTCTCGCAGCAGCCGCACCTCGTGCCGATCCCTAGCGAGCTTGATCCACGCGTACAGGACGCGCTCGCGAAGGCGGGCATCGATGCCCTCTACCTGCACCAATACGACGCGCTGGTCAGCGCCTTCGAGCAAACGACGATCGTGACCACCGGCACCGCCTCGGGCAAGTCGCTGTGCTTCCAGCTCCCCACCCTCGAGATGCTGGTCAGCGACCCGACCGCGCGGGCGCTGTACCTCTACCCGACCAAGGCGCTGGCCCAGGATCAGGCCCGTGCGCTCCACAGCTTCGGCCTGACCAAACAGATCCGGCCGGCGATCTACGACGGCGATACCCCCTCGCAGGAGCGCCCGGCGATCCGCAGGCGCTCGAACCTGGTGATCACCAACCCAGACATGCTTCACGTCGGGATCCTTCCGCACCACGCGAGCTGGGGTGACCTGTTCGCGAACCTCGCGTTCGTCGTGATCGATGAGGCCCACGTCTACCGCGGAGTGTTCGGCTCACACGTGGCCAACGTGCTCAGAAGACTCAGAAGGGCGGCGGCGATCCACGGTTCCCGGCCGCGCTTCCTGCTGACCAGCGCAACGATCGCAAACCCTGTGGAGCTGGCCACCGGGCTCACGGGACTCAGCCACGTCAACCTCGTCGATAACGACGCCGCACCGCTCCCGACCAGGCGCACTGCGATCTGGAATCCGCCGCTCCTGGACGAGCAGCTTGGTGTGCGCGCGTCCGCCCTGGCGGAGGCAGCCGAGCTGCTGGCCGAGCTGATCACCTCGGGCGCCCGCACGATCTGCTTCATGAAGTCGCGCAAGGGCGTCGAGCTGATCCTGCGGATGGCCGCCGACCGCCTGCCCCCCGAGCTGGCTGACCGCCTCGCCCCATACCGCGGCGGGTACACGCCCCAGCAGCGCCATGAGATCGAGCACCGGCTCGTCTCCGGCGAGCTGCTCGGGGTGGTCGCGACCAACGCGCTAGAGCTCGGAATCGACATCGGCGAGCTCGACGCCGCGATCTGCGTGACCTTCCCTGGAACGGTCGCGAGCCTGCGGCAGATGTGGGGCCGCGCCGGCCGCCGCGGCCGCGGTCTCGCCGTCTACATCGCCGGCGAGGACGCGCTCGACCAGTTCTTCGCCCGCCACCCGA
This sequence comes from uncultured Conexibacteraceae bacterium, assembly GCA_963785385.1. GTDB lineage: Bacteria > Actinomycetota > Thermoleophilia > Solirubrobacterales > Solirubrobacteraceae > Palsa-465. Next base: position 402,129 of record CAWAVA010000005.1, on the reverse strand, counting down.
CCGAGTTCCTGAGCCGTCCCGTTGAGGCGGCGATCATCGACCCGGCAAGCCCCGAGATCCGCGGAGCACACCTGCTCTGTGCCGCGCACGAGGCGCCCCTCACCGAAGCCGACACCGAGTTTCTCGGCGATGACCTGCTCGACCGCGCCCGGGCGCTCGCCGAGGCCGGCCTTCTGCGCGAGCGCGTGACCGGCTACGTGCCCGGGCGAGCCGAGGACTACCCCGCCGCCAGCGTGGCGTTGCGCTCCGCGAGCGCTGACAGCTTCGTCCTGATCGACTCCTCATCGGGCGAGATCCTGGGAACGATCGAGGCGGTCCGCGCCTACTCGACCGTGCACGAGGGCGCGATCTACCTGCACATGGGTCGCTCATACCTGGTGCTGGAGCTTGACCTCGCCGCCCGTCGCGCGATCCTCGAGCCGTTCAGCGGCAACTACTTCACGCAGACCAAGAGCGAGAGCATGACCTACATCGTGCGCATGCTCGAGGCTCGCGAGACCCACGGCGTGCGCCTCTCCTACGGCGAGGTGGTGTACTCCGAGACGGTGCTCGGCTATCAACGCAAGCACCTGCAGGACCAGAGCGTGATCGACTTCCAGTCGCTCGACATGCCCACAACCGAATTCTCGACCCGGGCGCTCTGGTACGAGCTCGACGATGTCGTGGGCGGTCCCGGGTCTGCCGGTCCGCTGACCAGCAGACCCGCTGAGGCGTTCCCGGCCGACCTCCTGCTCGGCAGCCTGCATGCACTCGAGCACGGGCAGATCGCGGTGCTCCCGCTGATCGCGATGTGCGACCGCTGGGACATCGGCGGTCTGTCGACCAACGCTCATCCCCAGACGGGTGGGCCCACGATATTCATCTATGACGGGCACCCCGGAGGAATCGGGATCACCCGCCGCGGATACGACGCCTTCGATCGCCTGGTTGAGGACGCAGACGGCCTGATCGGTGAGTGCCCGTGCAGCGACGGGTGCCCGTCCTGCGTCCAGTCACCGAAGTGCGGCAACCTCAACGACCCGCTGTCGAAGCGAGGCGCACTCGAGCTGTTGACCCGCATGCGGGCAGCCTGACCGTCGCGAGGGGAAGGAAAAGCACCGCCACGGTGCTTTTCCTTCCCCTCGCCGGGCGGCCTGTCGAGGTTTCCCGCGGTCCCTCAGAGGCGATCTGGGGGGAGCCACCCTCTGGCGGGCCGCTACATTCCGCGAGCGTGCTGCGACTCGGCGTCAACCTCCCGACCTTCGACCCGCTCGGGTCCGGTGGATCGCCACAGTTCGTCGAGGCCGCCCAGCTTGCCGAGCAGGCAGGTTTTGATGCGGTCTGGGTCGGCGACCACCTGAGTGCGCCGTCCCCCAACCACGATTCGACGGTGGCGTTGGCCGCCGTTGCGGCCACGACACCTCGCGTGAAGCTGGGCTACGGCGTGATGCTGCTCGGCCTTCGCCAGCCCGCATGGATCGCCAAGCAGCTCACGACGATTGACGCCCTCGCACCAGGGCGACTGCTGCTCGGGGTCGGGGTCGGCGGTGAGTTTCCGCAGGAATTCGAGGCGCTCGGGCTCGACGTCAAACGCCGCGGCCGGTTGCTCGACCAGGCCCTCGCCGAGCTGCCGGAATGGCTTCAGGGGAGCTCGGATCCGGCCCTGGCGCCGGCCATCAGCGCGCTGCCGCCGATCTGGGTCGGAGGTCGCAGTGACGCGGCCATGACCCGGGCGGCTCGGGTCGGGGATGGCTGGCTCGTGAACTGGATGAGCCCTGACAGGATCCGCGAGCGGGGCGAGGCACTTGCCGTCCTGGCCGAGGCCGAGGGCCGGCCGCGGCCGGCCCTCGGCCTCGTGATCAGCTGCTACACCGACCGCGATCCGAACCGGGCCCGTGAGCACGCGGCCGCCTACACCCAGGCGATGTACGGAATGCCGTTCGAGCGGGTCGAGCGCTACACGCCCGTCGGTTCCGCCGATCGAATCGCAGAGGCGGTCGCCGCATACCTCGAGGCCGGCGTCGAGGAGTTCGTCCTCACCCCCCTTACGGGGGAGCCGCTCGAGCAGATTCAGCGCCTCGCCGAGGTTCGCGAGATAATCTCGCGCAGATGATTTCGCGGTGGAATCCGGCATGCGCCTGCTGGTAGCGGGCGCGCAGGCGCCGCTTGAGGGCGAGATCATCATCCCGCCCTCCAAGTACCACGCCCACCGGGCGTTGATGCTCGCGGCGCTGGCACCAGGGGCCAGCACGATCGCCGATCGCACCGACGCTCGCCATGTGAGCTTCACCGTGCAGGCGCTGCGCGAACTCGGTGCCGACGTCAGCACGAGCGGCCGCCATTGGAAGGTCAACGGTGCCACGGGGTTCTCGCCGCGGCGCGACGAGGTGTCGGTGGGCAGCTCCGGAACGACGCTGTACTTCCTGCTCGGGCTCGCGGCGCTCAGCGACCGTCCCGTCAAGATCGTCGGTCAGCGCTACTTCCGCCGCCGCCCGATCGGCCCGTTGCTGCGGGCGTTGCAGCGCCTCGGCGTGCACCTCGAGTACGAGGGTCAGAGCCTGCCAGTCACAGTCCACCCGGGTCGCCCCCGGGGCGGTCATGTCCGGATCGACGGCACGCTCTCGCAGTGGATCTCCGGACTGCTGATGCTGGCGCCGTTCGCGACCGAGGAACCAACCGTGATCGAAGTCGTGGGCGAGCTCAACGAACGCCCGTATCTGGAGCTGACGGTCGAGATGATGCGCGACTTCGGACTTCAGGTCGAGGTCGGCGAGGACTGGCGCCATTTCACCGTTGCGCCGAACCAGACGCCGATCCCGCAGCCTGAGTACCTGCTGCCGCCGGACATCGGCTCGGCGGCGTTCGGGCTGGCGGCCTGCGCACTGCACCCGTCGAGCGTCGTGTTCCGCAGTCGCGTGCCGATCCACGGCCACCCGGAGGCCGCCGTGCTGACCGAGCTGCAGGGCGTTGGCGTGCCGATGCGCTTCTCCGACGACGGATTGTCGATCGCGATCGAGCATGACGGCACGCCCCCGGTGGCCGGCCGGCTTGACTGCCGCGACATCCCGGACATGGTGCCGATCCTCTCGACGCTTGCCAGCCGGGCGCGCGGTCGCACGGTGCTCTCACATATCTCGCACGTGAGGTTGAAGGAGTCCGACCGCGTGACATCGATGCTGCAGCTGCGCAAGATGGGTGCGCGCGTCGAGTTCGACGGTAACGACATGGAGTTCGAGGGCGTCGATCGCCTTCACGGGGCCGAGCTCTCGTCCTACAACGATCATCGTGTCCTGATGGCGCTGGCCGTCGCCGGCTCGACCGCGAGCGGCGTCACCGAGCTCTCCTACCCGCACGCGTACCGGATCTCATATCCGGAGTTCGCCGATCACATGAATGCAATCGGAATCCCGATCGAGGTCGCCACGCGGGTACCGGACTCGCTCGGAGACCTGCGATAGGCGACTCGCTGATCACCGAGCTTGTGGGCCGGCACGCCCGCGAGCGGCCTGATGCCCGTGCCGTGGTCGAGATCGGCGTGAGCGGGTCGCAACGAAGCTGGAGCTTCGCTGAACTCGCCGCGGAGAGCGACCGCTGGGCGGTGCTGTTGCTCGAGCTCGGCGTCAAGCCGGGAGAGCCGGTCGCCTACCAGCTCCCCAACATGCTCGAGTTCGTCGCGATCTCACTGGCGGCGATGCGGATCGGAGCCGTCTGCGAGCCGTTGATGCCGATCTTCCGGGAGCACGAGCTCGAGTTCATGCTCGGCGAGAGCGGCGCGCGCGTGCTGTTCGTTCCCCGTCGTTCCGCGGGCACGATCACGCTGCGATGGCAGGCCGGCCGTGCGAGGGTTCGCCGACGCTTGAACACGTCGTCGTCCTCGATGACGTCAGCCTGCACACGGCTGAGCGTGGCCACCGCCGGCCCGGGGCCACGGATGACGGCCCAGCTCCTGTTCACCTCCGGCACGACCGGTGAGCCGAAAGGGGTCCTCCAGACCCATGCCTCACTGAATGAGGCGGCGGCGATGCACATCCGCCACTTCGGGCTGACGAACGCGGACGTGATCCACATCCCCTCGCCGCTGGCGCACCAGACCGGCTTCCTCTACGGGATGTGGATAGCGCTGACGCTCGGCGCACCCAGGTGATGCAGACGGTCTGGGAGGCGAGGCGGGCTTTGAGGCGATGCAGCGGACGGGCGTCACTTTCGTGCAGGCGGCGACGCCGTTCCTGGCCGACCTCGTCCGCGTCGCGAGCGAGCGGGCGCAGGCGCTGGATGCCCTGAGGATATTCGTCGCAACCGGAGCCGCGATCCCGCGTGAGCTCGCGCGCGAGGCGCGCACAGCGCTGAACGCCGAGGTCGGCGGAGCCTTCGGCACAACCGAGAGCTGCCTCGGCGCGGCGTTCGTTCCAGGTCAGGATCCCGACCTGGCCTGGAGTGCAGACGGCCGCGCACTCGACGGAATCATGCTTCGGATCGTCGACGACGAGGGTCGGTCGCTGGCGGCCGGGGCCGAGGGCAACTTCGAGGTCCTGACACCGACGCTGTTCGAGGGCTACCTCAACCGGCCCGAGCTGACGCGGAGGCGATCACCGCCGACGGCTACTACCGCACCGGCGACCTGGCGAGGATCGACTCAGACGGCTATCTGCGGATCACCGGGCGCGTGAAGGACGTGATCAACCGCGGCGGCGAGAAGGTCCCCGTCGTCGAGGTCGAGCAGCTCCTCTATGCCCACCCGGCGGTGCGGGAGGTTGCGATCGTGGCGATGCCGGACGAGCGGCTCGGGCGAACGCGCGTGCGCGTTCGTCGTACTGGAACCCGGCGGGCAATTCGACTTCGCCACGATGCAGCGGCATCTCGACCGCGGCCGGCTGTCCAAGACGTACTGGCCCGAGCGGTTTGAGATCGTCGACTCGCTCCCGCACACCCCGTCAGGCAAGATTCAGAAATTCGTGCTGCGCGAACACATCAGCGAACTCGTGCGTAGATGAGCGTTCTCACACACTCCAGCTGAATCCGTTCGGGGGGGGGGGGGGGGGGGGGGGCGAGCGACAGGCAGATGACGCAGAGACAGAGCGACACAGTGCGACAACAGATAGGACAAAAGGGGGAGTGGATCCTGCGCGACGCTGCTCACGGATGGAAAGCGAGGCAGTGTCGGATGACCACAGCACCCCTGATCGATGCCCAACCCTCTCCGGTGGATGAGGCGGAATTCGCCGCACTGAAGGCCGAGGTCAACGCCTACGTAGACGGTCGCGGCGAGCACTGGACCGACCGGATCGAGGAGGAGAAGACGCGTTCCGGTTGAGCTCTGGGACGAGCTGCGGGAGCGCGGGTACCTGCGCCTGGCGGCACCCCAATCGCTCGGCGGGCGCGGGCTCCCGTTCGCTCGGTACCTGGAGCTGATCGAGCTGTTCTCCCTGACCCCACGCCTCGCTGCGCATGATCGTGCACGTCTCCAACGGGCTCTGGCGAGCGATGCTGCCCTATGCCAACGAGGAGCAGCTCGAGCGCTTCGTGAAGGCGCAGGTCGCGACCGACATCAAGGTCGCGTTCACGCTGACAGAGCCCGACGCCGGTACCGGCGCGGACATCAGGTGCTCGGTCGTGCGTGAGGGCGATACCTACTACCTCAGCGGACAGAAGCACCTGATCACGTTCGGCTTCATCTCCGACTACCTGCTGCTGTTCGCTCGGCTCGAGGGCACGCGCGGCATCGACGGCACCGTCGCTCTGCTGGTCCCCGCCCACGGCGAGGGGGTATCCAAACAACCTGATGCCCGAGTCGATGGGCGTGGTCGGCACCGACCATTCGCACCTCGTGTTCGACCGCGCGCCGGTGCCGGTTGCCAATCGCCTGGGCGAGGAGGGGGAGGGCCTCGATGTCGCGCTTGGCGGGTTCCTGGTCCCGAGCCGGATCTCGGTGGCGATGACCTGCGTCGGCCTCGCCGGCAGGCGCTCGACCTCGCCGTCGACTACTCGCATCGACGCGAGACCTTCGGCAAGCCGATCGCCAGCCGCCAGGCGATCGCCTTCCAGCTCGCCGAGATGGCGACCGACCTCGAGGCCGCGCGGCAGCTGACGCTGTACGCGGCCGACACCTGGGAGCGCACCCATGACGCCGCGGCGGAGTCGTCGATGGCAAAGCTGTTCGCCTCCGAGATGCTGCAGCGCGTGACCGACGGCGCACTGGGCGTCCACGGCGGTATCGGCTTCTTCAAGAGCCCGATCGAGCGGGTCTACCGCGACGCCCGGGCGCAGCGGTTCGAGGAGGGCACCGTCGAGGTTCAGAAGCAGACGATCGCGCGCGCACTGCTGAGCTGCAGCAGTGCTGCAGCACGTCTGGCAGCCGGGCACCGTCGGGCCGCTGGCGCTGCCCCATCGGATCGTGATGGGTGCGATGCACCTCGGACTCGAGGCCGTCGACCCCGACGGCAGCATGCTCGCGCGCTTCTACGGCGAACGTGCCGGCGGCGGCGCCGGCCTGATCATGACCGGCGGCTCCGCGATCAGCCGCGTCGGCGCCGGCGGCGCCAGCTACAGCTTCATCAACGAGGACACGGAGGCGGCCAAGCTCGCCGCGATCCCGGCCGCCGTCCACGCGGAGGGCGGGCTGGTGCTGCTGCAGCTCTTCCACGCCGGTCGCTACGCATTCGAGAAACCGTTCGGATTGCAGCCGGTCGCGCCGTCGGCCGTGTACTCCGGCTACTCAAGATGCGAGCCTCGGGCGCTCACCGACGAGGAGATCGTCGAGACGATCTCCGACTTCGCGCGCGGGGCGGCGCGTGCTCGCGAGCTCGGCTTCGACGGGGTCGAGATCATGGGCTCTGAGGGCTACCTGCTCAGCCAGTTCATGGCCCCGGCGACGAACCTGCGCGAGGACGACTGGGGCGGTGACCCCGAGCGGCGCATGCGCTTCCCGCTGGCAGTGGCGGCGGCCGTGCGCGAGGCCGCCGGACCCGAGTCGGCGGTCGTCTATCGGCTTTCCGGAGCCGACCTGGTACCCGGCGCGGCGCCGCTTGAGGACGTGATCGCTCTGGCAAGTCGGCTGGCCAGCGGGCCAGCCGACGCGTTGAACGTCGGGATCGGCTGGCATGAGGCCCGTGTGCCGACCGTTCAATCCGGTGTGCCGCACGGGGCGTGGGCGCCGTGGGCCGCGGCAATCCGCGAGGCCGTGGCGGTGCCGGTGATCGCCTCCAACCGCGTCAACACGGCGGCGCTCGCCGACGCCCTAGTGGGCGGTGGCCAGGCCGACTTCGTGTCGATGGCGCGGCCGTTCCTGGCCGACCCGCTGTTCGTGCGCCGCAGTCGCGAGCGGCGTGCCGTCAACACCTGCATCGCCTGCAACCAATGCATCGACCAGTCGATCTTCGACCGCCGGGTCTCGTGCGCGGTCAACCCGCGAGCGGGCTATGAGACTGAGCCCGCGACCGACGGAGCCGGCGCGCGCGTGGCCGTGGTCGGCGGCGGACCCGCGGGGATGGAGGCGGCGCGAGCGCTCGCGGCGAGCGGTTTCGGCGTGACCCTGTTCGAGGCCGCGGCCGAGCTTGGCGGGCAATTCCAGATGGCGCGCCGGATCCCCGGGAAGCAGGACTTCGGGCTCACGGGCCCCTACTTCGCGGACGAGCTCGCGCGGCTCGGAGTCACGTTGTCACTCGGTGCGCGGGCGGATCGCGGCGATGCTCGCCCAGTTCGATGCGGTCGTGGTCGCCACCGGCGTGACGCCCCGCGGGATCCCCCTCGAGGGTGCCGAGCTCCCGCACGTTTTGAGCTACGCGGAGCTGCTGCAGGCGTCCGAGGACCCGCGCGAGCTGGTCGGCGAGCGGGTCGCGATCATCGGCGCGGGCGGGATCGGGACCGACATCGCGCACCTCCTCTCCGAGCACGACGACTTCTACTCGCGGTACGGGCTCGAGCCCCCTTCGAGGGGCCAAATCCACCCTATAGCGCGTATTTGGCCCGCAGAGAGCGGGCGGACCACGCGAGATCACGCTGATGCGACGCTCGGGGCGAATCGGCGACGGGGTCGGCGCATCGACGCGCTGGGTGGTGGTGCAGGAGCTGAGCAGGCCGGGGTCGAGCTGCTGACCGGGGTCGGGTACGAGCGGATCGAGCCCGACGCGGTGGTCGTGCGGGTGGACGGTCTTGAGCGGCGGATTGCCGCGCCGACACCGTCGTGATCGCGGCCGGTCAGGAGTCGGAGCGCTCGCTCGCGCTCGGCTCGAGGCCGCCGGGGCCGCCACATCGTGATCGGTGGAGCGGCCGACGCCAGCGGACTCGACGCCGGGCGGGCGTTCCGGGACGGGTCCGGCGCCCCGGCGCGGGTCGCGCGGCTACTCGCCTAGGACCTCTGGAACATCAACGCCTTGGGGCGGATGTAGTCGACCAGCTCGGCCGAGCCGCGCCTCAGACTCGTCCACGGAAGGTCGAACCCGAGTGTCACGAGTGCGCCCGTGGGCAGCTTGCGGCGGATCTCCTCAAGGCCCTCGGCGCCGGTCGGGCGCTCCGCGCTCTCACGGCCGGTGAGGCGCAGCGTCAGCATCTGCAATGCCGGGTTGTGGCCGATCACCATCACCGACCGGACGGCGGGATCGACCCTTCTGAGCCGCTCGAGCAGTTGATCCGAACCGGCGGTGAAGAGCGCCGACTCGATCTCCGCGTGACGGCCTGGCAGCACGCCCGCGAGCGTCTCCCGCGTCCGCCGGCACTCGAGCACAGGATCAGATCGGGGGCGATCTCATGCTCCTGGAGGTAGCGGTTCAGCACGATCACCGCCCGCCTGCCCCGGGCTGCGAGCGGCCGCTCGTGATCAGGTTGCCAGGGCTGGTCCCAGCTCGACTTCGCGTGTCTCAGCAGGTACAGATGGCGGATGGCGGTCATGCACAGATTGTGCTCCTACCCCCGGCGTCCTGCGGCGGATCAAGCCGGGGGCGGTTCGCTAGCATCGTTGCGCACGGCGGGATAGCTCAGCTGGTAGAGCACACGACTGAAAATCGTGGTGTCCCCGGTTCAAGTCCGGGTCTCGCCATTGCCGGGCCGAGGTACAGCGAGCGTCGAGGCCCGCAGACGTTCCGAGTCGCTATCGGTGTGCCTCGCCCTCCTGAGCAGAAGTCAGCTTTCTGGTGCACAGGCGACCCAGGTCGATCCCATAGATCGGCTGATAGACCTGGCATCCGACGCGAGCGGAGAAGAAGTCGCGAGCCGACTCGGTGCCCCAGACCAGAAGCGGCGCGTCCTGGTTGGCGAGCGCGTCGTCCAAGCGACCGTAGTAGCGGTATCGAGCCGAGCCGCTGAGCGTGAAGGCGTGCCGGATGGCGGCCAGCCAGCGGGCTCCGACCGGAACGATCGCTCCCGGATTCCCGTACAACCCCGGGTCGAAGAGCCCGGAGATGTAATCCGACGGATCGTCGAAGTCATAGGTCCAGCTCGCCCACGCTATGTCCCACGAGTTGGTTGTCACCATCCGAATCGTCATCGAGTCGATCGGCGCCGAGGTGATGTTCACCGTGATCCCGAGGGGACGTAGCTCATTCTTCAGCAGCCGCGCGGTCTGGATACACGCCGACGTGTCGCAGGTGAGCATCGTTGCCGCGGCGTGCAGATGGGGAGTCAGTGCCCGAGCCTTGGCCAGATTCGGCGTGCCGAGCGGATATCTCGGATCCGGACGTGATCCGGGCTCTCCCGGCGGCAGGAAGTGGCTGATCGGCACGCCGCCGTAGTAGGGGCCCGCGACCGCGAGCAGTGCTCGTCGATCGATGGCGTAGTTGACGGCCTGGCGTACGCTCGCCGACGCGAACAGGCCGCGATGGTGGTTCAGCACGAAGTACTCGAGCGTGACCGTGGGATTGCTGAAGTACTGTTGGCGCCCCGCGCGCGCCAGAGCACTGCCGGCGCCGTATTTCTGTTGGAGTTGGTCGGATACGGACGCCGGGATGTCTGTGTCGAGCGCGAGCTGAACACTGCTGACGTAGTCACTGTGACCCTGCTCGACGCTCCTGACCGCCGCGGTGTACTTCTGACCGAAGCTGTAGATGATCACTCGCGGCACGCGCGGCCGATGCCCGCCGTAGTTGGGATTGCGCTTCAGGATCAGCTGCTCCGGACTGCTCTCGGCGATGTAGTAGGGGCCCGCAGACGCGATCGGTTGGGTCTGAGGCACGTCCGGCGTGTCAGCCGGGACGGCACAGAAGCTGATCATCGCGAGGCGGGCCGGAAAATCCGGAGCGGGGCGCGTCAGGCGAATTTGGAGTCGTCGCCGTGGGGCTCACCCCCACCAGACGCTTGACCTTACCTGCGTTGTAGGCGGCTTCACCGACGATGTCACCGAAGAAGCCCCGCTCATAGCCGTACAGCCCGGGGCTGAGCATCCGATCAATCGTGTGCTCGAACGTCTCTGCGGTGACCGGCGCGCCCGACGGTGGGGAGAACCTGAACCCCTTGCGGATCGTGAAGGTGTAGGTGCGTCCATTCGCGGACACGGTTGGTAGAGCTGTCGCCACGTCCGGGACCAGTCGCTCGCCAGCGGCGCCCGAGACATCACGGTAGGTCAGCAGCCCTGCGCATGTCTCATACAGCATCTGCAGCTCATCCTGGTCAGCCGCTCCGACACGCGTGGGGTCCAGATACGGGAACGGGCGCTCCCGCGAGATTCGGATCACACCCGGCTGACTCTCGGTCCCGCTGACGATCGCGGGCGGCTTGGCCTGGACCGTCACCCATACACGATGATCTGTGACGATCAGTTGCTGCGGGCTCTGGCCCACGGTGATTGTCGCGACGACACGATCGGTCCTCGGATCGATGCGCGAGACGGTGCCGTCCCCACCGTTGGCGACCCAGAGAGAGCCGTCGCCCCAGGCCACGCCCTGGGGGCCGTCGCCGACTCGGATGGTCGTCGACACGGAATTCGTCCCCGGATTGATCCTGGTCACCGTGTTGTCGTAGGTGTCAGCCACCCAGACACTCCCGCCGCCGACCGTTATCCCGCTGGCCCCTCGGCCGACGGGGATCGTCGCCACCACGCCGCCACCCGGCTCGATGCGGGAGACAGTGTCCGAACTGAGATCGGTGGCCCAGGCCGAACCATCTCCGACTGCGATCCCGGTCGTCTCGTTGCCGACATTGGTCGTCGAGCGGATCGCGCCGTTGCGAGCGACCTGGACGACCGCTGCCGCGTTGTCGGCGAACCAGGCAGATCCGTCACCGACCACCGCCGCCGTGGAGCTGGCCGGATAGGTGCCGGCGTACGGCGATAGTTTCACTCTCACCAGAGCCGTCCCATAGGAGGGATCGATTCGAACGGCGTGGGCCCAGTCGGCACTCTCGAAGGCCCAGAGCTGGCCGTCACCGGCAGCCACGCCGTCGACCGTGTCGGCGGGTGCCAGCGTGCGCTCAACCGTACGCGAACGCGCATCGACCTCCGACAGTGTGTGATCGACGGTATTGGCGACCCAGATCGAACCGTCGCCCACCGCGATGCCGTCGGGCGTGTCGCCCACCGGGATCTGCGCAGTCACGTGGTTCGTGGCGGGGTTGATCACCGCCGTGGTGTTCGGTGCCGCAACAAGGCCAACAGAGGACCCGCTGGCGAAGTCGACCGCAAGACCGGCCAGCGCGGCGAGCAGGAGGATCGCCCCTCCCGCCGCAATCAACAGTCCGCCTGCCCGCCGCCGCCCGCGCGCCGCCCCAGACGCTGAGGTGCGGGGCGGCGAGTCGAGGATCGCGCTCTGTTCGAGGATTGAGCGCTCGAGTTGCTGGAGTTCGACTCCGGGCTCAAGCCCCAGCTCGTCGACCATCTCCTGGCGGAAGTCACGGTAGACCCGCAGTGCCTCGGCCTGGCGCGCAGATCGGTACAGGGCCAGCATCAACTGGCCGACGAACCGCTCGCGGAGCGAATGCTCGCGGACGAGGGCTTCCAGCTCTGGTATCAGCCGCTGGTGTTGGCCAAGTGCCAGTTCAGCATCGATCCGCTTCTCGAGCGCCCCGATGCGGGCTTCTTCCAGCCGCTGAATCCATGTCTGCGCAAACGTCTGATAGGCCAGATCGGCGAGCGCCGGACCCCGCCAGAGCGCAAGGGCGGCATTCAAGCTCTCGGCGGCCTGGTGCGGGTCGCCGTCGTCGAACGCACGGCGGCCCTGATCGACGAGCGACTCAAAGCGATCGACATCCAGCTGCCCGGCGGGCACCCGCAACATATAGCCGGGGGGACGTGTGATCAGCATCTGGTCGCCCAGCACCCTGCGAAGGTTGGAGACATACCCCTGCACGATCTTCACCGCACTTGCGGGCGCTCGTTCTCCCCACAGCGCGTCGATCAACGCGTCGGCTGAGACCGGTTCATTGCGCCGCATGAGCAGCACCATCAGCAGTGCCCTCTGCTGGGGTCCGCCGAGCGCGATCGTGTGATCCCCGTCGACTACCTCAACCGACCCGAGAACTCGGAACTCGATCACGCTTGGCGCAAGACCCTACCAACCCAGGGACATCCACGCCAATCGCAGAGCTCATGGTCGAGGATCTGGCAATTCGCGGCCTGCGGCATCCGAAGGACGATCGAAATGACCGTCGCCACAGCCTCTCAGGTCTGGCGCGGCCGCGCAGCTCAGCGGACAGCTCGTAGCCGTCGGCCCGGAGCTGATTGGCGACCGGCTCCAGGGCCCGATAGAGCTCGGCAGTCTCGTCGGACATCATCCGCCCGTCGCCGTCGCGCCGATCTCGACCGTGACGGGCTGACTCTGCCAGGACCAGCCGGTCACGACTCCGGCCCAGCGACCAGCAATGCCACCCGCCGCGACGAGCAGCAAATCCTCGGAGGACTCTGTTGGTTCTGCCGTCTAGCAGTACATGGCGAGACAGCGCGACAACGCACTCCTGAGCGCCGCCACAGGCTGGTCCGGGGCCGAGCGGCAACGCCAGGCGACATGCTGGTCCGGTCTCACGAGCAGGCAGCCGGTCTCGTCCACCTCCGAGAGCGCCTCCCAGCTCCCGTAGAGGTCGGTGACCTCGCAGCCGGGGCCGATCCGCAGGGCTGCGAGCTCTAGCGGGAGCTCGCCGGCCAGCTCGTCGGCGGCGGCGATCCACTTAAGACCGCGTGGCCTTGCGAGCAGGGTGAAGCGCTCCGGAGCAGCGAGGTCGAGCGTCGAGCAGGTCCGCCCCTCAAATTCGACCCAGCAGTGCGGCAGGCGTGCACCCGGGTGAGTGGTCGCCTGGTAGTGGATCGCCGGATCCCGGTCGTAAACAAAGGGCGGCTCGCCATCCGCGATCACGGCGGCGGACGAGTAGATCTGGTTCATCTCGGTGCCGTGGGCGTCGTAGGCGAGCTTCCGCCGCTTGAGCGTGGAGGCCCAGGTCGCTCGGCGCTGCTGGCCCTCCTCGGTGGCGGCGAAGAGCCCCTCAAACTGCGCCTGCCGCTCGTCCGGAGCAGCCTGCTGGTCGACACCCAGGTCCCGCACGATCTCCATGTTCTCGCGCCAGGTCTGGACGGCACGATCGACCACGACCCGGCCGACCGGTTGACGCTCCGCCGAGTAGGAGTCGAGCAGCTCAGGGCCGGCGCCCCACCGCAGTACCGCCGCGAGCTTCCAGGACAGGTTGAAGGCGTCCTGAACGCAGGTGTTGCCGCCCAGGGCGTTGCTGGGCGGGTGCCGGTGGACCGCATCGCCTGCGCAGAAGACCCTGCCCGCACCGTAGTTCTCGGCCACCACGCGGTTGATGCGCCACGGATAGATCCCCCTGATCGAGATCGGGATCGAGTCGTCGCGGATCAGGTCGCGTATCGCCTCGGTGACGAGGCTCTCATCCAGATCGTCGGGGAGAGCGCTCAGGTGGGTGAAGGCGCCGATCCATTCATGCCACGGACGCACCATGCGGAGCATCGCGCTGCCCAGCGCTCCCGGCCGGTCAGGCTGCAGAATCCAGTAAAGGTCACCGGGACGGTGGGCCACGTACCTGCTCAGATCGGCACTGAAGTGAATGTTCAGGGCCGGAGCGATGTTCGACTCGCCGAGCATCGTCAGTCCGATCGTCCTGGCGACGGCGCTCTGACCACCGTCCGCGCCGACCACATAACGTGACCGGACCTGGAGGCGAGCGCCGGTCAGAAGATCCTCGAGGACACTCGTGACGCCATCATCATCCTGCTCGAGGTCGATGAACCTGGTGCCCAGACGCACGCTCACACCGAGTCGCGCCGCCTCGCCCAGGAGGATCGGCTCGAGCCGGTCCTGAGGCAGATCGCAGGTGCGCTCGGGGCTCGCCGTGACGTACTCGCCGAGCCGTTCAGGGTCGTTGCCCCACGACCAGACCCGCCCGAACTCCCGCCCCGTGATCGCCGGACTGACCATCACGAGGTTGGCCATCAGCTCACCGGGCGTCGCCTGAGCACGGCAGGCGTCGGCCAGTCCAATCGAGCGCATCACCTCCATCGTGCGCTGATTGACGATGTGCGCGCGTGGGGAGTCCGCGACCCAGCCACTGCGGCTGACCATGACGGTCCGCAGACCGTGGCGGGCGAGCAGCAGCGCGGCGCTCGCCCCGGTCAGCCCGGACCCGACCACCAGCACCTCGGTCTCGATCCGCCCTGTGATCTCGGTGGTCCCCACTCGGATGCAGACTGTATACAGATGGCCCGTGGCCGGGCGGCAGTGGCGGCGCGGTCGAGCTCGTCGACCGGGAGCCCGCCGGGCGGCCAAGCGGGGCCGCCCGCGGCAGTCAGGCGGTGCCCGAGACGAACGGCAGCACGTCCGCTGCCATCCAGGCTGCGTGAAGCCGGCGCTCGTCTTCTGTGAGTTCGCGCAGAGGCGCGCGGACGCAGGTCTCGAGCTGCACGCCCTGGCCGATCAGGGCGAGCTTGCCCGATGCGTGCAGCGGGAACTGCTCCAGTCCGGCCCGGAGGTCTCCGAGTGAGATCGATGCGCCCGAGGCGGGATCGAGCGCGGCGACGACATGGCGCGGAAGCGCGCCTGCAAGTCCGGAGACGACGCCGACACCGCCGGCCGCAATCCCTCGCTTCGCTAGCGCCTCCGCTCCAACCATGATGTCGAGACCGGTCTCAAGGTAGGTCTCGAGCTCCTCCCAGGTCGGGTCGGAGACCTTCATTCCCACGAAGCGAGGCTCGAGCTCGGCGAACTCGCGCACGACCGGCACCGGTATCGAGTAGCCGGTCCGCTGGCGGATCTCGTAGAGGTAGAACGGGAGCGGGCTCGCGGCGTCGGCAGCCGCGCGGAAATGGGCGAGCAGTGAGCTGTCGTCGAACGCGAAGAACGGAGGGGGCGCGACGCCGACCGCATCGGCGCCGGCACGCGCGGCGGCGGCCGCGAGGCGAACCGTGAGCGCCGTGGTCTGTGAGCCGACGTTCACGGCGACCTTCAGGCGGCCGGCGGCCGCGGTGATCACGGCCTGGGCGAGCTGCTCACGCTCGGTCACGTCAAGCATCAGACTCTCACCGGTCGTTCCGCCGACGAAGATGCCGTCGATGCCGGCCTCGCAGTAGAAGTCGATCAGGCCCGCGACGGCGGGGAGATCCAGGCGCTCGCCGCCGTCGGTGAGCGGCGTCAGCGCGGCGGCGAACACGCCATGCAGAGGGCCGCGCCCGCGCGCATCGAGATTGGCCTTTTCAGTTGCGGTCATGGTCGGTCGACTCCTCGTGTGCATGAGCGCCGGCTTCACCGGCGATTTCGGGCTCGTCCTGCGGCGCACGCCGGCGCCCCTGTTGGACGACGTTCAACAGCGGCTCGCCGGCGAGCCACCGCACGAGCTGGTCTCCGGCAAGCCGCGCCCCGTTGCGGACAGCCTGAGCCGAGTCGCCGGCGATGTGCGGTGTGATTGCCAGCACACCCTGGGCCGCTCGGAGTGGGTGGTCGGCGGGCAGGGGCTCGGGGTCGGTGACGTCGAGGACCGCCAGCAGACGCCCTGACTCGGTCTCGGCCAGCAGCGCATCGGTGTCGACCACCGCGCCGCGCCCGGCGTTCACGAGAACCGCGCCATCGCGCATCACCGCGAGTTGCTCCCTGCCGATCAATCCGCGCGTCGAATCGTTGAGCGGCGTCAGCAATACGACGGCATCGGCCCGCGCAAGCAGCCGTGGGAGGTCCTCGACGCCAAAGACGCCGGCGCGCGCGCGCGAGGCCACCCCGATCACCGTCGCGCCGAACACCTCCAGCCGCTCCTTCGTCAGCGCACCGATCGAACCCAGCCCGACGATCAGCACAGTCCAGTTGCTGAGATCGATGAGCCGGTGACGGTCGGCCGCGCGGGTGCGAGCGTAGGAGAGCAGGCGCGTTGAGACTCCCAACAATGCGCCGGTGATCCATTCGCTCATCGCCACATCACGCGCTCCGCGCGCGGAACACAGAGTCACGTGTCCGGGGACATAGCCCTCAAAGCGATCGGCTCCCGCCGACAACGTCTGAACGACGGCGAGTCTGTGCATATGGGGGATCGCTTCGACCGTCCCCTGACCGAGGCCCGGCACCAGAAAGTCGATCGTGTCGAGGTCCGGGCCCGACTCGAGACTCACGACCTCAGCGGCGTCACCGACGCGCTGACGCACGATCTCCACCGCCTCCTCGGTGACCGCCGCGCGGACACGACGGCTGGACGGCTCAGGACCGGACATCCTCGTCGATGAGATCGAGCTTTCCCTGCCGCAGGTCGCGCTCAACATCTTCGGGGGCCCGCTCCTGTGGGGGTCCGTAACCGCCACCGCCCGGCGTCAGGACGACGAGCGTGTCGCCCGGCTCCATCGTGATCCCGGCCTCCTTGCAGAGACGGTGTTCGACGGTCCCATCCGCGCGCTTGATGATGAACGCCCCCGTCAGGGCGCTCCCTCCGCCAAAGATGCCCTTGGGCGGGAATTTGTGACGCTCGGCCCGAACGGACAGGGTCACCGGCACAAGCGGGCTGATCTCGCGCCGCAGTCCGAGCCCGCCGCGATGGCGGCCCGCGCCGGCGGATCCGGTCCGCAGCTCGTAGCGCTCGATCCGCATCGGAAAATCGGATTCCAGCGCCTCGATCGGGGTGTTGCTGAGGTTGGCCACCGGAAAGTCCACGACGTCTGGGCCGTCGCTGGTCTCGCGACCGCCCCAGCCGCCGGGCAGCGGCTCGGATTTCATGAAGTGTCGACCGGTTGCAGGGTTTGTACCGGACATCCGGTAAACGGCCACCTGACCGTGATCCTGGGCAACGGCCCGCTCGGGAACAGCCTGCGCCAGTGCTCCCATGATCACGTTCGAAAGCCGGGCCTGCGTCTCCGGGCGCGATGAGACGGAGGCCGGGATGTTCGGGTTCAACAGGGATCCGGGCGGCAACACAATATCGACCGGCGCGTAGCACCCCTCGTTGTTCGGAATCTCGTCGTGCGGATCGAGAAAGATCTTGACCGCCGCGTATGAAGCGGACAGCGAGTTCGCGACGGGCGAATTCAGCGACCCGCGAACCTGTGGCGAGGTCCCAGCGAAGTCGAGCGTCATGTGGTCGCCGATGACGGTGATCGCGACACGAATCGGGATCGGCCGGTCGAGGTCGAAGCCATCGTCATCCAGCACGTCTTCGAACTCGTAGACGCCATCGGGGATGGCCGAGATCAGGCGGCTGCAGCCGACGCGCGTCCGCTCGATCAGGTCCTCGATGGAGAGCAGCACCGTCTCCTTGCCGAAGCGGCCCAATGTCTCGGAGAACCGCTCCTCACCGCATGCCAGCGACGCAAGCTGTGCTCGCATGTCGCCCATCATCGTGTCCGGGCTGCGGATGTTCTCCCGCAGGATCGAGAACAGCGTCTCGTTTAGGGACCCGGCCTCGACGAACCGCATCGGCGGGATCAGCAGCCCCTCCTGGTAGATCTCGGTCGAGAGCGGCGGCGTGCTGCCCGGAGACATTCCGCCGACGTCAGAGTGATGCGCGTAGCTGCAGCCGAAGCCGACCAGATCGCCCTCGCAGTAGTAGGGCTTCACGAGGATGATGTCGGGCGGGTGCGAGCCACCGTAGAACGCGTGATTGAGACCGAAGACGTCACCCTCTCGCATCTCAGCGGCCGCGAAGCGCCTCAGCACCTCCTTGACTGCGACACTCGAGCCCGCGAGCTGAACTGGAATCGAGACGGCCTGGGCGACAAGCTGTCCGTGTTGGTCGAACAGCGAGCTCGACGCATCGCCGACCTCGCGGATGCCCTGCGAGTACGCAGATCTCTCGAGCGTGACCTGCATCTCCTGCGCGATCGCATTGAGTCCGTTCTTGACGAGCTCGACAGTGATGACATCGAGCCCTGCTGCGGCTCCCGGTGGACTCATTGTGCAAACTCCAGGGTCAGGATGAGGTTTTCAGATGGGTCGACCTCAACCTCGCAGCCGGGGGGCACGACGGTGGTCGAGCCGTGTTCCTCGACTATTGCCGGGCCGCTGAAGCGCTCACCGATACCGAGCTCGTCGCGACTGTAGACGGCAGCCTCCTGCAGATCGTCGACGCCGGCGAAGCGCACCGACCGCGTGCGAATTCCGCCGCGCGCAGCAGTCGAGGATCGCGGGGACTCGCCGGCCGAGCCCTTCAGCTCGATCTGCTCGGCCGTGCGCACGGCCGTGACCCGCGCGGTGAGCATCTCGATCTTGCCCTCAGGGTCGTGGGTCCGATACAGCGCCTGATGCCTGTCAGTGAAACGATCAAACAGCGTCTGACGCCAGTCCGGGTCCTCGGCCGGCGTTGACAGCGGGATCGTGAGCTCGAACCCCTGACCGACGTAGCGGGCGTCGATCTGGCGCTCGAATGCGAACTCGGATCGGTCCGCGGCCGAGAGGTCACCGACGGCGTCGCTCGCGGTGCGCTCCAGCTCATCGAGTACAGCCTGAAGCTCCTCTTCGCTCGCATCCTCCAGCGGATATGTGAAGTTCTGGTGGAAGTCGTATCGGGAGTCCGCGATCAGCGCCCCGAACGCGTTCACGTTGCCGGGTGCCGGCGGGATGATCACGTGGCGGATGCCGAGCTCCCTGGCCAGGCTGGCGGCATGCACCGGACCTGCCCCTCCGAACACGATCAGCGCACAGGTCCGTACGTCGATGCCCCTCTGAGTGGTCACGAGCCGGATCGCCGACTCCATGTCGAAATTGGCTATCCGCAGGACGCCCAGAGCAGCCTCCATCTCGTCCATCCCGAGCCGCTCCGCCAGGTGCTCACGCACAGCGTTGCCGGCGGCCTCGATATCGAGTTTCATGGCGCCACCGATCAGCTCGTCCGGGTAATAGCCGAGCAATGCGTTCACGTCCGTGATCGTCGGGACCTTCCCCCCGCGCGCGTAACAGACGGGGCCCGGCAGGGCCCCGGCGCTGCGCGGACCGACACGCAACAGACCGCCGTCGTCGCACCACGCGAGCGTGCCGCCACCCCCGCTGATCTCCTTCAGATCAACCACCGGCGCGCGGACCGGGAGCCGGTCGATGTAGAGCGTATTGGTGGTGTTCAGAACGCCGTCTTCGATGTAGGTGGCCTTGGCGGTCGTCCCGCCCATGTCGAACGCAATCACCCGTGGCAGATTGCTGACGCGGGCCAGGTGCGCGGCTGCGATTGCGCCGCAGGCGGGACCGGACTCCACGGTCTGGGAGGGCCGCTTGGCCGCGTCCTCACATGCCATCGCGCCGCCTCCGGACTGGATGATGTCGAGGCGTCCAGCGAAGCCGTACTCATCTCGGAGGCGCTGCTCGAGCTTGTTGTAGTAGGTCGTGACCTCGGGCTTGACGTAGGCGTCGACGACGGTTGTGCTGGCACGTTCATACTCCCGGAACTCGGGGTTGACCGTGGATGAGATCGAGACGAACGCCTCTGGATACTCCTCATCGATCAGCTCGGCGACGCGCAGCTCGTGAGCCGGGTTGAGGAAGGAGAAGAGGAAGACGACGGCGATCGCCTGACACCCTGCTTCACGAAGTTCACGAATCGCCGATCGGGTTGCGTCCTCGTCAAGCGGAACCAGGACCGCACCGGAGGAGTCGACGCGCTCCGGAACCCCAAGCCGCAGCTCCCGCGGTACCAGCGGCACAGGCTTGCTGTACTGCAGGTCATAGAGTTGGTCGCGCCGAGTGCGTTGAATCTCGAGGACGTCGCGGAAGCCGGCCGTCGTGATCAGGCCGACACGCGCGCCCTTCTTCTCGGCGACCACGTTGGCGGCGGCGGTGGTGCTGTGGACCAGGTGCCCGACGTCGGCGAACGTGGCGCCGATGCCCCGCAGCGCCTCAAGCCCCGCGTTGATCACTCCGTCGCCGAAGACCGGCGGCGTGGACGGGACCTTTGCGAAGACAAGCCCGCCGGTCTCGCTGTTCCAGATCGCTGCGTCGGTGAACGTTCCTCCCACGTCGATGCCGAGCCGCAGCCTGCGCCCGCCGTCGGCGGACGAGCCGACGCTCATCGGTTCACGACCCCGTCGACCGTGAACATCGCGCGGTGCTCCCAGAGACGGACGTCGTCGATCACGAGGCGCGCTGCCTCGAAGATCTCGTTGGGTGTCCGCGAGAGCCAGTTCGCCTTCTGGTAGTCGAATGCCTGGTCGTTGGGGACGTGCCGCGAGCCGGCCCAGGTCACGAAGCGGTTGAGCAGCCAGTTGAGCAGCACGTCCTGCTTGGCCAGCTCGAAGGTTCCCTCGCCGGGACCGTGGTCCACGAGCACGAGCTTGCCCCCCGGCTTCACAACGCGAGCGACCGCCTCAAACTCGGGCACCAGCTCGTCGCAGTGGTGGATCTGCGAAGCCACGACGGCATCGAACACCCCGTCGGCGTAGTCCTCGGTGATCTCGCGGTAGAGGCCCCATTTGCCGCCACCGTGCTTTCGCGCGAGCGGCCGCATCTCAACAGCCACAACCTCAAGATCAGGGCCGATCATGTCCTGCGCGATCTTGACGTAGCCGATCGGCTCAATCGCCTCTCCGATGAAAAGAACACGCTCGCCAGGGCGAAGGTTCGCCTTGATGAACATCATCTGGTGGAACTCAACCTCCGGCAGGAGGAATGCCGCCGTCGAGAATCGCTTCCCGTACAGCTGCTGCGCGAAGAACTCGGCCCGTTCCTCCGTGTCGGCGAACAGCGCCTTCTCCCCGCCGATCAGCCCGGTGGTATCGCGGGTCGGGTCCAGCTCAAGCCACGGCTGCGACCTGCGTGCTTCATCGGGCGTGACGATCGTCCTGCTCATACCGGCTCCTCTCTGTCCCAACTCCCGCGCGGCCAACCACCGTCTGTAACCATGTATGTGAACTGTTTCCGAGTACACGAACTAAAGTCAGTACACGGAGCAAATTACTCTATCCGTGATCGTCCCACTGTTCAACCGCGACCCGAGACCGATACGACACACCGAGACGATGACAACGACTGAGCCGGCTGCTGAATCTGAGCCCAACCGAAGTGCTGGAGTCGTGAAGTCCGCCCACAGGACGATCCAGATCCTCGAGTACCTCGCCGACAACCCGACGGGCGTCACACTGACCGAGCTTCAGCGTGAGCTATCGATCCCGAAGTCAAGCCTTCACGGCCTGCTGCACACCCTGGTCGAGTCCGGTTGGCTCGAGACCGACCGGCGTGGAACCGTTTACAGCGTCGGCCTGCGCGCACTGCGGATCGGGGCAACATTCTTGGAGCGCGACCCGATCGTCGAGGCTGCAGGAAAGCTCCTGGCCGAGGTCTGCGGCCGCCTGCATGAGACCGTCCACCTGGCCCGCCTGGACGGGAGCGACGTCGTTTATCTGGTCAGCCAGGAATCAACTCATCACCTGCGGACCACGTCGCGGACCGGCCGCCGTCTGCCGGCCTATGCCACCGCATTGGGCAAGGCGCTGCTGGCGACGCGGACACCTGATCAGGTCGAGGAGCTGCTGCCGGAGACGCTGGTCGCGATCACAACCGAGACCGTGACCGACCGCGGGATGCTCCGTGAGGAGCTCATGCTCACGCGCGAGCGCGGCTGGTCGTTCGAAATCGGACAGAACACACCCGGGCTCGGCTGCCTGGCGGTGGCCGTACCTGGTCGACACCCCGCGGTTGACGCGGTCAGCTGTTCGATCCCGCTGGTGCGGCTGACCGAGGAGCACAAGGTCGAGCTGATCGACGCGCTGACCCGCGTGGCCGACGACCTCGGTCACATCGCTCGGCGAACGGGAGCCTGACCTCAGGCCAGGGCGGGCTCCGAAGTCTCCGGCTCGGCGCCATGGCGTCTCGTACCCGACTTGACCGGCGGCTGATCGGACTCTCCCTTGGTGATGCTGAGTGGTTGACGTCAGAAAACGCCGGCGATAGAGTGAGCCCCTCCGTATACGGACGATTGTCACGGCGGGGTCCGCACAGCTGCGATTCGATGAATCCCGCAGCCGTGAGTCGCTTCGGGTAGGAGGAGAACGTGCAGGAGAACGATTCGTTCAGTGACCGTTTCGACGGTGCCACCTTGCCATCCGCGCTTGCAGATGCCGCCGATCTGTGGGCACAGCGCGAGGCCTACGTCTTCGAGACCGGTCGCCTCACGTATGCCGAGGTCGCTGCAGGTGCAAGCGGCGTGGCCGCCGGACTGACGGAACTCGGTATCGAGCACGGCGACCGAGTCGCCGTGCTGATGGCCGGCTACCACCATTGGCCATCTATCTACTTCGGGGTGACCGCGCTCGGCGCCATCCTCGTTCCGCTGAACACAAGACTGACTCCGCATGAGCTCAGCGACCTGCTGAAGCGCAGCTCGGCGCGCGCTGTCATCTACCGGGCCGATGCCACGCGCGGCCGCGACCTCCAGGGTCGCGTCCGCGAGGCGGTCGCGCTCGCCAGGGGCGATGGCGTCGCGGAGCTCGTGATCGCGATCGACACCGAACTTGAGGGCGACGAGATCGGCTACGAACAGATCTCCACCCCAGGGGATCCAAGCGCCCTTCGGCGCTACGCGGAGCCCCTGCCGCCCGATGGCACTTCGGCGATCATCTATACGTCCGGGAGCACCGGCACACCGAAGGGCGCGATGCTGAACCACCGGGCGATGCTGCGCGGCGCCTTCTACGCGGGCGAGCTGCTCGACGTCACGCCCGACGACAGGCTGTTCAGCCCGCAGCCGTTCTTCCACGCCGGCGGCGCGATCCAGATGATGCTCTGCCCGATCGTGAGCGGCGCCACGTCCGTGGTACAGGCTTATTTCAGCTGCACCGAGGCGCTGGGGATGATGGAGGCCGAGCGGTGCACGCTGGCCCTGGGCCACCAGCCGCATTGGGTCGACTACCTGGCCGATCCCAGCCTGGCCGGCCGCACGCTCGCACTGCGATCGGCCTACGTGATCGGTGACAGCAAGATTCGCCGACGGATCTACGAGCAGCTCGGGATCGTCACAATCAGCCCGTACGCGATGACTGAAACGCACCTCGGAGCGGTCAGTCCAACGCTGTCCGATGGTCTCGAGGCGTGCCTTGAGACCAATGGGCGGCCGTTCCCCGGGGTCCGGATGCTGATCCGCGACCTGGAGACTGACCAGCCCCTTCCCGACGGCGAGGTCGGCGAGATCTGTCTGGGTGGCTGGTGTCCGATGGCGGGCTATCTCGACGAGCCCGAACTCACAGCCGCGGCGTTTGACAGCTCCGGTGCGATCCGGACCGGTGATCTCGGTGTCGTTGCCGACGATGGCAACCTCCGCCTCGTCGGGCGCCGCAAGGAGATGATCCGTGTCGGCGGCGAAAACGTATCCGCGGGCGAGGTGGTGGGGGTGCTGACCGATCATCCCGCGGTGAAGCAGGCAGTTGCAGTGTCGATCCAGGATCCGCGCCTGGGTGAGTTCGTCGGCGCAGCAATCGAGTTCCATGACGGAGCCGAGGCCAGCCCCGAGGAGCTTGCCGCCTTCTGTGGTCAGCGACTGGCCAGGTATAAGGTGCCGCGCGTGTTTGAGGTCGTCAGCCAGTGGCCGATGACCGGCACCGGCAAGATCGACCGGATGTCGATCGAGCGAGAGATGAATGCTGTCGCGGCCCAACCTGCGAACTGAGGCTCTCTCCCATCTGGAGCTTCGATCGGCTGAACGCTCGCCGAGTCGGTGGAGCATCATGCTCCCCAACTCGACGAGCGGTTCCAGCGGCGCTACGAGGTCGCGGTCAATGGCCCGCGACCGACAACGAACTCAGAGCTCAGGAAGCCAGTGCCGGAGCGAGGTCGGGCACAGGGATCTGATCCGCGTTGGCCTGTGGGTAACGCTGCCGACTGGCCACGAGGTTCAGCTGCGCAAGGCTCGTGGCCACTCGCACCGGAGCTCCTACGCATTCGACGACTGGCACACCGATCTCCTCCGCCAGCGAGTCAGCGGTCATCCACACGGGGCAGCAGCTGACGCCGGCCGGAATGATCACATGAGCCCCCTCCTTGACAAGCTGGCGACCGGCGGCGACGAAGCGACGGCGCACCTCATCGGGATCCTCCTTCAGCTGATAGATGCTGATTCCGATGTCCTGGGAGCGCACAATCCGGTCCTCGCATCCGTAAAGGCGGGCGAGACTCGCCTGGAACGCCGTCGCGTGCTCGGTGTAGGTGACCAGACCGTACCTGTCGCCCAGGAAGCTCGCGATCCGCAGGCCCGCCTCGAGCGGGCCGACAATCGGGATGTTGAGGAAGGTGCGAGCACCCTGGATACCGATGTCGAGCGTGCCGAACGGCACCACTGCGTCATATCCGGCGCGCTCGGCCGCCATCGCCGCCATGATGAAATCCGGCGTGATCATGCCGAGCTCACCCTCGGTCAGGTCGGTGGCATATGGACTGGGCGCAACCGATACCACCTCGACCGAGACATCCGATGTCGAATACGAGGTGATGCAATTAGCACGACGGTCGCGCTCCTCACCCGGGTACCCACCAAGAATTACTGCAACTTTCACCATTTTTCTCTCTCTCTCAGATTGTGTGACTTAGTCGTCGAGCTCGATGGCGTAGAGACGGCCCATCGTCGGCGCGGATGAATAACAGCCCATCTTGTTCATGCCGTACCACATAGACGCGCCTGGATTGGTGACGATCGGCAGGTTGAACTCCGACTCGAGCTGCGCCGTGGCGGCCGTCGAGAACCAGGCACCGCCGGCGAGGAAGACCGCATCCGGGGTGTCGGTTGCCACATCGAGAGCTGTCTGGATGCACACCCGGCAGGACTCGACGCCGTGCTCCACGCGAAGACCGGAGATCTCTGCAGCACTGTGCGGATCCGAGCCGATGCCGACGACCTCAAGGCCGCCGTACTGCTCGACATCGTTGGCCAGCTGCCTGTTCATCTCCGGTGTCCACTTGTTGGCAACAACGATCTTCTTCGCGCCCAACGCCTGCAGACCACGCCACGCGCACTCAAAGTCAGTGATGAACGGCCGCTCCCATTTCTCGGAGAGCTCTTTGAGCCGGGCGCTCCACCAGGTGAAACTTGCGAGCACCACCACCGGGACCCCGCCCAGCACGAGGAATTCGGCACCCTTGTGCACCAGACCCTCGACGGCGGGCTCGAGTCGCTGGGTGTCAGCCTCCCTGAGGTCCTCCGGGGTGAAGCCCCGCAGGTCAAGGCTGGCTTCGGTCAGCGCCACGTCCCAGTGATCGCCGCCCATGTGCTGCTGCAGCATGTAGAACTGGTACGCGATCTCCGAGGTCACCAGGAGCGGTGCGACCATTCCCATCGTGCGTGAGGGCAGCAGATTCCCGGGCCGTCCCTCAACGGTCAATTCACTACTTTCGGTAGTCAAGCCTCTCCTCGCCTACGAGTTGGAAACAAGCTCCCAGTACAATCCTCCGTGTACTGACGAGATTGACGCTACCGAAGTCAGAGCCCAGTTGTCAAGCGGTGTGCCGTGCCTGCGGGCGCGCGCGGGAACGTTCGCCACGAGGCCGAGGCGTTTGTTTGGACTCGAGGCCGGGCCGGTCAGTTGCTGTACATGCGACGCACAACCTCGGCGACACAGACCGGCTTCTCGACACCCTCGGCCTCGAAGACCTCGCCGGTGACAATCTGAATGCCGCCGGGGAGCTCGCTGACCGAGTCGAGCATCGCTGTCATCCGGACGCGAGCACCGACGCGGACAGGTGCCGGGAAGCGCACCCGGTTGAGGCCGTAGTTGACGACCACGTCGAAGCCCCTGACCGCGAACATCGTCTGCGAGAACCCCGCGCCCAGGGCCAGCGTGTGATAGCCGTGCGCAATCGTCCCGCCGAACGGAGTCTCCGCAGCCATCTGTGGGTCCACATGAATCGGAGCGTTGTCGCCCGTTACCTGTCCGAACAGGTCGGTCTGCTGCTGAGTGATCTGCCACCAGTCGCTGACGCCCAGCTCCTTGCCCTCATGAGCTCGGACCTCGTCGACTCCATTGAGGATCAGCACGTCGGCACGGCCGAACGCTCAGGCTGTTGCTTCGGCGGCAAGCGCAGCGCGGGCGGCGGCTCGCTCGACGATTCCCGCCTCACCGTACTTGACCAGGTGAACGAGCTGGTGGAGAAACGCATCGCGCTCTCCCGGTTCGAAGCACTCGACCAGCTCCGCGTCGGCGGCCCGGACGTCCGGACCGACCGACTCAACCAGATCACGACCCTGCTGCGTCAGCGAGACGAGATTTCGGCGGGCGTCGAGCTTGTCGCGACTGCGGGTGATCAGGGAACGCGACTCGAGCCGGGCCAGCACGTCAGCCAGTGTTGAGCGGTCGAGCGACGCGATCTGCGTGATTGAAACCTGATCCATGGCCGGCACCCGGTAGAGCGTCGCCATCACCGCATATTGCGGTGAGGTCAGCGTCGAGCCCACATGCTCAGCCCAAAGCGAGCTGGTGATCTGCTGGGCGCGACGAATCAGGTGCCCAGGAATCGGCTCCTTGGAGTGATCCTGTGGCCCCCAGAGTCGAGGCTCGCTATCGACCAGCTCGGGCGACTCTGAGTTGTCTTGCTGTTTGGCCATCTTCCTCATCCCGGCTTAGGAATCCGCGACAGTCGGTCGGCTTGCCGGCCGCAGCGCCGTTAGGACGTGTACGGCAGATTACCTGAGCAGTCACGGGATTGCCAGACGCTATCGGAGGGAGTGAGTGCGTCCTCACCCTGCGGCCCGTTCCGGCCCAGCCACTGAGGAATGCCTTAGTGGATCGCTGCTGCCAGCCTCGAGGCCAGCGGCTGAGACTCAAGACTCATGACGACGTCCTTGAGCACGTTCACATCTGCACCCTCTAGGTGCAGCGGCGCGCACATCGCATACTTGTCCACGACGGCGTCCTCAGAGTTCTCGAGCTGTAGTGACGGGTCGACGTCACTGTGGATCCTCCGACCATCCTCGAGCGTCACCGTCAGCGCCTCCGGCTCGTCACCGACCGTGTTGACGAACTCGATCAGCTTGGCGGTCTCGCGGATGGTCGGCTCGGCGATGCTGTCAGGTGTCAGGTGATTGACGGTGAAGGAGCCGTCGACGAGTGACGCTGCCAGCACGTAGGGCCAGCTGAAGCCTGCCATGAGCGGGTCAGCTGGGTAGTCAGCGTGTGCTGAGAAATGTGATAGCCGTGCCTGCATCGAGCTGACCTCTCCGAGCTCGAAGGGGTGAGCTGATCGCATCTTGATCAGCGTCATGATCACGGCCTGGGTCGGGCCCACGGACGGGTAGCGCTTGATGTCCGGCCCCGCCGCCAACACATATTCATTGCCGAGAGGAGCGAAGATCGGCTCCCAGTCACATTCACCGGGTAGGCAGATCGCCGCGATCAGCCCGACCCTCGCCTCGAGAATGTCCGGGTCGCCTGCAACCCCCCTGCGCGCGAGCAGTGCAGCATGGATGCCGTGACTCGCGGGGTTACCCGAGAGGAAGCTCTTCGCTGTGGTTCCCAGGTTCTGCCGTACACCGCCGGCGCCGTTTGCCGCGACGCCGATGGCGGCTCGCGTCTGATCGACATCGAGGCCAAGCAGCTTGCTCGCAGAGACCGCAGCCGCAATCGGCCCGTAGACGCTGACGTGGTACCAGCCGCGGTACGTCGGCCCTCGCCGCTGCTCGCGGAGAGCGTCGATCGACTCGCGCAGACGGCTGGCGACCTCTGCGCCGACCACGAACGCCTCCAATGCCTGCGCGCCGGTGGCTCCGGTCAACTCGGCGGTGGCGAGCGTCGCCCCCAGCACGTATGTGGGGATGTGCCAGAGCCCGTCGAAGTCGAGCACGTTCATGAGCGCGGCATTTGCCATCGCGGCCATTGGGGCCGACGTCTTCGCACCTCCGCGCCCGATGATCGTCGCCTGCTGGGTGCCGCCGAGCTCCTGAATGTGATCGAGGATCGTCTGCGCCGTCGGCTGCGCCAGCGCCGCGAGCCCACAGCCCAGGGTGTCCAGAATCGAGAGCTTCGCACCATGCTGGGCTGCTGCCGGAATGTCACCGAGGTGCGTCTCGACCGCATACTCGGCGATGTGGCGCGTCGCGCCGGCTCCAGTCCTGGTCTCCTCAACGGACGCGCTCACAGCTCGATCACCCCGAGGCCGTCCTTGACCTGAATGACTGTGCCGTAGCGCTTGGAGCGAGATGCGATCCGGTCGAGGATCCGGTCGGCCGCCTCAGGCGAGGCGGTCAGTGGGCGGCCCCTATGCCCCCGCGCCTTGCCGTAGCCCAGTTCGATCGGATGAATTGTGATTCGCGCAACCCGCCCCGCCTCGAAATCACAGGTATGAAACGCCTGTTCCCACTGAAGCGGATCCGCTGGGTGCCCGCGTTTGTCGTTCGCGTAGCGGGTGAGCGCGAAGTCGTAGGGCGTATCGTCGTCACCGAGGCCATAGCGTTCGTAAGCCTCCTCAGGGAGATACTGGACGGTCTCGAGCTGGAACAGGAAGGAACCGAGGCCGTAGAAGATCGGGCAACCGTTGTAGATCTCGATGCCAAGCTGGGCTTGGGGCCCGTGCCCGACAAAGATGTCCGCACCGGCGTCGATCGCCGCGTGCGCATACTCGACCGCGAAGTCCGCAAGCTCCTCGACACCGCTGCGCTTGACCGCGGTGCGATATGTGTCACCGCCCTGCTCGTGCGTGTGCAGGCTGGCGACCACACAGTCTGCGGAGCCCTTCGCGTTCGCGATCTGGCGCATGTTCCGTGCGAGATCGGTGGGGTGGCAGAAGCTTCGAATCGAACTCGGGGAGCCGACCTCGAACTGCTTGCCGAGGAAGTTGTACGACTCATAGCCCTTGTCTCGGTCGGGCTGGCCGAGCTGACCGTGACGGGAAACCTCGGCATGCCAACCTAGCTCGCCGCTGATCTTGACGATCGAATCCATCGCCTCCTTGTCGACCTGATGGACGATCCGCGTACGGATTCCGTTGATGCCCGGAAAGCCCAGCGTGTCACGACGCTGCTCACCCGCGCGC
This sequence comes from uncultured Conexibacteraceae bacterium, assembly GCA_963785385.1. Lineage (GTDB taxonomy): Bacteria > Actinomycetota > Thermoleophilia > Solirubrobacterales > Solirubrobacteraceae > Palsa-465. Next base: position 372,826 of record CAWAVA010000005.1, on the reverse strand, counting down.
GCGAAGTCGGTCTCGGGTACCTGCGACGCATGTAGGGCCACCCGTCCGCGTGCGGTCTCGACAAAAGCAGGTGATCGCGCCTCAGCGAGATGGCGCCCCAGGCCGGCATGCGCCAGCCCCGCCGCGCGAAAGTATTCGAGCGTGCGTAACACCCCGTCGGGGCCATAGTCGTCGGCGTGGCTGCTCCCGCACGACACGAGGTTGAAACCGAGCCACTTGAGCTCATCGAGCAGGTAAGGCTCGGTGGTCATATAGGTTCCGCCTGTTGGGCGCTGCCACGCACCGGAATCGAGATACGGCTGGACGGGTGCCTCAAGGTTGGTGAAGGCGGCGTCGGCCGCGGTCAGGGCCTCCCGGACAGCGAGGAAGCGCTCCTCGCGAAACACCGACAGCGGGCGTGTCGGGATCGTGTCACCAGCCAGAGCGACTGACAGTTGTCCCCGCTCAGCGTCATACAACGCAGATCACCTCAGCGTGCACGTTCTCTCTCCTAATCCTCGTGCGACAGAGGGTCCAACCTTACACCTAACCCTCCGTATACGGAGGAACCGAGCCTACGCCTGCCCAGATTGTGTGTCAAGCGAGGCCCCCCTCATCCGTTCGCATCAGTCACTCGGCAGCATGGACGAGGTCGCTCGCTGTAGAGTGCAGGGCCGATGCAGGAGCGCCCTGATGGTGAGTGGACTGACTCGGAGTTCGCAGCCCATTGGGCGGCTTCCGCCGATCGGATCAACCCGCTGCGGCGCGGCCAGATCGAGCTGATCATTCAATTGCTCGCGGGCCGCGGCGTGAGAACTGTGCTCGACCTCGGAGTGGGTCCTGGCCTGATCGCCGAACGCATCCTCGAGGAGCTTCCGGAGACCAGGGTGATCGGATTGGACTCGTCGCCCGCGATGATCGAACTCGCCGGCGAACGCCTCAAGGAAGAGCGCGAGCGTGTGGCCCTGGATGTGGCCGACCTTGGCGATCCGACCTGGGCGAGCTTGATCTCGGAGCCGGTTGATGCTGCGATCTCCGTGCAGACTCTGCACAACCTCGAGCCGGCACGCAACCGGGCGGCAATACACGCCGCCGCGACCGCGATACGGCCCGGGGGGCTGCTCATCATCGCCGACCGGTTCTCGGTTCCGCCGCCGCTGTTTGCCGAGTTCAACGCCATCTGGGGCCGACTGGGGGTCGATGAGGGTTCCACCTACGACGATCACGCCGAAAGGCTGAAACGTCACGGCGACCAGCCGATCCCGTTGGTGACGGCGCTCAGATGGCTCGACGAGGCAGGCTTTGAAAGCGCCTGCCTCGAGTGCCAGGCCGTACGGGCAGTGATCGTTGCAGAGCGAACCTGAGCGCTAGGCCGGCCTGGCGACGAAGGCCGTGCCGTCCGGGCTCGGCTCCACGACCGCGCCCTCAAGCCGCATCAGCGCCTGCGTCTCCACTGATATGGGATCGTCAAGCTTGAGGGATATCGGATGCGAGCCCTTGTCGAGTGACAGCGGATGCACCCTCACCTCGGACTCACCGCCATGGGTATCGAAGATGACCTCGAAGATTGCTGAGGACGACGGAAAATCATCGGCTCCCAGCGCATGATGGAAGTTGCCGATGCAGTAGAAGATCGGCTTGCCGTTGTAGAAGTCGAGTGGCTGCAGATTGTGGGGATGATGGCCTATCACAGCGTCGGCGCCGGCATCGATCGCCATCCGCCCCATCTCGCGCTGATAATCGACCACGTCGTGGGAGACGATCGAGACACCCCAGTGCCACGCGACGATCACAGCGTCGACCGTGTCTCGGACGGCCGCGATGTCGGCTTTCAGGACCGCAATGTCATGCTCGGAGACTCTGCAATGAATGATCGGCGGCATGCCAGGCACCTCGAAGTGTCGGATCCGCGGCTCATAGGAGGTGTCGACCTGCACGGTCGCGAGGCCACCCCGGTCGGCGGTCGCCTCAAACATGTTGCGTGCGTAGACCGACGTGTAGCTGAGCACGGCGTATCGCCAACCGTTCGACTCGCCGATGAATGGTCGATGTGCCTCAGCGAGGTTGCCACCACCGCCGCAGTGGCCGATTCCGACCTCATCGAGAAGACGGAGCGACTGATCCAGACCCTCGGCCCCGTAATTCATCATGTGGTTGTTGGCGACGCTCATGCAGTCGAACCTTGCCGCGGTGAGGGCCGCGATCATCGAAGGGTCCGCGCGCAGATGCGAGTTGGTCTTGGGCAGTGGCGTACCGACGTCGCAGATCGGAATCTCCAGATTGCCCACGCGCACGTCCGCAGCGTGAAGCACATCAAAGCTGCCGGCGAGCGCGCGTTCCGGATTCTCCTCTTGGACGAAGATGTCCCCGACGAAACAGACGCTGCGCTTCGCCCCACTATCAGTATTCATCTATCTCCACCGTAGGGCCCGATGCTCGAGCATGTCGACAAGTCCCGAGAGCAGCGTTCCGAGCACAGCCAGGACCACGAGCACCGAGAAGACCCTGGGGATATTCAGGAATTGCGCCGCGTACTCCAACTCGTAGCCGAGCCCGGCCGACGAGGCCAGGAACTCCGCCACGACCGCGCCGACCAGCGCGTACGCGATCGCACTGCGGAGCGCGACAACCACCCAGCCGACCACCGACGGCAGATAGACCTGCCGGACGATGTCCCGGCTGTTGCAGCCCATCAGCCGCATACCGAAGATCAGATCGGGGTTGATCTCGCTCGCGCCCGCCAGCGTGTTGAAGAAGATCACGAAGAACACGGACAGCGTGACGATCAGAATCTTCGGCAGGTCCCCGAACCCGAACCAGAGCAGGAACAGTGGAAACAGGATCGCGATCGGCACAGCATGCACGGCAATCGTCAGCGGCTGAACCGCCTTTGAAAGACGTGGTCTGATCCCGACGATCAGTCCGATCGTGACGCCCACGACGGTGCCGATTGCAAGCCCGATGGCCATCTGCACGAGCGTCACGCGTAGGTCGACCCAGAACGTGCTCTGGGTCACCCAGCTCCCGAGGTCCTTGCCGACCGCCTCCGGGTTACTGATCAGGATCTTCTGCACGATGCCGAAACTGGAGAGCGCCTGCCAGATCGCTAGGACGACAAGTACGCCAAGAACCCGCTCGGCCCAGGTCTCGATCCGCTCATTGCGACGGCGGCGCCGTGTGCGCTGGACAAAGCTCTCGACCCAGGGGGCCTGCGTGGAGCCCGTCGTCTGTGTCGACTCGGAAGTCATCGCTTCACTCATCCGGGTCACCGCCACCGCAGAATGATTCGCTCGAATACTCCGACCACCGAGTAGGCGACACAGCCGAGTCCGGCAACGGCGATCAGCAGCGCCATCATGCGCGTCACCTGAACCGAGTTAACAGCTGTGTTCACCTCGTAACCGAGACCTGCACTGGCACCGATGTACTCACCGACAACGGCACCTACGACGGCAAGGGATATGGCCAACTTGAGGGCCGTCACGACCCAGACACCGATGGATGGAAGCCGCACCGCCCTCACGATTCCGATGCGTGACATGCCCAGCATCCGAGCATTCAGGATCAGTGACTGATCCTGTTGATTGAGGCCACCGACCACGTTGAAGAAGATCACAAAGAAGCTGCCCAACGCAGCGAGCGCGATCTTGGAATTTACGCCGAGTCCAAGCCAGACCACCACGAGCGGCGCCAACGCCACCTTCGGGATTGCGTTGATCCCGACGATCAGCGGCTGCAGCGCACGGGACAGCCTCGCCGACAGGCCACAGGCGACGCCGACCACCGCACCGGCAACGACGCCGAAGAACAGTCCGAAGAAGGTCTCCTCAGACGTGATCGCCACGTCGTGCCAGAAGCTCGACTGCTGGATCAGCGTCCCGAAGAAGTATGAGAGTACGCCCGTGGGCTCGCCGACCGTGTGCTGCGAGAGCACCTTCGTGTCAACGAGGATCTGCCAGACCCCGAGTGCGAGGACGGCAAGGCCGATCCGCTCGAACCAGATGATCGCGGCGTCCGCCCGCCGAGCGCGCACCTCGTGTCGACTGAAGTCATCAAGCCAGGATCTGTCACCTGGCGCGCTCGCCGCAGGCTGTGTGTGTGTCAGTGATGACATGCCAGCACCTCAGGCCTGCGGAACCGGCGTTGCTGCCAGCTCCTCCCAGATCCTCTGTGCCATCCCGACCGTCTCCTGATCGAATCGGATCGCTTCGACGCTGCGTGGTCGAGGCATCGCGACATTCAGGTCGTCGATGATCCGTCCCGGCTTGCCACTCATGACGACGACGCGATCGCTGAGCAGGAGCGACTCTTCGATGTCGTGCGTGACGAAGATCACCGTCAGCTCCTTGCTCTCACAGAGCTTGAGCAGCTCGCCCTGGAGCTGGATTCTGGTCTGCGCGTCGACCGCCCCGAACGGCTCGTCCATGAAAAGCACCTCCGGACGATGGGCGAACACCGTGGCGAGGGCAACTCGGCGACGCATGCCGCCTGAAAGCTGGGCCGGATATGCGTTCTCAAAGCCCTGCAGACCGACGAGCTCGAGCCACTCGGTCGCCGCAGCGCGCTTGGCGGCTCTCGACATGCCGCTGTTACTCATCCCGATCTCAACATTGCTCACCGCCGTGCGCCAGGGGAGCAGCGTGTCCCTCTGGAACATGTAGGCCCTGCGACGGATGCCGTCCGCGAAGGAGACCGAGCCCTGAGTGGCGGAGTCGATCCCGGCCATGATGTTGAGCAACGTCGTCTTGCCGCAGCCGCTCGGTCCGAGGATCGTGAGGAACGAGCCCGCTTCGACTGTCAGGTCGACATTCTCCAACGCGACGAATGGGTCGCTGCCCTTCCCGCGGGGCAGGTAGGCCTTGCAAATCCCCGATGCCGTGACGGCGGCGTCCACCGAACTCGGCACCATTGCGGCCGGCTGGCCGGCCTCGTTGTAAGGCTGAACTGGTTCCACTAGCCCCGTTGGTCCTTCGTGTATCTCACCGATCATGATCCTCTCCGCGTCCGGGCGCCGGCCCGCTGGCCGGCGCCCAGTTGTCTGCGTGGCTACTTCTTCTTCTTCTGAGCCTGCTTGAGGCTGATCGCCTTGGTTCCGATCGCCTTGAGAGCATTCTTTGCGAACGAGTTGTTCACGACGGTGCCCATTGAGACGCTCGAGTACTGGCTCTGCAGCTGTGCTGCGAACGACTGCGTGTTGCTGTAGGCCAGAGACGTCACCGCGAGCGTCTTGGGCAGGCTGTGCGCGACCTTGACCGCATCACTCACAGTCTGGGTGAGCAGCGTCTTACCGAACGGCGTCTCCTGCGGGTTGCGCAGGACGAGGGCCGCGACCTTGGAGGCCGGCTCGTGCTGCACGTAGTTCGCGGCAAGCTGAAGAGCGTTCATGAACTTCTGCGTGACCGACTTGTGGCTTGACACGAACGACTTCGTGGCGATGATCGAGTTGTAGATGTACTGCTCGCCCGCGAGCTTCTTGAACGCGGGGTAATTGCGACCGACGCCGTAGTTCATGTTCATCGGGTCAGCCAGGAAGTAGGCCTGGCCCGAGGCCACGAGCTTGAGATCCGTCGGATCGTTGGACACCTGAGCATCGACTGCACCCGAGGTGAGGCTCGTTCCGGCCGTGATTGCCGGCGCGCCGATGTTGATCATGTGCAGGTTGGACGACGGCACGTGTCCGAGCGACCCGAGGAAGTTGATCAGCTGCCAGGTGCCCGAACCGACCGCGGTGATCCCGATCGGGATGTTGGCGATATCCGCGAAGCTCTTGACCTGCGACTTCTCGGAGGTCCTCACGATGACTGAGTTCGCGTACCGCGAGTAGATGTTCGCGAGCATGTCGACTCCCTCGCCCGCCAACTGCGTGTTGAGCGCGTCCGTGAACTGACCCATGTCGAAGTCGACCTGTCCTCCGGCAAGCAACTGGTCAGACTGAGCGCCCGATGCGGTCTCGACCAGCTGAACATTCAGGCCCTCCTCCTTGAAGAAGCCGCCCCAAAGGGCCACATACCCAAGGAACCGCCCGGGAGTCGCGCCCGCCTCGACGAGCGTCACCTTTGTGCCACTGCTCGCGGCGTGTGCTCGGGTCTTGGCGACCGCTGTGCCGGTCGCTGCGAATGCTGTTGCGACGGAGATGGCTGCTGCCAATGCGACACCAGCCCCGAAACCTTTCCTGTACACCCTCATTACCTCTCTCCTCTCTCACATCGACTGATGCGAAGACTTTGCGGCCGCCAGCCCGCGGCGACCACCCACACTCACCGTCTGGATGAGCGAGTTTCTGTCACCTCATGTACGTACTGCACCTCTCGCGAGAAGCCTGGTCAGAGACCTGACCGTGTATTGCCTATCGATGGCGTCGAGCCACGTCACGATTTCCTCGCACGCCGGCTCGGACCACGCGACGCTCATGCTTCGCATCGCCCTTTCTCGCAATTCGTTGCCCCTGATGGGGTTTCTGGGGTCTCCCGGGGCGTGCGCGACCGCGAAGCTCTCCTCGCCATCCGGGGAGGTGATCGTCAGGCGAGCACCGGTGAGTCCCAGCTCCGAGTTCTCCTCCAGGGATAGCGACAGCCTGTCCATCACCGAGCGCACACGCGGCTCCTCCCAGAGGCGCCTCTCGAACTGGTCGGAATCGATCCGACCCTCGAGCAGAGCGGCCGCCACTAGATACGGAATGCTGTGGTCTGCGGTCTCCTTGGTATGAGGCCGCCAGCGATCCGGATCCTGGACCTGGGTCGCCTTCAGTGCGCTGTATGGCAGGTCGACACGTAGGTCCAGTGTCTCGAGTGCCGGCTCCAGCTCGAGGAAGCGCGACCGGGCCTCGAGCGCGGCCGCGATCGGGCCCTGCGACGTTCCGATCGCTGGGAAAGCCTTGATCGAGACATCGTCAAGGCGGGAACGATCGATAGAGGTGCCGAACAGCGCGTCTACGGCCATGCCGGCACCGACCGTCTGCAGCCAGCCGTTGGAGCCATCAAGGCCGCCCGTGGGGCCGCCGATACCGGCCCGCGCCATCAAGGCGAAGGTGCACGCGGCCGAGGCGACGACGGCGTTCGCCATGGACTTTGCGGGCGACAGCTCGCCACGCCGCACCTCGCTCGAGGGGCGCGCAAAGCTGGCCGCCAGGTTCACCGCGGCGCGTGTTGCCTCGTGGTCCATGTCAAGCATCCACGCGATTCCGATCGGCAGCGCCACCGCGCTGAGCGCACTGTGATCCCAGCCGGAGCCGGGCTCGGATTGATCGATGAGGCGACAATAGACCTCAGAGGTCAGGATCACCGCATCGAGAAACCGCCGACCCGAGATGTCAGCCTGCTCGGCAACCACCAGCAGCGGCGCCACGTTGTCGCTCGGGTGACCGACAGCACCGCCGCGCACGTATGCATCGTTGTAATCCTGCGCGCGCGTCATGGTGCCGTTGATCAGGACAGCGTCGGCAACACCCCGCCGAGCTGTATCGGCCACGACGAAGCTCTGACCGAGACCTCCTGAGGTCGTGAGAGCCTTCTTGAGCGCCGTGACGACCGGCTCCCGAGCGGACGCGACCGCGCACGCAAGGGCGTCGGTCACGATCTCACGTGCGATCGCCCGAGAATCGACCGAGATCGCCGCCGGCTCGTACGCGTCGATCCAGTCGCACATCAGAGCCGATGTGTCGCGCTCAGCGCTCGTCAGCATGGCGAGCCCCCATCACGTGGTCGATTGAACTTCCCTGTGCCACTCGACGGCGTGAGCACACCTGTCCACACCTGTTCACCTACGTGAATAACAAGTCTCATAACTAGTTTCACAGAACATGCCGACTTGACGGCGGCGCGCTCTCCTCCCGGCGGCTGTTCCCAGCCCTTGAGAATCCTCTCCCGCACCGGAACTCACACAAACGCTCCGTGTACTGAGCTTTTACTCTAAACCAGTGAGATTCCATGGTCAAGTTCCTGCAGGCGACCTGCCTATCTACGGCCAGCGCGCTCGACTAGGCCTTGCTTCGGCCGCCCAATCCGGGCTTGTAAGCCCCATCGGCGAAGGCCGTCAGATTCTCGGCCCGCCACGCGTTGTTCTGAACAAGCGTCACCTGGCGCTCGCGCGCGGTCGAGTAACTCATCGCGGCGTCCCAGTCCATGCGCAACGACTGGCGGTAGGCATCCTTGGTCGCTCGCAATGCCTCGGGGTTGTGCTTCGCGATATCAGCCGCAAGCTCCAAGACGTGGTCGCGCAACTCCTCCTGCGGGAGGGCGTAGTTGACGAATCCGATCTCCGCAGCGCGTTCGCCGCTGAACGGCCTGCCCGTGAGTCCGTAGAAGAGAGCCGTCTTGGGCGGGAGCGAGTTCCCGAGCGACTTGCTGACCGTACCGCCGGGGAACATGCCGAAGTTGATCTCAGAGAGGCCGAACGTCGCCTCGTTGGCCGCGATTGCGATGTCGCAGGATTCGACGATCGTGAATGCCCCACCGAAGCAGAAGCCATTGATCATGCCGATCGTGGGCTTCGGGAAGTTCCGGAGTGTCCGCCCGCGCCACTCGGCGGCAACGGCATTGATCCGCTCGTACTCCTTCGGCTTGTCCTCCAGCATCAGGAAGAACTGCTTGAGGTCCATCCCCGCGCAGAAGGCCGGGCCGGCGCCAGTCAGGACCAGAACGCGGGTCTCATCGTCATACCAAAGCTCGGCAAGAGCATCCGTCATGTCCTGATGCAGTTGCGGGCTCATCGCATTGCGCTGCTCGGGGCGATTGAAGGTGAGAACGGTGACACCGGTCTCACCATCACGGTCAATCAACAACGTCTCATAACTGCCCATAAGTTCCCTCTCTCCCAATTCACCGGCTTCGGTGCAGGTTCGTTGGCGTCCGGACAAGGCGCTCCGCCCAGTCGAATGCCGTCGCCCTCACGTTGGCCCTGTGTACGTTTCATGCCATCGTCGGTGCCGAGAGTCCGACGCCGACTGCGGGCCGGACCAGCGACCCGCAGGAATGCTCCGTATACTGATTATACGAGCAAGATAGCCCCAGTAGCAGGCGGTGTCAAGCAGCCGTCAGGTCGCAGACCGGCGGGCGAGCGCTGCCGAGAAGGCCTCTTCGGCGCTCCGACTGAACTTCACGTGCGTGACCTTCTGCTCGAGGTAGCTCGTGAACTCCTCGATCGATTCCTCACGGCCGAGCCCGCTCTCCTTGACCCCTCCAAACGGCGTGCCCCAGTAGTGGGTGGCGCTGTCATTGATCCAGACGTAGCCGGTGTGGAGACGCTCTGCGGTCTTGTGCGCCAGCGTCAGATCCTCGGTCCAGATACTTCCGGTGAGTCCGTACTCAACCGAGTTGGCCATCTCGATCACGCTCTCGTAATCACTCCAGGGGGTGGCGGCCACCACCGGACCAAAGATCTCCTCTCGGAAGATCGTGTCGCCCGGCTTGACATCGGCGATGATCGTCGGCTCGACGTAGAAACCACCGTCGAGGTTGCTCGGCCGGCCGCCTCCCGTGACCACACGCCCGCCATCCTGCTTCGCGGCATCGATATAACGCTCGGCCTTGGCGCGCTGTGCATCGCTGACCACCGGGCCCATCTCGGTCTCGTCGAGCCACGCCGGCCCGACGTTGATCTGGGAAATCTTCGCCGCGTAGGCGTCGACGAACTCTTCGTAGACCGACTCGTGCACGAGCAGCCTCGACGTCGAGCCACACGACTGCCCCTGGCTCACTCCGAAGTTCATGCCATGCACCGCCCCGGCGACGGCCCCCTCAAGGTCGGCGTCGGGCATCACGATCAGCGCGTTCTTCCCTCCGAGCTCGAGGCTGACGTTCTTGACAGCGTGCTCCGCTGCACGACGCTGAATCAGCCTCCCGATGGTCGCGCTACCGATGAAGCTTATGCGCCGAACAGTGGGGTGCACCACGAGCGCGTCACCGACGTCGGGGCCGCCCGTCAGTACGTTGAAAACGCCCGGGGGGAAGATCTCCTGGGCGAGTTCACCGATCCGCAGAGCAACGAGCGGTGTCTGCTCTGCAACCTTGAACACGAGGCTGTTGCCGGCCAGCAGTGGCGCGATCATCCGCGTTGAGACGAACAGTTGTGGGTGGTTGAAGGGCACGATCTTGGCTACCACCCCGTAGGGCTGGTAGCTGGTGTAGTGCAACCCATCCTTGCTCGCTGGCAGGACCGCCCCGTTTAGCGAGAGCGCCAGTCCACACCAGCGATCGATGTGGGTCAACGCGCCCTTGACCTCCATGCGCATCGCGGAGACGGGATTGCCGCTGTCAATCGCGTCGAGCTGCGCAATCTCCTCGGCGTGTGCCGAGAGTGCCTCACCGTACCTCCGGAGATAGACCGAGCGCTCCGGAACCGTGAGGGCACCCCACGCCCCGGATGCGGCATCGGCGGCGCGGCAGGCAGCGTCAACATCGGCGGCGCTCGCCCATGGCGCTGAGGCGATCACCTCGCCCGTCGAAGGGTCGACGACCGGCTCGACCCGACCGTCCTTTGCCGGCACCAGTTCACCGTCGATCAACAGACGCCAGTCGCGACGACCCAGGCCGGCCAGCGCTTCCGCCGCCGTCGACATTGCTCCGCCATGCTCAAAAATCGCCATGAATCCAATCCTCTCTCCGCGTGCAGATCACGAGGCTGATGCTCCGTATACGGAGCATTGCGAAACACCATTCTAAGCCGAAGTTCAACCCGAGAAACGGGATCGGGCAAGGTTTGCGGTCGGCCCCTCCGAGGGCTGTGCATCGCAACTGATGCACAGCCCCCAGAAGGCCGTCCCAGACGTCGGGGGCAGGATGGGGCCCAGATCTGAGGCCGCCCCCAAGTCAGCGCCGACGCTGGCTGCGCGGGTCTTGCTCAGATGGTCACTGACTTCGCCACGGCGATCGGGCCGCTCGGTGTGATCCGATCGGGCCCGATCCCGACACCGACAGGGGTGAACGACAGCGAGAGCTTGGCCTTGACGTGCTTGCCGCTGGCGAGCAGCGCCTTGCCGGCGGCGTTCAGCTTCACAGCCACCGTCGCCGTGTGACGATAGTGGACAGTCACCTTGCTCGCGCCGATGACGCGCTTGCCAACGCTCAGTTCGGTGACGAACCGCCCGGCCGGAACCAGTGACTTGAACGTGAGCTCTCCCTTGGCCGCGTTGGCCTTCACCGAGCTCACCTTGTAGGACGAGACCCGGTAGCTCACTGACTGGGTCGTATCACCCGAGCCAACGCCGCTGTAGCAGTTGTACTGCAGGGTGTTCTTCCCCGGGTCGACCGTGTCGATCGCCTCACCTGAATTGATCTGGTTGCTGTAGTCGTCGGTCGCGAACACGCTCGCGACGGTGTCGAGCGCATCGGTGGGGGTGCAGGCGAAGTTCCCGGCCACGATCTGGCCGAGCGCGAACGTCGTCGGCTTCCTTGGCTTGATGATCTCGAGCGCGGGGTCGCTCAGGACGACGATGCCGGCCGGAGTGAGGACGGGCTTCGGCGCCGCGAATGTCGACGTGAGCGTGTCGAGATACGCCGCGTCTGCGACGCTTGGCGTGTTGGACACGATTCCAACGGAGACCGTGCAGATCGCTCCCGAAGCCGCGCTCGGGACGCTCGCGATCGTGATCGCCACGCTCGTATCGCCGGGCGCCGAGACGGCTCCTGTCGTCGGGTTGACGGCGGTGACTGTGCCGCAGTTCGTGGCCGTCCCCGGAATCAGTGAAAGACCCACCGGGTCATCAAGCACCGTTCCGACCGGAAGCGTGTCGGTGAACGTCAGGTTGTTGACGGTCGATCCCGTCGAGTTCGCGATCGCGAACAGGATCGAATCGGCCTTGTTGGCGCTGATCGGCGTCTGGACATAGCTGGTGCTGACCTTGACCGATCCAGCAGCCAGAGCTGACGGCGCGCTCAGCGCCGCCATACCGGTGAGCACCGCAGCGCTGGCGGTTACTCCGACCGCCAACCGGCGTGTGAGGGCAAGCCTCCGCGAGACCTCTTTCATAACCTTCTCCTCGTTCCTCAGCGAGCTGCGCCCGCATTCGAATGATCCTCTTTACGGAAACTATCCGTGTACGGATCATATCCGTACACGGATCATAAAGTCTTTAGAGCGCGTGTGCAAATTTTGAGTGCACGATCCAGGGATACCGTTGAAATCAGCCGTCAACAGGGTCAAGCGCAGCCGCGCTTGGGGCTGCACGCTGCACCGATCCCGAGCAGCCCACGTCACCTCGGTCCCGGAGCTCGCCTTCGTCAGGCGAGTTGCTTGGTTCGATAGGACTCGCGCGCGAATCCGTCGTATGGACAAGGGGCAACGGTTGCCCGGATCTCCGTCTGCACGTGCGGCTCCACCATCGGCTTCTTGGAGATCGGGTCCTCGCCCCACAGGACGCTGACCTCAGTCCCGGGCTCGGCGACGGACTCGTCCAGCAGCGCAATGCTGAGTACCGCTTCGTGATTCACGGCGCAGCCACAGTCACCAGACAGTCCGACCGGCGAGCCGTCGAGAAGTACGTCGTCGACGAGGCAGTTGCCGTAACGAGCCTTGGGAATCTCCAGGTACTTGTAGGTCGGCCCCGGCGTCCACAGTGACGAGACGACACGTCCGACGTCAGACGGATCCCATACAAGCGTCACCTTCCTCAGGTGAGCACCCGAGGCCATCCGTTCCAGCGCGCCGCGCCCAACGAAGTCGTGGTCGAACCTGATGTGCCGGCCGTAGCCGATGTCGTAAGGCGTGATGTAGTAGTCGCTGATCTCAGTGCTGTAACGCGAACCCGCGATCGACTGGGCCGAGCGCGCCGGCAACCACTCCCGAAACGGACGCATGGCCTCTGTGTAGATGGCCGGGACCATGCCGGGGAGCCAGCCGGACTCGAGATTCGCGGTCGAGTAGGCCCTCGCCCCAGCTCGGGCGAGGCCAAACTCGCCGCCCGCGCCGAGGATCAACTCCATCACCGCCGCGCCGTCGTCCCATGGGCCGAACAGCTCGAAACCGGCCTGGCCCGCCATGCCGTGACGCAGCGCCCGCATCCTGAACCCGCCGATCTCGACCTCGGCCACACCGAAGAACTTGATCTCCGGGAGCGGACCGCCGACAAGCCTCTCCATCAGCGCGGTCGTGTGCGGGCCCTGGATCTCGTATCGGTAGTACCGCGGCGGCTTGCCCGCGCGCTCAAACGACGGGGATTCGCGCTCCGCCCGAGCGTCGCCGCCGCTGGTCTCGATGTTGAATTCGACCCAGTCGAGAACGTTGCGCCGGCCTACCAGGCTGAACGAGCCCTGATCCAGGTGGAAGAGGATCACGTCGCCGATGTAGTGACCCTCATGGTTGGCTGCGACGTATTGTTTCGCGCTGTTCGGCCCGAAGTTCTCGAAGCTGTTGACCGCAAGGCTGCTGAGCAGCGCAAGCGCGTCCGGACCATCCACGAACAGGCTCGACATGTGGTGCGACTGATCGAGAAACGCGCAACTGTCACGCCATGCGTGGGCCTCTGAGCGCCAGTTGGTGAACTCAGACTGCACGGAGAACTGTGCGTTCACCGGTGTTCCCACGTTCCGCAGGAACTCGACCGCGCCACCCGCGCGGACGATCGCTGCTTCGAGGCTCTCGGATCTCATCGTCTCTCCTATGCTCCGTGTACTGAGCATTAGCCTACAGCATGCGTCCGACCCGGGTCAGCGCTCCAGCTCGCGCACCAGGTAGTCCCAGAGCTGGATCAACGATGCTCGATTCCAGATGGTCCCGCGTTTGGCCAGAGCCTCCACATCGTCGGAGAATTTCATCTCGTCCCCGCCGAAGCTGGCGGTGAGCAGCTGCTGCTGACATGCATTCTCGAGCAGGATCGCTCTGATCACGGCCTCGCGCAGATCAGTCCCGCAGGTGACGATGCCGTGGTTTACGAGCAGCATCGCGCCGGCCTCGCCGAGATCTGCGCTGAGTTGCGCCCCAAGCTCCCGATCGACGATGAGATTGGCCGTCCTGGTGAACCGCGGGACGTCCGGCGGCACGAACATCGTGCCGGCATGAGAGACAGCCCGCAGCGGCTGTTGCGAGGCACCCAGCGCGAGTGAGTGCGGCGGATGGGAGTGGACCGTGGCACCGACGTCCGGTCGGGCCGCCATCACCTCGGTGTGGATCGGCCATTCGATGTGCCGCCGCTGCGTGCCCTCGAGCACATTGCCGTCGAAGTCGACGAGCACCACCAATTCCGGAGTGATCTCATTGAAGCCCAGGCCCGATCCCTTCATCCAGACGCCGCGATTGTCGGCGTCGCGCATCGCCGCGTGGCCCCAGATGTAGTCGCTGTGCCCGTTTGCCGCCAGGACTCGACATGCCGTGGCAACGAGGTCACGCGGGTCGTCGGTCGGTTCGTTTCCCATTCCCGCCTCACTCTCCTGATCAGCCATGGTCAAATACGAAACGTCTCGTGCGTCTCGACTGCAAAGAGGTCTTCAGGCTCGAGCAGCTCGTCGGTGACCCGCTGCTCGTGACACATGCCAAGGAAGGCTGACAGGGTCACGCGGTTTGCCTCGATCCCGTAGGGCCAGGGATCACCGCCGAACTCCTCGCACGTCGCCTGCGCCTGAGAGTTGGCCCATGCGAGCGGAATCCGTGACGCGTTCGTATCGATCGCCCGAGCGACCGCGCGATTCTTGGCTTCAGTGAAGGCCGAGACGAGGTTGGCCGCGGTCCACGGATTCTCGCGGTAGATGTCGCCGCGCAGCACGATCGCGTGCATGATCGGGAAGATTCCGGTGCGCGAGTAGTAGTCACGCTCGACCGTCTGGGTGTCACTGAGAAGCCTCGTGAGCCGCCCGTCGGCGAACGCATCCGGAGGATGCGGGGCGAGGATTGCGGCGATCTCTCCCCGCAACAGGAGATCGGTCAGCGAGTGTTCACCCTCCGGTGTGATCCGCACCCCGTCTGGGATCGCCGTCGCCAGCGTCTCGATCCGCCCTGGCTCGTTGGTGCCGCCCTGCACCCACTCGACGTCACGCAGGCCCACGCCGTACTCCTTGGCCAGCAGGTCGCGCCCGTACACGGTCGCAGTGACTGCCCACTCGGGTATGCCGATGCGTTCTCCCCGCAGCGCGGCTGGATCGTCCCTCGGGCCATCGGGCCGGATGTAGAGCGCCGAGTGGCGGAACATCCGCGATACGAACACCGGGATCCCAACGAGATCCTCGCCGCGCGAGCGCAGAGCAGCCAGCTTCGCCATCGACATCTCGGCGACGTGCCACTCGCGGTGTCGCGTGAAACGGAAGAAGATCTCCTCGACATCGAAGTGCTGGCAGTTCAGCTCCAGCCCCTCCACCGCGACAGCACCGCTGACCAGGTCGCGAACCTGGTCACTGTCGCTGATCGCCATCGTCAGCCGAGGCTTGATGCCCGCATCGGTCATGGGTCCTCCCTCCTCCCTGGGATCCGGTGACACCGAACGGCACCCGGATTCAATGCAACAACTTCTACCAGTCGCCGCTCGCCGAACGCCCCATATAGTTCTGGTGCCATGCCGAACAATGTTCGCCTATATGAACGAGGAGCCAGTCGATGAGCCACCCGCAGAAGCGTGTCAACGCCGCCAGCCTGCAGATCGACGCTGAGCTCTTCGAGTTCGTCGAGGCGCAGGTGCTTCCCGGCCTGGCACTGGACAGCAGCCATCTCTGGAGTAGCTTTGCCGAGCTGGTCGACACGATCGCGCCTCGCATCGCGGAGGCGCTTCAGACGCGAGCGCACCTGCAGTCGCAGATCGACGAATGGCATCGTGAGCAATCAGGTCGACCTCACGATCCAGATTCCTACCGGGACTTCCTCAACGCGATCGGCTATCTCATTCCCGAGGGCCCGGACTTCAGCATCGAGACCGATCGGATCGATCCAGAGATCAAGAGCGTCGCCGGACCGCAGCTGGTCGTCCCTGTCACCAACGCGCGTTACGCGCTGAATGCGGCGAACGCGCGCTGGGGCTCTCTTTATGACGCCATCTACGGCACTGACGTGCTCGGTCGCCAAGCTGAGCCCGGGCCCTACGATCCCGAGCGGGGCGCCGCGGTCATAGCCTGGGCCCGCGGCCTGCTCGACGATGCCTTCCCACTGCAGCGCGGGACGCACTCGGAAGCTCGCGGCTATCGGATCCAGGACGGTGAGCTTGAGATCGAGCTCGAGGACGGAGGCGCTCGCCTCGAGCGCCCTGGCGCACTTGCCGGCTACACCGGCTCGACCGATGCGCCGCGCAGCATCCTGCTTGAAAATCACGGGCTCGGCGTGATCCTGGAAATCGACCGCGATCACCCGGTCGGCAAGACCGATGACGCCGGGATCAGCGACGTGGTGCTGGAGTCGGCGATCAGCACGATCGTCGACTTTGAGGACTCTGTGGCCGCGGTCGACGCCGCCGACAAGGTTGCCGCCTACGCCAACTGGTTGGGTCTGATGCGAGGGGACCTGAGCGCTTGGGTCACCGACGGCGAAGGAGGATTCGAGCGCCGACTGAGCGGTAACCGGCTGTTCACGACGCCGGGCGGCGAAGCTCTCGTCAAGCGCGGTCGAGCCCTGCTGCTGGTCCGCAACGTGGGCAACCTGATGACCACCGATGCGGTGCTCGACAGGCACGGCAATGAGATTCCCGAGACGTTGCTGGACGCAATGCTGACGGTACTGATCGCGATGCACGACTTCGCTCGCGAACCGACGGAGCGCAACTCGCCGGCCGGCAGTGTCTATGTGGTGAAGCCCAAGTTGCACGGGAGCGTGGAGGTCGCCCTCACCGACGAGATGTTCGCCCAGGTCGAGCGCGCACTGAACCTCCCTGCCAACACGGTCAAGATCGGAGTGATGGACGAGGAACGACGCACCACGGTGAACCTAAAGGAGTGCATTCGCGCAGCGCGCCATCGAATCGCGTTCATCAACACCGGGTTCCTGGACCGGACCGGGGATGAGATCCATACGTCGATGGAGGCAGGACCGATGGTGAGGAAGGCTGAGATGCGGCGCACCGAGTGGCTCAGCGCGTACGAGGACTGGAACGTCGACATCGGGATCGAATGCGGCCTCGTTGGTAGGGCGCAGATCGGCAAGGGTATGTGGGCTGCTCCAGACAACATGGCGGAGATGCTCCGGCAGAAGATCGCCCACCCCCAGGCCGGGGCCACCACCGCCTGGGTTCCGTCGCCAACCGCGGCCACGTTGCACGCGACCCACTACCACCGAGTCAACGTCAGCGCCAGGCAGGCTGAGCTCACCGCGGGCCCGAGGCGAGCAGCGCTGGAGCAGCTGCTCTCGATCCCCGTCGAGGCGGATCCGAGGTGGACTCTCGAGCAGCGCCGAGCCGAGGTTGACAACAACGTGCAGAGCATCCTCGGCTATGTCGTGCGCTGGGTCGACAGCGGCGTCGGTTGCTCGAAGGTGCCCGACATCAATGACGTTGCGCTGATGGAGGACCGTGCGACGTGCCGCATCTCCTCACAGCACATCGCCAACTGGCTGCGTCACAGGGTGATTGGCCAGGAGGACGTCGATGACAGCCTGCGGCGGATGGCGAGCGTGGTCGACCTGCAGAACTCCGGCGATCCGGCCTATCGGCCCATGGCGCCGTCGTTCGACGGAGAGGCATTCCTGGCCGCTCGAGCGCTGATCTTCGACGGCTCCGTCCAGCCATCCGGCTACACGGAGCCGATCCTTCATGCACGGCGTGCCCGCCGCAAGTCGCTGGAAGCCGCCCCCGCCCCGTCCTGACCAGGACGCCGGCCGGTGTCCGTTTGCTCGCGCCCATATCGTTGGTGTGCCAACATCTTGCACGGACTTCCTGCCGAGGAAAGGCGTTGCCGGAATGCAGTTCCACTTAGACGGCTACACCGTCGGGGATCCCATGATCCGTCCCGCGGCATCCGACAGTTACGTCGCCGGAGAGGCGTTGCCCGCTCAGGTCGACGTGCTGGTGGTCGGGACCGGTCCTGCGGGCTGCGTCCTGGCTGCACAGCTCGCGGCCTTTCCAGACATCCACACACGTGTCGTCGAGCGTCGCGATGGGCCCCTGAAACGCGGCCACGCCGACGGCGTGGCATGTCGGACCGTCGAGATGCTCGGGGCATTCGGTGTGGCGGACGCGATGCTGTCCGAGGCCTACTGGGTCAACGAGGTGGCCTTCTGGGGCCCTGACGCCCGGGATCCCGAGTCGATCGTCCGCCTGGGACACATCCAGGACACCGAGGACGGCCTGTCCGAAATGCCGCATGTGACCGTCAACCAAGCACGCCTGCAGGAGCTGTTGCTCCAGCGGACGCGCAGTGCGCCCAGTCGACTGCAACCCGACTACGGTGTCGAGGTCATCGGTCTTGAGGTGGACAGAGTCGGCGATCATCCGGTCCGAGTCGACCTCCGCACCGAGAACCGCGACTTCCGCTTGCGCGCCAAGTACGTCGTCGGTTGCGACGGCGCACGCAGCCAGATCCGCCGGGCGATCGGTCGCGAACTGCATGGTGACCGCGCCAACCACGCCTGGGGAGTGCTCGACCTCCTGGCGGTTACCGACTACCCGGACTGGCGCAAGAAGGTGATCATCCAGTCACAACGGGGCAACCTGCTGCTGATTCCCAGGGAAGGTGGCTACCTGGTGCGCGTCTACGTCGATCTCGGTGAGGCGCACGACCGGGAGACGATTCGCGCAATCACTGTCGACGGGCTGATCGCAGCGACGGAGCGCGCGATAAGGCCATACGAGCTTGACGTGAGGGAGGTTGCCTGGTCTTCCATCTACGAGGTAGGGCAGCGGCTCACAGACAAGTTCGATGATGTCCCGGCAGGTGAGGAAGGCTCGCGGGCGCCACGGGTGTTCATCGCCGGCGACGCTTGTCACACGCACAGCGCCAAGGCCGGCCAGGGCATGAACGTGTCCATGCAGGACACGTTCAATCTCGGCTGGAAGCTTGCCGCTGTACTCCAGGGGCGCAGCGAACCAGGTTTGCTCCACACATATTCGGTGGAGCGCCAAGCGGTCGCCCAGGAGCTGATCGACTTCGACAAGGCCTGGTCCACGACGATCGCCCAGCGCCCACTGGACACCGATCGTCCGGAGCTGGGCGGCATCGATCCTTCCGACCTGCAGGCGGCCTTCACCGCGTCCGGCCGCTACACGGCCGGCCTTGCCACCCGCTACACCACTTCCCCCCTCACAGCCGGTGACGAACATCAGGCGCTCGCGGCGGGTTTCCCGGTCGGGATGCGGCTGCATTCCTCGCCGGTACTGCGCATCGCCGACGGGAAGGAGATGCAGCTCGGGCACGTGCACGAGGCCGACGGTCGGTGGCGCATCTACGTGTTCGCGGACGCCGCCGGAGCGCGCGCCTTGGAGCTGCTCGAGCGGCTGGGCAGCGGGCTCGTACCCCGGTTCACACCCGCCGGCGCAGACCCGGACTCTGTTTTCGACATCCGAGCTGTGTTCCAGCAGAGCCAGTGGGACGTCGAGCTCAAGCAGCTGCCCAGCATCCTGCGTCCGGCCAAGGGGCGGCTGAGACTCCGTGACTACGAGAAGGCCTTCTCATCGGTCACCAGGACCGGAACGGACATATATGAACTGCGTGGGATCGACCCTCGCCGGGGCGCGGTAATCGTCGTCAGACCCGATCAATACGTGGCAGCGGTGATGCCCCTCGATGCCTCACAGGAACTTGAGTCCTACTTCGGCGGCATCCTCCTCGCCGCATGATTACACCTCCGCGCCGCATGATTACGTCCCCGACAGATCCCGGCCCCGAGCCGGAGCCTCGTGTCCACACCGGCCACCTGATCAGGCGGGCGCAGCAACAGCATCTGGCGCTTTGGCAGCAGTACGTGTCCGCCGACGTCTCGAGCGTGCAGTTCGCGGTCATGTCGTTCCTGGAGCGCAACCCGGGGGCCAGCCAGAGCGCGCTGGGAGCCGAGCTCGATGTGGACCGGTCGACGGTCACCGACCTTGTAACTCGAATGAAGAGACACGGCCTACTGCAGCGGCTCCCGCACGACGTGGACCGCCGGCGCTACATGCTCAGCCTGACCGAGGCCGGCTGCACGGAGGTTGCTCGGCTGCGGCCACTCGTCGACCTTGCAAACGACCGGCTGACGGCCGGTCTGAGCCAGGCAGAGCGGGTGACACTGCGAGCGCTGCTGCGACGACTGGTGTCCCAGCCCGACTGACGTGGCCCGACGTCCTCATTCGGCGCCCGCTCAGGACGGCGGCGGCAGACGCGGGATCGTCTCGACGTCAATCTCCTCGTTGCGAGGCAGATCGAGATAGGGGAAGCGGGCCACGGTCGCCCGAATCTCCTTCTGACGAGTCCCCTCGTCACCCCAGCGGATCGACACCGCGTTTCCGATCTGGTTGTGCTCCGGTGCGATCGGGCCGATTGAGATCATGTCTCGGTAGTAGTAGCTGTAGGTCCGACCGAACGACATCCCAACGCGCTCTCCGTCTTTGAGGATCACGTCGGCAAAATGATTCCTGCCACGCCTCCGAAAGTATTCGGTCTCAAGTGGGAAGCTCATGAACATGAACTCCTCACCGGGCTTGAGCTGGGAGGCGTAGACGTTGAGGATGTCCTCCGCGTTCCAGACGAAGCTGGCGATCGACCGCGGCGGATCGGCCATCAGCGGCTCGAGTGCCGCGCGCCCGATGAACTCGTGATCGAGTTTGACTATGTGCCCCCAGCCGGCGTCGAAGGGAGTCAGGTACCGAGCCGTCACATCCGATCCCATGCTGCCCCGCAGGACCGGGGCTGAGCCGGGCTGCCGCGCACCCCAACCCGAGTCACGCTGGTAGCGCATGAATCCCTCGTCCTCCGCCCATCCTCGTACGAAATGACTTCCGCTCTGAACGAAGCCGTTCTCGGCATGGTTGAGGATGTAACCGATCCGGCTCAAGCGCCGGATCGCAAACGGCTCGCCGGCCGCGAGTATCGCCTCATAAACCGTCCGTGCGTCCTCGATTGTGCCGTGCACCTCGTAGGCCAGAGTACCCGCCATCCCGACCCGCAATATGTTCACCTTCGCGTCAGATCCGTCAGCAGCGGCGCCCACGATCTGACTGGGACGATGCCGCAGAAACCGGATGTCATGAAGGTCCTCACGGGTTGCGTTCTCCAGAACCTCGAGTGACCTCGGGCCCGCGACCTGGAACAGAAAGACGCTGCCTGTCACGTCCTCGCCGACAACGTCATAGGAGTAGTTCGAGGATTCCACGAAGTACGGCAGGTAGGGTGCAAGCCAATATGTGATGAAGTCCTGTTCACCGGTTCTAAGGCACATACCGTGGCTCATGATGTGCCCTCTGTCATTGCACATCACCAGATGCTTGGAGGCACCGATCTCAAACTTCTTGAGACTGTTCACAGACACGTCAGAGAGTAACTGCAGGGCGTCGGGGCCTGACAGCCTATAGGTCAGTGTCGGATTGAGCCCGCCGTGCAGATAGCAGGTCTGCTTCCAACTCAGAGCCTCATCCTTCCAACCGCTGTATTCGAAAGGTACAAGTACTCCACCGTTACCCACCTCGTAGACACCGACGTCGACGTCATAGGGAACGTAGGGGCTGTGACTGATGCTGTCCATTGTGCTCTCCTCGTCGCTGCTACCGGCCCGGTGGCGCCCATTACCTTCCGAGGTTGACGCTGCTCTCCGCGCTCCTGTAGAGTGGAGTCCTCAGTATACGGACGTTCTGTGGCTGTGGAACGGGGTGCGTTCAGCTCCCGGTTCTGTTGCGAGGAGCACAGCGTGAAGAGCATCGCCCTGGCCGCCGGCACCCAAGACCGACCGCTGCCACACGCCGATGAGTGGACAAGAGCCGAGGGTTCCAGCCGACGACGATGACCTTGCCGGTGGAGCAGGACGAGTTTCGACTTCGGGACGTCGCGGTTGCCGCTTATGCACCTGCGACGCTGTTCGGACTCTCAGAGGGAGCGATGCTGCCCGTGATGGTGGCATCGTCGATCGAGCGCGGCGCGAGCACCTCGATCGCCGCGCTGATAGGAGCCCTTCTTGGGATCGGGGCGATCATGACCAATATCCCTTCGGGGATCCTGGCGACACGCATCGGAGAACGGAGATCGATGCTCGTCGCAGCCGGCGTGATGGTGCTCGGTCTCGCGCTCTGCCTGATCAATCTCGGAACCGGGACATGGTCACTTGCCGTCTACGGCTCAGGTGTCTTCCTGATCGGCGCGGCGAGCTCCGTCTACAACCTGGCCCGACAGTCATACCTGACAGAGATGGTTCCTACCCATATGCGTGCGCGGGCACTGTCGACGCTCGGTGGCACGATGCGAATCGGACTCTTCATCGGCCCCTTCGTCGGCGCTGCAGCGTCCGCGCTGTGGGGGCTTCGGGGACCGTACTTCGTGAGCCTGACGGCGATATTCGCGGCTGGCGTGATCGTCCACCGGGTGCCCGACCTCGAGGTCACCGAAGAACACCGGCAGGCGGCCTCGCAGGTGAAGACCTGGGGTCTGCTCAAACGCTATCGGCGACTGTTCGCGACGCTTGGTGTTGCCATCGTCCTGCTGAACGCGATCCGTCAGGCCCGGCAGGTCGTGATCCCGCTGTGGGCCAACCACATCGGACTCGACGCCGCCACCACGTCGTTCATCTACGGCATCGCCGGAGCGATAGACGCGCTCATGTTCTATCCGGCAGGCAAGGTGATGGACATCCACGGCCGACGTTGGGTGGCGGTGCCCTGTGTGCTCATCATCTCGACCGCTGTCCTGCTGATGCCGCTGACACACGGGGCGCTGACGCTCGCGCTCGTCGCGATGGTGATGGGGTTCGGAAACGGGATCGGTTCGGGGATCGTCATGACCCTCGGCGCCGACGTATCGCCGGCCATCGGCCGGCCCACATTCCTGGGGATCTGGCGTGAGCTGGCTGATGCGGGGACCGGCATCGGCCCCCTGATCCTCGCAGCGGTGACGGCGATGACCAGCCTCAGCGTCGGGATCGCCACGAGCGGAAGCGTCGGCTTCCTTGCAGCCGCGGCGCTCTGGGTCTGGACACCCAAGGCCGGAGGGCTGAGGCACCGAGCCCGCGAGCAGACGAGCTCGGCAGTCGGTTGAGCAGCCACCCGGTGGGCCGGACGCGGCCGGGCATACAAACGAACAACTCGTAGGGCCGAATCGCCGCTTTCTGTTGCGTTGCCCCGTCAAACGACGCCGTCGCGGTACGCTGTCTCGGACTTGTGGGGGCAACGAATCCGGCGGCTGTCGCTTGCGTTCGGACTGGTGAACGTGTCCGAGTGGGCGTTCATGACCGCCCTCAGCGTCTACCTGTTCAATATCCGGGGCACTGTCGGCGTCGGTCTGCTGGGCCTCCGCTTCCTGGTCGCGGCCGTCTCCTCCGTGACGCTTGGGCCATTCATCGAGACCCGCCGGGGGGCGCTCACCGTGACCGCGCTCGTGCGGACCGTGATGTTCGCGTTCGGGGCAGCCCTTGCGCTCGATGGCGTCTCGCTGTGGCCGCTGCTCGCGGTCATCGCGGTTGACGCGATCCTCGGAACCGGATACCGCCCCGCTCAGCAGCGCTTGATTCCGATGTTGGCCCGCAATCCTCGAGAGCTCACCCGAGCCGTCGTGGGGATCAGCGCGGCCAAGACGATTGGCCAAGCTATTGGCGCGTCGATCGGCGGCGTCGCGCTGACTCAGTTGACACCCGCCGGGGCGATGCTCGCCGCGGCCGGAGTGATGCTGCTGGTGCCCGTCTGCACGCTGGGGCTCGACCACGTTCCGCAGTCGCGTCTGATCGAAAGCACCGCTTCGCTGCGCGAAGGGATCGAGGCGTTCGTGGAGGTGTTCGCCGACCGGCTCGTCTGGCCCCTGGTCCTCGCCGGCATGTTGAGAACCTTCATCCGGGGTCTCTGGAGCGCGCTGCTGGTCGTCGTGGCGCTGGATCTGCTCGGCACCGGGGATTCGGGGGTCGGCATGTTGCAGGCCGCGGCCGGTGTCGGCGCAGTCCTCGCGGTTTCGATCTCAGCAACCCAGATCGGGCGGCCGCGGCTCGCGCCCCTGTGCATCGCCGCGTTCGGCGCATCCGGCCTGGCGATCTCCTTACTGTGCGGCTCCCCACCGTACGCCGCCGCCCTCGTCGTCGTGTGCGGCTGGGGGGTCGCGATGGCGGTCGCCGATGCGACCTCCATGTCGCTGTTGCACCGCCTGCTCGACCCCCGTTCGCTCTGGCACACAGTCGGCGTGATGGACTGCCTCAAGCTGATAGCGGAGGGCGCGGGAGCGCTGTTGGCTCCTGTACTCCTCGCGCTGTTCGGCGTCCGTGTCGCGCTGCTCCTCGGAGGGCTCCCGCTGCCCGTCCTGATGCTCGTCAGCTGGCGACGGATGCACGCCGCCGATAGCCGCGCCGAAGGCCGCGGGAAGCTGGTCGGACTGCTCCATGGGGTGACCCTGTTCCGCGGACTTGACCTCGCCTCGATCGAGGACCTGGCCTCCCGCCTGCGCCACCAGCTCGCCGGCCCCGGTCAGGAGATCATCAACCAGGGGGACCCGGGAGATCGCTTCTACGTGATCGAATCGGGCACCGCCGAGGTACTCGTCGATCAGTACCGGATCGGCGAGCTGGGAGCCGGTCGCTGGTTCGGTGAGAGGGCGCTCCTGCGGGTCACGCCGCGAAGCGCGACCGTTCGAGCAATCGATGAGATGTCCCTCCAGGGCCTGGAGCGGTCTGACTTCCTCCAGGCGATGACGGGCCTCGAAATCGACGCCAACGCGAACAACATGCCGCTCCTGACACAGGCGACCCGCGACCCGGCAGACATCCCCGTGGTTGAACTCCTCGGTGCGCTCACACCGCTCGCTTCCGCCGACGGTCCCGGTCTGGAACGGCTCGCCGAACGGGCCAGTCGCGCGCGCTTCGCGGCGGGAGAGGCGGTCATCACCGTCGGTGAGGAGAGTGATGCCGTCTACGTGGTGCTGGCCGGCAAGGCCGAGGCGTTGTCCAACGATGATTCCCCTCCGACCAAGCTCCATCCTGGTGATGTCTTCGGTGAGATCGGAGCCCTGCATCACACCAAACGAACCCGGACCGTGAAGGCGGTGGAGGAGCTGCTGGCGCTCGTGCTGCCGTCGGAGGACGTGCTCGAGGTGACCGGACGCCATCCGCGGCCGACTCAGGCTCCCCTCCCGGTCTCCCCGGCTCCCGTCGCACCGGTCTCCCCGGCTCCCACACCGGTATCCCCGGATCGTGCCTCCGATCGAGTGAGCTGAGCGAAGCCCGCGCCGGCCTTGGCTCACGAGCCGTGGCGATTCTTCTGATCTCCTTCGGTTCGACGGCGACGATCGCCTCTCCCGGCGGCTCGAGGGCTGTTAGGATGCCGCGCCCTCAACAAAGACCGGACCCGTGCTACCCGAGATGCAGAACTCACACGCAGATTCATCCGCGAGGCCTATTGACGCCGCCGGACACTCGGATAGGGTCACGTCGCTCAGCCAATGACCGCCACCAAAACTCAGCCCGAGCTCTCAGACGATGTTGAGCCGGTAAGCAACGAGCGTCAGGTCCGGATCATCACCGGGATCGTGACCGTCGGACCGATCGTGAGCCTGCTGTTCGTGGCGTGGCAACTGTGGGGCAGATTCCTCGGCTGGAACGACATCTTCGACTTCGCGATCATGTACATGCTTACGGGTCTCGGAATCACGGTCGGCTTCCACCGGCTCCTGACCCACAGATCGTTCAAGTCGGGTCGGACCGTGCGGGCGACATTGGCGATTCTCGGCTCAGCCGCGATCGAGGGGCCGGTGATCGCCTGGGTCTCCGATCACCGCAAGCACCACCGCTTCTCAGATCGTCACGGCGATCCGCACAGCCCGCACGTCGATCATGGCTCGGGCTGGGGCGGCGCCATCCGCGGTTTGGTCCACGCCCACGTCGGATGGCTGTTCATCCACACCGACCGCGCCAAGAAGAGCCGCTACGCGCCCGATCTGCTGGCGGATCCGGTGATCAGCTGGGTCGACAGCACCTTCATCATCTGGGCGCTCGGCAGCCTGGCGCTCGCCTTCGCCCTGGGATGGCTGTTTGGTGGCACCCTACGGGCGGCCCTCACCGGCCTGCTCTGGGGCGGAGCGGTCCGCATGCTGGTCGTCCATCATGTGACCTACAGCGTCAACTCGCTCTGTCACTTCTTTGGGCGGCGACCGTTCGCGACGGGCGACGAGTCGCGGAACCTGGCCTGGCTCGCGCCCCTCTCCTTCGGCGAGGCGTGGCATAACAACCACCACGCATTTCCGACCTCAGCCGAGCACGGGATGCGCCGCTGGCAGTTCGATCCGTCCGCGCTCATCATCCGTGCCCTTGAGAAGCTGGGGCTCGTGTGGGACGTGGTCCGCATCGGTCCCGAGCGGCAGGCCGCGAAGCTCGCGCCGACGCAGGCCGGCTGAGACAGCACCACCGCCCCGGCACACCGCTCAGCCGGCCCAGCACACCGGACCCCAGCCAGGAGCGGGACCTGCGGCCACCGTCAGAACGGCTTCGGAGAGGTGACCAGGAGGATCAGCGCCAGCAGCAGAATCAGCGATCCGACGGTCGCCAGCCCGTAGCGGATCCGTATGTATGCAAAGTGTCCGCCGAGACCGGCAAGGAAGAGCACGGTCGCCAGGTAAACCGTTGTGCGCACGTAGCTGTCCGAGGTCGAGCCGGCATGCTCACCGGCGCTGTACTCGGCGCTCGCCTTCGCCGACAGCGCGGCGGCATGCGCACGCTCCGGCCGCTTGTATTCGGGCATGTAGGTCGGCCCGCGCGGCGCATTCGGGTTGGTTTCCGGATGTGTGCTCAACCAGGCGTTGAAGGCGCGCCGGAAGTTCGGGGTGAAGCGCCGCTCGGCGAGTCGCACCGCCGTCTTGTCGTGGGCCAGGTACGCCGTGACCCAGGTGTTGAACGAGCTGAGGTCGAAGTTCAAATCGTTCAGCGCCTCGATGCTGGCGGCGTTCGATTCGGCTCGCGCGGCGCTTGCTCGAGCGAGGCTGAGCGACGAATCCGTCGACCACTTCGCAGCTGCCCAACCGGAGTAGGCGGCGAGTACGGCGACCACCGCGAGCAGCGAGGCTTCGATGATCGAGATCCGGCGGTGAGACCGCGATTCGGTGACCGTCTCGTCGTGCCCCTTCTCACGCTCGACGTGCTCGGCGAGCTCCTTTCCGGCTTCAGTTGGCGAGAGCCCCTCTGGCATCGGCGAGCGAGCATACCGGCGACATGCGTTCTCACACCCACCGGTGGAGAATCGTTATTCCAGATATGCGGAGCACGATCGAATACCACAGCCGGGTCGGTCCGCTGACGCTGCTCGGTGAAGGCGGCGAGCTTCTCCGGCTCGAGTTCCACGGCCGCCCGGGGTCCTCCCCACCGAACACCGGGGACGGGGTGCTGCGCCTCGCCGCAACGCAGCTGGACGAGTACTTCGCCGGTGCGCGGCATGGCTTTCAATTGCCCCTGGCGCCTCACGGCACACCCTTCCAGCAACGCGTCTGGGAGCTCCTGCTTGCGATTCCATACGGCGAGACGACGACCTACGGTGCACTCGCCCGCGAGCTGACCGCGATGCGAGCCGGCAGAACCTGCGAACCACGTGCGATCGCCGGCGCGGTCGCTCGCACGCCGATCCCGATCATCATCCCCTGCCATCGTGTGATCGCCGCCGACGGGTCGCTGAGGGGCTACCTCGGTGGCCTAGCTCGCAAGCGCCGGCTGCTCGACTTCGAGGCCTCCGGAGGCGACCCGCGCGCACTCGCGGCGTAGTCCTACGCCGTCGCGATGCTCAGTACCGAGACGCCCACGATCACGGTGCAGACCCCGGTGAGCTGAAGCCTGCCGAGGCGCTCACCGAAGAACACGTAGCTGGCGATCACAGCAAGCGTCGAGAACTGCGACGAGAGGACCGCGGTGATGGCGATCCCGTGACGTGATCCGAGCGTGTAGACGAAGAAGCCGACCACCTCGCAGATCCCCGAGACGACGACCAGGGGCAGCGCACGGCCTGGTAGTCGCAGACGCCCCGACAGCAACAGCGGCACCGCCACCACGACGCTCCCGATTACGCGCGCCGACAGAACCACCCAGGCAGATGGCAGCTCGCCGCCGGCGCGCGCGGTCCCGTAGAGACTGCCCCCGAACAGCACCGCCGCGCTCAGCGCCAACGCGACGACCTTGAAGTGCCCCCTGCCGTGACTCTCGGGATCGCCTCCGACGGCGGGCCGGGTCGACGCCAGGCAGACGCCGACCGTCGCCAGGAGCAGCCCCGCAGTGGCGGCGCTGCTGAGACTCTCCCCAGCCAGAACCGCGATCACCGCGGCGACCGCGCCCTCGGTCGAGACCAACGGCAGCACCAGTGACACCTGCCCCTGCCGGAAGGCCACGTAGGTGAGCAGCAGGCCGGCGACGTTGGCTCCACCGGCCAGCGCCAACCACAGCCAGGCCGCACCGTGAAGCCGAGCGGGGATCCCCTCGGCGGCGGCAATCGGCGCACAGATCGCCAGGCCAACGAGCATCATGCCGGCGACGACCGCCAACGGATCTGCCAGGCGGCTCGAGCGCGACGAACAGAGACTCGATGCCGCCCACGCAACCGCGGCGGCGAGCCCCCCGACCACGGCTATCACAGGCCGCGCTCACCAGTCATGCATTGTCCCGTCCTGCAGCCGGCTGACCGGGCAGGTAGGCGGGCTGGTACGGGTAAGCGCGCCGCAGCCTGCTCGTCGATCTCGACGCCGAGCCCGGGCGCGTCGCCGGGGTGCAGATAACCGTCACGCAAACGTCATGTTCTGAAGAAACACGGAATTGGTGGCGACGCTGTGCGCCATGTACTCCTGGATCCCGAAGTTGTGGATCGCCAGCCCCACGTGCAACTGCGCGGCAAAGCCGACCGGCGAGATGTCGGTCGGGCCGTGAAAGCCTGACCGGATCTGGTACTGGGCGGCGAAGTCCATCACCTTGCGCAGCGGCGTGATCCCGCCGAAGTGGGTCGAAGCGGCGCGAACGTAGTCGATCAGCTGCTCGGTGATCAGCTGCTGGAAGTCCCAGACCGTGTTGAACACCTCACCGATCGCCGAGTGGCGTGGTGGTGTGCTGGCGCACGAGTCGCAGCCCCTGCTGGTTCTCGGCGGGCGTGCAGTCCTCGAGCCAGAAGAGGTCGTAGGGCTCGAGTCGTTTGCCCGAGCTTGGCGGCCTCGATCGGCGTCAGCCGGTGGTGAGCGTCGTGCAGCAGCGGCAGCTCCGGCCCGAACTCCTGTCGCACCGCCTCGAACACGCCCGGCACGTGACGCATGTACGCCGCCGTGTCCCAATCCTCCTCGACTGGCCTGCATCCCACGCCCGGCCGGCTCGTAGTCGTAACGCTCGCCCGATGCCTGAGGCTGCGTCGGCGACCCCGTAGAGCGCGCGGATCCCCGGGACAGCGGTCTGTACCCGGACCGCGCGGTAGCCCTTCTCCAGGTGCTCGTGGATCGACTCCGAGAGGCCGCCAGCGACGCTCCCGGACGCGTGGCCGTAGGCCAGCAGGCCATTGCGCGAGGCGCCGCCGAGCAGCTGGTAGACCGGCAGCCCGGCGACCTTGCCCTTGATGTCCCAGAGCGCCATGTCGACCGCACGCGATCGCGGCCATCGTGATCGGCCCCCGTCGCCAGTAGGCACCCCGGTACAGGTACTGCCACGTGTCCTCGATCCGGTGCGGGTCGCGACCGATGAGCAGCGGCGCCACGTGATCCCGCAGGTAGGCCGCAACCGCGAGTTCGCGGCCGTTGACGGTGGCGTCGCCGAGCCCGATGACGCCCTCGTCCGTCGTCAGCTTGAGCGTGACGAAGTTGCGGCTCGGGCTGGTGACGATAACTTCGGCTGAGGTGATCTTCATTTGCTCTCCTCCACTGGTCGTTGTCGTATTCCAGCACTCAACATGCCCGGCCAGGCGTCGCGCCCCGTCCTCCACCGATATCCGATCCCCAGCCCGGCGAGCAGCTCCAAGCGCCGCGTTCGGTCCTCTCCGCCGTCGGAGATGCGCCGCCGCAGGTCCGCGCTGCGTCCACGGCGCCGGTCAGCCATTCCGCCACCACGCCCACGCGATCCTCTCACGCCGGCTCTGCGCGACCCACCTGCAGCATGCGCCGCCTCGATCACCGGCAGCACCCGGTTGCGGAGCTTGCCCAGGCCGTCGCCGGCGATCTGCGTGAGCGGGTAGCCGATCCGGCCGTTGGCGAAGCGCTCGCTTGAAGTGCGCGTCGGTACCCGCGCAGGTCGAGGTCGACCGCGCCCGGCAATGACGCGCAGCCAGATCCCAGAAGTCCGTCGAGCGCAGCAGCGAGTTCAGGATCGCCCGCCGCCTCGGCAACGGTGCGTGGCCGCGCAGCAGCCCGAGGTAGGCGAGCAGCGAGTGTCCACCATTGAGAAGCCACAGCTTGCGCAGCTCCCAGGGTTCGATGTCGGCGACGAATCGCGCGCCGACCCGCTCCCACTCAGGCCGCCCGGCCGGGAACTCGCCGCACAGCACCCAGTCGCTGAAGGGCTCGCAGACCACCGGGGCTCGGTCATGGAGGCCTAGCCTGGATTCCACCAGTTCACGATCCGCGTCGGTTGTGGCCGACGTGATCCGATCTACGGAGGTGCCCACGAACGAGACCTCGCGCTCGGCCCAAGTCACCGGCCAATTCGAGAATCCGGTCGCGCAGCACGCTCCCGTTGGCATGCAGGTTGTCGCAGCTGACCAGCGCCAGTGGACCGGCGTCGCGACGACGGCGCTCCGCCAAACCCTGCGCGAGACGACCGAGCACGGTTTCGTCCGCGCCGGCGGCGGCGCGCTCTGCCGCCGCCGGCGGCCGGTAGCCGGCCTCCGTGATCGTCAACGTAACGACCGCAGTCTGCGGCGAGGCGACCACATCGATCAGCGCACCCAGATCAGCAGCTGGGCGAACGTTCTGGACGCGTCGATGACCGTCAAGTCATCCTCGATGGGCCCGCGCTCGACCAGGGCGTAGAGCCCCTGCTGCGGCGCGAGCGCCTGAGCGACGTCGGGCCGCCGGCCGGTGAAGGCCGCAATACCCCACGCGCCATCGGCGTCCGCGTTCTGGGTGTACCAGGCCTGATGCGCGCGGCTGAAGTTCCCGATGCCGAGGTGCACGATCCGCACCGGCCGGGCCGGTCGCGGCCAGCTCTGGCGATCCAGCGGAGCGCGCGACATCGAGCCCAAGTATGAGCAGGATCCGCGCGCCGGCGCCGTTGCGGCCGTGTTCGGCCGACCAAGCTCGAACCGCAACCTCCAAAGGTTCCCCAACGACCGCCGCAACGGTGGGAAGATTGTTCGTGCGCAGCAATCTCTGTGCGGGAACCAGAAGGGAGCCACAGATGCGCAAGATGGCCGACTGTCGACGCTTCGAGAGCGATACGAACTGCTCGCTCACGATCATCGGCGAGGAGGACGAGGTCGTGGAGGCAGCCGCCCAACACGCGGCCAGCGTGCACGGCCACGAGGACACACCAGAATTCCGTGTCCAGCTTCGCGATTTCCTCGAGCCCGAGGACAGTTACGTGCCGGGTACCCGGCAGGCGGAGGCATTCCCGGCCTAGGGCGGAAGGCCCGGATTTCCGAGAGTGGCCCGCCGCCCAGCAGGGTGGCGGTCGCTCTCGGACTGGCTGGACGGCGCTCAATCCCCTAAAATTCGCGCGAGCGAATGCTCAATCGCACCCCTGCCCGTGGGTGGGGACGCTATGTTTGTCAGCTAATTTCGAGCCGAAGCCGAGTGGGACGATCGCGAACGTTCATCGGCCTTCGGTGAGGCGCCAATCCCGGGGCGCCGACTCTTGTCGACTCAAAGGAGTAGTTCCCTTGCGCATCCTGATTCTGGGCGGAGACGGATTCTGTGGTTGGCCAACCTCGCTTCACCTGTCGGCCCAGGGCCACGACGTTGTCGTTGTCGACAACCTGGCTCGACGCAACATGGACACCGAGCTGGAGGCCGAGTCGCTGACCCCGATTTCCCCGATCGGTACACGTCTGGCCACCTGGCAGGAGGTCAGCGGCAACGAGATCCCGTTCCACCGGCTCGATGTCGCCCATGACTACGCGGGGTTGCTTGACCTGTACCGCCAGTACCGCCCGGATGCGGTCGTGCACTTCGCCGAACAGCGCGCGGCGCCTTACTCGATGAAGGACAGCGCACACAAGCGTTACACGGTCGACAACAACGTCAACGCGACCCACAACGTGCTGGCGGCGACGGTCGAGGCAGACCTCGACACCCACATCGTCCACCTCGGCACCATGGGCGTCTACGGGTACGGCACCGCCGGCATGCAGATCCCTGAGGGCTACCTCGCGATCAAGATCGAGAAGGATGACGGCACCCAGATCGAGCAGGAGATCCTGTACCCGGCAAACCCGGGCAGCGTCTACCACATGACCAAGACGCTCGATCAGCTGATGTTCGCCTATTACGCGAAGAACGACCAGGTCCGCACCACCGACCTGCACCAGGGAATCGTCTGGGGCACGCAGACCACCGAGACGCGACTCGACCCGCGCCTGATCAACCGTTTCGACTACGACGGCGACTTCGGCACGGTGCTGAACCGCTTCCTGATGCAGGCGGCGGTCAACTACCCGCTGACCGTCCACGGTACGGGTGGTCAGACGCGCGCATTCATCCACATCCAGGACACGGTCCGCTGCATCCAGCTGGCGATCGAGAACCCGCCGGCCCGCGGCGAGCGCGTCCAGGTGTTCAACCAGATGACCGAGACCCACCGCGTCCGCGACCTCGCCAAGCTGGTTGCGGAGCTGACCGGGGCGGAGATCGACTACGTGGACAACCCCCGCAAGGAGGACCCGGAGAACGACCTGTTCGTCGCCAACGACAACTTTCTCGAGCTCGGACTCAAGCCGATCACGCTGCGCGACGACCTGCTCAGCGAGGTCACGGAGATCGCCAGGGCATACGCGGAGCGCTGCGACATGTCGAAGATCCCGTGCACCTCGAAGTGGATCCAGCGCCAGCCGGCGACGATCTAGCAGGCTTGCGGTCCGGCCCCCGCTCCGCTTGAGCGGGGGCCGGCCAGACCGTCACATCCTCGCCTCGAACACGAGGTTGAATGGAGTCTCCGCCGCCCGTCGGAAGCGGGTGAATCCGCCGGCGGTGACGACCTCCCGAATCCGCGCCTCTCCCGCCTGGGCACCCAGCGCGAGGCCCACCTCCTGTGAGAGCGAGGCCGGCGTGCACAGAAGCGTCGAGAACCCGTAATAGGCTCGACCCACCGGGTTGAAGTTGTCCTCGGTGCGGTCGCCTGCGTGGGGCTCGACGATCATCCAGGTGCCGTCGGACGCGAGCATCTGACGGACACGCCGGGCAGCCCCGACGGGGTCCCCCATGTCGTGCAGGCAGTCGAACATCGTCACAAGGTCGTAGCCGCCGCCGCCGAATTCCTGGGCGGATTCCGCGCTGAATTCGATGCGATCGGCGACGCCCGCCTCCTGCGCTCGGGCCCTTGCCGTCTCGATCGAACGCTCGTGATAATCAGAACCGACGAAGGTCGAGTTGGGAAACGCTTTCGCCATCAGGATCGTCGAAGCTCCGTGACCACAACCGACATCGGCGACGCGCGCTCCTCGTTCGAGCTTGGCGATCACGCCGTCCAGTGCCGGCAGCCATTCGGCCAGCAGATGCGCGTTGTACCCGGGCCGGAAGAACCGCTCACAGCCCTCGTGAACGTCACTTGTGTGTTCGTGCCAGCCCATGCCGTTGCCGCGTCCGGCGGCCTCGATGATCCGCGGCGTGTCCATCAACGAACCGAGTGCGATCTGGAAGAACCCCGGCAGGTACGCGGCGCTGTCGGGGTCGGTCAATGCGACGGTCTGCTCGGGCGGCAGCGTGTAGCGACCGGTTGCGGGGTCGTAGGCGACAAAGCCGCCGGCCGCCTGGTTGTTGAGCCACTCGCGGACATAACGCTCAGACGTGCCCGTGCGCGCGGCCAACTCGCTTGATGTCAGGCCGTCGGTACCCGCGAGCGCCCGGTACCACCCGAGCTTGTCGCCCATTACGACGAGCGCGGTGTTGAGCGTTGCTCCCACCTCTTCCACCGCGCGAAAGACGAACTCCATGAGCTTGTCGGTGTCGACTTCCACCGACTGACCGATGGTGCTCACTTGAACCTCCTTGGATCGGTCCCGCGGCCCGGGGCCGGGCCGCCCCACCTACAACCTACTCCGTCACGCGCGGGTGGAGGAACCAAATTGGTGGGGCCGGAACCGTAACCGTTCACAAACATTCCTAACGCAACTCCGTCTCCCGTTGACCTGTTTGTAAGTCTGACGTCAACTTCTTTCTGGGAGGAAGGACGGAAATGCGTACACACCGATTCACGAAGGCCACGGCGAGCCTCGCTCTGCTCGTGGCGTCATTGATCGCACTGCCTGGCTCGGCCAGCGCAGCTCCACACCCGCATCACAACGACGGTCTGACGATCGCCGCAACACCGGATCCGATCACGGCCGGCCAGGGCGTGCTGATCTACGGCCAGCTGCAGGGACCCAACAACGCCAACCGGCGTGTCTACCTGTTCCACCGCATCAATCCCGCGTCGCACTTCACGATCGTGGGCTCCAGGGTCACCAACGCAGAGGGCTATTACGAGTTCGTCCGCGCCGACGGCGTGGTGGTCTCGAACCGCAACTGGTTCGTGGCGGGCCCGCGGCACACGCACAGCCGCACGATCCATGAGCTGGCCTCCGCAGTGGTAACGCTCAGCGCCGACAGCGCGAGCCCAACCACCTCGCAGCCGGTTCAGCTCAGCGGCACGGTCTTCCCGGCCCACCCGCATCAGCGCGTGCTCCTGCAGGCCCAGGACAGCACCTCGGGCGATGGCTGGCACACGATCACGAGCGCCTACACACACGGTGACTCGAGCTTCGCGACGTCCTACAAGTTCAGGACACCGGGCAGCTACACCCTGCGCGCGTACTTCCCGGGCGACCGGCGCAACACCCCGGGCCAGTCGGATGACCTGAACCTGACGGTCCAGCAGGCGCAGAACCCGTCGTTCACGATCGCGGCCAGTGCGCCGATCATCACCAACGGCCAGACTGAGACGATCAGCGGGTCGCTGTTCGCGGCCGGCTCGACGACCACGCCGCAGCCGAATGTTCCCGTGACGCTCTACGGTCGCACGCTCAACGGCGACTTCAAGGCGCTCGAGAGCGGCATGACGGACGCGTCCGGCAAGTACTCGTTCACGCAGATGCCGATCCGTAACACGATCTACCACGTCGAGACCGGCAACGGCAGCCATCAGAAGACGGCGAACCTGTACGTCGGCGTGCAGGACGTGGTCACGATCGCCCTCAGCTCGTCGACGACGACGGTCGGCGGCGCGGTCACGGTCAGTGGCACCGTCACGCCCGAGCACAGCGGACACATCATCCACCTGGAGGCTCAGAACAGCTCCGGCGACTGGGTGATCCTGAAGAGCGGCGTCGTGAACGGCAGCTCGCAGTACTCGTTCACGTTCACGCCCGGCCAGGCCGGCACCGTGCAACTGCGAGTTGAGATCAACGGCGGGCCCGTCAACGTCGGCGGAGTCTCGACACCGCAGACACTGACGGTCACCGGGGTCGCGCCTGTGACCTCGCTGCCGCCTGCCTCCTAGGCCTCGCGGCCAGGCGGCGGCTCTGATCCCGTCGGGCCCCTGGGGCCCGGCGGGATCTCCTTCGTCGTCGGACCGGCGTCGGGCAGGCACGTAAGGCCCCTTGGGCCCCAGATCGCTGCGAACTGCCGATGTGAGGTGCGGCCTCTTAGCCGATTCTGAATGCACGACATGCAGCAGAACGACGAGAGGAGCGAACAGGAATGCACCCAGCGCTCACATACGAGTTCAACAACGCTCGGATGGCCGAGCTCCGGCGCAGCGCCAATCCCCAGCACCGCGTTCGAACCGAGGGCCGTCTCCGGCGATACTTCACTGGTGCGCGCCAGATTGACAAGCAGCCGGTTCGTGGGTCGGCAGACACAGCTGGCCGAACTGGAGCTTGCGTACCGAGAAGCGCTTGATGGAAACCCGCGCCTGATCCTGGTCTCCGGGGATTCGGGTGTGGGCAAGACTCGCCTGCTGGCGGAGGTCGAACGGTCGCTCGACGGAGCGCTGGTCCTCAAGGGCCAGTGCCTCGAGCAGGGCGAGATGGAGCTCCCCTACGCACCGCTGCTGGGAGCCCTGAGACCGCTGGTCCGCGATCAGGACGGAGCGCTGGAGGCACTCAGCGCCGCCAGCAGGGTCAACCTCGCAACCCTGCTGCCGAGCATGGGTGCGCCGCCCTCGGACGGGGCCGGCGGGAGCGGTGACGGGCAGCTGCGGCTTTTCGAGAGCCTGCTTGAGCTTGTCCACCTGTTGGGCGAGCGTGAGCCCGTGCTGATCATGCTGGAGGACGTCCACTGGGCCGACCGCTCGACGCGAGCGTTCATATCGTTCCTCGCGCGGAGCCTGATCGAGGAGCGCGTGCTGCTGGTGCTCAGCTTCCGCAGCGATGAGCTCCACCGCAAGCATCCGCTGCGACCGCTGCTGGCCGAACTCGGACGCCTCGACAACTGCCGCCGGATCGAGCTCGACCCATTCGACCGGGATGAGCTGACCGAGGCGCTGACCGACATCCTCGGCGAGCAGCCCGACCCCAGTCTGATTGAGCGCCTGCTGGACCGCACCGACGGCAACGCGCTCTACGTCGAGGAACTCCTGGCGGCAGCACTCGACGGGCGCGGTGCAACACCGCAGAGCCTTCGTGACGCGTTCATGCTGCGGATCGAGCGACTCAGCGACGGCGCGAACATGGCGACGCGCGCAGTCTCGGTCGGCCGCGCGCTGAACGAGCCGATGATCGAGCGGATCGCCGGCGTCGGCGGGTCCGATCTGCGCGACGCGCTCCGTGAGGCGGTCGCCGAACACGTGCTGGTCGCCTGCGAGGACGGCCGGCTGTGCTTCCGTCATGCGCTTTTGCGTGAGGTCGTCTACGACGATCTGCTCCCCGGTGAGAGGAGTGGCATGCATCTCGAGCTGGCACGTGTGCTCGAGGCCGGTCCGGCGCTCGACTGCGCCGAGGACGAGGCCGAGCGGGTCGCGTCGATCGCGACCCACTACGCGGCCGCCGGCGATCAGGCCGCCGCGCTGCGCGCGACGATCGTGGCCGCCCGCGAGGCACGCCGGGTGCACGCCTACGGGGAGATGGCAGACCTCTACGAGCGTGCCCACGAACTGTGGGCACGCGTGCCGAATCCTGAGCAGATCACCGGCATCGACGAGGTTGAACTGCTCGACTCGGCGGCGAATGCGGCCGCCCAGAGCAACGATCAGCGTCACGCCGAGATGCTCGCCACACATGCGCTCGAGCTGCTCGATCCCGAGGAGGATCCGGTCCGCTACGCCCGCCTCCTCGGGCGACGCGGACGCTCACGCTGGCGGCTGAACCAGGCGAGCGCGGCGATCGCAGATCTCGACCGTGCGTTGGTACTGCTCCCTGAGGAGCGGAGCAGGGACCGCGCCCGGGTGCTCTCCTGGCTGGCGCGCACGCACGCGCTGCGCGGCCACTACCGGGAGGCGGTGGCCGAGGGCGAGCGCGCGAGAGAGGTGGCCGCGGCGATGGAGCTGACGATGACGCTCGGCGAGACGCTCAACACACTGGGAATGTCAAAGATCGCGCTCGGCGACGTTGAGGACGGCGAGGCGCTGCTGCGTGAGGCGATCACGCTCGCGCACGAGCAGGATCACATCGACGACCTCGGCTCCGCCTACAGCAACCTCGCCGACTGCCTGAACCTCGCCGGACGCACACGCGAGGCGCTGACCGTGATCCAGGAGGGGCTTGCCGAGGTGACAAGGCGGCTTGGACAGTCGTACTCGTGGATGGCGTTGACGCTTTCCGAGCTCGCCTTCGAGGCCGGCGAATGGGATCTCGCTCGAGCCAATCCGTTACCCCCGATCTCCTCCTATGTCGGGGTCTCGCTGATCTACCGACTGTTGCGCGATGCCGAGCTGGCGCTGGGCGAGGGCGAGCTGATTCTGGCGCGCGAGCGCCTCGATGCCGCCGCTCCACTGGTCCGCGTCACCGGCGAGGCGCAGTGGCACGGGATGTTCGGTTCGCTGTACGGGGAACTGCACCGCCGCGCCGGTGAGCTGGACCTCGCCCAGGCGGCGGTCGCCGCCGCGCTCGACGAGCTCGAGGTCTGCACAGACGATGTGATGCGGATCGCCCGTGTGACCGCCGTCGGTATGGCGATCGAAGCTGACCGCGCCGTCCGTGCGCGCGACCTGCGCGAGCCTGACGCCGAGCGCGACGCGCTCGCGCGGGCCCAGATACACCTCCAGCGCCTCGCCGCCGCGGCAGCTGACGGCGGCCCAGTCGAGCGCGGCTGGCTGGCGGTCGGCGAAGCTGAGAGTGCTCGCGCACAGGGAGACAACGACCCGACTCTGTGGGGCGGCGCGGCGACGGTCTGGGAGCAGCTCGAGCGGCCCTACTGCGCGGCGCTGATGCGCTGGCGCGAGGCGGAGGCCCTGGTGGAGGCGGGCGATCGAGTCGCGGCGGGGCCGGTTGCGGCTGAGGCCGCGACCGTCGCGGAGCGGCTCGGAGCCGGCTGGTTGGCAGGTGAGATCCAGGGTCTGGCGCTACGCGCGAGGCTCGACCTCGACGATACCCGCGGTGGCACCCCGCAGGATGAGGGCAGGCACACCGGCGTCGACAGCGAGGCGCCGTTCGGTCTCACGCCCCGCGAGCTTCAGGTTCTGGCGCTGATCTCCGAGGGCGCCACCAACCGCCAGATCGGCGCGTCGCTCTACATGGCCGAGAAGACCGCCAGCGTTCATGTGTCTCGCATCCTCTCGAAGCTCGGCGTCCAGAGCAGGACCCAGGCCGCGGCGATGGCCCACCGCCTGCATCTCACCTAGCGCGATCACGCCTCCTAACCGAAGAACATCCGCAGAAGCATGCGGAGCAGGCTTTGTAACGCTACGCTAAAGGCGTTATGGGGTGGAGGGCTCCAGGCGCAGCGGAATTTTCGGCGATCACGCCGAGGGACCGTCTGCGAGCGTCGGGCCGGACGAACCGGGCACCCCTCGGCAGCAGCCCTGGGGAGGGTGAGTCATGAGCATGTGCAACGTGATCGGCGTTCTCGGCGATCAGGAACAGCAGATGTGGAAGACCTTCGATGCCGCGGTCGGGCTCGCCCAATGCGAGCACGCGAGGCTGACGCTCGTCAAGACCTGCGAGGAGCCGCCTGCCCACGTCTGGGTCACCCCGTTCGCCGTGGGCGGCGCATACGCGCCGCTGACCACGGAGTCGCCTGAGGATGCCGCGAGGGTGCTTGCGGCGGTGGCCGAGAACGTCCCCGATTCGATGCCGGTGACGACGCAGGTTCTCGGACCGGACAGCCAGAGTTCGCTGCTGAGGCTGTTGTGCGGCGGAAATTACGGCGCACTGGTTGCCTCTGAGGATCTCATCAGGCACTGTCGCCGCCTGCGCCGCGAGCTGCAGCGCAGCAACATTCGTGCCGTTTCGGTGCCGCTCCACTCCAGAGAGCAATCCGCCGACGGCAGGATCGCGGCTCACCTCTCGTCGGGCATGGGCACGGAGGACGGCGGGATCGGTGGCGAGCCGACGCCGCATGGCCTTCGCCACCGCTGGAGCGCCGGTCTGCACCCATGGCATGCTCGGCCCCTGGCGGGTGCCGACGGCAAGCACTGATCCCGGCTCAGCGAATTGACAGGCGCACGGTTCGCAGGGCCGAGGTCAGCAGCACCGCATCGGCAGCCATGAGCCGGTCGAGGTCGACCGGCTCCTCTGTGAAACGCAGCCGTCTGCGACCGAACCCGGCCCGAAAGCGGCCGTCGGCCGGAGGCGAGATCAGGCATCCGCGCTCCTCGATCAGCACGTTCATCCGCGCCGACTCGAGCACCGAACCATCCTCGTCGACGAGTACCGGCAACGTGCCGTCCGCGACGAGCGTGATCGCATCCAGCAGTCGTCTGTCGGCCCACTTGTGTGGCCCGAGCCCACCTGGAAGGACGAACGGAGTGAGTCCCGTGTACACGGGATCGGGGCCAATCGGCCCGTGATCGATCGTGGCCGGGCTCCCCGGAATGAAGGTGACGCGCAGACGCGCGTCCCCCGGCGGGGCGGCGTCCCGCACCTCGTCTGCCCGCGGCACGGACCCGATGCCGTACAGCTCGCGAACGCTGGCATCCAGCCGCACGAGCTGTTCGTCGAGCAGCTGGACCTCCCCGTCTGTGACCAGCAGCGTCTCGAAGACCCCGCTCCCCGGGTCAGGTCGCGGCCCGAAGTCGAGGGCAGGCCGCGAGCTCAGCAGCGCCAGCCCCGGGCTCACCCGAAGCTGTCCGGATCGCGCGGCTCGAGAATCACCGTGGTGCCGACCGCGGCGGCGACCGGTCGCGCCTTCGTCAGTGTCTCCTCGAGCTCGGACTGAGCGTCGGAGTCGGCCACGATGCCGCCGCCGACACCAAGCCACAGCTGACCGTCAGCAAGCTCGAGCGTGCGGATGGCGACGTTGAGCTCGAGGCCGGCGAGCGGACTCACGTAGCCGACGGCGCCGGTGTAGACCTCGCGGCCGGTCGGCTCGAGCTCGGCGATCACCCTCAGCGACTGCACCTTCGGGGCGCCGGTGACCGAACCGGGCGGAAACGCCGCCCTCAGCAGATCGCCGTCACCCACGTCGCGACGAAGGCGACCCTCGACACCCGAGACGAGGTGCCAGAGACCCGGGTGCGGCTCGGCAGTCGGATGTCGCGGCGCCGTGACCGACCCGTATTCGCACACGCGGCCGAGGTCGTTGCGCATCAGATCAACGATCATCACGTGCTCGGCCGCGTCCTTGCTCGACTCACGCAGCCGCCGCAGCGAGGCGGCAGCCAGTGCCGGATCGGAGGAACGTGGGGCGGTTCCCTTGATCGGGCCGGTCCGCACGTCGCGTCCGCGCCTGCGCAGGAACAGCTCGGGCGAGAGCGAGACGATGCCACCGTCAGGCGTGTCGAACACGGCCGAGTAGAGCGGCACGCGCCCGCGGTCGAGTGCCGACCGCATCAGGCCGGTTGCGGTTCCGTCGTACTCAGCCTCGAGTCGCAGACAGATGTTGGCCTGGAAGATCTCGCCGGCGGCGATCCGCTCGCGGCACTGCGCGACTGCCTGCAGATGGTGCGCAGCCACGTCCCGGGCCAGCAGCAGCGGCCCGGGACGGCAGACGGGGTCAAACCCGCCCACATCCGCGAGGCGGTCCCATAGGAAAGCGACCCGGTCCTCGATCGCATCGCGTCGCTCCGGTGTGACCAGCGCCTCGAACCACCAGACGCCCTCGGTGTCCTGGTGCAGGACGTTGTCGTAGTAGGCGAGGTGAAACTCGGGCAGTTCGACCGGCCGCGCATCAGCCAGCGGCACCTGCTCGATGCGGTCCGCCAGCCGGTAGCCGAGCCAGCCGAACCAACCACCGCCCACTGCCGGCACCTGGGAATCGACACGTGGCAGTTCGTCGAACAACGCGAACGGATCATCCGAGGGATGGGCCACGCGCAGAGGCTCTGACCCGACGATCGCGCCGCCGTCGGCCCAGGCGCCGACAAGCGCAAACGGGAGCGTCTCGGACTCGAGCGCGGCCAGCACCTGTGCGGGCTCGAGCTGCCATGGGAGCCGGACACGTTCGAGGCGCGCAGTTGTCGGGCGTGTGGCGAGCATCTCCTCGAATTATCGTTACCTGACCTCCATGTCAAGCAGAAGACCATCAAACTGGCTCGGCGTACTCGCCGCCGTGATCGCCGTGGCGCTCGCGACGCTCGCGATCTATCCGCTCAAGTCGATCGCGCCACCGGTCTCCCTGAGCCTGGTCTATCTGCCGGCGATCCTGCTGATCGCGGCATATTTCGGGCTGTGGCTCGGCCTGTTGACATCGCTACTCAGCGCGGCCGCATTCAACTTCTTCCACCTGCCGCCGACCGGCCGGTTCACAATCGTCGACGGCCGCAACTGGGTCGCGCTCGTGGCCTTCGTGCTGGTCGCCGTCGTCGTCAGCACGATCGCCGAGTTCGCACGCAGCCGCGCGGCAGAGGCCGACCAGCGGCGGCGGGAGGCGGATCTCGCCGCCACGCTCGCCCGTGAACTGCTCGCGGGTGAGCGAACGCAGGATGCGCTGCGGACGACCGCGCGTCGCGTCGCCGCGTCGCTCGGGCTGGCCTCTGCGTCACTGGAATTGGGAGCGACCGCCGGCAGTGAGCGCCACACCGCGCTGCCGCTGCTTGGTCCTG
This sequence comes from uncultured Conexibacteraceae bacterium, assembly GCA_963785385.1. Taxonomy (GTDB): domain Bacteria; phylum Actinomycetota; class Thermoleophilia; order Solirubrobacterales; family Solirubrobacteraceae; genus Palsa-465. The sequence continues at coordinate 330,592 of CAWAVA010000005.1, read as the reverse complement.
ACGGGGAGACGCTGGCGACGCTGCTGGTGCCCAGCCAGCTTCCAAACGAGGCCTCCGAGCGCCTGCGCTCGCAGGTGGTGCCGACGCTCTCTGCCCTGGTCGCGATCGCGCTGCACCGCGACGCGGTCCAGGCGGAGGCGGTCGAGACCGCGGCGCTGCGGCGCAGCGACGAGCTCAAGACGGCGCTGCTGCGTGCGGTCTCACACGATCTGCGCACGCCGCTGACGGCGATCGTCGCAGCCGGGCACGCGCTCGGCTCCGGCTCGCTCACGACTGAGGAGCGCGAGCAACTGAGCGCCGCCGTGGTCGACGAGGGAGAACGGCTCTCGGCGCTGATCGACAAGTTGTTCGACCTCTCCCGCCTGCAGGCCGGACGCCTCGAGCCACGACGGGAATCGGTCTCAATCGAGGACGTGCTGCTGGCGGCCGAGGATGCGCTGCCGGCGGCGGCCGGCCATGTCCAGATGAATATCGACCCGAGCACCCCGGCGCTGCTCGCCGATGCCGCTCAGCTCGAGCGTGTGTTCGCGAACCTGATCGAGAATGCCCTGCGCTACTCGGGCGGGCAGCCCGTGCGCGTGAGTGTTCGACAGATCGGCTCGCGCGTTGTCGTAAGGGTCAGCGATCGCGGTCCAGGGATCCCAGAAAGCGAGCAGGGACGCGTGTTCGAACCTTTCTACCGGGGCACCGGAGCGTCGCAGCGGGCGAGCTCCGGCTCCGGCCTGGGACTCGCGATCGCAAAGGGCTTCGTCGAGGCCAACGGAGGCGTGATCTCCGTCGAGTCGCTGCCGGGCCAGGGCACGAGCCTCGTGGTCAGCTTCCCAGCCGGAGACCCGCAGGTCGTGCAAGTATGAGCGAGCGACCTCGCGTGCTCGTCTGCGATGACGAGTCTCAGATCCTCCGGGCGCTGCGCGTGATCCTGCGCGACGCGGGATATGAGTCGATTCCGGCCGACACCGGCGAGCAGGCGCTCGATCTCGCCGCGGTGCAGAACCCCGACGCGGCGATCCTTGACCTGGTGCTGCCCGACATGGACGGGGTCGAGATCTGCCGTCGCCTGCGTGAGTGGAGCAAGCTCCCGATCATCGTGCTCTCGGCCGTCGGCGAGGAGGACGCCAAGGTGCGAGCGCTGGCAGCGGGCGCCGACGACTACGTGACAAAGCCCTTCAGTCCGCGCGAGCTGATCGCCCGCCTCCAGGCGGTTCTCAGGCGTGCCGGCTCGGAGCCCGAGGATGCCGTGATCCGGGCCGACGGGCTCGAGGTCGACCTTGCGGCGCGAGTCGTGCGCCGCGATGGCGAGGAGGTCCACCTCACGCCGACCGAGTTCGACCTGCTGCGCGTGCTGGCAACCAACCGCGGACGCCTGGTGACCCATCGCGAGCTCCTGACCTCGGTCTGGGGGCACGCCTACGGCGACGATACCCAGGTGCTGCGCGGGCACGTCGCCAACCTGCGACGCAAGATCGAGCCCCCGGACGGCCCGCGCTACGTCAAGACCGACCCGCGGGTCGGTTACAGGTTCGCAGCGTAGTCGCCGGCCGCCGGGCCGGCCACCGACCTCCATCGTCAGGCTCGCAGGGCGAACCCGAGGGCAACCTGCACAAAATCTGTATGTCGAGCGCTGTGTTCTGCACGGATTGCAGACGAGTGTGGGACGAAGATCATGAGCCATGGACGCTCTTTCGATTCTTCTTGGCATCGCGATGTTCGCGATTCTGTTCGGGCTGATCTACGCGATCGATCGGGTCTGACCGTGGTCATCGCCACCATCAGCGGCGCTGATCTGTTCGGACTGGTCGTGGCGGTCCTGATCTGCGCCTATCTGCTCTACGCGCTGCTGCGCGGAGACCGGCTCTGATGACGTTCTCGGGCTGGCTCACGATCTTCGCGTTCGTCGCGATCCTCACCGCTCTGGCGTTGCCGTTGGGTCGATACATGGCCGCCGTCTACACGGGTGAGCGCACGTTCCTCGACCCCGTCATGCGCTACCCCGAGCGCTTCCTGTACCGGCTCTTCCGCGTCGACCCGCACCGCGGACAGGACTGGAAGTCATACGCCAAGAGCGTGATCATCTTCTCTTTCGTCGGCTGGCTGGCGCTGTATTTCATCCTGCGTACCCAGGGACTATGGAACTTCACCGGGTTGAACCCGATGGGCTTTCACTCGGCACCCTGGAATGTGACCTTCAACACCGTCACATCGTTCCTCACGAACACCAACTGGCAGTACTACGGTGGCGAGACGACGATGAGTTACTTCAGCCAGATGGCTGGACTCACCGTCCAGAACTTCGCCTCAGCGGCCGTCGGCATCGTTGTCGCGGTGGCGTTGATTCGAGGGATCGCCAAGCGCGTCAGCAACCGCAGCGCCGCCGACGCCAACAGCCTCGGCAACTTCTGGCATGACCTGGTCCGCACGATCCTGTACATCCTGCTGCCGATCTCCTTCGTCGTCGCGATCGTCCTGATCTGGCAGGGCTCGATCCAGAACTTCTCGCACTACCTGAGCTTCACCGGCATCACCCATCTCGGGCAGACGATCGCGATGGGCCCGGTCGCCTCACAGGAGGCGATCAAGCTGCTGGGCACCAACGGCGGCGGCTTCTTCAACGTCAACTCCTCGCACCCCTTCGAGAACCCGACCGCGTTCACCAACTTCGTCGAGATGCTCACCGTGCTGCTGATCCCCGCGGCATTGGTGTTCACCTACGGCAGGATGGTCGGCAACCGCCGTCAGGGGTATGCGATCTACGGAACGATGATGGTGATGTTCCTCGGCGCGGCGATCGTCTGCTATGTCGCCGAGGCCCACGGCTCGCCCGCGCAGCACGCCGCCGGCCTGCACACGGGCGCGATCGCCGGCTCGTCCGGAGGCAACCTGGAGGGCAAGGAGCAGCGGTTCGGCATCGCCGGTTCGGCACTGTTCAACGTGGTTACCACGGTGACCTCGTGCGGAGCCGTGAACAGCGCGCTCGAGTCCTTCACGGGCATCGGCGGCGCGGTTCCGTTCGCCAACCTGAGCGCAAGCGAGGTGATCTTCGGCGGCGTCGGCACAGGGCTCTACTCGATCCTCCTTTACGTCCTGCTCGCTGTCTTCATCGGTGGCCTGATGGTCGGGCGCACGCCCGAGTACATCGGCAAGAAGATCGAGGCCAGAGAGATAAAGCTGGTCGCACTCGGGATCCTGATCACGCCGTTGGCGGCGCTGTTCTCAACAGCCCTGGCAACCGCATCGAGTGCCGGCCGAGCGTCGATAGATACGGCTGTGGCGAGTGGGCCACAGGGGTTCAGCGAGACGTTCTACGCCTACCTCAGCCAGGCCAACAACAACGGTTCGGCATTCGCCGGCTACACCGGCTTCATCCAGCCCACCGCGGGCAACGTCGGTTCACACGGAATCACGTTTGCGAACCTGTTGGGCGGCTTCACGATGCTGTTCGCGCGCTATGCGCCGATCCTGTTCGCCCTCGCTGTCGCCGGAGCTCTGGTGAGCAAGCGTGTGAGCCCTGCCGGCCTCGGCACGATGCGCACCGACAACCCCACATTCGTGGTTCTGCTGATGGGCGTGATCGTGCTCGTCGGAGCGCTCACCTTCTTTCCAGCCCTGCTGCTCGGGCCGATCGTCCAGGGCCTGACCGGACACCTCTACTAGTGGAGTTCTGACATGGCTATTCGCAAGGAATTCGTGAGCTCAGCCTTGGCGGTCCTGACGTTGATCGTGGTCTGCGGACTGCTGTATCCGCTGCTGATGACCGGCATCGGCCAGGTGGCCTTCCCGGGTAACGCCAACGGGCAGAGGGTCTACGTGCACAACCATCTCGTGGGTTCGAAGATCATCGGCCAGAACTTCGCGCAGCCGGTCTACAGGAACGGTAAGCCGGAGTCCTCTGGCGGTGAGCCGGTGACCGCCCCCGACCCGAGGTTCTTCCAGGGCCGACCGTCCGGAACAACCCCGGCGTACAACGCTGCGGCCACGACGTTCGCCAACTACGGTCCGAACAGCGTTGTCACCAAGAAGGCGATCACCGCCAACATCGCGGCCTACATCCAGCTGAACGGCCGGTATTACCCGGGCGGTCTGACAGCGGCCACGGTGCCGGTCGATGCCGCCGACACCTCGGCGTCGGGCATCGACCCGGACATCTCTCCGGCGAACGCCGGAATCCAGGCCTACCGGATCGCCGCCGTTCGGCACCTGCCGCTGGCAACCGTCAGGGCCCTGGTATCGAAATACACGGCCGGACGCGGGCTCGGATTCTCCGGCGAGCCGAGCGTCAACGTGCTCGAGCTCAACCTGGCGCTGAACCGCCTCTGATCCAAGAAACGGAACACATCGATGAGCACAACCTCTCCCGTCGCCCCGGCCCCGGGCCCGGCACAGCAGCGCCAGGGAGCGTCACTGTTCCGTGGCGACATCGCGCGGCGCGCGCTGATCGACAGCCTCGTCAAGCTCGACCCGCGCGTCCAGATCCGAAACCCGGTGATGTTCGTGGTCGAGATCGGCGCGATGATCACCTCAATCACCTGGCTGATCCAGGTCTTCGGCGGGACCGCGCTGAGCGGCCACGACCCCGGCTGGTACACGTTCACGATCGCATTCTGGTTGTGGCTGACGGTCGTGTTCGCGAACATGGCGGAGGCGTTCGCGGAAGGGCGCGGACGCGCCCAGGCGGACGCCCTGCGTTCGATGCGACAGCAGACAGTGGCGATCATGGAGGACGGCAGCACCCGCAAGGCGGAGGAGCTGCGTCGCGGCGATCGCGTTGTCGTCGTGGCCGGCGAACTGATTCCCGGCGATGGCACCGTCATCGAAGGCATCGCCTCGGTCGATGAGTCGGCGATCACGGGTGAGTCCGCACCCGTGATCCGTGAATCCGGCGGCGACCGCAGCGCTGTGACCGGCGGCACCCGCGTGCTCTCGGATCGGATCGTGGTCGAGATCACCCAGGAGCCCGGTCAGTCCTTCCTGGATCGCATGATTTCGCTGGTCGAGGGTGCGGAGCGGCGCAAGACGCCGAATGAGATCGCGCTCAACATCCTGCTAGCCGGCCTGACCCTGATCTTCATGATCGTGGTTGTGACGCTGCGCCCGTTCGGCCTGTTCGCAGGAACCGATATCTCCGAGACGACCCTGATCTCGCTGCTGGTCGCGCTGATTCCGACGACGATCGGGGCGCTGTTGTCGGCGATCGGGATTGCCGGCATGGACAGGCTGGTGCGGCGCAACGTGCTGGCTCTGTCGGGCCGCGCGGTCGAGGCCTCGGGCGATGTGGACGTACTTCTGCTCGACAAGACCGGCACGATCACGATCGGAAACCGGCTCGCCTCTGAGTTCGTGCCGATGCCGGGAGTGTCCGAGGCGGAGCTGGCCGAGGTCGCTCAACTCGCGTCACTGGCCGATGAGACGCCCGAGGGCCGGTCGATCGTCGTGCTGGCCAAGCAATACGGGATCCGCGAGCACGACCTCGCCGACATGCACGCCGAGTTCGTCCCGTTCACCGCGCAGACGCGGATGAGCGGGGTCGACATCGACGGGCAGCGGCTGCGCAAGGGCGCCGGCGACGCGGTGATCGCGATGGTCGAGGAGGAGGGCGGGCAGCCGCCGACCGAGCTGCGCCCGGCGCTCGACCAGATCGCGGGCGAGGGCGGCACGCCACTCGCGGTTGCCCGTGACAACCAGGTGCTCGGCGTGATCCACCTCAAGGACACGGTCAAGGAGGGCATGGCCCAGCGGTTCGACCAGCTTCGGGCAATGGGCATCCGCACGATCATGATCACCGGCGACAACCGCCTGACGGCCGCGAAGATCGCCGAGGAGGCCGGGGTCGACGACTTCCTGGCCGAGGCCACTCCCGAGAAGAAGCTCGAGCTGATCCGGGAACAACAGTCCGAGGGCCGCATGGTTGCGATGACCGGAGACGGCACAAACGACGCGCCGGCACTTGCACAGGCTGACGTGGGCGTTGCCATGAATACCGGCACCCAGGCCGCGCGCGAGGCGGGCAACATGGTTGACCTTGACTCGAATCCGACGAAGCTCATCGAGATCGTTGAGGTCGGCAAGCAGCTGCTCATCACCCGCGGCGCGCTGACCACGTTCTCGATCGCCAACGACGTCGCCAAGTACTTCGCGATCCTGCCGGCGATCTTCATCTCCACCTACGCGGTGACAAAGGGCGGGCAGGGGCCTCTGCACGTGCTCAATGTGATGAAGCTCGGAAGCGCGTACTCAGCTGTGATCTCGGCGATCATCTTCAACGCGATCGTGATTCCACTGCTGATCCCGATCTCACTCAAGGGTGTCTCCTACCGCCCGGTCGGCGCCAGCGCGCTCCTGCGACGCAACCTTCTGATCTATGGCCTCGGCGGATTGATCGCCCCGTTCATCGGGATCAAGCTGATCGACCTGGTCGTCCACAACCTACTCGGGGCATGACCACGTCGGGTTCGAGCGTCACCAACGGACTCGGAGAGACAAAGCGGGGCCGGCTCCGCGTGGTGATCGGCATGGCCGCGGGCGTCGGGAAGACCTACCGGATGCTGATCGAAGGGCGGACCGAGAAGGACCTCGGACGGGATGTCGTGATCGGCCTGCTCGAGACCCACTCTCGGATCGAGACCGCGCGCGCGGCCGAAGGGCTCGAGCTCGTTCCCCGTCGGACGATCGACTACCGCGGCACCGTGCTCGAGGAGATGGACCTTCCGGCCATACTCAGGCGGGCGCCTGAGGTATGCCTGATCGACGAGCTCGCCCACACCAACGCTCCCGGGGTCGAGCACGCGAAGCGCTATGAGGACGTCGAGGATGTACTCGCGGCCGGTATCGACGTCCTCTCGACGTTGAACGTGCAGCACCTGGAGTCGCTCAACGATCAGGTTGCCGAGCTCAGCGGCATCCGCGTCCGCGAGACGATCCCCGACGCTCTGCTGGGACGCGCGGACGACATTGTCGTCGTGGACCTGACGCCGGAGGAGCTGCTCGAACGCCTGCGTGACGGTAAGGTCTACCCAAGCGAGCGGATCGATGCCGCGCTCAACAACTTCTTCCGGATCGAGAACCTCTCAGCGCTGCGCGAGGTGGCACTTCGTCAGGTCGCCCAGGAGGTCGGCCAGCGACGCTTCGCGGCCGCGACGAACGTCGGCTCTCGCGAGGAGACGATCGCGGCCGCCGCCCCCCAGGCCGTTGGAGAACGGCTGTTGGCGCTTGTCGAACCCTACCCGGGCGCTCAGCGATTGGTGCGCCGTGCATGGCGATCCGCGCAGCGGTTGGGCGCCAACCTCGACCTGCTTTGGGTCCGGCCGCCGGGCAACCTGACCAACGAGCAGGAACAGGCGCTCACGGCGTTGCGGCGACTCGCATCGATCCTCGGCGCGAAGCTGATCGTCGAGGAGTCGGACGAGCTGCCACAGGCGGTCGCAGATGTCGCCCGCCGGCAGCGCACCACATACATCCTGATGGGGCGCAGCCGGCCCGCCCACGGGGCGTCGCGACTGCGTACTCCGCTGCCACAGCGCCTGATGGAACTGCTACCGGGCGTCGATGTGCGCATCGTCGCCGATCGGGCCCAGCGGCCCATGGAGGAACAAGAATGAACGACAGTGCCGCACAGAACTCCGGGGACCGGATCCTCCTGCCATTCTCAAGCCAGGCGATCTCACGACGCGCATTCGAAGCCGCGATCCGCCTCGCGAAGGCCGAGGGGTCGACGATCGTACCTGCGTTCCTCGCACGGGTCCCGCGCAATCTTCCGATCGACTCGCCGCTGCCGGCGGCCTGCGCGATCGGGATGCCGCTGCTCGAGGCGATCGAACAGAAGGCAACCGCGGCGGGCGTCCCCGTCGACTCGAGAGTCAGCCGGGGACGCACCTACCGAGACGCCCTGCAGCGCCTGCTGCAGGAAGAGCACTTCGATCGCGTGATCGTCTCTGCGACCGATAGTCCACGCAAGGGACTAAGCCAGGACGACCTCTCCTGGTTGCTCGGCGACGTCCCCGCCGAGGTCCTGATCCTGCGGCCCGCTCCGGAGGACACGCGGCTCATCTCCGCCGGCGGGCTCCACGGCCATTTCTGACGTGGTCGCCCTCCGCGTGCGCAGGAGCACGGCCGCTACCAGGATCCCCGCCAGCACGCTCAGGATACCGAGCATGTAGGCGAGCCGGTAGCCGCTCAGCAGCGCCGCCTGCACCGGCTGGTGCGCAGCGATCAGCGCGTTGCTGTGGCTGGTGGCGATCGTGCTCAGGACCGCCAGACCGAGCGCTCCGGATACCTGTTGGGAAACGTTCACGATCCCCGACGCCAGACCGGCGTCCTGCTGCGGCACGTCCGCCATCGCGATCATCAGCATCGGCATGAACGAGTTGCCGATTCCGAGACCGATCAGGAAGAAACCGACCGCCAGCCTTGGGAAGTAGTCGGTGTGCAGCGCAATCCCGTGCATCTCGAATAGACCGAGCGCCACCAGCGCCATACCACCGAGCATCACGGGCACCGGCCCAAAGCGCGCCACCAGCCGTCGCGTGATTCCGAGCGAGAGCGCCAGCACCGTCAGCGTCCACGGCATGAATGCGAGACCTGTCCGGATTGCGTCGTAGTGCAGCACGTGCTCGAGATAGAGCGTGCCCAAGAACCAGGTCCCGTACATCCCGGTTACGAGAAACCCGCGCGTGATGCAGGACGCGACCAGTCCCCGGAGCTTGAGGATCCGCAACGGCATGATCGGATTCTCGATCCGAGATTCCAGCGCGAGGAACAGGGTCAGGAGCGTGACCGCCACGGCACCGGCTCCGATCACCTCGGTCGAGCCCCAGCCATGACTGGTCGCCTCAACGATCGCGTACACCGCGGAGCCGATCGCGAGCGTGATCAGAGCCGAGCCGAGCCAGTCGACTCCCTGATCTAGACCCTGGCCGCGATCGGAGGGCAACAGGATGCGGCCGGCGATCACCGCGACCACACCGATCGGGAGGTTGACGAAGAAGATCCAGTGCCAGCTCAGCAACTGTGTGAGCACACCGCCGGCGAGCAGGCCAAGCGAACCGCCGGCGACGGCAGTGAACATGTAGGCGCTCATCGCGCGGGCGCGATCGCCCGGCTGCGGGAACTCGATCACGATGATCGCGAGAATCACCGAAGCCTGCATGGCCGCGCCGATGCCTTGGAGAAACCGGGCCGCGATCAGCATCGTCGACGTCGATGCCGCACCACATAGCAGCGATGCGAGCGTGAACAGAGTCACGCCGGCGAGGAAGACCTGCTTGCGGCCCAACAGGTCGCCGAGGCGGCCGGCGAGCAGCAGGAAGCTGCCGAAGGTAACGAGGAATGCATTGACGACCCAGGTGAGGTTGCCCTGGGTGAAGTGGAGGTCGTGCTGGATCGAAGGCAGGGCAACGTTCACGATCGTGGTGTCGAGCACGATCATCAACTGCGCGAGACATACGACCACGAGCCCGAGCCAACGGCGTCGTTCTGAGGTCATGAAGGTCCTGTGGTTGAGAGGAGAGAAGTTGATGGAGGAGGTATGCATGCGATAAACTGGAGGGCGCCTCCGAAAGTATTTGGAGGCTGCCTCCGGATAATATACGGAGGGTCCCTCCGGTTTGTCAAGGCGGACGGGTGAAAATTCGGTGACCAACACGAGCACAATCACGCAGGATCAGGGCGGGCAGGGCGCGGGCCCACAGGGCGCTGCCGAGGCGCCCGTGACCGAGCGCGCTGAACTGGGCTACGTCGGCGCTCGCCCGATGCGGGCGGATGCCAAGCGCAATTACGACAAGCTGCTCGCCGCGGCTCGCGAGGCGTTCAACGAGTGCGGCGCATCGGCCTCGCTCGAGGAGATCGCCAGGCGCGCCGGCGTCGGTATCGGAACCCTGTACCGCCACTTCCCCACTAGACAGGCTCTGCTCGAGGCCGTCTATATCGGCGAGGTGCAGGAGCTCTGCGGCGCCACCCGCGAACTGCTGGAACTGCCGCCGTGGGAGAGCTTCGTCGCGCTCACGCGCAGGCTGGTCAGCTACCTGGCGACCAAGAAGGCGCTGGCGTATGAGCTGCTCAACTACGTCGATCGCGAGGCCGCATTCTTCAAGACGTGCCGCGCGGACCTGTTCGTCGCCGGCGAGCCGGTGCTGCGGCGCGCGCAGGACGCCAAGGCCGTGCGCGCCGACACGGACTTCGCGGAGATCGTGCAGCTGGTCGGTGGCATCGCCAAGATCGAGGCGAGCCGCGAGCAGCGCGAGCACATCCTCGAGATCGCGCTCGACGGCCTGCGGTATCGGGCGTAGTCAGGCGGCCGCGCCGCGCTCGTGGAGCGCGAGCATCATGGTCAGATCGTCGTAGGCGCCCAGTTTGTCGCGTCTCCAGCGTGCGTCCGTGATCCGCAGGATGCGGAGACCGTGAACCTGCAGCCATGAATCCTTGCGGCGGTCGCGCTCAATCTCCTCCACCACCGTGTGATAGGCACGGCCGTCCAGCTCCAGCACGAGACGTTGGTCGGGCCAGTAGCAGTCGAGCTCCCAGGGGCCGAGATGAACGTTGCGCTGAGGTACCGGAATCTCAGGGTGTCTGGCGAGCCAGCGGTCAAACGATCGTTCGAGCCCCGACCGACGCGAGTGGCGGGGAAGGTAGTCATCGCACGCCTGCTTGAGGCGACCGACCCCGCGCCGGCCGCTGTGCCGATCGAGTGCCGCCGCCAGCTCGCTGACATCGAGAATGTTCCTGCGCACGGCCGCTTCGATCAACATCCTCAACTCTGCGAGCGTTCCGCCCGAAGCCGCGACCTCGACCAGCATCTGCGGGATCGAGCTGACACGCAGTCCGTCTCGGATGCTGACCTCAGACCGGTACGGAGCGGCCGCCCTTCGACTGACGTGGAGCCCGTTATGCCGCGGCGTGTGATCGGCGACCAGGGTCACATCGATCGTGGCAGGGACTGCGGCTATAAGTCCCCAATGAGCGGCGGCAGCCCGTCCTGAGATCCACGACCCGTGGCCCACCGCCAGCAGTGCAGCCAGGAGCCGGCCGCGGTCGCTGATCGGTGCGCGGCCGTCGACGTAAACGCCCCGGTGGACGCGTCTCAGGTCGCCGTGGCGCACGAGGCCGTCCACATCCCGTCGCGACAGGCCCAGCTGCCGCAGCCGAGTTAGGGAGATGACGCCGTGACTGGCCCGCAACGCGCGTGTCATCGTCACATCGCGGCGCTCGCGGGGGGAAGAAAACGCACCGTGGCGGTGCGTTTTCTTCCCCTCCCCGTTGGGTCGGGGCGGCTCACCGTTGGGTCGGGGCGGTTCGCCGTTGGGTCGGGGCGGCTCACCGTTGGGCGAGGTCGAGTCGCCGTTGCGTGTGACCGACTCAGAGCGCGTCGTCATGCACCTGAGCGTTTCGCACCCGGCGCCCACTGACAAGACCAACCTGTGCCAACTCTGTGACAGGAGTGTGCCAATCACGACACAAAGGGCTGACGAGGCGGGGGGCGGAGCCACGCGGAGCCACGCGGAGCCACTCGGAGCCACTCGGAGCCACTCGGAGCGAAGGAGAGCCACGCGGAGCCACTCCGACGCGACTACGCTCCGCCGGATGAGCCCCCACGAGCAGCCCGGCGAGCGGGGTCGGTCCGCCCCCGGCGCGACCCCGGATCAACCACTCGGCGAACCGGTTGCCTTCGCCGGCGCGATCCGCCCCGGTCGGGTCGTGCATCGCGGCGAGCACGTGATCGTGCGGCCGCTGGACCCCGACAGAGACTCGGAGACCCTGTACGCGATCTCCCACGCACCCACGGGAGACCCCAGCATCTGGACCTACCTGTACGACGGCCCCTTTCCGAGCTTCGAGCCGTTCATGGAGAAGCTCACAGAACAGGCCGCCGGCCATGACCCGCTGTTCTTCACGATCACGACCACAGCCGGCGAACCGCGGGGGATCGTCACCTATATGTCGATCGTTCCCGAGCAAGGCACGATTGAGCTGGGCAACATCTGGTTCGGTCCGCGACTGCAGCGGACGCCGGCTGCGACGGAGGCGATCTTCCTGCTGGCTCGACACGCATTCGACGACCTTGGCTACCGCCGGCTCGAGTGGAAGTGCAACGCCTTGAACGCCCCCTCCCGGCGCGCCGCCGAGCGCTTCGGATTCAACTTCGAGGGCGTCTTCCACAACCACCGGGTGGTCAAGGGACGCAACCGCGACACCGCCTGGTTTGCGATCACCGACGCCCGCTGGCCGGCATTGCGGACGGCGTTTGAGACGTGGCTGGCGTCCGAGAACTTCGATGCCGCCGGCCGGCAGCGTCGCAGCCTGAGATCACTGACCGCAAGCTGACGCTCAGCCCTGCAGCCCGCGGGCACCGGTGCCGACTACATCGGTTGAGATGGACGACACTGCTGCGATGGGCCCGAGTCAGTCCGACCGCGACTTCCAGGCGATGGTCGAGACGGTGCCGGCGATCGTCTACATCGCCGAACCCGGCGAGTTCGGGCGGTGGCGTTACGTCAATGACTGGATCGAGCCGATTCTGGGTTTCAGCGTCGAGGAGTGGCTCGCCGACCCGGGGCTCTGGGCGCAGCAGCTTCACCCCGACGACCGTGCGAAGGCGCTCGCCGCCGAGACCGAGGAGATCTACGAGCTGGGCGATCTACCGGAGATCCATCGCAGTCTCGAGGAGTACTACCTGGACTACCGGATGCTCCACAAGGATGGGCACGTGGTCTGGATCCGGGACAACTCGAGGCTGATCCGCTCCGTGAATGGGATGCCGCTGTGGCACGGGGTGCTGCTCGACATCACCGACCAGAAACAGGTGGAACAACAGCTCGAGCGTCAATCAGCCGCCCAGGCCGCCGTGGCGAAGCTCGGCGAGCACGCACTGGCCGGACTTCCGATCCAGGATCTGCTCGATGAAGCGTGCCGCGCGACCACGGAGGTGCTGAGCGTCGACGCGGCGCTCGCCAGCGAGATCGGCGACGACGGCACCTCATTGACTCTGCGGTCCGAGTACGGCTGGAAGTCGGACGAGCACCTCAGGGACCTGATCGAGCCGGATTCGCCGACGGCCTACATGCTGCAGAGCGGCAAGCCGCTGCTGGTCAACGACTGGGGGCAGGAGACCCGCGTTCGTGCGACGGCACGCGTCCAGCAGCACGGGGTCCGCAGCAGCATCGGGGTGCGCATCGAGGGTCCGATCGATCCCTGGGGGATCCTCCGAGTGCTCTCGCGCCGGCCCGACTCATTCACCGAATCCGACGTCAACTTCGTGGTGGCGGTCGCCAACATCCTCGCGGAGGCGATCGAGCGCCAGGACGCCGAGGATGCGATGCAGCACCGGGCTCTGCACGATCCACTCACGAGCCTCCCCAACCGCGTGCTGTTCACCGACCGCCTCGAGCAGGCGCTCGAGCGCGCCCGCCGCCATGCCGATTCGGTGGCCGCGATCCTGTTCATCGACGTCGATCACTTCAAGCAGGTCAACGACACGCTCGGACACCAGGCCGGCGACGACCTGCTGATCGGCGTCGCGAGCCGCCTGCGCGAGGCGGTGCGCCCGACCGACACGGTTGCCCGCTTCGGCGGAGACGAGTTCGGGCTGCTGCTCGAGGAGATCTCGAGCGAGCGGTTCGCAATCGCGACGGCCGAGCGGATCGCCGCCAGCTTCGCGCGGCCGTTCATGCTCGACACCGGCTCGCAGTTCGTGACGGCCAGCATCGGCATCGCACTGGCCAAGGGGCACCAGGACGCGCAGGCGCTGCTGCATGACGCCGATGCGGCGATGTACAGGGCCAAGCAGCGAGGCCGCGCCCGCTACGACCTGTTCGACGAGGATCTGCGCGTCCGCGCGCTCGCCCGCGGCCGCATGGAGAATGACCTCCGGCGCGCGATCGAGACCAACGAGCTGAAGCTCGTGTATCAGCCGGTCGTCCGCCTCCGCGACGAGACCATGTACGCGGTCGAGGCGCTGCTGCGCTGGGATCATCCGCAGCGCGGGCCGATCGGACCGGGCGAGTTCATCCCGGTCGCCGAGGAGAACGGCCTGATCGACCGGATCGGCGACTGGGTGCTCGAGCAGGCACTGCGCGACGCCGCCCGCTGGGAGCACGCCCGACCAGACCTGCCGCCGCTCTGCCTCGGGATCAATGCCTCCAGCCACCAGCTGCGCAACCCGCGCTTCGTCGAGCAGGTCGGCGAGGCGGTCCGCGCCAGCGGGATCGATCCAAGCTGTCTGAACTTCGAGCTCAACGAGACGGTGCTGCGCGAGGATGCAGAGCAGATGCGGCGCGCGGTGCTGGTGCTCAAGCGCCTCGGCGTGCGCCTGGCCGTGCACGACTTCGGCACCGGAGACTCCTCGCTGACACGGCTCGCGGAGATGCATGTCGACACGATCAAGGTCGACCGCAGGTTCGTCGCCCAGCTCGGCAACGACGACGACGCGGCGCGGATCGCGCAGGCCGTGATCGCCACCGGCACGGCGCTCGGGCTGGTGGTGATCGGCGCCGGGATCGAGACCGAGGCTCAGGTCCTCGAGCTGCGCCGACTCGGCTGCGACGCCGCCCAGGGCTACCTGTTCTCACCTCCGGTCTCGGCTGCGGAGGTCGAGGCGATCCTGCTCGACGGCAACAGGTTGAAGCGGACGCTGGCCTAGCGGATGCGCCGGGACATCGCGCGCAGATGCCGGCCGACCGGCGTGATCCCGGGGTTGCAGGTCCGCTGACCTGACAACCCCGCTGCAGCGTCCGCTACGCGGCCAGCTCCATGTGCGAGGTCCAGGTCGCGTACATCTCGGCGTAGCGGCCGCCGCGGGCGACCAGCTCGTCGTGGGACCCCGTCTCGAGGATCCGCCCGTCGTCGACGACGACGATTCGGTCGGCCTTCATCGCGGTCGTCAGCCGGTGCGCGATCAGCACCGCCGTGCGCGCCTCGAGCAGCACGTCGAGTGCTGCCTCGATCTTGGTCTCGGAAAGCAGGTCGAGGTTCGAGGTCGCCTCGTCGAGCACCAGCACACGCGGCTGTGCGTGGAAGGCCCGCGCCAGCGCGATCAGCTGGCGCTCGCCGGAGGAGAGCGACTGGCCGCGCTCGTGGACGACGCGTGTCGAGTCCGTCGGGCATGCGCTCGACTACCTCCCGCAGGCCGACGGCGTCGACCGCTGCCCAGACCTCCTCGTCGCTCGCGTCCGGTCGCGCGAAGGCGATGTTGTAGCGCAGAGTGCCGGCGAACAGGAACGGCTCCTGCGGCACGACGCCGAGCTGGCGCCGCAGCGAGTCGAGCGTCACGTCGCGGAGATCGTGGCCGTCGAGCA
Organism: uncultured Conexibacteraceae bacterium; assembly: GCA_963785385.1. Lineage (GTDB taxonomy): Bacteria > Actinomycetota > Thermoleophilia > Solirubrobacterales > Solirubrobacteraceae > Palsa-465. The sequence continues at coordinate 315,314 of CAWAVA010000005.1, read as the reverse complement.
GGACGCGACCCGCGGTCGGGTCGTAGAAGCGCGTGATCAGCTTGGCGGCTGTCGACTTGCCGGCGCCGGTCTGCCCGACGAACGCGACCGTCTCTCCGGGCGCGATCCGCAGGTCGACGTCGCGCAGCACCGGCTGGCCCGGGTCAGTAGCCGAAGCTGACGTGGTCGAACACGATCTCGCCCTCGACCGGCGGCAGCTCCTCCGCGCCGGGCTCCTCCGGCGTGTTGGGCTCGGTCTGGAACAGCGTGCGCAGCTTGAGCACCGAGGACTGCCCCTGCTGGAAGGTGTTGTACTGCTGGACCAGCAGCTGGATCGGCGCGAAGAAGCGGTTCAGGTAGAGGAAGAACGCGACCAGCGCGCCGAGCGACAGCTGGTGGTCCAGCACCATGCTGCCGCCGATCGCGAGCAGCGCCGCCTGCCCGAGATAGCCGAGCATCTGCGTGCCGGGGCCGTAGAGCGCGTTGATCTGGGCGGTGTAGTTGTTGGCGTCCCGGTAGTCGCCGACGACGTTGCGGTGCTCGACGACGTTCCAGCGCTGGCGGTTGTAGGCGGCGACCGTGCGGACGCCGTGCAGGCTCTCGGAGAGGTCGCCGAGCACGCCGGCGATCCCGTCGCGCACGCGTTCGTAACCGCGCTCGCGAGGCGTGCGTGAACCAGATCGTCGCGAGCGTCAGGATCGGCACGACCAGCGCGATCGTGATCAGCGTCAGCTCGACGTTCATCGTGAACAGGATCGCGGTGATCACGACCATCGTCAGCGCCTGGCCGACCAGCTGCGCGAGACCGTCCTGCAGCAGCTGCTGCAGGTTCTCGATGTCGCTGGTCATCCGGGTCATGATCACCCCGGCCTTCTCGTCGGTGTAGTAGTCGAGCCCGAGCCGCTGAAGATGCGTGAAGACCTTGCACGCGCAGGTCGTTCATCACCCGCGCGGCGAGCCGGCCGGTGACCCGCGCCTGAGAGCGCTGCGCAGACGGCGGTGATCGACGATCGCGAGCAGGAACAGCCCGGCGCAGGCGACCACCACGCGAAGTCGTCGTGGCCGGGGAGCCATGCCGTGGTTGATCCGCGTACTCGATCAGCGCAGGGCCGAGCTGGTTGGTGACGCTGACGATGCAGACCAGCAGCCACCGCGAGCGACGCCCAGCCGCCAGTGGCGGAAGATCGAGCGCGCGCAGCGTCAGATGCTTGCCGCGCTCGTCGTCATTGCGGTAGGTGAACTCGGCGCTCGGCGGCGGGTACTCGGGCTCGCCGTGCCAGCAGCTTGTCGACGCCCTCCTGCAGCTCCGGCGGAATCCCGGCGAACGGCAGGCCGCCGCCGGGCGCCGCCGCGCGCGTAGCCGCGAGCCGCCGCCGCCGCCGAACATCGGCGAGCCCTGTCCGAAGCCGCCGAAGCTCACAGCCGCTCCTCCTCCCGCCTGCGCTCGAGCTCGTCGGCCTCAGCCTGGGCGAGCACCTCGACGTACAGCGGCGAGCGTCTCGAGCAGCTCCGCGTGCGTGCCGTCGGCGACGATCCTGCCGCCGTCCAGCAGCACGACGCGGTCGGCCAGACCGATCGTCGAGAGGCGGTGGGCGACGATCAGCGTCGTGCGGCCCTGCATCAGCGCCTTCAGTCCCTCGTGGATCTCCTGCTCGACCTGCACGTCGACGGCGCTGGTCGCATCGTCGAGCACCAGGATCGGCGGGTTGACCAGCAGCGTGCGCGCGATCGCGATGCGCTGGCGCTGCCCGCCGGAGAGGGTGTAGCCGCGCTCGCCGACGATCGTGTCGTAGCCGTCGCGGAGCTGCGTGATGAACTCGTCGGCGCCGGCGGCGCGGGCGGCCGCCTGATCTCCTCGAGCGACGCGTCGGGGCGGCCGTAGGCGATGTTGTCGCGGATCGAGACCGAGAACAGGAACGGCTCGTCGAGCACGACGCCGATCTGGCGGCGCAGGCTCTCGACCGTGAGCTCGCGCACGTCGTGGCCGTCGATCCTCACCGCGCCGCCGGTGACGTCGTAGAAGCGCGACAGCAGGCGCGAGACCGTCGTCTTGCCGCTGGCGGTGCGGCCGACCATCGCGACCGTCTCACCGGGCTGCAGATGCAGGTTGAGGCCGTCGAGCACCAGCGGCGCGTCGGCCGTAGGCGAAGTCCACGTCCTCGAAGCTCGACGTCTCCGCGGGAGTCGCTGAGGTCGACGGCCAGCGGGCCGTCGACGACGCTCGGCTGCTCATCGAGCACCTCGTAGATCCGCCCGCGGATGCCGCCGCCCGCTGGCCGAGCATCACCAGCATCCCGAGCATCTGGAACGGCGCCTGCAGCATCACGATGTAGGCGCTGAAGGCGAGGATCGCGCCGACCCCGAGGTGGCCGTGGATCACCAGATAGCCGCCGACCAGCAGGATCAGCGCGAGCCCGACCTGCGGCAGGTTCTGGACCACCGGCGTGAACTTCGCGCGCAGATCAGCGTCGCGGATGTATGACCACTGCAGCCTGTCGGCGGCCTCCTCGAGCGTGGTTCAGCTCGCGCTGCTCGGCGACGAACGACTTGACCACGCGGACGCCGTTGATGTTCTCGTCGACGATCGTCGCGATCTCGGCCAGCCGCGCCTGGATCAGCCACGAGACCGGGAACATGCTGCGGCGCATGCGCACGCCCATCACGAACACGAGCGGCAGCGTCGCCATCGCGACGAACGCGAGCGGCACATTGATCGTCAGCATGTAGATGAACGCGACCACCGCGATCGAGCACTGGACGACGATGTTGGGGCCGAAGGTCAGGTACATCTGCACCGAGCGGATGTCCGAGTTGGCCCGCGAGATCAGCTGGCCGGACTGGACGCGGTCGTAGAAGTCGAAGCACATCCGCGTCAGGTGCTCGTAGATCATGTTGCGCAGGTCGAACTCCATCGCGTAGGCCGTGCGCATCAGGAACAGCCGCGAGCCGTAGGAGGTGAGGCCGGCGGCGACCGCGAGCACGAAGCACGATCCGCACGTAATGGCTGAGCGGCGTCGAGTAGGCGGCTGCAGCGAGTTGGTGACGGCGCTGTTGAGCAGGTTCGGGATCTGCACCTGCAGCAGCAGCGACACGAATGAGAGGGCCGAGCGCCGTGAACAGCGTCGCCCTGCGCGCCAGCACGATCGGCAGCGCCCGCCGCAGCCAGGACTTGCTCTGGTCGGGATCGATCCAGGCGCGTGGCGGGTTGTACCGCGACTCGTTGCCGCTCGGGACGACGCGTGTCGGCGACGGCGCTCAAGGCTCGAGCTCCTCGAGCAGCTTGGCGATCCGGTCGAGGCGTCCGTCGACGGCGGCGTCCGCTGCGGCGAGCACCTGCGGCCGGGCTCGGTCAGCCGACATCGACGCGGCGGCGGTCGCCGGCGTCCGGGTCGCGGCAGACCAACCCGCGCACCACGAGCCCGTCGACGACGCCGGTCACGCTCGGTCGGCTGACGCCGAGCTTGTCGGCCAGCCGCGAGGCGGCCTCACGGCCCTCACCGAGCACGCCCAGCACTCGGTACTGGGCGAGGGTCAGATCGACGGTCGCTACGGCCAGCTCGACCTGTCGCGCCATGCGCGCGATCGTTCGCCCGGGATGGGAGTGGAGCCGCGCGATCGCGGGCCCTGACGCTTTGGTTGCCACATGGTTAGGGTAGCTAACTACCCTCGGGTGCCCGAATGCGTCAGTCGGCGTCGGCCAGGCGGCTCATCAGCAGCACCGCCTCCTGCAGCGTCTCCTGCTCCTCCGCCGTGAACTCTGAGATCCGCAGCGCGAGCCAGCTGTCGCGGACGGCGCGATCAGCCTCGAGTGCCGCACGCCCCTCGCGCGTCAGCGCGATCTGCGTGCGCCGTCCGTCGCTGTCGTCCGGGCGGCGATCGACGAGGCCCAGGGACTCGAGTTCCGCCAGTGTCTGGCTCATCGACTGGGGGCGCACACGCTCAGCGGCCGCCAGCTCGCCGATGCACTGCGGTCCGTGGCGATCCAGCCGCCCCAGGACGGAGGCCTGCGTCAACGGGAAGCCGTACTGCGCGCGCAGACGCCGGACGAGCCGCCCCAGCACGTTTCGCAGGTCGGCGGGCACCACACCCCGCCCGTCCACACCGAGATCCTGTGTCAGGACACTGTCAGTTCTCACGCCGCGGACTATACGCGCGGGAAGCCTGGCCGCAAAGGAAATGTGCAGGCTACCTGTGCAATACTTGCCTGGTGGCAAGCTTGCTGACGCCCCCGCGGCGCACCGATGTGCCGCCACCGAGCAGTTACAAGTGGATCGCGCTGTCGAACACGACCCTCGCGGTACTCCTGGCCACACTCGACGCGTCGATCACGATCATCGCGATGCCGAGCATCTTCCGGGGCATCCATCTCAACCCCCTGGAGTCCGGCAACAGCTTCTACCTGCTGTGGATGGTGCTTGGCTACCTGATCGTCGCCAGCGTGCTGGTCGTCAGCCTCGGCCGCATGGGCGACATCTTCGGCCGCGTGCGCATCTACAACCTCGGCTTCGTGATCTACACGGCCGCATCGCTGATGCTCACCGTGACGTGGATGACCGGGACGGAGGGTGCCACCTACCTGGTCGTGTTCCGCCTGGTGCAGGGCGTCGGCGGAGCATTCCTGCTCGCCAACTCCGCTGCGATCGTGACCGACGCCTTCCCCGCGAACCAACGCGGCATGGCACTCGGGATCAACAACACCGTCGGTGTGAGCGGGATGTTCGTAGGACTGGTGCTCGGAGGACTGCTGGCGCCGATCAGCTGGCGCATGGTGTTCCTGATCTCCGTGCCGATCGGACTGCTCGGCACCGTCTGGGCCTACAAGAGCCTGCGCGAGCTCGGCGGTACGCAGGCGGGAGCGCGGATCGACTGGCCCGGCAACATCACGTTCGCGGTGGGACTGATCCTGATAATGATCGCGATCACGTATGGGATCCGCCCCTACGGCGACCACGCGATGGGCTGGCTCAGCCCGCGCGTGCTGATTCTGGCCGCCTCCGGGGCGATCTCGCTGATCGCGTTCGCGACTATCGAACTGCGGACGAAGGACCCGATGTTCCGGCTGCCGCTGCTGCGAATCCGCGCGTTCAGCGCCGGCACGCTGTCGACGTTCCTGTCCTCGATCGCCCGCGGCGGGCTGATGTTCATGCTGATCATCTGGCTGCAGGGGATATGGCTGCCGCAACACGGCGTCGACTTCGCAGAGACGCCGCTGCGGGCCGGCATCTGCATGCTGCCTCTGACCGTAGGAATGCTGATCTCCGGGTCGCTCTCCGGTGCGCTGTCGGACCGCTACGGCGCCCGGGCATTCGCGACCGGCGGCATGATCGCGACCGCGCTCGCCTTCGTTGCTCTGTGGTTCGTGCCGACGGACTTCGCCTACGGGGTGCTGGCGGTCGTGATCTTCGCGATCGGCTTCTCAATGGGGATGTTCGTCTCACCCAACCGCGCGGCCGTGATGAACAGTCTCCCGCCCGCGGACCGCGGCGCCGGCGGTGCGCTCAACCAGACGGTCCAGAACAGCGCCCAGGTGCTGTCGGTGGGTATCTTCTTCTCGCTGATGATCGCCGGGCTCGCCGCGTCCCTGCCCGAGACGCTCAGCTCCGGCCTTCACGCGCACGGCGTACCGCTGGCGACCGCACACACGATCTCAAAGGCGCCACCGGTGTCGATCCTGTTCGCCGCGTTCCTCGGCTACAACCCGATCAAGAGCCTGCTCGGCAGCGGCGTGCTCAGCCACCTCTCGGCTCACAACCAGGCGGTGTTGACCGGCCGCTCCTTCTTCCCGCAGTTGATCTCCTCGCCGTTCCGCAACGGCCTGCACGCCGCCTTCGCGTTCGCGATCGTCGCATGCCTGGTCGCAGCCGTGGCCTCGGCCCTGCGGGGCGGGATCTACCACCACGAGGAGCCGCCGACGGTGACCCCGGAAAGACCGGCCGCCCCAGTCGCGACGGGCGAAGCGGCGGCGGCGACCGACGTGACCGTCGTCAGCGCCTAGCAAGCGCAGGACCTCCCACGGCAGGCCGCGCCTGTTAGCCGCACCGGGAGAGCATGTTGGATCTGCATTACGGTCACAGCAAAGTTCACGACTTGGCCCTAAATTACCGCGAAGTCTCTAACCCATTGGAGGAGGACGCCACAGTGCGTATTCAACGAAAGCGATCGACCTGGTCAGCAGCCCTGGCTCTGGTCGGCGTTGCGGCGGTTGCAGCACCGATCGCCGCGAGCGCCAGCGCCGAGGCCCATACGGCCCACGCCGCCAGCGCGACCCCAGTAACCCTGCTGTCGGGCACCGGCCCGCAGTCACTGGACCCTGGTCTGGACTACACGACCCAGGGATCTGAGATCAACTGGGAGGTCTACACGGGCCTCACCACCTACAAGCACGCCAACGGCATCAAGGGCACCGAGCTTGAGCCCGGTCTCACCACGGCGCTGCCCAAGATCTCAAACGGCGGCAAGACCTACACGGTCACGCTGCGCAAGGGCCTGAAGTACTCGAACGGCGACCCCGTCGAGGCGAGTGACTTCACTTCCACGGTCGAGCGTTCGCTCACCATCCCGTGGGGCGGCTCCTCGACGTTCGTCACCCCGTACGTCAAGGGCGCAGCCGCATATGCGGCTCACAAGGCCAAGGGCATCTCGGGCATCAGCACGAACAACGCCACGGGCAAGATCGTCATTCACCTGACGCAGGCCTACGGCCCGTTCGTGAACGTGCTGGCCTTCCCGGCCTTCGGCCTGGTCGACCCCAAGACGGTGACCACTCCGTTCAAGGTCCAGGCGGGCGACCCGCCGGCCGGTGCTGGCCCCTACGAGGTCACCAACATCAACATCGGCAAGTCGTTCAACATCGTTCCGAACCCGAACTGGAAGGCGCTTCCGGGCATCCCGAAGGCGACCGTCTCCTATCAGGAGCAGATCGACTCGAACGTCAACGCCAATGCGCTGTCGGTTCTGAAGAACAACAACGAGATCTTCGACTGGGCGGACACCATCCCGCCGGGCGATCTGGCTCAGGCCAAGGCGAGCGGTCATGACAAGCTCGTCAACCTCGGCGGCTCGGTGTATTACTTCTTCCTGAACGCCAGCAAGGCTCCGTTCAACAACGAGCTCGCTCGTCAGGCGGTTGTGACCGGCCTCAACCAGAGCGGCTTCTCCCGCCTTGGCTCCGGCACCCTTGCCCCCGGCTGCTTCTTCCTGCCGCCGGGCATCATCGGTCACGGCGTCGGCAAGTGCCCGCTCGCCAACCCTGCGACGGGCAACGTGAAGAAGGCCAAGCAGCTTCTGGCCAAGTCGGGACAGGCAAACGTGCCGATCACCGTTTACGGTGAGGAGCGCTCACCCCGGCTGCAGTGGGAGCAGGCTTACGTTCAGGAGCTGAAGCAGATCGGCTTCAAGAACGTGACGCTCAAGACGGTTGCGGATGAGAACTACTTCACCACCATCGGTGAGGCGAAGAAGGTCGACCCGCAGACTGGTTTCGCAGACTGGAACCAGGACTTCCCGAACCCGATCGACTTCTACGGCGTCCTGCTGAACGGCAAGGCCATTCAGCCCACGGACAACGAGAACTTCGGTCAGACCAACGACCCGCACATCAACAGCGAGCTGGCGAAGCTCGGCACCGTGCCGACGACCCAGCTCAGCAAGTCGGTGAAGCAGTGGCAGTCGCTCGAGAAGTACGTGGCTGACCATGCGTACGCGGCCGTGTTCGGCTACCAGTCGTTCCCGTTCTTCACCTCGAAGAACCTCTCGGTGAAGTACACCAACGACATCTACGGCTGGGACCTCCTGGGGATCTCCGCCAAGTAACACCAAGGGAATCCACCACGACGTGGTGACCGGCCGGGACGGCAACGGGGCGGACCTCAGTTTTCTGGTCCGCCCCGCTAGCCTGTCCCGGCCTTACCCTTTCTGACGATGTCCTCACTCGGAAGCGAGATCAGAGCCGAGCTCCCCTCGGACGAAGAGCTGCCGGAGCCCGGCCAGCAACACGGGATCGGCCCCTATCGGCTTGCGTGGCGCCGTCTGCGCCGCAACAGGACGGCACTGTTCTTTGCCGGAGTCTTCTTTCTGATCCTGATCCTCTGCCTGCTGGCGCCTGTCTACTCGCAGGACGTCGCTCATATCGGCCCCAACACCGGCAATCTCACCGGTCAGATCAGGGTCGGAGGCAAGCTCGAGTACGTGCTCAGCCTCACCGGCATCCCGATCGGTCCGACGTGGGACATCCACCATTACTTCCTCGGCGCCGACACAAACGGGCGTGACGTTGCCGTGCGCCTGCTCTACGGCGGCCGCGCCTCGCTGTACATCGGCTTCATGGGAATGCTGATCACGATGATCTTCGGGACCCTTTTGGGCGTGATCGCCGGATACTTCCGCGGCTTCGCGGACGGTTTCATCAGCCGCGCGAGTGACGTCGTCTGGTCCTACCCAGCGGTGCTGCTCGGCATCACGCTCAGCACCGTGCTCAACGTCAACGGCCTCGGGCCGTTCCACTCGACGACGCTGCTGACGACGGCGTTGGTCGTCGGGTTCGTCTACATCCCGTACGTCGTGCGGCCGATCCGCGCGCAGGTGCTGACGCTGCGCGAGCGCGAGTTCGTGGACGCCGCCCGTCAGCAGGGTCTCGGCCACCTGCGGATCATGTTCGGCGAGATCCTGCCGAACATCGCCTCCACGATCATCATCTTCATTCCGCTGATGATCGCCAACGCGATCATCCTGGAGGCAGCGCTCGCCTACCTCGGCGCCGGCGTACAACCCCCCAACTCGACCTGGGGCACGATGATCTCCGCCGGCCTCAACACCTTCCCCAGTGCCTTCCATACCGTGCTGGCGCCGGGCGTGATGCTGGTGCTGACGGTGATGTCGGTCAACATCTTCGGCGACGGGCTCCGCGACGCGCTCGACCCTCGCGCCAAGGCTGCGGGGTAGCTGATGGCCCGGTTCGCAACTCGCCGCCTGCTGGTGATGGTGTTCATGCTGTTCCTGATCTCGCTGGTCACCTTCCTGCTGTTCATCGTCGCCCTTCCCGGCGGGAATCCGGCCGGGAACATCGCCGGGCGCCTCGCGACACCGGCGGAGGTGCACCTGATCAGCGTCCGCTACGGCTTCGACAAGCCGATCTGGATCCAGTACCTGAAGACGATGGGGAACATCTTCGGCGGCAAGGCGTACTCGTACTCGCAGGGGTACAACGTGCTGCAGCAGGTCGCCAAGGGCCTGCCCGCAACGCTCTCACTGGCAATCGGCGCCGGCATCTTCTGGCTGTTCGCGTCGATCGCCCTGGGAACACTGGCGGCGATCCGCTCGGGCAAGTACACCGATCGCGTGCTGACCGTGCTCTCAATGGTCGGGGTCTCGCTGCCGCCCTTCCTGCTGGGCTCCTTCCTGATCTACTACCTCGGCTACAAGCTCGGGATCATCCCGCTCGGCAACTACGTGCCGCTCTGGCAGAACCCGGCCAGTTGGTTGTGGCACATGCTGGCGCCGTGGTTCACGCTCTCGGTCCTGTTCATCGGCTTCTACTCGCGCGTGCTGCGCGGCTCGATCCTCGATGCGATGGGCGAGGATTACGTCCGCACCGCCCGCGCCAAGGGCCTATCGGAGCGCCGGGTCCTGACCAAGCACATCCTGCGCATGAGCCTGCTGCCGATCATCTCACTCTGGGGACTAGATATCGCGCAGGTGATCGGCGGTGGTGCGATCCTCACCGAGACCGTCTTCAACCTGCACGGTGTCGGGCAGCTGGCGGAGCAGGCGATCGGCAACGAGGATACGGTCACGCTGATGGTGATCGTGATGCTGACCGCGCTCGCTGTCGTGGTGATGAGCGCCGTGGTCGACATCGTGTACGCCGTGCTCGACCCGCGGATCAGGCTCGGATGAGCGATCCGCTCCTCAAGATCGATGAGCTGAAGGTCAGCTTCAACACCGATCAGGGCGTCGTGAAGGCGGTCGACGGCGTCTCGTTCACGGTCGATCGCGGCGAGGTGATCGCCGTGGTCGGCGAGTCGGGCTCCGGCAAATCGGTGACCGGAATGACGATGCTGGGACTGACCCGCGGGCCCAACGCGCACTTCGAGGGCAGCGCCAAGCTCGACGGGCAGGAGCTGCTGACAGCGAGCAATGAGGAACTGCGACAGATCCGCGGCAACGACATCGCGATGATCTTCCAGGATCCGATGAGCTCGCTGAACCCGGTCTACCGCGTCGGCGTCCAGATCGTCGAGCAGATCCGGACCCACAACCCGCAGGTCAGCAAGGCCGACGCGATGGCAAAGGCGGTCGAGCTGATGGAGCGAGTCGGGGTCCCCCGCGCCGCGGAGCGCCTGCGCTCGTATCCCCACGAGTTCTCCGGGGGGATGCGCCAACGCGTGATGATCGCGATGGCACTGTCCTGCTCGCCGAAGCTGTTGATCGCCGACGAGCCGACGACCGCGCTCGACGTGACGATCCAGGCGCAGATCCTCGACGAGCTGCGCACGCTTCGTGAGCAGACCAACGCCGGGATCATCCTCGTCACCCACGACCTGGCGGTCGTCGCCGACATCGCCGATCGCGTCGTCGTCATGTACTCGGGCCGCGTCGTCGAGCAGGGCACGCTCGACCAGCTCTTCTACGACCCGCAGCACCCCTACACGTGGGGCCTGCTCGGATCGATCACGCGGATCGATCGCGACCGCGGAACGCGGCTGCCGGCGATCGACGGATCACCACCGTCGCTGCTGGACCCGCCGACCGGATGCCACTTCGCGGCGCGCTGTCCGCACGCATTCGAAAAGTGCAGCGAGGTTCCGGCATTGACCGAACGCCTGGCGGATGCCCCCGGCCACACCGATCGCTGCTGGCTCGAGCCCGAGCGCAAGCGCCGGCTCCGCAATGTTGACGGCCAGATCGGGCTGGCCGCGCCCACCGCATCGGTGAGCACATGACCGAATTGATGTCGATCGAGCACCTGAGCGTGTTCTTCCCGGTCAAGTCCGGCCTGATCATCGACCGGACCGTCGCCAACGTCCACGCCGTCGACGACGTCTCGCTGGCGATCGAGGAGGGTGAGACCCTGGGTGTCGTCGGGGAGTCCGGCTGCGGCAAGACGACGCTGATCCGCAGCCTGGTGCGGCTGATAGACACGACCAGCGGCCGGATCACCTTCCGGGATCAGGACATCACGAATGCCTCACGCAAGGCGATGAAGCCGATCCGGCGCGAGATGCAGATGGTCTTCCAGGATCCACAGGCCTCGCTCAACCCCCGCAAGCGCGTCCGCGAGATCCTCGCGACCCCGCTGAGGCTGCGCGGCGTCGGCCGCGGCGAGATCGAGTCTCAGAGCAGCGAGCTGCTGGATCGAGTCGGCCTGCGTCCCGAGCATCTGGGCCGCTATCCGCACGAGTTCTCGGGCGGGCAGCGCCAGCGCATCGGGATCGCTCGCGCGATCGCCGTGAATCCCAAGCTGATCCTGCTCGACGAACCGGTCTCGGCGCTCGACGTGTCGATCCAGGCGCAGGTGATCAACCTGCTCGACGAGCTGCAGGACGAGTTCCAGTTGAGCTATGTGTTCGTGGCCCACGACCTCAGCGTCGTACGCCACGTGTCCGACCGGATCGCGGTCATGTACCTGGGCAAGATGATGGAGCTGTCTCCCTCTGAGGAGCTCTACACCAAGCCGATCCACCCGTACACCTCGCTGCTGCTCGACGCGATCCCGATCCCGGACCCGGCTGAGAACCGCGCGCGCATGCGTACGACCCCGACCGGCGAGGTTCCCAGCCCGATCGACCCGCCGCCCGGCTGCCGCTTCGCAAGCCGCTGCCCTCGTGCAACCGATATCTGCCGCACGGTCGAGCCGCAGCTGACCGAGTACGCGGGCGGTCACCTCGCCGCCTGCCACCATCCGCAGAGCGTCACCGCCGAGGAGATTGCGGCAGCGAGGCGATCACCACTGAGTCCGCTCGGCGCCGGCGAGCAGGCGCCGACGCTTCCGTCGGCTGCGTAGCCGAGCCCGCTTCCGGTTAGGCTGCGCTTGATGCGTTACCCGGGTGAGTGGGAGCCGCACGAGCGGACGATAATGGGCTGGCCATGCCGGGCCTCGCTGTGGGGCCCGACGCTCGAGCAGGCCCGTGTCGACTACGCGGAGGTGGCCAACGCGATCGCCGACTTCGAGGATGTGACGATGATCGCGGGCTCCTCCGATGACGCCCGACGGGCGCGCGGCGCCTGCACCGGGCGGGTCGAGGTGACTGAACTGCCGATCGACGACTCCTGGTTGCGCGACAGCGGCCCGATCTACGTCGTCGACGATGCCGGCGGACGGCTCGCGGTCCACTTCGGCTTCAACGCCTGGGGAGAAAAGTTCCCGCCCTGGGACAGGGATGCCGAGATCGGCGGGGTGATCGCCCGTGAGCTTGGCGATGAGGTTCGCCGCGCGCCGATGATCCTGGAGGGTGGCTCGGTGATCAGCGATGGCGCCGGCACGATCCTGACGACGGAGCAGTGTCTGCTCTCACCGAGCCGTAACCCCTCGTTGTCGCGAGGCGCGATCGAGGAGCTCCTGGCCGAGTACCTCGGCGCCGAGCGCGTCGTCTGGCTCGGACAGGGGCTGGTCGAGGACCGCGACACCGACGGCCACGTGGACCTGATCGCGGCGTTCACCCCGGACCGCCGGGTTCTGAGCCAGACGGTCCCCGACGGGAACCTCAACCACGAGCGCTGTGCGGAGAACCTCGAACGGTTGGCAGCGGCCGGGCTTGAGGCGATCGAGATGCCGGAGCTCCCGTACGCGGAGGTGGCCGGCGAGCGCGTGGCGGTCGGCTACCTGAACCTCTACATATGCAACGGCGCCGTGATCGTGCCCGTGACCGGCGCCGAGTTCGACGAGGAGGCGATCGCGATCATCGCGAGCGCCTTCCCCGGACGCTCCGTCGTGCCGGTGCCGGGAGCCACGATCGCCTACGGTGGCGGTGGACCGCATTGCATCACCCAGCAGGTCCCGACCGTATGACCGACTATCTCGTCAGAAGCGCCGAGTCGATCCCGGAATCACCGGCGCGCACCCGACCGGCGACACGTCCGCCACTGCGGATCGGGCTGGTCCAGCAACGCTGGCATCCGGATCCCGTCGAGCACGAACAGGCCCTGGCCGAGGGGATCGCGCTGGCGGCGGCGGAGGGGGCACGCATCGTCTGCCTGCAGGAGCTGACACTGTCTCCGTACTTCGCGATCACGCCCGATGGACCCCAGGCACGGGGGTGGCACCCGAGCCGCTCGAGGACGGGCCGACGATCACCTTCGCGCGCCGGACGGCAGCCGCGTCCGAGGTGCATGTGCACGCCTCACTGTTCGAGAGCGCAGAGCGCGGCGACGGCCTCGGTTTCAACACGGCGATCCTGGTGGCCCCCGACGGAACGCTGGTACAGCGCACCCGCAAGCTCCACATCCCGGTGACCGCCGGTTACTACGAGGACCGCTATTTCCGGCGGGGGCCGGCGAGTGGAGAGGGGGACCCGTTCCCGGTCGTCTCGCTGAGACTTGACGGCGACGGTTCAGCCGCCGGTGCCGGCCCGCTGGCCGGCACCGCGGAGGCGCGCCTCGGTCTGCCGACCTGCTGGGACCAGTGGTTTCCGGAACTCGCTCGCGCGTATTCGCTGGCCGGCGCCGAGATCCTGATCTACCCGACCGCGATCGGCTCGGAGCCTGATCACCCCGGCTTCGACACCGAGCCCCTGTGGCAGCAGGTGATCGTCGGCAACGGCATCGCCAACGGCACCTTCATGGTGGCGGTGAACCGGATCGGCGTCGAGAGTCCGCTGACCTTCTATGGCTCGAGCTTCATCTCGGACCCCTATGGCCGCATCCTCGTGCAGGCGCCGCGCGAGGAGCCCGCAGTGCTGGTCGCCGACCTCGACCTCGACCAGCGTCGCGACTGGCTCGAGCTGTTCCCGTTCCTGACGACGCGCCGACCCGACGCGTACGGCAGCCTGACTCAGCGTTCGACGAAGTAGCTGCCGCTTCCCTGACCTGAGCTGAAGTAGCGGCTGGTCACCGTCTTCTTGCGTGTGAAGAACTCGACGCCATCGGTGCCGTGCGCGTGCAGGTCGCCCAGGAAACTGTCCTTCCAGCCACTGAACGGGAAGAACGCGACCGGTGCCGCGACGCCGATGTTGACGCCGATCATTCCGGCCTCCACCTCGTGGCGGTAACGCCTGACGGACGCACCGGACTCGGTGAAGATCGAGGTGCCGTTGCCGAAGCGGCTGGAGTTGACGAGCTCGATCGCCTGATCGAGCGACTCCACGTGCACGACCGCGAGCACCGGACCGAACACCTCCTCCTGGGCGACCTCCATCCCGGGCTTGACCTCGTCGAGGATTGTCGGACCCAGGAACGCCCCGTCAGGGTTGACGCTCCCCGGCCGGCGGCCGTCGAGCACCACAGCGGCGCCGTCCATGACCGCACGATCGATGTACTGGACGATCCGGTCACGAGCCTGGCAGGAGATAACAGGGCCGAGCTCAACCTTCTCGTCGAGGCCATCGCCGACCAGCAACCCGGAAGCGGCCTCCGTGAGCGGTCCCATCAGCTGCTCGTGGGCGTCACCTACGGTCACGACCACCGACCCCGCCATGCAGCGCTGACCTGCCGCGCCGAACGCCGAGCCGATGATCCCGTCAACGGTCTTCTCGATCACCGCGTCCGGCATCACGACCATGTGGTTCTTGGCGCCGCCGAGCGCCTGCACCCGCTTGCCGGACTTCGCGGCCCGCTCGTAGACGATCTTTGCGACCGGTGCCGACCCCACGAACGAGACGGCATCGATACCGGGATGCTCGAGGATCCCCTCAACCACCTCCCGGCCACCGTTGACCAGGTTCACGACCCCGGCCGGCAACCCCAGCGCATGCAGCTCCTCGAACGCGATCTGCTGCGTCAGCGGCACCTGCTCAGACGGCTTCAACACGAACGTGTTGCCACACGCGATTGCGAATGGCAAGAACCAGAACGGAACCATCGCCGGAAAATTGAACGGGACGATTGCCGCGCACACTCCAACAGGCTGTCGCACCGTCTCGGCATCGATGTTGCGGGCGACATCCTCAAGGACACGACCCTGCATGCTGGTCGGCACACCGCACGCAGCCTCGACCATCTCGATCATCCGCGCCACCTCGGCACGCGCATCGCCGATCGTCTTGCCCATCTCGAGCGTGACCGACTGCGCCATGTCCTCACTGCGAACGATCAGCCGCTCCCGTAACTCAAACAGCTTCCGGGCCCGCGCGATCACCGACACCGCCCGCCAATCGGGCAATGCAGCCCGTGCCGCCGCCACCGCGGCATCGAGGTCGCCGGCCCCCGACAGCGGGACCTGAGCCAGCACACCGCCGGTCGCCGGATTCACCACGTCCAAAAGCTCCGCCCCAGCACCGGCCGCCACCCACTCGCCGGCTATGTAGTTGTCCAACACTCGAGTCGTCGTAGAAGTCATGCCTCTAGTAGTACACGGTCGCGAGCCCGTGATGGGGCTGAGCGCCGCTTACGCGCCTCTTCAATACCTCGTACGGGCGTCTTACGGCCCGCAACCAGGCTGTGTTCATGAAGAAACGCATGTTGGTTTCAGTGATTCCGGTGCTCGCCTGCCTTGGGCTCGCGACGCCGGCGCTCGCCTCGACCCAGGTGGGCGAGAGCGGGAACTGGGCCGGCTATGTGGCCAGTTCAAACAGCGACTCGGGATTCTCCGCGGTGTCCGCGGCCTGGACTCAGCCGAAGGTCGACTGCTCCTCGACTCAAGGGTCGGCGTATTCGGCTTACTGGGTCGGATTGGGCGGGGGCGGCGAGAACTCCCAAGCGCTTGAACAGATCGGGACACAGGCCGACTGCAGCAACGGCACCGCCAGCTATTACGCCTGGTATGAGCTGGTGCCCTCCGCGCCGGTGAAGCTTGATGTGGCGATCCACGCGGGCGATCAGGTCTAGGCGCGGACCGCCGTCAACGGCGACGAGGTGTCGTTCCACATCAGGGACCAGCACCACCGGCCAGACCTGGGCCAAGACACTGACGATGACCTCGGCCACTCCGGACACCAGCACGGCGGAGTGGGTTGCCGAGGCCCCATCGGAGTGTCAGGGCAGCGCCACCGGCGACTGCACGCCGCTGACACTGGCCGATTTCGGCACCGCCAAGTTCACAAACGCCTACACAACCTCGAACGGGCATGTCGGCTCGATCAACGATTCGAACTGGACCTCCGAGGCTGTGGAGCTGGTGCCCTCGTCGAGCAGCCTCTACGGCAGCGGGCCCGGCGGCTACTTCGGTGGCGGCTACGGTTACAGCGCGTACAGCGACTACTCGAGCAGCGCCGGTGAGGGCGCCGCTCCGACGTCGCTGCGCGACAGCGGAACGGCGTTCAGCGTGAAGTACGCAGCCGCGCTCGACACCGGGGCATCCAGCTCCGGGTACGGCAGCTACGGCAGCTACGGCGATAGCTACGGGGATGGCTACGGGGATGGCTACGGAGACAGCGGCTATTACGGCGGCGACTCCTACTCCTACTACGGCGACGGTTATGGCTACTCCGACGCGACCGGAGGCGGCTGGGGCTACTGAGAGATCACCTATCGCAGCGCCGACAGCTTGGATCCGGCCTCCCAGAAGGGCGGGGTCCTGAGGTACGGGGGTTCGATTATTACGTCCGCGTAATAATCGGACCCTCTGCTTTTGCCTACGCGACGTCGCGTGCGGATGCGGCCGCGCCTGCGAGCGTGCGGCTGTAGCCGTCCGCCAAGCGTTCCATCGCCGCTTCCCAGGTGCGGTGCGCGGACCGCGGTCAGAGCGGCGCGGCGCAGGCGCTCGGCGAGCAGCGGCCCGTCGACGATCTGGCTCACGGCGTCGGCCAGCGCGTCCGCGTCGGGCGCGGTGCCAGCAGCCCGGTCTCACCGTGCTCGATCAGCGACACCGGGCCGCCCTCGCCGACCGCGACCACCGGCAGACCGCTGGCCTGAGCCTCGAGCATCACCTGGCCGAAGGTGTCGGTCCGGCTGGCGAACAGGAACACGTCGGCGCTCGCGTAGATGCGCGCCAGATCGTCGCCGTAGCTGCCAGCCGAGGAAGGTCGCGTGCTCGCCGAGCCGCTCGCGCAGCGCCTCCTCCTCGGGGCCGCCGCCGGCCAGCACCAGGTGCAGCCGCGGGTCGCGCGCGCGCGCGGCGAGGAACGCGTCGGCCAGCAGGTCGACGCCCTTCTCCTTCGTCAGCCGGCCGGCGTAGAGGACGTTGACCTCGCCCGGGAAGCAGTCGACTCGTCGCGCAGCCCGGGATCGAAGCGCTCGAGGTCGACGCCGCGGTCCCAGCGCCCGATGTCGGCCGGCTCGACACCGAGCTGCTCGAGCCGCTCGTCGCTGGCGGCAGCTCGGCGAGAGCACCACGTCGCAGGCGCCGTAGAACTGGCCGAGCGCGAAGTCGGCGAGCATCTCGAGTGTGGCCGGCCCGAGCGCATGCCCGCGTAGGCCGCCAGCTCGGTGTGGTAGCTGCCGACCAGCGGCAGCTCCAGCAGCTTGGCGATCCCCCAGGCGGCGACTCCGGCCGGACCGGGGCTGCAGACGTGGACCAGGTCGTAGCGCCCCTCGGCGATCGCGTCGGTGATCGCCGGGACGCTCGGCACGCCGATCTTCAGCCCGCTGTAGAAGGGGATGTCGACCTCGGCGACGGCGCTCAGCCGGCGGTCGACGTCGGCGTCGGTGCCGATCACCTCGACCTCGAAGCCGGGCACGCCGCGCTCGCGGATCTGCTGGATCGTGTGGGTGACGCCGTGCATCGCGCCGAGGCCGTCGGCGACCAGCGCCACTCGCGGGCGGTCGCCGTCGTTGCGCGTCAGCTTCAGCTTCTCGCGGCCGAGGAAGGCGGTCGCGGCGGCGTATGGGATCGCCGGGATGCAGGCGTCGAACAGCTCGGCGGCGGTGCGGCCGAGGTCCGGCAGGCTGCCCCTCCTCGATCACCGCCACCGCGTCGTGCACGACCCGGGCCAGCTCGCGCTCGTGGATCCGGCGGGCGCGGCGGTAGAGGTCCTGGTGGCCGAGCTCGCCGTCCTGGAGGTGCTCGATCAGCCGGCGCTCGTCGACCTCGAGGTCCATCGAGGACAGCCAGGCGCGCAGCAGCGCCAGCGCGTCCTGCGGGCCGAGGTCGCGCTGCGCCTCGCCGGAGCGGACGTTGCCCTCGCTCATCACGCGCTCGACGATCTTGAGCACCGCGGCCGGGTCGGGTCGGCCCGTCGCCTCGCCGTCACCGAGCGCGCGGATCGCGAGCGCCATCGCCGCGTGGGTCCACTTGGCGGCGCCGCCCTGGTCGCCGTGCGACACGGCTGCGTCGCCGCGCGGATGTGCGCGAGGAACTCGCGGGGTCGCCGCGCCACCGGGGTCTCGGTGAAGGTGCGGCCGATGTCGATCCCGGCGTGGTCGTCGGTGCCGCCGATGCCGGTGCCGCCGTGGGTCTCGATGTAGACGAAGGCCGGCAGGTTCAGCTCCTTGGCGCGCGAGCCGTTGCGCGTCTCCCAGATCGGGAACAGCTGCGCCAGGCGGCGGCGGTGGCGCGGGGTCAGCGGCGCCTCGACCGCGTAAGAACGGGTGCGCGAGCGCGGCGGTGATCTCGCGGTCGTGCAGGTACTCGGCGCACTCCTCGACGCTGTCGTTGTGGGCCTGCAGCCACTCGTGGTCGTCGGGCGTGATCCCGTAACAGAGGACGTGCACCGCCTGCGGCTCGTTCTTGAACCAGACGGTCAGCTCCTCGGAGATGAAGACGTCCGGGCAGATGCGCGATCTGCAGCGCGCCGGCGATCGTGTCGTGATCGGTGATCGTGACGAAGTCCATGCCGCGGCGCTTGGCGAGCTCGTAGACCTCCTCGGGCTCGGTCGCGCACTCCGGCAGCTGCAGGGAGCGCTGGATCCCCAGCTTCGACAGCTCCGACGCTGTCGAGTGCACGTGCATGTCAGCGCGGCTCACGTGCAGTTCTGTGCTGCTGATCTCTTTCATGCCGCAAGTTTTCCTGCGAAACTCGGACTGGCGCTTGTGAAGAACGGGGCTCAGTGGCTGTGAACTTCCGGTGAAGCGCTGGATGAAACGCCTGCTTGACGAAGAGTTTCAGCCGATGCCGGACGCCGCGTGACCCTCGAGCTGACCGTCCAGCACGGCGGACTCTCGCTCGAGGTCACGCTGCGGCCGTTCGGCTTCACGGTGCGGCGCGATGGCCGGCGGCTGCTGCGCAACGCCGGCGGCCTGGGTCGCCGAAGGCGTCGTCAACGACCACTTCGTGCAGTTCACCGGAGGGGGTCGTCGCAGCCGAGGAGCTCGCAGCCCATGAGCGGGCCGTACGCAGAGCGACGATCGTGCCCGACACGATGGGCGGCACCGGAATCGACCGCTCGAGCTGCATGTTCGAAGGCGGGCGCCAAGGGCGAATGCACACTCGCGCTGCACCCGGACGAGCGGCTCACCGTCTGAGCCTGGACGGCGGAGGGCGAGCCGCTGCGGCTCGGCGATCGACTGGGACCGCCGCTCCGAGGAGCACTTCGTCGGGCTCGGCGCGCGCCACGGCACCGAGTTCGACCAGCGCGGGCGGGCGGTGCAGCTCGGCGCCGACCGCCGCTACACCGGCCCGGACTGCCCGCCGGAGATGCTGGCCGACGGGCGGCATCCCGCAGGGCGACTGCGCGCCGATGCCGTGGATGCTGTCGAGCCGCGGCTACGGCGTGCTGGCCCACACCGACGCCAACGGCACCCGCTTTGACATGTCGAGCGACCGCACCTCCGTCTCGACGCGGCGCGCTCGCCGGCCCGCTGCGGCTCGAGTTCATGTGCCAGCCGACCCCGGCAGCGCGCCTGCGGGCGCTCTGCCGGCAGACCGGATTTCCGATGCTGCTGCCCGAGTGGGGCTACGGGTTCTGGAAGAGCCGGGACGTGCACGAGGACCGCGAGGCGGTGCTCGACGACTTCGACGGCTTCCGCCGGCATCAGATCCCGCTCGACGCGATCGTGATCGACTCGCCCTGGGCGACGCAATACAACAGCTGGGAGATCAACCCCCACCAGTTCCCCGACGCGCGAGCAGCTGATCCGCGACGATGCGGGCCGACGGCGTGCGCACGGTGCTGTGGTGCACGCCGTGGGTCAACATCGACTCGCGCGACGGCCAGATCCCGCCGCAGCCGGAGTCCGAGCGGCTGCACCGCGAGCCGGCGCCCAACTACGCGCCGGCGCCGCGGCGGGGCACTTCGTCAGGCGAGGCCGACGGCGACGAGCCGTGGGTCGGCCAATGGTGGATGGGCACCGGCTCGATCGTCGACTTCACCAGCCCGGCGGCCGAGCAGTGGTGGCGCGAGCAGGTCAAGCGCGTGCTCGAGCTAGGGCGTCGAGGGCATCAAGATGGACGACGGCGACGGCTTCTACCTCAAGGACGACGTGCGCCTCGCCGACGGGCGCCGCGGCGGTCGAGGCGGCGTGGGCGCTCGGCGGGCTGCACCGCATCTGCGCTGCAGCGCGCGCTCGACGAGGTCCATCCCGGCGACGGGCGTCCTGTTCGGCCGCTCCGGCTGGATCGGCCAGCACGCGACCGGCCACACCTGGGCGCGCCGACCAGGCCTCGGACTTCTGGTCGCTGCGGGCGCTGGTGGTCGCCACGCTGTCGGCGGCCGCGAGCGGCTTCTCGAACTGGTCGCACGACGTCGGCGGCTACCTCGGGCACCGGCTGGTCGAGCGCTGCCCGCCGGAGCTGCTGGTCCGCTGGCTGCAGTTCGGCTGCTTCACGCCGCTGATGCAGGCGCACTCGCGGATGGCACACGAGCCGTGGAACTACGGCGAGCGGATGGTCGACACGTACCGCGCCTACGTGCTGCTGCACGAGCAGCTGGTCCCCTACGTGCGCGCGGCCGCGGCGACGGCCGCTCGCGACCGGGCTGCCGATCATCCGGCCGCTGTGCCTGATCGACCCCGACGGACCCGCGCGGCTGGGAGACTGACCGACGCCTACGGCTACGGCCCGTCGCTGTGGGTCGCGCCGGTGCTCGACGACGGCGCGCGCGAGCGCGAGGTCGAACTGCCGCGCGGCGAGTGGATCGAGACCTGGTCGCACCGGCGCGTCGACGGCGGCGGCGAGGTGATCGCGCCGGCGCCGGTCGAGCGGATCCCGGTCTGGGTGCGGGCCGGCGCGATCGTCGTCACCTACCCGGCCGAGCACGTCGCCCGGGGGCTCGGCGACACGCCCGAGTCAGAGCGGCCGCTGGAGGCGACGCTGTGGGGGCCACCTGCCACCGGTCGGACAATCGCGAAACTGGCCGATGGACTGCGAATCAGCTGGAGCAAGGCCGACGGGTGGGAGACCTCCGACCCCAGCCGTGAGATCCGGTTCAGGACGATTCAGGCGTAGACGCGACCGACGCCACGGGCGCCTCTGTCATCGAGCAGGGTCGAGAGCCAGCGACGCGCCTCGTCGAGCGTCCAGCCCTTGCGCGCCGCGTAGTCCTCGAGCTGGTCGGCGCCGATCCGGCCGACGCCGAAGTAGCGCGACTGTGGGCTTGAGAAGTAGAGCCCGCGAAACCGAGGAGCCGGGTGTCATCGCGTAGCTCTCGGTGAGCTCGATCCCGGCGCTTGCCGGCGCGTCGAGCAGCTCGAAGATCGTCTGCTTCTCGGTGTGGTCGGGCTGGCAGCCGTAGCCGGGAGCGGGGCGGATCCCGTGGTAGCGCTCGGCGATCAGCTCCGCATTCGAGCAGCGCCTCGCTGGCGGCATAACCCCACAGCTCCCGGCGCACGCGCTCGTGCATGCGCTCGGCGAAGGCCTCCGCGAGGCGATCGCAGAGCGCCGTGAACAGGATCCCGTTGTAGTCGTCGTGCTGGCGCTCGAACAGCTCGGCGCGCTCGCGCTCGCGGTGGCCCGTGGTCACCGCGAAGGCGCCGATGTGATCGGCGACGCCGGAGTCGAGCGGCGCGATGAAATCGGCCAGCGCCAGGTTTGCGTGTTCCTGTCGCGCGGCAGCTGCTGGCGCAGGGCGTGCAGGGTCGCGAGCGGCGTTCGAGCGCTCTCGTCTGCAGAAGACGACGATGTCGTCGCCGATCGGCCGGCCGCCGGCCACAGCCCGACGACCGCTCGCGCGGTGATCCAGCGCTCGCTGACGATCCGCTCGAGCATCGTGCTGGGCGTCGTCGATAGAGCGAGCGCGCCGTCTCGCCGACCACCGGGTCGTCGAGGATCTTCGGGAACGTGCCCTTCAGCTCCCAGGTGCGGAAGAACGGCGTCCAGTCGATGTAGCGGCGCGATCTCAGCGAGGTCGTAGTCGTCGAAGACGTGCAGCCCCAACCTGCGCTGGCACCGCGGGCGTACGTGCTCCAGCTCAGCCGCAGGCGATTCTCGCGCGGCCTGCTCGAGCGACACGCGGCGACTGGCGGCGCGCCCGCTGGCGCGCCGCTCAGCGATCTCGCGGTACTCGCCGAGCACCTGTGCCGAGAGCGCGGCGCGCTGCTCAGGGTCGACCATCGCCGCTCGCCACGCCGACCGCGCGCGACGCGTCCGGCACGTAGACGACCTGGCCGCGGTCAGTAACAGGGGTCGATCTTGATCGCGGTGTGCAGCTTGCTGGTGGTGGCGCCGCCGATCAGCAGCGGCAGCGACAGCTCCGCGGCGCTCCATCTCGGCCGCGACCGAGCACATCTCCTCCAGCGACGGCGTGATCAGCCCCGAGAGCCCGATCAGGTCGGCGTCGCGCTCGATCGCGGTGTCGAGGATCTGGTGTGCCGGGCACCATCACGCCCAGGTCGATCACGTCGAAGCCGTTGCAGGCGAGCACCACGCCGACGATGTTCTTGCCGATGTCGTGGACGTCGCCCTTGACCGTCGCCATCACGATCCGGCCGGCGCCGCGTGTGTCGCTGCCGTGTCGCCTCCATGAACGGCTCCAGGTGAGCGACGGCCTGCTTCATCACGCGTGCCGACTTGACGACCTGCGGCAGAAACATCTTGCCCTGACCGAAGAGGTCGCCGACGACGTTCATGCCGTCCATCAGCGGCCCTTCGATCACAGTCAGCGGCGCACCGAGCTCGAGCCGTGGCCTCCTCGGCGTCCTCGACGATGTACTCGTTGATGCCATTGACGAGCGCGTGCACGAGGCGCTCGCGTGACCGGCAGCTTCGCGCCAGGAGAGGTCGGCTTCCCGGCGGACGCCCTCGGTGTCGCGGTAGCGCTCGGCGATCTCCAGCAGGCGCTCGGTGGCGTCAGGGCGGCGGTTGAGGACCACGTCCTCGACGCGCTCACGCAGTTCCGGCTCGATCTCCTCGTACTGCGCCGAGCTGGCCCGCATTGACGATCGCCATGTCCAGCCCGGCGGCGATCGCGTGGTACAGGAACACCGCGTGGATCGCTTCGCGGATCGGCTCGTTGCCGCGGAATGAGAACGACACGTTCGAGACGCCGCCGGAGACGCGCGTCCCGGGTAGCCGCTCCTTGATCTGCCAGACGGCCTCGATGAACGCCGATCGCATAATCGTTGTGCTCGGCGATTCCGGTCGCGACCGCGAAGATGTTCGGGTCGAAGATGATGTCCTCGGGGTCGAAGCCCGGCGTGCTGCGTGAGCAGGTCGTAGGCGCGCTCGCAGATCGCGACCTTGCGCTCGACGGTGTCTGCCTGGCCCTGCTCGTCGAACGCCATCACGACCACCGCCGCGCCGTAGCGCCGGACCTTGCGGGCGACGTCGAGGAACGGCTCCTCGCCCTCCTTGAGGCTGATCGAGTTGACGATCGCCTTGCCCTGTACGCATTTGAGCCCGGCCTCGATCACGCTCCATTTCGAGGAGTCGATCATGATCGGAACGCGTGCGATGTCCGGCTCCGAGGCGACGAGACGCAGGAATGTGGTCATCGCCTCCTCACCGTCGAGCAGGCCATCGTCCATGTTGACGTCGATGATCTGAGCGCCGTTCTCAATCTGCTCGCGCGCGACGCTGAGCGCGGCCTCGTAGTCACCTTCGGCGATCAGGCGCTTGAAGCGCGCAGACCCGGCGACGTTGGTGCGCTCACCGATGTTGATGAACGTCGCACGCGTCTCGCGGGCGATCGGGGCTGCGTCTGCGCCTGTGTCCGAGAAGCTCATCCGGCTGCGAACGGTTCGAGTCCGGACAGCCGCAGGGTCGGCGACAGCTCCGGCACCTGACGTGGCGGAATGCCGTCGACCGCCTCGACGATCGCACGGATGTGGGCGGGGGTCGTGCCGCAGCAACCGCCAACGATGTTCACGAGTCCCGAGCTCGCCCACTCGCGCAGATTCGCGCTGATCACGTCGGGCCCCTCGTCGTACTCGCCGAGCTCGTTCGGGAAGCCCGGCGTTCGGATACGCGGAGACCAGCGTGTCCGCAACCGCCGCCAGCTGCGCCATGAACGGGCGCAGCTGCTCGGCGCCGAACGCGCAATTGAGACCGACCGCGAACGGCTCGGCATGGCGCACGGAGATCCAGAACGCGTCGATCGTCTGACCTGACAGGATCCGGCCGGAGCGATCCGTCACCGTGCCTGAGATCCAGATCGGGAGCTCGGACCGACCCTCGTCCTGGAGGTCGAGGATCGCCTTCAGCGCCGCCTTGGCGTTGAGCGTGTCGAACACGGTCTCGACCAGGAACAGGTCGACACCGCCCTCGTGCAGCGCGATCGCCTGCTCACGGTAGGCGTCGTAGAGCTGGTCGAAGTCGACCGCGCGGGCGCCGGGGTCATTGACGTCGGCCGACATCGAGGCGGTCCGGTTTGTGGGTCCGATCGAGCCGGCCACCCAACGCGGCTTGGACGGATCGCTCGCGGTGAAGCTGTCCGCCGCCGCGCGGGCGAGCTGCGCCGCGGAGAGGTTCAGCTCGTGAGCGAGGTGCTCGGTCCCATAGTCGGCCTGGGCGATCGCGTTGGACGTGAAGGTGTTGGTCGAGATCAGGTCTGCGCCGGCCTCGAGATAGGCCCTCGTGAGGTCGGTGATCACCTGCGGACGCGTGATCGAGAGGATGTCGTTGTTGCCCTTCAGCGGCCTGGGATGGTCAGGGAAATGGTCGCCGCGGAACTGATCCTCGTCCAGGCGCAGCTCCTGAATCTGGGCACCCCAGGCGCCGTCGAGCACGAGGATCCGGACGGCCGCAGCAGCCTTCAGAGCCTCGATCCTCGCCTCACGCGAGTGCTCCGCAATCATGCCGCGCCCACCCTATCGCGCACGCCGGGCTGCCTCAGCAGCCGGCAGACGGCCGGAGCCAGATCGCCCTGGTTGAGGGTGTAGAAGTGGAAGTGCTCGAAGCCCTCTGCGCGCAGCCGGTCGACCTGCTCGGCAGCGACGATCCCGGCCACCAGCCGGCGGGTGGGTAGGTCGTCCTCAAGCCCGGAGAAGCGGTCGCAGAGCCAATCTGGAACACTCGCGCCACAGCGGCCGGCCATCCGCGCGATCCCGGCGAAGTCCGTTCCAAGCAGAATCCCGGGCACGACCGCGAGCTCGATGCCGGCGCCGGCGATCCGGTCACGCAACCTCACGATCGCATCGCTGTCGAAACAGAATTGCGTGATCGCCCGGGTCGCTCCCGCGTCGGCCTTGCGAGCCAGCACGGCAAGGTCATTGAGGATCGACGTCGAGTCCGGGTGCGGCTCAGGGTAGGCGGCGACGCTGACCTCGATCGGCGCTGTGCGCCGGATCGCCGCGACCAGCTCGATCGCGCTGGTGTAACCGTCAGGATGCGGTACGAAGCGGCCGCTTCCATCCGGCGCGTCTCCCCGCAGCGCGACGATGTGCCGGACGCCGGCGTGCCAATAGCGCATGATCTGGACGTCGGTCTCAGCCCGCGAGCGGCCCACGCAGGTCAGGTGACCGGCCGCCGGCACACGCGCGCGGCTGATGACCGCACGGAGCACGTCCAGCGTGGCGCTCGTGTCACTGCCGCCTGCGCCGCAGGTGACTGAGACGAAGCCGGGGTCCAGCACAGCGAGGCGGTCGAGCGTCTGCCAGAGCCTCCGCTCCCCTTCCGGGGTACGCGGCGGGAACAGCTCGAAGGAGATCTCGGCCATCAGCCGGCGGCCCCCGTCAGCGCGGGCTGCGAACGCTGAGGCGCTCGCAGCAACCACAGGCAGACGCTCAATTCCTGACCGGCTGCCGTCGGCGGCAGCGTGCAGCTCTCGTTCGATTTCCAGGCCGGCCTGCGCAGCCCAGCCCAGCATCTCCTCCTGACCGATGCCGAGACAGCGATGCCCGTGCAGTTCGCGGAGTCGCTCAAGGTCGTGCTTTGCGAAGTCGACGACCAGTAGGCAGCCGCCTGGCCGCAGCAGTCGCGCCGCGTCGGCAACGGCAGCTCCGGGAGCGTCCAGCAGATGCAGCACGTGATGCATGACGGCGACGTCGAAGCTGCCCGCGTCGAACGGCGGGCGATGAAGATCGCCGTGGCGCACAACGGCCTGTGAGAGCCGTGCTTCACCGACGGCCGCCCGGGCCAGCAGCAGCATGTCGTGGTCGACGTCGAGGCCGACGCTCTGATGAGCGTGCGGCCCGAGCAACTCGAGGATCCGGCCGGTGCCGGTGCCGATGTCGAGCAGTCGGCCGATCGGTGCCTCGGCCTCCAGCATGTCAAGCAACGCCAGTTCGACGGTTCCCTCACCCACATAGAGGCCGCTCAGCGCCTCGAGCTCGTCGGCATGAGCGCTCCGGTAGGCGACGGCAGCCTCGACCCTCGCCTGCTCGACCCTTGATAGGCCGGCGAGATCCGCCGTGATCGTCGGATCGCCTGCGGGCATGATCTCGGCAACCAACCTCGCAAGTTCAGCGGCGGAGCTGCTCTCGGCAATCCGGTAGTAGACGAAAACGCCCTCCGGCGCACGCTCCAGGATCCCGGCGGCCACGAGCAGCCGCAGGTGACGGCTGATGCGCGGCTGGGTCTGGCCGATGACGCGGCCGATCTCGGTCACGGTCAGCTCCTGGCGCGCAAGCAGCGCCACCAGCCGCAGCCGCGTGGGCTCAGCCACCGCTCGCAGGGTCCCGACAAGCTCGTCAAAGGGAAGCTCGGAGACGACGGAGTCGGGAAGTGTCGCGGCCAGTGTGTCGGTCACGGGTACCACCATACCAATAAGACTCGCATATATAAAGATATGTGCATATGATCTGCATGCACTCCTGCATTGGGCGTGCAGCGATGCATCCGGGTATGCCGGCCTGGCATCCACTACGCTCGCGGCGATGCACTTCGACAAGCTCACCGCGCCCGAGCAGCGGGTGCTCGGCTGTCTGATCGAGAAGCGCTTCACCACTCCGGATCAGTACCCGCTGAGCCTGAACTCGCTGCGGCTGGCCTGCAACCAGTCGACGAATCGGGACCCCGTCGTCAGCTACGACGAGACGACAGTTCGTGACGCGGCCCAGCGACTGACGAAGTACGGCCTCGCCCGGCTGGCCAGCGGCCACAGCAGCCGCGCCACCAAGTACCGGCACCTCGCCGAGGAGGCGCTCGGGATCGGCAACGAGCCCCTAGCCGTTCTGTGCGTGCTGCTGTTGCGCGGGCCGCAGACGCCCGGGGAACTCAAACAGAGGACCGAGCGGATGGTCGAATTGCCGTCGCTTGGCTCGGTCGAGCAGGTTCTGGGTGAACTGGCCGAGCGCGGCTATGCGGCTCGGCTTGAGCGCCGCCCCGGACAGAAGGAGGAGCGCTACGCCCCCACGCTCGGGGATCGGACCGCTGCACCCGCCGCCGAGCCGGAGGCGGCGCAAAAGCCAGGCGCCGCCGCAGCAGACGGCGGTCGCGCCGAGGCCTCGCTCGCTGCGCGACTCGACGTGCTCGAGGCGAAATACGAGCAGCTCGCCGCAGCCGTCGCTGCAGCTCCTAGGTCGGTAGCGCCAGACCGACCAGGTAGGTCGCACCGCCGACGATCACGCCGGCGAGCGTCATCTCGAGCCCCGCCGCCCACCAGGTGCGAAGCGTCACCAGTGACTTGGCGGCGCCAACCAGGAAGTGGGCGATCAACGAGACCGCGGCCGAGATCAGGATCGCCTCGGTGCCGGTCGTGAAGATGAACGGAATCACCGGGATCATCGCGCCGAGGCCGGTGGAGATACCGGCCGCGAGCGCGGCCTGACCGGCGTCGCCGCCGTCGCTGCCGACCCCGCCGAACTCCTCGGCGGCAAGCGCCTGCAGGAACGCGTCGGGCTTGCGCGAGATCTGCTCGGCCATCGCGTCCGCCGTCTCCTCGTCGACGCCCTTGAGCTGGTAGAAGAGGGACAGCTCCTCCTTCTCCTCCTCAGGGTGCTCGGCGATCTCCCGGCGCTCGCGATCGAGATTGGCCTCAGCGACCTCGGCCTCGGAGCGTTCCGCGAGGAAGGCCCCGGTCGCCATGGACAACGACGCGGCGATCGCGCCGGCGGCGCCGGCGGTCAGTACGAAGCTCGAGCCCTGGGTGGCGCCGGAGACGCCGGCGACGATTCCGAACACCGACGCGAGTCCGTCGTTGGCGCCGTAGATCGCCCCGCCTATCCAACCGCCGCT
Source organism: uncultured Conexibacteraceae bacterium (assembly GCA_963785385.1). GTDB lineage: Bacteria > Actinomycetota > Thermoleophilia > Solirubrobacterales > Solirubrobacteraceae > Palsa-465. Next base: position 286,818 of record CAWAVA010000005.1, on the reverse strand, counting down.
TGTCTGATGCCACTTCTCGCGGCCCATGATGCGATCAAGCCGGTCCTTGGCACGCTGCTGATTCTCACTCAGCTCGAGGTCTGCCAACGTCGCATCGCCGCTCCCGCCCGAGCGCATCTCGTTGACGGCCATCGAATGCGAGCGCTCGTCCTTACGGATGTCACGCAGCAGCTCGTCGGTCGTGTCATCGCCCGTGGAGCGCTTGTAGAGGTCGTCGACCTCATCATCCTCGGCCGCCTCGCGGGCGGCCAGCAGCCGGTCGACCGGAGCGATCTTCGCCTGCAGCCGCGCCCACCGGGACAGCTTCACGCTGCCGGTCGAGGGAATCTCGACTCCGAGCTCCCGCATGCGGGCCTCCAGCCGCTCCCGATGGCCGCCCTCGGCCGCGGCCATCCGGCGCATGATCTCGGCCTCGCGTTCAGGCAGGCGCGCGGCGATCAGCTCGTACATCGCGCCGGCCTGGATCTCGCCCCGCCAGGCCTTCAGCAGCCGCTCCCGGGCCTCCGCTGTCGCGTCTGTCATCGTCAGCGGAGAGTACCCGCCGCGGTTCGGGCCAGCGCAGCGCTCAGCTCTCCTCGTCCGGCCAGTGGCCGTGCCTGGCGAGGTACTCCCGATCCCTGGCCTCGCGTTCGCGCTCGTCGTCCCCGCTCACTCCCAGGCGCCAGAGGAAATTGATCAGCCACGTCGAGAGACCGGCGCCGGCGAAGGCCGCGAACGCGGACACGCCGAAGGTGTCGAAGTCATCGGCGACCATGAGCACCGTCCCGATCAGGCAGAGCCCCGCCGGAATCCACCAGCGCAGCAGACGGATCGGGAGGCTGGCGGGGAGCCTGTCGCTCGTTCCGGGCCAGCGCGATGGCTCGGTCACGATGAGCGGTGGTGCTGGATGACCGGAAGCTCATCGGGAACGCCCGGCGCAAACTCAGGCCCCTGAGCGTCGAAGGTTCGCAGCCGCGACTCGAACGCGGCGGCGACCCGGGCGGCATGGGCCTTGGCGAGCTCCGCCCGCTCACCCTCGAAGAGCCCGTCGACAGTCTCACGCCAGAGGTGCAGCCAGCGCTCGAAGTGTCCGTGCTGAAGCGGCGCCTTCATGTGCAGCTCGATGTGCGGGCGGAACGCCCCGCCGCCGTAGCTGCGGGCGCCGAGCAGCACCGTCTCCCAAAAGTTGGTGATCCGCGGGACGTGGGCCTCGAGGTCGAGCTGTGCCACGTCGGTGAACAGGTAGCCGATGATCGGGTCCGACAGCGCGCGGCCATAGAACGTACGCACGAGCCTCTCGCAGTCGGCGCGGGTCTCGATGTCGTGGCGGTCGGCGGTCTCGGTCTCGGCGGTCACTGAGACCCAGGATATGAGCTCACACGAGCGCAGCAGGCTCGGGGGTGCACACTCTCAGGTAGGGCGCGAGGTGTAGGGGATGAGCGCGCCCCGAAGCTGCTCAGCGCTACTCGAAATCGAAGTCGCCCAACTCCAGCTTCAGCTCGAGAGCGTCCGTCAGTGCCCCGATCGCGCTGACGACGCGAGGGGTGCCGACGATCGGCGCGACCGCGGTCAGCACGCCCTGGACGGCCTCCTCGTCAACTCCGGCGAGGCCGGCCATCTTCAGGTTCAGCAGGTACGAGGCCGGCGGCGCATCGATCGCGACAAGCGCCGCGATCCGCACCAGCATCATCGTCTGCGCGTCGAGGCTCGTGGCCTCGATCGAATCGGCCGTCATCTCTGTAATCAGAGTCAACAGCGGAAGCTGCTCGGGTTCGGTCGCCATTTACTGCTCCTTCTCTCGCGTGTGGATCACTGCCGGGTCGGGCCGCAGCATAGACCCGCTGGAGCGCGGCCGCGCGATCATTTTGTGTCCCGGTCTCAGCCGCGCGCGCGATGGACTCTGACGGGCCGCAGCTCCATCGGCGGCCGCCTGTCGGGCGGATGCGACTCGTACCAGGTCGCGTAGCGGTTCGCGAACGGGACGGCCGAGAGCCCGTGAAGCAGGACCGACAGGCCGACGGTGACATAGGTCGCCGTGAGAATCGTGGCGGTCTGGGGCAGATGCGATTCCTGGACGACGATCAGCGCAAACACGATCGAGGCGAGCCCGCGAGGGCCAAACCAGCCGAGGAAGGCCACCGTGGGCAGACGGGCACGCGTACCCAGGAGCGCGATCGCGACCGGCAGCATGCGCACGATGGTGAGACTCAGAACGGAGTAGAGCACGACCTGCCAGCTGAGGTCGCCGATGACCGGACCAAGGAGCACGGCCCCGAACAGCAGAAACGTGACCCCGCTGAGAAGGTTGCCGCCAAACTCCTCGGCCGAGACTGTGATCTCCTCGGGGTCGCGGCGCAGCACAGCTGCGAAGACCGCACCGGCGATGAACGCCGCTATGAACCCTGAGCCGCCGAGTGCCGCGGCCGACGCGTAGGCGATCGCAGCGGCGGCGAACGGGACCATCCGCGACCAGGCGCCGGTCAACCATTGCCGGCTTCCCGCGAACAGAACCGCGCCCGCGGTGAGCAAGCCCGTGCCGAGTCCAGCCGCGAGCCCGTAACCGATCTCCTCCACCACGATCGACAGTGCGTGATGGCCGCTTTCAACATGAGAGTCTGCCTCCGCGATCGCGAGCACGATGAACAGGAGCGGCACGCAGATGCCGTCGTTGAGACCGCTCTCGACATTGAGTCCCTGGCGGACGCTCGCTGGCAGACGTGGTTCGCTCACGACCGCCTGGCCGAGGGCGGCATCTGTCGGCGCCAGCAGAACCGCCAGCACCAGCGCCTCGCATACCGTGATGTGTTTGAAGATCGCCGCGGCGATCGCGCCGAGAACGATCGTGAGCGGCAGACCGATTCCCAGCAGCCGGACCGGCACCCCCGCCTGATGTCGCAGAGCCGCGAAGTTCATCCGTGATGCATCGCAGAACAGGACAAGCGCCAGGGTTGCCTCAGCCAGCGTTCGGACCGTATGTCCCTGGACCACGGGGTCGACCTCGCCGAGTCCCCTGGGGCCGACCAACACCCCGATCGCAACGAATACCATCGCGGCGGTCACGGGCGTGCCTGACAGCAGGGACGACACAGTCGCGACCCCGAGCACGGCCAGTCCGACGAATACGAGCGTCCAACCTCCCACGGCGACGAACTGGTAGCAGATCCGATCGCGAATCGCCGGGCGGATCGCGCAGAACCGCCGGGCGCCCGGCGCCACGGCACCATGGCCCGTTACGGTATGTCGCCATGGCGATCACCGTCATCGTTGCCGACGACAGCCTCATCATCCGCGAGGGAGTCCGCGAGCTACTCACTTCGGCCGATGACATCGAGGTGGTTGCGTCCTGCGCCGACACCGCGACGCTCGTGGCAGCGGTGGAGGAGCACGACCCCGACGTTGTGGTGACCGATATCCGGATGCCTCCCAGCCAGACCGACGAGGGCATCCAGGTCGCGGCTGCACTTCATGACTCTCACCCGTCGGTGGGGGTCGTGGTTGTGAGTCAGTACTCGGAGCCGGGCTACGCCGTGAAGCTGCTCGAGCGGGGCTCGGACCGCCGCGCCTACCTGCTGAAGGAGCGCATCCTCCATCGGGGTGAGCTTGCCAACGCGATTCGCGCCGTGGCCGCCGGCCAGTCGATGATCGATCCGAAGGTGATCGAGACGCTCGTCGTCGCCCGCTCGCGCGCGGACCAATCGCCGCTCAGTGAGCTGACCGCGCGCGAGCGCGAGGTTCTCGCGGAGATCGCTCAGGGAAAGAGCAACAGTGGGATCGCAGAGTCGCTGTTCCTGACCAAGCGAGGGGTGGAGAAGCACATCGGTGCGATCTTCCTGAAGCTCGGGCTGTCCTCCTCTGACAACGTCAGCAAGCGCGTGACCGCGACGCTGATGTTCCTGGCCGAGGACGATGGCGCCTCCCTGGGTCGCGTCGGAGAACGCGAGCCACGCTGAACTGCGGCCCTCGATTGGCGCGGCCGCGGGAGCTCGGGAGGGTGAGACAGTGACGGTCGGCTCATCGCGACTAGGCCCCGCGGTTGTCTTCTCGACCTCAGGACCTGAGACGCAGGCACGATCCAATCGGCAATCAACAGCGGTGCTGACGCGGTCGTGGGCCTGCGCGATCGGCGCACTCGGATTCGCCCTCTGCGCGATCAGCATGACCGTTGCACTGGGCGGCAGTGCCGGCAGCCGCGGCCTGGTCGCGCTCGGCTCGGTCTCGCTCGTGGGGATTCCCTGGGCCGTCGGTGTCTACGCGGGCATGAACGAATCCAGTGCCAGATTCGGGCGCGTCCTCCTGATCGCGGCGTTCGTGTCGTTCCTGGCCACGCTGGCGCAGTCACCGGCCCCGTTCCTGTACAGCACCGGGCGCGTCTCGTACTGGTGCCTCGAGGCGTTGATTGCGTTTCTGATCCTCTCATTTCCGAGTGGCAGGCTGACCAGCAGAATCGACCGCCTGCTCGTCTTCATCGCAGCGGCAATCGTGGTTGTTCTGTTCCTGCCCTCGGCCCTGCTGGTCACGCATTACCTGCGCGGGGCTCCCTACGTGACCTGTACGTCAGCCTGCCCACCGAACCGATTCTTCGCGCTCGGCTCGCAGCCGGCGTTCATCGCCGACGTCCTGATTCCGGTGCGATCGGTGATCACGGTCGCGTTCTTCACGGCGATGACACTCCGGCTCTTGTGGCGAATCCGCGCATCGAGCCCGCTCACGTGCCAGACACTCACGCCGGTGCTCGCGGTCGCGATCGCCCGCACCGTGATTCTGGCCGGGGGTCTGACGTTGCGCGCGAGCGATCCGGCCTCGTCGCTGCTCCCATCTCTGTATTGGCTCTTGGCGCTGACGTTCCCGGCGCTGGCGCTCGGCTTTCTGATCGGGCTGCTGCGATGGGAGCTCTACGTGGCCCGCGCGCTGCAGCAGCTTGCGCCCGCGATCTGGCGCGCGCTTCATCCAGGCGACCTCAGTCTGGCGCTGTCGGACTCCTTCGAGGACCCGACGCTGAGACTGATTTTCCCCGATCAGGTGACGCCTGGCCGGTGGACGGGTTCGGAGGGCGAAGCGGCGTCACCGCCATCGGACTCCGGCTCGGCGTTCACAGAGGTATGGGACGGCGGCCGGGTCCTGGCCGGAATCGTCCACGACGCCGCGCTTGAGGGACACACCGCGTTCACCGAGGCGGTTGCGGCATACACCCTGATCGCACTTCAGAATCAGCGGCTGTCCGATGAGTTGAGGACCTCCCTGCGTGAGGTGAGCGCCTCGCGGGCCCGGATCCTGGCGGCCGCCGACAACGAGCGTCGCCGGATCGAGCGCGATCTCCACGACGGAGCGCAGCAGCGCCTGGTCGCCCTGCGAATGCGACTGGAGCTTGCCGGCGAGGCAATCGACGAGGAGCCTCAACAGGCTCGGGCGCGACTGAGCGCGCTGGCCCAGGAACTGACCGGGGCGCTTGAGGAGATTCGGAACCTGGCACGAGGGGTCTACCCGCCGCTGCTCGCGAGCGAGGGGCTGCCCGCGGCCCTGAGATCAGCAGCGCTGCGAACGCCAATCTCGACCACCGTGGCCGCGACGAACGTCGGCCGGTACTCCGAGGCGCTCGAGAGTGCCGTCTATTTCTGCTGTCTGGAGGCGATCCAGAACGCCTCAAAATACGCGACGGGCGCCACCCAGATCACGATCGCGCTGTCGGCAGACGACCGCACCCTGCATATCGCGATCCGCGACGACGGAGCCGGATTTGAACCGGGGCACGTCACGGCCGGGGCAGGTCTCGCGAACATGTCGGACCGTCTCGCAGCACTTGGGGGCGGGCTTGCGGTCACCTCCGCGGTGGGCGAAGGGACCTGCGTCGACGGACAGGTGCCGCTCGCGCCGGCTCCGCGCCCAGGTCAATCGTTCGGGCGATGAGCCGCCCACAGAGCGCGCAATGATGCGCCCCGGAAGTCCTGCTTCCTGAGGAATGCGGCGGCGCCCGAGTCTGCGATCAGCGCGCTGATATCCGCCGGATCGTCGAGCGAGATCAGGACGACGACGGCGTCACTGTCCAGCTGCCTTATCCGTCTGCAGGTCTCGACCCCGTCGATCTCAGGCATTCGCACGTCGATCAGCACGAGGTCCGGCCGCAGCTCGCCGACGAGCGCCACCGCCTCTTGACCGTTGGCCGCCTCCCCAAGCATCGAGAAGCCGGGTATCGCGTCGATGACCTCCTGGGCCGCCGAACGGAACACGGCCTGATCGTCGACGGTCAGTACCCCGACCTCGGCTCGAGTCGCTGTACGTGTCGCCTTGATGAATCACCTCGCCTCATTCAATCGCCCTGACCTTGCCCTGGGAGCAACATTCCCAGTTCCCGGCGCTTCCAGCAATGGGGCCGACCAGTGCCCGACGCGGGAGCCAGTACCACCATTGCGGGCGCCGATCGCGCCCTCTAGCTGCTGGTACCCAGTCCCTGAGATGTTCGGCATGCTCAGGTGTCCGGCGAGCTGAGCCGTCCGGGTGCTGAGCCCTCAGCCCGCCGCGGTCTCCAGAACCGGGCCGGCACCGTGCCGGTCGGGCGCGCGGCGCGCCGTTGCCAGGACACATCCGCCGAGGACCAGCGCGAAGCCGATGCCCATGCCCACGGTGAAGCGCTCCCCCAACAGAAGCACGCCGAGTACGGCGGCGACGGCCGGATTGACATAGGTGATCACCGTGGCGCGGACCGGGCCGATCTCAGCGATCAGTTCGAAGAAGAGGACGAACGCGAGCGCTGTGCAGATGACCGCCAGGCCGACGACGGCGGCCGCCACATCGAGGTGCAACCGGCTCGGGATCTCAAACGCCGCGAAGGGCGCGTAGACCAGCGCTGTGACGGTCAGCGATGCCGCGACCACACCGAGGCCGGGCAGATCAGAGAGGTACCGGGAGAGCACCAGTGGTCCGGCGGTATACCCGAGCACAACAACGCAGATCTCGAGCAGCGGGACGACACCGACTCGACCGAAGTTCAATCCGACCAGGGCAGCGACTCCGAGGATGCCGACGAGCAGCCCGAACCAACCTCGACGCTCCAGGCCGTGGGCGCTGCCAGTCGCAACCGCGACCACGGCTGCGACCAGTGGTACAGCTGCGATCAGCAGGCCCGTCAGAGAGCTCGTCAGCCGTTCCTCAGCCCGAGACAACAGCAGCCAGGTGACGGCGATCTCAACGGCCGCGAACAGCAGCACCGCGCGCCAGTGCGGCCGCAGCACACGCAGCTGGCCCCGCTGCGCCGCAAGCGGCAACAGGATCAGGGCGGCGAGTCCAGTGCGAGCGAACACCAGGAACGCCGGCGAGAGCTCGCGCACCGCGACCCGGATCAGCAGGTACGGGATGCCCCAGACGACGCACATCACCCCGAAGAGCACGAGGCTGCGCCGACTCACCTCGGGCCGCCTTCCAGAGCAGGAGTCGACGGCGTTGACGTCTCCGCCTGCGCGCCTGCGCACATGTCCAGATCGTAACCGCTCTGACCCACCGGAAAGCAGCGCCAGGCGGACCTCGGACCTCCTTGAAATGGAGCTAGCCAGATTCGAACTGGCGACCTCCTGGGTGCGATCCAGGCGCTCTCCCAACTGAGCTATAGCCCCGCGTGGCGGCGAACGCCGCCCGGTCGCTGGCAGTTTAGCCGCCGTGCCTGCACGCGGCCAGAACCCACGACCTCAGCGACCGACCGGAAGACTGAGCGCTGGACTCGGGGCTGCTCGGCCCGCTGGCCGGCAGCCCCGCCGACGGTGCCCGGGACGGTGTCCTGTTTGCAGCAGCCTGCCTCCAACTCGATAGGCTTTAGCCATGGGCCTGCTGGACGAAGCGATCCGCGAGCATCTGGATCTGAAACGCGCCCGGGGCGCCGATCCGGCCGAGATCGAGCGACTCGAGCGGGAAGCACTCGGCCCGGTACGTCGGGAGCCACCGATCGGCTCGGTACAGGCCGAGCCCGAGTTGGATCCGATCGGCGACTACGGGGCCGGCGCATACGACGACGATCTGCCTGACGGTGATGACGCGCCGGATGACGCGACCGTCGAACCGCCGCAACCCAGGCGCCGCTTCCTTCGCCGCAACCGAGGCGCCGCGCCGGCGCCCGAGGAACCTGAGTCATCTGAGCATGACTACGCGCTGGAGCACCACGAGTTCATCGAACACAGTGAGCTTCCCGAAGATGACGACTTCTACGATCACACTGACGACGGCGATCAGGATGAGGCCGGGGACGAGCCCGCAACTGAACTGCACTCCACGCTCGAGCCGCCGCAGTTGACATTCGATCACCCGCCCAAGCGGCCGCGGTTCACGGCCGAACCGCCTGGGCCGGATGAGGCGGCGGACGACCCGGACGAGCCCGAGGACGAATCGACACGGGACGCCGATGCCGCTGCTGCGCCGCCGGCCGAGCAGGAGCACCCCGCGTCGGAAGCGGAGCACCACGCTCCACCGGAGCCTCATCATGAGTCGCAGGCGACGCGGGAGTTCGCTGTCGAGGAGGTCTTCGACAGCGAGCAGAATGAGGATGAGGACGTGCTCGAGGAGACACCGGAGTTCCTTCAGGACACTCCCGAGCACGATCGGCTCTGGTTCGAGCAGCGCCCCCCGCGGGACTTCGACTTCGACAACTAGTCAGTATGGACGCGAGGGGCTGGTCCTCGTGTCGCAAGAGCGCGGGTTAGCTTCAGCGGTGTTCAGGGCCACTTTGGCCAGTGCCGCATACGACCGTGTTGGAGGACCAGCCCATGCCTGACGTTATCTCGACCGCGCCTGCTGATGTGCGTCTGTGGGTCGCTTTGGACGTGCATAAGCTCTCGATCGTCGCGGCGGTCTTGCCGCCGCAGGGCGGCCGCTCGGAGATCCAGCGGATCGAGACGACCGAGAGCGCGATCCGCCGGTTTGTCGCCAAGCTCGGCGGTCCGGAGGGGCTCGCGGTTGCCTATGAGGCAGGCCCGGGCGGTTTCGCGCTTTGGCGGTTACTGACCTCGATGGGCGTGGCCTGTGATGTGGTCGCGCCGTCGCTGGTTCCGGTCCGGGCTGGTGATCGGGTCAAGACCGATCGGCGTGACGCTAGGAAGCTTGTGACGTTGTTCCGCGCGGGGCTGTTGCGCTTCTGTCAGCCACCGACACTGGAGGCCGAGGGGCTCCGGGATCTGCTGCGTTGTCGTGATGACATCCGTTGCGCGCGGACCGCGGCCCGGCACCGGGTTGTCAAGCAGCTCGGTCGCTATCACCGGATCTACCGTGATGGGAAGAAGGCCTGGACGAAGATGCATATCGCGTGGGTCCGCGCCCAACGCCTCGAGGACCCGCTCGCTCAGCTCGCGCTTGAGCAGATGATCCTGCACCTCGATCAGATCGATTCGCAGCTCAAGGTGCTCGACTGCAGACTCGAAGAGATCGCCGGCCTGGACCGGTGGGCTGGCCAGGTCAATGCCCTCACCGGCTTCCGTGGAATCTCGACGCTGACCGCGCTTGGGCTGATCGCCGAGATCGGCGACTTCTCGCGCTTCGGTCATCCGCGTGAGCTCGCGGCCTGGCTGGGAATCACCCCGAGTGAGTACTCATCCGGTGAGTCCCAGCATCGTGGGCACATCACAAAGACCGGAAACCGGCACGCGCGACGGTTGTTGATCGAAGCGGCCTGGCACTACCGCCACGCTCCGAGACGGCCCACCGCTGGGCCTGAGCCCTCAGCGCGAGCCTGGCAGGCCCAGATCCGCCTTCATCACCGCTACCGACATCTCACCCAGACCGGCAAGCGCTCCACTGTCGTGACGGTCGCTGTCGCTCGAGAACTCGCCGGCTTTCTCTGGGCTGAACTGACCGATCAACCCGCCCGCCAGGAGGCTCACGCCGCCTAACACCAGCGGTCAGATCTCCCGCCCTACCAACACGCTGGGATGTGGCGGCCGGTGCGACAGCTCCGGAGGATCCTCGACGCTTCTATGCGTTAGCCAACACGCGCCGCTAGTTCGAGGCAGCTCACGACCGGACACTGTCCTGCGGTTCCGACCCGCGCATCTCAGAGTGACAGTCGTCGTTGCCATCGCACCAGCCGCCAGACCCCAGCGACCACCACCATGACCAACAACAACTCACCCAAACATCAGCCAACCCTTGACACCAGCGTCCATCTCAGAAGCAGCGCGGTGATTGCACCGCACGGATTGGCGAGGGCATTACACCGGGCGTTACACTGCCGCCACCGACCGGAGAGCGCAGCCGCTTGGCGGCCTCTGCCCCGGTCCTCGCGCCGGTACCGAGAGCCGTTGCGAACGCTCCCCGCCCACCACATTCCGAGATCCCGCCTCGTCACCTCGGTGGTGGAGGAGCAGGTTGTTGTCGTCGAGGCCGGCGGCGGCTACTGGCAAGACGACGCTGGCGGCTGAGATCGTCGATGCCTGGAACGCGGTCGAGATCGACGTCACCCTGCATGCCGGATCCGGAAGCGCGGCGCTGTTCACCGCGCGCCTGAGGTCCGGGATCGCCAGCGCAGGCTTCCGCGAGGCCGCAGCCGCAATCGGCGAGCACCCCCGACGACCTCCACGGTGTGATCGAGGCGGCGACGCGGCGCTCGAGTCCGAGGCTCTGCGCCTTCGTCATCGACGACGCCCACCACGCCGACCGACAGACCGCTGAGCTGATCGACTCGCTCGCCCAGTGCGTCCGCACAGACCAGCGCCTGCTGGTGCTGGCACGCCGCCTTCCGCCGGAGCCGAACGCCTGCGACGGGCCGAGTTCCGCCACCTGCAGGCGACCGACCTCGCGCTGCGTCCCGACGAGGTTCGGGAACTCTGCAGCCGTGGGTTTGGACTCCACGGTCAACGAAGCGGCGGTTGAAGCGCTGCACGCCGCCACCGGGGGCTGGACTGCGGCGACCGTACTCAGCGCAGCGCGAGCGCGTCGAACCGGAGGAGCTCGCCTGGATAGCCCTGGCAACGGGCGCGCGCAGCACGGTCAGGATGCGGTGGCGACGATTCTCGACGAGGCGGTCTCGGCACTTGCGGAGCGCGATCTTCAACGGCTCGCTCAGGTCGCGCGGCTCGTGCCGACCGACAGATTGACGCTCGATGCGGTGGCCGGCGAGGACTTCCTCGAGCGAGCGCTCGCCGCCGGAGTACCGCTCGCGCCTGTCGGCGAAGGACGCTGGGACCTCCCGGGTCCGGTGCGTGAGTTCCTGACCACCCTGGCACCCGCGGACGTGGCGACCCTGAGCGCGGCGAGCTCGGGTCTCACCTCGCCCGCGGCGACGCGGCTGCGGCCGTCGAGCTGCTGCTGATGATCGGCGAGGCCGACGCGGCGGCTGATCTGCTCGGTTCCGCGTCACCTCGATCGCTCGACGCGATCGACATCCTTCAATACGAGGGGTTCGTCAACGGCTTCGATACCGCGACGCTCGATCGCCACCCGGCTGTCCTCCTGCATCTCGCTCGCCTGTACGACGGTGCCGCTCTGTTCGAGAAGCGCGCCATCGTCCTGGAACGACTTGAGCGCCTCGCCGACTCCAGCGGCAACGACGAGCTCGCGACCGCGCTCGAGGCCGAACGGATCACCGACCTGATGCGCTACAGCGAGTTCGACCTCGTCGAGAGCCGGGCGACGAGTTTCCTGGAACGCGAGCGGCACGTCGACCCGATCACCGAGGCGCGAGCACTGTCGGCGCTGGCGCGAGCGACATGCTGGCGGACCGATGAGCACGGGGTGCGCGACGAGGCGGCGATGCGCAGGGCCGACGAGCTGTTTGCGCGGGCGGCGGCGATCTATCGCCGGGTCGGCCTGCCAACGGTCGCCGCGGGAACCGTGCCCTACCGGGCGATGTGGATCCAGTTCGCGCTCGGCAATGCCAGGGCTGCCCTTGCAATGTTGGACGAGGGGCTCAGCACGGTCGTCGAACGCCCACGGCGGTGGGGCTTCCTGCAGAGCTTCCGCGCCGAGGTTCTGGTCGAGCTCAGCCGCTACGAGGAGGCTGACAATTCCGTACGCCAACTGCTCGCCGTGGGCGAGCGACTGGCCGACGTCGAGCTCTGCGCGTTCGCGTACTGGAATCGGGCGATCATCGCGTCCCACCTCGGTGACGGAAGCTCTGTGATCGAGCATCTGCGACTCGTCGAGCAGCATTCGGGCGAGTGGTTCGAGCCGATGTCCGGCGACTTCCTCGCCGACGCCGCCGACATGCTCGATCGCGTCGGCGAGATCACGCTCGCCCAGGACTACCTCGATCGCGGCCTGCGCGACCCCAAGGACGGCGAGCCGGTGCTCGCAATGGCGGAGGCCGCTCTGCTGGCCAGGCACGGCGACCCCGACCTTGCGGAGCGCCGGCTCGACGCGGTCTTCACGCATCGCGTCGACCCGCGCGAGCGCTGGCGGGTGACGCTGTTCCGGGCATTCGCCGCGTTTCGGCGCGGCCAGCAGGGCGCCGGAGCGCTCGCGGCCCGTGCATTCGAGGAGGCGGCGCGAATCGGGCTTGATCAGCTTCCGATCACCAAGGAACGCGAGCTGACCGAGGCGCTGCTCGGGCTGGCGACCGCTACCGGCCAGCCCGCCGCCCTTGCACTCGAGCGCGCCTCACTGCCTGTCACGCTGAGCGTCCTCGGTCGCTTCGAGCTCACCCGTGCGGGCCGGCCGATCCCGCTCCCCGCGGGCCGCGGACCCCAACTGCTGAAGCTCCTCGTTGCCACGGGCGGCCAGCTGCCGGCAGACGCCGTGATCGACGCCCTCTGGCCCGGCGTCGATCCCGAGGCCGGCCGCAACCGACTGCGAACCACACTCAGCCGGCTGCGCTCCGAGGCCGGCGAGGTGATAGTCCGCGACGGCGACAGCCTGTCACTCGCCTCCGATCTCCGGGTCGACCTCCACGAGTTCGAACGGGAGGCCCGCCGGGCCGCGGCGTTCGGCGCCGCCGAGCCAAGCCTCGCCGTTGCGATGGCCACCTCTGCCATCTCCCGCTACCACGGCGACCTGCTGCCCGGCGACCCCTATGAGCCCTGGCTCGAGCGGCCTCGGGAGCGGGTCCGCCGGATCGCCCTCGAGCTGCTGGATCTGTGCAGCGACATCGCGACCGAGCGAGGCGACCTCGATGAGGTGCGGCGCTTCGTCGAACTCGCGATCGACCTCGCCCCCTACGACGAGCACCGTTACCTCCGCGCCGCCAGCGCCCTGCTTCAGCAGGGCCGTCGTGGCGCCGCCCGCGCCGTTCTCGCGCGTGCCCGCTCCGCCCTCGCGGAACTCGGCCTGCCTCCGCCTCTTGACCTCGTCCGCTTCGAACACCGGGCAGCCGGTTAGCGAGAGAACCCCAGCCGCAGCACCCATGCCTGCGCTCGGTCCGAGACCGTCTCGGTCATCCAAACCAAGGCGATAAACTCCAAGCCCTCGGGGCCATAGCTCAGCTGGGAGAGCGCCTGCTTTGCAAGCAGGAGGTCGTCGGTTCGAAACCGTCTGGCTCCACTGCGAACCGCCTGCTAGTCGGGGTTCGTTGAGGCAGCGCCCTCGAACCCGTCGTCGCCGTGACCGACCCAATCCGCACCGGTCTGGTCACGGAATGTCTCGACGGCCGCGTTCAGCGTCGGAAAGAAATGGTCCCTGTCAAGCGGACCGATCAGCTCATAGCGCTCGAGCTTTGACCGGACCGGGTCCTTGAGCTCGGCGAATACCAGTGACGTGCCGTTTGCGTTGAGCTCTTCATCGAGCTCGGCGAGCATGTCAGCCGCGGTCGTGTCGATGTCGGTTATCGGCTCCGCAGCGATCACGATCCAGTCAGGACGAGCCTTCCTCGCAGCGAGAGCCCGGATCTCGTCGCGGAAGGTTCGTGAGTTGGCAAAGAACAGCGGTCCATCGAACCGGAAGATGACGAGGCCCGGCAGTTCATCAGCCTCTGGGTGGAGCTGCCGATCGTGATATCCGGAGAGTCCAGGCACACGCCCGAGCGTCGTTTGGTACGGCCACCAAGCGCGGCGGAACACGTTCAGGATCGACAACACAACCGCCACCGCGATCCCCTGGAGGACGCCGAGCAATGCGACCCCGAGGAACGCGGCGACCGACAACACGCATTCGACGGGACGCTGCTTCCACAACCGAACCGTTCCGGGGATGTCGGCCAGCGACAGTGAGGCCGCGATCACGACCGCGGCGAGCGTTGGGTTCGGGAGGTTCTTGAGCAGCCCGGGCACGAGAACCAGCATCAATACGATCAAGGCCGCTCCAACAAGGCCCGTCAACTGCGTCTTGGCACCGGCCTGTTCGGCGACCGCGGTACGCGAGCCACTGGTGCTGACGGGAAAGCCCTGGAAGAACCCGGCGGCGACATTCGCGGTGCCGATCCCGATCATCTCCCCGTTGCCGTCGACCTCCTGTCCGGTTCGCGCGGCGAATGCAGACGCGGTCGAGATCGTGTCGGCGAGCGCGACGAGCACGATCCCAAGCGATCCCGCGATCAGCAATGGGAGATCCGACACCGGGTTGGGCAGGGTGAGCGGCGGAAACCCCTTGGGCAGCGTGCCCACGAGCGACACCCCGTGGCCTGCCAGGTTGAACATCGACGTTGCGGCAATCGCAACGACCACCGCCACCAGCACGCCTGGGACACGGGGAAGCCAACGGCTCAGCACGAGAATCAACCCCAGGCTCAGGAAGCCGATCGCGACGGCCGCGGGAACCGCTTCGCCCGACCCGAGCCCGTGGATGAAAGCGTGCGCCTCGTTGATCAGGCCGTTGGCGTCCGTCGAGAAGCCGAACAGCTTCGGCAGCTGCCCGATCAGGATCGTCAGCGCCAGTCCGTTCATGTAGCCGAGCTGCGTTGGCTTGGAGAGCAGGTCGGCAATGAAGCCGAGCTTGGCGATCCCGGCGAGGATCATGAATGCGCCGACGATCAGTGCCATCATCGATGCCAGCGCGATCGCCCGTTCCGGGCTGCCGTCCGAGCCGATGATCGGAAGGATCGTCGCGGCGATCATCGGGCCAAGCGATGAGTCTGGACCCAGCACGAGGATTCGCGATGGCCCCAACAGCGCGTATCCGATCAGGCATAGGATCGACGTATAGAGACCTGTGATCGCAGGCAGGCCGGCGAGCTCGGCGTAGGCCATGCCCTGCGGCACGAGCAGCGTCGTGAGGACGACCCCGGCGACGATGTCGCTCCGCAGCCATGAGATCCGGTAGCTAGTGAGCGAGCGGATCCCCGGAGGCGTGGGCCGCGCCATCTGATCTCGCCCTGGCCTCGGTTACCGACGGGGCGCGATCAGTTTGCTGCTCTCCCAGAGGGCGAGCAGCAAGACCGCTGAGGCGACAGCCAGCCCGACCTGTGGAGACGTTCGCGGAGACGTCCGGCTGCCGGGTACTGACCCCGGCATACTGCGGCACTCGTAGGCGGAGACGATCAGCATCAGGCTCGGAATCTACCGTCATGGGGCTCCGACGAGGTCGTCGGAGCAGCAGATCTCAGCTCTCGCAGATCGTCGTGGACACGGACTGAGGCGGATACTAGGGGTGCAGCCAGCACCATGCCGGGGATGCCCAGCAGCGTCCCCGCGGCGATCGTGACGCTGAAGACGACGAGCGGGTTCAGGCGCAGCGTGGCGCCGTAGACGACCGGCTGGACTATTTGCTGAAGCGGGCCGTTGGCGACGAACACGATCACTGCCATGATCAGCGCGGACGTCGCCCCGAGGTTGGCGAGGGCGAGCGCGACGGCGAAGATTCCTGCCGCCCATGCTCCGAGGATCGGCACGTAGCTGCCGAGGAACGCGACCAGCGCGATCGTTCCGATCATTGGCAATCCGACGATCCAGGCGCCGAGCGTGACCCCGGCGGTGCTCAGCGCCGCGATGATCGTGAGCCCGAGGAAATAACGGCGCAGTGCCTGGATGATGTCGGCAACAATGATTCTCGCCTCCTGGGGCTGCATGCCCATGTGTCGCTCGATCCATTGCCCCAACGACGGGGCGTCCTTGACGAGGAAGAACGTCGCGAACGCTGTGAAGCCGAGAAAGACGATCAGGGAAGTGAGCCCCGAGATGCCCTTCGCGACTCCGTAGAGCAGGGTGCGACCGATCTCGGGAACAGCCTTCTTGATCTCCTTGGCAGCGCTCGACGCTGACGTGATGCCAAGGCTCTGTGCCCAACTCTGAACCCGGTCTACAGCCGTCGAGAGCAGGGCGTCGATGTGCGGCTCGTGCGAAGTGATCGCGGCCATCACGAATCCCACCATCAGGACCGTCAGCGCGACCAGCGCGAGCGCCAGAATGCCCGCACCGGCGGCCCGTGACACGCCACGTTCCTCGAGCTTGTCGACGAACACGCCGCTCACGGCGGCGATCACAAATCCCGCTATCAGGGGGTCGACGATGCTTGAGGTCGTCTCAAACAGCCAGACGACACCGACCAGGACCAGGACCATCCCGACCACCAACCAGGAGCCGACGCCCCAACGCTGGAACCAATTGGGAAGTGACGAGATGGTCTTGTTCACGGTTCCGACGCGTAAGCCTGGAAGCCGTGAACCTATCGCCGCTGGCGGATGATCACGCCGCGGCCGACGCGCCGGGCTCCGGATGTGTCTCAAGAAGCCCGCGGAGCAGCAAGCTCGCTAGATGTCCAGCCGCTCGCCGGGAGCAAGAACCTGCACGTCGACCTCCGGCGCGTATCGCTTGGCCAACGCCGCAAACTCGATCGCAGGGTGTTCCAGATCGGCGCGGCGGGCGCCGAACCACCTGAGCGTGAACGTTCCCCAGTGAATCGGAATCGCGATTGCCGGGGCGATCGATGCCACGGCCAGGGCTGCACGCTTCGGGTCCAGGTGCCCGGGCCCCACCGATGGTCCCCACCCCCAGATCGGAATCAAGGCGACATCGATCGACCCGCGAAGGTCGAGCCATGGCAGGGTCCAGATCGGTGTCACCCGCGAAGTACACCGATCTGGATCCCCTGACGACGTAACCGATTGGGTTGGCCCGCGGTCCCAGCGGCCGACGCCGAGGATCGTGGATTGCCGGGACGGCGGTCACGCTCAGGGGCCCGACGTTCGTCTCGTCACCTGGCCGCAGCTGCTGGACTCCGGACACTCCCTTGCTGTTGAGCCATGGCCCGGCCTGATCTGGAGCGAGAACGACATGTCCGTGTCCAAGGCGTCTCAAGGAGGGAAGGTCGACGTGGTCGGCGTGCAGATGGGAGAGCAGAATCGCGTCCAGTTCATCCACTTCGCCCATCGCAACTCGCGGGGCCGCCCGGACCAGCGGGCCGATCCGGTCCCGCAGCAGCGGATCGGTGAGTAGTCGCGCACCATCCATCGAAATGAGCACGCTGGCGTGTCCGAGCCACGTGACGGTCGCGCTGTGGTCGGCGTCGCCACCGCTAGCTGGATGTGGCATTGCCTCGGCTTCCAGAAGCCGAGACCGCTCCTGGCGGGTGATCCTGAAGCGCTCGGCGCCAGCCCACCAGCAGGTCGTGTACGGCGACCGCGCCGACCACTGGTTCGGGAGGCATCGTCAGGTGGGCGGGATGGAGAATGAAGGGCCGGGTCTGCGGCCCACCGAGGCCGCCGTGGAACGAGATCAGCTCCTCGAACGCGCAGCCCTGCTCGAGGCTCGGGTCGTAGAAGCTGTTGACAAGGACGTCCGGGGCGTTCGCGAATCCATCGGCACGGCGGATGTGGCGAGCGGCGTTCGGAGGGAAGTGTGCAAGCGGGTCCCGCCCCTCGGCTCGCTCCTCGTCCAGATAGTTCGAGCCGGATCCTCCCAGGACGACGGGGCCGTGCTCGGCTGAGTGAACCATCAGGAATCCGATGTGGGGATGTCGGCGCAGCGTCTCCAGCAGCTGCGGGTGTCGCTCCTCGATCTCCTCCATCGTCAGACGTCGGGCTTCCTCCATCAGATAGATCAGGCCAAGGTTGCCCGACGCGAGTACCACAACGTCTCGGTCCCGCACTGTTGAGTCACCGCCGGCCCGTCCGCGCCCCGTCGCCTCAGCCACCGCGTGGGTGACCGTTGCCTCGTTCTCATCGCGACCAGAGGGTTCGGTCACGCGTCCCGCGCGTAGTGGAGCGCTCGACCAACTCACGTAGGTCGTAGCCATTTCGCTGCTTGAACGTCGCCCCCTGCGTCTGGCCGTGGTCTGAGAGCACCACCAGTCTGTAGGGCCGCGGAGCGTATCGACAGGCCCGCTCGATCCGCCCGAATTGCTGATCGAGCTTCCGGAGCGCCTCGAGCGTGTCGGTGCGTTCCAGCCCCGAATGGTGGGCAACCTCGTCGTAACTTGAGAACGTCGCGTACACAATCGGACGCCCGCGCATCATGTCGGTCAGAACAGCGAACACGATCAGGTCCCGCACACCCACACACATCGCTGCTCGCACGAACGGATACCTGCCGCCCCGATGACCCCTCGGGCGCACATTCCGCCGTCGCTGCTGTGCCGCGGCAACCCACTCGATGATCACCTCCCAGAAAAACAGAACCAACAGGCGAGTGACGTTGAACCCGTTCGCCAGAAACGTGCGGTAGCCACGGTTGGCCCTCCGCTCAGCGGAGATCCGACTGGCCGTCAGGATCGTGGCATCGGCCTCCCCTGAGAAGAGGTTCCCGCGACTCGCTCCCCCGTCAACCAGCAGGCCGATCCCGGTGGCCAGCCGCTCTTCGATCAGAGCGCAATCCCGTGGCGACGAGCATGCGATCAGCTTCCCCGTGTCCTTCTCCACCCAACGAAAGGCGGGCACGTTGTCATTCGCGCCGAGCAGGATGCCAGCCTGACTCGCGCCCGTCTGGGAGCTGAGGTCGGGTTCCCACTCGTGGAGACGGAACTCGCCCGACTCGACCCAGCGCGCCATGTTCGGCGTCTCCCCATCGCGCATCGCCCGCTCCAGGACCGGCAAGGCCAAGCCGTCGATCTCAAGCAGCAGCAACCCCGGGACGTCCGTCACCACTCGCTCACCCTGACGCCGCGAGATCCTGTTGATCACTCGCAACGTATAGATGTCATCGTCATTGACCCCCAGGATCGCCTGCAACACCACAACCGTGGCGGAGATCACCAGCGCTGCCAGCAGCGCCCACCCAAACGAGTCCACCGTGAACGCGCTCGCGTCGATATGTGAGACGAGCAACAGAATCAGCGCATCCAGCACGAGAATGATCAGGAAGCCGAGCAGCAGTGTGAACGGCAGCCGGAGCGCAGCGACCATCGGCGGAAGCACCGCGTTCAGGGCCGCAATCAGGACCGTGACCACGAGGGCGTCGCCGAAGTTTCCGACGTGAACGCCGGGAACGATCGCCGCCGCGACGAACGTGCCAATCCCCGTGACCAGCCACGACAGCGCCAGCTGTCCGAGCCGAAATCGCGGCTTTTGCGGACTCCAGCCCACCCTCGGCGGCGAAGAAGCGCTCAAGGCCCCGAGATTTGTGTCAGTGAATCGATCCGTTGCGTCGGGCACCTGCGCCAGCTGCTTGTAACGAGACGGAGCACGTGCGGTAGTAGTGTGGCGGATGACGACTCGTCCTGATGTCCTGGTTGTTGCGGCGCGCACGCTTGCTGGCCGCGGATCTGGAGCGGCGGGAAATGCCGATCCGCGTTTGTCGCGCGGCCGGGAGGATCTAGATGTCTGGCGTGGATGACGCGACGGCGGAGACTCTCCAGGAGGAGACCGGGGGCACGCGCCTAGCTCTGCTGCTGGCGATGGCGATGTTCGTGCTCGTGGTTGACACGTCGCTGATGAACGTGTCGATCTCAAAGGTCGTTCACGACCTCGGAACGACGGTCAGCGCGGTTCAGTCCGCGATCGCCCTCGAGGCGCTCATCTCGGCATCGTTCATCCTGATCAACAGCAAGGTTGGGGATCTGATCGGTCGCAAACGAGCGTATGTGCTCGGCCTTTTGGGCTACGCAGTCGGTGCGCTGGCGATGACCTTGGCGCAGAGCATCACGGCGATCGTGATCTTCTGGGCGATCATCGGCGGCCTTGGTGCGTCCCTGCTGCTGCCCGCGATGCAGTCGCTTATCCACGGCAACTTCGAGGGAGCCGCCCAGAAGAGGACCTATGCCCTTGTCGGAGCTGCAGCAGCGATCGCTGCGGCGGTCGGTCCGCTGTTGGGTGGGTTCCTGACGACCTATCTGTCCTGGCGTGTTGGGTTCCTGCTCGAGTTGATCGTGATCGCGATCGTGCTGTCGCAGATCCGGCTAGTGAAGGACATCCCATACACGGGCGACCGCCACGTTGACGTCGTCGGATCGATCCTCTCGGTCCTGGGGATGGGCGGCGTGGTGCTCGGCATCCTGGTGTGGCAGGAGGGAGGCGATTACGTCGTCCTGCTGATCGCGATCGGCTCGGTTGCACTGTTCGCGTTTGCCCGCTGGCTCGTGCGGCGCCACCGCGAGGGCAAGGTCACCGTGCTCGACCCAGACCTGTTCCGGCTTCCGAACTTCCGACTCGGGATCTCCGGGCAGACGATGCAGAACGTCACGCTCGGCGGCGCCATGATCGCTCTGCCGATCTTCCTCCAGATCAAGCTGGAGTACACCGCGATGCAGACAGGGCTATCCCTGGCACCGCTATCGCTGACGATGTTCGCAGCGGCGATGCTCGCCGGGAAAAGCCGCAAGCGCCGACGATCCGCGAGCGTGATCCGCGTAGGGTTTGCGCTGAGCACGGTCGGCATGGCATTGCTGATCCCGATCATTCCGAGAGCGACCTCAGGCTGGTACCTGGTCGCGCCCCTGATGATCGCGGGGGCGGGGCTCGGTCTGCTCGTCTCCCAACTGAACAACTACACGCTCGCCCCGATCGACGAGGAGCGGGTCAGCGAGGCGGCTGGAGTCAACTCGGCGGCCGGCTCATTCGGGCTGTCATTCGGGCTCGCGATGGCCGGCGGGATCCTGCTCGCGACCCTGTCACTCGCGTTCACGAACATGGTGAACGCGAGCTCTGTGATCCCGTCCTCCCAGAAGCAGCAGATCTCACACACCATGGAGCACGACGCGGAGGTCGTGAGCAACACTCAGCTCGAGCGAATCGTCGCAACGGAGCCTCAGGCGGTCCAGGCAGAGATCCTGAAGATCAACACGCACGCGACAAACCTCTCGTTGCAGGTGGCGTTACTCATCCCGATCCTCGCTGGGCTGCTGGGGCTGTTCAACTCCTTCCGCATGATGCGCCTGCCTGACGTCGAGCCATCCGCGGCAGTAGAAGCGGCGGCGCTCGGGTGAGGCTGATGAAGCCTGGGGAGTTTGCGGGTAGGATGCGCGCCGACACGTCGGCCGCGCGAGGCGATAGCCATCCGCAGTGACGAGCCGGTGCCGGCCGGTCCCGGCCGGCACCCATAGCAAACATAGGAGTGCGCATGGTTTTCGCTGCGTCGTACCCGTTCGGCGGGATTTTCTGGTCGATGCTGATCTTCTTCTTCTGGGTGATCTGGATCTGGCTGCTGTTCATGATCTTTGCGGACGTCTTCCGCCGCACCGACATCGGCGGTTGGTCGAAGGCGCTCTGGTGCATATTCGTGATCATCCTTCCGTACCTAGGCGTCTTCATCTACATGATCGCCAACCACGACGGCATGACCGAGCGGCGCATGAGCGAGATGCAGGCCAGCCAGCAGCAGTTCGACGAGCATGTCCGCGCGGCCGCCGGCAGCGGCGGTGCCGCACAGGAGATCGAGAAGGCCAAGGGGCTGCTCGACAGCGGCACCATCACCCAGGCGGAGTTCGACGCGATCAAGGCCAAGGCGCTCGGGTAACAGCGCGCTCGGGATCCTTGCCGAGCCCTCCGGAAGCCGGCGCGGAGTCCCATCCGAGTCTCGTTACGACAGCGTCGTCCAGGCCAAGGGTGGGGAAAGCGGGTTGGAGCTCTGCACGGGCGTGCAGAGCTCCACCACCCTCATGGATCACGACCTTCGCCACCTCGACCGCGCAGCTGCTTGGATGATCGATCGTCAGATCGGGGCGCGCCGCCGGAAGCTCATGAGGAGCCGAGGGGGTGCACTCCCGGTGACGGAGGAGAGAGATGACGGACAGCAGTGACGGAGCGATGGCGACGATGCTCAAACAGATGCGGCACACGCCGCCCGGGTATTACAACGTGCGGTTCGGTCTGCCGGAGTACACGGACTGGACGGACGAGAGCATGTCCTGGAAAGAGGCCTGCTACATCGGCGATTGGTCGTTTCTCTGGGAGCGCAGGTTCCGGGGCCCAGACGCCCTGAAGCTGTTTGCTGATTTCTCGGTCAACAGCTTCGCGTCATTTGCGATCAATCAGTCAAAACATGTAATCCACACCAATGTCGATGGGAAAGTCATCCATGAGGGGATCCTGACCCGGCTCGATGAGGAAGAGTTCATGTTGTTCGGACGCGGAGGGTTCTGGCTCGACTACCAGCGCCGCCACGGCAACTACGACGTCGAGTCAGAGCCCGATGATTGGTTCAACTTCCAGGTCTCAGGCCCGAACGCGATCTTCGCTCTGGAGAAGGCCAGCGGCGAGAACATGCGTGAAATCAAGTTCATGCACAACGGAACGATCGAGCTCGCCGGCCACCCCGTACTCGCATTGCGTCAAGGAATGGCCGGTGAGATCGGCTTCGAACTACAGGGACCAGCCCAACACGCGCAGGACGTCTATGACGCTGTTCTTCGCGCCGGTGAGGAATACGGGATCAGACGGCTCGGCGCACGGGTCAGCCAGGTCAACCACCTCGAAGCATGCTTCCCCACGATCGTCGCCGACTACCTCCCCGCGATCTTCGGCCCGGATCTCACCGACTACCTCGCAGAGTTCAAAGCAGAGATGCCGGCGTTCGCACAGACGTTCAACATCGCCGGCAGCTACACCGACGACAACATCAGCGGCTGGTACCGAAGCCCGGTCGAACTCGGCTGGACACGAAACATCAAGTTCGACCACGACTTCCTCGGTGCCGACGCCCTCAAAGACGAAGTCGAGCACCCACGCCGGACCATCCGAACACTCGTCTGGAACGCCGCCGACGTCACCGACGTCTATGCCTCCCTATTCCGAGACGGCGACCCCTACACGTTCATGGACATCCCACGCGACCAACGCGGGTTCATGTGGGCCGACCAGGTCCTCGACCACCACAAGCCCGTCGGCATCGCCACCTCACGCGGCTACAGCTACTACTTCCGTCAGATGCTCTCACTCGCGGTAATCGACATCGACCACGCAGACATCGGCACCGAAGTCGAAGTGCTCTGGGGAAACCCCCCAGGGCCACAACGCCGAATCCGAGCCCAGGTCGCACCAGCACCTTACAAATCAGACAACCGCCGAGCCGACCTCACAACTGCCAAACCCCGCACCTGACGCGGGGGAGACCGTTTCAGTTCGGGCTTCGGAGTGGGCCGTGAAGGAATCGAACCTTCAACCTTGGGATTAAGAGTCCCCTGCTCTGCCAATTGAGCTAACGGCCCGGGCAAGACGATGGTAGCGGCCGATCTTTGGGTTGGGAGCGCTCAATCTGCGCCCGGTCCCGCAGCCTCAGCCGCCGGTTAGCAGTTCTCGATCACGCTCGTCTTTGCGGTGGACGCTGAAGAACGGGCGCTCTTGAGCTCCGACTTCAGCGTCAGCCGCTGGAGCTTGGGCGCGAGCTCAACGGCGCGCGAGGCGGCCAGGTCTCCCTTGGAGGTCTGCTTGGCCGCATAGGAGGTGAGCGCCAGGCACAGATAGGGCTTCAGTGACGGGGCGCTGGAGGACTGGGACTGAGCGGCGTACTCCCAGGCCGTGGATGCGTCTGACCACCGCCCGAGGTTCTGATAGATCTCCGCGGCCAGGACCGACATCTCGGCGGAGGGGGTGCCCGCGAGCTTGTGGTAGTGCTCGAAGGCCTTGGCGGCCTCCTGCAGTTCCTTCTTGCCGGAGGCGGTGTAGGTCGCGGTCGCGCTGTCGTAGTTGCTGCCGGTGCCGGCCGCGCTCCAGTAGGCCCCCGCCAGTGATGCCCATGCCGATGTTGAGTTGGGGTGCTTCTTGACCACGGCCAGCGCCTGGTTGATCTGCTGGGTCACGGCCGCGCTCTGACCGCTGTTCGAGCTGCCGTTGGTGAACGCGTTCAGCAGCCCACCCTGGTTGGAGCCGGTGCCGACGCCGACCAGCACGAGTCCGGCAACCATCACCAGCGCCAGGAACAGATAGATGATGCGGACCATCGTGCGACGGCCACGGCTGCGGAGATCAAAGAGCATGGGCGAAGGGCTTGCGTTAGGTGGTGGCTAGCTCGCGCTGGAGTCGCCGGCCCTGGCGGCCCGCTCGGCTTCGGCGCGGGCGCGCCGGGAATTGCGATGTTCGACCCATTTCAGCAGCAGAATACTTGCGATATACAGTCCGACGAGCGGGAGCATCTCCATCGTCATCGTGACTGGATCCACCCCCGGGAGCGCGGCGACAATCACCGCGATCACGACCGTAGCGTAGCGCCAGTTGAGCGTCAGGGTATGCGAGCTGATGATCCCCACCTTCTGCAAGCCAACCGCTAGCAGTGGGACCTGGAACGCTAATCCGATCCCCATCATCAGGATGATCTCGAAGCGGTAGAACTGCTTTGCCTGAATCAGGTTCTGGAACTGATCGGAGTTGTATCCCTGGAGGAAGTGGATCGCTGGGGGAAGCACCAGGAAATACGTGAACACGGCGCCCGCCGTGAACAGCAGGGGCGCAGCGATGGCGGCGGGCACCGCGACGCGCCGCTCCTCGCGGCTCAGAGCCGGGATCACAAACGCGTACAGCTGGTACAGAACGAGCGGCAGAGTGATCATCAGAGCGAAGTAGGCGCACACGAGCACGGTCGTCATGAACGCCTCGCCGACGCCTAGCGCGATCGGCTTCTCCTGCTGATTGACCGCCTCCGGAATCACCCTGCCGGCGGTCAGCAGGTCGTGGGACATGTTGCTCGTGGCCGTCACAGCCCCTGGCGGGATGTCCTTCATCGTTGCCAGCGACTGGCTCAGCTCAGACGCGTCGACCGAGAGACTCTTGAAGGTCTTGCTGATCTCGGTGTTGACCCGCTGCTGACTGCCGAGGCCGGTGGTTGAGGCCGGTGGCAGCGCACGGTTCAGGACGCTGAGCAGAGCGTGGTTCTGCCAGAAGCACACACAGAAGACCACGATGAGCGCCCCTCCGCAGATGAATATGCGGGTCCGCAGCTCATCGAGGTGGTCAATGATGCTGAGCCGGTCCTCATGACCGATCGGCCGCAGCTTCATGACCTGAGATGGAGCGCCGCGGCGGCGCTACGCGTTGGTGTGCTCGGAAGTGGCGCTCGTGGAGTTGGCCTTGGGAGCGCCGGCGGTGTCCGACGCGCTGGGGGAGAGCTCTGAGGTCTCATCCGTATCTGAGCTGGAGCCCGGCGTGATTCCGCCCTTGAACTCCTTGATGCTCTCACCGATCGAGCGGCTCAGAGCCGGAAGGCGCTTCGGGCCGAAAAACAGGAGGACCACCACCAGGATGATCAGGGTGTCCTTCCATGGGCTTGCGAACATGCCGACGTTCCTTAACGATTGCCGAGCTTCAAGGTTAGCGGCAGCCGCGCGTCGGCGGTAGGGGTCAGGGCCAGGTCGTTCGACCGGCGCACTCACCCCGCCGCCTGCCCGAACGCACCCGCCGCCTGCCCGAACGCACCCGCGCCGCCTGCCCGAACGCACCCGCCGCCTGCCCGAACGTGACCGCGCCGCCTGCCCCCCGGCACGTCCATGCGAATCGGATTTCCTCAAGCGCTCTCCGAGACCGGCCGATAGGAACCGTGTCAGGAGATCTTGGATGAGCGATAAGCAGAACGAGAACCAGGCCGTCCGACGAATCGTGTTGCCGAGTGGGCGCACGATCGAGGTCGTCCGCTTCCGCGAGTCGGACGGCGATCAGCGAGAACTGCACGTCTGCCCGAACTGCGTCTCCGACCTGGTACAGCCGCTGAGCTGGGCCGAGGCGCCCGATGGACACTGGAATCTCTCGCTCGAATGCCCGAACTGCGGCTGGACCGACGCGGGCACGTTCACACGGCTCCAGGTCGAGCAGCTTGAGGATCGCCTGGACGAGGGCCTCGCCGACATGATCGCCGACCTTCAGCGCCTGACTCAGGCGAACATGACGGCCGATCTCGAGCGCTTCGTGTCAGCGCTCGATGCCGGCCTCATCCTCCCCGAAGACTTCTGAGCTTCAGCTGTACCGCTCGACGACGCCGTCGGCGACCAGCTCAAGCGCTGCGCGCTGCGCCTCGGGGATCCCGAGAGGCAATTCGGCCTTGGCGTCCGCAACCAGTTCCAGCGCATACTCACGCGCGTAGTCGAGCGCACCCGAGGCTTCAATCCGATCGCACACACCGGCGGCCTGCCCCGGGCCCTCGAGTGCCCGCAGGTCAAGGTCCGTCAGCTCCTGATCGCGCTTGCGCGCCTCGATCAGCGGCAGCGTCACCGTACCGTCGAGCAGGTCGGCGCCGCGCGGCTTGCCGGTGCGCTCCGGGGGACCGGTGACGTCGAGGACATCGTCAAGCAGCTGGAAGGCAACGCCGATCCGCTCGCCGAACGTGCCGAGCCCGTCGACGTGTGCGCCATCGGTGTAGACACCACCGGCGAGCGCGCCGAGTTCGCACGATGCCCGAAACAGCACGCCCGTCTTCAGCCGGCAGCGCTCGAGGTACCGCTCCTGAGCGACGCCGACGTCCCAGGAGTCATCGCGCTGCATCAGCTCACCCGACGCCAGCGAAGAGGCAGCCGCGGACAGGATCCTGATCGGCGCGATCGCGCCACCATGGGCCAGCTCCGCGAAGGCCCGGGAGAAGAGCAGATCGCCGGTCGCCAGGGCCATCAGTCGGCCGCCGGTGGCGACCACCGTCGGCCGGCCCCGGCGCAGGTCGGCGCGGTCGATCACGTCGTCATGGACGAGCGTCGCCGAATGCACCAGCTCGACGGCCACCGCAGCCCGCACAAGCGCATCGCTCTCAACCACGGGTACGCCCGCGGCGATGCAGACGAGCAGCGGCCGCAGCCGCTTGCCGCCGGCCGCGATCGTCTCACTGCCATGTCGTGCGAGCGGATCGCCGTGGCCGGAGACGAGCGCCACCATGCGCGAGTCGACCCGCGACATGACAAGCGCGGTTCCGGCACCGCCTGCCTCGACGACGGCCTCGACCGACGCTGCCCCGGGCGTCGTCACGCAACCACGGTGCCCACGTGCAGCGCGATGATCCCGCCGGCGGTGAGCACGTAGCGGATATCACCGAGGCCGACGCCGGCCATGCGCGCCGCGAGTTCCTGCGGGCCGGGGAAACGGCGGACCGAGTTCGGCAGGTAGGTGTAGGCGTCCGAGTCCCCGGTCGCACGCCCGAGCACGGGCACAGCGCGGTCGAACCAGAGCTTGAAGAAGACCGAGAGTGGTGGGCGCTGCGGCGTCGTCATCTCCAGGATCACGACTCGCCCGCCGGGGCGCACGACGCGCGCGAGCTCCCTCAACCCCTGGTCCAGATCCGAGAAGTTCCGCACTCCGAACCCCACGGTCGCGGCATCGAACTCGCCGCTTGCGTGCGGCAGCAGCAGCGCGTTGGCCTGCTCGAATCGGATCGGCGCGGCACCGCGACCGGCTGCTCCAGAGGCCGCTTTGCGTCGAGCGATGTCGAGCATCTGCTCGGAGAAGTCGGCGGCGACAACCTCACCGCGGGCCCCGATCGCGGCGGCGAGCGCAAACGCCAGATCGCCGGTGCCGGTGGCCACGTCGAGCGCGCGACTGCCCACCCCGACCTCCGCCAGTTCAACCGCGCGCTGGCGCCACTGATGGTGCAAGCCGGCGGTCATCACCGAGTTCAGGCGGTCATAGCTGCCCGCAATGCGGTCGAACATCGCCCGCACCTGCGGCTCAGCGAGCGTGCCCGACTCGGGACGGGGCTCAGATGAATCGGCCATTCGGAGAGAGTACCCGCGAGTGGCGGCCCGGGCAGGCCGCCACCATCAGTTCCCCTGCAGCATCGACAGGAACTGAACCAAATCCGAGAATTTCTTCGGCGAGGTCTGGGCCATGTTCGCGAACGACGGCATCGGTGCGGTCGGGTTCTTCAGCGTCTGCGCTATCGCGCCCGCCGAGCGGCGTGAGCCAACGTCTGTCAGTGGCGGCCCGGGGCCGTTGTTGCCGTTGTCGCCGATCACGTGGCAGCCCAGGCAGCCGGACTCACCGACGACGATCTCGCCGGCCTTGAACGTCGCCGTCTGTGAGGCCGTGAGGCCGGAGGGTGGCGGCAGCGAGACCTGGTTGGGCGAGCCGGTGTTTGCGCCCGAGTAGGTCAGGTAGGCCATGCAGGCGATCGTGGCCAGGCCGGCGGCGAACGCGATCGGCCGGCGAGTGATCAGGCGCTCCGGGCTGCGGTCGTAGACCGGCAGCAGAAACAGTCCGATCATGCAGAGCGTCGGCACACCGATCGTCGCCATCGGCGTGAACTTCGGCACGTTCTTCATGACGCGCAGAACTTCGAACAGGAAGAAGAAGTACCAGTCCGGACGCGGGACGTAGGTGGTGCTCGTGGGGTTGACCTTCGGACCGAGCTCTGCGCCGAACAGCAGCGACAGCAGCATGATCACGATCATGACGATCACCGCCATGAGCGAGTCCTTGGCCACCGCGTACGGGAAGAACGGCTTGCCCGCGTTCTTCAGCAGCGCGTACTCGCGGAGGTATTCCTCCTTCTCGGCCTGGTTCATGAACGCCCCCCGGCCATCAGACGTCCACCGTCTCGATCGTGGCCTCAGGCTCATGCGCCTTCAGCCACGGCGGGGCGGAGATTCCCAGCTTCGTCACCAGGTACAGATGGAAGCCGATCAGTGCGGCCATGATGCCGGGGATCAGCATCATGTGGATCGCGTAGAAGCGCGACAGCGTCGTGGCCCCGAATTCGGGGCCGCTACGCAGGAAGTCACCGATGTACGGCCCCAGGAACGGAGCAGTGTTGTTGATGTTGACGCCCACGATCGTGGCCCAGTAGGAGCGCTGGTCGAACGGGAGCAGGTAGCCGGTGAAGCCCATCGCCAACGTGAGAATGAGCAGCACCACGCCGATGATCCATGTCAGTTCCCGTGGGTACTTGTAGGCGCCGAAGAAGAACACACGCCCCATGTGCAGGAAGATCAGGACGATCATCACCGACGCCCCCCACTTGTGCATTCCGTGCACGAACTGCCCGAGGAAGACGTTGTCGTTGATGTTGCGAATCGACTCGTAGGCGCCGCCGGTCACATCGGGCCGGTAGAACATCGCCAGAAACACGCCGGTGACGGCCTGGTTGAGGAACGCGAACAGCGTCGCGGAGCCGAGGGTGTAGGCCCAGTTGATGCCCTTCGGCACCTTGCGGAACATCAACCAGCGCAGGCCGGGCGAGAGCTGGGTGCGCTCGTCAATCCAGTTGACGACGGTCAGGCCGCCCTCGACACTCGCGTCGACCGGATGCATCGACGGCTCCTTGCCGGGAACGTGGGGCTCGGGGCGCTTGAGCAGCTTTGGCCTGGCCATCAGGAACCCGTCCCCGGCACGGTCGGAGGCAGCGGCAGATTGTCGGTCGACGGCAGCGCCGACGCCGACGGGCGGGACGGGTACATGAACTGGCCGACGCCGTCGAGCGGCTCGCCCGGATCCCTTGGCGAGAAGCGCTGCAATTCGGAGTTGACCGAATAGCGAGGGCCGAGGTAAACGAAACCATGGCCCCTGTGACCGGGCGGCGGAGAGTAGGTGTAGAAGCGATCCAGCGGGCGCACGGGCGGTCCACCGGCGACCTCGCCACGGAAGTTGTAGACGCCGCCGTGGCACGGACAGATGAAGCGCTCGGCCGCCTCGACATAGCGGACGGGACAGCCGAGGTGCATGCAACGTGACGAGAGTGCGATGAACTGGTTGAACTTGTCGGCCGGCTCGGTGTCGATCGATGGGTCGCGGCGACGGACATAGGCGATCGACTTACCAGCCTCTCCGATGCCCTCGACGATCGTCAGCACCTTGGTGGAGTAGGTCAGCTCGGTGAAGTCGTCGGGCGTACCGATGATCTGCCAGTCGAACGGCTCGGCCTTGAAGATCGGACTGACGGCAAACCCCAGCGCCGGCAGCAGGAACGAAGCTGCAGCGATGGCACCGGCACCGTTTGTGACGACCTCCATAAACCGCCGTCTGGAAACCGTCTCGCCCTCGAAGGCGCCTGGCATCCCACGGTCGATCGTGTACTTCGAAGATTGCTTGTGGCGGTCTGCTGGCATCTACGTCCGTGATTCGAGGCCGCACCTGCGGCGAGGGCCGTAAGCCTACAGTCAAACCCGGTTAGGAGCGCTGCTCCCCCGCCTGCGAGCCACCCAGCCGCCGCTCGGCAGCCGCGAGAAGTTCCCGCGCCGCCTTGGTCCTGCCGGCGGCATGAAGCTGCGCGATCTCAGAGATCAGGTCCGCGAGCCGCGCGGTCTCCTCGACGTCGCCGATCGCCGCCAGCTTCGCGAGCCCGAGCGCGTAGCTCTGATCGCCCAGCAACAGGTCTAGATCGGGATCGTTGGAGTCGGCGTTGTCGTAGTGCAGGCGTGCTCCCGACGCGATGTCGGCGATGACCTCCGAGTACGGGTTGGCGGCGCTCATGCGGCCATCTCCCGAAGCACCTCGGCGGCGGCCTCGACGGTGAGCTCGATGTCGCGCTCGGAATGAGCCAGCGACGGAAACCATGCCTCGAATTGTGCGGCCGGCGGATAAACCCCACGCGAAATCAGACCGCGACAGAACGCTCCGTAGGCCACCTGATCGCTGGCGGCCGCAGCTGCGTAGTCGCTGATTCCGTCGGCCTCGATGAAGAACGGCGTCACCAGCCCGGTCACGCTCTGCACGACGATCTGGCGGCCCGCGCTCGCCGCTGCTTCGCGCAGGCCTACGGCCAGCCGCTCCGTGAGGACCGCCAGGCGTGCGTACGCAGCCACATCCAACCGTGCGAGCGTCGCAAGGCCGGCCGCGACCGCGAGTGGGTTTCCGGACAGCGTGCCCGCCTGATAGACGTCCCCCGCCGGTGCGATCCGCTCCATGAACTCGCGCCTGCCGCCGTACGCGGCGGCAGGCAGCCCGCCGCCGATGATCTTGCCCATGATCGTCAGGTCCGGATCGAGCTCGAGCAGTTCCTGGCCGCCGCCGCGGGCCACGCGGAAGCCGGTGATGACCTCGTCGGCCACGAGCAGAGCGCCATTCTGACGAGCTCCGGCCGCGAGCTCGGCCAGGTAGCCGAGCTCGGCGGGAACCACGCCCATGTTGGCCGGAACCGTCTCGAACAGCACCGCCGCGAAGTCGTGCGCGGCGAACGCCGCCGCGAGCGCCTCGCGGTTGTTCCAGGGAATCGTGATCGTGGTCGCGGTCGCGGCGGCCGTCACCCCTGGGCTGCCTGGGATGCCCTGCGTGGCGACTCCCGAGCCGGCCTGTGCCAGCAGGCCGTCGACGTGGCCGTGGTAGGCGCCGGCGAACTTGAGCAGCTTCTCACGGCCGGTCACGGCTCGGGCCAGGCGAATCGCGCTCATCGTCGCCTCGGTCCCTGACGAGGTCATCCGCACCATCTCCACGGTCGGCATCCGGCGCGTGACCTCCTCGGCAAGCTCAACCTCACCCGCGGTCGGCGCGCCATAGCTGCTGCCGGCGACGGCGGCTCGGATGATCTCGGCCACCACCTGCGGCTCGGCGTGACCGAGGATCAGCGGACCCCAGGAGCAGACCCAGTCGATGTAGCTGTTGCCATCGACATCCGTGATCCGGGAACCGCTGCCGGAGGCGATGAAGATCGGGTCGCGACCGATCTGTCGCATCGCCCTAACGGGTGAGTTGACGCCCCCCGGGATCACCCACCGGGCGCGCCCGTACAGAGCGTCAGACGCCGCAGTGCGTGCGTTCCCAGTTGCGGTAGTCATCGGTGAAGTAGAGGAGTCGGATCTTCTTGAACTCGGTCGAGGAGTAGAGCGTCGCGCGCCCGCTGATGCCGGTCTGCTCGGCGATCGAGTCGAGGATCGCGTCGCATTCCTCCTTGGAGCGGCCGTGCGCCATCGTGAACACCGAGTACGGCCAGTCGGCGTAGGTCGGTCGCTGGTAGCAGTGCGAGATTCCCCGGAACCGCGCCATCTGCATTCCGAGCTCCATGATCCGGTCGTCCGGAACCTCCCACACGCCCATACCGTTGGCACTGAAGCCGGCGCGACGGTGGAACAGGATCGCGGCGACGCGACGGAGCAGGCGGCGCTCGACCATCCCCTCCAGGTGCGAGAGCAGCCGCTCCTGCGTGATCCCGAGCTCGGCCGCGGCAGGCCCGTAGGGCTCCGGGACCACCGGCATGTCGCCCTGGGTGGCGCGGATCACGGCTCGATCGAACTCGTCATAGGGCTGAGCCTCGGAAACGGCCGGTGCCACCACCTCGGCGGACGGCTCGGCCAACGCCTGAGTTCCAGCCTCCATCTCGAGATCCATGCGGATCTTGAAGAGCTTCAGCGTCGGCAGCTGACGGATCGACTCGGCCCCGGCGAGCTCACCCAGACGCATGAGCGTCGTCTCAAGGCCGAGCGGCGAGTCGGGCTCGGTGGCGATCGTGAACCAGATGTTGAACTCGTGGTTGCGCAGATAGTTGTGGGAGACGCCCGGGTGCTCGTTGATCACGTTGGCTGCACGCCACGGGTTCTCGGGGTCGACCTTCGCGGCCACCAGCATCGAGCTGTAGCCCAGCGCCCGCGTGTCGAAGATCGGCGTGACCTGGCGGATGATCCGCTCCTCGAGCAGGCGCTGAACGCGGCTGAGCGCCTCATCCTCGGTGATGCCGGCCTCGGTCGCGACGTGCGCGTAGGGACGCCCGGCGATCGGGAATGCGCCCTGCATCAGGTTCAGCAGGCGCTTGTCGACCGGGTCCAGCGGGACCGCGGCGCCATCACGGCGCGCGCGCAGCTTCGGGCCAAAATTCGTGTCAGCTACTTCAGCCACTCGGCGGCGTCCTTTGCGTGGTAGGTGATGATGATGTCGGCGCCAGCCCGCCTGATTCCCGTCAGTGCCTCCAGCACCGAGCGGCGCTCGTCCATGTAGCCGGCAGCCGCGGCGGCCTTCAGCATCGAGTACTCACCGCCAGTGTTGTACGCCACGAGCGGCAGTTCCGTCGCCTCCTTGACGCGCCTGACGATGTCGAGGTACGGAAGCGCAGGCTTGACCATCAGCAGATCCGCGCCCTCATCGACGTCCAGCAGCGATTCGCGCACCGCCTCGCTGCCGTTGGCCGGATCCATCTGGTAGCCGCGGCGATCGCCGATCGCGGGAGCCGAATCGGCCGCCTCGCGGAAAGGTCCGTAGAAGGCGGAGGCGAACTTTGAGGAGTACGCCATGATCGGCTGCTCGGTGAGACCGGCGTCGTCCAGAGCCTCCCGGATCGCGCCGATCCGCCCGTCCATCATGTCGCTCGGCGCGACGATGTCGGCTCCCGCCTGAGCCTGGGAGACCGCGGTGCGGGCGAGCAGCTCGAGCGTCATGTCGTTGTCGACGGCCCCATCGGAGCGCAGCACGCCGCAGTGGCCGTGGTCGGTGTATTCGCACAGGCAGAGGTCGGTGATCACCAGCAGTTGAGGATGCGCCCGCTTGATCGCCCGTGTCGCGATCTGGACGATCCCGTCGTCGTCGTAGGCACCCGAGCCCTCGGCGTCCTTGGCCGCCGGGATCCCGAAGAGGATCACCCCGGGGATGCCGAGCTCCGCGGCCGCGCCGGCTTCGGCCACCGCCTCGGCGACGGACAGGCGCTCGATCCCCGGCATCGTCCAGATCGGCTCGCGGCCGTCGAGGTCCTCCACGACGAACAGCGGGTACACGAAGTCCGACGCGGAGAGCTGCGTCTCGCGCACGAGCCCGCGCAACTCGTGCGTGGCACGTAGCCTGCGCATGCGGGTCTGGGGAAAAGCCATCTGGCTCTCCGAGGATACGCCCCCGGGGTCAATGGCTGCGAAGGCGACGCTGCAGCATTTCCGCCACGTGCCTGCGGCGACCTCTAACCTCTACCGCCATGGCGAACCTTCAGAAGCGCGGGGACCACCGCCCCCGTGGGCAGCGGGAACAGCAGGCCTACCGGCTTGTCCTTGTTGGCGGGGGTACCGGCCTGGCCGGAGTCGTCACGCTGGTGCTGGCGGTCGCGGGCGTCATGGGAGCCTTCATTCCGATCGTCCTGTTGCTGATCTGCGCGTTCTGCGTGTGGCGCTTCCGCAGCGTCACCGGCCAGCGCTGATAGGGCCGCGCTGAGCCTGAGAGATGCCACTGTCCTGCTGCTGGCAGGCGGGCTCGGAGGCGTACTCGGGAGCGCAGGCGGCATCGCGTCGCTGGTTACATATCCCGCGCTGCTGCTGGTTGGCCTGCCACCGCTGGCCGCAAACGCGACCAACATCGTTTCGCTGACCGCACTCTGGCCCGGCGCGGCGCTTGGCTCGAGGCCGGAACTGAAGGGCTGGGGCCCATGGTTGCGTCACTGGACGCCGGTGACACTCCTTGGCGGCGCGCTGGGCGCCGTGCTGCTGCTGGTCACGCCTGCCGCCGCGTTTGAGCGAGTCGTTCCGCTGCTGGTGGCGGTCGGCTCATTGGCGCTGGTCTGCGCGCCTTGGCTCGACCGGCGACGTGTATCCACAAGGCACCGTCGAGCGGAGCTCGCAGGGTGGCTGCTCGTGATCGCCGTTTACAGCGGCTATTTCGGCGCCGGCGCAGGCGTGATGACGCTCGCGCTGATGCTGATCATCGTCGAGCGCCACCAGCCGACGGCGAATGCGCTCAAGAACATGCTCGTTGGTGCCAGCAACGTGCCCGCGGGGCTGCTGCTCGCCTTCCTGGCGCCGGTCCACTGGCCCCAGGCGGCGTCGCTGGCGGCGGGAGCGCTCACCGGTGCACGGCTCGGGCCGGGTCTGGCCCGGCGCATGCCCCCGACCGCGTTGCGCTGGGCGGTCTTCGCGCTCGGGATCGGTCTCGCCTTCCAGCTCTGGCTCGATCCTAGCCTCTAGGCGAACTTTTGACGTACAGGACGCAGGATGACCACCGTACGTCCAAAGTTCGGGTTCAGATGTGCGGCTGCCCGGTCGACCAGGGCTCGAGCGCCAGGTGCTTTCGGAGGTAGATGATCGTCTGGCGGATCACTGTCGCGATCGGCAGCGCCAGCAGCGCTCCAACGATTCCGTAGATCTGGTAGCCGATCAGAAGCGCGAGAATCACGAGGATCGGGTTGATGCGCAATGAGATCCGGAACACCTGGGGCGCGATCAGGTGGCCCTCGAGCTGCTGCAGCCCGATGAACACCAGGAGCACCCAGATCGCGCTGATCGGGTCAGTCGCCAGTGCGACCAGGATCGGTGGGATCGGGCCGATGATCGGGCCGATGTACGGGATCAGCTCCATGAACCCGTAGAAGAGCCCGAAGAAGACTGCGTAGTGCGAGCCCTCCGGGAAGAGTCCGAGCAGTCCCATCAGCTCCATCGCGATCGCAGCGCTGCCGCCCATGATCAGGCTGAACAGCAGCTGCCCACGGACGTAGCCGGAGACGGCCTGCTGGACCAGAAGCGGATAGTCATCGGACGGGGTGCCGTCGCCGGGGGGCATGCACCGCCTGACGAGGTCGCCGATCTGACGTGCGTAGACCAGCATGTAGACCGAGAGCACGAACGTCAGGATCAGGTCCACGGAGAACGTCACGAGCTTGCCCAGGACATCACGCGAGACCGCCAGGATCGAGCCCGAACTCTTCAGGACCCTGCGCTGGATCGTCTGTAACGCGTCCTGCCCCTGGTGTGCGATGTGGACCTTGATGCCGTGCTGATTCAGGAAGTGCTGGATGTTCTCCAGATCCCGGTTGGCGCGGTTCACATAGCTGGGGAAGTGGTCGGAGAAGTGCTCGATCTGGGTTGTGACCGGGGCCGAGATCAACGCTCCGATACCCACGAAGATCAGCAGGATCAGCAGGTAGGAGAAGATCACCGCGGACCACCGCGGCACGCCCTTCTGGAACAGCTTCGCCAGCGGATTCAGGATCAGGGCGACGATGGAGGCTGAGATCACCACGAGCAGCAGCGTGCCCATCGCGCGCGCCAGCTCCCAGACGCCGAGAATCGCCAGCGGCAGCAGCACCAGCTGGATCCAGCGCGGGACCAGGACCTGCTCGACGAGTCGCTGCGGGACGGTTGTCACGTCGTCCCCGACGGTTGTCGGGTCGGCCTCGACGGCTGATGGGTCATCCTCGAGCCCTGATGACTCGACCTTGAGGGTAGGCACCTCGGGGCCAGCGTCCGGCTGGACCTCGCTCTCCTCCATCAGCTGCCCGCGCCCGCGACCACTAACTGAGAGTATGAGCCCATGCACGACGGAGTCCGGATTCTGTTCGCTGGTGATGTCGTCGGCAGCGCCGGACGACGAACGCTGCTGGCGGTACTGCCACGCCTGCGGGAACGCCACGAGCTCACGTTCGTGGTCGTCAACGGTGAGAACGCGGCGGGCGGCCACGGCATCACCTCCAAGATCGCCCGTGAGATGTTCGCGGCCGGCGTCGACGTGATCACGCTCGGCAACCACACCTACCGTCAGAACGAGGTCTATCGGTACCTCGACGAGGAGCAGAGGATTCTGCGGCCTGCCAACTTCCTGCGCGGACAGCCGGGGCACGGGAGCTGCGTGGTCGAGCGCGGCGGCGTGCGACTGGGCGTCGTGTCGCTGTCGGGCAACCTGCATATGAACGCAGCGCTGCCGGCCTTCTCGGAGGCCGACGCCGCGCTCTACGCGCTGCGGGACCGGGCCGATCAGATCCTGGTCGACATGCACGCGGAGGCGACCAGCGAGAAGGTCGGGCTCGGCTGGCACCTGGACGGCCGGGTGAGTGCGGTCGTGGGCACCCACACGCATGTCCCAACCGCCGACGCACGCATCCTGCCCGGCGGCACCGCCTACATCACCGACGTCGGCATGACCGGTGCCCGCGGGGGCGTGATCGGTGTCAAGCGCCAGCAGGCGATCGATTCGATGCTGACCCGCATGCCGGTGCGGCTCGAGTCCTCCGACGAGGATCCGTGGCTTCAGGGCGCCGTGATCGAATGCGGCCCCGAGCCGATGCGTGCGACCTCCATCACTGCAGTGCAGGAACCGCTGTGAACGACGGTGCGATCAAGCTCGGCGCATCGCGATCACCGCGATCTGGCGGGTGAGCGAGCACCAGCGCGACGATCACCAGCGGGAAGAACCAGACGATGTACAGATAGAACCAATAGGTGATTCCCATCTGCAGGCCCATCAGGATCGCCGCCCCCAGCGCCGCAACCTCCACGACCGTGCGATTGCCGCGTGGCCAGAACGGCGCCGCCAGGCCGAGCGCGACGGTCGCTCCGAGCTCGATGTGCTCAGGCAGATGCAGACTCTGGCGAGCACCGCCCCAGAGCCCCCAGATCGAGAACGGGGCGGGGCGACCAGCCTGATACGCGATCGAGTCGTGCCAGAACCAGTGCCAATCGCCGGACAACAGCACCGGCAGCATCGGCACGAGAATTGCCAGCGCGTAGGAGATCGTGAACACCAGCGTCTGGCGCCAGGTCGGCAGGCGATCGCCGACTCCACGCCACATCAGCGGTGCAAGCCCGAGTGGCGCGAACTTCGTCAGCCCCGCGAACCCGGCCAGCACACCGCGGACCGCCGTCAGCCGCACCGCCACCAGCGAAGCGACGATCAGCATCGCCACGAGCGCGTCGTTGGAGTTGGACATCAGCACATATGAGGTGAACGGGAACGAGGCCCACAGGTACGCGAGCGTGAAACCGGCCGTGGGCCCCCGCACCATCCAGCCGAGCACGATCAAACCGACCATCGTCAACAGGTCGAAGGCGATGGCGGCGGCATGCGCGGCGGGAAGGTTGTCCCACACGCCGCTCCAGCCCCAGATCATCCGAAACGGCACGTACGCGAAATAGTTGACCGGGCCATAGGTGTCACCTGAACCGTTGTCAGACGGCCAGTGCCCGTACAACTGCTGCCCGTGGACGATCTTGTCGGCGCCGATCACGCCCGCGTAGCCAACGTCGATCACGTTCGAATCGGCGATGTTGAGGCCGATCCTGAACCCGACCAGGAAGATCAGAGCCACGACCAGCCACGGCGTCCGCATCCACATCCGGAGCGGCTCCCGCGGCCGCCCGCGGCCGCATGCCAGCAGCAGCATTCGCACGACGAGGTAGATCATGAACGGATAGATCGTCGGCTCGGCGAGCCCGAGGTCGGCACGGTTGAACGACGCCAGCGAGAGCGAGAAGCCGAGCATCATCAGTAGGTCGAGATGCCACAGTGTCGGCCGGCGCCGCCACGGGATGAACGGCAGCAGGAACAGCAGGCACAGCGGCAGCCAGATGTAGAGCTTTGTGATGTCCTGGCCGAAGGCGCCCGGGTAGCCACGCGCCATGGTCCACGCAACCTGGTACCCGGTCCAGACCTGCGTGACCTCGCCTGTCTGGTCGGACACGTACAGCTGCATCATCTCGATCTGGTTCTTGGGCGGTGGCGTGAACCAACTCACCTGCCACGCGCCGCCGCGCGTGTAGACGTAGGCCACCAGGTGGGGATGCTTCTGAAGCTCGGCGAGCACCGTCTCGTTCGCGGAGGCCACGCCCAGCACCTGGTTGCCACTCAGCCGATAGCCGGAGGGCGGCGTGGTCATCGCCGTCGACGGGTACGGCCCGGCAGTGCTGAACGGCCCGGCAATCAGCACAGCCACCCCCGGCGGCGCCGACGTGGGCGCCGGCTGACCGGGCGGATTTCCCGCTGCCGCTGCCACGGCCGGCAGGCAGAGCAGGATCAGCAGGGCGGCGGCGAGACGCCGCCCGGCTGCGCGGATCAGGCCTTGAAACTCCAGAGCTTCTGCAGGAGGAATGAGATCGGCGTGGCGATGATCCAGGCGAGGCCGTCGGCGACGACCTTCCAGCTCAGCCCGAGCGCGACGAGCCCGTGGTAGATGCCTGCTGCCAGGACGAGCACCAGGAATGAGACGAAGAAGAAGCGCACGGCCTGACCGAAGGGATGGCGTTCCTTGGCGGAGAACGTCCAGTGCCGGTTCCAGATGAAGTTGCTGGTCGACGCGATCACGGCCGCCAGCACGAACGAGACGTTGTCCGACGCCTTGACGATGTGGATCAGAAACGCGAATACGAAAAGGTTGATGATGTATCCGGACGCCCCCACGCACAGGAACCTCACGACCTGCTTGTGGTTCTCGGGGTGGCGAACCTCATACGCGAAGCGGTGGTACGCGCTCCGCCAACGACTCAACGCTCGAGCAGAGGCTGGAAGCTCAAGGCTGGACGTCATCTCATCGGACACTCGGGTCATCCTATCGGCAAGAAGTGGTCAGATATGCGTTTCAACCACGCAAGTTTCTGGGGCAAAGCCAAACACCACCTAAGCAGAACCGCTGGGTCTGGCCATAGTTTCGGCTGCAGGCGGAGAACCCCTACCCGAAATGCTCTCTGATCATAGGTGCCACGTCGCGCAGCGACCATTGCTCGCGCGCCGATCGTGTATCCGGCCCCGTCCCGCACCACAGGAGCGCCCCCAGGGAGTCGCTGCGATGCAGCGAACCGTGGCTGCCGCCACCGACATGGTCCGCCCCGCCCCAGTCGACGAACTCGTAGCCCGGCGCAGCCGACAGGAGCACGTCGCCGGAGTTCTCACATCGCAGCGCAGACCAGACGCGCGAGAGCGCATCCGGATAGTCAGGGCTGAGCAGTCGTCCGTCCTCGATCCGCGCTGCCAGCACACTGAGCTCACCCTCGACGCTCCAGGTCTCACCGCGAGGATCGGCCACCGGGCCATCGGGTGAGAATCTCAGCTCAGCGCCACCGGGGGCACGGATCACCGCCTCGGGGCAATCACCATCGCGGTCCTGCAGCCACATCACGAGGTCGACCCCCTGAACGTCCGATACCGCCTGCACGACGCGCCGCACCAGCCGCTCGCGCCCTTCGAGATCGAGCGCATAGATCATCGCCGACCGCTGTGAGGGACTCAGCGCCAGCTCTGCGCCGACCGAACGGGCGGCGCTTGGGCTGGCGACGTGAAAGCGGTTCAGCGCCAGGTCGAGTCGGATCCGATCCTCGACCAGCGTCTGCGAATGGTCGGAGGTCACGACCACCGCATGTTCCGCGAGGAACTCGTCGGGGCCGCCGGCGGCATGCATGAGCCGCTCGAGCTGGCGGTCGGCGGCAGCGATCGAGGTGACCTGGGCCTGGGGTCCGTGCTTGTGTGACCACGCGTCGTTGTCGGGGAGCGAGAACAGCATGAAGTCGAACAGGTCGTGCTCGACCAGATACGAACCCACGCAGCCCGTGTGCTGGTCGCGCACCCCCGGCATTCCCAACGCTCCGCGGCAGCCGGTGCGCCGGCTGGCATAGAGATCCGCGTAGAAGAGCTCCTGCGGACCGAGGATCGTGCGGCGAAACAGCGTCGAGGTCACAAGTCGGGCGAGCGGCGACTCCTGGGCCACGTCGTGCTCGTGCCGGCCGCGGTAGATCAGGTACGTGGTACCGGCGGTTCGGATACCGCGATCGTCGAGCGTTTCGAACACGGTCGGCGTGTCGTTCGACAGATGTTCGGCGTTCATCCGGTAGATCGTGTCCGTCAGTGAGCGCACGAGCCCGAACTGCCTGGTCGCCGAGAAGCTCGACCCGTACTCGACGTAGCGCTCCTCGGCCCGGTGGTACCAATTCATGCTCGGGATCAGATGCTGGTCGGGACCGAGCCCGGTTGTGATCGTCGCCGCACAGACCGGGGTGACCGATGGGAACGCCGCAACCACGTCGTTGACGTACACGCCCTCCCTGACGATTCGCTCGAGCGCCGGCGCGCGCCCCGACGCGATCGCGGCATCGAGCATCTCCGGCTTCATCGCGTCGATCACGACCAGGACGAGCTTCTTCACCCGACCGTCCCCACGCCCTGTAGCCGACCCATCAGCGGAGGATTCTGAGGCCCGCGTACTTGTGCTCGGCGCGGCCACGGCCCGCGAGCAGCAGCCAGAGCAGCCCCACCAGCGCGATCAGACCGACCGGCGGTGCGAGCACCGACAGGACCGCGACCACCAGCGCAGAGCCGTCGGCGATCACCGGCAGGCCGACGGCAGCGGAGGCCTCGTCCAATCGGGAGCGCAGCCGAGCCAGGAACGGGCGCGACGCCACAACGCCGATTCCCGCGCAGATCACACCCCCGACCAAGCCTGGCCAGGCCGTGTGGTGATCCTGCGCGAGCGAGCCCGCAAAGAACATCGCGCCGAGGGCCAGCGAGATCACGACCAACGCCAGAGCCAGTGGTCGGCTGTGCAGGCGCGGACCCCATACACCGCGATCCAGGACAACCAGGAGCGCTGCACCGACAACCATCAACAGCAGGAAAGGCAGCGACTGCAGAAAACTGTAGGAGGTGTGGTCGAAGTCGATCTCGACACCGCCCGCCGCGAGCGCTCCGGCACCGACCGACGGCACGAACGGCCTGATCCCGATCGCCGCGGAGATGCCGATGCCCTGGAATATGTCAAAGGCGAGATGCACCGTGTTGTACCGTGACCGAGCGTGACGATAGACGAGAGCGCGCTGACAGGGACGTCGCGCCTGTGAGCGATCCAACTCGCAGGCCGCGGTCGACGGCGCACGAGATCGAGCGCTACGGGGCACTGTTCGCGCAGCGCACCAGCGTCATGAAGTCCTCGGCGATGCGTGACCTGATGGCGCTGACCGCCCGTGATGACGTGATCTCGTTCTCCGGCGGGCTGCCCGACACCTCTACCTTCGCGCCCGGGTTCTTCACGGAGCTGATGAGCCGCGTGGCGACCACGGATGTCGCCAAGGCACTGCAGTACGGCCCCACGGAGGGCCTCGTCGACGTCCGCGATGCGATCTCCCTGGTGATGGAGGCG
The DNA here is from genome assembly GCA_963785385.1 of uncultured Conexibacteraceae bacterium. GTDB lineage: Bacteria > Actinomycetota > Thermoleophilia > Solirubrobacterales > Solirubrobacteraceae > Palsa-465. The sequence continues at coordinate 244,942 of CAWAVA010000005.1, read as the reverse complement.
GAGGGCATGCAGGTCGACCCCGACGCCGTGCTGCCGACCAGCGGCGGCCAGCAGGCGATTGATCTCGTCTGCAAGATCCTGATCGATCCGGGCGATGTGATCGTCGCCGAGGCCCCGACCTATCCCGGCGCCGTGCCCACCTTCTGCTCCTACGAGGCCGATGTGATCCAGGTCCCGATCGATCGTGACGGCATGCGCATCGACGACCTGCGCGAGTCGCTGGCGAAGCTCGACCGCGAGGGCCGCCGGCCGAAGTTCATCTACACGGTCCCCAACTTCCACAATCCCGGCGGCGTGACGATGTCGCTCGAACGCCGCCACGAGCTGCTCGAGATCGTCGCTGAGCGCGAGCTGCTGGTCCTGGAGGACAACCCCTATGGGCTGCTCCGCTACGAGGGCGACCCCCTGCCCACGCTTTATTCGCTGGACAGCGACTTCGTGCTCTACACCGGAACCTTCTCGAAGATCCTCTCGCCCGGCGTGCGGATCGGCTGGCTGGTGGCGCCGCCGCCGGTGCTCGCCAAACTTATCCTCGGCAAGGGGTCCGCCGACCTCTGCTCCTCGTCGATCTCTCAATACTTCATCGCCGAGTACTTCGAGTCCGGTCCCTGGATCAACTACGTGCGCTCGCTTGCCGAGCTCTACCGGCGTCGGCGCGATGTGATGCTCGACTCGCTGGCCGAGCACTTCCCACGCGAGGCGACCTGGACCCATCCCGAGGGCGGACTGTTCCTGTGGGCGACGCTGCCGGATTACATCGATACAACCGACCTGCTGGCCCGTGCAATCGAAGAGCGCGTCGCGTTCGTCCCGGGCAGGGCAGCGTTCGTCGACGGCCGGGGCGGCTCATCGATGCGGCTCAATTTCTCCGGCGTCAGCGAGGACGAGATCCGCGAGGGCATCCGCCGGCTCGGCGAGGTAATCCGCGAACAGGTAGCGCTGTACGGCACGCTCACGGGCCAGACCCCCGTCGACCGGGGTGCCGTCGGGGAGGTCCTGCTGGACCACCCCCGGCCCAGACCGCCGGCGAGCACAACACGGACAACGTGCTGCCGCTGTCGCGCAAGCGAGCCGGATGAGCAGGGTTGCCGTCCTGAAGGGCGGCCGCTCGCTCGAGCGGCAGGTGTCGCTGAAGTCAGGTGCTCGGGTCGAGGATTCGCTCCGCCGCCTGGGCCACGACGTCATCGAGGTCGACGTGGGGCCCGACCTGATCAACCGTCTGTCAGCGGATTCGCCCGACCTCGCCTTCGTGGCGCTGCACGGGCGCGACGGCGAGGACGGCACCGTTCAGGAACTGCTCGAGGTGATTGGCGTCCCCTACACCGGGTCGCGGGTGTCGGCCTGCCGACGCGCATCCGACAAGATCCTGGCCAAGCACGCGATGCGCGACGCGGGCATCCCCACGCCCGACTTCTTCGCCTTCTCGGAGACCGCCTTCCGCAGCCTCGGCGCCGCCGACGCCCTGCCCGCGATCAGCTCGCGTCTGCAGTTCCCGCTGGTCATCAAGCCGGCCTGCCAGGGCTCCGCGCTGGGCATCAAGTTCGCGCGCACCGCGACCGACGTTCCCGCCGCCCTGATCGCCGCGTTCTCGTACGACCGCAACGTGCTGCTCGAACGCCACGTCGCCGGCCGCGAGCTGGCCGTGTCGATCCTCGAGCTGGACGGGGAGCCGCACGCGCTCCCGATCGTCGAGGCGGTACCCGGGGAGGAGGACTTCTACGACTTCGAGGCCCGCTACGAGATCGGCCGGACCCGCTTCGTCTGTCCCGCTGAGCTCGAGCCCGCGATCACCGAGCGCACCCAACAGTTGGCGCTCGACGCGTTTCGGCTGTTGGGTTGTGCCACCTTCGCGCGCGTCGACCTGATGCTCGACACCAACACCTCCGAGCTCTACGTACTCGAGGTCAACCCGATTCCCGGCCTGACGGAGACCTCGCTGCTGCCGCTTGCAGCCGACGCGGCTGGGATCGGCTTCGACGATCTGATCGCCCGCATCATCGCCGCCGCACACTGATAGCCCGTCGCCCGAGCGTATTGGATGCTCTTTTGGGCAAGGGCTGATTATTACCCAGAGATTATAATCGCTCCCAGCGACTATGAGCCCACCTAAGGCAATCGAGGACGAGCACGACGGCGAGGTGAGCCTGCGTGAGATTCAGCGCTTCGCAAAGCTGGACGAGCGCCGCAGGCGCGGCCTGCCCGAGCCCTCGGAGCTCGCGCGGCAGGTCGCTACGAGCCTCTGGGTCCACCGTCAGCTGATGCACCTGACCCAGCAGCAGCTGGCAGAGCTGCTGGGGATGAAGCAGCCTCAGATCGCACGGCTCGAGGCTGGACTCGTGAATCCGACGTTCGAGACACTCGCTCGAATCTCCGAAAAGCTCGGGGTCGAGATCGAGATCAGGGTGCGCGACGGGATTCTGACCGCCAGCGCCACTCCCGCAGGGGCGCTCGCTACTCCCCCAGGAAATCGTCCGGCTTGACCGTGTCGAGGAAGTCCTTGAACTTCTCGACGACCTCCTCGGTGTCCTCGACGTCGTGTTCGAACTCGATCGCGGATTCGGCGATCACCTCGTCGGCGGCGAAGATCGGGGCGCCGGAGCGGACGGCGAGCGCGAGCGCGTCGCTGGGTCGCGAGTCGATCTCCAGGTCCCGGCCGCCCGCGCGGAGGCTGATCGACGCGTAGTAAGTGCTCTCGCGCAGCTCGGTCACGGATACGCGCGTGCATTCGACATCGAGCTCACCCAGCACGTCGACCAGCAGGTCGTGCGTCATCGGGCGGGACGGGGATGCGCCCTGCAGCTTCATCATGATCGCTGCAGCCTCCGGATGTCCGATCCAGATCGGCAGAAACTTGTTGCTTTCGACGGCCTTCAGCAACACGATCGGCTGCTTGCCGACCATGTCGAAGCTGACGCCGTAGATGACCATCTCCTGCACGGGCCGGGCTCCTCGGTGGGGATCCAGCAAGTATATGGGCGCTCGCGATGACGCCCGCCGCCGCGTGCGTTCGCGAGCCGCGGCCACGGCCGGGCAACGACGCTCGATACCCTGGGTTGCATGGAAGCGCCTGGAACTGTTGGGAACCCGTTGCGTGTCGCGATCGTGGGTTCTGGCCCTGCCGGTTTCTATGCCGCGGGGCAACTGCTGGCCAGCGAGGATCCGGTGATCCGGGTGGATCTCTTCGATCGCCTGATGACGCCGTGGGGTCTGGTGCGGTTCGGGGTTGCGCCGGATCATCCGAAGATCAAGTCCGTGACGCGTGTGTTTGAGCGCACCGCACGTCGGCCCGGTTTCAGTTTTCACGGCAATGTCGAGGTCGGGGTCGATGTCAGCCATGAGCAGCTCACGGCCGCCTATCACGCTGTGCTGTACGCGGTCGGCACCCCGGGGGACCGGCGCCTCGGGATCCCCGGTGAGGATCTGCCCGGCAGCGAGTCGGCGACAGAGTTCGTGGCCTGGTACAACGGGCACCCGGATTACGCGGACCGGGACTTCGAGCTGTCCTGCAAGCGTGCGGTTGTGATCGGCAACGGCAACGTCGCGCTCGACGTCGCAAGGATGCTTGCGCTGTCGGTCGAGGAGTTGCGGGTCACCGACATCGCCGATCATTCGATCGAGCTGCTGCAGGCCTCGGAGGTTGAGGAGATCGTCGTGCTCGGGAGGCGCGGGCCTGTGCAGGCGGCCTTCACGAATCCTGAGCTGCGGGAACTCGCCGACCTCGAGCTGGCCGACGTGATCGTCGACCCGGCCGACATGGATCTCGATCCGGCGAGCGCCTTCGCGCTCGAGGAGTCAGACGCGACAACGCAGCGCAATCTCGAGACTCTGACCGAGTATGCGGCGCTGACCCCAGCCGGGAAGCCGCGCAGAATCGTGCTGCGATTCCTCGCATCCCCGGTCGCGATCGAGGGTGACGGCGCGGTTGAGGCGGTCCTGATCGAGCGCAACGAGCTGGTGCCAGGCGAGGACGGCGCGCTCAGGGCCCAGCCGACCGGCGTGATCGAGCGGATCGAGACCGGTCTGGTGCTGAGGGCTGTCGGCTATGTCGGCATTCCGTTGCCGGGGGTGCCGTTCGATGATCGCCGTCAGACGATGCTGAACCGCGATGGGCGCGTCCTTGACCCGGTCGCGCACGAGCCGATCCCGGGCCTCTACGCGGCCGGATGGGTCAAGCGCGGCCCCTCCGGTGTGATCGGCACCAACAAGAAATGCGCACAGGAGACCACCTCCCTGTTGCTCGAGGACTTCCGCGCCGGGCTGCTGCCGGCGCCCACCGATACGCCCGAGGCGCTGGTTGACCGGTTGCGGGAGAGCGGGGTCGACGTCATCGATTACTCCGGCTGGGAGGCGATCGACGCGCACGAACGCGCGCTCGGCGAGCCCCACGGCCGCCCACGCGTCAAGCTGGTACGCCGCGAGGAGCAACTCAAGCGCGCGGCGCCCGCGTGAGTTCCAGCCAGGCGCAGGCCGGTATCAGCCGTCGTCTGGTCGTGCTGCTGGCGTTCGCGACCGGCGCGACCGTGGCGAACATGTACTACGCGCAGCCGCTGCTGCACACGCTCGGCAACGCGTTCGGAGTCGGCACGGCGACAACCGGCCTGCTGGTCACCGTCAGCCAGGTCGGCTACGTGATCGGTCTCGCGTTGCTGGTGCCGCTGGGCGATCTCGTGGAGCGCCGCGGGTTGATCACGATCTCGCTCCTGGTGCTGGCCGTCGGACAGACGATCGCCGCCATAGCCCCGACCTTCAGCGTGTTCGCCGCCGCGATGCTGCTGGTGGGAACCAGCACGTTCGTCGCTCAGGTGATCGTGCCGATGTCATCGCAGCTGGCCGCCGAACATGAGCGCGGCACGGTCGTGGGCACGGTGATGAGCGGGCTGCTGCTCGGCGTCCTCTTTTCGCGCACGCTCAGCGGCCTGATCGCGGACGCCTTCGGGTGGCGCACGGTGTTCGCGCTCGCGGCCGTGGCGATGCTGGTGCTGTCAGGCGTGCTCCGCCGCGCCCTGCCGCGGGTCGAGCCGACGTCGGATCTGCCGTACGGCGCGGCGCTCCGGTCCGTGATCTCGTTGATTCGCACGGAGCCTGCCCTGCGTCAGCGGATGGCGCTCGGAGCCACCGCGTTCGGCAGCTTCAGCGTGCTCTGGACATCGATCGCGTTCCTGCTCTCAGGCGTTCATGGCAGTCAGTACCACTACAGCAACGCCGTGATCGGCCTGTTCGGGCTCGCGGGCGTGGCCGGTGCCGCCGCCGCACAGATCGCGGGCCGTCTGGCGGATCGAGGCCACGGCGCGGCAACCACGGCGGCGACGCTCTCGCTGATGGTTCTCAGCTGGGTCCTGCTGCTGCTCGGCGCCCACTCGGTGATCGTGTTGATCCTCGGGATCATGGTGCTCGACCTGGGCGTTCAGGGCACGCAGATCAGCAACCAGAGCGCCATCTACAGCCTCCATCCAGAGGCCCGCAGCCGCGTCACGACCGCATACATGTCCGCGTACTTCCTCGGCGGGGTGGTGTGCTCAGCGGTGACGGGAGCGCTCTACGCGGCTGCCGGCTGGGGGCCGGTGTGCGGCTTCGGTGCGCTGGTGTCGGCCACCGGCCTCACGGTCTGGGCGCTCACTGCGAATCGCGTCCGAACAGGTCAGCCAGCCGCTGCGTGAACTGGCGCTTGGCGGAGCCGCCATGTAGTCGGTCGGCGAGCTGGCCGGCAGCATCATCGATGATGTTCGTGAAGCTGTCTTCGGTCGTGTAGTAGCCGAGCTCCTCGCGCGTGTGCCGCGGCGGTGCGGCCGACGACTCTCGCTCGGCGCGCTCCCTGGCCGCCCTCAGCGCAGCCGCGCGCTGCCTCGCGAGCTCGTGCTCGATATCCGCCAGCCGCTGGTCCACACCTGGGTCGGTCGCCGCCTGCGGTTGAGCTGAAGCAGAGCGCCGCAGGCGGGTGATCGCCGCATATGCGTTCTGGACCTCCGCGAAGCGCACGGTGGCCTCCGGTGATCCGCCATTGCGGTCGGGGTGGTGCCGCTTGACCAGATCCCGATACACGCGGCGCAGCTCGACATCGGACACATCGGATGTCACCCCGAGCGTTGCGTATGGATCTGATGCAACCTCGCCCATCGTTTGATTATCGTGCCTGCGCCCGGAATCTTGAGTGCTGCCATGTCTGGACCGGGTCAGACGGCCGCCGCCGCCCCCGGAACGCGGGTCGCCGACGGTCCTGACACAAGCACATCCTCGAGCGCGGGCAGCTCTCCGCTACGGGCAACTCCTCGATAGAAGTGGGCACTGCGCTTGGGTGTGCGAACGCCTGAGGAGAAATCGACGTGGTAGAGCCCGAAGCGCCGACGGTAACCCTCTGCCCACTCGAAATTGTCCATCAGCGACCAGTGGAAGTACCCCGCGACATCGACGCCGTCGGCGATCGCCTGCAGGGCGGCCTCGAGATGACCGTGGATGAACACGATCCGCTCTTGGTCCTCGACGGTGCCCTGAGGAGTCAGATAGTCATCCGCTGCGCACCCGTTCTCGGTGATGTAGATCGGCAGACCACCGCTCTCGACGTGCAACCTCACCAACAGGTCGCGCATCGCCTCGGGGACGATCGGCCAGCCCATAACGGTTCGATCCACCTCTGGCGCGAGGTATTGGACGAGTCCGGGGAAGTCGCGTATTGGAGACTCGCCGAGGCGAAGGTCCGACCAGTCGCCGGCGCGGACGTAATGCGGGCGGTAGTAGTTGAGTCCGAAGAAGTCGATCGGAGCGGAGATCAGCTCCATATCACCATCCTTGATGAGCGACTCGGGCGGGCACATCTCCTCGCGGATCCGGGTCGGATAGGCGCCACGGAAGACCGGGTCGAGGTAGACGCGGTTGTACTCGGCGTCGAGCGCGTCTGCCGCCTCCTCGGCCTCGGCGCTCAGCGCGATGAAGGGCTGTGGGTCCATCGTCGGCCCGATCCGCGCGGACGATGGGAGGTTGGCTCGCAGGGCTGCGAGCGCGTGGCCGTGCGCCAGCATGATGTGATGCGTGGCAGCGGCCGCCATCGCATGATCACGGCGACCGGGAGCATGCGTGCCGGTCCGGTAGCCCTGATCAACGGTCTGCAGCGGCTCGTTGATCGTGATCCATGTCGCCACCTGGTCGCCGAGCGCCTCAGCGAGCACCTCGGCCAGCTCTCCCAGACGCGGCGCCGTGTCGCGTGACACCCAGCCACCGCGCTCCTCAAGCGCCTGCGGAAGGTCCCAGTGATAGACGGTCACGATCGGCGTTATGCCGCTCTCATTGAGGCGCTCGGCCAGACGTCGGTAATGATCGAGACCGGCCTGGTTCACGGCGCCGGTACCGCTCGGGAGCACCCGCGGCCACGAGACCGAGAACCGGTAGGCACCGACACCCAGTTCGCTGAGCATCCGCAGGTCCTCTTCGATGCGGTTGTAGGAGTCGCATGCGACGTCACCCGTGTCGTCACGGAATATGCGGCCGGGCGTGTGTGTGTAAACGTCCCAGATCGAGCGGCCGCGTCCATCCGCATCGACCGCACCCTCGATCTGGTACGAGGATGTCCCCACGCCCCAGACAAACCCTTCCGGGAACCGGCGTGCGCCACCCGAGCTCCCATTCGTGGGGCTGTTCATCTCAATCTCCTTGAACAAGCTGTGACTTGACTGGAAAGCCAGGTGGCCCCGGTCTCCGCCGATGCGGCGGAGACCGGTTGGGCCACCTCAGAGCGTCAGCTCTTTGGCTTGAGGTGCAGAATCACAACCTCGTTGGTCGGGGCGCTCGGCGCGGCCGACTCGTACTCGTCCTTGGGGCTCGGCCACCCGGTGTAGGTGCCCGTGTTGTACTCACCCCACGAGACGCCGTAGACGGTCGGGATGATCGGCAGGTTCTGGGCCACATACTGCTCGATCGGGCCCAGGTACTTGTTCTGCTGAGCGACCGTTCCGGCCGACGCCAGCTTCGTGAGGTAGCCATCGACGGTCTTGCTCTTCAGACCCTCGAAGTCACCCGCGCGATTGCTCTTCGTGGCCAGCGCACCGTTGAGCCAGCTGTTGTAGAGCTGGTATGGCGAGACGCTGTTTGCGGACCAATGCATCGTCAGCTGGAAGTTGCCGGTCGCCATGTTGGCATTCCACTGATCGACCGACAGACCGTCGAAGGTCGCGTCGATACCGGCAGCCTGCAGGTCCTTTGCGACGATCTGGTCGTCAGCGGCGTAGTCGCTGTAGGCGGCCGGGTCGGTGACGGAGATCTTCACGACCTTGCCATGCAGGGCAAACCACTTGCCGACCTTCTTGTAGCCGGCTGCCTTGAGGACGTTCTCGGCGGCCTTCGCGCTTGCACCGGTGCTGAGCTTGGCGCTCTTGACGCTCGGGCTCAGGAACTGGTTGAACTCAGGCAGTGTCAGGCCGCTGGCATTCGTTGCGACCGGCTCGAGACCCTGCTCGCCCTGTCCACCGATCGCCTTGCGGCTGATCGCGAGGCTGATCGCCTTGCGGACCGGCAGCTGGTTGGTCGGCCACTGGTGGAGGTTCGGCATCAGCGAGTTGGTGTTGGTCGGCGGCGACCAGAACACCAACGACCTGCCGGAGAACGCCTTCTGAACGCCGGAGATGAAGTTGCCGGCCCAGTCGACCTGGTCCGACAGCAGTGCCTCAAGCGCTGAGGTGTTGCTGTTCAGTGACGGGAACTCAACCGTCTTGACGGCCGGAGCACCGTGGCCACCGAACGGGCCGCCCCAATAGCTCGAGTTGGCCGTGAGCACGACGCCCGAGGCACCGACGCTCTGAACCGTATACGGACCGGTTCCAACCGGGTTGCTATCGGCGTAGGTTGACGGATCGCCCGCGCTGGACCAGAGGTGCTGCGGCACGATGTAGACCGTCGCAGCGATCTGCTGGAAGTTCGCGTACTGAGCGGACGGGAACTTCAGGGTGACCGTGTTGCCCGAGGTCGACACGCTTGAGATCTTCAGACCGCCGCCGTTGATTGCCGCGTTCTGCTTGATCAGGTTGTAGGTGAACGCCACGTCGGCGGGGCCGAACGCGGTGCCGTCTGACCACTTCACACCCTGACGGATGGTGAACGTGATCGACTTGCCGCCCTTGCCCCACGCATACTTGGTCGCCAGGAACGGGTAGTACTTGCCCGGCTTGAGCAGATTCGCCTGGAACAGCGGCTCATAGATCAGCGACGTCGCCCCGACTGTCGAGGCGGCGGATGTCGGGATGAACGGGTTGAAGCCGTTCGCCGTGCCCACCGGGCTCGACTCGAGCTGCAGCGCCGAACCGTTCGCAACGGTGGCGTGGACCTTGGCGGACGCTGGAGCGGCACCCGCGGCCGCGAACGCCACTGAGGCGCTGACGGCGAGTGCACCGGCAGCAGCTTGAATAGACCTTCTCCTGAGTATTCGCTTCATAGAGCGAGCACCCCCTCCTTTGATACATAGTTACTGCTGGTCATTGGATATCCGTGCCCTGGGGTTCAACGCCGGACGCGGATCACTGCACTGGCGGGTTGCGCGCCTCGCCGAATCGGCGGGGCGCCAACTCTTTCTCCTCGTCTAATCCGAGGCGACCTCCTTTTCCAGATCCTCCCGGCGCGGTACGGCCGCCTGCTCCGAGACCTCGGATCCAAACGTGTCCGGGTCGGGGGAGGACGCGATCAGGAGCTGGGTGTATGGGTGTGTGGGGTTCTTGACGAGCTCCTCGGCCGGGCCGCGCTCGACTATCTCCCCGTGATGCATCACCAGGATCTCGTCGGCGAAATAGCGCGCCGACGCGATGTCGTGGGTGATATAGAGGATCGCGAGCTGGAACTTCGTTCTCAGCTCTCCGATCAGGTCAAGTATCTCGAGGCGGATCGACACGTCGAGCATCGAGACCGGCTCGTCAGCGAGCAGCACGCGGGGCTCCGCCGCAAGCGCCCGGGCAATGGAGACGCGCTGGCGCTGGCCACCGGACAGTTCGTGCGGGTACGCGTCCCGGAACTTCTCGACGGGATTCAGCTTGACCTGACCAAGCAGGCGGTCGATCGCCTCCGCGTCTGACCCGCGTCCGGTGCGGGTGCTGTGAACCGCCAGCGCGCGCTCTAGGTGGTAACGGACCGTGTGAAGCGGATTGAGCGACGCGAACGGATCCTGGAACACCATCTGGACCTCGCTCTTGTACGCGCGGAACGTCCTCCGAGCCGATGGCTCGATCTCCTTGCCGTCGAGCATGACCGAGCCGCCAGTGAGCTGCTCCTGGCCGGACAGCAGCTTGGCGATGGTGCTCTTTCCGGAGCCGCTCTCACCAACGAGCGCAACCACATGCCCACGGCGCAGTGCGAGTGAAACTCCCTTCACCGCGGACACCACCTCCTTGCCGCGCCCACCGAGCCGGTAGTCCTTGCACATGTCCGTGGCCTCGAGCACGAGCTCACCACCGGCCTCGGCCGCCTCGGGCGGGGCGCTGAGCCCCGAAGTCACCTGGGCCCCAGCCGGTGCAGCCTGGCGGTCGGCAATCACGAACGGGCACGCGGTCGCGTGACCGGCGCTTGAGCCGGGAACCGGGGCAAGGTGCATGTCGATGCTGAGACACGCATCCGTCGCGAACACACACCGCGGATGGAACGGACAGCCCTTCAGCGCCCCCCGCAGGTCGGGCGGTGTGCCGGGGATGCCCGCCAGCGTCACGCGCGGACCGCGCAGACGCGGGAACGAGCCCAGCAACCCGTGGGTGTAAGGGTGCGAGCCACCGTGGCGAATCTCAGCCACAGGTGAGGATTCGACGACCGTACCCGCATACATCACGGTGACCTCGTCCGCGATCTCCAATAACAGCGAGAGGTCGTGGGTGATGAACAGCACCGCGAATCCGAGCCGATCCTTGAGCTCCAGCACCTGACGCAGGATCTCCCGCTGCACGATCACGTCCAGCCCGGTGGTCGGCTCATCCATGATCACGACCTCAGGGTCGACGGCCAGCGCCATCGCGATCATCACGCGCTGACGCATGCCACCCGAGAGCTCGTGCGGGTAACTGCGAAGGCGTTCCTTCTTGATCCCGACCATCTCGATCAGCTGGATGACGCGTGCGCGTGCCTCGTCGGCGGACATCCGCAGGTGCGCGCTGACCGCGTCGAGCAGCTGGTCCCCGATCCTGAGCACCGGGTTGAGCGCGTTCATCGCGCTCTGGAAGACGATCGCGATCTCACGCCAACGCAACTGCCGCAACTGCTCGGGGGTCGCGGCGAGCACATCAAACTCGCCTCCAGCGATACGCCTGCCACGGTAGATGACGCTGCCGCCGGTGATCGCCGCCGGGGGACGCAGCAACCTCACGGCCCCGTATGCGAGCGTGGACTTGCCGCAGCCGCTCTCCCCTGCCAGGCCCACGATCCGACCCGGCGCAAGCGCGAGATCGACGTTGCGGACGGCGCGGACATCGCCGCTCTCTGAGAGGTAGTCGATGCAGAGATCGTGGATCTCCAGCACCGGTTCAGCGGGACCGGTGCTGGCAGACAGCCTCACGTCCACCGCCGTCGCCGGGGCGGTCGCCTGTGGCTCCGTCAGGCGCCTCAAGACGCGTTCTCCACGTAGTCGAACGCGACCGGGGTGGGGTCGGTCGGGCGCCAGGTGCGCCTGCCCAGCCTCCGCATGGCACGCGATGAGCGCAGGCGTGGGTTCGAGATCTCATCGAGTCCGAAGTTGGTCAGAACCAGGCTCATGCCGAGCACCGCGACGGCCATGCCGGGGAACACGTACCACCACCAGGCACCGATTTCGACGGCACTGCCGCTCTGCGCCCAGAACAGGATCACTCCGTAGCTCCAGTTGCTGAGATCAGCTACACCGATGAAGGCCAGCGCCACCGAGGTGAGGATCGCGTAGAGCACGGTGCCGACGAAGCTCGCAGCGATCAGTCCGATCTCGTTGGGGAGCAGCTCATAGGCGATGATCCGCCACGGACCCTCGCCCACCTCACGCGCGGCCTGCACGAAGTCTCTGTTACGAAGCGAGAGCGTCTGTGCACGGATCACGCGGGCGCCCCAGGGCCATCCGAGCAGGGCCAGCACCAACGCGGTGGGCCCCTCGCCGGTGTGTGGGACGTACCCCAGGATCACGACCAGGAGCGGCAGCGCCGGAAGCACGAGGAAGACGTTCGAGATCAGCGACAGAGCCTCGTCCGTGTAGCCGCCCAGGTAGCCGGCCGCCGTCCCCACGATCACACCGATGGTCGTGGCGATCACGCCGGTCACCAGCCCGAGCAGCACCGTTGAACGGGTACCCACCAGGACCTGGGAAAAGATGTCACCACCGGTGGCGCTGGTTCCGAACAGATGGTGGATGTTCGGAGGCAGCGGCGTCGCCTGGCTGGTGGTCGCGCTCGGGTCATACGGAGCCACCCAGGGGCCGATGATCGCGATCAGGATGTAGACGCTGAGGATCACGACGCCGATCTTGGCCTTGAGCGGCAGCCGCCGGAACGCACGAAAGACGCTCGCACCGGCGTTTCCGAAACGTTGCAGGAGGCTCCTGACCATCAGAAGGCGCTCCGCGTGCGTGCTCGAGGGTCGGCCAGCACGTAGACGATGTCGGCCAGGAGCGATGCCGTGAGCACCGCCAGCGAGATCACCAGGAAGATGCCCTGCAGCAGCGGATAGTCGTTGGACTCGACGGCGTTGTAGAGCGTGAAGCCGACGCCGGGATAGGAGAACACGATCTCCATCACGAGTGCGCCGGCGACGACGAAGCCGAGCGCGAGCGCGAAGCCCGCGATGTTCGGGAGGATCGCGTTGCGCGCACCGTAGGTGTAGGTGAGCCGGCGACTGCCGAGGCCCTTGGCCTGACCTACGAGGATGTAGTCCTCGGAGATGGTCGTGAGCATCACGTTGCGCATCTGCAGCATCCAGCCGCCGATCGAGGTGATGATGATCGTCAGGGCCGGCAGGATCGAGTGGACGGCGGCGCTCGAGATGAAGGCCCAGTTGAAGCCGGGCGTGAGACCGAGGGTGTAGCCCTGCCCATAGGGCAGCCAGCCGAGCTCCGTCGCGAACACGTAGATCATCAGCAGCGCCAGGAAGAAGTACGGCATCGCCTGAAACAGGGTCATCGTCGGCAGGGCGCGATCGAGCCAGCCACCCCGCCGCCAGGCGGCGTAGATCCCGAGCAGCGTGCCGATCGCGAAGCTCAGGAGTGTGGCGATGCCGACAAGTGCGAGCGTCCACGGCAGCGTCTCGCGGATGATCGTCGTCACATGCGTCGGGTACTGGCTGGTCGAGATGCCGAGGTTGAAGTGCAGCACGTTCCACCAGTACTGGAGGTACTGGTGCAGGAAGCTCCCCTGGCTCTTGCCAACGCCGAACTGGATCTCGAGCGACTTGACGACCTGCGGCGTCAGGTTCTCGAACTTGCCCAGGACCGCGTCGACCGCATTTCCGGGCATCACCCGTGGGATTAGGAAGTTGACGGTCACGGCCGTCCAAATCGCGACGACGTAGAACGTCAGCCTTCTGAAGATGAATCGCATACCTCTCCCTGCCTCTCGCAGCAGAAGCTACCCGAAACGTTTCTGTTGTGTCAAGAAATATTTTCCGAAACGTTTCAGTTGTGATTGAATGCGGCCTATGGGAGAGCTGACGCGGGCCGAGAACGGGCACGGACGCAGCCACGGACGTCTCACCGTCCGTGATGTCGCACGCCTGGCCGGCGTCTCGCCGGCGACCGTTTCACGTGTGATCAACGGCCGGCCCGAGGTCTCGGACCCCGTGCGTGAGCAGGTGCTGAAGGTCATCACCGAGTCCGGTTACGCGGTCACACGCTCCTCACCCAGCCCGCCGCCGCACACCAGTGGCCTGGTTGGGGTCACGCTGCCGCTGATCCACCACTCCTACTTCTCGGAGATCCTCGCGGGCGTCAGTGAGGCCTTCTATGAGCACGACATCCCGATGGTGCTGTGCCCGACGCTGCACGAGCATGATCGCGAGGTCACGCTGCTCCATCGGTTGCGCCAGGGCACGACCGATGGCGCGATCCTGATCCTGCCGGAGGAGTCCTCTGCTGAGCTGCGGGCGCTACAGGATCAGGGCTATCCGTTCGTGATCGTCGATCCGCGCACGCAGCCGGATGAGAACGTGCCGACCGTGTCGGCATCGCACATCTCCGGCGCACGCGAGGCTACCGAGCATCTTCTGAACCTCGGTCACCGGCGGATCGCCGCCATCACCGGGCCGCGCGACTGGCTGGCCACCGAGGACCGGCTTCGCGGATACCGCGGCACGCTGGCTGAGGCGGGGATCCTTGCGGATCCCGAATTGCAGATCGAATCCGATTTCAACCACACTGGCGGTTATGAGGCGACGATGAAGCTGTTGGCGCTCCCGGATCCGCCCACGGCAATCTTCGCCTTCAACGACATGCTCGCGATCGGCGTGCTGCGCGCGGCACGTCAGTGCGGGCTCGACGTGCCAGACCACCTGTCCGTGGTCGGCTTCGACGACACGTTTGAGGCGACCGTCGTGCATCCGGCGCTGACGACCGTTCGCCAGCCGCTGGCTGAGATGGGTCGCATGGCTGTCACCCAGCTGGTGCGCCTCCTGCAGAGCCAGCGGATCGAGGCACTGCACGTCGAGCTCGCGACGAAACTCGTCGTTCGCGAGTCGACCGGACCGTTCTGAGCCGTCGGCCGCGAGCCGTCAGCCGCGAGCCGGTGTCACCAGGCCGGTCTCGTAGGCGAAGACGACGATCTGGACACGATCGCGCAGGTCGAGCTTGGCCAGGATGCGGCCGACGTGCGACTTCACGGTGGCCTCAGACAGCACAAGCCGCTCGGCGATCTCTGCGTTCGAGAGGCTGCGGGCGATCAGCATCAACACCTCACGCTCGCGCGCCGTCAGCAGCTCCAGCCGCTCGCGGCGGGCGGGGTCGATGCGGGCGTCGAGCTCGCTCGCGCCCGGGGTGCTCAACCGGTGCGCATAGGTGTCGAGCAGGCGGCGGGTGATGCCCGGCGCCACAACAGCGTCGCCATGCGCGACCGCACGGATCGCGGCGAGCAGGTCGACCGGCTGCGCGTCCTTGAGGAGGAAACCGCTGGCGCCCGCGCGAAGCGCCGTGTAGACGTACTCGTCGAGGTCAAACGTCGTGAGAATGATGACCCGCGTGCTGGAACCGGAAGCCACGATCCGCCGGGTCGCCTCGACGCCGTCGAGTCCCGGCATGCGCACGTCCATCAGCGCCACGTCAGGCTCCAGCGCCTGCGTCTGCGCGAGCGCCTCGCCCCCCGTCGCGGCCTCGCCTGCGACGTGAAGATCGGGCTGGCTCTCGATCACCATCCGAAACGCCATCCGCATCAGCTCCTGGTCATCCACCAGCAGTATCGAGGTGGTCATAGCATCGGCTCCAGCGTCCTTGTCGTGATGTGCGTGTCGCCGTGCAGCCGCATGTGGACATGCCAGCCGCCGTCGTCCGTCGGACCGACCTCCAGTTCCCCTCCGTAGGCGTTGGCCCGCTCGCGCATGCCGCGCAGCCCCCGGCCATCCGGAGCCGCCGATCCGCCCCGATCGGGTGACGCGTCGGCGCCGGGTCCGGTGTTGGCCACGTCGAGCTCAACGTCGGCGCCGCGGCAACGCAGCTCCAGGTGGGCGGCAGTCGGCCTGACCGCGTGCTTCAGCGTGTTGGTGAGCGCCTCCTGAACGACGCGGAAAACCGTCAACTGCACCCCGGGCGCGAGCTCGTCGAGCGCTCCGTCGAGCGCGATCGTCACCGGAATCCCGGCGGCGTCGACGCGCGAGATCAGCTCGTCCAACCGCTCGAGCGTCGGCTGCGGCTCGAACGACTCGCGCGCCGAGTCGTCCCGCAGCACCCCGAGCAGGCGCCGCATCTCGACGAGCGCCTCGCGTCCCGTCGCGGCAAGGCGCTCGATCGCGCCGGCCGCCTGTGACGGGGACGCGGACAGCGCATAGCGGGCGCCATCGGCCAGCGCGATCATCACTGTCAGGTTGTGAGAGACGATGTCATGCATCTCCCGGGCGATCCGAGCGCGCTCGGCCGCGGCCGCGAGCTCGGCCTGCTGGTCGCGCTCGAGCTCCAAGCGCGCCGCCTTCTCCTGCAGGGAGGCCATCAGCTCGCGACGCTGGCGCACGGTCAGTCCAAGCGCCGCGGCCGCCACGATGAAACCGCTGACACCGACCCAGTACCGGAACACCTGCTGCTCCCAGCCGAGCGCCAGCATGATCGCGCCGGCCTCCGCGACGACCAGTGTCGTTGCGATCGCCCGCAGATCGCACTCGAGGCAGACCCAGTAGAGCGCCACCAGCACCGCCGCGTCCGCCAGCTGCGGCCCCGACACCAACCACTGAACCAAGGCCACCAGCGCGACCCCCGCGAAGCTCAGGCGCGGGTCACGATGACGCGCCAACAGCGGCAGACACAGCGCCACGCAGAACGCCAGCATCGCCGGCGTCAGGCGGTTCTGGAAGAGAAGCCCGGCGACGCTCACGCACGCTATCCCGAACGCCAGCACGGCATCGGTGAGCAACCCATGAGCGGCGCTGAACCTGACGACCCGATCGATCCGCTGGTTCAACCAGCTGAATAGGAGCTCGTCCGAGTAGTCCGCCATATGCAGATGTTGGCGCGCCCGAGGCCTGAACGCTAGTCGGCCTCTGGAGCGAGCACCGGTTGCACATGCGGCTCCGCGTGAGGTCGGCGGGCTCTCTGGGCGTCAAACGCAACCTCTTCCCGCTGGACATCGCGCCTGGTGACGGTCACCCACCCGACGAGCACGACGAAGACCGCGAACGCGATCAGAGCGACCGCCGGGTCGCCCAGGCCCAACCCCCCATTGGTGGGCTTGCTGAACCCGTCGGCGAACGATGCACCGAGGGGTCTCGTGATCACGTACGCGAACCAGAACGAGAAGATCGGGTTCCAGTTGAAACGCCACCAGCCTACGGCGGGGATCGCGAAGATGACGGCGAACAGGAGCGCGGACGGCCAGAAGCCCCAGCTGAGCCTGAGTGCCGTGAGATCCCCGGCAGCCGTGCCCAGGGCGAACGTCGCCAGCACCGCCGCCCAGTAATAGCTCTCACGGCGCAGCGTGTCGATGCTGTGGATCGAGAGCGTCCCCTCGCTGCGATACCAGCGCCAGAAGATCAAGGCCGTTACAGCCGCGAACAGCGGCGTAGTCACCGCATACCCGATCCCGACGCCATCGTGGATACCGTCGGCCGCCATCGTCCCGAAGATCGCCACCATCATCACCGCGAACCAGTAATACGGCGCCTTGTACTCGCGCTGCCGAAGCTGCAGCCGAAGCGCCAGCCACATTCCGAAGACGCCGATGAAACCGGCTATCGGGACGCTCTTCTGGCCCATCGCATCGGACATCGCCTCACCCATACCGGTGGTGAGCAGCTTGAGGACCCAGAAGATCGCGGTGATCTCCGGCACCTTGGTGCGAAGGAACTGGCGCGTGTCAGCGTTGGCCATGTTCTGAGGGTAGGAGCGAATCCCTGGCCCTCCCACGTCCAAAATGCTGATTTTTCCTGCCTAAATTAACTCTCAGGTAGGGCTTGGACTCGTACCTGAGTCGGAGTCCTCGTTGAAGACCGCCTGTGCGATCGCGAATGCCGAATTGGCGGCCGGCACGCCGGCGTAGACGGCCGTGTGCAGCAGGATCTCCGAGATCTCCTCGGGCGTAAGGCCGTTGCGGATCGCCGCGCGGACGTGCATCGCGATCTCGTTCTCACGCCCGAGCGCGGTCAGGACCGAAAGCGTGATCACGCTGCGAGTTCTGCGATCAAGCCCGTCGCGGGTCCAAACTCCGCCCCACGCAAAGCGGGTGATGAACTCCTGGAACGGCGCGGTGAACTCGGTTGTGTTGGCGATCGCACGGTCGACGTGCTGGTCGCCGAGGACCTCGCGGCGAACCTGCATTCCGCGTTCGTAAAGCTCGTCACTCATGGCTCGCTCTCTCTCAGAGCTCGAGGTGGTCGATGATCAGTTCGTTGACCTGCGTTGGGTGCTGGACGCTGAGGATGTGGGCCGCATCGGCGATCAGCTGGAGGCGCGCGCCCGGTATCGCCTCGGCGATCAGCCGTTGATGAGTGGGCGGTAGCGCTGGATCCTCAGCACCGCTGATGACAAGCGTGGGTGCCGTGATTTTGGGCAGTTGCTCGCGCAGGTCGAACTCGGCTATCGCCTCACAACAGCTCGCGTAGCCCTCGACCGGGCTCGCGGCCAGCATGTCTCGCAGGGTGCCGACGTCGAGGCGATGTTCGGCGGCCCAACCGGGAGTGAACCACCGGGAGACGACCGTGTCGGCGATCGTCTCGACCGTCCCGGCTCCGCGCACCGTCTCCGCGCGCGCACGCCAGGAGTCCGGATCGCCGGGATGGGCAGAGGTGGCGATCAGGATCAGCTTGTCGATTCGCTCTGGGTGGTTGCCGGCGAGCCATTGGCCGACCATGCCGCCGATCGAGAGCCCGCAGTAGGAGGCTCGTTGAAGTCCCAGGTGATCCATCAGCGCGATCACGTCTCGTCCGCAGCTCGGCGATCGTGTACGGGCCCTCCGGAACCGGCGACCTGCCGTGGCCGCGGTGGTCAAACGCGATCAGCCGCAAGCGTCCGGACAGCTCCGCAGCTGCGGGCCCCACATCGCAAGCGTTGTTCCAAGCGAACCGCCGAGCAGCAGCGGCGGCGCCTCGTCGGGGCCGATGGTCTGGCTGGTGCAGTGCGACCGGCCTCACCTTCTGACCTCGGCCAGCGCGCGGTCGATCGAGCTCGCCGGCGCCCAGCGAGGTGCTGCTCGGGGTCAGCGGCCTCCGCTGACGCCCGCCTCCGCCATCAGAATCAGGTTGGCTCGCATCCGCTCTGTATCCAATTCAAGGTGCTCGAGCAGGTCTCGCACCCAGGCGGCGGCCGATCCGGTCAGCGTGAGCAGCTCTGTGAGCGTGCCCCACTCCGCCTGCCAGGCATCCGGCCGCGCGCTGGTGCTCCTGCTCCATCGCCGCGCAGCATCGTCGCAACCAGGCCGGGAACACGGCGCGCGCACGCGAGCACCGACACGGCCGCTACCGGGTTTCGCTTGTGCGCCATCGCTGAGGAGCCGCCACGACCCTCGACCGCCCTCGCGCAGCTCACCGACCTCGGTCTGGGCGAGCAGCGTCACGTCGCGCGCGACCTTGCGCCGGCGCCCGCGAGCGCGCCCAGCGCGGCAGCGAGCTGCGCCACGCGCGTGCGGTCGGTGTGCCACGGCAGCACCGGCTCGGCCAACCCGAGCGTCGCGGCCACGCGCGCCGCGATCTGCGGCGGGCGGCTCGCCGACGGGTCCGCCCATCTGCACCGCCAGTACGACGTCTCTGCACGCGCTCGAGTTCGCAGCCGGCGCGCGCGATCGCGACCAGCCCAGCCGGCGGCGACCAGGCCGAACGACGTCGGCAGCGCCTGCTGGAGCAGCGTGCGGCCGGCGATCGGCGTGCTGCGGTGGCTGAACGCCAGATGCGCAGCCGCGGTCACGGCCGCGTGAGCGTCCGTCAGGATCGGAGCGAGCGCGCGCTTGGAGACCAGCATCGCGCCGGTGTCGACGATGTCCTGGCTGGTCGCACCGAAATGCACCGCCCCCGCGTACTCGGCACCGACCCGTGCTCGCAGCTCAGCCACCAGCGGAATCACCGGCGTGGCGTGCTGGCCAGCCTCCTGCGGCGATCGCGTCCACGTTCAAGCGGCCCCTGCTGCAGAGCGCAGCACGGATCGCCTCCCCCGCCTGTGGCGAGATCAGGCCCTCCACCACGCAGGCCGCAGCCAAGCGCCGCCTCCGCGTCGACCATCGCCCGCACCCACGCCTCAGCGCTGACGGCCCGAGCGGCCCCGCCACGCGCGTAGGTCCCGGCGAACAGGTCAGATGTCAAAGAAGACGGTCTCTCCGGGGCCCTGAAGGTGGATGTCGAAGCGGTAGCCGTCGTCGGTCGGCTGCGCCAGCAGGGTGTTGCGACGGGCGGCGGGCACCGTCGCGAGCACCGGGTCGAGCGGCGTTGGCGTCGGCCTCGTCGGCGAAGTAGATCCGCGTGACCACGCGGTTCAGCATCCCGCGGGCGAACAGCGGTCACGTCGATGTGCGGCGCCTGCGGGGTGCCGTTCGGCGTCGGCACCGGACCCGGCTTGACGGTCACCATCTGGTAGATGCCGTCACCGTCCTCGACGCCCCACCGGCCGAACCCGCGGAAGCCCTCGAGTGTCGACTGCTCGCCGTAGCCGTAGATGTCCGCGAAGCGGCCCTCGGCGTCGGGCTGCCAGAACTCGATCAGGTGGTCGGGAACGATGTCCCCGCGCCCGTCGTAGATCGTGCCGCTGATCCTGATCGCTCCTGGGCTGTCCTCGGGCACGATCAGGTGGCCGCCCTCAAACGGCAGGCCGATCGCGAAGTACGGCCCGACGGTCTGGGATGGGGTGACCTCGAAGATCATCTGCATGGCCTCCTAGAACGATTCCTCGAACGGCGTCGCCGCCGGACCGCGCAGATAGATGTCCCAGTTGAATGCCTGCGCCCAGTTCGGCCTGGTCTCGTGGATGTTGAAGGTCGAGATCATCCGCTGCCGTGCCTGCTCGTCCCGAACCGAGTTGAAGATCGGGTCGTACGGGAAGAACGGGTCGTCCGGGAAGTACATCTGCGTCACCAGCCGCTGGGTGAACGCGCGGCCCAGCAGCGAGAAATGGATGTGCGCCGGACGCCAGGCGTTGTAGTGGTTGCCCCACGGGTACGGGCCGGGCCGGATCGTCGTGAACTCGTAGCGGCCGTCTGCAGTCGGTCAGCACGCGTCCGGCGCCCTTGAAGTTCGGGTCAAGCGGCGCCGCCCAGCGATCCCACTTGTGGGCGTAGCGACCGGCGGCGTTGGCCTGCCAGATCTCGACCAGCGTGTCGCGCAGCGGCTTGCCCTCGGTGTCGTAGACGTGACCGGAGACGATGATCCGCTCACCGATCGGCTCGCTGGCATGCTGCACCGTGAGGTCGCGGTCGGTCTCCTTCAGGTGCAGCGTGCGATCGAGCTGCGGCCCGGTGATCTCGGTGACCGTGTGCGGCAGATAGACCAGCGGCTGCTTCGGGTGGCGCAGCTGCGTCGACTTGTAGGGCGGATAGTCCAGCGGCGGATGCGCCTCAGGCGGGTCTCGCCGGTAGCGCGGTGGCGTGTCCGCAACCGGGTCATAGATCTGCCGGACCTCCTGCTGGTCCGTGGCCTCTGTCTCGTCACGTTCTGCGGTGCTCATCTGGCGACCAACTCCCTGAGCGCTGCGAGTTCCTCGGCGCTCGGCGCCTCGGATACCCGCACGTTATCCACAATCTCAAGCTCCCAGCCGGTGGCCTCCCGCACCGCTTCGACGGTCACGCCCGGATGCAGCGCGGTCAGCGTCACCTCACCGTCGCGGGGCTCGAGCACGCCCAGGTCGGTGATCACGAGCGTGGTGCGATCGCCACTGGTCGTCTTGAAGTCCAGCTGTTCGACGAACGTGCGCCGTGCCATGCGGCGCGATCACGACGACCTCCTGGCACCCGGTCGCGATCTCCGGCGCGCCGCCGGCCCCGGGCAGCCGCGTCTTGGGGTGCTCGTAGTCACCGATCACGGTCGAATTCAGGTTCGCGTGCCGATCGACCTGGGCGGCGCCCAGGAACGCCACCTGCACCCGCCCGGGACCGATCCAGTAGTTGAACATCTCCGGCACCGAGACGACGAAGTCAGCGGTCTCGGCCAGCTCGCCGTCGCCGATCGAGAGCGGCACGTGGTACGGCTTGGCGCCGATCGTGCCCGACTCGTACACCAGCACCAGCTCCGGGTTGTGGACCATCCGCGCAAGCAGCGCCGCGGTGCTCGGCCGGCCGACGCCGATGAAGCACGAGCGCTTGCCCGCGAGGCTGCGGGCGGCGACGATCGTCTGCAGCTCGCCGTTGGTGTAAGGCGCCTCCGCGCCCGCCTCAGGCGGAGCGGTCATGCCGTGACTCCGGTGGCCGAATCGGTCGGCAGGATCAGACCACGCTCCCGCATCCACGCGACGAACTGCTCGCGGTCACGGCTGATCACGTCCCACTCCCGGTAGAAGTCGTTGTCGCGCTCGGTGATGCCCAGCGCGTAGGAGGGCCTGGAGCCACCGGGCGCCTGCGCGACGTAGTCGATCACCCAGCCGGGGATCACGACAGCGCCGGGCCGGGGCTCGAGTTTCTCGACGATCCGCTCGACGGTCACAACCGAGGTGGACGCCGCCAGCACCGCCTCCTTCTGCACCCCCGGGATCCCCCACAGCTGCACGTTGCCGTCCCGGTCAGCCTCCTGGGCATGCACGATCGCGACGTCCGGGTTCAGCGCCGGCACCGCGGTCAGCTGCTCGCCGGTGAACGGGCAGACGATCCGCTTCACGTTCGTGTGCGCGGGAAGATCGGTGCCGGCGTAGCCGCGCATCACCATGAACGGCAGCTTCGACGCCCCCGCCATGTAACGGTTGGCCATACCCGCATGGCTGTGCTCCTCGATCTCGATCGGCCGTGGCCAGTCATGCTCGATCGCATCACGGAAACGATGCAACGACCCGACTCCCGGATTGCCGCCGTACGAGAAGACGAGCTTTCGCGCAGCGCCGACTCCGATCATCTGGTCATAGAGAATGTCCGGCGTCATCCGGATCAGCTCGAGTTCCCTGCGCCCCTGACGCAGCACCTCATGGCCGGCAGCGAACGGGATCAGATGCGTGAACCCCTCCAACGCCACGCTGTCACCGTCATGCACCGCGATTTCGATTGCGTCCTGAAGCGGAACGACTTGAGCCACCGGCTCGGCCTCCTAGGTCCTTTGAGCGACAGGCCGACACGCTCTCTGTGAGTTATCGATCTGCCGTGGAGTTGCATGCATAGCGTATCTGTGAACGCGACAGCCGGTCGCCGTACGCATCGTCGCCCGGGTCGATCTGGAGCCGCTGGGTGACGCCTGAGCCGAGTCAGCTCACGACGACCGGCGCGTCGTAGTGCTGAACCTCGGGCGCGCCTGCGAAATACGGCCCGATCAGTTCGCGCCAGCGTACGAACAGATCGGACTCCCGGAATCCCCGCGTGTGATCCTCGAGCGTGTCCCACTCGTTCAGGAGCAGGTACGTCGAGGGCTGCTCGATCCCGCGCAACAGCTTCAGCGAGCGAAATCCCGTCGCTTGCGAGATCACCGCTGTGGCCTCCTCGAGCGCGGCCTCGAATGTGTGCTCGGAGCCAGGTTTGATCTCGATCACGGCCTGCTCAAGAATCATCCTGACCTGGCCATTTCAGTAGCGGCCTGTGATCCGATTCCAGGCACGCTTCAACCGCTGGAAGCGGAAGTCGGAATTTGAAACCGCCGGATCGTCGCGCATCACAGCCGGGTTCGCGGTCGGTTCAGGCAGATGCTGGCATGCAGCTCGATCGAGCTTCAGCACGACCCCAAGCTCGAAGATCTCCTGTACTTCGTCGGCATCCACGAAACGATGACCGCCACCGAAGGGGTGCTCACTGATGACGATCCCGTCGAAGACATCCTCGTCCTCGGCGCTGAGGATGCCCGCGACCCGACCGATCTCCTGATCGTCAGAGCTGTAGACCTTGAGACCGGGGCCTATGGCCAGGTATGAGGACGGCGAACCGAGGTCCATCGCGCCAGCATAACGGCCGTCGGCCCGAGCAGATGACCTCAGTCGGGCGGGCTCGGTCAGCGCCCGCGAATGTGACCGGCGGCCAGCTGCCCGAACTCAAAAGACGCGGTCCCGGTCCTCACCACCGGATCCTGTGCTGCAAACTCGCGGAGCGCCCGTTCATTCTCTGTCTCCACCACGGCCAGGCCGTAGGAGTCGTCATTGGTCAGGACCGGGCCGAACACGACCATCTGGCCACTCTCGAGGTAGGGGGCCCAATGGGCGGCGTGTCGACCCATGATCTCCCGCTCTGAGTCGGTGATCGTCTGCGCGAAGTTCGCGCGCGGGGCGATCAGACGCAGCACGAAGGTCGGCATACCCGGACTCTAACTCCGTGGCTCCTGAGAATGGTGGTCGAGAGCCGCAGCTGGCAGGGCTCATGAGCGCCGGCGCGGCAACCGGGTCGCGCGTCTCCGCGAATGGCGATGCCTCGCGTGGCCGGGAGGCTGCTCCTGACGGTGCGGCCCCGGATCTTGTCGCTCGCGCTCAGCCGGCGCACCCGCACGATCATCCTCCTCGAAGGACATACGCACCAGCCAATTCCACAACCAGATGATTGGTCCGATCCCGATCAGGACGATCCCGAATGTGATCGAGATGCTGCCGGCCGTCCCGAAGATCAGCACCAGGATCCCGGCGAGGACCGGTGCCCCGATCAGAAACCAACGGGCGGCGCGGACCAGCATCTCTCCTGTCTACCGCAATCGCGGGCCAGGTACCACGTGCCTAAGATCTGCTCATGGTCGGCGCGGCGGTTCCCGTGAGCGCACCCGGCGGCGGCGAGCGGCGAGGGCCGCCGTTTAGGGTTGTCGGGCCTTGACCCTGCTCGTCGACCACCTGGGCCGGAGAACAGCGGCTGTCGTGGCGATCGTGGTGCTCACGGTCGTAGCTCTCGGGACACAACATGCCGCAGGGCGCCAGCGCCCCAGACGGCCCCAGGTGGCCAGACTCCAAGGGGATCGGCAGCAGAGTCGGCGGATCGTGATTGGTCGGTCGGTCCAGGGGCGGCCGATCATCGCGTGGGTGTACGGACCGTCGACTGCGTCGCGCAGGGTCCTGCTGATCGGAGTCATCCACGGCAACGAGCAGGCGGGCCTGGCGATCACCAGCGCGGAGCGACGTCGCCCCCCGCCAGCCGGGGTTCAGCTGTGGCTGGTCCCGGAGCTCAATCCTGACGGCGTGGCCGCTGACACGCGGCAGAACGCCCATGGAGTCGACCTGAACCGGAACTTCCCTTACCGGTGGCAGCACTCAGACTATTCGACGTTCTATTCCGGTCCGCGTGCCGCCTCCGAACCGGAGACGCGTGCCGCCATGCGGCTCGTCAGGAGGATTCATCCAGCCGTGACGATCTCCTACCACCAGCACATGAACCTGGTCGACGAGTCAGGCGGCGATCGCGGAGTCGCGCGCCGCTACGCCCAGGTGGCGGGAATGCGCGCCACCTGCCTGACGTTCCTGCCGGGAGAAGAGACCGCATGGTCCAACCACACCTTCCCAGGCACCACATCGTTTGCCGTAGAGCTTCCGGCTGGGCCCCTCGGTTCAACCGCACTCGCGCGCCAGCTGCGCGCAGTCAGGGCGGTCGAGCTGGGACAACGGTCCGGCTCGCCGGGGCGCTGCGACTCCTCGACC
The DNA here is from genome assembly GCA_963785385.1 of uncultured Conexibacteraceae bacterium. Classification (GTDB taxonomy): domain Bacteria; phylum Actinomycetota; class Thermoleophilia; order Solirubrobacterales; family Solirubrobacteraceae; genus Palsa-465. The sequence continues at coordinate 219,633 of CAWAVA010000005.1, read as the reverse complement.
GTCGCGCTCTGATCCACTGGCTCGAGGTGCGCGCTGCGCGCGCCGCCGCTCAGCCGATCGTCACCTGCTGTTTGTCGAATGCGACGTAGCCGCTGTAGTCGCGTTTGACCCGGTCGAAGGAGGCTGGATACGGCTTTGGGTAACTCCACGCAGCGTCGTGGTGCGTCGAATTGCCGACCGAGATGTCGTGGTACTGGGCGACACCCTTCCACGCGCAGGTGTAGGGAGTCTCACTGTTGCTGAAGGCCTCGGCGCTCAGTGAAGCGGGCGGAAAGTAGTAGTTGCCCTCGATGCTGATCAGGTCCGCATCCGGTGCCTCAGCGACGACGACGCCATCGATCGATGCCTTCATGTTCGGTCCTCTCTGGTGGTTGCGGCCCTCAACCCACGGTACTCCTCGCCACGCGGCCACCAGCCCGCTGCCCATTTCGGTGTTGCCGTGCGGTGAAGCACACGCGGGCGGTTCTATGGTATCCGCGTACTTTGTCCAAGACCTGAGCTGCACGGGCTTTGAAGGAGGCCGCACACTGATGACAATCTCTCGGCTCGGCGTCGTGGGTGCCGGTTTCATGGGGTCGGGTATCGCCGAATCGGCTGCGGCAGCGGGAATCGAGGTGGTCCTATACGAGCCGGGCGAGGGTTCGCTCGAGCGCTCGCGGTCACGCCTGGCGGAGTCGTTGGCGCGCGCGCTGGAGCGCGGCAAGATCTCCGTCGGTGATGCCGAGGCGCTGACGGGCAGGATCAGTTACGCGACCGAGCTGACGGTGTTCGAGAGTGTGGACGCGGTGATCGAGGCGGTCAGCGAGAACCCGGAGGTCAAGGGCTCGTTGTTCGAGGAGCTCGATCGCAGGCTGCCGGACGCGGTGTTCATCGCGTCGAACACGTCCTCGATCCCGATCGCGGAACTGGCGGCTCGCACCGGGCGGCCCGATCGGGTGCTCGGGTTGCACTTCTTCTCGCCGGTGCCGGTGATGAAGCTGGTTGAGGTCGTGATCGGGCTCGACACCGGGGCTGACACCGTCACGGCTGCCGAGGAGTTCGCCGCGCAGATCGCCAAGACCTCGATCCGGACCAAGGACCGCTCCGGGTTCGTGGTCAACTTCCTGTTGGTGCCCTACCTGATGGCGGCCGTCCGGATGTATGAGGAGGGATTTGCGTCAGCGGAGGACATCGACACCGGCATGCGCCTGGGGTGCGGCCATCCGATGGGGCCGCTCACCCTGTGCGACTTCATCGGCCTCGACGTTCTGCAGGCGGTGTGCGACTCGCTGTATGAGGAGTTCAAGCGCCCCGAGTATGCGGCACCGGCGATCCTCAGGCGGATGGTCGTCTCAGGTCATCACGGCCGCAAGAGCGGACGCGGGTTCTACGACTACTCACGGCAGGTAGCGGCATGAGCGCCGGCGGCTACGTGATCCCGGAGGAGTTTGAGGATCTTCGCGCGACAATCAGGCAGATCGCGCAGGAGCGAATCGTGCCGCGCGCGCCCGAGGTCGACCGGGCTGCGGAATATCCCCAGGACATCCGCAGCCTGCTTGCCGAGAACGACATCTTCGGGTTGCCGTTTGCCGAGCAGTACGGCGGAACTGGGACCGGGACGTTGATGTTGCAGATGGCAGTGGAGGAGATCGCCAAGGCTGACGCGTCGTGCGCGCTGATGTTGATGCTGCAGGAGTTGGGGACGCTTCCGATCTCGAGATTCGGGTCGGAGGAGCAGAGACAGCGGTTCCTGCCCAGATGCGCGACCGGTGAGTGGCTCGCGGCGTTTGCGCTGTCTGAAGCTGAGGCTGGCTCGAATGCGGCGGCGATGCGGACCACGGCCGTGGCCGACGGCGATGAGTGGGTCATCAACGGCACCAAGAACTGGATCAGCAATGCCGGCGTCGCCGACTTCTACATCGTGTTCGCGGTGACCGACCGTGATGCGGGCCGCGTGACGGCGTTCATCGTCGAGGCCGATCGCCCGGGGTTCTCGATCGGCGGGTACGAGCACAAGCTCGGAATCAAGGGGTCTCCGACCGGTTCGCCAGTCCTGGAGGAAGTGCGGGTGCCTCGGGAGAATGTCATCGGGGAGGTCGGGCGAGGGATGCGCGTCGCGCTCGCAACACTCGAGCGCACACGCCTCGGCGCCGCCGCTCAAGCCGTCGGGATCGCGCAGGGAGCCATCGACTACGCCGTCGCCTACGCCAGGGAGCGCGTTGCGTTCAACCAGCCGATCATTGAGCTGCAGGGAATGCAGTTCAAGCTGGCAGATATGCAGATCGGAACCGCCGCTGCACGCGAGCTGCTCTATCGCGCGTGCAGCCTTTCAGACCAGGATCCGCCGCCTGCCGACCTGGGGATGTGGACTTCGATGGCCAAGGTGTGTGCCTCCGATAACGCGATGAGGGTCACGGTCGAGGCGGTTCAGACCCTCGGCGGCTATGGATACGTCAACGACTACCCGGTCGAGCGCATGCTGCGCGACGCGAAGATCACCCAGATCTACGAGGGGACCAACGAGATCCAGCGCGTCGTCATCGCCCGACACCTCGCACGCTGAGCGTGGATCACGCCGCCGGGTTCAGTGTCTCCGGAGCCGACCTCGATGTGAGTGAGGCGCCCAGCGATGCGGCACTCACAAGGCCGATGCCGATCGCATCTCTGATCGTGATCGCCTGACCGATCACGATCGCCCCCGCGATCGCCGCGACTGCGGGCTCGAGACTCATCAGAATGCCGAAGGTGGCCGTCGAGAGCCTGCGTAGGGCCTTCAGCTCGAGCGAATACGGAATCGCGGAGCTGAGCATGCCGACCGCCACACCGATGCCGAGCACTTCCGGGGAGAGCAGCTCGCCTGAGCCCGCGGCCGCGCCGAGCGGCAGGACCGCGAGGGCCGCGACCGTCATTGCCAGTGCAAGGCCGGAGGTGTTGTCGAAGGACCGGCCGAGCTGTGCCTGCAACAGGATGTAACAACCCCAGAGCAGGCCCGCGATCGCAGCAAGCAGGAAGCCCACCGCATCTGATCCATGGCCAAACCCGTGGCACAGCGCCACGATCCCCGCGACCGCAAGCGCCGCCCACAGCAGGTCCTTCGCGCGTCGAGAGCCGGCGAGCGCGACCAACAGCGGACCAATGAACTCGATCGTGACAGCCGTCCCCAACGGGATTCGACTGATCGACTGGTAGAAGCTGAGATTCATGCCCGCCAGCACCAGACCGAGCGAGCCGGCTGAGAGCCACTGCCGTGCTGAGACGTTGCGCAGGCCCGGGCGGGTCGCGGCCATCATCACGACGCTGGCGGAGGCAAGACGCAGCAGGCAGGCACCACTGGCACCGACCCGGTCGAAGATCGTTGTGGCCCAGGCGGCGCCGATCTGAACCGACGCGATGCTCCCAAGCACGAGCGCGTGCACCGGGACGCGCAGACGATGGCGGCCGGTTTCCTGAGGGTGGTCGAGCTGGGCAGCCACAAGAACCTCGCTAGGCGGGTGGTTCGAGCCGATGCGATCGCGCTCGCGGGCCCACCGACGGCGCTGGGGGGCGAGGTTCGCCGCGCGCCGGATCAGGGACCGCTCGCTCGGGTTGGGGCCGCCGCGGGGGTGGCCTGCGCGGCGGCGGCGTCCCGGCGAGTGCCGACCTCACGAACGGGAGCGCGTCCGCGAGCGCTCGGAGCTCAGGCTCCGGCACCATCTCGAGCAGCTCGGCGAGGTGACGAGTGAGCGTTCCATCGACGCGGCGAAGCAGCGCCGCACCGTCCTCGGTGAGCAGCAGGTCCTGCCGCCGCCGGTCGGCACTCGCAGGACGGCGTTCGATCCATCCTGCCTGAGCAAGTCCGGCGAGCAGCTGGGAGATGGCCGGGCCGGAAACGCCGGTGCGCTGCGCGAGGTCAGCCGCGCTGAGTGGCTCCTCAGCGACGGCCTTGAGCGCCTGGTACTGGGCGACCGTCACGCGCGGTTCCAGTTGACCCAGGAGCCGCTCGGTCCAGCGCGCGATCAGCGGCGCGACCGCAAGAAGCGCGCCGGCGGCAGGCCGGGCCGGAGGGGTTTGGGGTCTTCTCGGGCGGGGAGACAATAGATAAGTAAGCTTAACTAGTTACGACTACGATGACCGAGCTTGTCAGACACCTTGGCGCCCTGGGCGTATTCCTGCTGATGGTCCCGGAGAGCGCTTGTGTTCCGGTTCCCAGCGAACTCACGCTCCTGTTCGCGGGCTTCGCAGTACATCAGGGTTGGATGCCATTCCCCGTTGCGGTGCTGGCCGCCACGATGGGCAATCTCGTCGGGTCGCTGCTCGCCTACGCTGTCGGCGCCTCAGGCGTCGTCCAACGGGTGCCAGGAGCGCGCACTCTCGTCTCGCGCTGGGATGGCCTGCTCGAGCGCCACGGCACCCGCGCAGTGTTGATCGCGCGCGTGCTCCCACTAGCGCGGACATTCGTGTCGCTGCCTGCCGGCGCGCGCCGCGTGCCAATTCTCGACTTCATCGCGCTGACGGTCACCGGGTGCGCGATCTGGGCGGCGGGGTTCATCCTGCTCGGAATGGCCGCTGGAAATGCGTGGAACGCGGTCGGCTCGGTGGTGGGCAAGGCGCTGCTGGCCGTGGGCGTCGCCGTGCTGCTCATCAGCCTGGGCAAGCGGCACGAGACGTGATGGTTTGTGCGCTGTGCGCTCCGATCGGTGTGCGCTGGTAGGTTCCCTGGGCATGGGCCCGCCGACCATGTCCGTTTAACAGGAGCAGCGATGAGCGTCGTCAAGATCAACGCGATCACGGTCCCGCAGGAGCGGTTCGACGAGTTCGCCGAGCGATTCGCCAACCGCGCCGGCCGGGTCGAGCACGCCGACGGCTTCGAGGCGTTCGAACTGCTGCGCCCCAACGACGGTCGCGATCGCTGCCTGGTGCTGACCCGCTGGCGCAGCGAGGAGGACTTCCAGGCGTGGATGCAGAGCGCCGACTTCGGAGCAGGGCACTCCCAGCACCGCGAGAGCGGACCGATCGGCACGGCCAGCGAGGTCTGGTCGTTCGACGTGCTCGAACGCATCTGAGGCTGTGAGCACGCCGGGCACCGGCGCGATCCGCCGATGAACTACCTGGGGCCCCTATCGGCGGATGTTTCCTTGGACGTCGGCGCCGCGCATTAGTCTCCGCCTGCTTTGGCTGGCTGACTGGCCCGGGACCAGAATCCGCCCGCCGTCACACACAACCAGAATCGGGGAAAGTCATGTTCCGTCGTACGGAGGGGCGCTCACGCGCCCGCGTTTCAGGCGGCTGGATCGTCGCCGCGGTGGCCGTGTTCTTCGCGCTCGGCGGCACCGCCTGGGCTGCACATCACTACGTCATCAGCTCGACCAAGCAGATCAAGCCGAGCGTGCTCAAGCAGCTTCACGGCGCCAAGGGCGCAACGGGTGCAACCGGCGCGCAGGGCCCTAAGGGCGACCAGGGAATTCAGGGCAATCCGGGGAACAACGGTGCGGTCTCGGCCTATTCTGCGGGACCCGCCAACGCCGTGGGACTGCCACTCGGGTCAAACACCGGCAACTTCGCGACCGTGGTGAGCAAGTCGCTGCCGGCCGGCCATTGGGTGATCACCGGCGACGTGACCGTGGAGGGCTCGACGACAGCGGCGCCGGGCACCTACACCACAGTCGAATCCACATGCGAGATCACCGCTGGCGGGTCGTTTGAGGGGTCTGCACAGACAGTTGGAACCCTTGGCGAGAACAACTTCCTCGTCAACTTCTGGAGCGAGGAAACTGCGGTTCCGGTCCAGACCGCGATCACCCTCAGTTCGCCCGCGACAATCGCGCTCGAGTGCCAGGTGAACCTACCGACCTCCGGCAATCAATCCGGCTACACGAATCTCTCGGTGACTGCCGAAGGCGGCACGCTCGAGGCGATCGAGACGAACTCGATCAGCTAACCAAGCTCGGGCGCAGGGCGCGCTTGATCGCAGCAGCCATAACCGCACGCCGAGCATCTGCACCGCTCGGCGTGCGGCGGGCCAAGTGATGTCCATCCGGCGATGGGCGATCCAGGATTCGAACCTGGGACCTCTTCCTTATCAGAGAAGCGCTCTAACCGACTGAGCTAATCGCCCGTGCGGAGCGACCATCTTAGCGCCCGTCAACGCCGCAGGCGGTGGGCCAATTTGACCGCTTCCTTCAGGGAGCGAGAACTGATCTGGGCCGTGTAATCCACGGGCGGTTCCGCGGACCGTGACCTCCACGCCAAGCGCACGCCTCGAGGGCGTCGGTGATCTGCTCGATCGCCTCAGCCTGGTCCGGATGACCGCCCGCAGGCTTGTCCTTGGTAGCAGTCGAGGTTGAACGACCTGCACCGGACGCGTCTGCCGTCGCGTGCCCGCGCCTCGAGCTCCCGAACGGACCAGCCGCTCGCGGCAGCCTGACGCGCCAGATTTCGGCGTATCGCGTTGTCGGAGGCCGAAGCAGCGCCCGCCCGTGCCCCTCGCCAGCTGTCGGCGCTCGAGCAGTTCCAGCGCCTCATCGGGGAGATCCAGCAGACGCATGAGATTGGAGACAGCGACCCGACTGCGACCGACCCGGAGGCCGACCTCCTCCCTGGTAAGTCCCAGTTCCTCGACAAGGCCGGCGCAGGCCCGAGCCTCCTCAACCGGATTGAGGTCCTCGCGCGCCATATTCTCGATGACAGCGAGCTCCAGCGAATCCGCATCGTCCCGCTCGCGCACGACGGCCGGGATCGTCTCGAGCTCGGCGATGCGGGCCGCCCGCCAGCGCCGCTCCCCGGCTACCAATTCATAGGTTCCCCCGGCTAGCGGCCGGACCAGCACGGGCTGGATCACGCCGCGGGCCCTGATCGAATCTGCGAGCGAGAGCAGCGACTCCTCGTCGAACTGCCGCCGCGGCTGGCGCGGGTTGGCCGAGATCATCTCGACCGGCAGCTGGCGCAGCTCCTCCTCCTCGTCATTTGGCGCGACCGCAAGGATCGCCGCGAGCCCGCGTCCCATGCCCTTGGTCTTCTCAACCACGGGACGCCACCTCCTTCGCCAGCTCGAAGTACGCGGTGGCGCCCGCGGAATGCGGGTCGTGATGGATCACGGGCTTGCCGAAGCTCGGCGACTCGCCTATGCGCACGTTTCGAGGGATCACGGTGTCGAAGACCAGCTCCGGAAAATGAGTCCGGATTTCACTATGTACGTCCTGGGCGAGCCGAGTCCTTCCATCAAACATAGTTATCACCATTCCAGCCACGGTGAGGCGCGGATTCAGCTCCCTCTGTACCAGGGACAGCGTGTCCAGGAGCCCGGCCAGCCCCTCCAGCGCGAAGTACTCCGCCTGCACCGGAACCAAGACGCGATCAGCCGCCACCAGAGCGTTCACCGTCAGCGGCCCCAGCGACGGCGGGCAATCAAGCAGCGTGAAGGCATAGCGGTCGCGGACCCCCGCAAGGGCGGACTTCAGCCGAGTTTCCGAGCCGGGAATCCGAGGCAACTCGACGTTTGCGCCGGCGAGGTCAGGGCTGGCCGGCGCGACCCAGAGGTGGTCGACGTCGCTCGGCACGACGATCTCCTCGATCGTCGCCTCGCCGCTGAGCAGCTCGTATACGTTCGGCTCCAGGTGCTTGTCGAGCCCGATCCCGACGGTCGCGTTGCACTGCGGGTCGATGTCGACCATCAGCGACTCGTAGCCGGCCTCGGCGATACACGCCGCGAGATTTACGGCGGTGGTCGTCTTCCCGACCCCACCCTTCTGGTTGGCGATTGCGTAGATCGTTCCCATGCGCCGCTGACGCTAGCGGAGCGCCATGTCGGTCCGCCGTGGATCTCCCGCTAAATGCAGGAAACGACGCCTCAGAGGCGCCCAAGTGGGCGCTTCCGTGCAACTCCGTCCCGGCGCGGGAAGCGATCTGGGGTCGCTCTGACCTTGCGCATCACGTGCATGTGACGGTTCTCGGCGCCGCGGAAAGGCTCGACCCTGACCGGCGGCTCGACCGAGAGCCCCAGGACATCGGCCGCACGTTCGCCATCAGCCTCAACCTCGGGGTCCCGGCGGCCGCGCCAGGCCACGAGACTTCCGCCGACCGTCAGGAAGGGCGTCGCATACTCGGCCACCACGTCCAACGGCGCCAGGGCCCGCGCGGTGACGACATCGAAGCGGCCGGACCCGGGTGTCCACGTTTCAGCACGCCCGTGTACCACCTCGACGTTCGTGAGCCCGAGCGTCCCCACAGCCGTGATCATGAACTGACACTTTCGCCCGTTGCCCTCCAGGAGGACGACGCTCGCGTCAGGCAGGGCGATCGCGAGCGGAATCCCAGGAACACCGGCGCCGGAGCCAAGATCAAGCAGTGCCGCTGAGCGCTGAACCGCGGGCAGCTCCAACGCCACAAGTGCATCCGCGAGGTGGTCGTCTCGGACGTGCGCTGGGTCGCGGACGGTCGTCGGGGCCTGTTCGTCCGCAGCCAGCAACTGGCCGAACAGCCCGAGCTGGTCACCCTGGGACGGACTGAGGCCGAATCGCCGCGTGAGACCATCGACCGAGGGGAAGCTCATGTGACGAACGGCGCGGCCGTCGGGCTCACGGACCACCGGCGGCCTGCGGACGCGCGCGCTCCCGAGCGATGAAGGTGGAGTAGCGTTCCCGCATCTCGTCGAGCCGCTCTGCGGCGTGGCCGTCCAACTCCGGGCTGATTGCAGCTTCCAGCACCGGAAGCACGTCTTCAACGAGTGTCCGGCCGCGCGCCATCCACTGGTAATAGGAACGCCCGCCGTGCGTGTACGGCCCGTACAGTCGCGATCGAGGAAAGCGGTCCATCAGCCACAGAAACAGGGCCTCGTGGCGTGTATGCATACGCAGAGTGACCTGCGGCTGCTTGCCGTCCCCGCCGAAGGACCCTTCGCCGACCAGGAGTCCGACGATGACGCCCCGATCGAAGTCGCTGAGGTCGCCGGAGGATGGGGTGGGCACATCTGCGGAGGACACGGGCGTCAGTCTAGACCCGAATCTGTTTCACCGTAGAGAAAAACGTGAAACATTGAGCTCGCTGAGCGCCAGTCTGCCCACAGCCGGCGCGCACCCATCGGGCCAGCCAATCGGCTGAGCCCCGATGGTCGGGTCGGCGATCAGCCGAGCAGCGGCGCGACCACGAGTCTCCGGGCCGGCTCCTGCCCCTCGCTATAGGTCTCCACATCAAACCGGGTCTTGAGGTATTCGTGCACGACCTTTCGCTCCTGCGCGCTCATCGGATCGAGCGATACGGGCGTTGGGAGCGGATCGCGGTCTCTGCCGCCTGATCAGCCACGGCGTGCAGCGCCTCCGCACGGCGCGCGCGATAGCCCCCCGCATCGACGGTGAGCGGCTTGCGCTCGTCGACCCCCTGGTACGCGATGCGGTATGCGAGGTGCTGGATCGCGTCGAGCGTCTGTCCGTGGTGGCCGATCAGACGCGCAACGTCGTCCCCGACGAACTCCGCCGTGATCTCCTCGTCCGACTCCTCCAACCTCAACTCGGCCTCAACGCCCACGCCGTCGGCGATGGTTTCGAGGATCTCCTCGATGTAGTCGATCGTGTCGTCATCATCCTCGATCGCCATCTCTCACCTCCTGCGTCCCGAGCGCTTCTTCTTCTTGCGCGGCGGCGGCGGCGGCACCGCCGGTGCCGCCGTCGAGTCGGCGTCGCTCCCAGCCCCAGCTGCAGTGTCCTTGCCACTAACGCGGGCGCGCGCGCCGCTCAGAAGGCCGCTGAGGCCGCTCCCACCAGAACTCGCTCCAGATCCACCCTTGGCCGGCGTGTCCGTGCCGGCACCGTTGGACCCGGCTCCGCCACCCGCCGAACCGGCGGCGGCGGGACCCCCGCCGAAGACCCGGCGGCGGCGGCTCCACCGGCGGCTGCTCCACCGGATCCTCTACCGGGGCCGCCCGCCGCCGCCACCGGCACCGCCGGCGGCGGCCCCATCAGGCGTTTGAGCGTGTACTGCTGGCCCATCGTCCAGGTGTTCGTCGTGATCCAATAGACGATCAGGCCGGCCGGGAAGCGGATCACGAAGATCACGAACACGAGCGGCATCAGCATCATCAGCCGGCGCTGATTGGCGTCCATCGTCGGCGCCGACATCAGCAGCGTTGACAGCACCTGCGTGCCGACATACAGGATCAGAAGGATCACGAGCGTCGCGCCGTGGGCAGTGTTCGTGATGTCCTTGATGAAGAGGAACTGCGCCGCCGGCACCGGACCACAGGCGATCGGTGGGGTCGCATGCGCAGCGGCCGCGGACATTCCGTGAGCGATCAGGCTCAGCTGGTGCGCGTGCTGGATGCCGGGGCAGATGTCCGTGCGCAGGTTCTTCTTCAGCATGTAGAACAGCGAGATGAACACCGGCAGCTGCGCCACCAACGGAAGACACGACCCGAGCGGGTTGACATCGTTCTCCCGGTAGAACTTCATCATCTCTTCCTGCTGTCGCTGCTTGTCCTCCTTGTACTTCTGCTGGATCGCCTTCATCTGCGGCTGCAGGTGCTGCAGCTTCCGCATCGAGTGGAACTGCTTCACCGTGAGCGGCAGCAGAACCAGACGAACGCAGATCGTCAGGAGCACGATCGACATGCCCCAGGAGAAGCCGAGGCCGTTGAAGAACTTCAAGACGTCCTGGAAGACGTCGATCAGTGGCTGGAAGATGTTTGCGGTCAGCAGCATGAGTTAGGAGCCTGCAACCGGCTTCCGCGGCGCGAACAGCCGCTGGTTCTCGACGGGATCAAACCCGCCACGGCTCCACGGATTGCATCGCAGCAGCCGCCAGCCCGCCAGCACAAGCCCGCGCAGTATGCCGAACTTTGTGATCGCCTGCGCGGCGTACTCCGAACATGACGGATAGTACTTGCAGCGATCGCCGAGCAGTGGGGACACCGTTTTCTGGTAAAGCTTTATAGGTAACGTGAAAGTCCCTCTCACAACGCGATCGGCGGCGGTCATGCGTCGGCCTCCGGGGCTTCGCTCGTCCCGCCATTCTCGGCGCCGCCGGCAACCACCGAACCGTCGGCCTCAGCGGCGGTCGCCGCGACACCCTCGACGTTGTCGACCAGCGCGCGCAGGGCCGCCTGCATTCCAGACAGACCTTCGCGCTCTGCGATCTCCTTGGCGCCCGGACGCGCGATCACGACCACGTCGGCGCCGACCGGCAGGCGGCCGGACTCGGCCGCAAACGCCTCGCGCAGCAGCCGCTTGACGCGGTTGCGTTCCACGGCGCCGCCGACCTTCCTCGATACAGACAGGCCCAGCCTGGGCAGCTCGTCGCCACCTCGCGGGAATACGTACAGCACGAGGTCGCGGCCGGCATGAGACCGGCCGTTGCGCATCACGCGATCGAAATCAGCGCTTCTGGAGAGCCGCCCACGGCGAGGCGAACGTGCGCCCGCCACCGACCACCTACACCGTGAGGCGCTTGCGGCCCTTGTCGCGGCGGCGCTTGAGCACGTCTCGGCCGGCTCGCGTCTGCATGCGCGCACGGAACCCGTGGGTGCGGGCACGTTTGCGCTTCTTTGGTTGGTAGGTCCTCTTCATGTCAAATCCTCCCGGGCTGTGCCGGAGTCGGGATCGCAGTATACGCAGCCCAGATGAAAACCTCGGGGAATGCCGTCCTCGTCATCGAGCCACGAGCTTTTTCCCGCGCTTTGCGCCAACCGTCCGGCCGTGCTCCGGTCAGACCCAGATCCCAGCGGTATATTCGCCCACCCGGCCCTGCCCGGCCGGGCCTCATTGATACGAAACCGACTCAGCCGTTGGGAGCCGTCCGGAGTTGCCTGCGCATCTCGAGCTGACCCCTGCCTGGCAGGACATAACCAAGAGACTGCGCACCGCCGTCGGTGATTCCGCCTACGAGATCTGGCTCGCGCCACTCGAGCCCAGGGCATGGGACGGATCCGTGCTGGTTATCGAGGGCAGACCCGGCACCGAGACCTGGATCACGGACCGCTACGGCCGAGCCCTCGAGGAGTCCACGCAGGCGGTCCTCGGCCCCTCTGCCACTGTCGTGTTCGCCGACGATCCAGCTGGTGCGGCTCACAGCGCTCTGGCCGGCGGTTCAAACCCGCGCGGCTCCTCACGCTCAGCCGACTGGTCAAACCCACGCCACACGTTCGAGCAGTTCGTGATCGGCGACGGCAACCGACTCGCGCACGCGGCGGCGTTGGCGGTCGCGGAGGCTCCCGGCCAGGCCTACAACCCGCTCTTTCTGCATGCGCCCCCGGGTCTCGGCAAGACACACCTCCTTGGCGCGATCGCCAACTACGTGACCGCGTACCAGCCCTCGACGACGATCCGCTACGCGACGGTCGAGGCCTTCACGAATGGCTTCATCGCCGCCCTCAACGGCAAGGCCCTCGACCGCTTCAAGCACCTCTATCGAGAGGTCGACGTGCTGCTGATCGACGATGTCCAGTTCCTGGCCAGCAAGGCCAAGACCGAGGAGGAGTTCTTCCACACATTCAACGCCGTCTACGACTCCGGGCGACAGTTGGTGCTCACCTGTGATCGTCTCCCCGGGCAACTGACCGGAATCGAACAGCGGCTCCGCGAACGCTTCGAGTCAGGACTCGTCGCACATCTCACCGCACCGGATTGGCGCACCCGCATGACGATCCTCCACAAGCGCGCCGCCCTCGACGGCATCGAGATCGAGGACGATCGTGTGTTGGAGTTGATCGCCGAGCGCGTGACGGACAACGTCCGGTCGCTCGAGGGAGCGCTGATCAGGATCGTCGCCCACCACTCGCTGACCGGTCAGCCACTGAACCCCGAGCTCGCCGCCACGGTCCTCGATGCGATCCGCCCACGTGTGGTCAGACACGGAGAGACGCAGGGAGCGCTCACCTTGACCGACATCCGCCGGGCCGTCGCGCTCCACTTCAGCCTCTCCGACCAGGATCTCACCGGCGACAGCCGTCAGGCGCGGGTCGCGTGGGCGCGCCATCTAGCGATGTATCTCTCGCGCGAGATGACCGATGACCCGCTCTCCAGCATCGGCGATGTCTATGGGGGTCGGAACCATGCAACGGTTCTTCACGCCTGCCGTCGTGTCTCTGACCGCATATCTGTCAACAACGACGATGCCGCAGACCTTCAAGACCTCACCGAGATCCTCAACCGTCCACAATCGTGACCGCAGCTGCTGACAGACTCAGCCGTTGGCTCGCCAGCGAAACGCGACAACTTCTCCGCTATGTCCGCAGAAACGCGCACTTATCGACAGGCCTCATTCTCTCTATGACTTCTATCTTCCCTAAAAGGAATTCACCGTGAAGATCTCGCTCGACCGTGACTCGCTGCTCTCGCAGCTGCAGGCCGTCACGCGTGTCGCGTCAACGCGAACCGCGATCCAGGCCCTCTCCGGAGTCCAGCTGTCGGCGTCCGGCTCCGCCTGCGAGCTTCGAGCCACCGATACCGACGTCAGTCTTCGCGTGCCACTCGTCGCCGACGTCGTACGCGACGGAAACGTGGTGCTGCCCGCACGTCTGTTCCTCGACGTGGTTCGTTCGCTTCCGCAGCTAAGTCTCACCCTCGAACTGCGACCCACCGAGCAGGATGTCCAGGTGCTCTCAGGAAACGCGAGCTTCCACCTCCGTACTCTGCACGCCGAGGATTTCCCGCCATTCCCCGAACCCGACCCGGCCTCAGCGATCTCGCTCCCAGCGACGGCATTCGTCGAGACGGCGACCAAGGTCTCAGGATCGGCGTCCCGCGACGAGACGCGACCGGTGCTGACCGGGATCCTCGTGTCGGCCTCGGGAAATGAGGTACGCATGGTCGCGACCGACTCCTATCGGCTCAGTGTCAAGGAGACCAAGCTCGAGACGCCGTTGAGCGGCAGCTTTGAGGTGACCGTGCCAGCGCGGGCACTTCAGGAACTGGCTCGGCTTGCGGCACACGCTGAGGACGAGAACCTGACGATCAGCGTGCGCCAGAACCAGGTCGTGTTCGTCCTCGGCCAGGTCGTGCTGTCGTCGCGCCTCATCGACGGCCAGTTCCCCAACTACAGACAGCTGCTGCCTGAGACCTTCGAGCATGAGCTCCGCGTCGCGGGCCCCGAGTTGCGTGATGTGGTTCGACGGGTCAGCCTGCTCGCCCAGAAGAACGCGCCGCTGCGTCTCTCGTTCGCGCCCGGGGAGCTGACGGTCTCCGCACAGACGCCCGACATCGGCGAAGCGCAGGAGTCACTGCCCGTGAACTTCCAGGGAGAGCCACTCGAGATCGGTTTCAACCCCGAGTTCCTGCGGGACGGTCTCGATGCGATCGAGGAGGGTGATGTGCTCGTGAAGCTGATCAGCCCGCTCCGCCCCGGCCTGCTGGAGGCCGGCGACGGCAGCGGCTTCGTCTACCTGATCATGCCGATCAGGCTCAACGTATAGAGGCTCGCAGCCCCCGCGCGATGCGCGTCGTCTCCGTCAGCGTCCGGAACTTCCGTAGTTACGAGGCGGCCGCCGCCCCGCTGGGCGGCGGCTTGACCGTGGTCTGGGGGCCCAACGGAGTTGGCAAGACAAACCTGGTCGAGGCGCTGTACTTCGGCTGCACCGGGCGGTCGTGCAGAACGGGAAGCGACCGCGAGCTCGTTCGCTTCGGGTCGGACACGACGCGCGTCGTGGTGGCCGCTGAGGATGAGCTCGGGCAGCATGAGTTCACGGTCGGATTCTCGCCAGGAGAGCCGAAGCGGATGACCGTTGACGGCGCTGCGGTCGAGCGCCTGCTTGACGCTCGCCAACGTCCGCTCGTGAGCGTCTTCCTCCCTGATCGGCTGGAGCTGATCAAGGGCGTTCCGGCCCTCCGGCGAGCACATCTGGACCAGTTTGTGACGGCGCTCTGGCCCGCCCGTGCCGCTACGCGCCGGGCTTATGCGCAGGCGCTCGCGCAGCGCAACGCCCTGATCGGGAGGCTGCGAACCGGCTCCGGCTCCCGAGCCACTGTCGAGGCGTGGGACGCGCAGTTGGCAGAGACCGGCCTCGCGCTGATGGCAGATCGTCGCCGCGCGGTGGAGGCGACGGCCCCGGTCTTCGCCGAGGTCGCCGACCGACTCGGTCTCGACGGCGATCCTGAGATCACCTACCGCCCACGCTCGCGCGCGGCAACCGCGAATGAGTTCGTGGCGGAGCTGCACTCCCGCCTCGACGGTGATCTGGAGCGCGGTTTCACAGAGCACGGGCCGCACCGGGACGACCTCGCGATCGCGAGAGGGGGACGTGCCTTACGCACCTATGGCTCGCAGGGCCAGCAGCGGCTGGGGCTGCTTGCATTGCTGTTGGCGGAGCGGCGCGTGATCGCCCTGGAACGGCCCAGTGTGCCGCTGATGCTGCTCGACGACGTCATGAGCGAACTCGATCGTGATCGCCGCGCCGCGTTGATCGACCTGCTCAGGCAGGACGGGGGTCAGGCGGTGATCACCGCGACCGACCTCGACCAGGTGCCGGGCGCGTTCGCGGCGGAGGTCGCCCGGATCCATGTGGTGGAACCGGGGCGGATCGGCGATGAGCTGACCACGGAGGCGGTTGCGGGATGACCCTGCGAAGGCGTTCCCCCCGCCCGATCGCAGTCTCATTGGATTCGATGCGGGGTTCATGGGAGCCGGCGACGGCGCTTGGACATGCGCAGACCGCGTGGGATCAGATCGGTCGCGTATGGGGCGAGGTGATCGGCGAGCATGGTCCCTACATCGTGGAGCGCACCGAGGTGGTCAGCCTCAGGGCCGGCGTGTTGACGGTCAGGTGCTCGGAGGCGGTTGTCGCAGACACGTTGACACTCGAATCCGAGCGTGTGCTCGAGCGCCTCAACGAGAGTCTGGCGGGCGAGCCGATCAAGCGCCTGCGGTGTGTCACCGGAAGTGCGAGATGAGGCCGTCGATTTTCGCTGATTTGCAGGCAAAATGGTGCATGCGGAGGGCCGATTCCGAGGGCGTTATGTGCTATTGTTCTGTAGACCAAGCTTCGATGCCCCGGAACGCGAGACACGTGTGCGTCACCGGGGCTTCTCAACGTCAATCGGAGGATCGTTGACGAACGACGACGGCGCCGAGCGCCCCAATTCTGAGCAACGCTACGACGCCGAGAACATCCAGGTGCTCGAGGGCCTTGAGGCGGTCCGCAAGCGCCCGGGCATGTACATCGGATCAACCGGCGAGCGCGGCCTCCATCACCTCGTCTACGAGGTCGTCGACAACTCGGTCGACGAGGCGCTGGCGGGGCGTAACGACACGGTTGAGGTCGCGATCCATCCCGACAACTCGGTGACCGTCGTGGACCGCGGCGCCGGCATCCCGGTGGCAACGATGGAGAAGGAAGGGAAGTCCGCGCTTGAGGTCGTGCTCACGGTCCTGCACGCGGGCGGAAAGTTCGGCGAGGGTGGGGGCTACAAGGTCTCAGGCGGCCTGCATGGCGTCGGTGTCTCCGTCGTCAATGCGCTCTCCGAACGCCTTGACGTCGAGGTCCGCCGCGACGGCTTCGTCTGGACGCAGACCTACATGCGCGGCGTGCCGACCGGCCCGATCCAGAGGGGCGAGCCGTCGCCAGACCACGGCACGACCGTCACCTTCCTGCCCGACGCCGACATCTTCGAGTCGCTTGAGTTCAACTTCACGACGCTGGAGGAGCGGCTCCGCGAGACGGCGTTCCTGACCAGGGGTCTCCGGATCTCGATCGTCGATGAGCGCGGCGACGGCGCCAGGGCGGACTTCCACTACGAGGGTGGGATCACGGACTTCGTCGCGTACCTGAACGAAAACAAGGACCCGATCCACAGCAAGGTGATCTCCTTCGAGGGCGATTCCCCCGAAGGCTCTGTCGAGGTAGCGATGCAGTGGAACGGCTCCTACCAGGAGTCGGTCTTCTCCTTCGCCAACAACATCAACACGCACGAGGGCGGCTCGCACCTCAGCGGCTTCCGGTCGGCGCTGACCGGCGTTCTCAACAAGTACGCCCGCGACATCGGCGAGCTCAAGGAGAAGGACGACAACCTCTCAGGTGAAGATGTTCGCGAGGGCCTGACGGCGGTCATCTCGGCGAAGCTGTCGGAGCCGCAGTTCGAGGGTCAGACCAAGACCAAGCTCGGCAACCCCGGCATGGCCGGGTTCGTGCAGTCGATCGTCAATGCCCGCCTGGCTGAGTGGCTCGAGGAGAACCCACAGGACGCGAGGCGCGTGATTCGTAAGGCCGTGTCCGCCGCGCAAGCGCGCGCGGCGGCACGGAAGGCACGCGACCTGACGCGCCGCAAATCGGTCCTGGGCAACTCGACGCTGCCCGGGAAGCTCGCCGACTGCTCGGTCAAGGACCCCTCGCTGGCTGAGCTGTTCATCGTCGAGGGAGATTCCGCCGGCGGATCGGCGGTCGATGCGCGCGACCGCAACACCCAGGCGATCCTGCCGCTCCGCGGGAAGATTCTCAACGTCGAGAAGAGCCGCATCGACAAGGTCCTGAGCAACGTGGAGATCCAGGCCTTGATCACGGCGATCGGCACGGGCGTGCGCGACGAGTTCGATATCGAGCGGGCGCGGTACCACAAGATCGTGCTGCTGACCGATGCCGATGTCGATGGCGCCCACATCCGCACGCTGGCGCTGACACTGCTGTTCCGTGAGATGCAGCCGCTGATCGAGGCCGGCTTCGTCTACATCGCGAAGCCGCCGCTGTATCGGCTCACGCGCGGGCAGAAGCATCGCTACATCGAGCGCGACTCCGAGCTCGAGGACATTCTGCTCGGCGACAAGTTCGAGAAGATCACCGTCACCGATCACGACGGCAGGCAGTTCAAGCTCACCGACACACGGTGGCAGCGCTTCACCCGCCTGCTCAAGCAGTATCAGGGGTGGGCGTCGGCGCTGCGCACCTCGCACGGGCACGGGATCGTGTCGTTCATGCAGCAGGCGCGCCTGCTCGAATCGGGCGTCACCGGCATCGATGGGCTCCGCTCGCACCTCGCCGCCAACGCAAGCCCCAATGGACACGCGTACACGACCGAATTGCTGTCGGAGGATCCGTTTGAGATCGTGGTTCGCACGATCGAGGTCAAGACCGGCCTCGCCACCACGCATCACGTGCGCCGTGCGGCACTCGACGCCAACGAGTACAACCGGCTCGCGACCGTCCACGAGGAGCTGGCGACGCTCGCGGGGCAGCCTCCGTTCCACATCGCGCTCGGAGACAACGCGGTCGACGCGGTCTCGTTCGAGGAGCTGCGCGACGGGATCCTCGAGATCGCGCAGCGTGGCGTGTCCTACTACCGCTTCAAGGGCCTGGGCGAGATGGACCCGGATGAGCTGCGCGAGACGACGATGGATCCGGCCTCGCGAACGCTCGTGCAGGTGACGATGGAGGACGCCAGCGCCGCCGACCGCGTCTTCTCGATGCTGATGGGCGACCAGGTCGAGCCGCGCCGTCAGTTCATCGAGGAGAACGCGCGCCTCGTCAGCAACCTGGACGTCTGATCATGGATCTGAAGCGAACTGCTGCCCGAGCGGGAGGGGAACACTAGATGTCGACTATTGACACCCTCGGCGGCGGCAACATCGAGCCGCGCGGACTCGAGGATGAGATGCGCTCCGCGTATCTCGACTACGCGATGTCGGTGATCGTCGGGCGCGCCCTGCCGGACGTCCGCGATGGTCTCAAGCCGGTGCACCGCCGCGTCATGCACGTGATGAACGAGATGGGCCTGCAGCCCAACCGCAGGCACGTCAAGTGTGCGCAGATCGTCGGTGAGGTGATGGGCAAATACCACCCGCACGGCGATCAGGCGATCTACGACACACTCGTGCGGCTCGCGCAGGACTTCTCGATGCGCTACACGCTCGTCGACGGGCACGGCAACTTCGGCAACGTCGACGGCTGGCCGGCGGCGGCGATGCGCTACACGGAGGCACGGCTCGATCACCTCGCGACCGAGATGCTTCGCGACATCGACCAGGACACGGTCGACTTCGCCCCGACCTACGACGGCAACACCCGCGAACCGCTCGTGCTGCCCGCCCGCTTCCCGAACCTGCTGGTCAACGGCAGCTCTGGCATCGCGGTCGGCATGGCCACCAACATCCCGCCGCACAACCTGCGAGAGGTCGTCTCGGCCACGATCGCCTATATCGAGGATCCGACGATCGACGTCGAGGGCCTGATGAAGCACCTGAAGGGCCCCGATTTCCCCACCTCCGGACTGATCCTCGGCCGCGAAGGCATCCGTGACGCCTACACGACCGGCCGTGGCCGGGTCCGCGTGCAGGGCAAGGCGCACATCGAGCCGATCGGTCAGGGCAAGGAGGCGATCATCATCACCGAGCTGCCCTACCAGGTGCGAAAGGGCGGTGACGGCGGTCTCATCGAGAAGGTCGCGAACCTGGTCGAGGACAAGAAGATCCCAGAGATCTCCGACGTGCGCGACGAGTCCGATCGCCGCGGCATGCGTGTCGTGATCGAGCTCAAGCGCGACGCGATCCCCAAGGTTGTCCTCAACAAGCTCTACAAGCACACGTCGCTGCAGACGACGTTCGGTGTCAACATGGTCGCCCTTGTCGACAACGTGCCGCGCACGCTGTCACTGCGTGAGGTGCTCGGTCATTACGTCGATCACCAGCGCGAGATCATCGTGCGCCGCACGAAGTACGAGCTGCGTCGGGCCGAGGAGCGAGTTCACATCCTCGAGGGCCAGCTCGTGGCGCTCGAGAACCTCGATGAGGTGATCGCGCTGATCCGCGCGTCGTCTGACCCCGAGGAGGCCCGCCTCGGCCTGGTCGAGCGGTTCGGTCTGACGGTCATTCAGGCTGAGGCGATCCTGCAGCTGACGCTGCGCCGCCTCACAGCGCTGGAGGCCGACAAGATTCGCGCCGAGCACGCCGACCTGATCGAGCGTATTCGCGAGCTGCGGGGGATCCTCGGCGACGAGGCGAAGGTCTATGGCCTGATCAAGGAGGAGCTCGGCGAGATCGCGGAGCGATTCGGCGACGACCGCCGCACCGAGATCACTCACGCCGAGGGTGAGATCGACATCGAGGACCTCATCGCCGACCAGCAGATGGTGATCTCGATCACGCATTCGGGCTACATCAAGTCGCTGCCGCTCTCCACCTACCGCCAGCAGCACCGCGGTGGCGTCGGCGTGACCGGGATGGACACCAAGGACGACGACTACATCGAGCATCTGTTCGTGACCTCGACCCACGACTTCCTGCTGTTCTTCACCAACCGTGGCAAGGTCTACCGGCTCAAGGTCTACGACCTGCCGGAGCAGTCGCGCACTGCCCGCGGGCGCGCGCTGGTCAACCTGTTGCCGTTGCGTGAGGGCGAGAAGGTTCAGTCGGTGCTGAACACCCGCGACTTCACGGAGGGCAAGTACCTCGTGTTCGCGACCCGCAACGGGATCGTCAAGAAGACCGAGTTCCTCGCCTACAACACGCCGATCAAGGCCGACGGGATCATCGCGATCAACATTCGCGACGACGACGAGCTGATCGCCGTGCGCCGCACCAGCGGCGAGGACGACATCATCATGGTCTCCCGCTCCGGCCAGGCCGCGCGCTTCCATGAGAACAAGGTCCGAGCGATGGGCCGTGACACCTCCGGCGTTCGCGGCATGAACGTCGCCCATCCCGGCAACGCCCTGCTCGCGATGGACGTCGCCAACGACGACCAGGAGCTGCTGGTCGTGACCGAGAACGGCTACGGCAAGCGCACCGCGATCTCCGAATATCCCGTCAAGGGCCGCGACACGATGGGCGTGAAGACGATCCAGCTGACCGAGAACAAGGGCGCGCTCGCCGGCGCGCTGGTGGTCCGCGAGCACCAGGAGCTGGTCTTCATCTCCCAGAACGGCATGGTTCAGCGCACCTCCGTACGCGGCATCAGCCGCTACGGGCGCGCTTCGCAGGGCGTGAAGGTGATGAACATCCGCGACGACGACCAGGTCAGTGCCGTGGCGCTCGTGGCCGAGTCCGAAGGAGACGACGCCGAGCTGGATCTGGAGGAGGCCGGCGTGCTCGAGCCGGGGTCTGGCGAAGGTCCATCGGCCGAGGTGACCGACGTAGATGGACGCAGATCCGAGGTGACGACCGCCCAGGCTCGGACGACGACGACCCCGACGACGGCGTGATCGCGGTCGACCCGGACGAGTAGGCGCCCGTTACGGGATCCAGCGCCGC
Source organism: uncultured Conexibacteraceae bacterium (assembly GCA_963785385.1). GTDB lineage: Bacteria > Actinomycetota > Thermoleophilia > Solirubrobacterales > Solirubrobacteraceae > Palsa-465. Next base: position 198,522 of record CAWAVA010000005.1, on the reverse strand, counting down.
CAGGAGCTACGCCGCGTAGCGCTTGGCGGCGGCAGCCCGCGCCCGCGCGGCGACAATCTCGCGGTCCCGGGGTGGGGCGGCCGTTTCCAGATCCTCAAGAAGATGGGCCGAGATGTGGGCTATCTCGTGCACGGCACGATGAAAGGCCTCCTCGTTGACCTTGGAGGGCTTCGTGAAGCCGCTGATCTTGCGGACGTACTGGAGCGCGGCGGCCTCGATCTCGTCGCCGGTCGCGGGCGGATCGAAGTTGTAGAGGGTGCGGATGTTTCGACACATGGCGTTGAGCCTACACCGCTCCGCAGGCCGGGTTTGCGGTTGGCTTTTCGGTTGGGACGCCTTCTCCAGGGACGAGAACATCGACGAAGGGCCTGGCCGGCGGCAGCGTGCAGAGGCCCTTTTCGAAGGCCCCCCAACCACCCACATTTGCGGTCCGTAACGACGAAGGGCGCCGTCGACACGGCGCCCTTCGCGAACTTCTTGGCTGGCATCGCCGCTCTGGACAAGCACAACGCCGGAGGGACTAGACCCGGCGCCAGAGCGGTGGTGTCACGGTGGGACTCCGCACAGGGCGGTCAGCCATCCGACCTAGCGGCCGGACACCTCCAGGGTCCCGCAAGTACTGTCAGACAGGTGGACCACCTCCTTTCTCTGGTGATCACACCTTACACCGCTCGGCGGCGAATCAGGCAGCCAGTGAACTCGTGGCGGTGCTCGTGGCGGTGCTCGCGAGGTACTGCCGCCAGGTCACGGGGACCGTCGGACTTGCAACCTGGATGAAGATGTCCGGATTGGGCGTGCGCGGCGCCCGCGCAAGCGTCATTCCGGCCTGCCGCGGGGAGGAGTCGCCCTTACGGCGGTTGCATGGTGCGCAGGCCGCAACGATGTTCTCCCACGTCGAACCGCCTCCCTTCGAACGGGGGACGACATGGTCGACGGTCAACTGTGCGCGCGAGCCGCAGTACTGGCAGGTCCAGTCGTCGCGGGCGAACACCGCCCGCCGCGTGATCTTGCGTCGGTGCGTGTCGCGGGGAACCTTCACGTAGGTCACCAGCCGGATCACGGCGGGCCGGGTCATGGAGGCCGTTGCCGAGTGCAGCTCGCGTTCGGACTGTTCGATCACCTCCGCTTTGGCCTTGAGCAGCAGCACGACCGCACGCCGGACCGTACAAACGTTGATCGGCTCGTAGGTCGCGTTCAGCACGAGCACCCGTCCACCATCAGGTCCGCGTCGGTGGTGCTCAGGGAGCGACGCGGACCGGGTTGGGACTGGTATTGACGAGCCCATCTTCTGGCGAAGTCTACTGGTCGAGCGGACGGGGCAACGTCAATAAGCCGTGAAGATGCAGCAGAAAACGGGGCATCGGCGGAGCCCAGGCCGGCCGGGGCTCTCGAGGTGGCGGTGTGGGGACCGCGACCATGCTGCGCGCGTCCCGCGGATTATTTGCCGTGCGGGTATCAAGTAACCGCCGCGCGAGGCCGATGGGCGCTCGAAAGGGACAGTCGTGTCGAGCGGAGGACACATTCAAGTGTGGTCGAAAGGGAGTTGCCATCCCATGGATGACAGCCATCTGCAGGTCAAGCTGAAGTACGGAAGTCAATTGCCGGGGTCCGACGCGATGCCCGCCCCCGAGGTGGTGCGGATCGGCGCACAGCTCTTCCAGCGACGCGACGAGGTGGTCGCGCGCACTGAGGCCCTCAACCAGGCCGGAAGCCTGCAGCTCGACCGCGCCGCGCATGCCAGCGTGGCACGGGTGATCACAGTTGCCACCGACGCCTTTGCTCGCTGGATGGCGGGCGAGGGGGAGGAGACAGCCCGAGACGTCGGGCGCGAGGCCGCGGCGATCTTCGGTCAGCTTGCGATCCAGCGTGAGGCCCCGCTGAACGAGATCATCAAGCGCGCGCTGCGCTGGCGCGACGCCGCCCGCGAGGTGCTCGACGAGATCGCCGAGGAGATGAGCGTTTCGGTCGACGCCAGACGCGAGGCGCATCGCATGCTGCAGCGCTCGCTTGACGTCACCCTCGTGAGGCTCTGCGACGCCTTCGAGCACGAGCGCGGCCTGGTCGATGACGAGCTGACCCGCCGCCAGCAGGAGCTCGTGTTCATGGCGACGCACGACGCGCTCACAGGGCTCCCGAACCGAACGCTGTTGCTCGATCGCGCCGAGCAGCTGCTCGCTCGATCACGTCGCGAGAAGCAGCAGTGCGCCGTCCTGTTCATCGATCTGGACGGATTCAAGGGCATCAACGACGGTCTCGGGCATCGTGCCGGCGACCAACTGCTGCGGGCTGTGGCCGATCGCCTGCGCAGTGCGATCCGCGAGGCCGACACGCTTGGTCGCCTCGGTGGCGACGAGTTCGTGATCCTCGTTGAGGGGCTTGCCCTGGCGGCCGGGCCTGAGCTGGTTGCCGAGCGCATCATCGACGCGCTGAGGCAACCCTTTGAGATCGATGAGGCTGCCACCGGGCGTGTCTCGGTGACCGCCAGCATCGGCATCGCCGTGGGCGACAGCGCGAGCGCGGCTGACATGCTGCGCGACGCTGACATCGCGATGTACCGGGCCAAGCTGAGCGGAAAGAACCGCTATCTGATCTATGAGAACGGGATGAAGGACGCGATTCACAGCCGCGTCGAGCTGGAGATGAACCTGCGCGAGGCGGCCGCGGCCAACGATTTCTACGTCGTCTACCAGCCAATGTTCGATCTCGACGGTCTGACGCCGATCCGCATGGAGGCGCTCCTGCGCTGGCGCCGGACCGGTGCCGAGGCCGTTTCACCCGATCAGTTCGTGCCGTTGCTGGAGGAGTCGGGCCTGATCGCCGATGTCGGCAGGTGGGTGCTCCGCGAAGCGTGCCACGGCTGTGCCGCGTGGGGCCGCGATGGCGTAGACATCGGTGTCGCCGTCAACGTGTCCGCCGTCCAGCTCGAGACCGACGAATTCATCGACGATGTTGCGGAGGCGCTGAGGGACAGCCGGATCGAACCGGCTCACCTCACGATCGAGATCACCGAGACGGCGCTGATGCGCGACGCCGATCGCACGGCCGAGCGCCTTCGCGCGATCAAGCAGCTCGGCGTGCGGATCTCCATCGATGACTTCGGCACCGGCTACTCGTCGCTTGCCTACCTGCAGCAGTTCCCGGTCGACGAGCTCAAGATCGACCGATCGTTCATCTCTCAGCTCGAGCACTCCGATCAGCGCGATGCGCTGATCCGCACGTTCGTGCAGCTCGGCAGGTCGCTCGCGATCGAGACGCTTGCCGAGGGCATCGAGGAGCAGGCGCAGCTCTCCCGGCTGCAGGAGGAGCAGTGCGACATGGGGCAGGGCTTCCTGTTCGCCCGTCCGATGGAGCCCGATGAGTGTCGTCAGTTCCTCGACCGCTGGGCGCCGCGGCTGCAGGCTGGTCCTACGCCGCAGGAAACGAACCCAGCGTCCGCAGCACGTTGACGCGGCCGGCGAGGCCCGCGAGCGCGTCGCGAACCTGTGGTTCGGAGTCTCTTCCCTCGAGGTCCACGAAGAACATGTAGCTGCCGAGCCCCGACCGGAGTGGGCGGGATTCGATGCGCGTCAGGTTGACACCACGGAACGCGAGCTCGGAGAGGCAGCTCACCAGCCAGCCTGGGGCCTCCGCGCCCACGCCCCAGAAGACGATCGCAGTCTTCCAGGCTGCCAGCGCGGAGATCGCTGCTCCCGGAAGTCCGACCTCGCCGCCCTCTGGAGCCAGCCAGACGAAGCGCGTCTCGTTGCCGACCACATCCTCGATCCCGGCCTCGAGCACGACGCAGTCGTACAGCTGCGCCGCCAGCCGTGTGCCGATCGCCGCCCAGCGGTGGCGGATCCGCTCAGATACCAGCCTCACCGCCTCCGCCGTTGAGGTCGACGTCATCACGCGCGCCTCCGGCATGCGAGTGCGGATGTAGTCGCGGCACTGAGCCGTCGCCTGGGGGTGTGAGATCACGACCTCCACCTGCTCGAGCGGGAGCGGCTCCTGCACGATCAGGCACTGCTCGACCGCGAGCACGGTCTCGCCGACGATGCGGACCCCCTCGGCCTCGAGCGCGAGTGTGTCCAGGGTGATGTTGACCGAGCCCTCGAGCGAGTTCTCAATCGGGACGACGCTGCGGTCCGCGCGGCCATCGCGGACCGCCAGCACAGCCTCATGGATCGTCTCCTGTGCCAGCAGCTCGAATCGGTCGGCGGCCGAGGCGGTCAGCGCCGCAGCCTGTGAGAAGGTCCCCTCAGGGCCCAGGTAAGCGACTCGCACCGAACGCTCAGCTCGTTCCGGGCTCGGCGAGTGGTCCGGCGCCGCCCGCGCTCGCAGCGCTCGGATCGCCGCCGCCGCTGGTGCTGGCACTGGGGGCGCCTGCACCGGAGCTGCCGCCGCCGCTCTGGAGCGCAAGTCGAACGGCCTCGCTCTCCTCCGGCGACAGCTCCATCTCAGGCTGGCCGCCATTGATCTGCTTGGCGTAGAGCTGCGCGTGCTCCCGATGGTGGATCGAGGAGAGCACCACGCCTGAGCGCTGTGCGTCGAGCAGCGCGATTGAGGTCGACTGACGGCCCGACATCTCGCCGTAGGCGTCGTAGCGCACAAGGGCGCGATGCGTGATCGCTCCGTCGAGTCGCAGCTCGGCGTGATCCATGCGCTGGTCGAGTCGCATTCCGAAGTCCTCCACGTACTGCGCGAGCGTCTCGTAGGACGCCTGCAGGTGAGCGGCGTGCGCGACCAGGTCGCGGGACTCGTCCCCCAGGACCGCGCGCTGGGCCGTCTTCAGCCGCCGCAGCGCGATCGTGAGGCCGATCGACCAACCGATTGCCACCACCGCGACGGCGCCGGAAGCGATTGCAACTATGCCGGCTGTGGTGTTCAGGCTGTCCACCCGCCAAGCATAAGCCGCAAAGGCCCCGCGCCGTGCGTCAGTTGACGACGATCGAGTAGGTCTGCGAGTTGTTGGTGGTGTTCGTCTCGTGAGCCACCGGGTCGACCTCGGCGGTCACCTGGTAGGTGCCTGCGGGCAATGCCGAGGCGAGCTTCACGCTGCACGTGGTGGCCTGGCCGGGGGTCGTCACCGGGATCGTCGCCGTGCCCGTGTCGCTGAGGCCGTTGACCGTGACCTTGCAGCCGACGTAGTACTCCTTGTAGTCGCCGCTGTTGGTGAGGTTGAGCGTGAACGTCGTCGGCGTGGAGCTGGCCGGGAGCGTGTTGGTCGAGGTCGTGCTGAGCTCGGTTCCGTTGACGCTCACATAGTTGAGCTCGTGTCCATGCGGCCCCGACCCGGCGTTGTTGGCGCTATTGGCTTGGCTGGTGGAGATCTGAGCCCCGATCGTGGTGCTGATGAAAGAGCTGTCCAGCCAACTCAGGTTGGTCACGATCTGTCCTGGGTTGATCTGCTGCTCGCCCTCGGCGGTCCCGATCGGGATCCCCGCGCCGTTCAGCGCCTTGGCGATGTCCGGCGTCACGAACGTCTTGTAATTCACGTCAGACCCGTACAGCATCGAGGTCGCCACCGCGATGTTGTCGACCGCATCCTTGCTGGTGTCCTTGTTGGCCGCGGCCTGGATCTCGCCGGCGATCTTCGACATCGCCTGCGAGCGCAGCTGCATCACCTGCACCAGCGCCGACTGCGCGTTTGCCATCTGGCCCGGCGCGCTCAGCGACTGCGCATGCGACAGCTGAGTGCCCGCGGTGCTCGAGTAGCTGGTCAGGTCGTTCTGCAGCTTCGTCAGATTCGTGTTGAGCTCTCCGCTTCCCAGGGCGCGGAACATCTTTGACCCGTTGCTGTCGGAGGCGCTTATCAGCGTGCTTACGCTGGCGTTGTAGTTCTTCAGCGAGTTGTTGGTCTGACTGACCTGACAGCCGTGGATCAGCAGCGCCATCGCGATCACGATCACGACGATGACGCCGACGGCGATCAGTCGGCGGGTCTGGACATCCTGCTGGTGTTGACCGCCTGGCGGCCGACGCGAACTCCCACCCGAACGGCCCGGACCCCGTCGCGGCGTGCGCCGCGACGGTCTCGGCTCCGTCGACGCAGTGGGTTCCGGGTCATCCGCTTCGTCGAAGAACGACAAGTTTTCTCGCTCCCTGCAGGGTCTTTATCAAGGTGGAGTAAAGCGGGTGGGGTGCATATGCGGCAAGTGCGCAAGCCGACGTGCAATTCGACCAGGTTCCGGTCCCTCCGCAGGGGCGGCGCCAACGGTCGCGAACCTCATTGGCACGTGAGCGCGAGCGAGGTTCCAACCCTACACCTCGGGGAACCGGACGGGACGTCAGGCCCGAGCCTGTTGATGGGCCGATACCGGCTCGGCAAACGCCTTGGCAGCGGCGCCTTTGGCACGGTCTGGTCGGCGCGGGACGAGCGCCTCGACCGTGACGTCGCCGTCAAGCTGCTTCCGCGCGAGCGCGTGATCCACGCACGCTTTGAGCGCGAGGCGCGTGCTGCGGCGCGGCTTCAGCACCCGGCGATCGTGACGCTCTATGAGGCCGCGGTCGACGACGAGGGCGCATATCTGGTCTCCGAGCTCGTTCGGGGGCGCACGCTCGATGTGCTGCTCGGGCAGGGCCGCCTCTCCGATCACGAGATCCTCGAGGTCGGGATCGCGCTCTGCGACGCGCTCGATCACGCGCATGGCCAGGGCGTGATCCACCGTGACGTCAAGCCGTCAAACGTGCTGGTGCCGAACCGGTCGGGCGCGGGCCGGGCCGACCGCGCGAAGCTGACGGACTTCGGGGTCGCCCAGGTACTCGGCTCCGACACGCTGACCCGCACCGGCGACGTCATCGGCACGCTCGCCTACATGGCGCCCGAACAGGCTGACGGCCGCGAGGTCGGGCCCGAGGCTGATCTCTACTCGCTCGCGCTGGTCCTCTACGAGGCGCTGAGCGGCGTCAATCCTCAGGTGGACGCTCATCACGGAGGCCGGCGCGGCACGTTGGCGTTCGTCCCGCCGTTGCGTCGCCAGCGTCGCGATCTGAGCCGTGTGCTCGCGGGCGGGATCGACCGCGCGCTGCGGCCGCGACCCCACGAACGTGGCACGATCGCCGATCTGCGAGCGGCACTGCTCAACTCGCTCCATGTCGCAGACGACACGCGTGGCGTCGTGTCTCCGGGCTGGGCCGTCCGTGATGAAGACACATGGGTGCAGGATCAACCGGGACCCGAGTGGCGCGAGCGCCAGACCCGGCTGTTGAAGCCGAGAGCCGGAGCCGGTGGTCCGCTGACCACCGGCTCCGCCGAAGCGCCCCTGACCTGGTTCCCGCGAGCCGCGATGCCGTCGGAGCGGGTCTCGGCTGCGCCTGGCTGTCGACGCACCTGTTCGGTCACCCGCCGCTGCCCGCTGCGGTCATCGCACTCGCCGTCGCCGTCATCGCGCTGGTCCTGCCGGTGATCGGATCGCTCTTCACGGCCGTTGCGCTTGGCTCGGTCGGGCTGGCGGGCGCCTATCCGGCGGTCCTCGCCCAGATCGGCTGCGGTTGGGTGCGCCGGGGAGTGGCGGCGCGGCCGGCTTCTGCCTACTCGTCGCACTCTCCAGGGCCACCCATCAGAACCTCTACTGGCTGCCAGACAGCATCCCTCCCACTCGGGGGCAGGGTCTCCTGGCGATCGCAGTCTGGGCGCTGGCCGCGGCGGGCCAGCCGTGGCTGCGCTCGGCGCGTTTCCCGGTGCTCGAGATAGCGCTGTGCGCCGCCTGGTCGGCGGCCCTTCTGATCGCCGTGGAGGCCTCCGGCGCGACGCCACTGCGGGGCGCGCTGGCCGGCGCGCTGGCCGGGATGCTGATCGTGGCCTGGCGGCCACTGTTGCGCATCATTGAAGAAACGCGCGATTACCCGGGCAACTTCGCCGACGTTGCGTAGCATGAATGGTCGGAGAGTGCCTGTCCTCAAGAGCCTCGAGAGCAAGATCGCCGGCGTCGTGGAAGGCACCTTCAGCCGTGTCTTCCGCTCGGAGGTGCGACCGGTCGAGATCGCGCGCAAGCTGGCGCGCGAGATGGAGGAGCACCAGTACGGGACGCTCTCGCGCATCTACGTCCCGAACGAGTACCGCGTCTACCTCTCGCCGCGTGACCGCGAGCGCTTCCGCACGTACGAGGACGCGCTGGCCGACGAGCTCGCCGGCTACCTGCTCGAGCACGCGCGCCGTGAGCGCTTTGCGCTGCTGTCGCGGCCGGTGATCGAGTTCGAGACCGACGGGCGGCTCGGTCTCGGTGAGTTCGGGATCGAGACCCGGTCGTCCAGCCGGAGGAACGCTCCGCCCCGCCCGCGTCCACGATCCCGAGCCTGAGCCCGAGTCGGCTCCGGCGAGCCGCACGATGGTGTTCAGCCCGGCGCGAGCGGCTGGCGGAGCCGCTCGAGGAGAACGCCACGGTACGCACGCAGCGAGCGCTGCTGATCTACGGCGGGCGCCGGCTGGTGGTGGGTAGTCGCGGCGCCACGCTCGGGCGCAGCCGCGAGTGCGACATCGTCGTCGACGACGCCAACGTCTCCCGCCGCCACGCCGAGCTGCGCCCGCGCGGCGGCGCCTGGGTGCTGTCCGACCTCGGCTCCACCAACGGCACGCGGCTCAACGGCCGCACGATCCAGGCGCCGGAGGTGGTTCGCCCCGGCGACGAGATCGAGGTCGGCTCCTCACTGATCACCTTCGAGCTCGAGTAGCTGCCGATGCTCCAGCCCGTCTCCGTCGGACTCAAGTTCGGCTTCCTGATCGTCCTCTACCTGTTCCTGTTCTGGGTCGCCGCGAGCTCGCTGTTCGACCTGCGGCGCGGCGTTCGGCGGTCGCGAGACCGGGCGGTGTGGTCAGCAACGACGCCACCGGCATCCATGCAGACGGCCGATCCGCTGGCGGCGCTGGCCGGAGGATTTCGAGCCGCGGCTGGTCGGTCGACGCGCGCCGAGGGCCACGAGCCCGGGGTTGCCTACGACCTGCACGACGGGCGCTACGCTCGGCCGCGGCGACGTCGAGATCCAAGCTCAGCGACCCGTTCGCGTCCTCCCGTCACGCCAAGATCAGCCGGCAGGGACGGACGCTCGTGATCGAGGATCTCGGCTCCACGAACGGCACCTACCTGAACGGCGAGCCGCTGACGGGCCGCAGCCGCTGCATGACGGCGACTCGATCCGGATCGGCGACTCCGAGTTCTCCTACTTCCAGTGACCGCTGACGCGACCAGATGCTCCGCGCCGCAGAGACGATCGTACGCACCGACACCGGCCGGCAACGCCGGGGCAACGAGGACTCCACTACGCGCGAGGCGCCGGTGTTCGTGCTCGCCGACGGGATGGGCGGCGCCCAGTCCGGGGAGGTCGCCTCCCAGATCGTCGTCGACGCCTTCGCCGAGGGCCTGCCGGACGCAGGCACCCCCGAGGAGCGGCTGGCGGTCGTCGTCCAGCGCGCCAACCGCGAGATCCACGAGCGTTCGCAGCAGCGAGCTCGAGAACGCCGGCATGGGCACGACCGTCACCGCCGCCTACCTCGATGAGGACGCAGTCGCGCTCGCCCACGTCGGCGACAGCCGCGCCTACCTGCTGCGCGACGGCGAGCTGTCGCGGCTGACCGAGGACCACTCGCTGGTCGAGGAGCTGCTGCGTGGCGGCAAGCTCACCGAGGAGGAGGCGTTCGAGCACCCGCAGCGGTCGGTCATCACCCGAGCGCTGGGGGTCGAGTCCGATCGTCGAGATCGACACCTGGACCTACCCGCTGCGGCCCGGCGACGTCGTCCTGCTCTGCAGCGACGGTCTCACCGACATGCTGCCCGAGCGGCAGATCGAGCAGACTGCTGGTCGAGTCCAGCGACCTGGCGACGGCCGCCGACGCGCCTGATCGACGAGGCCAACGACGGCCGGCGGCCGCGACAACATCACCGTCGTCCTGTTCCGGGTCGAGTTGGCGTCCGAGCTCGCCGCCGAGCTCGATCAGCCGACGATCATCGGGTCGGTGCCGCTCGCGGCCTCGTGCGCCCGATGGGACGGCGAGCCCGGCCCGGCACCGGCGAGCCGCAGACGCGCTCGACTGCAGGGCTGCAAGCCGCACATGCCGGCCGGCTTCGTACAGCCGGCCGGGCGCGAGCGGCATTTCGGTGCGCTCGGCAAGACCGTCGCGGCCGCTGACGGCGATCCTGTTCGTCCTGTTCCTGGTCGGCGGCGGCGGCTACCTCGCCAGCCGGCAGCTCTACTTCCTCGGAACCAACGGGCAGGGCACGGTCGTTGTGTACCGCGGCTTCCCGTACGTGCTGCCGTTCGGGAGTCCCGATGTACGAGACCTACTACGTCTCCGGCGTGCCGGCCGCCTCGATCCCGCGCGATCGCGCGCAGGACGCTGCTCAACCACGCGATGCGCGACCAGACCGACGCGACCAAGCTGATCAACGACCTGGAGCTCGGCAAGATCAGCGGATGAGGGCGCGCAACCGCGAGCTGCTCGGCCTGCTCCCCGCCTCGCTGCTGATCACGGCCGGGCTTCGCGGCCGTCTTCATCCAGCGCTCGCAACCAGCTCTCGTCGGTCTCGCTGGTCTACGGGGCGGTGTTCCTCGGGCTGTGCGTCGCCGGGCACATCTTCATCCGCATCACGCTGCCGCACGCCGACCCCTACATCTTCCCGCTGGTCGCGGTGCTCGCCTGCTTCGGGCTGGTGATGGTCTACCGGATCTACGGCGCGACCTACGCGCGGCAGCAGGCGCAGTGGTTCGTGCTCGGGCTGGTCCTGTTCGCGGGCGACGGTGATCGTTCTTCCGGGACTACCGCAAGCTCGAGAACTACCGCTACCTGATCGTGATCGGGTCGCTGGTGTTGATGGTGCTGCCGATCGTGCCGGGGCTGAGGGACCAGGTCAACGGCGCCTACCTGGAGATCCACCTGCCGGGGATCACCTTCCAGCCGACCGAGTTCGCGAAGATCGGGCTGGTCATCTTCCTCGCCAGCTACCTGCGCGACCACCGCCAGGCGCTGGCCTCCGGGCGCAAGATCCTCGGGCTACCGGGTGCCGCCGCTCAAGCACCTGGGGCCGCTGCTGCTGCTGTGGGGGGCGGCGATGCTGATCCTGGTCGTCGCTGCACGACATCGGCTCGTCGCTGATGTTCTACGGCGGCCTGCTGGCGATCCTCTACGTCGCCACCGACCGGATCTCGTTCGTGCTGATCGGCCTGATCGCGTTCGGCGCCGGTGCCTGGTACCTCGGGACCCACATCCCGCACATCGACTCGCGTGTCCAGGCCTGGCTGCACCCGTTCAACCACACGCTCTACTACGCGGACGGAGGCAGCTTCCAGATCGCCAACGCGCAGTTCGCGCATGGCCGCCGGCGGACTGTTCGGCCAGGGGTTCGGCCAGGCGATGCTCACGGTCCCCGGACTCACACCCCGTCGCGTACCTGATTCCCGCGCCGGCCACCGACATGATCTACGCGGTCATCACCGATCGAGCTCGGCCTGTTCGGCGCCGCGGCGCTGCTGATCACCTACCTGATCCTCTGCGCGCGCGGGTTCAAGGCGGCGATCCTCGCGCGCGACTCGTTCTCGAAGCTGCTGGCCGTCGGCCTCTCCTCGATCCTCGCGATCCAGGTGTTCGTGATCGTCGGCGGGGTCACGCGCGTGATCCCGTTCACCGGCGTGACGCTGCCGTTCGTCTCCTACGGCGGCTCGTCGATCCTCGCCAACTTCGTCCTGGTCGCGCTGCTGCTGCTCGTCTCCGACCGGGCACGGCGACCCGCCACAGCTGTCATGAACCGCTCGATCGTTCGCCTGTTCGGCGTCGTGATCCTGATGTTCACGGTGCTGATCGTCTGGACGTCTCGCTGGACCGTGTTCAGCGCCACGGCGCTGAACAACAACTCCCTCAACAGGCTGCAGTTCTACGCGTCGCTGAAGGTCAAGCGCGGGGCGATCCTGGCGGACGACGGCAGGGTGCTGGCGAAGTCGGTGCGGGCCGGCGGCGGCACCTGGAAGCGCGAGTACCCGACGGCCGGGCTGTTCTCACAGGCGGTCGGCTACTTCAACGCGTTGCAGGGGCAGCACGCCGGGCCTGGAGTGGGCCCGCAACGACTGCTCTGGAAGGCAAGCCGAACGCCCTGACCAGCGTGTTCGGCTCGTTCAACGGCACCAGGACCGTCGGCGATGACGTCCACACGACGCTCGACCCGAAGGCCCAGGAGCTGGCCCAGCAGAAGATCGACCAGGCAATGGCGTCGTATGGTGCGACCTCGGGCTCGGTTGTCGCGATCGTGCCGCAGACCGGCGCCGTGAAGGTCATGTACTCGAACCCGACCTACAACAACAACGACCCCAGCGCCACTGCCGGGCGCCCGGGTGCAGCAGCTGTCATTCAACGCCACGCAGGCGGACGTATCCGCCGGGCTCGACCTTCAAGCTGGTCACCGACGGCGGCCGCTCGACACCGGCAAGTACACGCCGACCTCGCCGCTGATCAACGGGCGATCACCGATCATCGTCTCCGGTGCGCCGCTTGCAGAACGACAGCAACGAGCAATACGGCGACGTCGATCTCACCGACGCACTGACCAACTCGATCAACACCGTCTACGCGCAGGTCGGGGAGAACGTCGGGGCCGAGAACGATGCAGAAGTACATGGAGCGCTTCGGCTTCTACTCGGTTCCGCCGATCGACTACCCGGCGAACGAGATGACTCCGAGCGGCGAGTGGTTCTACAAGGGGGAGTGTCACAACCGCTCCTCCAGCCCGAAGCTGGTGCCGGTCACCAGCCCCTGCGTCGACCTCGGCCGCACCGCGATCGGCCAGGCCAACCTGGCGGTGACGCCGCTGCAGATGGCGATGGTCGTCTCCGCGATCGCCAACGACGGCAAGCTGATGGAGCCACGGCTGACAAGCAAGATCGTCAACCAGGAGGGCCAGGTCGTGTATGCCGCCAAGCCCCAGGAGTACGACCAGGTGATGAAGCCCAAGTTCGCAGGCGACTGACGACGATGATGGAGGACGTGGTGGAGGAGGGGACCGGCCAGGCGGCGAACCTGGAAGGGTTGAAGGTCGCCGGCAAGACCGGCACCGCGTCGATCGCCGGCTGCGCGCACGGGGAGAGGCCTGTGAATGGAAGCTGCCCCAATGGGGAGCCGCTCGACGACGCCTGGTTCGTCGGCTTCGCCCGTCAACGACCCTAAGATCGCGGTTGCGGTTGAGCTGACGGCCATTCCCAACGGCTATGGCGGCGTTTACGCTGCCCCGATAGCCGCGCAAGTGATAAAGACTCTGCTGGCGGAGCAAAAATGAGCGAGTTCGAAGCGGGGAACATCATCGATGGGCGCTACCGGGTTCTCTCTCGGCTCGGGGCCGGCGGCATGGCCGACGTCTACCTGGCCCAGGACGAGCAGCTCGACCGGGAGGTCGCGCTCAAGCTGCTGCACCGCCGCTTCGCCGAGGACCCCGGCTTCGTCGAGCGCTTCCGCCGTGAGGCGCAGGCCGCCGCCTCGCTTCAGCACCCGAACGTCGTCAGTGTGTTCGACCGCGGGGCGTTCGACGGCACCTACTACATCGCGATGGAGTACCTGCAGGGCCGACGCTCAAGCGCTTGATCCGAGACGAGGCTCCGCTCGAGGTCAACCGCGCGATCGATCTGACGATCCAGATCCTCAAGGCGGCGCGCTTCGCCCACCGCCGCGGCGTGATCCATCGCGACCTCAAGCCCCACAACGTGATCGTCGACGACAACGATCACGTCAAGGTGACGGACTTCGGGATCGCCCGCGCGGGCGCATCCGACATGACCGAGACCGGCTCGATCATGGGCACCGCCCAGTACCTCTCGCCCGAGCAGGCTCAGGGCCACGCCGTCAGCGCTCCGTCCGACCTCTACTCGGTCGGGATCGTGCTCTACGAGATGCTGACCGGCCGCGTCCCGTTCGACGGCGAGTCGCCGGTGTCGATCGCGCTGAAGCACGTCTCCGAGGCGCCGATGCCGCCGAGCCACTTCAACCCGGAGATTCCGTCTGCGCTCGAGCAGGTCGTGCTGTGGTCGCTCAACAAGGACCCGGCCGACCGCCCGGCCGACGCAGACCAGTTCATCATGGCGCTGGAGCAGGTCCGGGAGGCGCTCGCATCGCCGGAGGTCACGGCCAGCATGCGCGCCCTCACGGCGGGCACCGGCGGTTACTCGCAGACGAGCGTGGTGCCGGCGGCCGAGGCCGCCGGAGCCTACGGTGCGGCGGGGGTCGCTATGGATGGCGACAAGGTCGACCGCTACGACGATGACCAGGACAAGGGCAAGAGGCCGATCTGGCCCTGGATCGTCGGTCTGCTGGTGCTGCTCGCGATCGGCGGTGGCATCGCCGCCTACGTGCTGACAAGGCCGAAGAAGGTTGACATGCCGCTCGTCGTCGGCCAGACCAGGGCGCAGGCGCAGGCGCAGATCATCCAGGCCGGCCTGCACTCCGAGGTGATCCTCCAGACCTCAAAGCATCAGGCCGACACCGTGATCGGACAGAGCCCGGATGGAGGGGTCCGGGTGGACCAGGGCTCGACGGTGGAGATCACCGTGTCCAGGGGCCCCGGAACGACCAGCGTGCCCTACGTCGAGCAGCTCTCCGAGGCCCAGGCGAAGGCTGAGCTCGAGTCTGCCGGATTGACGGTCTCGCGAGTGGAGATGGAGGCGTCGAGCACGATTCCACAGGGCGACGCGACCCGCACCTACCCGACCTCCGGCTCGAGCGCGAAGCGCGGCACCGGCGTGATCCTCTGGATCAGCTCCGGGTTGACCGTACCCAACGTCGTCGGCGACGACATCGGCGACGCTCAGAGCGCGTTGTCCCAGTTCAGCAACGTCACGATCGTCAAGGAGACCAGCAGTACCGCGGCGGCCGGAACCGTCCTCAGCCAAACACCGCATGGAGGATCGACGCTTGCGACGGACGGCGCGATCACATTGACAGTTGCGGAGGCGCCCAACACGGTCAGGCTCCCACGCGTCGTGGGCGATACGCAGTCGGCGGCGGTCGCCACGCTGACCGGCCTCGGGCTGAACGTCAGCACGGTCACGACGACCGTCAACAATCCCACCAACGTCGGCGTTGTGGTGCAGCAGGACCCGGGCTCGACCACAACCGTCAAGAAGGGCTCGGTGGTCACGATCACCGTTGGCCAGTCGTCCTCGAGTTCGGGTGGGTCGAGCGGCCTGAATTCAGGCGGCAACTCGACCGGATCCGGCGGCTCCACGAACTCAGGTGGCGCCGGGACCTCCGGCGCAGGCAGCACGGGTGGCAGCGCCACAACGGGTTCGACGGGCGCGTCGACCTCGACAGGCACGTCGACAACTCCCACCAATTGAGCGCGCGCCGGATTGCGGTGCTCGGGGGCGGGCGCTCGTCCGAGCATGATGTGTCGCTGGCGTCGGCGGCATCGGTTGCGGCGGGCCTGCGCGACGCCGGCCATCAGGTGCTCGAGATCGAAGTCGGGCGCGACGGGCTCTGGCGCTCCGGTGGCGCCGAGGTGGCCCTGACGCCGGGCCGTGGGATCGCAGGGATTGATGTCGTCTTTCCGGTTCTCCACGGCCCCTTTGGTGAGGACGGCACGGTTCAGGGGTTGCTCGAGGTGCTCGACGTGCCGTATGTGGGTGCGGGTGTGCTCGCCAGCGCGGTCTGCATGGACAAGATCATCTTCAAGGAGCTGATGGCCGGCGCCGGGCTGCCACAGGTCGCCTACCGCGGCGTCGCCTCGCGGGACTGGGAGGCCGACCGGGAGGCGGTGCTTCGCGGCCTGCGCGGCCTCGGTCTGCCGGTGTTCGTCAAGCCGGCTCGACTCGGATCCTCGGTCGGAATCGCGCGAGTCCAGGTCGACGACGAGCTCACACCTGCGCTGGAGGACGCCTTCGCGCACGACCCGCTGGTGATCGTCGAAGCTGCGGCAGCGGGAATCGAGGTCGAGTGCTCGGTGCTTGGGAATGACGACCCGGTCGCGTCGGTGCCCGGCGAGATCATGCTCGCCGCCGGTGAGTCCGGTTGGTACGACTACGAGGCCAAATACACCCCGGGCGGCATGGAGCTGGTCGTGCCCGCCAGGATCTCAGAGAGCGCTGGGGAGCGGGTGCGCGAGCTCGCGGTCGAGGCGTTCGTGCGCTCAGGCTGCAGCGGGCTCGCCCGCGCCGATTTCTTCGTGGCCGGAGAGGAGGTCCTCGTCAACGAACTCAACACGATGCCCGGCTTCACCCGGACGAGCGTCTTCGGCGCGCTGTTCTCGGCCTCGGGAATTGCCTACCCGGATCTGCTCGATCGCCTGGTCGCGCTCGCGCTCGAGCGTCACGAGCGCGAACGTCGCCACAGCTTCTGAGCAGGGCGGCCCGGACCGCAGCGCCGTGTCGGAGAGCGGCTTGTCCTGAAACGGGTTCCCTCTGGTCCCGTGTCCCATCGCGGGTGTCGACCGCAACTCCTACCGGCCAAGTCGGGTTAACGGGCCAGCAAGTCGAAATGAAGGAGTCACGATGACACGTACTGACCTACGCCCGCGCACCCTGCGCAGGCTCAGACGCGCTGGAGTGGGGCTTGCCGCCTCTGCTCTGGCTGCCACCGCACTGGCGGCGATCCCGGCGGGCGCCTCCGCCGCGGGGACACTGACGGTGACTGGCAACGTCACCGTCCCCACCGGCGCCAATGCCGGTGACGTTTATGCGGTTCTGCTCGACCTCGGTGGTAACCCCGTGGGTGACACTCAGGTGACCGCCGGTGCGCCGACGACGAGTGGCACCTACGAATTTGATGGTGTCGCTCCGGGCAGCTACAAGGTCTACTTTGTCGACCCGACCGGCACCGATGACGTTGCACCTCAATATCTTGGTGGCGCGACCGCGTTCTCGCAGGCGTCGCCCACAACGGTCTCCGCCTCCGGCGCGCTGGGCGCGGTGACGCTCGTCACGGGTGGCGAGATCACCGGCACGATCGCCGACGCCAACACCGGCGATACCGGGACCACGATCACGGCGCGTCCGGTCGGCGCAACCGACCCCGGCCAGGCGGCGTTCTGGTCAGCGCACGGGATCAACGGTCTGCCGAGCGGATCGATCGCGAGCTCCGGCTCGACGACGGGCTACGCGATCGGCGGACTGGTACCTGGCTCCACCTACACGCTGGCCTACGGCTTCAGGTGGACCGCAACGACACCGCACTGGAGCCAGACGGCATACGTCACCTCCAGCAACGGTGTCACCCCCGACGCCGGCCTGGCCTCCGTCTTCAAGGCGCAGACCGCCACCCCGCTCGCCGTCAGCTTCGGCGTGCCCGCGGTCGGCAGCATCAGCGGGACAGCGACCGATCCGGGCGGCCTGCCCAACTCGAACGTGAGCATCGATCTGTTCGACAGCACCGGCGCTGAGATTCTCCCGTCTGTCAGCTGGTCCAGCGGTACCTACACCGCCAGCGGCGTGCTGCCGGGCACCTACAAGGTTGAGTTCGTTCCGGACTCAACGGCGCTGGCACCGCAGTTCTACAACGGCGCGGTGACGCTCGCCAACGCCAGTGCCGTCAACGTCACATCTGGCAACACGACCGGCAATGTCAGTGTCACGCTGGCGGCTGCCGCGAACGTCAGCGGCAAGGTGACTGCCGCACAGGGCGGCACCGCACTGGGCGGCCTCGAGGTTGAGCTGATCGACGCGCAGGGCCACGATGTCGCTACGACGTTCACCAACGCCGATGGCAGCTACACGCTCACCGGCGTTCCCGCCGGTACCTGGTACGTGAAGTTCGACGGCGGCCGTGCCTTCAACGGCAGCTACTACGCGACCGAGTACTACGTGGGCAAGGCGACGCTGGCTGGTGCCAAGTCAGTGGCTGTGAACGCCGGCGTCAGTGTTACCGGCATCGATCAGGCGCTGCTGGCTGAGGGCACCACCGCTGCCGGCGCGCCGAAGGTCTCGGGCGGCTCGATGAGCGGCCTCTCGACCAACAAGGTCGGGCTCAAGTTCAAGCTCACCTCTGGCACCGGGCCGGCCGGCTACATCAAGTCATTCACGATCAAGCTGCCCAAGAACATCAGCTGGAACAAGAGCAAGCTGGGGAGCGACATCGTGATCGCTCACGACAAGTTCACCTACGCGATCAAGAGCGGCAAGCTGGTGGTCACGTTCGCCAGCGGCAAGAAGACGGTCTCGTTCCAGATCAAGGCCGGCGGCATCACCGTCACCAAGGGCATCCAGAACCAGGCCAAGCAGCACAAGATCAAGTCGGAGGCGATCGCCCTGGGCGTCACCGACACGGCCGGTGTGACGAGCTCGCTCTCGTTCACGGTCAAGAACCCGCACTGATCTGAGCGTGTCACCCGCCGGCTGCCTCGGCATGTCGGCGGGTGACGGACGCCGGGTCGCGATGATCAGCTGTAGAGCTCGATCTCGTTGACAGCGGCGTGGTTGCCGTCCGGCGGAAGCTTTGTGATCCAGAGCAGGTAGTAGCGGTAGCTGTGGCCGCCGGTGTTGAGGTTGAAGTTGCGGGTGGCGGCGACCTCGACACTGTGCGAGAGCGGCACCCAGTGGCTGTCACCGAAGTGGTACAGATCCGGCTTGGTGTTGGTCCCATAGACAGCCGCGGTGAATCCACGGGTCGTGGTGTAGAGCGAAAGCCGTCTCGCCGGTACCGATCTGGACGCGTCGACATAGATGCCGACCCCGGCCTTGCCGAGCTGGCCGGTGTAGTAGTCCTGGGTACCCCAGGCGGTGGTCTTGTTGCCGTCTACGGCATTGGGCGCGTCCGAGTCGTTCTGGGAGATGCCACCCTGACCGTCGGGGTTATAGGCGCTGACGCAGGTCGAGCAGATCGGGATCCTGACCGACGCCGAGCTCGGTCCCCCGCCCTGGCCCGGATGACCTGGTTGCGCGCGAGTCGCCAGCACGATGATGACCGCGACGACGGCAACGGCGGCGAGGGTCAGCAGGGTTGCCATCGTGCGCCGGCGCCGGATGCTGATCGGCACCCGCCGACGCGTCTCCGCCGGCAGCGTCTCGAGCACCGTCGTGACCTCCCCGTCGGCGGTCCCGGCCCGTGTCGTCTCCAGCGCCAGCACCTTCTCGAGGTCGGCGATCATCGCGTCGTCGTCGATGTAGCGCTCGGACAGCTCCTTGTCGGTTGCGGCATCGATCACAGATGCGAGCGTCGCCGAGACATCCGGCCGCTCCTTGCGGACGTCCGGGAAATCCTCGCGCACGTGCTTCATCGCCACGCCGACCTGCGTCTCGGCCGTGTAGGGGAGCTTGCCGGTCAACATCTCATACAGCACTACGCCGAGCGAGTACACGTCGGACTGCCCGCTCACGGTCTGGCCCAGCGCCTGCTCGGGGGATACGTAGTCGGTCGTGCCGAGGACGCGGCCGTCATCGGTGAGACCCTCCTCCTCGAGCGTCCGAGCGATCCCGAAGTCCGTGACCTTGGCCGTGCCCTCGGTGTCGATCAGCACATTCTGCGGCTTCACATCGCGGTGCACGATGTGGTGCGCGTGAGCGGCGCTGAGCGCCCGGGCGATCTCGATGCAGTAGGCCACGGCCTCTGGTATCTCGAGCCTGCCCAGCCGCCGGATGCGATCCTTCAGCGTCTCGCCCTCGATGTACTCAAAGACGATGTAGGGCCTGCCCTCATCCTCGCCGGCGTCGATCACATGCACGATGTTCGGGTGCGAGAGTCGAGCTACCGCACGCGCCTCCCGGCGGAAGCGCTCGAGCTGATCGGAGTCTGTGGCGACCTCGCGGTTCATCACCTTGATCGCCACGAAACGCTCGAGCGTCTCGTCCCGCGCCCGGTAGACCGTCGACATTCCCCCGGAGCCGATTCTCGACTCCAGCACGTACCTACCACCAAGCGTCGTTCCGAGCAGGCTGCTCATCTACTGGTCCTATTGTGGAACAACATCGCCGCATCCTTCCGCGGTCGGCCGTCCGCAACCTAACTTGCGCCGCTCAGGAGCGGCTCAGGACTGCAGCAGACGGTCGTCGCCCGCCCCAGACCAGATACCCAACCGCGGCATTTCGATCACGTCGTCCCGATCGGTCAGGGACCCGATCACCGCCGTGCCCGGGTGCCGAACCGACAGCAACTCGACGGCGTCGGCGGCTTGGTCTGCGGGGACCATCGCCACCAGCCCGCAGCCCATGTTGAAGACCTCCCACATCTCGGCCGCAGAGACCTCGCCGCACGCGGCGATCAGCTCGAACACGGGCGGGGCTGCCAGCGGCTCGGTGATCGAGTAGCCGACGCCGGCCCCGATCCGGCGCAGGTTCATCAGTCCGCCGCCGGTGATGTGCGCCAGGCCCCGCACCTCGACCGAGCTGCGGATCAGCTCGAGTACCGCGCGCACATATATCACGGTCGGCTCGAGCAGCACATCGGCGACCGACTGGCCCCTCAGCAGTTCCGGCCGCGAATCGAGCCTCAGCCCTCCGTCCTCAAGCAGCGCACGCCGCGCCAGCGTGAGCCCGTTCGAGTGCACGCCCGACGCGGGCAGGCCGATCAGCGCATCCCCCGGCCGGACGGCGGATCCGTCGATGATCGAATCGAGCGCCACCACGCCGAAGGCCGAGCCGACCAGGTCAAACCCATAGGGCGACGGGTGGCCGCGAAGCACCTCCGGCACCTGACAGACCTCACCGCCGGGCACCTCGACGCCGGCATCCGCGGCGCCGATCGCGAGGCCGCGGCCGATCGCCTCGAGCAGCGCTGGGTCCGCCTGCTCGACGGCGATGTAGTCGAGCAGAGCGATCGGCTCGGCACCGACGCAGATCAGGTCATTCACGTTCATCGCCACGCAATCGACGCCGATCGTGTCGAAGCGCTGCGTCTGCTCGGCGACGATCACCTTGGAGCCGACGCTGTCGGTGGCAAGGGCGATTCCCAGATTTGGCGCCATTCCCGCCGGCAGCCGCATCACGCTTGCGTAATGCCCGGGAAGGGACAGCGTCAGCCGCTCGCGCCCCGTCTCGATCGACTTGAGCACGTTGACGATCGCGGCGACACCCTCGTCGGCCTGATGCGTGTCGACTCCGGCTGCGGCGTACGCGTCGGTCATAGGCGCTCCATTGTGGCCGATCGCAAGCGGTGCGCGCACACGAAGTTTGCTCGTGTGCGGATCGCGAATATCACTCTCACGTACTAATCGACTCCCCCGCTTTTGGGGGCCCCGCCCCCACCAGCTTGCGAAGCGCGATCGACCCGAGCGTGACCCGGTAGACCGCGAACGGCAGCAGCGAGCGGTCGCGCGCGACGAGCTCCAGCAGCCGTGTGGAGACCAGCGTCGAGGCGAACGACGCCACGGCCCCGATCACGAACGGACCGCGCGATCCCTCGGGCAGTCCATGCTGGTAGAGGCGCAGACACTTCAGAGCCGTCGCTCCGCCGATCACCGGCAGCGCCACGTGTTGGGACAGCCGCTGAGCGTCGACGCGCTTGAAGCGGCGCAGCCGCGCGGCCGTCAGCGTCGCGCCGTTGCGAGACACGCCCGGGAACAGGGCACAGGCCTGTGCGACGCCGAGCCACCAGCCATCGCGGGCGTCGGCGTCGCCGAACTCACGCTCCTGCTCGGAACGGTCCGCCGAGCCCATCGCCAGGGCGCCCAGGATCATGCCGGCCGCGATCGTCCCGGGCCCGCCGAGGAACCGCTCGATCGGCCGCTCCAGCCCGAAGCCGATCACCACCGGTGGCAACAGCGATAACGCGATCACCGCCGCCGAGTCGAGGTTCGCCTCGCGCGCGGCCGCGACGACCTCCTCGCGCAGAATCACCACGAGCGCCGCGGCGGTGCCGGCATGGAGCGCCACCTCGAAGGCCTTGCGAACCTCGGGATCGGGCGAGACGCCCTCCCAGCCGAGCAGCCAGGGAATCAGTTCGACGTGACCCGAGGATGAGATCGGCAGCAGCTCGGCAGGCCCGTGCATCAGCCCGATCGCGAGTGCCCGCCGGAGTTCGCCTTGCGCGACCCTCAACTCTGGCGCGTCCGCTCGGACTCAGCGGTCGACTCCGCGCCCGGCGAGCTGAGGACGATCTGCTCGGGGGACCGCTCGCGCCGTGAGCGCAGCCAGCGCACGAACCACCAGATGAACGCGACGACGATCACAGCGACGACGACGTAGTCGACGATGTCGAGGTGTTTCTTCCACTGCGTCCAGTTGCTGCCGACTGCCTTGCCGAGCAGCGCCAGACCAGTGATCCAGACGACCGAGCCGATCGTCGCCATCGAGACGAACCGCAGGAACGGCATCTTCACGATCCCGGCCGCATAGGGCGGCGCTGAGCGGAACACGGGGATCCAGCGCGAGACGACGATGACCGGCGATCCGTAACGATCGAACCAGCCGTGCGCGCGCTCGATCTTCGACTCGTCGATATGCAGCGGCCCGCGGCTGGCCAGAACCTCGTGGAGACCGAAATAGCCGATTGCATATGCGGCGCTTGCGCCGAGCACGTCGCCGAGCACGCCGGCGATGATGATCCCGATCAGCGTCATGTTGCCCTGGTCGACGTTGAACCCGGCGAACAGCATCGTCACCTCGGTCCCGGGTACGACCAGGAGCTGGGACATGATGATCAGAAGCGTTATGCCGGCATAACCCAGATCGTTGACGACGTGGATCGCGAAGGTCACAAGCGATTCGGTTACGGAGGCGTCGATCGGCACGCGCTGAGTGTACGGTTGTCCGCCTGCCCTGTCTGTACGTCTAAGGTCGTAACCGTGCCCGTACCTCTGTTTGACACCGAAACTCCCCTGGCTCCGCTCCGCGCAACGATCCTCGAGCGCGTCACAGCCGTGATCGAGGGCGGACGCTTCATCCTGGGGCCTGAGGTCACCGCCTTCGAGCAGGAGCTGGCCGCCTACGTGGGCACCGGCCACGCGATCGGCGTCGGCAACGGCACCGACGCGATCACGATCGCCGCCCGCGCACTTGGCGTCGAACCCGGGGACGAGGTCATCGTGCCCTCCTACACGTTCTACGCGACGGCCGAGGCGATCGCCGCGATGGGCGCGGTTCCGGTCTTCTGCGACATCGATCGCGACACCCGGAATATCACAGTCGATACGGTCCGCTCCGCGATCAGCCCCAGGTCCAAGGCGATCGTCGCCGTGGACCTGTTCGGGATGCCCGCCGAGATCCCGGCGATCCGCGACGCCTTCGGTCTGCCGGTGATCGAGGACGCAGCTCAGGCGTTGGGCGCGAGCCTCGACGGCGTCAGGTGCGGCGCGCTCGGTGATGTCGCGACCTTCTCCTTCTACCCGTCCAAGAACCTCGGCGCCTTCGGCGACGGCGGCGCCCTGACGACCGACGACGATGAGCTGGCGGAGCGCATCCGCGCCCTGCGCTTCCATGGTTCGCGCGACAAGCAGAGCTTCGAGTACGTCGGCTACAACTCGCGCCTGGATGAGATCCAGGCCGCCGTGCTGCGCGTGCTGCTGCCGCAGATCGACGTGTGGTGTGACGGGCGCCGTGCCGGCGCCCAGGCGTACGTGGATGCGGGCCTCGGTTCCCACCTTGAGCTCGGTCGCGCCCCGCTGGGTGCCATCCCGGCCTGGCATCTGTACGTGGCGACCCACGCTGACGCGGACGCCAGGCTGGCGGTGCTGAACGGCGCCGGCGTTCAGGCCCGCGCCTATTACCGCGTGCCGCTACATCGACAGCCGGCGATGGCGCCGTACGTGGGCCAGAACGGCAGGGCGCTGGAGCTGCCGGTGACCGAGGAGCTGGCGCGTACCAGCCTCGCACTGCCGATCAGCCCGGTGTTCACACGCGCGATGGCCGACGAGGTTGTGGCCGCGCTAGCCGCCGGCTGAGCTGCGCATGAAGGTCTGGGTAGACCTCACCAACTCGCCGCATGTGCTGGTGCTGGCACCGGTCATCCGGCGACTCGAGCAGCAGGGTCACGAGGTCCAGGTCACCGCCCGAGACTTCGCCCAGACGCTGCAGCTGTGCGAACGGCTCGGGATCGGCCATTACGCGATCGGGCAGCACCGTGGCGCCTCACGGGCCGACAAGGCCCGCGGTCTCGCCGATCGTTCGTTCCAGCTATGGCGATTCGCGCGCGGCCGCGGCTTCGACCTGGCCTTCGGCCACGGTTCAAACGACATCACGGTCGCAGCTCGGATGCTGGGGATCCCGTGCTCGACCATGTTTGACTACGAGTGGGCGACTGTCCAGCACAACGTCAACTGCCGACTCGCCCAGGCGGTCGTGGTGCCCGACGTCATCCCCGTTGAGCGGCTCACCCGCTACGGCGCCGAGGGCAAGCTGCGCCGCTACGCCGGGCTGAAGGAGGAGTACTACCTCTACGACTTCGAGCCCAAGCCGTCGGTGCTCGCCGAGCTCGGCCTGAATGCAGCCGAGCCGATTGCCGTCGTGCGCACGCCACCTGCCGTGTCGCTGTATCACCGTTTCGAGAACGACCTCTTCGGCCAGGTTCTCAAGCGCCTGCGGGGCACCCAGACGGTCGTGCTCCCGCGCACCCAGGAGCAGCGCGATCAGCTTGACGCCGACGGCGGGTTCATCGTGCCCGAGCAGGCGATCGACGCGCAGTCGCTGATCGCCTATGCGGACCTAGTGGTCTCCGCCGGAGGGACCATGAATCGTGAGGCGGCCGCGCTCGGAACCCCCGTCTTCACGGTGTTCGAGGGCCGCATGGGGGCGGTCGACGAACGCCTTATCGCTGACGGGCGCCTGCGCAGGCTCTCAAGTGCCGAGGAGGTCGTGTTGACGAAGCGCGAGGACCGTCATCAGGGTCTGCAACGGATCCGTCGCAACCCACGACTGCTGGTCGAGCTCCTGACCTCGCCCGTTACGCCGGGACGCTGAAGGGGTGGGGCCGGGTTCCGGCCAGCGGGCCGGAACCCGAACCTCGACGCCACTTAGTCGTTATTTAGACGTTTCCCTAATAGAATCCGGGCCGATGCGCCGACGGATATGGTCCGCGGCCTTGCCCGTGCATCGCCACTCTCTGTTGCAGTTCGTGGTGGATGGGCTTCTGGTCGCTTTCGGGTACCTGCTCGCCTTCTGGGTGCGCTTCGCCGGTCTGCCAAGCAAGGGCGACAGCGCGAGGTACACCCACCTGTTCGTCCACACCATCTGGTGGGTCGTGCCATTGACGCTGGTGGTGCTCGCCTGCTTCAGCGTCTACGAGCGCCTCTGGACCTATGTCGGTCAGCGCGACTTCGAACAGGTCGCCAAGGGCACGGTCGTCGCCACGTTGCTGGTCGTCGGCGTGATCGCGCTCGTGCACCCCTACCGCGCGCGGTACGCCCCATTCAACGTTCCGCTTCCGGCCAGCGTGGCGGTTCTGTTCCTGCTGCTGATGTTCGTGTTGCTCGGCGGCGTGCGCTTCATCACGCATCTGGTGACCGAGGGTCGAGTGCGGACGATCCGCTCCGCCAAGGGCACGCGCGAGGTGCTGATCGTCGGCGCCGGCGAGGGCGGGCGCCTGGTCGTACGCGAGCTGATGCGCAATCCGGAGCTGCGGATGCGTCCGGTCGGCTTCATCGACGATGACCCGCGCAAACGCCGCCTGCGGGACGAGTACGGACTGCGAGTGCTCGGGACCACGGATCAGTCCGACCTCGAGCGGGTGCTCGACGAGATCGAGCCCGACGAGGTTCTGATCGCGATTCCGTCAGCGCCCGGCACGGTGCGAGCGGCGGTGGTCAGCGCCTGCCGCAGGCGTGGGATCTCGGTCCGTACGACGCCGACCGTCTTCGAGATGTTGCAGGACGGCGCGGGGCAGTTGCGGGTCACACGCCAGTTGCGCGAGGTTCAGATCGAGGACATTCTCGGACGCGAGCCGGTGCGCATGGAGCTCGAGCGGGTCGGAGCCTACCTGAGCGGGAAGGTTGTGATGGTCACCGGTGCGGGTGGCTCGATCGGCTCGGAGCTGTGTCGTCAGATCTCGCGCGTGGGTCCGCGCAAGCTCGTGCTGGTCGATCACGCCGAGGACAACCTGTTCGAGATCGCGCGCGAGCTCACCGAGGAGCGCCACTCGAACGTGACCGTCCCGGTGCTGGCCGACTGCAAGGAGGATGAGCGCATGCGCGAGGTGCTCGCCGAGCACCGGCCGGCGATCATCTTCCATGCGGCCGCTTACAAGCACGTCGCGATGATGGAGATGAACCCGGTTGAGGCCGTCCGCAACAACTCTCTGGCGACGTTGCTGATGGCTCGCACCGCGGGCGAGTTCGGGGTCGAGACGTTCGTGCTCGTCTCCACCGACAAGGCCGTCAATCCTGCGACCGTTATGGGTGCCTCCAAGGCGCTGGCCGAGTGGGCCGTCGAGGCGATGGCCGCACAGAACCCGGGTACCCGCTACGCGACCGTGCGATTCGGCAACGTCCTTGGCTCGTCGGGCTCGGTCGTGCCAATCTTCCGCCGTCAGATCGCCTCCGGCGGGCCGGTGACGGTCACCGACGAGCGGATGACCCGCTACTTCATGACGATTCCGGAAGCCGTTCAGCTCGTGATCCGCTCGGGCTCGCTGAGCGAGCGCTCCGGTCAGGTCTTCGTTTTGGAGATGGGCGAGGCGATCAAGATCGTGACCCTTGCCGAGACGATGATCCGGCTCTCCGGACTCGAGCCCGGCAAGGACATCGCGATCGAGATCGTGGGCGCGCGTGCGGGTGAGAAGTTCAACGAGGATCTGCTGAACCCGTATGAGCGCGCGCAGCAGACGGCGGCCCAGAAGATCATCCGCGCCGAGCGCGAACCGCTCGATCCAACCTGGGTCCGAGAGACCTTTGATCACATCAACCTGCTGGTGCTCGAGGGCGACGCAGCCGCGCTCGCCGGGCATGTCTCGAAGCTCGATGCGCAGCGCGCCACCGGTGGGGCAACCGCCGGGGCCCGGGCCGCGTCGTAGACTGCTCGCCGCAGATGCTCACACTTCGCGCTTATCGGTCCATAACTTCGTCAACTCCGTTGGGGCGTACGTTGGCTTCGCGTCGATCGTCGCGGTCGCGATCCTGATCCTCCTGTACTTCGCGCACGCTCGCGAGACAGCCACGCTGCGCGAGCGGCTCGACGACGCGCAGGCGCGGATCGCTGGCCTTGAGGCGCGGATGGCTCAGATCCTGAGCGCACAGGCGGCGGGCCAGGCGGCTGCTCAGCGCGGCCGTGCGCCGGCGGTGACGCCGGCGCCGGTGTTCCGTCGCCGGTGCGCCCGATGGGCAGCGCCGTCGCGTCCGTGCGGCGGGTGCCGAAGCCGGCGGTCGCAGGAGCCGTCGCCGCCGCGTCCGTTGCCGCCGCGTCCGTTCCGCCGCCAACTCGATGCTGCTGCCCGCGGCGCCCGCGGGCATGGCCGCTCCGCCGCTCGCATCCGCCACCAAACTGATTCCTGACCCGGCCCGGGGCCCGGTCGACGACGACGACACCATGTTCGTACCAGCAGCGGCCGTGGCTGCAGCCGCAAACGGCAGCGGCGGGGCAGCGGCAAAGCCTCCGGTGGCTCCGGCACCGGCGGTCGCGACCGCGGCTGCGGCGACCGCCGCCGCTGCGGCCGCTGCGGCGAGTGCACGTGGCACGGGTGCGGGCGCCGGCGGTGCAGGCGATGCTCCCTCGGCCCCGCTGGCGGATGCCACGCAGGCGATACCCGCTGTCGCTGCCGCATCCGCGCGCACGCCGAGTGCGACTCCGCGAGCGGGCGCGGCAGCCGCCGGTCCGCACGCCGACTCAGCGGCGCCCCCGCGGGTGCAGATCGGTGGTGATCCAGCGGCCGCGGCCACGCGCCGTGAAGCTTCCAGGACGGCCCGCCCGGGGCAGCCGATCCTGCCGCCGATGGATGACGAGCGCGGCACCGGCCGACGCCTGGCGGGGCGCGTGCTGCCGCTGCTGATCGGCGGGATCGCTGTGGTCGTGATCATCGTGGGGCTGATCGTGATCACCAACAGCGGCGGCACGACCACGGCCAACGTGAACCACGGCAACGGCTCGAGCCAGACGGGAGAGAACGTCTCCAACCAGCAACACAAGCCCGCCCCGTTCAAGGCCTCCAAGTACACCGTCGCGGTGCTGAACGGCACGGCCGTCTCCGGGCTCGCAGGAGACGTCAGCACCAAGCTCGCCGCCTCCGGCTTCAAGAAGGGCAACGCCACCAACGCCTCCTCGCAGACCTACGGCTCGACTGTCGTCTACTACCTGCCCGGGAAGAACGCGACCGACAACAGGCTCGCGGCGGTGCACGTGGCCAAGACACTGACGCTGCCCGCCTCCCGCGTACACACGGCCACTCAGTCGTCGATCAAGAGCTGCTCGACCAGCGCGTCCGGGGCCTCCCTCGGTTCCTGTAGTGCGGATGTGATCGTGCTGGTCGGCAGCGATCGCGCGGGGCTCGCGTCCGGCGGCTCCGGCGGCTGAATCCGGCGATGGACGAGCGGCGCGCCGGCAGGACCGGCCTGCTGCTCGCGCGACACGGGCAGACCGACGACAACCTCGAGCCGCTCCGGGCCCAGGGCTTCCGAGACACGCCGCTGAATGCGGTCGGCCTCGAACAGGCGCACGAGCTGGCTCGATCGCGTCGCGGGCGAGTTCGATGTCCGTTCGCTGTGGTGCTCCGACCTCGCGCGAGCCGCGACCACCGCTGAGATCGTCGGTCGCGCGCATCGGGCTCGAGCCCCAGTTGGACGCTCGCCTGCGTGAGGGCAACCGCGGCGACTGGGAAGGACGGCTGTTCGTCGACATCGCTCGTGAGGAGCCGGACGCCTATGCAGCCTGGATGAGCGCAGGCGCTGACTTCCGCTTCCCCGGAGGCGAGTCACTGCAGGAGCACGCCGACCGCGTCTGGGCCGCGCTCGAGGAGATCCGGGCCGCGGGGCCGCTGCCGGCGCTGGTCGTGTGTCACCGTGGCTCGATTCGGACGGTGCTGTGCCGCTCGGACCCGCGTGGACTGTCCGCGTTCCATGACCTATGACGTGCCGAACACCGGCGTGGTGGAACTGTGAAGCGGCTGCCTGTGATCGCCTTCGGGGTGCTGGTCATCGCGACGATCGGTGCCTTCTTCCTGACCCAGCGATCTGAAGGTCAACGACTCGCTGATCTTCGGGCAGTCCGGTCGACACCGGCCGCCTTCAACCCCGTGTCCGGCCGGATGCACTCATGCATCTCAGCCACGCACATGCCGATCAACTACCGTCAGACCGAGCTGAACTTCTATGCCGCCGCCGCCGACACCGTCGGCGTCTCCATCGTCCGGAGCTCCAACACAGCCACGCCCGTCGCCACCATCACCTCCGGCAGGTCGATGGCCAAGAACGCGCAGGGGACGTTCGTTTGGAACGGCCGTCTCAGCGACGGCCGGATCGCACCTGACGGCACCTACTACTTCAGGATCGAGTTGTTCCGCAGGGCCGCAGCTTCGCCCTCAACACCCTGCCGGTGCAGGTGACCACGCAGCCGCCCCGGGCGCGGGTGGTCGGAGTCAGCGTGATCAACGGCACGGCCGGGGCCGACGTGACGACGACCACCACGGCGACAACCGACACCGCAACCACGTCGACCACAGCAACCGGTTCGAGCACAGGACCGGCGGTCCCCGCGGTGATCTCATCCTCGAGCGCCAGCGTCAGGATCAACTTACGACGCACGGGCGCCTACCGGCGGGTCTGGATCGACATCTACCGCACCGACGTCCCCGGCAAGCCGCGGCTGGTCTGGACCTTCCCGAGCCAACCCCCGTCGGTAGCTCGGCGCTCTGGAACGGCCAGATCCACGGCCGGCCGGCACCGGCCGGCACCTACCTGGTCGGGATCACGGCGCAGAACCCCGCCTGTGACCAGGCCATCTGGCCCGTCGTGATGCCGCCGACACCCGGGACCACGCCTGGTGCGGGCGTGACGGTCCGCTACCTGTCGGTGACGCCACCGCTGACGCCGACGGTGTCCGGGTCCGATGCGCGGGTGCCGGTCGCCTCGCCCGACGGCGCCGATCACCTGGACGCTGCGCCGCGCGGGCACGGCGAAGGTGCTCGCGCACGGGACCGGGCCTGCCGGCGAGCTCCGCGGCTCTCCGTGCGAATGCCCCGGCACGAGGCCGGTCTGTACGTGCTCGGTCGTCGCGGCCGGGCTCAGAGCGCGGCGGTGCCGCTGGTCGCCTCGAAGGCCGGGCGCAGCGCAGCCACCGCGCGCGTGCTGGTTGTGCTGCCGATGCTCACCTGGCTGGGCAACTCGCCGGTCGATGACACCGGCGACGGCCTGCCCGACACGCTCACAGGCGGCACCGCCGCCGAGCTGGATCGCCCGCTGGTCGACGGCCTGCCCGCGAGCCTCGGCGATGACGCCGCGCTGCTCAACTACCTGAACGATCGCCACGTCGACTACCAGCTGACGACCGACGTGGCGCTGGCCGAGGGGCGCGGCCCGTCACTGGTGGATCGCTGGGGTGTCCTGTTCCCGGACGGCAGCGACTTTCTGCCGGCGAGCGCTCGCGGCGGTCCTCACCGGCTTCGTGAAGGCCGGCGGCCGCGTGCTGGCGCTCGGCACCGGGACCTTCGAGGGCACCAGTGCGATCAGCGGCTATCCGAGCGACCCGGTCGCGGCCGCCCCGGTCAAGAGCAAGACCGACCTGTTCGGCGCGCAGCGCGGGCCGCTCACTCGACCGACGGGGCGCTGATCACCGAGCTGCAGGATCACCTCAGCCTGTTCGGCGGCACGGTCGCGTTCACCGGGTTCAGCCAATACCAGCCGATCGAGCCGCCCGCCGGTGTGACAGGTCTCGGCCGCAGGCATCGCCAACGGCTCGCCGGCGATCGTCGCCTTCCCGGTCGGGTTCGGGCACCGTGGTTCGAGGTCGGTCTGCCCAGCTTCGGCGCCAGCCTCGCCCACAACGTCGACTCGCAGGAGCTGCTCGGCAGCGACATGGCGCGTGCTGTCCAAGCGCTAGCGCCCGTGAGTGGTGCGGACCGACTGCAGGCTGCCGCCGGACCGGCACCCGATAGCTCGCCGGCGCGATGGCCGGCCTACCTCAAACGCCTGGTCAGCTCGCTCGGCGCCTACCAGATCGCGAGCATCCTCCAGAAGCTGCTCGCGGTGCTGCTGCTGCCGGTCTACACGGGCAGGATCGCGCCGGCCGGCTACGGCATCGTCGAGACGCTGGCGACGTTCGTGATCTTCGCCAGCATCGTCGTCCGCTTCGGGATGATCGAGTCGTTCCTGCGGTTCTACTTCGCCGACAAGGACCGGCCGCGCAGCGACGCGCTGGTGCGGACGGTCGGTGCTGTTCCTGATCGGCCACGACGACGGTCGCCTGCATCGTGCTGGTGATCCCGGCCGGGCCGCTGTCGCATCTGATCACCAGCGAGCACGTGCCAGGCGCGTTCCGCGTCGCGGTGCTCGGGATCTGGTCGTTCACGAACCTCGAGCTCGCCCAGGCGGTGCTGCGCGTCGACGAGCGGCTGAAGGCCTACGCGATCGCGGGCACCACCAACGTGCTCGTCACCGTTGCCGCCTCGGTCGTGCTGGTCGTCGGCTTCAACAACGGCTACATCGGCCTGCTGATCGCCAACTACGGGACCAGCACGCTGGTGCTGTTCGGGCTGTGGTGGACCTGCGGCGACGGCTGCTGCCCGAGCACGGCTGCGGGCCGCCGAGAGCTTCCGCACACTCTTCCGCTTCGGGCTGCCGACCGTGCCGGCGGAGGCGTCGGTCTATGCGCTCAGCGTGCTCGACCGCCAGTACATCAGTCCACCACAGGGCGCCGCCGCCGCCGGCCGCTATGCGATCGCGATCAAGGTCGCCGGCGCGATCGCGTTCATCGTCACCGCCTTCCAGTACGCATGGCCGCCGCTCGCCTACTCGGTCCGCGACGACGCGCAGGCGGCGCGGCTGTACGCGCTGGTCACGACCTACTACGCGCTGGTCACCGGCTGGGTCGTCGCCGGGCTCACGCTCGAGGGGCGCTACATCATCCGCTTCCTCGCCCCGCACGCCGGGTACTTCGAGGCCTACAGGGCGATCCCGTGGGTCTCGCTCGGCTGGGCGCTGTACGGGCTCTGGGTGGTTCTGCTGGTGATCGCCGGGCGCGCACAGGTCACGCAGCGCAACTTCCCGGCGGCGCTGATCGGGATGTCGTGGTCAACGTGGTGCTGCTGGTCGCTGCTGGTCCCGCGCCACGGCATCGCCGGCGCCGGCATCGCCCTCTGCGGCGCCTACGCGGCGATGCTCACGGTCATGCACCTGCTGGTCCGCCGGGCGTTCCCGGTCACGTTCGAGTGGCGCCGGCTCGGGCAGCTCGTGCTGGTGTTGGGCGGGCTGGCCGTCGCCGGCGAGCTGCTGCTGCCCGACGTCCGGGTTCGGCGGCTTCGTCGCGCGCGCGGCGGTGTTCGCTGGCGATGCCCCTGGTGCTGTGGCTGACCGGCTTCCTGCACCGTGCCGAGACTCGACCAGGGGCTCGCGCCGCTGCGCAGGGTGCGGGCGCGGATGAGTGCCGCATGACGCGCCCGGCGGTCAGCGTCGTCGTGCCGTTCGCGGGCACGCGCGAGCAGGCGACTGCCGTGCTCGCGATGCTCCACAGTCTCGACACGCGGCCGGACGACGAACTGATCCTGGCCGACAACTCCGGCACGGCGCCGCCGTTGGCTCGCCGCCAGTTCCTCGAGCAGGGCGACCTCGCGGGTTGTGCCGTGCCGCCGGGGAGGCCTCGGCGTCCCACGCGCGCAACGTCGGCGCGGCCGCCGCGAGCAGCGACTGGATCCTGTTCCTCGACTCCGACGTGATCGCGCCGCCGGACCTGCTCGACCGCTTCTTCTCGGAGCCGATCGGCGAACGGGTCGGCGCCGTCACCGGCGACATCGCCGGAATCCCCGACACGCGCACGCTCGCCGCCCGCTACGGGACCGCCCGCAACTTCCTCGGCCAGCGCTCGCACGTGAACAACCCCTACCGCCCGCGCGCCTCGTCGGCCAACCTGCTGGTCCGCCGCGCGGCGTTCGAGCAGGTCGGCGGCTACACCGAGGGGATCTGGGCGGCGAGGACACCGACTTCACCTGGCGCCTGCAGGACGCCGGCTGGACGCTCGGCTTCAACGAGCAGGCGGTGGTCCAGCACGCCTACCGCGAGACGCTGCGCGGCTCGGCAAGCAGTGGCGCGGCTACGCGGCCGGGGCGCGCTGGCTGTCGCAGCGCTACCCCGACTTCAAGCCCGACCCGGGCCTCAACCGGGGCCTGCGTTGCTGCTCAAGCGCGTCGGGATCGGTCCTGGTGTCGCGTTCCGCGCCGACGGGCGCAGCTCCGCAGTCCTCCGCGTCAGCTGACGCGGCGGGATCGCCTCGAGTTCCTGTTCGTGCAGTGCTACCTCGGCGTCGAGGAGCAGATCGGCCTGCGGATGTCCAACGAGGTCAAGCCGCGCTGATGCGAGGTGCGATCTCGTCGATCCGCCGGCGTACTCGCCGCCCTACGACGACTGCGCTGGCGCGCGGCGCTGGCGCAGCGCGGCGCCGCGGTGCGGCTGGTGACCAGTCGAGTTCGCCTACGGCGACGCTCCGCCGCGGCCGAGCGCGGCGTACGAGCGCGACGAGTTCTTCTACCGCCACGCGGCCGGCGCGGCGGGCTCACGGGTGCGGGCGCGTCAGCAAGCGCGCCGAGCACGTCGCCGACATGCTGCGCTACCGCACGCGACGCCGCGCGCAACGCCGACATCGTCGCACTTCCAGTGGCTCACGGTCCCGCGGCTGGATCTGCGGCTGCTGCCCGACGGCCCGACCGTGCTGACGATCCACGACCCGCTCGAGCGCGGCGGCCGCCGCCGCCGATCCCAGCCGGCGCGTTCGGCGCAGTCGACGCGTGTCGTCCACAGCGAGTACGCCCGCGAGCAGGTGCATCGCGCAGCACGGCCTCGACGCCGGAGCGGGTCCACGTGATCCACCACGGCGCGTTGCGGCCATCGTCCACGCCGTGCGGCGCGGGATCGCACCCGGAGCGCAGCGTCCCCGCTGCCGCGCGGCAGAACTCACCGACGACGGCACCCCGGTGGTGCTCTGCTTCGGCCTGATCCGCCCGTACAAGGGCATCGAGACGCTGCTCGAGGCCTGGCGCGGCATCGACCGACGCGCAGCTCTGGATCGTCGGGCGGCCGATGATGGACCTCGGCGCCGCTGCAGGCCGCAGCGCCCGCCGGCGTGCAGTTCGTGCCGCGCTTCGTGACGCCGCACGAGGAGCGCGCGCTGTTCACGCGCGCCGACATCGTCGTGCTGCCGTACGAGCGCAGCGACCGCTTCGGCTTCTCCGGCGTGCTCGCGACCGCGCTCGGCTACGGCAAGGCGATCGTGCTCAGCGACGTCGGCGGCTTCAGCGAGGTGGCCGAGCCCGTCGACGCGGCCGCCAGGCTGGTGCCGCCCGGCGACCCGACGGCGCTCCACGACACGCGCTCGCCGAACTGATCGCCGACGCCGCAGCGCGTGCGCGACTCGCCGCCGCGGCCGCGGACGCGGCGGCCACGCACGTACTCCTGGGAGGCGGCGGCCGCGGCCACGCTCGCGCTCTACGAGACAATCCTCGGCGCGATGACCGCCGTCGCGATCGTCTTCTGGGTCGCCGCCGCGCTGCTCGTCTACACGCAGGTCGGCTACGCGCTGCTGCTCGCCTGCTGGCCGCGCCTACGCACCGCGACCGCGAGCCGGCCGCGCCGGACACGCGGCTCGAGCTGCCGCAGGTGTCGGTGATCGTCGCCGCCTACAACGAGCAGGACGTGATCGCCGCGCGGATCGCGAACCTGCGCGCGCTCGACTACCCGCCGGAGCTGCTCGAGGTGATCGTCGCCTCCGACGGCTCCACCGACTCGACGGCCGCGCAAGCGCGCGCGGCCGGAGCGGACATCGTGCTCGAGCTGCCGCGCGGCGGCAAGATCCGCGCCCAGGACGCCGCCGTGGCACGAGCGCCGCCGGCGAGCTGCTCGCCTTCTCCGACGCCAACTCCGAGTGGCAGCCCGACGCGCTGAGCAGCTCGTCGCCGCCTTCACCGACCCGCAGAGTCGGCTACGTCTGCGGCGACGTCACCTTCCTCGACGCCGGCGGCACCAACCAGGAGGGCCTCTACTGGCGCTACGAGATGTGGCTGCGGCGCATGGAGTCGCGCCTGCGCTCGGTCACCTCCGGCAACGGCGCGATCTACGCGACCCGCCGCGAGTCCTATCTCAACGTCGACCCGCTCGCCGGCCACGACCTCTCGTTTCCCGTTCAACATGGTCAAGCGCGGCTGGCGCGCGGTCTACGTCACCGAGTGCCCGCGCGAGCGAGAAGATGGCGCCGTCGATCGAGGGCGAGTTCGCGCGCAAGCGGCGGATGGCGCGCCGCACCTGGCCGACCGTGTTCGGCAGCGGCCTGCTGTCGCCGCGCGGCTACGGCCCGCTCTACGCGCTGATGATCTTCTCCCACCGGATCCTGCGCTACCTGGTCCCGTTCCTGCACGTGCTGGCGCTCGCGACCAACATCGCGCTGCTCGGCCGGTCGCTGGTCTACGTCGTCACGCTCGCGCTGCAGGTGGCGCTCCTGCGTCGGCGCCGCGCTGGCACCGCTTGTGCCAGCGCGTCTGCTGCTGGTCGCGCGGTACTACGTGGTCACCAACTGGGCACTCGCGGCCGGGCTGTGGGACTGGCTGCGCGGCCAGCGCTCCCCGGTCTGGGAGACGGTCGAGGGCACGCGATGACCAAGCGCGCGCTCGACCTGCTGATCGCGGTTCCGGCCGTGATCGTGACCGCGCCGCTGGTCGCTGGTGCTCTGCGTCGCTGATCCGGCTCGAGTCGCGCGGCGGCGCGCTGTTCAAGCAGGTCCGCTCCGGCCTGCGGTGGCGAGCCGTTCGAGATCTTCAAGCTGCGCACGATGGTCAACGGCGCCGAGCACATCGGCGCCGGCCTGGCGGTGCTCCACGGCGACGACCGGATCACCCGCACCGGCGAGTTCCTGCGGCGCTACTCACTCGATGAGCTGCCGAACCTCTGGAACGTGCTGCGCGGGGAGATGTCGATCGTCGGGCCGCGGCCGACGCTGCCGGGGCAGGTCGAGCAGTACACCGACCGCCAGCGCCGGCGGCTCGCGGTGCGCGCCCGGGATCACCGGCTGGGCGCAGGTCAACGGCCGCGCCTCGCTGCCCTGGTCAGAGCGGATCGAGCTCGACATCTGGTACGTCGAGCACCGCTCGCTGTGGCTCGATCTGAAGATCCTGGCGCTGACCGTGCGGATGGTGCTCGGCGGGCACGGGCTCTACCACGCCGATGAGAGCGGCGGCGTCGACCTCGGCGAGCGACTGAGAACGGCTCCGGAGCCCGAGGATAGGATCGCCGCCGTGCAGCCACGGGAGCTGCTGATCTTCGGTGCCGGTGGCTTCGGCCGCGAGGTCGCCTCGTGGGCCGGCCGCGCGCAGTGGCAGGACCGGGGCTTCGAGGTCGTCGCGTTCATCGACGACGACGCGGCCGCGGACCGGAGCTCAACGGGCGCCCGGTGCTGACGCTGGCGCAGGCGGCGCAGCGCTTCCCCGACGCGGGCGTGCTCGCGACCGTCGGCGACCCGAAGACTGCGCGAGCGGCTGATCGCCAAGGCCGCCGAGGCCGGCCTCGCGCCGACCCCGCCGGTGATCCACCCGAACGTCGAGTACGACCACGAGTACGTCGAGATCGCCGAGGGCGTCGTGATCTGCGCAGGCTCGATCCTGACCGTCCAGATCTCCGTCGAGGCCCACGCGCAGATCAACCTCGATTGCACGGTCGGCCACGACGCGGTGATCGGCAGCCACTCGACGCTCTCGCCGGGCGTCCACATCTCCGGCAACGTGACGCTCGAGCCGTACGCGTTCATCGGCACCGGGGCGGTGACCGTGAACGGCCTGCCGGGTAAGCCGCTCGTGATCGGTGAGGGCTCCGTGGTCGGCGCCGGAGCGGTCGTGACCAAGAACGTCCCCGCGGGCGTGACCGTGACCGGCGTCCCGGCGCGTCCGCTTGCAAACCGACAGATCGAGAGCTGAGGAACGATGGCGAAGAAGCCCAGGCCGCTGAACGGCAAGGTGGTGGCGATCACCGGCGGCGCCCGCGGGATCGGCCGCGCGACCGCGGCCGCGCTGCTGGCGCGCGGCGCCCGGGTCGCGATCGGCGACCTCGATGAGGCGCTGACGCGCACGGGTCGCCGGCGAGCTCGGCGCCGGTGCGGTCGGGCTGGAGCTGGACGTCACCAGCCGCGAGAGCTTCACGGGCTTTCTGGATCGAGGTCGAGCGACGCCTCGGGCCGCTCGACGTGCTCGATCAACAACGCCGGGATCCAGCCGCTCGGGGAGTTCGTGCGCGAGCGCGACGCGGTCACCGAGCGCGTGCTCGACGTCAACCTCGGCGGCACCGCGCTCGGCTGCAAGCTCGCGCTCGAGCGGCTGCTGCCCGCGCGACACCGGGCACATCGTCAACGTCGCCTCGGGCCTCGGCCGCACGGCCGGTCGCCGGTGCCGCCAGCTACTGCGCCAGCAAGTACGCGGTCGTCGGCCTGAGCGAGGCGCTGCGGGCCGAGCTCGCCGGCACCGGCGTCGAGCTGCACCTCGTGCTCCCCGGGTTCGCCGACACCGAGATGTCCGCCGGGTCTGAAGGGGCTGCGCGGCGTCGCCGCCTGCTCGCCCGGCAGGAGGTCGCGACGGCGATCGTCGAGGCGATCGAGTTCGGGCGCGACCGAGGTGTTCGTGCCGCGAGTTCGCTCGGCACGGCTGGTGGCGCTGCAGCCGCTCACGCCGCGAGGTCCGGCGGCGCTGATTCGTCGAGCGGTTGCTGCGCAGCAATCAGCCTGATGACGGACGTCGACCCGCTGGAGCGGGCCGCCTACGAGGCCCGGATCGCGCCGCCGGAGCAGCCGTCCAAGCTCGACCCGGCGGCGACCGTCGCCAGCGCGGCGGCGAGCGTCGCGGACGCCGTGCGCGCCGGCGGCGGAGCCCGGAGCTTGAGCAAATCTTTGCGGCATCGGGTATTCTGACGCCAGCGCGCAGGATTTCGTTGTCAACCCGTTCCTCGGCAGACCGCCTCGTTGGCAGCTAGCCGCCAGAGCGCCGGACCGGTCGGATCGACGGTATCTAGGAGTACCGATTGCGAATTTCGAAGACCGTCAGGCTGGCCTCCGCGTGACGCAACTCGACAGGGGTTCTGGCCGGTCAGCGAGTACTGGTCACCGGTGGGTCAGGGTTCATCGGTCGCCAGGCAGTCGCGACGCTCACGGGCGCGGGAGCGCAGGTGCGGGTCGTCGATCTGCAGGCGCACCCGGATCCCGACGGTGGAGATCGTCCGCGGTGACATCGCCGACCCTGAGGTGATCGAGGCGGCGTTCGACGGCGGCTTCGACGGTGTTGTCCATCTGGCCGCGGTCACGTCGGTGCTGCGCTCGGTGCAGCGCCCGGAACTGACGTACCAGACCAACGTCGCCGGCACCCATCGCGTGCTCGAGGGCGCTCGCGAGGCGGGGGTCAAGTCGCTGGTGTTCGCGTCGACGAACGCGGTCACCGGGCCGATGCTGGATCCGGCGATCACCGAGCGTCGCGAGCCTGCGGCCGCTGACGCCGTACGGCGCGACCAAGGCCGCCGGAGAAATGCTGATGTCCGCCTACACGGCGGCCTACGGCATCCGCTGCACGGCCCTGCGACTCACCAATGTCTACGGCCCCGGGATGCAGGCCAAGGACAGCATCGTCGCGCGTCTGATGCGCGCGATCCGGCTGAGGCAACAGCTTCGAGGTCTACGGCGACGGTCTGCAGGTGCGTGACTACGTGCACGTCGCCGATGTCGTGAGCGCGATGCTGATCGCGCTCACGAACGCGAACTGGTCCGGGCCGATCGTGATCGGCGCCGGCACGTCACTGTCCGTGCTCGAGGTGATCGACGAGGTCCGCCGTGTCACCGGCGCCGAGCTGCCCGTCACCCACGGTCCGGCGCGCCCGGGCGAGATGCCCGCGGTGATCGTCGACCCGAGCCGCGCGCACGGCGCCGGCTGGTCGCCGCAGTTCGACTTCACCACCGGTGTCACCGGCGTCTGGGAGGAGTGGAAGGACCTCGAGGTCGAGGGCGCGCTCGCTTTCCACGGCGCCGACGCTCCGCCTGCAGCTGCGGCACCGCCGAAGGCCTCCGAGCAGCGTCG
Source organism: uncultured Conexibacteraceae bacterium (assembly GCA_963785385.1). GTDB lineage: Bacteria > Actinomycetota > Thermoleophilia > Solirubrobacterales > Solirubrobacteraceae > Palsa-465. Next base: position 159,497 of record CAWAVA010000005.1, on the reverse strand, counting down.
CCAGAGCACCCCCGCGGCGCCGAGCCGCTCAAGCGTGCGGCTGCCCGCCGGCGCGGCTGAGCGCATCCAGCAGCGCCCGTATCGTACGTCGCGTGCGGATTCAGGCCTCCGACCGGGCGGTCGACGCTCGACGACGATCTGGTCCTCGCCGGCGACAACCTGCCGGCGCTCTCGCGCGCTGCCCGAGGCCGGCTTCGACCTCGTCTACATGGACCCGCCGTTCAACACCGGACGCGCGCAGACGCGCGACGTCGCTCGCCGTGATCCGCGTCAGACGACGAGGATGCGGCGGGAATCCGCACGGGCTTCGGCGGCCGCCGCTACGCGAGCACGCTGCTGCAGAGCCTCAGCTACGACGACGCCTTCTGGGACTATCTCGCCTTCCTCGAGCCGCGGCTGCGACGCGTGCGCGAGCTGCTCGCCCCGCACGGGACGCTGTACTTCCACATCGATTACCGCGAGGCCCACTACTGCAAGCTGCTGCTGGACGAGATCTTCGGCCGGGACGCGTTCCTCAACGAGTTGATCTGGGCCTACGACTACGGCGCCAAGCCGCGCCGCCGCTGGCCGGCCAAGCACGACACGATCCTCGTCTACGTGCGCGAACCCGGCGCCCACCACTTCGACGCGGACGCGGTCGAGCGCGAGCCCTACATGGCGCCCGGTCTGGTCAGCGCCGAGAAGGCCGCGCGTGGCAAGCGGCCGACCGACGTCTGGTTCCACACGATCGTGCCTACCAACGGCCGCGAGAAGACCGGGTACCCGACCCAGAAGCCAGAGGGTGTGCTGCGCCGGATGGTGGCCGCCTCCTCGAGGCCGGGCGGCTGGTGCCTTGACCCGTTCGCGGGCTCGGGCACGCTCGGCGCGGTCTGTCAGAAGCTCGGAGCGCCGTTTCGTGCTGATCGACTCGAACCCGACCGCGATCGAGGTCATGCGTGAGCGGCTGCGGCTCAGTGCCGCGCGTAACGATCGATCAGCGGCTCGATTCGGTCGCGTAGCTCGTCGCGCGAGAAGCCGGGAATCTCAAAGCTGGCGTCGCCGTGCGGCGTGCGGACGACCAGGCGCGCGCGGGTCTGCTGGCGCCGTCGCCGTGAGCGCGTGTTCGGCACCTCAAGCGCGTCGATCTCCTCCCAGACGAGCCGCCCGACGATCTCGCCGTCGCTCTGCAGAATGTCGAGTCCCGGTCCGGCCAGGCGCAGGTCGAGGTCCTCCGTGCGGGTCGGCAGGTTCGCGACGCCGCCGAGGTGGATCGCGGTCACGCGCAGTTCGTCCAGGTGAGGTTGTGCCGGTGGCTCGGGCTCGCCCGGGTCGAACGGCGCGGAAACCGGTGCCGGCGGCACCTGCTCCTCGGTGTCACGTCGGGAATCTCGTAGAGCTGAGTCTCGAGCTCGATCGGCTCTGGCTCGGGCAGCAGATCGAGCACCACGTCATCGGCCTCCATGGCCTCGAGTGCGTCGCTGGGCGGCTCGGCCGTCGGCTCGGCCGTCAGCTGGGGCTCGGCCGTCAGCTGGGGCTCGGGCGTCGGGGCCGGCTCGGGCTCGGCCACCGGAGCGGGAGCGCCAGCGGGCGCACCCGCACTGATCGAACCATTTCCCGGGGCGGGCGGCACCGGGCCTGTGCCCAGATCCGCCAGGCTCTGCTCGTATGACGGCGCGCCGACCAGGTCCTGGGCCTGGGCCACGGACGGGTGCGAGAGCGCCTCGGCGACGCTGATCCCGAGCTCGCTTGGACGCCACCCCGGCGAGTGCGCGGCGCCACTGCAGGCCGTCGGCGTTATCGGCCGCCTCCTGCACCATCGCCTCGATGCGATCGCTGTCGAGCGTGACGACATCCGCGTGGGCTGCCGCGGCGTCGGCGTAGGCGCCGCGCAGGCGCTCGACCAGCGCGTCGCGTCCGCCCGGCCGCGATCTGCTGTGCGATCGGATCAACTTCGAGCTCGGTATCGCTCATACCCGTGCCTCCTCCAGAAACGCCTTTACCTCCTCGAGGAACGCGGCGGCGTGATGGCCGTAGACGATCCGGTGGTCGACTGACAGGCAAAGCTGCATCGTGTGCCCGGGGACGACCTCGCCGTCCCGCAGGACCGGTACGTCGCGGACCGGACCGAACGCCAGCGCGCCGGCCTGGGGCGCCGACACCATCGGAGAGACCGCGACGATGTCGTATGTGCTGCGAGTCGACGCACGGTGAACGTCGCGCCCGTCAGCTCCCCGGGTCGAAGCTCGTCCTCGTGCGCGCGCAAATGGAAATCGGCGAGTTCCACAGCGATGTCGGGCAACTGGCTTCGTCGTCGGCATCGAAGATCGTCGGCGTCGCGTAGACGTCCTCGTCGACGATCGTCACGCCGATGTTGATTCGCGAGTAGAGCTCGTAGCGCCCGTCACGGTAGGAGCCGTTGAGCGCGGGGCACGGCGCGCAGCGCCTGCGCTGACGGCGGCGACCACGAACGCTCCGACACCGCAGCCGATCTCGCGCCTCGCGTTCGACCAGGAGGTCGACCGCAGCGATCGTGCTGAACTCCATCGTCGGGCACGGTCGCGCGGCTCTCGGCGCTGCGGCGAGCCACAGTGCGCTCGAGCCGGTGGGCTCGATCGTCGTCACGTCTCCTTTCAGTCCGCGGCTCGGAGACAGGCGTCGCACCGTCGCTCATCGGGCCTGAGATAACTGGAAACGGCTCGGGCATGTCCCACCGCGGCCGCTTCTCGGCATCTCAGCCGTGGATCAGCCAGCCGTCGGCGGCGCGGGCGGCTTCCATCAGCGCCTCCGACATCGTCGGATGGCCGTGGATGATGCGCGCCACCTCGGGGTAGCCGCCCTCGAGCATCTTGGCGTTGACGAGCTCCTGGATCAGCTCGGTCGCCTTGGCGCCGATGATGTGGCCACCGAGCAGCTCACCGAACTGCTTGTCACCGACGATCTTGACCAGGCCCTGGCGGTCGCCGTAGACCGTGCCGGCACCGACCGCGCCGTACTGGACCTTGCCGACGACGACGTCATACCCCTGCGCGCGTGCCTGTTCCTCGGTCAGTCCGAAGCTGGCGACGTTGGGGGTGCAGAACGTCGCGCGCGGAATGTCGATGTAGCTGATCGGATGGGTCTGCAAGCCCGGCCGCGTCCTCGACCGCGATCACGCCCTCGTCAGAGGCCTTGTGCGCCAGCGCCGGCCCGGGAACCAGGTCACCGATCGCGTAGATGTTCGGGGACGCTGGTACGCATCGCGCCATCGACCTCGATCAGGCCGCGCTCATCCAAGCTTGCACACCGGCCTGCTCAAGTCCGAGACCCTCGATGTCAGGGCCGCGACCGGCGGCGATCACGACCCACTCCGCCTCGCCGGTCTGCTCCCCGTACTTGAACGTGACGGAGTCCTCGCCGCTGACGACGTCGGTGACGAGCGTGCCGGTGTGGACCTCGATCCCCTGCTTCTTGAAGCCGCGCTCGGCGAGCTTGGAGATGTCCGCGTCCTCGGTCGGGAGCACCCGATCGAGCGCCTCGAACAGCTTGACCTCCACACCGAGGCGCGCGTAGGCCGAGGCGATCTCCGAGCCGGACGCGCCGGAGCCGATCACCGCCAGCGTCTTGGGCAGCTCGCTCGAGCGCCCACGCCTCCTCGGTGCCGATCACACGCCCACCGAACTCGGTGCCCGGGATCGGGCGCTGCACCGAACCGGTCGCGAGCACGATGAACTTCGCCGTCATAGGTGTCGGCCGCCGACCGTGACGCCACCGTCACCGGTGAGCGAGCCGACGCCCTCGATCAGGTCGACCGGTTCTTCTTGAACAGTCCCGAGACGCCGCCGGTCAGCGTCGAGACGACCTTGTCACGGCGCGCCATCACGGCGCTGAAATCGACCGTCGGCTCGCTGACCGTGATCCCGAACTCGTCGGCCTCGCGGATCTCAGCGAGGACGTCCGCCACGCGCAGCACCGCCTTCGCCGGGATGCAGGCGTAGTTCAGACAACGGCCGCCGACCTTGTCCTTCTCGACCACGGCCGTCTTGAAACCAAGCTGCGCGGCCCTGATGGCGGTGACGTAGCCGCCGGGGCCCGAGCCGATCACGATGACGTCATAAGCAGATTCAGACACGTATTGAGCCTAGCGTGAAGTCGGTGTATTGGGCTCAGCGGGCGGCGCCGGCGCCTGGATCCGGCCGAGCACCCGGACCAGCTTCCAGAACAGGTAGCCGCCGCCGCCGATGAACAGCAGCGGCACGAGCACGCCGAGCAGGTTGCTGGCCTCGATCAGGAACAGCGAGAACAGCACCACGATGACCGCCAGCAGCGCCATGAACAGCAGCACCGCGCAGGCGCGCGCTGCCACATGCCGACGGCGAGGCAGCAGCATCACGAGCACGAACGGCACGAGCTCGGTCGTCGAGATGCTGGCTGCCGTGCAACTTCGCGCCGGCCGCGTAGGCGATCAGGTTGATCAACGCGGCGAGCGCCGCGAGCGCGACCGCTCGCCTGCAGCGGCCAGGGCCGCTCGCCCGGCGCGAGCGGCTCGAGCTTCGCTCGCGCGGCGGCGTTCTGGGCCTCGGTGCGCGCCCGGTAGCGCTCGAGGAAGTCAGCGGGAGCCTCGACCTCCGCTCGCAGCACCGGCCGCCGAGCGCTCCGGGTCGGTCGCCTCGGTGATCGCGCGGACGACCGCGATCCGCTGGGCGCCGGCGGCGGCGACCGCGCCGGTGTTGTGCGGCTCGATGCCGCCGACCGCGAAGAACGGCAGCCGCGAGTTGCGCGACGCGTAGGTGATCAGCGCCGTCCCCGCGGCCTGGCGCGTCGGGGCGGGTTGGCGTGGCGTGGACCGGACCGACGCTGATGTAGTCGACCGGCAGTCGCTGGGCCGCGTCGATCTCTGCGGGCGTGTGTGCGGACGTGCCGAGGAGCCGGTCCGGGCCGATCGTCGCTCGCGCCTGTGTGACGTCGATCTCGCGGTCGTCGATGTGGACGCCGTCGGCGCCCGCGCGCTGCAACCAGCTCCGGCCGGTTGTTGAGCATCAGCGGCACGCCGTGGCGCTCGCAGATCGGGCGCAGCCGTGCTGCGGTCGCGAGCACCTCCTCGTCGGAGGCGCCGTTGTCCATCATCTCGACGATGTCGACGCCGCCCCGCAGGGCGGCGTCGAGCCGCGCGTCCGTCGATCGTCTCGCAGAGCAGGTAGAGCCGCGCGTCCTGAAGTCGCTCGCGAGGGTTATCGATCACCGGGCGAGTCTGTCAGGAGAGCTGGCCGGGTGTCCTCACGCCTGATCCCGCCAGGTGCTGGCTTGCGGACGGGGTACTAGGATCGCTGTCGTGAGCGCCCGACCTCGAGCCCCGCGAGGGGACGCTCGACGAGCTCTTCGACGCCTGGGAGGCGGCATGGTCCGGCAAGGATCCGCGACGCCTTCAAGCAGGTCTGCAGCCCTCGAATCCACTACGAGGATCCGCTGACCGCCGAGCCGCTGGAGGGGCCTGCTGGCGCTCGGCCGACCACGCCGACGCGGCTCTGGGCGGCATTTCCCGACGCTCGTCTCGAGACAGCTCGGGCCGCGCCTGCGCGACGGATCGATGGCCGCCGCACCCTGCAAGCTGCTCGCCACCAACCGCGAGCCGCTCGGTGGCCTGCCGGCGACGAACAAGTTCATCGTCGTGCCGATGGTCTTCTACTGCGAGCTCGAGCGGGGATCGCTGCTGCGTGTCCGCGCCTTCTTCGATCTCTACGACGCGGCGGTGCAGTTGGGCGTTCTCCCCGGGCGCGGATCGCTCGGCGAGCAGGCGCTGCTGATGCTGCGCGGGTTCGGGTTGCGCGCGGGGCGCTGAGGTTGCGGGTCCTCGCAGTTGCGGCTTCCTCGCTGCGGCGGCGCCTCGTGTAGGCGACCGTGCGGCCTGTCTAGCCGTCCGTCGTGACGCTCAAGCGAGGGCGATGCGTGACCGATACACCGGGCGATGGGGCGTCGGCACGTACTGACGGGGATCCTGGCGGCCATGTGCGCGGCCGTTCTGGCTGTGGCCGCACCCGCCTGGGCTTCCGGCGACACGCTGTACGTCGCGGGGATCGGCGCAGCACACTACGGGGCCGCCGCTGACACGGGCAACTGCCAGGTCGAGTCGGCACCGTGCGCGACGATCGCCTACGCCCTGTCGGTGGGCGGTGGCGATCCGACCGTCGCGGTCGCCGGATACGACTTCGAGACGGGCATCGTCATCGGTGCCGACGCGACGATCGAGCAGGATCCGCTCGACCCCGCAGACCCTGCGGAGGTGGCCGCCCGGTCCGGCGACGGCGGGTCGATCTTCGAGATCTCCGGTGGAGCAAACGTCAACATCTCCGGGCTCACAATCGCCAGCGCCCAGCCGAACGGCAACTCCGGTGGCGGGATCGCCGACCAGAGCACCGGCACACTGACGCTGCGGGACGTGGTCCTCAACAGCGATGGCGCCACTCACGACGGCGGTGAGCTCTGGGTGGACGGCAGCGGCGAGGTGGACATCTCCGATTCGACCTTCGAGTCCGGTTACACGGGAAGCGGCAACGGCGGTGCCATCGCGGTCGACTCCGGTGCCACGGTGAACGTCCGCAGCTCGACCTTCGCGGACAACACGAGCAGCGGCGATGGTGGTGCCGTCTATCTCGCCGATCCGGACGCAGCCGGCACGACGATCGTGAGTTCGACCTTCTACGACAACGCAGCCAACGGCGCGGTGTCGACCGCCACGTTGAGCGCCAGCGCCGCCGGGAACACCGTCTACGCCGGCCAGGCGACGCCCGACTTCGCGGGCGACATCTTCTACGGCACCTGCAGCATCGGCGCCAGTGACACGGTTGGGGATCCGCTCGATGCCGGTTACAACGCGGGGACCGATGGGTCGTGTCTGCCGGCGGCGGGCGACCGGGGTCCCTCCGATGTCGAATCTCTCTTGGTCCGGGACATGTATGACACGACCACGTTCGCGATCCCCGGCGGGCTTGAGACGGTCACCCCGGGGGCGGAGAATCCGGCGGTTGGGCTCGTCCCCGACGACACCACGGTGTCGGCCGGTTCCTGGCTCGGCGGTCAGGCGGGCGAGGTTGCGCTCTGCCCTGTGACCGATGAGGCCGGCATCACCAGCTCGGGCGCGTGTAACGCCGGTTCCTCGCAGGCGACCGTGGCGCGCCCTGTCGTCTACGTCGCGGGAGCGAATGGCTCTGATCCGAGCCTTGGCACCGGGAACGACGCGACCGGGTGCGGCACCGCGGCATCCCCCTGCGCCACGATTCGGGGAGCGTTGTTGTACTCCTCGGCGCTCGACTATCGCTACACCGATCCGATCATCGACGTTGACGGGATCGTCGACGAGGACGCCTCGCAGGTCACACCGGCGATCCTGGATTATCCGGTTGTGATCCAGCAGGATCCCGATGCCGCCTCAATGACGGCCACGATCAGCGGCGTGAGCGGGAGCACTCCGGAGTCGCTGTTCTACGTGGACGGCGGCCCGGTGACGATCAGCGGCCTCACGCTGACGGAGGGCGCTCCGGCGATCTACGACTTCGACTCGAGCGCCGCCGATTCGCTGAGGTTGGAGGACGACACGATCTCCAACAGTGGAACCTCAGGCCTCGAGGGGGGCGCGGTCTACATCAGCACGCCGTCGAACGTGACGATCGACCACGCGACGTTCAGCGACAACACGGCACGGGACGGCGGCTCCGTGTGGATCGGCAACGGCTCGTCCGTGCACGTCGACGACTCCAGCTTCAGTGGTGACACCGCCTCCGGTTACGGCGGCGGGATCGCGCTTTCGATCGGCGTATCGACCAGCTCGACCCTGTGGGTCGACGATTCGAACTTCAGCGATGAGAGCGCGGGGTCGAGCGGTGAGGGCGGTGCGATCGCCATCGGTGCTGGCACCGTCGCCGGAACCGCACACATCACGAACACCGTCTTCGAGAACGATTCCGCCAACCAGGGTGGCGCGATCGCCAACGGCGAGTACGGAGGCCCGGCAGAGCTAGACGTGTCAGGCTCGATCTTCTTCGACGACACGGGATTCCTCGATGGCGGCGCGATCTCGAACGCTGTGTACAGCGGCAGTGCCGGAACGCCCGATGCCACGATCTCCGACTCGGTCTTCGAGCTCAACACCAGCTACGGCGATGGCGGCGCGATCGACAATGCTGACCTGGGCGGCTCGGGCACGCTCACGATCAGCGGCGCGAGCTTCTATGACAACGGGGTGCTGGCGGATCCGAGCGACGCACTCGGGCCGACCTGGGACGGCGGCGCCATCGACAACGGCGACTCGGACGGCGGCTACTTCTCATCCGGCGCCGGAACGGTATCTGTCGTCGGCTCCACCTTCTACGGCAACTATCTGGCCGATGGCTCCAATGCCAGCGGCACCGCCTTCGAGGGCCCCGCGATCGACGAGGGCTCAACAGCGGGCGATTCGGCCACCGTCGCAGGCGATCTGTTCGACGGGGTCGCGTCCCAGCTGCAGCCCGCTCCGAGCGGCAACAACGCGACGCTGGCGCCTCTCTGTGACGGCACGTTCACCGACTCCGGCTACAACGCCGGAACCGACGGCACCTGCTTCGGGACGCTGCCATACGATCACGACCTGCCGGACCTCGACGCGCAGATCGGGGTGCTGCAGCCGAACGTGACGCAGATCGGCTCGCCGCCGGTAACGCTCAACACGGGCACCCTCAGCTCCGTGCCGTTGGTCGAGCCCAAGCTGCTGGGCACCAGTGCGCTGCTCGGCGTGATTGCGAGCGGTGTCGCATCGCCGATCAGCGGCCAGGAGCTGTGCCCGGCCGCCGACATCCTCGGCAGCTCGGCGGTCAGCGGCTACGGCGGCTGCGCACCAGGGGCCTTCCAGTCCAACATCGCGGAGCGGCCGACCGCTGCCGGCTACCCCACGCAGGTGACGGCCGTCGCCGGTGACCCAGGGCGGGCGAACGTCAGCTGGACACCGCCCTCCCTGCGGGACGCGGGTGGCCAGATAGACAGCTTCACGGTCATCCCGCTCGACGTGACGACCGGGCAGACCGGGGCGCCACAGACGACCTCCGGCGCGGCCGACTCGGTGAACCTTGGCTCGCTCAACGGCGGGGACTCCTACACGTTCACCGTGGTGACGAACAACAGTGCCACCGGCCAGCTTGAGTCGAGTGGCCCCTCGGCCGCCTCCAACGCTGTCCAGGTGAAGGCGCAACCACCGGCCTCGCAGGGCGCCACCACGACCACCAACACCACACCGACCATCACGCCGGTCACGACCGCCATTCCGGTGGTGTCAAAGCCGTCCTCGACCAGCTCCAGTGTGACGCTAGATCACATCAGGCTGACGCTCACGACACCGCCGCTATCGAGCTGCGCCGCGCCCGGCAGGTCGGCGACGGTCCATATGGCCGCCAGTCGGTCCGGCAGGACGCCGCTGAAGTTCGTGAGGACGACTGTCACGCTCGCCGGTAAGCAGAGCACGACCCTCAGGCATTCATCCGGGCAGGTCGCCTTCAAAATCGAGGGCTTGAAGGCCGGCAGGTATCCGGTGAGGGCCGTCTTCAGCTTCCGCGAGTCGCTGCCTCACCGCCGCACGAAGCTGGTCAGCAGGACGATCACCGGTAGGCTCAGCGTCTGCTGAGCCCATGGAAGTAGCGATCCTCCTATTCGACAAGGTGACCGCATTGGACGCGGTCGGGCCCTACGAGGTGCTCTCGCGGCTGCCGGACGCGCGTGTCAGCTTCGTCGCCGCCGAGCCCGGTCCCAAGCGGACGGAGAACGGGATGCTCGCCCTGGTCGCCGACCGCTCGCTGGAGGAGGTGGCGGAGCCTGAGGTTCTGCTGGTGCCCGGTGGATTTGGCACGCGTGAGCTGACCACCGACGCGCCAACTCTCGACTGGATCCGGCACGCGCACGCACATTCGACCTGGACGACGTCGGTCTGCACGGGCTCGCTGCTGTTGGCGGCGGCCGGTCTGCTCGACGGCCTGCAGGCGACCACGCACTGGCTCCAATATGACCTCCTGCGCGCGTACGGCGCCGTGCCCGTGGACGAGCGCATCGTCCGCCAGGGCAAGATCATCACCGCCGCCGGCGTCTCCGCCGGGATCGACATGGCGCTGCTGCTGGCTGCGGAGATCGCGGGGCCCAATGGGCCCACGGGATCCAGCTCGGCATCGAGTACGACCCCGAGCCCCCGTTTCCCGGTGGCTCCCCGCGCACGGCCCCGCCGGAGATCGTGGAGCTCGTCCGCGAGCGAGCGGATCAGCTGGGGTAGGCGCTTGGGCTCGCTGCTGCGAGCTGCCCCCCGCGAGCACCTAAAATCCGCAACTTGCGACCAAGCGATTGCCTGACGGGCGAGGAGCTCAGCCCCCGACCAGCTCGTGGCCCTGATCGAGCGAGCGGCCTGGATGAAGAGCAATCCGCTCGGATCCGATGTGCTCAGGCAGCGCACCGTCGCGCTGATCTTCCAGCGCCACTCGACCCGCACGCGGGTCAGCTTCGAGACCGGCATCGTGGAGCTCGGCGGCCATCCGATGATCCTGAGGACCGAGGACACGCAGCTGGCCCGCGGCGAGTCGATCAGGGACACCGCCTACGTCCTGTCGAGGAACGTGGCCGCGATCGGAATCCGCACGGGCCCCGACGAGCTTGTCGAGGAGCTCGCGCACCATGCGACGGTGCCGGTGATCAACATGCTGACCGTCGATCACCACCCGTGTCAGGCGCTTCGCCGACCTGCTCACGCTCAGGGAGTCCTTCGGCCACCTCGACGGTCTGAAGCTCGCATACGTGGGCGACGGCAACAACGTCGCGCGCTCGCTGGCGATCGTCGGCGCGCTGGCCGGGGTCAGGGTCAGCGTCGCCGCCCCTGACGGCTACCAGCTGGAGCCCGTTGCCGGCGCCGAGCTCACCGACGACCCGTACGAGGCCGTGCGCGACGCCAACGCTGTCTACACCGATGTCTGGGTCAGCATGAACGACGACCCTGAGACGGCAGCGCTGCGGGTGGAGGCGCTGCGCCCCTACCAGCTCAACGACGAGCTGCTCGCCGCCGCCGCCCCCGGCGCGATCGCGCTGCACTGCCTCCCGGCCCACCCAGGCGAGGAGATCACCGAGTCGGTCCTCTACGGCGAGCGCCAGCGCATCTGGGACCAGGCGGAGAACCGTCGCCACGCCCAGAAGGCTCTGCTGGAACTTCTCTGCGGTTGATCCTCGGCGGGCTCGCCGGTGCTTCGCCCGCCCACAGAAGCGCTCCGGCGCGACTAACCTGACTCACACCATGGACCAGACCTCGACGCCCACAGCTCGTCCCCGTCGCGGTGACGAGCTGACGCTGACCGTCGACACGCTCGCGTTCGGCGGCGCCGGTGTCGCGCGCCTCGACGGCTACGTCGTGTTCGTGCAGGGCGGCATCCCCGGTGACACGGTGCGGGTGCAGGTCGGCAAGTCCAAGCGCGCCTACGCCGAGGCGCGGGTCGCTCGAGGTGCTCACCCCGAGCCCCGACCGGATCGAGCCGCTGGCCGATCACCCGGGCGCCCCCTGGCAGGTGATCCCCTACGCCAAGCAGCTCGAGATCAAGCACGAGCAGGTCGACGACGCGCTGCGGCGGATCGGCAGGCTCGACGGGTTCGAGCTCGAGCCGATCGTCCCGGCGGTCGAGCAGTGGCGCTACCGCAACAAGCTCGAGTACTCCTTCGGCCGGGACGAGTCCGGCCGCCTGATCTGCGGCTTCCACGCGCCCGGCCGCTGGGAGGAGATCGTCGAGGTGACCGACTGCCTGCTCGCCTCCGAGGCGGGCAACCGCGCCCGCGAGGAGGTTGTCGCCTGGTGCCGCGCCCAGGGTCTCGAGCCCTACGACCGGCGCACGAACGAGGGCTTCCTGCGCAACCTCGTCGTCCGCGAGGGTCGGCGCACCGGTGAGATCCAGGTGCGCCTGGTGACCGCACGGGCAAGCTCGACGGAGATGCGCTTGGCGGCCGCCGTCACGACCAGGGATGGGCTGCTCTGGACGCAGGCTCGACAGCGTGGCCGAGACGACCGCCGGCGGCGAGACCGAGCTGCTCGCGGGCGTCGACCGGCTCGAGGAGCAGCTCGGCGGGCTCTCGATCAGCATCTCCGGCGAGGCCTTCTTCCAGACCAACACCGAGATGGCGGAGCGGCTCTACGGGCTGGCGATCGAGTACGCGGAGCTCAAGGGCTTACGAGCGGCTCTACGACCTCTACTGCGGGATCGGCACGATCGGCCTGCTGATGGCGCCGCGTGTGGCCGAGCTCTGGGGGCTCGAGATCGTCGAGGACGCGATCTCCGACGCGATCGCGAACGCCCGCCGCAACGAGATCGACAACGCCCACTTCTTCGCCGGCGACGTGCGCCTGGCGATGCGCGACCTGGTCGAGCAGGCCGGCCGGCCGGACGTGCTGGTCGTCGACCCGCCGCGGGCCGGCCTCTCGCAGAAGGTCGTGCGCCGCATCATCGAGGCGGCTCCCAAGCGGATCGTCTACGTGTCCTGCAACCCGACCACGCTCGCGCCCAACGCGGCCCAGCTGGTCGAGGCCGGTTACGAGCTGACCAAGGTGCGCCCCGTCGACATGTTCCCGCAGACGCCGCACGTCGAGTGCGTCGCGCAGCTCGAGCGACGCAGCGGCTAACCACTGACGTCTGCGGTGATGCGGGCGCGTACGTCATCAGTGGCGAGGAGATCGTCGTCGAGCAGCGCCCCGGCCCTGAGCCGGGCACGGGCGAGGTGCTGATCAGGGTGCACGCGGCCGGCCTGAACGGCGCTGACATGCTGCAGCAGTCAGGGCCGCTACCCGCCGCCGCCCGGCGTTCCCGAGGACATGCCGGGCATGGAGCTGGCCGGAGAGGTGAGCGCCAACGGTCCCGGCGCGAGCCGCTTCCCGGTCGGTGAGCGGGTGATGGGCATCGTCGCGGGAGCCGCACAGGCCGAGCTCGCCGTTGTTCATGAGCGCATGCTGATGCCGGTTCCCGAGCGGCTCGACTGGGCGGCGGCGGGCGGCCTGCCTGAGGTCTTCACGACCGCGCACGATGCGCTGTTCACCCAGGCGCAGCTGCGGCCCGGCGAGCGGCTGCTCGTGCATGGCGCGGCCGGCGGTGTCGGCACCGCGGCCGTGCAGCTCGGTCGAGCAGCCGGGGCGCGCGTGACCGCGACCGTCCGCAACCCTGCGCTGCGCGAGGGGGTCGCCGCACTGGGCGCGGCCGTGCTCGACCCCGGAGAGTTCGTCGACGAGGGCCCCTACGACGTGATCCTCGAACTCGTCGGAGCGCCGAACATGCCCGACAACCTGAGAGCGCTGCGCACCGGCGGGCGGATCGCCGTGATCGGAACCGGTGCCGGCGCCACCGCCGAGCTCAACCTCGGGCTGCTGATGGCCAAGCGCGGCCGCATCCACGGCTCAACCCTGCGCGCGCGCCCACTCGAGGAGAAGGCGCTCACGGCACGCGCGGTCGAGCGCCACGTGCTGCCGCTGTTTGCCAGCGGGGCCCTGCGTGTGCCGGTCGCAGCGACTTACCCGCTGGCTGAGGCGGCGGCGGCCTACGACCACTTCGCCGCGGGCGGCAAGCTCGGCAAGATCGTGCTCACGAACGCCTGACGCGGCGACGTTCGCCCGGTCAGCTGCTGCTCGAACCGCGGCGGAACGGCGCGGAGCTGAGAAGGGTCCCGAGCACGGACACCTGCGACATGCCTGTGCCCCAGTTCTGGCCGATGGCCATCAGTATGGCGGTAGGTCCGACCACCACTCCCCCAGCACTTTGAAGGCCGCCCAGAATTCGCGCTTGGCCGTCTCCTCATCGAGCGACTCGTCGATGTTCGGCACGAACAGAGCCTCGCAGGAGGGCGTGAAACGCTGAACGGCTCCGGGATCGGCGAGGAGCTTGTGCTGGAGCGGCAGATCGAGGTCGTTGACCACGCCCAGCGCGTCGCGACCCATGACCACGCAGCATCTTCGGCGCGACGATCACCAGCTCGTCGGCGACACGCGAGACGCAGGCCGGGTCGGCCATCACGGGATCCAGCACCGGACACTTCACGCACAGCGTCCCGTAGACCGCGAGCGGGTCGATGCTCAGCCGCTTCAGCGACTTCATCAGCGCGTTGCCGGAGCGGCCGTAGAACGCGACGCCCTCCTCGACCTCGGAGGGTCGCGCTGAGTACTTCAGCATGAAGATGTCGGCCTGCGGGTGGCCGGAGCCGAGCACAGGCATCAGCTGCCCGCGCGGGCACTGCTCGCAGGACTGCAGCTCGCGTGAGAGGTGGTTCAGCTCCCTGATCGCCCGCTCGAGATACTTCTCGCGGATCTCGTCATCTGTGGCGGGCACGTCTCCCGAATTGGACGGAAAGCCCGCTTGTCCTTGCGCCTGCATCAGGACTTGCGCAGATTGCAGCGTTACTTGCGCGCCGCGCGCCGCACGCGCCGCTCGCGACGGGCCTCCCGTGTGCCCGACGGCAGCGCCCTTGTCTGCAGGAACTTGAGCGCCTGCACGTAGAAGAGGCTTGCCGGGTTACGGGTGATGTCAGCGGTCCGCAACGACTCGAGGAACTGCTCGGGACCGTCGAAGTCATGCATGCGGATTCGTACCGAACCAAGCCCCTGGGGTACGTGAGCGTCCGACCCCGCCCCGGCGATCATCCGGTACTTGGCGGCGAACCGGACCGCCTCCTCGTTGAACTCGGCGATCGCCACGCGCGGGTTGAAGACCTCGATCAGGTCGATGTCGTCGAGCACGTCGATCAGATGTTTGTAGTCGGGCACCGAGTGCATACGGTCAAACGGATGCGGCACGTACACGAGCCCGCCCTGGCGTTTGATCTCATCGATCGTCTCCCGCAGCGTCATCCCGCGCGGGATCTTCTCCTCGATGAAGAGGCCGATGACCTCGCCCTGGGAGGCGGTTTTGACCTCCTCGCCGACGATCACCTTGATGCCCTTCGCCTTCTCGGCGGCCTCCAGCGCCCCGGAGATCTCGTTGTGCTCGGTGACGGCGATCGCGCCCAGCCCCTTGGCGCGCGCCTCCGCGAGCAGCACCTCGACCGGGGTCGCGCAGTCGTAGGAGTGGTCGGTGTGCATGTGAAGGTCAACGTCGATCAGTGGCCGATCCGCCACCGCCCGCGCTGCGGCCGGGTGGTGCGGACGGCGGTCGTGCCGGCGCGCCACCAGTCGCGTGTAGATCTGCTCGAGCTCGGCGGCCGCATGCTTGAAGCCGAGCAGGTCGCGCACCTCGGCGCCCTCACCGCGGAGCTGTGTGAGCAGGCCCGGTTCACGCTCCAGCCGGGTGAGGTGGGCGGCGAGTGTCTGGGCGTCACCCGAGGCGTACTGGAGTCCGCGGCGCCCGTCGGACAGGAGCTCCGCGTAGACCGGGATGCTCGAAGCCACCGGCACGATCCCGCTGACGAGCGCCCGGACCAGCACCTCCGGCGTCGCCCGCACCCCGTCTGAGCCGAGCACGACGACGTCGGACTCGGCGAGCACCGAATTGACGCCGCGCTCTGGGCCCACGAACCGCACCCGCTCCGCGAGCCTGTGGCTGAGCGTCCCCGGGGCCGCGAGCGAGCGCGACGACCACACCGTCGCTTCCCATTCGGCGTCGGAGGGCAGCATTCGCAGCGCGCGCACGAACGTCCGCAACGCCGCGCGTTCCTCCTCCGCCACCAGCGCTATCCGCAGCGGGCCGTTGGTCCGGCGGAGTGTTGTCGGTGACACCGGCTCGGCTGCCGGCGGCACGAGCCGATAGTCAGCGGGGAAGAAGCGCTCCATCAGTGTGCGCGTTGCGTCGTAGGAGACCACGCGAGCGTCCAGGCGGCTGAACATGAGCTGCGTCAGCTGCCGGCCGATCTGGGTGGACAGAACCCGCTCGGTCGGGTTGTGGAAGGTGGCTACGCTCAGCGCCCGCGCGGTCCGCAGCGCGACGCTCGAGGCGCTCGGCGCGAACGGTTCATGCACGTGAACGACGTCAAGCGGCAGCGCAGTCAACGCCTCCTCGATCGTGCGTGCGACGTCGACCGGCAGCGATGCGGAACGGCGCCGCGTAGGCGAGAAGGGCAGCACCTCGCCGACCCCCAGAACCACTGGTCCCGCGTCGGCACGCGCGACCAGCGCCTCCGGGTCGCCGCGCAGCCGGCGACGGCTTTCGTCGACCAGCTCGGCGGATTGCGACGGCGCGATCACGAGCACCCGGTGCCCACGACGGTGCAGCTCCTCCGAGAGCCTCGCCACGTACTCGCCCACCTCGGTGTTGGTCTCCCAGGCGAACGGGCTCACCTGGGCGATCGCGAGGCGCTCTTCAGGCACGTCGCGCAGTCTACGCCGGGCTCAGCGCAACGTGAACGTGCCGGTGGCGCGCTGGACCGCCTGGTGCCCGCCGTGCGCGAAGCTCGTCCGTACGACGACACGGACAAGCTTGGTGTCGGCGAGCAGTCGGGAGCCGGCCCCGGTCAGATGCAGCTTCAAGGCGTAATGCCCTGCGGCCTTCACATGCAGTGTCCCGCGGCCGATCAGAACGTGCCTGCCGTCCGCCGACGAAGCCCAGGAGACGGCCGCCTTTCCAGCCTCCGTGGCCGTGTAATCGAACACGTAGCCGTGGGCCCGCCTGACCTGCTTGAGTGTCGCGTCCCTGCCGGAGGGAGTGATCAGCGCTCTCAGGGAGAGCCTGACCTCGGTTGTATTGACCGGCGGCAGGACCACCTCGTCCGCGGCGCCCCAGCTGCCACCGGCTTCGGTGACCGTGTAACCGAGGACGTCTCCGTGGCTGTCGTTGTAGGTGCCGATGACCGTGCACTCGCCGACCGCGGTGCAGGCGGACTGGTCGGCGGCGGCGTACTCGATGTTGCCGGCGTTGTGCGGCAGCGGCGACTCGACCGCGGTCTGCCAGGTACCGTTCACCTCCGAGAGCAGAAGCCCCTGTGAGTTGTAGCCGGCGTCGGTGTAGACACCCGTCGCGAGGCAGTTGCCGAGCGATGGACACGAGACCCAGTCGAGTCCCGCCGACTGCTTCTCGAGCCCGGTGACGGCGTTGGCGGGAAGCTTCATCTCATTCCCGGGCTGCCAGGTCCCGTTCTGCTGATCGACGATCAGACCCTGTCCGTTCTCGTCGTTGTCGAAGTACCAGCCGACGGCCTCGCACATGCCCGCCTGAGGGCAGGACACTGACGTCAGAACCACCGTCTGGTCGCCGACGGTGGTGGCCGGCGCCGCATCGGCGGGGAGCGTCGCACCGGTGCCCTCCTGCCACGTGCCACCCGATTCGCTGAACAGGAGCCCCAGCGAGTTCTGCAGTGGATTGACATAGGTACCGACCGCCGCGCAGCTGCCGACCGCGCTGCAGGAGACGGACGACGGAGCGATGTTCGGGTCGTTGCGCGCGTCGGACGGCGCCGCCGGCGCCGGCGCGGCGCTCCAACTGGTGTCGCCGCCGCTGACGAGCAGGCCCTCCTGATGCCCCGAGCTGTCCACGTAATACCCGGAGGCCGTGCAGTCTCCGGCGGTCTGGCAGCTGACGTCGAGCAGCACGGCGTCCTGACCTGCGATCGGCGCGTCAGCCGGCAGCGGCGCCTCGATAGCCCGCCCCCAACGGCCGTTGTGTTCGACGACGATCATCGCCTCCCACACCTCGGCGTTTGACTCGTAGTTCCCCACGGCCACGCAGTTCCCCACGGAGCTGCAGTCGATCGCCGCCAGTCCGACGTCGTCGATGACGCTGGACCTGGTCCGGCGGGGGTGCACCGCGTTGGCCGGAGGTCGGACGGCGACCCCACGTGCCCACCGGCCGTGGTGCTCGGTGAACCGCACGCCGTGGTCGACGGCACGCGTATCCGTGTAACGGCCGATCGCCACGCACTCACCCGCAGCGGGACAGGAGACGTCGACGAGCGCGCCGCCGTTTGATGTCTTCAGCGGGTCGACGGACGCGTTCGACGGCAGCCGTGCCTGGACTGCCCTGCCCCAACCGCGTTGGGACTCGGCGATCAGCATCCCCTGGGTGTCGCCGAGCGCGTCGTCGTAGGTGCCGACCGCGCCGCAGCTGTGGGCCGATCCGCAGGACAGCGCCGTCAGATTGACAGCGGGGTTCGGCGTGGCGCCGGCGGCCGGTGCGGCTAACGCCACCAAACCGACCACCGCCGACAGCAGGCAGACGGCCAGGCTGCGAATCATTGCCGGAGCATAGTGGCGCACGCTAAGTGGTCATAACTTCGTCACAGGGCCCTAACGCGGCCCCGAAAAAAGGGCCGGCCCCGCAGGGCCGGCCCCCTGAACAATCGGAGCTGCCGCGACGCTAGGCGACGGCGACCTTCGACGCGTCGGCCGTTGTGGCCTGCACCCGTGAGTGCTTGGCGATGAACTCCTCGGTCCACTCACGAGCCTCATCGTCCGGGCGCTGGTTCTTCGGCGACTTCATCAGGTATGAGCTCGGGCCGTCGAGCTGGCCCGCAACGCCGTTGTTGAGCGCGAGCTTGCAGCAGCGCACCGCGTCGGTCACGATTCCGGCCGAGTTCGGCGAGTCCCAGACCTCGAGCTTGGTCTCCATCTGCAGCGGCACGTCGCCGAACGCCTGGCCCTCGAGTCGGATGTGGGCCCACTTGCGATCGGTCAGCCACGGCACGTAGTCCGACGGGCCGATGTAGACGTCGTCAGCCGGCAGCTTGTGGCCCATGATCGAGGTCACGGCCTGCGTCTTGGAGATCTTCTTGGACTCGAGCCGCTCGCGCTCGAGCATGTTGTAGAAGTCCATGTTGCCGCCGACGTTGAGCTGGCTGGTGCGCAGCAGCTTGACGCCGCGGTCGTGGAAGAGACGAGCGAGCGTGCGGTGCACGATCGTGGCGCCGACCTGGGACTTGATGTCGTCGCCGATGATCGGCAGACCGGCCTTGATGAAGCGGTCGTTCCAGTAATCCTCACCGGCGATGAAGACGGGGATGCAGTTGACGAAGCCGCAGCCTGCCTCGAGGATCTGCTCGACGTACCACTTCGTGGCCTGCTCGGAACCGACCGGCAGGTAGGAGACGACGACATCCGTCCGGGTGTCCTTCAGGATCTGGACGATGTCGGCTGTCGGACCCGGCGCCTTGGTGATCTTCTCCTTGAGGTACTTGCCAAGGCCGTCGTGCGTCATCCCGCGCTGGACCGGGATTCCCAGGTTCGGAACCTCGTCGGCGAACTTCAGCGTGTTGTTCTGACCGGAGAAGATCGCCTCGCTGAGGTCCTTGCCGACCTTGTCGGCATCGATGTCGAAGGCGGCCGAGAACTCGATGTCGCGGACGTGATAGCCACCGAGGTCGACGTGCATGAGGCCCGGCACGCGCTCGGCCGGATCAGCGTTCTTGTAGTACTCGACGCCCTGCACGAACGAGCTGGCGCAGTTGCCGACGCCGATGATCGCGACGCGGACCTTCTCATGCTGATAGCGAGCGGAGCCGGCGGCGGAGCCGTTCGTGGTGGTCGGTTCGGTGGTCACTTGATCGTTGTCCCTTCTCGAGATTTGGGCCGGCGGTCGCGTCGGCGGATGTCCAATATACGCCGGCCTGCGTTGCGGGTTACACCGACCGGTACCCGAACGGACCCACGTCGATCCGGCGGCCACTCAAAGTAAACCGAGCGGTACCTAGTCGATCGCGTCGCGCAGGATCGCGGCCGCGATCGGGTAGGCGTCGGCGACCGCGACACCCGGCTCCTCGAGCCTTGCCCGACCGGCGGCGCCATAGAAGAGCAACGCGAGCCGCCGGGCCGTCTGATCCGGGTCGCGGGCGCCCGCCGCCCGTGCGAGGCCGGCCAGCCGCTCGTTGAAGCGGCGGGCGGATGCCGCGGCAGAGCGGTGGACGGGGTGCTCGGGATCCGGGAACTCGATCGCGGCGGCGAGGACGGCCTCGGGCGCGGCGTTGGCCGGGTCGGCGAGCGCCGTGAACAGCTCCAGCAACCGCGCACGCGGAGCCAGATCCTCGCGCGAGAGCACGGCCTGTGCGGGGCTCGCGGCTTCCTGCTGCGCGAGATACGCGAGGATCACCGCATCCTTGGAGTCGAACTGCTGGTAGAGCGTGCGCTTGGAGACCCGCGCGGCGGCATGCAGCTCGTTGATGCTGGTGGCGTTGAAGCCCCGGCGGGCGAAGAGCGTCGTGGCGGCGGCCAGTATGCGGGCACGGGCACCCCGTCCGAGCGATCCCTCGCGCCCTGCCGCGGGCGACATCGCGCGCGGGGCCGCCTAGCGCGAGCCGGTCGGCTCGTTCAGCTCCCGGCGCACATGCCAGATGCGCTGGCAGACGGTGACGAAGCTGAGCGCGGCGAGCACGTAGACCGCGGGGGCGAGCAGGTCGAAATGCCCGATCGAGGCACCCTTGGCGAAGATCAGACCGATCGCGAGGATCACGACCCGGACCGGCCGTGTGGCCAGGCCGACCTTGCACTGCACGCCGAGCGCCTCCGCGCGGGCGCGGGTGTAGGAGACCATCAGCGAGAACAGCACGGCGGCGACGGCGGCCGCGACGGCGGCCTGGTCGTTCTGCGACGCGAAGTACGCCGCGACCGCGATCAGGACGATGCCCTCCTCCAGCCGGTCGAGTGTCGAGTCCAGGAACGCTCCGAACTGGGTGCCCTTCCCAGACATTCGGCTGTAGCGGCCATCGAGGGTGTCCATGACCGAGCCGACGATGAAGGCGATACCGGCGAGGAAGAACATGCGTCCCACCACGAGTCCGGCCGCGGCAAGGTTGAGCGCGAACCCCGTGAGCGAAATCGTGTTGGGTGTGAGCCGCGACTCGATCAGTCGGTTGCGGACGATCTGCTGAGTCGTCAGCCTGCCGTCGCCGCCGCGCGATCGGGTGCGCGGCCTGCCTGTCTTGTGCTGTGTGTCAGCCATCAGCGAGCGCGAACAGCGTAGTGCCTGCTACGCCGGAACGCGCACAAACGCCCAGCTGTCGGACTTTGCCCGCGCCAGCAGCTGCTTGGCCAGCAGCGCCGAGACCGCGGCGGTGAGCGCTCCGAGGAACACGTCGGTGAAGTAATGGTTGCCCGTGACGATCACGACGAACGCAATGAATGCCGGATAGATCCGCCACAGCACTCGCGCCACGCGGCTGTGGACCAGCTGCGACATCGGCAGGCCGATCATCAGCGCGAAGCACACGTGCATCGACGGGACGGCGGCGTAGGCGTTCAGCAGGGCGCTGCTGGGTCCCGACTCGATCGTCACGTGCGTGAACTGCTGGATTGTGTCCGTGAAGCCCCACTGCGTGAGCAGCCGCGGCGGCGCCGTCGGATACACGGAGTAGCCGACCAGCGCGATCAGCATCGCGATCATGAACATGTTGCGCACGAAGTAGAAGGAGTCGTTGCGCCTCATGTAGATGAACACCAGGGCCCCGACGGTCAGTGCGAAGTGAGCGTTCAGGTAGGTCCAATCGGCGATGTCGAGCAGCCAGTGCTCATGACCGGTGACCCAGCTCTGGATGTTCGGCTCGACGAACACGTGCAGCGTTCGCTCGAAGTTGATGATGTTGTAGGCGTCGCCGAACGGCTTGTACGAGGACGACGTGACGCCGACCAAGCCGCGAACGACCTCATAGCCGACATACGCGGTTGCGAACATCAGCAGCTGCCGGATCACGTCTAGCCAACCGTGCGGCAGGAAAGAGCCCCGCTTGGCTGACAGGAACGCGAGCTTCACGATTACGGGAGGCTACCGGCTTTTGAATCGGGTCGGGATCGGATGCAGCGCGGCGTACGGGAACCGACCCGGCCCAGCGAGAACTCGATTGTCAGCCGTGCGCGCCCGCCGGCGCGTGCCGTGATCGCCGTGAACGGGCCGGCCGGCTCCACACATCCGCTGACGCCGCTGAGCTGCCAGTAGGGTGACCAACGCACGCGCAGATGCACCTTGCCCGGGTGCGTGATCCCGATCGTCACCGAGTTCGGTCCGAGTCCGAGCACCCGTCCGGCGCCGGTCGCAATCGCCGGGGAGCCCCGCACCTCATAGACCCTCCAGTGTCGGAGGTGCGCGACGAGGTACAGGTATGCGGGCCCGCGATCGATCAGCTGCAGTTCCTCGCGGGCAGAGGGGTCGACCGGGGCGTCGGCCACGGCGACATAGCGGACGGCCAGCTGATGCAGCCACCGCCTGTAACTGCGGGCGGTGAGAGTCCGGCCGTAGAACAGGCTGTCGTCGGCGATGTCGCTCTGTCGCTCCCAGCCTCGCGCGAGCGGCAGCACGGGCGCCAGTCTGTATGCCTCCCAGTGCCCGGCTGTGAACGGCACCTCGACCCTCCAGTCGCGGTGCGTCGCGCCCGGCTGCGCCTGCAGGTACCGGATCAGCGGCCGGTAGTAGGAGGCGGTATTGGCGGTCTCGCCGTGCTGGAGGTCGATGATCGCGTCGTGGACCTGGATCCAGGTGAGCGGCAGCGCCGCCACCGCGAGCAGCAGATAGGCGCGTCGGGGCACCAGCAGCAGGGCAACAAGCGGCCCGGCAGTGAGCTCGCCGAGCCGGGCCGCGTTGCTGCCGACGGGCGTCGCGATCGCAACGGCGAGGATGCAGCCGGCCAGGTACAGCACGACGGTCGTGCTGAGCGTGCGCCCGGGCTTGAGCGCGAGCACGAAGGCGCCCGCCGCCAGCACCGGCCACAGTGTCCCGAACGCAAACGGCTGGTGTCCCGATTGGGGGAAGAGCCAGGCGAGGGCGACGATCGGGACGAGCGCGGCCGCGACCACTGCGAGGCCGGCCGTCAGGGCGTGGCGGTTGCGCGACCACAGCCAGTTCGCCGCCAGGGTCGCGCCGGCGAGCGCCGCGAACAGCCCGGCGACGGGACTCGCGAGCGCGGTGATGAACGCCAGTACGGCGGCCAAGCGCGGCCGCCGTCGCTCAAGGAGAAGTGCTGTCAGCACCGCTCCGCAGAGGCCGAACGCGAACGTGAGCCGCCCGCTCAGCAGTTCGGTCATCGTCGCGGCGCCCAGCCAGGTGGCGCCGATCCAGGCGTCCTCGCCGTAGACGTCGTGGGCAAGGGCCTCGAAGGCGGCGGCGGTGACGACGCTCGCGATCGCGGCGAGGAGCTGTGGCGTCAGCAGCCAGGCGACCGGGGGGAACAGGACGCTGTAGGCGGCGATGTTGTGTCCGCCGTACCACCAGTTGTTCCAGATTCCGAAGCCCTCGGCGCCGAACAGCTTGACGCGCAGCAGCTGTGCCGGCAGATCGGCACCGGTCGGGGCAACGATCAGATAGATGAGTGCCGCCGTCGCGGCGACAAGCGTCGGGGCGAGGCGGCGCAGCCGACGGATAACGTCCGCGTTCATGAGCACCGCGCCCGAGGATATGGCCGCAGTCGTCGCGATCCGCAACCGCCTGCGTCTCGTATATGGCATTCCTGTGCTGCGCCCGCACGGTGATGGCCTCGCGGAGCTGATCCTGACGGTGCTGTCGCAGTCGACCAACGACCGCAATCGCGACGTCGCCTATTTCGGGCTGCGCGAGCGCTTTGCCTCCTGGGAGGCGGTGCGAGACGCGCCCGTGGACGAGGTCGAGCAGGCGATTCGCCGTGGCGGCATCTCCAAGGTCAAATCGGCGCGAATCAAGGCGATCCTGGCCGCGGTGACCGACGGCGAACCCCAGCCCGGCGTGCTGTCGCTCGACTGGCTGCGGGAGCTGGATGTGCCCGCGGCTCAGGCGTATCTGTGCTCGCTTCCGGGGGTCGGTCGCAAGACCGCTGCCTGCGTGCTGCTCTTCGCCTATGGCATGCGCGACGTTCCGGTCGACACCCACGTCTCACGGGTCGGCACGCGGCTGGGGCTGTTTCGGGCTCGCGCGCCATTCGTGGAGCTGCACGACACCTTGCTCGCCCTCACGCCGCCGGGCGAGGAGTGGGAGCTGCATCTGAATCTGCTGCGCCACGGGCGTCGGACCTGCTCGGCGCGCGCGCCTGTGTGCTCGGCCTGCGCGCTGCGGGAGATGTGCCCGAGCGCTGGCACGTTCAGCTGAAGGCGGTGCACGTTCTGTGCGGAATTCTGCACAGAACATGCATCGCTTTGGCTAGAGCTGCAGCAGCGGCGGGATCTCATCCGGCCGTGAGACGAGCGCCTCGGCGCCCGCCTCGCGCAGTTCCTGCTCGCTGCCGGCGCCCCAGAGCACGCCGATCGTCGGCAGGCCGTGCTCGCGCGCACCGAGCACGTCGTAGCGGCGGTCGCCGACCATCACGGCACGTGCCGGGCCGCCGAGCGCCGCGAGCGCCTGCGCCACCGTGGCCGCCTTGGGCTCGTTGATGGCTGCCGGCAGCGGGCCGCTGATCACCTCGAACAGGTCGGCCAGGCCAAGGCTCTCGAGCAGCATCACCGCGGCCGTGATCATCTTCGAGGTGGCGACGGCGAGCGGCACGCGGCCGTGGAGGTGGTTGAGCAGTTGGGGGATCCCCTCGTAGACACGGGTCGTCTCCGCGCTGGTCGCCGCGTAGTGCTTACGGTAGGTGGCGACGGCTGCGTCGATCACGGCCGGGTCGGCGCCGAACAGCTCGCTGAAGGCCTCGTGCGTTGGGGGGCCGAGGAAGCGCACCAGCTCCTGGGGCTCCCGTGCCCGCTGACCGTGGGCCTGCAGGGTGTGGTTCACGGATGTGACGAACGGCACGCTGGAGTCGATGATCGTGCCGTCGAGGTCGAACAGCACTGCGTCTGGCCGCTGCATCTGGGATTGATTGTGGCAGCAGTCCGCCACCGCCCAAATCTGCTACGCTCTCGCTTAGATTTTCACGACTCAAGAGGAGTAGAACGAACACGATGGGTAAGACAATCGGCATCGACCTCGGTACGACCAACAGCTGCATGGCTGTGCTGGAGGGCGGCGACCCGACGGTGATCGAGAACGCCGAGGGCGGCCGCACCACCCCGTCCGTGGTCGCTTTCACGCAGGGCGGCGAGCGCCTCGTCGGAACGGTCGCAAAGCGTCAGGGCGTGACCAACCCTCAGAACACGATCTTCTCGATCAAGCGCTTCATGGGCCGCAAGGAGGCCGAGGTGCACGATGAGGAGGCGATCGTCCCCTACAAGGTGGTCTCAGGTCCGGGCGGCGACGTGCGGATCGACGTGGAGGACAAGCAGTACTCGCCGCCGGAGATCAGCGCGATGATCCTCGCCAAGCTCAAAGCGGATGCCGAGGCCTATCTAGGCGAGTCCGTGGACAGCGCCGTGATCACCGTCCCGGCCTACTTCAACGACGATCAGCGGCAGGCGACCAAGGACGCCGGCACGATCGCTGGCCTCGAGGTGAAGCGCATCATCAACGAGCCGACGGCGGCTTCGCTGGCCTATGGGCTCGACAAGGAGGCCGACCAGACGATCCTGGTATTCGACCTCGGCGGCGGCACCTTCGACGTTTCGGTGCTGGAGATCGGCGACGGCGTCTTCGAGGTCAAGTCGACGGCCGGTGACAATCACCTCGGCGGCGACAACTTCGACAAGGCGATCGTCGACTGGCTCGTGGCTGAGTTCAAGAAGTCGCAGGCGATTGATCTGGCTGCCGATCCAATGGCGCTGCAGCGTCTCTACGAGGCCGCCGAGCGCGCCAAGATCGAGCTCTCGACGACACAGGAGTCGCAGATCAACCTGCCGTTCATCACGGCCGACGCGAGTGGCCCCAAGCACCTTGACATGCGCCTGACGCGCGCCAAGCTCAACGAGCTGACAGCGACCCTGATCGACCGCACCGTCGGCCCGGTCCGCCAGGCTCTTGAGGACGCGAAGGAGAAGGGCGCCGGCGAGATCGATCACGTCGTCATGGTCGGCGGCATGACCCGGATGCCGGCGGTTCAGGAGAAGGTCAAGGAACTCACCGGCAAGGAGCCGCACCGCGGGGTCAACCCGGATGAGGTTGTCGCCGTCGGCGCTGCGATCCAGGCGGGCGTGCTGGCCGGCGACGTCAAGGACGTGCTGCTGTTGGACGTCACGCCGCTGACTCTCGGCATCGAGACCAAGGGCGGCGTCATGACCAAGCTGATCGAGCGCAACACGACGATTCCGACCCGTAAGGCGGAGGTGTTCTCGACTGCAGAGGACAACCAGCCGAGCGTCGAGATCCACGTGCTCCAGGGTGAGCGCGAGATGGCCAACTACAACAAGTCGCTCGGCAAGTTCCAGCTGACCGGGATCCCGCCGGCACCGCGGGGCGTACCTCAGATCGAGGTTGCCTTCGACATCGACGCCAACGGCATCCTCAATGTCTCAGCGAAGGATCTGGGCACGGGTAAGGAGCAGAAGATCGAGATCCGGTCGGGCTCCGGCCTCTCCGGCGACGAGATCAAGCGGATGGTGAATGACGCCGAGACCCACGCCGACGACGACAAGCGTCAGCGTGAACTCGCTGAGGCTCGCAACGAGGCCGAGCACACGGCCTACCAGTCCGAGCGCCAGCTCAAGGAGCTCGGGGACCAGGTCGACGAGGCCTCACGCAGCGAGATCGAGGATGCGATCAAGGCCGTCCGCGAGGCGCTCGCCGGCGAGGATGCGGCGCAGATCACGGCTGCCAGGGACGCGCTCAACGCCTCCTTCCACAAGGTGTCTGAGGCGATGTACCAGCGGGCCCAGGAGCAGCAGGCTGCCTCGACCCCGAACTTCGACGGCGATGCGTCGGCCGACGGCGCTGCTGCCGAGGAAGAGGACGTGGTCGACGCCGAAGTCGTCGACGAGGAGAAGTGACGATGGACGCGGAGCGGCCGCAGGACGAGCCCCTCGGGGTGACGGAGCCGGGCGTCGCCAAGGAGCGTGCAAGTGCGGCCGCCGCGTATGCGGCGGCCCAACACGCGGCGCCCTCCGACCTCGAATCCGACGGGGACCAGGAGAACTCCGCCGAGCCCGATCCCGAGCTGCAGGTTCAGCAGGATCTGGATGAGCTCGCCGTCAAGGCCGAGAAGGCCGATGAGTACCTGCTGCTGGCGCAGCGAACGCAGGCCGACTTCGAGAACTACCGCAAGCGCGCGGCCCGCGATGCCGCAATTGCCCAGGACCGAGGCGTGGCCAAGCTGGCCAAGGAGCTGCTGCCGGCGATCGACAGTCTCGATCGTGCGCTGAAGGCCGCCGGCGAGGAGGAGTCCCAGATCACCGAGGGCATTCGCCTGGTCCACTCCGACCTGCTTGCCGCTCTGCAGCGAGTGGGGGTGGAGCCGTTCTCGCCCGCAGGTGAGCCGTTCGACCCGCAGTTCCATGAGGCTGTTGCACAGCAGCCGATCGAGGGGTTCGAGTCAGGGGTTGTGGCAGAGGTCTTCCAGCAGGGCTTCCGCCTGGGCGACAGCGTGCTGCGCCCGGCGCGGGTGCTCGTGGCCGCGTAGCGGCAGCGCGATGGCGGAGCGTCCCGACTACTACAAGATCCTCGGGGTGGGCAAGAACGCCACCGATGAGGAGATCAAGAAGGCGTACCGCAAACTGGCACGCAAGTACCACCCCGATCGCAATCCCGGAGACGCACAGGCCGAGGAGCGCTTCAAGGACGTCTCGCAGGCTCACGACGTGCTCTCAGATCCGGACAAGCGCAAGGAGTACGACCGCGGCGGGATGTTCGCGAGCATGGGCGGGAACGCCGGATTCGATCCGTCCTCCTTCTCCGGCGGCTTCGGCGATATCCTCTCGAACCTGTTCGGCGGCAATTCGGCCGGGGCGGGCTCACGAGCCGCCGGTCAGCGACCGCCACAGGCACGCGGGCAGGACCTCGAGACCGAGGTCAGGTTGACCTTCGACCAGGCCGTCAACGGCACCCAGGTGCCGCTGCAGGTGCCGACGTCCAAGCCGTGCCCGACCTGCAACGGCTCAGGCGCCAGGCCCGGGACCTCACCGAAGGTGTGCCCGGTCTGCAACGGCCGCGGCGTCGAGGCACAGAGTCAGGGGATCTTTTCGATCAACCAGCCCTGCTCCAACTGCAAGGGCTCGGGCACAGTGATCGAACATCCGTGCCCGACCTGCGAGGGCACCGGCGCGCAGCGGAGCGTCCGCAAGCTGCGGGTGAACATTCCCGCCGGCGTGCACGACGGCAGTCGCATCAAGCTGGCGGGCAAGGGCGACCCGGGTGTTCGCGGTGTTCCACCTGGAGACCTTTACGTGATCACGCGGGTATCCGACTCCCCGATCTTCAAATGGAGCGGTGACAACCTGGAGGTGGAGGTGCCGCTCACGATTCCGGAGGCGATCCGCGGTGCTGTGATCGAGGTGCCGACGCTGAGCGGCTCCAAGCGGTTGCGTGTGGCGCCCGGCACCAGGCACGGCACGGTTCAGCGACTGCGAGGCGAGGGCGCACCCCGCCTAGGCGGCAAGGGCGCCGGGGACCTCCGCTACCGCTTTGTGATCGACGTTCCGGCGAGCCTGTCCGCCGAGCAGGACGCGGCGGTCGAGCGCCTCTCCGAGCTGATGGACGGGGACCCGCGCGCGAAGCTCTTTCCCGGCGGGCGGCCACGTGAGAAGGCGGCTGAGCGCTGATGGCCGACGAGCACATCCCCAACGAGCGGATGGTGAGCCATCGCATCCGTGCGACCGCGCGGGTTCAGGTCTCCTCCGACAAGGGCGTGTTCATGATCTCGGTTGCAGCCGAGCTCGCGGGCATGCATCCGCAGACGCTGCGGATGTACGAGTCGCGGGGTCTGATCGAGCCCAAGCGTTCCCCCAAGGGGACGCGCCTGTACTCACACGCCGACGTCGAGCGGCTCAAGCGCATCCAGGAGATGACGGCTGAACTCGGCCTGAATCTCGCGGGCGTGGAACGGGTATTCGAGTTGGAGGACATGCTCGACGGAATGTCACGCAAGGTGCAGGCGCTCGAGCGTCGCGCGGCCGAGCTCAAGGCTGAGGTGGAGCGCCTTGAGGCGCTCCGCCGTGAGCTGCGTGCTGAAATCGTTCCCTATGTGCGCGGCGGCGCTCTGATCCGCGCGTCTGACCTGCCGTGACGCCGCGCAGACCGTGATGCTGGGGCGCTCGGCCGCGCCGGGGCGGTGGGCCGCGCCCATGTGTGCGGGCGCGCTGGCGGCCTGCGCGATCCTGATCGCACCTGCCGGCGCGAGTGCGCTAGTCACCCCGGCAAGCACGGCGCCCAGCGGCAGGCAGCTGCAGCTGGTGCTGCCGCTGGTCGGCAATCAGAGCGGACTGACCCGCTTCGCCGAATCCGTGAGCACGCCGGGCTCGCCCGGTTATCGCCAATACCGCTCGGTCGCGTGGCTCGCCCGCCATTTCGGCGCGAGCATCACAACCCGCCGTCGCGTGGTCGGCTATCTGCGTGCGCATGGCGCACGTGATGTCAGGGTCGACGTGAGCGCTCAGTTCGTGTTTGCGCGGTTGGCGGTGGAGAACGCTGAGCGCGTGTTCGGAACCTCGCTCTCAGACACGCGGATCGCGGGCGTCACGCGCTTCGTCGCACCCGCGACCCCGGTCACGTTGCCGGCGGCGCTGCGCGGACTTGTCACCGGCGTCGTGGGGCTCGACTCCGCTCCGGTCGCCACGGGCACGCTTGACGACACGTCCCCGGCCACCACGGGTGACGCGCCCGCGGCCTCGTCGGGCTATGCGGGGCCCGATCCGACGGCGACGGCATCCGGTTGCCCGGCCGGCATTGCCGCGCGCGGCTTCACGCCCAATGAGTACCTCGATGCCTACGACTACGCGCCGCTGCAGCAGCAGGGGTTGCTCGGCCAAGGCGAGCGCGTCGCCGTGATCGAGATCGACGGCTTCCGGTCGAGCGATCTTGCGCAGTTCGCGAGCTGCTTCGATCTGCGCCGGCCGAAGGTGAAGGCGTTCACGAGCGGCACCCCCAAACTGTCGGCCCCGGGTGGCGAAGCGACCCTCGACCTCGAGGTGCTCGACGCGGCAGCGCCCGGTCTCGAGTCGATCGACGTGTACGAGACTCAGCCCGACGCCGCCGACGTACTTGTGGCGATCGCGCAGCCGCTGCAGAATCAGGCGCTGAAGCCACAGGTGATCTCCGTGTCGCTGGGCCTGTGCGAGAGCAGCACGGTTGCGGGCGTCGGCATGATCGGCGTGCGAGCGATCGAGACGGCACTCAAGCTGGCAGCTGCAGAGGGCATCAGCGTGCTGGGGGCCAGTGGCGACCTGGGCTCGTCGGACTGTGTCATCGCAAACTCGACTCCCCCCAGGCCGCAGCCGAAGCTGGCGGTCAACTTTCCGTCATCGTCTCCGTGGGTGACGTCGGTTGGCGGCACCAATCTGAACCTGAACGCGCAGAACCAGATCGTCAGCCAGACGGTCTGGAACGACGCGGGCGTCGTTCCGGGGAACGCGACCGGCGGCGGCAGCAGCCACCTGTTCGCGCGTCCGAGTTGGCAGGATGGACTGGTCGCGGGCGGCGGACGCGCCCAGCCCGATGTGGCGATGCTGGCTGACGTGGCGCCGGGGTACGACGTGTACTGCACCGCGTCGCAGGACTGCAAGGGCCGCGGATGGCAGACCTTCGGCGGCACGAGTGCCTCCACGCCGCTGATGGCCGGAGGCTTTGCGCTCGTCGATCAGCTGCTGCGCGAGCACGCCAGGCAGTCGCTCGGCCTGGCGGACCCGCTGCTCTATCGCTTCGGCCGCAACTCCACGACGGCGGCGCAGGTATTCGATGACGTCACGAGCGGCTCCAACGACGTGGGACCGTTCACGCGCCCAAGCCAGCAGCCGCTGGGCTGCTGCAGCGCACGGGCCGGATACGACCAGGCTTCAGGTTGGGGTGGCGTCAACCTGCAGGGCTTTGCCAATGCGGCTCTGGCGGCCGTGAAGCCGCTCGCCAACCTCACCGCCCATCTGCCGGGCGGACAGAAGCCGGCCCAGCTCGGCGTGATTCGTGTGTGGGTGCACTGCTCGGCCGCCTGCGCAATGGGCGCCTATGCACGCGTGACCGTCCACCGTGCAGGTGGCGCGACCACCGTCTTCACCGACTACGCGACGCCGGTGCGGTTTGCCGCCGCCGCCGGCCGAACCCTGACAATCGCTCTGAGCACGCCTCAGCGCAACGAGGTCGCGACTGCGCTGTTCGCACGGGAGCGCGTCACCGCAGCGGTGGCCGGAGCGGTCATCTCCGGTGGTGCCGTGGCGCGGCACTCCGCACCGCTGGCGCTTGCGATCACCGGCGTGTGACGGGGTCCGGGGAGCGCCCTGCCCAGCCTGTCGCGGCAAGGTTCCGCTCGCGGCTGCGAGTGCGGATTCGCGTGAGCTGGGGCCACAGCAGTTGGACGGCCGGCAATGCCAGTGCGACCAGGCCAGCGAGGACGTATGGAGCCTCGGCGAGCGTGTGCGGGCCTCCCATCGGCAGCCGGTGGGCCCAGTAGCGCTCCGGGAGATACGAGTAGCCGACCAGCAGGAACGCCGCTGTCAGAAGCGCGAGCAGCGGGCGTCGTTGTTCATATGCCGCCACGCCGAGCATGAACAGGGCCGGTACCGCGAGCGCCCAGTGGTGAGTCCAGGAGACCGGCGACACGAGCAGGGTGGTGACGGCGCAGAGCGCGAACCCCATCGCCTCATCGCCCCGCCGGCTCGCGCGGATCGCCAGGATGAGGCCCACGACCGCGACGACGGCAATGATCGCGAGCGCTCCCGGTCCCGGATAACGCTCGGCGAGCAGCCGCGCCAGCGCGCCGCGCAGAGACTGGTTGCCGGGGTTGATCGCGCTTCCGATCCGTGAGCTCTCGAGCACGAGCCCGCCCCAGTATTTGCTCGTGTCGCCCGGCATCAGCAGGAAGCTGACGCCGATCGATGTCATGAACGTGCACAGGCCGACGAGTGCGGCACGGGGGCGCCGGGAGCAGACGAGGTAGAGGAGGAACACCAGCGGCGTCAGCTTGATCGCTGCGGCGATGCCGATGCCGACGCCCTTTGTGCGCGCCGAATCCGGGCGCGACAGGTCAAAGACGACCAGCGCCGCGAGCAGCACGTCGACCTGGCCGTAGCCGAGCGTGACCGTCACCGGCTCCAGCCAGAGCGCCGCGGCGGCGGCGAGCGCCGCGACGGTCCACGGCGATGACGACAGGACCGCTGCACCGGGCCGCTTCAGCAGCAGCGCGCGCCGCAGCGTCCAGACCAGCGCGATCACGCTGAGCGTCGTCATCACCACCTTGTCGAGCAGCAACGAGCCCAGCGCCAGCGGCGTCATCAGCAGTGCGGCGAACGGCGGGTATGTGAACCCCAGGCGGCGGACGATCGGATCCTGGAACAGCGGCATGCCGTGCAGGACGTGAAATCCGGCACCGCGATAGACGCGCAGATCGAAGAAGCCCAGTGGTCGGGTGCCGACATAGAACGGCTGAACGCCGGGGCTGTATGCCAGCCGCGGCATCAGCAGCGAGGCCACGATGTAACCGCCGACGGAGGCTCCGAGGAGGAGCCAGGCGACAAGCGGGATCTGATATCTGCGCATGGTGCTCCGGTCTCCAGCGGGGGCGGCCTCTAAACCCATCCTCGCGGGCGGGGCTAAGCGCAGCAATAAGTCGACAAGATAGTGATCCGGTGATAATCTAAGTGCAACAGACTTAGATTTCTCCAGAACAAGACCCGAAGAGGCCCCACGAATGCAAGCTGACCGCTTTACGATCAAGTCCCAGGAGGCGCTAGAGGCCGCCCAGCGGCTGGCCGCTGAGCGTCGCAACCCGCAGACCCGCCCCGAGCATCTGCTCGCGGTTCTGCTCGAGCAGGACGGCGGCGTTGTCGTGCCGGTGCTGCGCAAGCTCGGCGTCGACCCCGCCGCCGTCCGCGCGACGCTGAACCCGGCGCTCGAGGCGCTCCCGCGGCTGGCCAACGCCTGCGGCGCAGGAGCCGACCGGCGGCTCCAACGAGCTGATCGAGGTTCTGCGCGGTGCCGAGGAGGAGATGCGGGCGCTCAGGCGACGAGTACATCTCGACCGAGCACCTGGCGCTCGCGCTGGCCAAGTCCGACCGGCACGACCGGTGACGTCCTGCGCTCCGTCGGCGCCAGCCACGACGCGCTGCTGAAGGCTGTGAACGAGGTTCGCGGCGGCCAGCACGTCACCGACCAGAACCCTGAGGACAAGTTCCAGGCGCTCGAGAAGTACGGGCGCGACCTGACCGAGGCGGCCGCCGACGGCAAGCTCGACCCGGTGATCGGTCGCGACGACGAGATCCGCCGCGTGATCCAGGTCCTCTCGCGGCGCACCAAGAACAACCCGGTGCTGATCGGTGAGCCGGGCGTCGGCAAGACCGCGATCGCCGAGGGCCTCGCCCAGCGGATCGTCTCCGGCGACGTGCCCGAGGGGCTCAAGGATCGCCGCGTCGTCGCGCTCGACATCGGCTCGCTGATCGCCGGCGCCAAGTACCGCGGCGAGTTCGAGGACCGCCTCAAGGCCGTGCTCAAGGAGGTTCAGGACGCCGGCGGCAACGTCGTGCTGTTCATCGACGAGCTGCACACGATCGTCGGCGCCGGCGCCTCCGAGGGCGCTGTCGACGCCGCCAACCTGCTGAAGCCGATGCTCGCACGCGGCGAGCTGCGCGCGGTCGGCGCGACCACGCTCGACGAGTACCGCAAGTACATCGAGAAGGACCCGGCGCTCGAGCGTCGCTTCCAGCCGGTGTTCGTCGAGGAGCCGACCGTCGAGGACACGATCGCGATCCTGCGCGGACTCAAGGGCCGCTACGAGGTCCACCACAAGGTGCGGATCACCGACTCGGCGCTGGTGGCCGCCGCGACCCTGAGCGACCGCTACATCGCCGACCGCTTCCTCCCCGACAAGGCGATCGACCTGGTCGACGAGGCCGCGTCGCAGATCCGCATGGAGATCGACTCCAAGCCGACCGAGATCGACGAGGTCGACCGTCACATCCTCCAGCTCGAGATCGAGCTGCAGTCGCTCGGCAGCGCCCGAGTCCGACGACGCCGGCACCGACCGCCCGCCGCGAGCAGCTCGAGCAGACGCTCGCCGAGGAGCGCGAGCGCTCGGCCGCGATGCACGCCGAGTGGCAGCAGGAGAAGCAGACGATCGGCGCCGTCGCCGAGTCTGCAGGAGCAGCTGGAGCAGGCGAACATCGAGCTCGACCAGGCGCGTCGCGCCGGTGACCTCGAGCGTGCCGCCGAGCTGCAGTACGGGACGATCCCGGACCTGACCAAGCGCCTCGGCCGAAGCCGAGCAGGCCGAGGACGACGCTGCCGGCCAGCGAGCCAGCGACGGAGAGCATCGCTATCTCAAGGAGGAGGTCGACGCCGAGGACATCGCCGAGGTCGTCTCCAAGTGGACGCGCGTGCCCGTGACGCGGCTGCTCGAGGGTGAGATCGAGAAGCTCGTGAACATGGAGGCGCGCCTGCATGAGCGCGTGATCGGCCAGGACGAGGCGGTCAGTGCGGTCGCGAGTGCGCTGCGGCGTTCGCGCGCCGGGCTCCAGGACCCGGACCGGCCGATCGGCACGTTCCTGTTCCTCGGCCCGACCGGCGTCGGCAAGACCGAGCTGGCGCGGGCGCTGGCCGAGTTCATGTTCGACTCGCCGGAGGCGATGGTGCGGATCGACATGAGCGAGTACATGGAGAAGCACTCCGTCAGCCGGCTGGTCGGCGCGCCTCCCGGATACGTCGGATACGACGAGGGCGGCCAGCTGACCGAGGCGGTGCGGCGCCGCCCCTACGCGGTGGTGCTGCTCGACGAGGTCGAGAAGGCCCACCCGGACGTGTTCAACACGCTGCTGCAGGTGATGGACGACGGCCGTCTGACCGACGGTCAGGGACGCACGGTCAGCTTCAAGAACGTCGTGCTGATCATGACCTCGAACATCGCCGGCGGCCGGGTCGGCGCCGAGGGCCACTTCAAGCCCGAGTTCATCAACCGCCTCGATGACATCGTCGAGTTCGAGCCGCTCAACCGTGAGCAGCTCGACGAGATCGTCGACCTCCAGGTCGCACGCGTCGTCAAGCGCGTGGCCGAGCGCGGGATCGAGCTGGTGCTCTCCGACGATGCGCGGACGCTGCTCGGCAACCTCGGCTACGACCCGACGTACGGCGCGCGGCCGCTCAAGCGCGTGATCCAGAAGCGCCTGGTCGACCCGCTCGCGATGGCGATCCTCGAGGGCCGGTTCGTCGACGGCGACACGGTCACGGTCGACGCGGTCGACGGCGAGATCGTGTTCGAGGCGGTGCGCCACGTCGCGGAAGTCGCGTAAGCGGCTCCGTTACATTCCGGCGCGTGGCATCTGGCCCAAAGGTTCTGGTCGTCGGCGCCGGCGCGCGCGAGCATGCGATCCTGCACGCGCTCGCGCGCTCGCCGCAGCGGCCCGAGCTGCTGTGCGCGCCCGGCAACGCCGGGATCGCGCAGGTGCGCACGGGTGCTGCCGATCGCGGTCGACGACGTCGCGGGGCTGGTCGCGGCGGCGGTCAGTGAGCAGTGTCGAGCTGGTCGTCGTCGGCCCGGAGGCGCCGCTCGTCG
Source organism: uncultured Conexibacteraceae bacterium (assembly GCA_963785385.1). Lineage (GTDB taxonomy): Bacteria > Actinomycetota > Thermoleophilia > Solirubrobacterales > Solirubrobacteraceae > Palsa-465. Next base: position 124,169 of record CAWAVA010000005.1, on the reverse strand, counting down.
CCGGTCTCGCCGACGAGCTCGCCCGCGCCGGTATCGCCTGCTTCGGCCCGACCGCGCGCGGGCGCCGAGCTCGAGGGCTGCAAGGCGTTCTGCAAGGACGTGATGGAGGCCGCGGGGGTGCCGACCGCCGCCTACCGGGTCGTCACGAGCGTCGAGGACGGCATGGCCGCGATCCAGCGAGATCCAAGCGCGACCGCTACCCGGCCGTGATCAAGGCCGACGGCCTCGCGGCCGGCAAGGGCGTGATCATCGCCGCCTCTGAGGAGGAGGCCCGCGACGGCGCTGACCGAGCTGCTGGTCGAGCATCGCTTCGGCACCGACCGCGTCGTCGTCGAGGAGTTCCTCGTCGGCTCCGAGGTCTCGCTGCTCGCGATCTGCGACGGCGTGCGCGCGCTGCCGCTCGCCTCGGCCCAGGACTACAAGCGGATCTTCGACGGCGACGGCGGCCCGAACACCGGCGGCATGGGCTCCTACTCGCCGGTCCCGGCGATCGGTGACGACGCAGGCACGGGAGCTGGTCGACGCTCGTGCATCAGCCGGTGCTCGACGAGCTTGCGCCGCCGCGGGATCGACTTCCACGGCGTGCTCTACGCCGGGCTGATGCTGACCCCGGACGGCGTCAAGGTGCTCGAGTTCAACGCGCGCTTCGGCGACCCGGAGACGCAGGCGATCCTGCCGCGGCTGAGCACCGACCTGCTTGAGCTGCTGACGGCCGCGGCCGCCGGCGTGGCGAGCGGCTTGGACAGGTCTCGCAGCTCGACTGGGACCCGCGCAGCGCCGTCACCGTGGTGCTCGCGAGCGCCGGCTACCCGGCGAGCTCCTCGAGCGGCGATGTGATCAGCGGGCTCGCGGACGTGCCTGCCGGCGTGTCCGTGACGCACGCCGGGACGGCCGCCGACGCACAGGGGCAGATCGTCACGGCCGGCGGCCGCGTGCTGAGCGTGACCGCGCTCGGCGCCGACACCGCGAGCTGCCCGCGCGTACTGCCTATGCGGCGATCGACATGATCGATTTCGACGGCCGCCAGATGCGCCGCGACATCGCCGAGAAGGTGGTGACCGGATGAGCCCTGGAGCCGGAGGCGCGCGGAGCGCCCGGAGCCCGAGCCCGAGGACTGTCTTTGAGGAGCTGCCGGTCGACGCCCCGGTCGTCGGGATCGTGATGAGCGCCAAGAGCGATCTTCCGACGATGGAGAAGGCCGAGAAGGAGCTGACCGAGCGCGGTATCCGCAGCGAGATCCGCGTGATGTCCGCACACCACGACCCTGAGGTCGTCGCGGACTACGCGAAGAACGCGCGCATGCGCGGGCTGCGGGTGATCATCGCCGGCGCCGGGCTCTCGGCGCGCGCTGCCCGGTGTCGTCGCAGCGCACACCGATCTGCCGGTCATCGGCGTGCCGCTGACCTCGAGCAGCGTCGATCGCCGGTGGCCTCGATGCGCTGCTCGGCATCGCCCAGATGCCCGCGGGTGTCCCGGTCGCGACCGTCGGAGTCGACGGCGCCAGGAATGCCGCGGTCCTCGCGGCGCGCATCCTGGGCGTCTGACGTCCCCGTGAGCGCTGCTTCAGGAGCCGCCGGCCGCTGACGCGCGCATCCGCTGCGCGGCCGCGTCCGCCTGCGTCTCCTCAGAAACTCTTGAGCCGCTCACGCAGGCCGGGGTCGGTGACAGCGAGGATCCGCGCCGCGAGCAGGCCGGCGTTGCGCGCGCCGTCGATCGCCACCGTCGCCACCGGAACGCCCTTCGGCATCTGCACGATCGAGAGCAGGCTGTCGAGCCCGTCGAGCTTCTCGAGCGCCACGGGCACGCCGATCACGGGCAGCGTCGTGACCGCGGCGAGCATCCCGGGGAGGTGCGCGGCGCCGCCGGCTCCGGCGATGATCACGGCGAGCCCGCGTGCCTGCGCCTGCTGACCGTAGGCGATCATCTCGATCGGCGTGCGGTGCGCGGAGACGACGCGCGTCTCGGCGGAGACCCCGAGCTCGGCGAGCACCTCGGCGGCCTGGCTCATCACAGGCAGGTCGCTGTCAGAGCCCATCACGACGCCGACGATCGGCTCAGCCATTGCCCTCGAGCCTATCAGCGGCCTGGACGCGCCAGGTTCAGCGCATCCTCGGGCGTCTCTGCGCAGACCGTGACGTGTCCGAGCTTGCGGCCGGGACGCGCGCTCTTGCCGTAGAGGTGCACGCTCGCCCCAGGCACCCGCAGCGCGTCGTCCAGCCGCGACGCCGGGTCCGAGCCGTCCCGCGGCCCGACGACATTCACCATCGCCGCGGCCGCCGCAATCGGAGTCGTGACACCCAGCGGCAGGTCGAGCACCGCCCGCAGATGCTGCTCGAACTGTGATGTGGTCGACGCCTCCGTGTGCAGATGTCCGGTGTTGTGTGTTCGCAGGGCCAGCTCGTTGACGAGCAGGCGGTCGTCGCGGGTCAGGAACAGCTCGACCGCCATCAACCCTTCGAGACCCACGCGATCGGCCAGGTTTCGGGCCAGGTCCTCGACCTCGCGCCGATGCGCTCCGGAATCCGCGCCGGCATCACCACCGACCGGCACATCCCGTCGACCTGGCAGGTCTCGACCGGCGGGTGCACGGCGACCTCGCCGGAGGGCGAGCGCGCCACCAGCACCGCGAGCTCAGCTCGATCTCCACCGCCCCCTCGACGTAGAGCTCGAGGCCGGCGGCCCGCCCGTCCTCAAGGGCGCGAGCAGCGGCGGGACTGTCGGCACACATCCAGACCCCGCGGCCGTCATATCCGCCGCTGCGCGCCTTGATCACCACCGGCCAGCCGTGCTGCCGCGAAACGCCTCGATCTCGGCGAGCTCGGTGACCGCTGCGTACGTCGGGCACCAGCACGCCGTCCATCGCCGACAGTGTCGCGCGCTGGTGCAGCTTGTCGACGGCCAGCGCGAGCACCTCCGCAGACGGCCTGACGCGGACGCCACCGGCCTCGAGTGCGCTCAGTGAGGCGAGGTCGACGAGCTCGTGCTCGAAGGTCAGCACCTGACAGCGCGAGGCCAGCTCGGCGAGCGCCACCGGATCGCGTCCCGTGCCCTCCATCAGCGGGGCGCCCGCCCCAGCTGCCGCCTCGCCCGCCGCCCCCAGACACAGCAGCCCCAGATCGAGCGAGATCGCCGCCTGCCAACCCATCCGCGCGAGCTGGCCCGCTCCGACGATCCCGATCCGCTTGCGCTCCGCAGTCATCGCCCGAGAAGCTAGCGGGAATAGACTCGCCGACGGATGATCGAACGCTACACCCGCAGGGAGCTCGGCGAGCTCTGGTCTGACCACGCTCGTTTCGAGGCGATCCGCAGGGTCGAGGTTGCGGCCTGCGAGGAGATGGACGGGCCGACGCCGGCCGACCTCGACGCGATCCGCAACGCCACCTTCACGGTCGCGGCGGTCAACGAACGCGAGCGCGTCACCGACCATGACACAGCGGCGTTCGTCGATGTGCTGGCGGCCTCGGCCGGTGAGCCCGGTCGGTGGATCCATTACGGCCTCACGTCCTCGGACGTAGTCGATACCGGTCTGGCATTGCAGATCAAGGCGGCCGGCGAGCTGATCCTGCCCGACGCGCGTGCGCTTGTCGACGAGCTGGCGGCCAAGGCGCACGAGCACGTTCACACGCTGTGTGCGGGCCGTACGCACGGGATCCATGCCGAGCCCACGACCTTCGGGATCAAGCTCGCCGGGTTCGCGTTCGAGGCCCAGCGGAACTTCGATCGGCTGGAGCGTGCCTTCGAGCAGGCGTCGGTCGGGGCCCTGTCAGGCGCTGTCGGAACCTACTCCGCAACCTCGCCGGACTTCGAACGGCGGGTCATCGAACGGCTCGACCTGAAGCTCGAGTCGGTCTCGACCCAGGTGATCCCGCGCGACCGTCACGCCGAGCTGGTGCAGACGATTGCGCTGGCCGGTGCCGGCCTCGAGCGGTTGGCGACGGAGATCCGCCATCTGGCGCGGACCGAGCTGGGCGAGGCCCGCGAGCCGTTCGCCGCCGGCCAGAAGGGCTCGAGCGCGATGCCGCACAAACGCAATCCGATCAAGTCCGAACAGATCAGCGGTCTGGCGAGGCTGCTGCGCGGCTACGCCTCCGCGGCGGTCGAGGATGTGGCGCTGTGGCATGAGCGCGACATCTCACATTCGAGCGTCGAGCGGATCGTGCTGCCCGACGCGACGATCCTGCTCGACCATATGCAGCGCCGGATGATCGGGGTGATCCGCGGTCTGGTGGTGGACGCCCGGCGCATGCGGGAGAACCTCGATCTCACGTATGGGGCCCTGTTCTCCCAGCGACTGCTGCTGGCGATCGTCGCTCAGGGCTCGAGTCGGGACGACGCCTACCGGGTTGTGCAGCGGCTCGCTCAGGAGGCGGTGGACACGCGCGTGCACCTGCGCGAGCTGTTGACGGCCGATCCCGCCGGGCGCGAGCTCGACCTCGACTCGATCTTCGACTTCGCCCCCTATGTCCGCCATGCGGATGAGATCGTTGGTCGGCTCGATCGCATCGCCTAGCGGCTCACCGGGGCCGCCGGCTCGAGCCGAATCTGTTTCCCCCCCGGGGCAAGTCAAAGCCAGGAGGACAATATGAGTCTGATCCACACCTGCTATCGGATCACCGAGATCGATCGCACGGTCGCCTTCTACGAGGCGCTCGGTTTCAGGGAGCTGCGACGCGTCCCGATACGCGAGGAGGCGATCAACATCTTCATGAACCTGCCCGAGGACGGCGATGAGCCGCGGCTCGAGCTCACCTACAACTTCGGGCGAACAGAGCCCTACGAGCTGGGCACCGGCTACGGCCACATCGCGATCACGACGCCGGAGCTCGATGCGACCCTCCAGCGCCTGGCCGAGCGGGGGATCGAGCCGGAGCGGCCACCGTACGCGATTCGTGAGGGCGGCTCGCGCCTTTGCTTCGTGCGCGATCCCGACAATTACCGGATCGAGATCATCGAGCGGGCCGACTTATAGCAACGACCTATAACTCTCGTATCAAGTACGACTTTGACTTATGTCCGTTTGTCGCCGAAAGTTAAGCCATGTTCACTCGAAGCGACACAAACAATCTGGATACCAGCCTGTTCGATCCGGACCACGACATGGACCTGGTCGCGCTCGCGAACAACGCTCGGACCGAGGATGACGTCGAGTCTGTGGTGCGGATGAGCCGCAGCCGGATGCGTGCTCGCCGGGCCGAGCTCCGGGCTCGCGAGACACGGCGTCGCGGTTCCGGCAGTTGGCGCAACCGGCTTGCGCCGAGCGCACTGCTGCGCGGCTGAGCCACCGACTGAGGCAGCTGGTCCTGGAAAGAGCGATGATGGCGTCCGATGGGCGCGATCATCGTTTCCTGCTGCGGGCGTTTGGCGTCATGTCTGACGCATTACGTCCATGGCTTCCGTTGGGGTGGACGGCGAGTTCGCGCGGCGGTGGCGAGCGTTGCCGCGGTGGCGGCGTGCGTGATCGGATTGCTCACAGCCGGTGTCACCCCCGGTGCCGCTGCACCGGGCGCTCGGGAGGCCGGGCTCAGTCTGGCCAGACAGGTCGGTCAGCTGATCATCGCGACCTACCCGGCGTCGGTCCCGCCGCCATCGATCCTTGCGGCGGTCCGAGCCGGCCGCGTCGGCGCGATCATCCTGATGGGCGCCAACACGGACGACAGCGTCGCCGTGACGCGGCGCGCGACCGACGCGCTCCAGCGTGCTGCGACGGCAGGCGGCAACCCGAAGCTGCTGATCATGACCGACCAGGAGGGCGGCGAGGTCAAGCGCCTGCCAGGCCCTCCAACCTACGCCGCCGATCAGATGGGAAGCCCGGCACTGGCGGGGGCGCAGGGTTACGCCACCGCGCTGATGCTGCGGCGAGCAGGCGTCAACGTCGACCTCGCTCCGGTCGCCGACGTGCAGCGCGTGGACGGCTTCATGGCCAAGCAGCAACGTACGTTCGGCACGAGCCCAGCCGGGGTCGCCGCCGCGGCCTGCGCGTTCGCAAGGGGCCTGGTCCGGGGCGGTGTGGGTTACACGCTCAAGCACTTCCCGGGACTGGGGGATGCGTTGACCAGCACGGACACCGGTCCGGTCACGGTCCCCGAATCGGCCTCCGAGGTCGAGGCCGACGATGCCGCCTACCGGAGTTGCGGACGCGGGAGGCTGGCCGTGGTGATGGTCTCCAGTGCCAGCTATCCATCGCTCACCGGCGACCTACCGGCGGTGATGGCACCATCGATCTACACGAAACTGATGCCGAAGGAGCGCATCGACGCGCTCACGATCAGTGACGCGCTCCAGACACCCGCGATCACCCGCTGGCCGGACGCCGCCGGACGGGCGGTTGCGGCGGGGCTGGACATGGCGATGTACGCGGGTACCGAAGCCGGCGCCTTCAAGGGCTACGCGACGCTGCTCGCCGATGCGCGGCAGGGACGCCTCGGCCGCAGCCGTATCGCCGCGGCTGCCGCGAAGGTGCTGGCGCTCAAGCAGGCGCTGGGCCTGACTGCAGCAGCCTGACGCTGCGCGCGCAGCTGCCGCTCAGGTCAGGCGGCCGACAGGTAGCTTGACTCGTAGCGGCTGACCCAGCGCATGAACTCGATTGGTGGGACCGGCTTGGAGAAGAAGTGGCCCTGCGCCCGGTCGCAGCGAATCTCCTCCAGACGCGTGAGCGTGTTGGCGTCCTCGACGCCCTCCGCGGTGACCTTCAGACCGAGCGCGTGACCGAGCTCGATCGTCGAGCGCACGATCACCGCGTCGGAGTCATCGGTCAGCATCGGGGTGACGAACGAGCGGTCGATCTTGAGCTCGTGGACCGGCAGGCGCCGCAGGTTCGCCAGCGACGAATGACCGGTGCCGAAATCGTCGACGGCGAACCGGCAGCCGAGCTCGCTGAGGCTCTCGACCGTCTTCAGCGCACGCTGCGGGTCCGACAGGATCATGCTCTCGGTGATCTCCAGCTTCAGCGCCTGCGGCGGCAGGCGATGGTGCTCGAGCATCTGCGAGACCTGCGAGGACAGGAGCGGGTCATGCAGGTTGCGGACCGACAGGTTGACGGAGACGATCAGATCGCGGCCGGCTGCGTGCCATGCCGCGCATTCGGCGATCGCGCGGTTCAGCACAGCGTTGGTCATCGCGCCGATCAGACCGGTCTGCTCGACGATCTCCAGGAACGCCGCCGGCTGCAGCAAACCGAGATCGGGATGCTGCCAGCGCACCAGCGCCTCAGCACCATGAACCCGACCGGGAGCGATGTCGACGATCGGGTGGAAGTGCACGACGATCTGATCATCGGACTCAAGCGCACGACGGAAGTCACCGACCATGCTCAGCCGCGACGCCGAATGGTGATCCTGGCCATGCTGGTAGAAGCGATGGCCCTGACGCTCCTCCTTGGCCGCGTACATCGCGATGTCGGCGCGCCGCAGCAACGTCTGCGCGTCCTTGCCGTCGTCGGGGAATCGGACGATTCCGATGCTGCCATCAACCTGCAGCGTGATGTCATCGAAGACGATCGGCTCACGAATGCAGGCGAGCACATCCTCAGCGATCGCCGCCAGCGTCGCCGTCTCATCGGTGCGGACCGCCGGCATGATCGCAAACTCATCACCGCCGAACCGTGCCACCAATCCCTCTCCACCGACCCGCTTCGCGAGCCGCGGACCGAGATCAGCAAGCAGATCGTCGCCGTACTGGTGCCCAAGCGTGTCGTTTATGTCCTTGAAGTGGTCAAGGTCGATCAGCATCAAGCCGAACGGCGCCCGATCGACCTCGGGCGCCGCGATCGTCGCGTCGATGCGGTCGCTGAACTCCTTGCGGTTGGCAAGCCCGGTCAGCTCGTCGGTGGTGGCCATGACCTGCAGCTCCTCACCGCGGCGCTGCGAGGTGAGCAGCTCCCCGACGAGGTACTGGAAGACCACCAGGACAATCGCGAAGATCACCAGGCCGGCCTCCTGGAGCTTGTTGATCATGAAGACCGCGAGCACCGTCAGGATCGCTGAGGCGAGATCGGCAGCGATCGTCGGCCTCAGCATCGCCAGGCCCTGGAGCAGCGACCGGCGGTTCATCAGGCCCGAATACACGGTGACCATCCCGAAGTTCAGCACCAGCGCGATCATGAACGTGGCGAAGACGAGCAGGTAGCACCTTGCGTCCTGGTTGGCGTGCGAGAGGCTGAGATCGGGCCCGCCCGCGACCCATTGGAACCAGAGCCCGCTCAGCAGCGGGAACCAGCTGAACATCACAAGGTTCTGCCGGAAGAGCTCGCCGCGCTCGCGCGAGCTGAACCAACCCACCGTGATCGTGGCGACGCCCACGACCATCGCCGGCGCCCCCCCGAGCAGGACGGCCGCCAGCATGATCCCCAGGAAGCTTCCGGAGATCACCACGCCCGAGGGCAGTCGAGCCGAGGTCAGCTCGCTCAGCAGGGACAGCGCGATCAGCACGCCGAGGTACACGGGCTTCCACTCGGCCGTCGGCGCGGCCCAGGCCGCCAGCGCGACGGCTCCGATCAGCAGCGCCACCTGCACGACCAGCAGCGCCCGTGGGTTCCGTGCCAACGGGGTGAGGATGGGCTCCGCGGCGTTGTCTTCGGCTGGCTGGGTGCTGTCGGTCATCCGGTGTTCACTGACGGGCTGTCGTGGCTTCGACGAATCGGGACGGTCTCCTGCAAATCCGGGCGATGGGAGGTCGGCGGGGCGGCCTCCCACTCATCCTGCTTAATCGGCTGTTTTGGGACCGGACTCAAGCGGACGCGATCGATCGGCCGAATGGCGAATATGGCGACGACGAGTGCGGTTCCGACTCCGGAGACCGCGTAGGCGACGCGCGGGGATGTGAGCTCGGTGATGGCGCCCCCGATCGCGAAGCCCACACCGGGCATCAGGTAGCTCAGGGCGAAGAACACCGACATCACCGCGCTCTGGGACCTCACCGGGATCCGCTGCTGGAATTCCGTCATCGCGGCGACCCAGGCGATGCCATTGCCGATCCCGCCGACGATCGAGGCCGCGCATGCGATCGCGAGCGTCGGCGACAGCGCCAGGCCGCCGTGTCCGATCGCCATCATCAGCGTGGAGACGCCGAGCAGTCGCAGCAGGCGAAGGTCGGTGGCGACCGCGAACACAGCGCCGCCGATGATCATTCCGGCGCCCCATGAGGTCAGCAGCAGTCCGTACCCTCTACTGCCGGCGTCCAGCGTCGTCTTCGCGAACACGACCTCGATCGGTACGGTGACCGCCACCGTCATCGTCGTCAGAGCGATGGCGACCAGCAGCCGGCGGACCGCGACCTGCCTGCGCAGGACAGCGATGCCCGCCTTGATTCGGCCACTGGCCCCGGCTGCGTGATCGCTGACGACATGGATGCCGCGGGCCGTCACGATCACCAGCGCCGCCAAAACGAACGAGGCCGCATCGAGCCTCAGCGCGGTACTCGCTCCGTGGGTGGCGATGATCGCGCCGGCGACGATCGGCGCGGCCGCGAACGCCACCATCGTCCCCAGATTCACGAGGCTGTTGCCCTCACGCAACAGTCCGAGCGCTGTGAGCTCGTTCGCCGCCGCGGTTCGAGCCAGCGCTGAGGCGAGGATCGCGAGCGTGCCGTCGGCGGCGACCATCGCGAGCACCAGCGGCAGGGAGAAATGGTGGGCAACGCTCGCGATCGCGGCGAACAGACAGGCCTCGAGCAGATAGCAGATCGTCACCACCACGCGCGGATTCATCGCCTCGACATAGGCGGTCAGCATCGGCCCCAGCAGAGCTGGGAGGAATCGCAGCGCCAGGAACAGCAGCGATGACGCCAGCGGGCTGCCCGTGCGGTCGTACACCAGCCACGCGAGGGCGACCTCGCCAAGTGAGTTGCCGGCCTCGTTGATCCAGCCCGCTACGAGCAGGTGCCCGAACGTTCTCGACCGCAATGGCCGCAGATCGAAGATACCTAACCGCACGTTATGCCGGTCATAACCAGCTGGGGTCTACCACGTTCCGGTCCATGGCGACAAGCTTCCTCGTGTCCCGAAGAACCCCTTCGCGGGCAGTGACTCCATTCGACTAAGGAGCGAACATGAGCGTTAAGTTCTGGGCGTAAGACTATGTCCGTTGAATGCGTGGCGTTAGGGAGCTGATTCGTGGGAGCTCCCTAACGCTGCGTTTGTATGTATTCAGGCCCTGTCGGCAAAATCGGCCTGAACCATTAGCGTGCAAGCGCACCAAATCTTGCAATTTGCGGAAGTTTTCAGTTGAGACAGCCGGGCGCTGACTTATTCTGCGCCTCTTATGTCGGCGCTGCGTTCGGACGGGTTAGCAGGCGGACAGGCTGAAGGGTTGGCCCGTAGTCGCGGACACGTGCCTGTGCGCGACCTCGAGGTCGGCGAGTTGCGTGCCTTCTGCGCAGCCGCGACGCTCGGCAGTATCGCTGAGGCGGCACGAGCGATGAACGTGAGCCAGCCGGCGATGTCCAAGCGCCTGCGCTCGCTCGAGACGGTCGCCGGGGCCGAGCTGTTCGAGCGCTCCAGCCGCGGAGTGACGCTGACCCCGGCCGGAGTCCAGCTCTACAGTGCCGCGCGCCGACTGCTCCGCAGCGCCGACTCGGTCCAGGCCCTGATCAAGAATCCCGCCGCCTCGACGCCGGTGCGGATCGCGTCCAGCCCGACGATCGCCGAGCTGCGGCTCCCACAGGTGCTGAGTGACCTCGCCGCCACCGAGCCCGGGCTCGCGGCGGAGCTGATCTCGGCCAACTCCGAGCTCGTCCGTGAACTCGTCCGCGACGGACGCTGCGATCTTGGGATCGCCAGTGTCGACCCGTACGCGACCTACGCGGACGGGCTCGAGGAGCGGATCGTCTGGCGCGATGAGCTGGTCGTCGTCGTCCCTCCTGGGCATCCCTGGGAGGCGTTGGAGGAGATCCCCGCCGAGGAGTTCGCGGGAACGGCGGTTGTGCAACGCGATCCCTGGTCGAACTCGAGTCGGATCGTGGCCGCGACGCTCGAACGTATCGGTCTGGAGCGGATGCCGCCCACGCCTGCGATCGGCAGCACGGCCGGCGTGATCGCGATCGCCCGTGCGCGTGGGACGCCGGCCCTGATTTCGATCCTTGCGGCCCGCGTCAATCCGGAGCAGCAGCTCGAGATCCGGCGGGTCGAGGGACTGCGGTTCGGGCTCGAGTACGCACTGGTCTGGAGCGGCGCGATGCTCGAGCTGCGCCCCGAGGTTCAGCTGGTCGCCAGCCACATCGTGCATCTGCCGTTTGCCCGCCCGCGCCCGGTCCAGTAGCGCGGACACAGCATTCCGGCAGACGCTAGGATCGGCGGCATGGTCGCCATCTCGGACGCACAGCTGATCGCGTCGGGCAAGGTTCGTGAGATCTATGACCTGGGCGAGGACCTGCTGCTCGTGGCCTCGGACAGGATCTCCACCTACGACGCCGTCCACCCGAATCCGATCCCGGACAAGGGCGCCGTGCTCACCGCGATCTCAACCTTCTGGTTCGAGCGAACCGGGGGCGCGATCGCCAACCACCTGATCTCGGTCACCGACGGCGTTCCCGACGAGCTCCGCGGCCGCGCGATGGTCGTCAGGAAGCTGCGGATGCTTCCCGTGGAGGCCGTGGTGCGCGGCTACATCAGCGGGTCGGGCTGGAACGACTACCGGCGGACCGGGAGCGTCTCCGGGGTGCGGCTCGCCGCCGGGCTTCGCGAGTCCGACCGGCTTGCGGAGCCGATCTTCACGCCGTCGACCAAGGCCGACGCCGGCCACGATCAGGCGATCGACTTCGAGTCCGCGGTCGCGTTGATCGGCTCGCTCGAGCTGGCGGAGCAGGTACGCGACGCCGCGATCGCGGTCTACAACCTCGCCGCCGAACATGCGCGGGCGCGCGGGATCATCCTCGCCGACACCAAATTCGAGTTCGGGCTGGACGCCGAGGGCGTGCTCACGCTCGGTGACGAGGCCTGCACCCCCGACTCCTCGCGCTTCTGGCCCGCCGACGGTTACGAGCCGGGCCACGGCCAGCCGAGCTTCGACAAACAGTTCGTTCGCGACTGGGCCGCCTCGACCGGCTGGGACAGGCTGCCCCCGGCGCCGGAGATCCCGGAGGACGTGGTCACACGCACGCGTACCAAGTACGTCGAGGCGTATGAGCGCATCACCGGCAGCAGGTTTGCCGACTGGGCGTCGAGGACCGGGGCGAACACATGACCCGGGCTCTGGTCCTGATCAGGCCGAAGGCGGGCATCCTCGACCCGCAGGGCCAGGCGGTTGAGCGCGCACTGCCCGCACTCGGCTTCAATGGCGCCTCCAACGTGCACGTCGGTCGCCTCGTTGAGCTCGACGTCGAGGATGCGGCGCAACTCCCCTCGATGTGCGAGCGCCTGCTGGCGAACCCGTTGATCGAGGACTACGAGATCATCGAGACGGCGTGAAGTTCGGCATCATCCGCTTTCCCGGGACCTGCGACGACCTCGACGCTCAGCTCGCGGCGCAACGCGTCGCGGAGGCCGTTCTGCTCTGGCATCGCGATCGTGACCTGCAGGGCGTCGACGCGGTGATCGTGCCGGGCGGCTTCTCATACGGCGATTACCTGCGTGCGGGCGCGATCGCGCGCTTCGCGCCGGTGATGGAGTCGGTGATCGAGTTCGCAAACGAGGGTGGGCTCGTACTCGGGATCTGCAACGGCTTCCAGATCCTCTGCGAGTGCGGCCTGCTGCCGGGCGCGCTGCTCGTCAACGATCACCTCAGGTTCGTCTTTCGGCAGGTCAGCCTCGACGTCGTCGACCCCAACACGCCGTTCACGCGTAACTGTCCGCCCACCCTGAGCATCCCGGTCAAGCACACCACCGGGCGCTACTACTCGCCGGAGCCCGTGCAGGTCGTACTCAGGTACGCGTCCGGACAGAACCCGAACGGCTCGCAGGATGACATCGCGGGCGTCGTCAACAACGCCGGCAACGTATTCGGCCTGATGCCACATCCAGAGCACGCCGTGGACCCACTCATGGGCTCGACCGACGGGCTCACGATCTTCGAGTCGATCGAGGCGGCTGTGAGCGAGCGACTCTGGGTAGCGTGAGTGAGAGAGGCAGATGAGTACCGCGGGCGCTCACCCAAAGCATCGTGAACTCGGGCTCACCGACAGTGAGTACGAGCTGATCGTCGACGGCCTCGGCCGTGAGCCAGGCGATGTGGAGCTGGCGATGCTGTCGCTGATGTGGTCGGAGCACTGCGCCTACAAGCACTCGAAGAAGCTGCTGCGGCACTTTCCGACCGACGGTGCGCATGTGCTGGTCGGTCCGGGCGAAAACGCCGGCGCGGTCGATGTCGGGAACGGCCTCGCGGTCGCTTTCAAGGTCGAGTCCCACAACCACCCGAGCGCGGTCGAGCCGTTCCAGGGGGCCGCCACCGGCGTCGGCGGGATCCTGCGTGACATCTTCGCGGTCGGTGCCCGGCCGATCGCGGTGCTCGACAGCCTTCGCTTCGGTGAACCCGCCGGCTCGCAGCGCTCGCGCTACCTGCTTGAGCACGCCGTCGCCGGGATCGGGCACTACGGCAACTCGATCGGGGTGCCGACCATCGGCGGCGAGATCTACTTCGAGCCCAGCTACGAGCAGAACTGCCTGATCAACGCGATGGCGGTTGGCCTCGCGCCGCACGATCGGCTCACGAGCGCCGCGGCAGCGGGGGTCGGGAACGTCGTGATCCTGTTCGGAGCGCGGACGGGTCGCGACGGCATCGGCGGTGCCTCCGTGCTCGCCAGTGCGGAGTTGGGCGAGGGCGACGACGCCAAGCGTCCCACCGTGCAGATCGGCGACCCGTTCGCGGAGAAGAAGCTGATGGAGTGCAGTCTCGAGTTGCTCGACCGGCGGCTGCTCGCGTCGCTGCAGGACCTTGGCGCCGCCGGCCTGACCTCGTCCGCATCCGAGATGGCCAGCAAGGGAGGCCTCGGCCTCGACATCGACATCGCGAGAGTTCCGCTGCGCGAGGCCGACATGGAGCCCTTCGAGATCATGGTCTCCGAGTCCCAGGAGCGCATGCTCTGCGTCGTCGAACCCTATGACGTACCCGCCGTGCTCGACGTCTGTGAGAAGTGGGAGGTGCTCGCCAGCGTGATCGGTGAGGTCACCGGCACACAGATCTTCCGGATCCTGCGGGACGGCGAGGTGGTCGGCGAACTGCCCGTGGCGCTGCTCGTCGACGACTGCCCACTGTATGACCTCGAGCCGGAGCCGCCGGCGGTCACGTTGTACGACGGCGGCGAACAGCAAATCGCCGCCGGAGCTGATCCGGCAGAGGTGCTCACGGCGTTGCTCGCGAGTGCCAACATCGCCTCGCGCCGGGCGGTCTTCGAGCAGTACGACCCGATTGTCCAGTCGCGGACCGTGCGCCGCCCTGAGCAGGCCGATGCCGCCGTGCTGGCGCTGCCCGTGCTCGCTGCCGGAACCGGCCTCGGCGGCGTGCCGATTCCGGGGATCGCGGTCTCGATCGACGGCAACGGCCGACGTGTGGCGGTCGATCCACGCGCAGGTGCGGCCGAGGCCGTCTACGAGTGCGCCGCGAATCTCGCCTGTGTCGGCGCGGAGCCACTCGGCGTCACCAACTGCCTCAACTTCGGCAACCCCGAGAAGCCGCACGTCGCCTGGCAGCTGTGCGAGGCCGTCGACGGGCTGGCACAGGCCTGCCGCGAGCTCCAGGTGCCGGTCGTCGGTGGGAACGTGTCGCTCTACAACGAGTCACCGGACGGCCCGATCCTGCCGACGCCGGTGATCGGGATGGTCGGGCGGCTTCCGGATGTGCGCCATGCAGGGCGCATTGGCTGGGGCACCTCGGGCGACCGGATCGCACTGGTAGGGGACTTCAATCCGTGCCGCGACGGCTCGGAGATCGCGAAGCTGCAGGGCAGCGCGCCCGCTGGCGCACTGCCTGCCAAGGACGCCGCGGCGATCCGGGCCGCTCACGCGCTTGTGCGCGAAGGCGTCCGCGATGGCCGCTTCACGAGCGCACATGACATCGCCGAGGGTGGAATCGCGGTGGCGTTGGCCGAATGCTGCATTGCGGCGGGCCTCGGCGCGATCATCAGGCTGCCGGCCGGGATTGACCTGTTCGGCGAGGATCTCGGGACGGCGTTCATCGTCAGCGGCCCGACGGAGGGACTCGAGGGGCTGGAGATCATCGGTGCCGTCGGTGGCCATGAACTGGCGATCGACGACCTGCTCGAGCTCCCTGTTTCCGAACTCGCTGCTGCTCATGCGGACGGACTGTCCGCACTGCTCAGCTAAGCTCGGGTGGCGGTGTCGCTGCCCTCCCTCATCGATGATCGTGACGGACCACGTGACGAGTGCGGGGTCTTCGGCATCTACGCGCCCGGCCTCGACGTGGCGCGGCTCACGTACTTCGGGCTCTACGCGCTGCAGCACCGCGGGCAGGAGTCGGCGGGCATCGCGGTGGCGCCGCTGGGCGGCTCGATCATGGGCACGCGCGAGCAGGGCCTCGTCTCGCAGGTGTTCGACGAGCACAAGCTGCGCTCGCTCGTCGGTGACCTTGCGATCGGGCACGTGCGCTACTCGACGACGGGCTCGTCCGAGTGGGAGAACGCCCAGCCGATAGTTCGCGACGACAACCGCACGCTGGCGCTCGCCCACAACGGCAACCTGATCAACGCCGTTGAGCTGCATGGCGAGCTGCGCGGCCGCGATATCCGCTTCAGCTCGACCTCTGACTCGGAGATCATCGCGGCGCTGCTGGCGACGCATCCCGCTGCGACGATCGAGGAGGCGGTCGCCGACGTGCTGCCCAAGCTGCACGGCGCCTTTTCGACGGTGGTGATGACAGACGACAGGGTCGTCGCCTTCCGCGACCCGCACGGACTGCGGCCGCTGGCGCTGGGCGTGATCGAGGATCCGGAGACCGGGATCGAGGTCCACTGCGTCGCCAGCGAGTCGTGCGCCTTCGACCTGATCGGAGCCCGCCATCTGCGCGACGTGCTCCCGGGCGAGGTTGTGACGCTCAGCGAGGAGGGGATTCGCTCGCAGTTGATCAGCGGCGAGGAGCGCCATGCGTTCTGCGTGTTCGAGTACATCTACTTCGCGCGCCCCGACTCGATGATGGGCGGGCACCGCCTGCAGGTATCGCGCGCCAGGATGGGCGAGATTCTCTGGCGGGAGGCGCCGGTCGACGCCGACCTCGTGATCGCGATCCCCGACTCAGGCAATGCCGCGGCCCGCGGCCTCGCGCGCGCCTCCGGGATCCCGCAGGACGACGGCTTCATCAAGAACCGCTATGTCGCTCGAACCTTCATCCAACCGGGGCAGCAGCTGCGCAAGCACGGCCTGCGCCTCAAGTTCAACCCGCTTCCTGAGGTTGTGTCAGGCAAACGCCTGATCGTCGTCGATGACTCGATCGTCCGTGGCAACACGATGCCCCAGATCGTTCAGATGCTTCGCGAGGCTGGCGCCGCCGAGATCCACCTGCGGATCTCCTCACCGCCGATCAAGCACCCCTGCCACTACGGGATCGACATGTCCACGCGCGAGGAGATGGTTGCGCACGACCGCTCGGTCGAGGAGATCTGCAAGGTGATCGGCGCCGACTCGCTGGCGTATCTGTCGCTCGACGGCGTTTACGAGGCGGTTCAGGGTCAGCGCGCGACGCACTGTGACGCCTGCTTCAGCGGCGAGTACCCGCTGGCCGGCACCGAGGACTCCGGCGGGAAGTTCGCGCTCGAGCGGGTCGAGCTGCCGCTCGTATCGTGAGCGACGCGAGCTCGCTCAGGGTGGCCGTGCTCGTCTCGGGCACGGGCACGAACCTGCAGGCGCTGCTCGATCAGGTTCATGGCCAGGACGGGATCGCGATCGTGGGCGTTGCCTCCGACAATCCCGAGGCACCCGCGCTCGAGCGGGCAGCGACGGCCGGCGTTGCGTCCGCCGTATTCGAGCGGTCGGACTTCGGCGGCGACCGAGCCGCTCGCGACCGCGCGATGGCCGACTGGCTGCGTGAGCGGGGTACGCAGCTGGTCGTGATGGCCGGCTACATGCAGGTCGTCTCCGAGGAGCTGCTCGATCGCTTCCCCGATGCCGTCATCAACATCCACCCGTCGCTGCTTCCGGCGTTCCCAGGGCTCGACGCCGTCGGGCAGGCGCTCGCCTACGGCGTCAAGCTGTTCGGGGTGACGGTGCATTTCGCCGATCGCGGCGTCGATACGGGACCTGTGATCGTGCAGAGGTCGGTTGCGTTGCCGGACGCGCGCCAGCTCGACGATGTGCTGCCACACCTGCAGGCGATCGAGCATCAGATGCTGCCCGAGGTTGTACGCCTGTTCGCGCGTGGTGAGGTCCGGATTGCCTCCAGGCATCCCCGCCGGGTGTTGGTCGGTCCGGCGCAGCCCTGAAAAGCCGGTTCTCAGTGCCCCGCTCCGGGGGGCCTCACGGTAGAGTCGCTCTCAGATGGCAACGGGAACGAACGCAGACCAGTCGCTGCAGATCTCGGCACCGGGCGAGGTGCAGATCGCGCGGGCGCTGCTTTCGGTCTCGGACAAGGCAGGAATCGTCGAGTTCGCCCGCGGTCTCGTGGAGCTCGGAATCGAGATCATCTCAACCGGCGGTACTGCTCGCGCGCTCGCGGACGCTGGGATCAGGGCACGGTCGATCACCGATCTGACCGGTTTCCCGGAGATCATGGACGGGCGCGTCAAGACGCTGCATCCCAAGCTCTACGCGGGGCTGCTGGCGGTCCGTGACGACCAGGCTCATGTGGACGCCGCCGCGGCTCATGATGTCGAGCCCGTCGACCTCGTCTGCGTCAACCTCTACCCGTTCGAACGCACGGCCGCGACCCGCGGCGTCAGCGACGCCGAGGTGATAGAGAACATCGACATCGGCGGGCCGACGATGATCCGTGCCGCCGCCAAGAACTTCAAGTTCGCGGCACCTGTGGTGAGTCCCGCGATGTACGACGCGGTGCTCGAGGAGCTGCGCAGCGCCGAGCGTCGCCTCTCGCTGCAGACACGTGAGAGCCTCGCGGCCGAGGCGTTCGCCTACACCGCCCGTTACGACAGCGCGATCACGCGCTGGTTCCAGGAGAAGCATGAGGACTTCCCGCCGCTGATGGTGCGCGCCTTCGAGCGTCAACTCGAGCTGCCCTACGGGGAGAACCCGCACCAGCGGGCGGCCTTCTATACACAGGTCGGCGCCCGATCGCACGTGCTCTCACAGGTCGCGCAGATCGCGGG
The DNA here is from genome assembly GCA_963785385.1 of uncultured Conexibacteraceae bacterium. Lineage (GTDB taxonomy): Bacteria > Actinomycetota > Thermoleophilia > Solirubrobacterales > Solirubrobacteraceae > Palsa-465. The sequence continues at coordinate 105,971 of CAWAVA010000005.1, read as the reverse complement.
CAAGGATCTCTCGTTCAACAACCTTCTCGACCTTGACTCGGCCCGGCAGCTGCTGGCCGAATTCGTCGTGCCCGCCTGTGTGATCGTCAAGCACAACAACCCGTGCGGAGTGGCGGTCGGCGCCACCACGCTCGAGGCCTACCAGCGCGCCTTCGCGTGCGATCCAACCTCGGCCTTCGGCGGCGTGATCGTTCTGAACCGGCGCGTGGACCGGGTCACCGCCGAGGCGATCCACGGCCAGTTCGTCGAGGTGCTGCTGGCGCGGGGCTATGACGAGGACGCGCTGGAGGTGTTCGCCGACAAACCGAACGTGCGGATCCTCGACGATCGCGAGCGCCGCCTGGACGTTCTGCTGGAGCCATCGATCCGCCAGGTGATCGGCGGGGTGCTTGTGCAGGATCGCGATTCCTCCAACGAGGATCGAGATGTGATGGAGGTTGCATCGGAGCGACGCCCGACCGAGGAGGAATGGTCGGAGCTGCTATTCGCCTGGCGCGTCTGCAAGCACGTCAAGTCAAATGCGATCGTGCTCGCTCGGGACGGTGCCACGCTCGGCATCGGCGCCGGCCAGATGAGTCGGGTCGACGCGGTCAGAATGGCGATCGAGAAGGCCCTGGGACCGGTCAGCGGCTCAGTGCTCGCCTCCGATGCGTATTTCCCGTTTGCCGACGGACCTGAGATCGCGATCGAGGCCGGAGTCACCGCGATCATTCAGCCGGGCGGCTCGATTCGTGACGAGCTGACGGTCGAGGCTGTCGATCGCGCCGGCGCCGTGATGGTTTTCACCAATCGCCGCCACTTCCGGCACTGACGGTCCGGACGAGCCCCTCCCAGGCGAGATCAGGCCGAGCCCCGTGACCTCCGAGCATTCGATCAAACGGCTCGGCGGCGATCCCCCCTCTCCGTTCGAGGAGCCGATCGGTTTCTGTCGGGTCGTTGCTGCCGGACCCTGGGTGCTGATCGGCGGCACAACCTCCGTGGACCCGAGCGGCTTCGTGGTCGGCGACACCCCCTATGAACAGGCGGCGGAGATTCTCCGCAAGCTGCTTCACGAGCTCGGCCGCACCGGCCTGTCCGTCGAGCATGTAGTCCAGACCCGCATCTATGTCACCGATATCTCCCGCTCCGGGGAGGTCGGGCGTGCTCATGGCGAGGTCTTCAGGGACGTGCGCCCGGTCGCGACCATGGTCGAGGTCCAGGGCCTGATAGACCCGCGGATGCTGGTCGAGATCGAGCTGGTCGCGTACGGCGGGTGAGCCGGAATCCAGCCGCGGCTGCCATCATCACAGCCACAGGCCGGCGTAGCTCAGTTGGTAGAGCAGCGGACTTTTAATCCGAAGCGCCCCGGTTCGAGTCCGGGCGCCGGCATCGTCAGAAGCTCCCGAAATAAGGAGTCTGCTGGCAGGGGCTGGCTCACGCGGGCGAAATATGTCCGGAACCGGGGAGGAGTGGGAATGGAGGAGGAACCAACCCGTCAGTCGCCGCCTGTGCCGGCGATCGAGCAGGTGTCCGAAGCGGAGGCTGATCGCGCGACGGAGCTGTTCGCGCTGGCGTTTGCGAATGATCCGACGTGGGGCTGGGCGTTCCCTGATACGCGGACGCGCTTGGACCACCTCCGACTTCTCTGGGGCCTATACCTTCACAGCGCGATTCCTTACGGCTGGACCTGGATGAGTGATGACGGCGGCGCAGCGTCACTGTGGGTGCCGCCAGGCCGCTCGGAACTGACCGATGAAGACGCGGCTAAGTTCGAGCCACTACTGCGAGACCTGCTTGGCGCGCACGCGGATGATGTTCTGGTCCTGGTCGAGAGCTTTGAAACCAATCACCCTCGCGACCGAGCGCATTACTACCTGAGCCTGTTGGCCACGCACCCGGATCATCGGGGCCAGGGCAAGGGCATGTCTCTGCTGGCCGCGAATCTCGCTCGTATCGACGAGGAGGGCTTTCCGGCGTACTTGGAATCGAGCAACCGCGCTAATGACCGTCGCTATGAGCAGCTCGGTTTCGTGACGATCGGCGAGTTCGCCGCACCGGGCGGTGGGCCCACGGTCGGTTGCATGTGGCGCGAGCCTCGCTGAGTACCCAACCAAGCGCTGGGACGGTCAGTCGGCCCGAGGCGAGCGCTTTTTGCGCTTCAGCCTTTGGAGAATGGTCGTCATGCCGTGAACTGAGCGCACGCCGCGAGCCTCGATGGTCTCTCGGAAAATTATGGCGAACGCCTCCAGCAGTAAGGCCGCCCGCCCCTGCTCCACTGGCACTAGGACCCGATCCCAACCCATCCAGTCCGTTATAGGCACTGCCTCGATAAACGCTCCGTCGCCAGCCGCCATAACGCCGCCATCCTCGTTGACGATCTCTAACGTCGGGATCACGCTTCCGTCACTGGCGCGTACGCCCTCTTCGTCGGGCTCAAGGACCGTCGGAAACCAGATCGTGACCAGGTGTGGGTGTTCGGAGCCGGTTGGAACAGAGAATCCGACGAACCGGGGAGCCGCCTCAGCGAACCGAGCAGGCGGCCTGAGGCGCTCGCCGTCGTCCGGAGTCGCTTCGAGATACTCACGGAGCTCTTCCGCAGCCAATATGCGAGCTTCGATCGCTTCACGCGCCGATTCATAATCCACGGTCGCGAGGTTCTGGACTGCCTCCTGCGCCTCCTCCGGTGTCTGGCAATCGGGGCAGACCGTCCCCACCGCACGGCCGTTTATATAGATCTCGTTCCAGGCTGCTAAGTCCGGCAGACCGTGAGGCTCTCGCCCACAGCGCGAACAGCGCGTCTCCTCAAACGCTCGGAGCAACTCCAGACCATCAGACATCAGCTCCTCCTGCCACTTGAAATCTGGAAGCAGCCTACCTGTTGAGTTGGGCACAGCATCTATCAAAGCGGCAGTCGAGCAATCTGGGCGGTGGCGTCGATGATCGCGAGCTCGCGTTGCTAGGCGAGCTGGAGTCCGAGCAGGGACACAGTTTCGGTGGCGATGAAGTCTCCGAGCGCCTTGCCGGCTGCCGGCGAGTAGTGCTGATGGTCGCCGTCCGAGAAATAGTCACTGGTGCCGTCACCGACGATGTGGCCGTCGTAGCCGGTTCCCGTGAGCAGTCCGTAGCCGACGGGGTCGATCGGCGAGGGGATGCCGAGTTCGGCGGCGATGGTCGCGATCTGGGCACCGACGGTGGCGTCATCACCGTTGTCGACGGAGCTGCCCCGGTATGGGTGCATCGGCATCGACGTCACGAGCGGAACACCAGGAAACGACGCCTGCAGCTGTGTGAAGACGCTCTTGATATCCGTGTTGAGCTGATCGGTGCCGGCGAAACCAAACAGACCGTCGTTGATCGAGCCCTGTACGAAAATCAACGCGAGATCCGGTGGGGCAAACGCGCCTGGCGTGACCTCCAAGGGAACCCGCTGCGCATAGTTGTATCCAGGCCCACCGCCGGTCGCCGAAAAGCCTGTCCCGCCATAGCTGGAGGTGAACAAGTCCATCCCGAGTGCTCGGGCGAGCCTCGTGGCATACCCAGCTGAGCAGGGCGTTGCGCCGCCGGTGGCGCCGCCGATGTCGACGTAACTGTCTCCGATCACCATCAGCGTGGGTGCCGGGCCAAGAGACGGGTAGGTGATCGCATCGCCCACATCGACGCATACGCCCCCAAAGTCACCCGACTCGAACTCGAGAAGCAGCGTGTACTTGAAACCCCTGCTCGGGCAGCTGATCGGCAGCAGGTGGTACTTGTTGTCGCCAGGCGGTGCCAGCGACTGCGGAGAGTTAATGGCCACGTGCGGTTGCAACGGGCCGCCATCTGCTCCCATCCACACGATCAGCCTTGCGACCACCGACTCATCTCGCATCCTGACCAGTAGCGGATTTCCCGTGTTGGCCTGCCAATCGAACGACGCGTGCATCGTTTTGGCAGTGAACCCGATCCCGTGCAGCGAGATCGATTGCACCGCTCCCATGTCGGTCCCGGTGTTGCCGTTGATGTACTGGTAGGGACCGCCGCGAATCCGAAAGTGCTTATCGCCGTTGGGCGCCCCATAATTCACCTTGACGGCGATCGCGGTCGTGAGCCCGTACCCACCGCCCTCCGCGGCTGATAGGTCACCGCCACTGCTGTATCCGGCGCCATAGGGACCGACGGTTGGCGGGTTGGACATCACTGACGCCGACCGCATATCTGCGATGCGGCGATTTCCGTCCAGCACCTGCTGTTGCGCCGCACCGGCGCCAACGGCAGACGGCAGGCCGTTGACGGCAGTGCTCGCCGAACCGGTCGCGGCGGCCGCGTCGCCGAGTGTCGCGCTGCCAAAGACCCCTGCGGCAGTACCGCCGGCGAGCTTTACGAAGTCGCGTCGACTGCGCATCTCATTTGAGCGGCGTCGAACATAACGGCGGCATCCTAGCCACAGACATCCCATCCCGGGAGAAACGAGACCCGGGAAACCGTCCTGCCTGTCGTTGGGTGGGGGCAGCGTCGGCGCGGCGACATTGCGCGGGCCCCGCTCACCGTCATTGAGTGATCCGGTGACGGCTTTAGGAGGCGTCAAAGCAGCCAGCGCGCCGACAGGTTGTCGCTTGTTCTAATCGGCAGTCTGCCGACGCGAGTTCACCGTCGCTTGGCCTGGCTGAAAAGGCTTCTGGTTGGCCGGTGCGCTGTGCAAGATTCACGAGCATGTCGCTCGCTGACGTAGCCGCTCCAGCTCATCTGGCGCTCTATGGGGCGATGGCCGGGACCGTGCCGATTTACCTGGTGGCGATGGTCGTTTCTGACGGCCCGTTTTACAGATTGATGGCCGATGACCTCGCGAACCCGTTGCGACCTGAGGCGCATGGGCAAAGGTTGGTCACGGCGTGGGCGTACCTCGCTGTGGCGGTTGAGTTGCTCGCGATCGCCGGTCTTGTTCTAAACCTGACCGCGACCGCGTGGGCGATAGCCGCTGGTGTTCTCCTCGCCGTTTTCACCGTCGAGACGCTTGCCGTTCTGATCAGCGATTCGACGCGAGAACTACGGCCGCAGGCGACAAGCCAGAGCGAGCGTTAGTAGATCGCTCAGGCACGGACTCTTTCCCCGCTGGCCAATTCGCTTCCGCCTTGGGCCAGAGTCGATCGGCAGTGAGATTGCTCCGTCTCGATCGATGCATAAGCCTGCCGTCCGACAAACCTGCCCCGGTTGGGCGGGCTGAGGTAGGTTCGGAGGCACCGTCGGGGTCTCGCTGCACGAGCCCGGCTAGCGCTCGCCAGCCACCGAAACACCACCGGTGTCGGGGTGGCGGGCATTGCCTTTCGCATTGATCATCATGCAGCGCGCCCGCCGAGGGCTGATTCGGGACGCCGCAGACGACGTCCCTTCCAGCGAGGAAAAGCGGAGGACCGTGGGCGTTCCCGCGAGTCCTTGCAGTGTCAGCGATGCGGAAGGAGAATCGAACGGGATGAGCAGCTTCCCTGACCTCGAGTTGCTTGGGCCATCTGAGTTGGCGTCCCTCTTTCACGACCTGGCGGTGAAGTTCATAGCGACGGCCTCGGCGCAGGAGCGAGCTAAGTTGCGTCGCCAGATCCTCGGGGTAGCACGCGAGCTCCTCCGGCGCGAGGAGCCGGAGACGACTCTGGTTTTGCCTCCGGACTTTGACGAACCTGGTGGTACGGGGGTTCGTGAGCCCCGCCGTCCGTGTCCGCAGACTGACCGTGACGGCATCGCGTTGCCCGAACCCCGACCGGCCGACGCCTAAACAGAGCCCCGCTGGGCGCACTCACGAGACTGCCGAACGATCGGCAACCAACAGCCTGGAGGCTACTGGTGCTCGTAGCCGATCCGACGGTCTCGTGAGTTTGGAAGTGAGCTACGGTACGCAGAAGTTGCGCTTCTGAGTCGCACGGCCGCTGTCTTTCCACGCGCGCCGGCGGACCGCTCGATCTGGCGGTGGGCTGTGCCAAAGAGTGAGTTGAACGAACTATGGCGGCGATACAAGGTCGCGGATGACGAGGCCGCGCGTGAGCGGCTCGTCGTTGCGTATGCGCCGCTCGTCAAGTACGTCGCGGGGCGGCTGAGCTCGAGGTTGCCGGCTCATGTCGAGGAGCACCTGATCTTCTACGGTCTCAAGGGGCTTCTATTCGCGATCGACCGGTTTGACATCGCTCGCGAGATCAGTTTCGACACCTATGCCATCACCCGCATCCGTGGGGGGATCATCGAAGAGCTCCGCACGCCAGATGACTCGGGTGACAGTCAGCAGTCGTTGCTCGACACGCTGCCGGACTCCGGCGCCCCGAACCCGCAGACGCTCGTCGATGAGGGGGAGATGCGCACGCGGATTGCCGAAGCGATCACCGCGCTTCCCGAACGCGACCGGCTCGTGATCGCTCGCTACTACTACGGGAATCTCACCTGCCGAGAGACCGGCGGGCTCATGCCGCCGCCGAGTGACGATGAGCCGCCGGGAAGCGACGATGACGGCGCGTCCGGGGTCCGGGAGCCACGGCGATCCAAGCCAAGCGGAGGTGCCGACGGGATCGCGCTGCCCCCCACCTGATTGCCCAGACCAGCTCGAATCGCCTGCTTAAGCGCGACAACCGTGCAGGCAGGTTCGGGACCTGACCAGTTCGAACCGGCCTAATCGCCGATGAGCACGGCAACTATCCTGAGTAACAATGGGCGAGGCTATGCCAGCGTGCCGCGCTTCGATTTCCTGGGTGCTGGCAGCGGTTGCCACCGTCGCCGCAATGGTATTCGTGGCTCTGACGATCGCTGTGGTCGGCAGCTCCTCGCTCTCGCTGGACTCGCACGCCTTCGCGATCGCCAACGATCTGCGCGCGCCCTGGCTCGACCACGCCGCCCGCATCGTCACAAGCCTGGGTTTGATCGTGATCATCGGCCCGGCCGTCTTACTCGGCGCCACGCTTCTGGCCAGGCGCCGAGAGCGCGCCCGTGCCGGCGCGCTCCTGGTCGGAGCGCTTCTCACCTGGCTCAGCGTGTGGATCGCCAAGTTCTTGGTCGACCGACCCCGTCCTTCGGACCCGCTCGTGCACACCACGGGCCAGAGCTACCCCTCGGGGCACGCTGCCAACGCCGTTGGCTGGCTCGCGCTCGCGATTGCGCTCACGGTCATGATCCCGACCAGGGCCGGACGGATCGGCGCGATCACCGCGGGCGCGTTTCTGGCTGTGCTCGTCGGCCTGAGTCGCATCTACCTGCGCGCCCACTACCTGTCCGACGTCGTTGGTGGCGAAGCGCTCGCCGTGGCCATATACGCACTCGCGGCGATTGGTGCGGTCGCGTGGCAATCACGAACACGGCCCGGGCCCATCGGTGCCAACGCGGCTGTCCTCCCCCAACCGGGGTCACCTGACCAGCCGCGATGACTCTTCGCTACACGTCTGCTGGCGCGGTCGCGGCAACCACCGCGACTCGAAGGCAACTTGCGGTCTGGCTTAGGATCAGTTGATGGCGCTCGTGTGCGTACGCGGTCCGTTGCGGGAGCTCGCCGGCGGCGTCGGGGAGCATGAGCTCCAGGCGGTGACCGTGCTGGAACTGCTGCGCGAGTTGGAGCGCGAGCATCCCGCGCTCGGTGGATGGATCGTTGATGAGCGTGGCTTGATCAGGCGGCACATCAACGTGTTCGTCAACGGTGAGCGAGGCGAGGAGAACACTGCGGTCTCTGCCGAGGCTCGTCTGGAGATCGTGCCTGCAATCACAGGAGGCTGAGTAGGTGACCGAGCTGCTGGTGTCCACCAAGAAGGGGCTGTTCGTGCTCGTGGGGGAACCGCGCGGCGAATGGGAGATCGTCGCGCGTATGTTTGACGGTGAGCCGATCGACTATGCCGTGCGTGACCCGCGCACGGGCCGGGTGCTTGCGACGATGACTTCGCCGTTCTACGGCCCCAAGGTGTTCTACACCGAGTCGCAGGTGGGGGATTGGGGTGGACGCAACGGGCGTGAGGGATGGGAGCAGGCGACGGGTGTCGAGCTGCCGCCGGGGGGCGAGCAGGCGCTCGAAAGGATCTGGGTGATCACACCCGGCGAGGCCGAGGGCCTGTTGTACGCCGGCGGCGACCCCGGCGTCCTCTTTCAGTCGGCTGACGGCGGTTGCACCTGGGAGATCAACTCGGGATTGTGGGAGCACGAGACACGATCGAAATGGCAGCCGGGTGGCGGTGGGCTGTGCGTGCATTCAATCGCGCCCTGGCCTGGCGAGCCCGAGAAGCTCTCTGTCGCGATCTCGGCGGCGGGTGTTTGGCACACCGAGGACGGTGGATCTTCCTGGTGGCGAGGTAACCAGGGCTTGACGCCGCGCTACCTGCCCGACGACGTCATTGCTGAGCTGAACCTGCCAGAGCCACCGCCGGACGCCGACACGGCGTTGTGCGTGCATCACCTGGAGCGCGCGGCGGCACGGCCAGAACGCATGTTCATCCAGTTCCACGGGGGCGTGTACCGCTCCGATGATGCCGGCGCCAGCTGGAGTGAGATCGGCGCTGGGCTCCCGTCAGATTTCGGGTTCCCCCTCGTGGTCGACCCGGCCGATCCCGACAGCGCGTACGTGATCCCCCTCGTCGCCGACATGGACCGAGTCATGCCCGACGGTCGCGTAAGGGTGTATGAAACGCGTGACGGCGGCGAGACGTGGGCGCCGCGGGGCGACGGACTGCCGCAGCGGCACGCGTACCTGACGATCCTGCGGCAGGCCTTCCAGAACAAGGGGGCAGGATCCTCGCTGGAACTCTATTTCGGCTCAACAACCGGCGAGGTGTTCGGCTCAGGCGACGCCGGGGAAACATGGTTCGAAGTGGCTACGCGCCTGCCGCCCGTGTACGCGGTATCAGTGAGCTGAGGCAGTTTGCTGACCTCGCAGCGGTGCCTTACGGGCAGGCAGGCACGGTCGGACGACACTGTCGCCGCTGCCTCAACCGGTCGCGAATCGCAGGGCGTCCCGGAAGATCACAAGCAGCCCGATCTGCTCGACGCCTGGCACAACCGTTACCGGTGGGTCTCCGCCGAGCAGTTCGGCGACGCGATGGGCGTGCGACGGCGGGTGCATCCGGTCGAACTCACCGGTCCAGAGGGAAGCGCGGACGGCCCCGGGGGTGACCCCCCACGGTTTGCAGAGTATCCGGACCTCCTCGACGAAACCGCTTGGGTTCGCAAACAGCTCCGCCGTCGTTGTTATGAACAGCTCCTTTACCCACGGGATCCGGACGGCCTCCGCGTCGGGTCCCTTGAACAGTCCCATCGCTGAATCAGGCAACTTCCTGTACTGACGCCTGAAGCCGGCTCGCACCAGAAACGGCGCGCGCCGAGACAAGATCGCCGCCATCTTCATATCCTTCCCGGCCGTGCGCCATTGCGCCTTCTCCGCGAGCGGCGCCATCGCTCCGAGCAGCGAGTGTGCGTTGACCCGTTGTGGCACCGCACCGGCGAGGGCGATCCCGTAGGGGGTCCCGCCGGATTGCGTCACGATCCCGAAGCGGTCAACCCCCACGGCGTCCATCAGCGCGAGATGGTCGGCGGGCCAATCGGCGATCGTGCGACCCGGTTTCGGCGTGCTGCCGTGAGAGCCAGGACGGTCCGGGATCACGAGTCCGATCCCGAGTTCGTGGGGTGGTGAGGAGGATCGTCGAAGGCGGAACGTCGATGCCGGGCCCCGATAGCTCACTTGGAACCGAAGCTGTCCTGGTCTCCGTGGTTGGTCTCGTGCCAGAGCACGGTCAAGTGCCCAGCATGGGTCGCGATGAGCCGTTGATGAGCTTCGAATCCGCTATCCCCGGGGATCTCGTCCACGTAGGTCTCGCCGTGCTCACCGAAGGCGAAATAGGTGGGCCAGAAGTATTCGCCGTTGACCCTGTTGATCCTGAATGCCGGCACAAGCCCGTGCTGGGTGATGCGCAGTATGGTCGGACCGTTCTCGGCGTAGACGGTCCCGCCGGGGGCCCGCTGCAGGATCGAGTAGCCTCCGCCGCTCTCTCGTGCTCCGCTGCCGGGGCTGAGTGCGTGAGCCCGCCCGTTGGGCGTGACCTGCCAGACAGACCAGCCGTCCACCCCTGAAACGTCGATGTCGCCCTGAGCGTCGACCGCGATGCGACCCAGCCCGTCGAGGCTGCCGTGGAAAGGCCAGGTCGTGGCGAGGTCCGCCACCGGATCGAGTGTGCCGCGACCGGTGAGACGGAGCAGTTGGTGTGCCGTCGCGATGTACAGCTCTCCGTTCCGGGCGACCGCAATCGAAGGACCGGCGTTCTGGCCTGCGGTGCCCAGGGCGGCTGACCGAGCCGGCGTGCCGAAGGCGATCCGGCCAGCCGCCCGGCCGTTGCCGGCGACGGTGCGGATCACGCCCTTCGGGTCGATCACCCGGACCCGTCCACCATCAACGATGAAAAGGCTGCCTGTCGGGGAGAACGCCAGATCCGACACCGTCGACAGCCGCGCGCTCAGCGCCGGCCCACGGTTGCCGGAATAACCAGGCTCGCCACTCCCCGCCACCACCCGGAACCGGCCATCGCTGAGCCGGACAAGCACGCGATGGGCAGCCACGTCAGCGATGTAGAGCGAGCCTGTCGGTCCGATCGCCAGTGCTCCGGCTACCTGAAGCGCCGCCAGCGAGCCTGTCGGGAGCGCGCCAGAAACATGCGCGGTCTGAGCCGGACGGGCGTGTCCGCCGGCCGTGGTCCACCACACGACCACGGTGCCGATCGCTACCACCACGAGCACGATCGCCACGCGGATTCCCCAGCGCCGGGGGCGAAGGCGCCGCGCCTCGGGCGCGCGTCGTAGCTCAGTGCTGCCAGAGCCTGACGTACTGAACCTTCATCGCGGCAGGCTCTGTGACGTCGGCCATGTTGGAATGCACGTCGTTGTTGAGGACGATGTACATGGGGGCCGAGGTTATGCCGGAGGTGAGCCTCTCGACCTCGACGCCGTCGAAGTAGTAGGTCAGCGAGCCGGGCTCCCAGTTGGAGGCGAATGTGTGCCAACCGGGCCTGAGGTTGCGGATGCAACCGTTCCTGAGGCCCTGAGCGTTGTGGAAGCTCCAGCACGCCGAGCCCGCGAGACCTTCCACCACGTCGTCCTCACCTGTGGCCGGCCATCTCTGGCCGTTGGCCCAGAAGGCGGGCCAGTCAGCAATCTTCCCGTGATCACCCGGGAGGTAGATCCTGGCCTCCAGGACGCCGTACTTGTACTGAAAACCGGGGCTTGAGCGGCCGTCACTCGGATCGGTGCTGATGAGCGCGGCGGTGTAGGGCTCAGTGGTTCGAGCGCACGTCGACCGTTGGGCGGTAACCAGGAGGTGCAGAGCCCCGTCACCGGGGAACGTCAGGTTTTGAGAGCTGTAGCAGTCTCTCTCGCTATGCGCAACCGGGGCGCGTTTGCCGAACCAGTCGGCCCGCCAATCCGGCGGCAGCTTCTTGCCTGCGAAGCTTGAATTGAGCACCAGGTTCCATCTGCCGGCGATGCCGACCGGATGCGCGCCCGCCGATTGAGCAGCGCCCGCCGATTGCGCAGCGCCCGCCGACGATGCAAAGACTGACGCGAGGAACACGACAACAAGCGTGCGTCTGAGATTTGCCACGCTCCATTATGGGCATATGCCGAACCGACGCGACCTCCGGCCACCGGCCTGCGTATGACTTGCGGCCGTTCTGAGGGCTCTCGACCATCCTGAGCACGTGGGCCGCCAGGCGCAGAGGAATTTATGCGGTAGCTAAGGTTATCTACCTAATCATTTGGTACCGTAGCTTTCATGTCCGTGACTTCAAGCTCTGCGGCGATTCATGACGCCGATCCCAACAAGATTCCACGCCACGTGTGGATCATCTCCGGCGTCGCCATGCTCGGCGCCGTCATGTCGATCCTCGACACGACGATTGTCAACGTCGCACTCGCGACGCTCGGTGAGGATCTTCACGCCAGCCTGACCAGCATCCAGTGGGTGATCACCGGCTACATGCTCGCGTTGGCCGCCGTGATCCCGGTGACCGGCTGGGCATCGCGCCGCTTCGGCGCCAAGCAGGTCTTCCTCATCTCTCTCGCTCTCTTCACCCTCGGCTCGCTGCTGTGCGGACTGGCGACGTCAGTTGACGAATTGATCGCCTTCCGTGTGCTGCAGGGAGTCGGCGGCGGCATGATCATGCCGCTCGCCCAGATCATCATGGCCGATGCCGCCGGCCCGAAGCGCATGGGCCGTGTGATGGGCCTGGTCGCGATACCGATGATGCTCGCTCCGACCCTCGGGCCGCTGCTCGGCGGCGTGATCATCCAGGTGCTCAACTGGCACTGGATCTTCTTCGTGAACATCGTGGTCGGCGCAATCGCGATTCCGCTCGCCTTCAGGTTGCTGCCGGACAAGGCCGGCGCGAAGACGGACGCACTCGACGTCCCCGGGCTCGTGCTGATGTCGACCGGTCTTGTCGCCATCACCTACGGTCTGGCCGAGGCGGGTACCTACGGCTCGTTCAGCAGCCCTCATGTTCTGATCCCGGTCGTGGCCGGCCTGATTCTCGTTGCCGGATTCGTCTTTCACGCGCTGCGGATCAAGAATCCGCTGCTCGACCTGCACCTCTACCGTCGGCGGCACTTCTCGGCCGCCTCAATCGTGATGTTCGCGCTTGGTGCAGCCGTATTCGGAGCGATGATCCTGATGCCGCTCTACTGGCAGGAGCTGCGTGGCTTCAGCGTGATCCAGACCGGTCTACTCACGGCCCCGCAGGGCCTTGGCATGGCGATCGCGATGCCGTTCTCGGCACGGTTCACCGAGCGCTACGGCGGAGGCCCCGTTGCCCTGGTCGGCGTGATCATCACGGTGCTGATGACGATCCCGTTCGGGATGATCGGTGCTCACACCAGCGTCGCACTGCTGTGCGTCGCGATGTTCTTCCGCGGGATGGGCATGGGTGCCAGCTTCATGCCGGCGATGACCGCGGCCTTTGCTGCGCTCGACCGCAGCGAGGTGTCGCATGCGACACCGCAGCTGAACGTGATCAACCGGGTCGGCGGGTCGATCGGGACCACCATTCTGGCGGTCGTGCTGGCCGATGCCGGCCGCGATGCCCATACGGCTGCACAGCAGGCGAACGCGTACGGCACCGCCTTCTGGTGGTCGGCCGGGATGGCCGCTCTCGCGATCATTCCGTGCGTGGTTCTGATGCGCGCCGAGTCGAATGCGCGCCGAGCCGCGAAGGCCGTCGGCGCTGAGGATCCTGACCACGTCGCGGTGGAATCCGGCGCCGTCGCGGAGGCACTCGCTTGACCGCCACGGGAGCACCACCGGAGGGTGAGGGCGCTCGTGGGGGGCCGGCCGCACCCAAGAGCCTGATCCACGATCCGGCCACACCCACCGGTCAGCTCGGGCTGGCATTCAAGCGCGCGATGGTGGCGGTGCGCAAGCTGCGCGGACGCGAGACTCATCGCCCTGGCCAGATCAGCTACGCCCAGTACGGACTGCTGTTCGGCCTGGCCGGCACGTGTGAGCGCTCGGCGCGGGAACTCGCTGATCACGCCGACCTGTCGCCCGCGAGCGTCGCCCAGATGCTCGAGCATCTCGAGGCGGCAGGGCTCGTGAAGCGGACTCGCTCCGAGCAGGATCGCCGGGTTGTGCTCTCGACTCTCACCGAGCGCGGGGTGGAGGTGATCGCCACGCGGCAGGCTCAGATGGAGCCACGATGGCAGAGTGCACTGGCCGAGTTCTCAGACGATGACCTCGACGCGGCCGCACGCGTGCTCAACCGCCTGGCCGACTACTTCGACGACCTGCTCGACGACATCGACGGCGAGCGCTCGGGCGACTAGCTCACTGGGCACGGTCAACGATCCCGGGGCGGCTCCGGGTAGCCTCTCGCTGGTGCCAAAGGGGCGTGTCGAGGCGTTCAGTGACGGCGTGATCGCAATCCTGATCACGATCATGGTGCTCGAGTTGCACCTGCCCGACGGGACGTCGTGGCATGCGCTGCGACACGAGCTCTCAGCGCTGCTTGCCTACGCGCTCAGCTTTGTGTACCTCGGCATCTACTGGAACAACCACCACCATATGATGGCGGCGGTATCCCGGGTGACCGGCGGGGCTCTCTGGGCAAACCTGCACCTGCTCTTCTGGCTTTCGCTGACACCGTTCAGCACGGCATGGATGAGTGAGAATCACTTCCCGACCACACCGGTTGCGTTCTACGGGATCATCCTGCTCGCCTGCGCGATCGCGTATTACATCCTGCAGACGATGCTGCTGCGAGCGGAGGGCAGCGACTCAACACTGCGAAAGGCGATCGGCTCAGATCTGAAGGGCAAGATCTCTCCCCTGCTCTACTGCCTCGGGATCGGCCTGACCTTCGTTGACCGGTGGTTCGGTGTTGCAATCTACGTCGGCGTGGCACTGATCTGGCTTGTGCCGGACAGACGGGTGGAGCGCCAGCTGAGCGCCTGACCGGAAGCACGGACCCTGCCCGCCAGGCCGCGCCGGTCAGAGCCGTCGTCCGCCGCGGGCGATCCAGGCGTCGATCAGCACGCGTGCGATTGACACCCCGCCGGGCAGTTTCAGATCGCCGGCGCCCCGCTGGGCGTCGGCGATCTCCGTTGCGCTGAACCAGCGCACCTCGACCATCTCACCCGGCTGCGGCACCGGCTCACCACCCTCGGAGCTCGCCTCATAGCCGAGCATCAGCGAGGACGGGAACGGCCACGGCTGGGCCGCCATGTAGCGCGGCGAGTCGGCGACGATCCCCGACTCCTCCTGGACCTCACGCAGGACGGCCTCCTCCGGAGTCTCGCCCGGAGACACGTAGCCGGCGAGAATCGAGAAGCGTCCCTCCTCCCAGCCGATCCGCCGGCCCAGCAGCACCTCACCCGCATGCTCCACCAGCATGATCACGACCGGATCGGTGCGCGGGAAGTGCGACGCGCCGCAGTTGGGGCAGCGGCGCGAAAGTCCGGCGTCGGCAACGCGGGTACGGGCGCCGCACGCGGAGCAGAACCGATGGGTGCGATGCCAGTTGAGCACCGCCACGAGATAGGCGGCCAGGCCGCCCTCGGCCTGGGGCAGAACGGCGCCCGCCTCCCGCAGGGTGATCAGCCGCCCATGGCCGGTCTGCATGAGCTCTGACTCGGCCTCCGGATCGTCGAGGTCGGCGGCGAACAGCGGCCGCTCGCCGTCCATCCCCAGCAGGATCGGCTGATGGGGGTTGATGCGCCCCTCGAGCGGCCGGCGCAGCAGGCGAGGCTGCGGCTCCTCAGAGACGAGCACGCTGTCAGCGCTGGCTCCGAGGACCGCGGCATCCGGGTGTTTCAGCAGTCGCTGGACCTCGCCGCGGTCGGAGCGCAGCTCGGCCACTCGGTCAAGCGTGGTGCCCGTGAACGTGGGAATGATGTCCGTGGTCGTGCGCTGCGTGCCCGTTCTCACGGTTGCCGGATTGGAAGCTGCGCCTGCAGCCGTCTGAGCAGAAGAAGTAGGTGTGGCCATCTCGTGTGAATCTCTTGGCGCGGTGCCTGTCGACCATCATGCCGCACACCGGATCGGTTGCGCCGCGCCTGAGCGTGAGGCCGAACAATGCCGCGAACAGGAGCGCGGCGCCGAGGTTCAGCCAGAGCTTGTAGTCGACGCGGATGCCACCAAAGATGTCGCTGTTCGACGGGCGCGCGCCGGACGGAATCAGGCCCAGAAGACTGAACACGACCTCGACGATCAGCGCCGCTGCGACCATCGTGACCAGCATCAGCGCGACGATTCGAGCCGCGAACACGCGGCCGTAGTACTTGCGGTAGATCGCGATGATCGGGAGGATCACAAGGTCGGCGAGGATGAACGCGAGCACGCCCGCGAAGCTGAGCCCGCCGCTCCACAGGACGGCCGCCAGCGGCACGTTCCCAACCGAGCAGACGAACGTCAGCATCGCGATGAGCGGGCCGATCAGCGCGCCCCACACGGTCGGGATCGGGGCCGGCGCACCGCTCAGGAAGATCGCGTGGAACGCGCCCTGATCGATCTGAGCCACGAAGCCCGAGATCAGCAGACCGATTCCGATCTCCCGGTAGAGCATCTGCCAGTCGCCGCGGAAGTTGTGCGCGACGTCGGACCACGCCGCGACGCTCGTGAACCGCTGACGCCAGGGCAGGCCCTGGCTCGCCGTGTGGTGGACATGGCCACTGTCAGCGTCCTGCGCGTGCTGACGCGCCCGGGCCTCCAGCCGGGCCGAGACGAAACTGCGCAACAGCAGGCCTACGAGCACGATCATCACGAGGCCGCCGAGGTATTCAGCCAACATGAACTGCCAGCCGAGCAGCACCCACAGCACGAACCCGAGCTCCCAGACGAGGTTGGTGGAGGCGATCTGGAAGGCCAGCGCCGTGGCGGCCGATGCGCCCTTCTGTAAGAGGCTCTTGGCGATTGCGACCGCGGCGTAGGAGCAGGACGACGAGGCGGCGCCGAGGGCGGTGGCCCTGGCCAGCGGGCCGGGGCCACCAGCGCCAAGGCCCGACTCGATCCGGTCGCGCGGGATCCAAGCCTGCACGACGGCGGAGACGAAGAAGCCGAGGACGAGCGCCCACCAGACGGTCCAGCCCATCAGGAGGCCGTCACGGATTCCGTGCCAGACAACGTTGCCGACGTTTTCCATGGCTCTTGGGAGTGTGGCAGCGCCCGACAGGGCCAGGGGAACACATACAATTGGCGTCCTCGCCCCCATGGTCTAGCGGTTAGGACGCCTGCCTTTCACGCAGGAGATCGCCGGTTCGAACCCGGCTGGGGGTATCAGTCAGTCGGCCATAGACCCTGAACCCTTGCGTCTGTTCCCCTACATCCAGGGACGAACCAGAGCTTCATCCCGAACGGATGATGTTCTGATCGGTACGACCTGTGAGATTTGCCGACTAGTCATCGGCAAGGGCCGAGAAACCTATTCCAAGTGAGCGAATCATGAGCGCGACCCCGATGCCGACAGAAGGTCCCATCGCTCGGTACGAGCGAAGCGTTCTTGACCGGATCGCTGATTTCAACGATCCCCGTCAGGAATGGCGGCGCCTGTTCTCCGAGCTGTTCGGGACATTCCTGCTGGTGCTGGTGGCGGCGGGCGGCGGGATGATGGGCCACGCGTTCCCCGGCATGATCACCCGCACCGATGCGGTGGTGGCCCCGGGCCTGATGGTGATGGGGGTGATCCTGTTCATGGGCAAGGTCTCAGGAGCGCACCTGAACCCGGCGGTCAGCATCGCGTTCGCGATGAGGCGGGACTTCCCATGGAGACGGGTGCCGGGCTACATCATCGTCCAGCTCGGCGGCGCGGCCCTCGCAGCACTGT
The DNA here is from genome assembly GCA_963785385.1 of uncultured Conexibacteraceae bacterium. Taxonomy (GTDB): domain Bacteria; phylum Actinomycetota; class Thermoleophilia; order Solirubrobacterales; family Solirubrobacteraceae; genus Palsa-465. The sequence goes on along the minus strand of CAWAVA010000005.1, from coordinate 88,710 downwards.
TCCTGCACGCGGTGATCAACGTGTCGGCCACCTACGGGTCCAACTATCCGAGCGCTGCCTACTCGGCTGGTGCCGCCTTCTGGATGGAGCTGATCCTGACCCTGGGTCTCGTCAGCGTGATCCTCGGCACCGCATCCGGCGCTCAGAACGTCGGCCTCTTTGGCGCACTCGGCGTTGCCGGCTACATCGCGCTCGCCGGTCTGTGGGGGAGCCCCATCTCCGGTGCGTCGATGAACCCGGCTCGCACTTTCGGGCCGGATCTCATCAGCGGAGACTTCTCCCACTACCTCGTGTACGTCGCGGGGCCGATCGCGGGAGCGGTGCTTGCGGTCGGTATCGCGTTCGTGCTACGCGGCAGAGGCGGCGGAGCAGCGGGTTCCGGGGCCGGTCAGGGCGGGCTCTTCACCGAGACACACGGCGATGTCTAGGAGGTCAGCGCCCGTCGGTTCCGGCGTGAGAGCGCGAACCCGCGGGCCGTTATGTCGGGTGTCAGGGATATCGGAGACATTGTTGAGTTGGTAACCAGCAGGTAACTGAAAGAGATAGTCATGACGAGCACGACCAGCACGAGACAGAGGGGCGGAACTCGGCAGCTTGGTGGGCACACCACGGTTGCCGAGCCCGGGAAGGCCTGGGGAGGCGCCGGCGTCGAACATCTCTCCGTGGCCGAGCGGGTCGAGCGCGGCAAGGCGGCGCGGGCCGCCGTTCCCCGGTCGAGCCACGGCCTGTTCGAACCATCGCCGCGGCGGCCCGACCCGATCGACCTGCTTGAGCGACAGGCCGCCACCCGCGTACCTGAACTCGTACCGATTCGTTACGGCCGCATGCTGGTTTCGCCGTTCACGTTCTACCGTGGCGCCGCGCTGATCATGGCCAACGACCTGGCCGGGACGCCTCGCTCCGGCCTGAATGTCCAGTGCTGCGGAGACGCGCACCTTTCGAACTTCGGTGTCTTCGCCTCCCCCGAGCGGCAGCTCGTATTCGATCTCAACGACTTTGACGAGACGCTCCCGGGGCCGTGGGAGTGGGACGTCAAACGCCTGCTGGTGAGCATGTTGATCGCTGCGATCAACAACGGCTTCTCAGTCAAGGACCAGGAGCGCGTCGTGCTTGAGGCAGCTCAGGAGTACCGCACCGCGATGGCGAGCTTCGCGAGCATGAGCAACCTCGACGTCTGGTACGCACACATGGACATCGAGGCCAAGATCAAGGAACTGGGCTCGCAGATCCAGGCACCCGCCCTGGCCAAGCGGGCCGAGAAGATCCTGGCGAAAGCAGTCACGCGCGACAGCATGACGGCCGCGGCGAAGCTGACACATGTGGTTGACGGTCGGCGTCAGATCATCGACCAGGCTCCGCTGATCGTGCCGCTGGGCAAGCTCATCGCCGATGGGGACGAGGTGCCGGCCTTCGAGACTCTTCATCAGGTGTTTCGCGCCTACCGCAATACGCTTGAGTTCGATCGGCGGCACCTGCTCGAGCAGTTCGAGCTCGTGGATGTCGCGCGCAAGGTCGTGGGCGTGGGCAGCGTCGGCACGCGCGCATGGATCGCCCTGATGGTCGGGCACGACGACGACGACCTGCTGATCATGCAGATCAAGGAGGCTGAGGCGTCGGTGCTGGAGGAGTTCACCGCTCCGAGCGGGTTCGCGAACCACGGTGAGCGAGTCGTTGCCGGTCAGCGCCTGATGCAGGCCAGCAGCGACATCTTCCTTGGCTGGATCCACGTCGAATCCGGGGCGGATGGAGCAGAGCGTGACTTTTACGCTCGCCAGCTCAAGGATTGGAAGGGCTCAGCTGAGATCGAGCAGATGGTGCCGGAAGGCATGGCGCAATACGGCAAACTGTGCGGCTGGACGCTCGCTCGCGCTCACGCCCGCAGCGGCGACCGGATAGCGATCGCGGCCTATCTGGGCGGCAGCACCAAGTTCGACCGCGCGGTCCTCGAGTTCGCGCAGGCCTATGCGGAGCAGAACGAACGCGACTACAAGGCGCTCCAGGACGCGGTCAGCTCGGGGCGGATCCAGGCTGAAACAGGCGTCTAGGTCGAAGCGAACCGTCCTGTCGCATCGAGCGGTGCGCCGGAGATCAACTGCGGCAGGTAGTCGTCGAGGAAGATCCGTGCGACCAGTTCCTGGCGTGAGGAGACGCTGGTCTTCTCGAACAGGCTCTTGATGTGGTCCTGCACGGTGTAGGGGGAGAGCACGAGCCGCTCGGCGATCTCAGGGTTGGTCAGCCCCGCCGCGAGCATCGAGGCGATCTCACGCTCTCGGGTGGTCACGCCGTGAACCTCGAGCCGCACGGCTGCCGACTGCGGGCTGGCCGAGGGCTCGAGCACGATCGCTACACGGCCTGCCTCGGTGCCGTCGGGGAAGGACGCGTGCAATGTGATCCAGCCCGCTGCGCTCGGGACCGCGACGGCGTTGCGGTTCGCCGACTCCGGCTCAGCACGGACCGCGGCCGCGAGCGCCAGGACGGAGCTGGGGGGCGTCTCGCCTGCCGCCGGCTGCGCGGGCGAGCGCATGGCCTCGAGCAGCTCGCGCGCGGGCCCCGTGATCAGTTCGATCTCGTCGTGGCGTCCCAGCACCACCAGCCCCGGCACGGCCCCGGCACCGCGTCGTCCAGCCTCGAAGCGGAGTGATGTTCGGATCCCGTCCGCGATCAGGCCGCCGATCGTCGCCAGCGCTCGGACGTCCTCATCGGAGAAATCCGGTTGATCCTCGCGGCGGGCAAGGTGAACGGCGCCCCACGTGCGCCCGCGGCTCACGAACGCCGCGCGCAGCTCGTGAGGAATACCCGCGGGCGCCAGCAGCTCGCGGTAGCGGACGCTGCGATCGGGACGACCCCGCGTCGCCTGCGTGAGCGTGCCGACCGGCGTTCGTCGGCCGGCAAGTCCGGCGAAGGTGTTGAAGTCCTCGACCAGATATTCGCTGGCCACCAGGCGGGCGCCGGCGGCCATCACCTCCCCCGGGGCGAAGACTCCGCTCGCCACCAGTTCGGCGGGGGCATCGCTGGTCATCAGCCGAGTCTGAGGATCCAGCGTGTGCCAGCATGCCGCGGCGCTCGGGACGACTCGGCGCAGGCGCACGGTCACCTCGGCGTAATACTGATCGCGCGGAAGGCCGCGGCGCCCGACCGACGCCACGTCATCAGCCAGGCGATCAAGCGACCAGGACCCCGGCGGCATTTCACGAGTATGACCGCCACATCGCGGGGTGTCCACGCTCTGCAGACGCAGGCCGCGCGGCTCGACGGTGACGCCGGCACGGAATATCCCCGCTTCCGAGGGATCGACTCGAGCGCCGGCGTGCAGCAGGCTGTGCACACCAACAACTGCATCCGGAGGTCTTCAATGACTGGCATAACTGACAGCACACCGGCGGTGGCGCCGATCGCGCTCGCTCCTGGAGAGGGAGAATCGCTCTGGTTCCTCGGCAACCTGGTGACGGTCAAGGCGTCAACCGAGACGACCGGCGGCCGGGTTGCTGTGCTTGAGCACCTCGGACCTCGGGGCGCCGGCTCCCCGCTGCACGTGCACCACAACGAGGACGAATGGTTCTACGTGATCGAGGGCGAGCTCACGGTGTGGGTCGATGGCGAGACGATCGTCGCTCCAGCCGGATCGTTCGTGTACGGGCCACGAGACATTCCGCACACGTTCACGATCAGCTCCGAAACCGCGCGCTTTCTGCTCGTCACCGAGCCGGCCGGCTTCGAGCGGTTCATGCGGGCATGCGCCGAGCCTGCTACCGCGCAGGTGATCCCGCCGATGCCCAGTGAGGCACCGGACATCGCGGCGCTCACGCGGCTCGCCAACGAACAGGGCATCGAGATCCTCGGGCCTCCCGGGATTCCCGCCTGAACGGCTCCCGACCGGTGCCGGCGCGTAGGATTTGGTCCAGCACCCTTCAACCTTCGAAAAAGGAGCAGGACGATGCCGGCCAAGGCCACCGCAGACTGGAAGGGCGACCTCAAGACCGGGTCGGGAAGCTTCGCCGCCGGGGACGGGATCAAGGGCGAGGTCACCTTCAAGTCCCGTTTCGAGGACGGTCCCGGAGCGAACCCGGAGCAGCTGATCGCGGCGGCGCACGCGTCCTGCTTCTCGATGGCCTTGTCTGCCGCGTTGGCGGAGGCCGGTACGCCAGTCGAGCTCGTCAAGACCGATGCCACCGTGACGCTGCGCTTTGTGGACGGCGCGCCGACGATCGTCTCGATCGCGCTGAAGACGGTCGGCACCGTGCCCGGCCTCGATCAGGCGGGCTTCGAGCAGGCAGCCGCAGGCGCAAAGGCAAACTGCCCGGTCAGCCGCGCGCTGGCGGCGGTCCCCGAGATCACGCTCGAGGCGACTCTGGCCTGATCGCGCCGACCAGGCAGAAAGCGATCACACAGGGCACATCGCCGTCGTTGACCCAATCGTGGGCGGTGGCACGCTGAACAAGCGTGTCGCCGGCCCGAAGATGAACCGTCTGGTCGTCGAGGACGAGATCGATCTCGCCGGAGATCACGATCGCGTAGTCGACCGAGTTCGTCTGGTGACGCGCGGGCGTGACGCCCGGACCGTATTCGACGAGGCGGAACACGGTGCCCTCGGCGAGACTGCGGTCGGTCGTTCCCAGGTCGGAAGGGTCCTCGTCACCGCTGACATCGGCCGGCACCCGGTCGGTCGCCCACAGCACGAAGCTGCGATGCCCCGACCGCCGCACGACGGCGTTGTCGACGACCCGATCGCTGGTGACGGTCGCGCGGCCCTGATCGTCGTTGCCGGTCACCACGCGGCGCGGCGGGAAGCTCATCACCGGAATCCTGCCAGGCCGGCGTGATGGGTGCGCCAGCTCCGATTCTGGTGGCGCCCGACTCCTTCAAGGGGACGTTCGCCACCGGCGAGGTCGCGGAGGCGGTGGGGCGCGGCGTCCGCGCGGCCGGTGTTCCCGTGGATGTCTGTCCAGCGGCCGACGGCGGCGAGGGCACTCTGGCGGTGCTCGCCGGTCCGCTCGGTGCGGACCTCCGAACAGCTGGAGTGACCGACCCCCTCGGCCGGCCGATCTGCGCACAGTTCGCGCTGGCCGGCGAGCTCGCGATCGTCGAGACGGCCGCGGCCAGTGGCCTGCACCTGGTTGAAGCCGCAGAGCGAGACGCGGTCGCCGCCAGCAGCGCGGGCACAGGTGAACTGATCGCGGCGGCGCTTCGGGCCGGGGCGCGCACGATCTATCTGGGGGTCGGCAGCAGCGCCACCACCGACGGCGGCGCCGGGGCGATCGGGGCGATCACTCGGTCCGGTGGTCTCGGTCGCGCGCGTCTGATCGTGCTGTGCGATGTCCAGACGCCGTTCGGGCAGGCCGCGCTCGTATTCGCCGCGCAGAAGGGAGCGACCGCTGCGGAGATCGAGTATCTGACGGCGCGGCTCGAGGCGACCGCCGCGACGCTGCCGGCCGATCCGCGCGGGGTGCCGATGACCGGCGCAGCCGGCGGTCTGTCGGGAGGACTCTGGGCGGCGTTCGGCGCCGAGTTGGTATCGGGTGCCGGGTTCGTGCTCGACGCCATCGGATTCGACGCACGGGCCGCAGGGGCGCGAGCGGTCATCACCGGCGAGGGCAGGCTCGACGCACAGAGCCGGGCCGGGAAGTTGATCTCTGAGGTCGCGGCACGGGCCCGCGCGGCGGCGATCCCCTGCCACGTCGTCGCCGGCTCGTGCGAGCTCGCGCCCGGTGAGGCGACTGCGATGGGGCTTGGAGAGGTCGTGGTGGCGTCGACGCTCGAACAGCTTGAGCGAGCCGGCCGACGTCTGGCTGCGATCATGTGAGAACGAAATGCGGATCGGTCTGATTCACCCCGGCCAAATGGGCGCGGCATTTGGCGAGGTGCTCGTCGGGCGTGGCCACAGGGTTCTCTGGTGCTCCGCCGGACGGCGCCTGGAGACCTGCGATCGGGCCGCTGCGGCTGGCCTCGAGGATGTCGGAACGCTGGTGGACCTGGCTGATCGAGCTGAGCTCGTGCTGAGCATCTGTCCGCCCCACGCGGCCGTTGAGGTGGCTCGCGAGCTCGCCGGCTTTCCAGGCATATTCGTCGACGCCAACGCGATCTCTCCGGCGACCGTGGGCACGATCGAGCGGGTCGTTCAACGGTTGGTGGACGGGTCGATCATCGGCTCGCCGCCGGCGCGACCCGGCGATGCGCGCCTGTACCTTTCGGGCGCTGACGCAGGCTTCGTCGCCGAGTTGTTCTCCGGTTCGATCATCGACGCGCACGTTCTCGCCGGAGATCTGGGTGCGGCGTCAGCCCTGAAGATGTGCTTCGCCGGCTGGGGCAAGGGCAGCGGCGCGATGCTGCTGGCTTTACGCGAAGCGGCTCGCGCCGCCGGTGTCGAGCAGGACCTGCTCGATCTGTGGCACAGCGAGGTCCCGGGACTTGCGGATCGGCACGCCGCAGCCGAGCGATCTGCGGTCGAGAAGGGCTGGCGCTGGGTGGCGGAGATGGATGAGATCGCTGACTTCCTCGCCGCCTCTGAGCTGCCCGCCGGCTTCCACCGGGCGGCCGCGGATATGTATCGCCGGTTCCCACGTCCGCCTGACGACGGCTTGGGTTAGCCTCACGCCGATGCTGACCGGTGTCACGGAACTCGATGGCCGCCCGGCGGTGTCGGTGGCGGGCTCCGGTCTCTCCTACGGAGAGCTGCGCGAGGCGGCCGCCGCGGTGGCCGGGCAGCTCAGCGGGGCGGCTCGGGTCGCGCTCTGGGCGGAGCCGTCGCTCGAGTTCTGCGTCGCCGCGGTTGCCGTGATTGAGGCCGGTCTCACGCTGGTTCCGATCAACCCGAGGCTAGGCCGCGCCGAGCTGCTGCATGTGTTCACAGACAGCGCCCCCGACGTGCTGATCGGTGCTCCCGAGGGTGGGCTCCCCGAGCTGCCGCGACCCCCCCGCCGGTTGGCGGTCGACGTCACGGCTCGCGACGCCGAGCTGCCCGAGCCGAGCTGGGGTGAGCAGGACGCTGCACTGATCGTCTACACGTCCGGGACGACCGGGCGGCCGAAGGGTGTGGTCCTCTCGTATCGTGCGGTCGCATCGAACCTCGATGCGCTCGCGGACGCCTGGGCGTGGACCGGCGAGGACACGATCGTGCACGGGTTGCCGCTGTTCCATGTGCACGGCCTCGTGCTCGGTCTGTTCGGTCCACTGCGCCGAGGTGGCACGCTTTGCCACCTCGGCCGGTTCGAGGCAGGCGCGGCCGCTGCGGCACTGCGGGCGGGAGGGACGGTGCTGTTCGGGGTCCCCACGATGTATCACCGTCTGGGTCAGGAGGCGGAGGGCGACGTTGCCATCGTGGACGGCCTCCGGCACGCACGAATGCTGGTTTCAGGCTCGGCGCCGTTGCCGGCGCCCGAGTTCGAGCGGATCCGGCGCCTGACGGGCCAGGAGGTCGTCGAGCGCTACGGGATGACGGAGACGTTGATGAATCTCGCGGTTCGAGCGGATGGGCCGCGGCGGCCCGGGCGGGTCGGCATTCCCGTACCCGGCGTGGATGTGCGGTTGGTCGACGATGACGGTCTGGCGCTCGACGCGAATGACGGCGAGACCATGGGTGAGATCGTCGTTCGCGGCCCGAACCTGTTCACGGAGTACCTCAACAGGCCCGACGCGACTCGTGAGGCGCTTGCGGACGGATGGTTCCAGACCGGTGACCTGGCGACTCGCGACCCCGACGGGTATTGGCGGATCGTGGGGCGCCGTTCGACCGACCTGATCAAGACCGGGGGCTACAAGGTCGGTGCGGGCGAGGTCGAGGTCGCGCTGCTCGAGCACCCGCGGGTGTTGGAGGTCGCGGTGACGGGTGAGCCGGATCCTGACCTCGGTGAGCGAATCGTGGCCTGGGTCGTGGCCGAGGACGCCGGCACCGGGCTCGAGCGCGAGTTGATCGATCACGTCGCCGGAGAACTGGCCCCACACAAGCGCCCGCGTGAGGTCCGTCTGCTGGAGGAGTTGCCGCGCAACGCGCTGGGTAAGGTCGTCAAGCAGCAGCTGGTCAGGTGAGCTGAGACCGTGCCGAGGATCGACCTTCACGCGCACGTGCTGACGCCCGGCTACGAGCGGACACTTTCGGCGCGCCGTCGCCCTCCGCAGACGGTGGCAGGCTACGAGGCGTTCATGGAGCGCTACGAGATCGACGCAGCCGTGGTCTCGATGGGAGGCGCACTCGAGTCCAGGGAACCCACGACCGCGCGGATCGGCAACGAGGAGCTGGCCGAGCTGGTGCGGGATCGACCGGAGCGGTTCGGGGCGCTCGCGATCGTGCCGTTCGATCCCGCCCGTCCTGAGATCGCCGCGGCCGAGGCCGTGCATGCGCTCGACAGCCTGGGGCTCGACGGGGTGGCGCTGTTCTCCAACCACCAAGGTGTGTATCTGGGCGATCCGGTCTGGGACGAGCTGTTCGCCGAGCTCGACAGGCGCGGCGCGTACGCGTTCGTGCACCCAGCGGTACCGCCGACCCGCCCCGTGCTCGAGCAGTATCCCGACTGGTTGTTCGAATACCCGTTCGATACGACCAGAGCGCTGACGCATCTGATCTACACCGGTGCGCTGGACCGCCATCCGAACATCAGGTTCCAGTTCGCGCACCTCGGCGGGACGGCGATGTTCGTCGCACACCGTTTGAACTCGTTGATCGCACGCGAGCCGGAGAAGGCGGTGAACACCAGCGCGACGGTCATGGACCACCTCGCCGGCCAGTACTACGACACGGGTCTGTCAAACAACATGGTCGCGCTTGCAGCGACTCGCGCGGTCGTCGGGCTGGAGCGGATCGTCTACGGGTCCGACTGGCCTCACCTCGCACAGCCGCCGGGAAGTGACCCGACCGAGGACCTGGACCGTCTGCCGGCGCTCGATCGTGCAAGCATCGATTCTCAGAATGCCGCGGCGCTCGTGCCGCGGCTTGCCGCCGCGACCAGCGGCTCCAGATAGGAGTGACCCTTGAACCTCACCGACACAGGATCGACACGGATCGGCTGGATCGGCACCGGCGTGATGGGCGCGTCGATGTGCGGGCATCTGATCGATGCCGGATATCCGGTCAGCGTGTACACCCGGACACCTGAGCGCGCACGGCCGCTGCTTGACAGGGGGGCAACCTGGGCGTCTGATCCGGCTCAGGCTGCCGCAGACTCGGACGTGACCTTCACCATGGTCGGCTACCCGAGTGACGTGCGCGAGGTGGTGCTCGGCGAGGCCGGCACGCTGTCGGCGGCCAGATCGGGTTCGGTGATCGTCGATATGAGCACCAGCGAGCCCTCGCTCGCGCAGGAGATCTTCAGGGCGGCGCAGGCAAACGGCGTCGCGAGTGTCGATGCTCCGGTGTCCGGCGGTGATGTCGGGGCGCGCAACGCGACACTCTCGATCATGGTCGGCGGCGAGGCCGACGCGGTCGAGCGCGTTCGGCCTCTGTTTCAGATCCTCGGCAAGACGATCATCCATCAGGGTCCGGCCGGTGCCGGGCAGCACGCGAAGATGGTCAATCAGACGTTGATCGCGACCGGGATGATCGGCGTATGCGAGGCGCTGCTCTACGCGTACAAGGCCGGCCTTGACCTCGACACCGTCCTTGAGGCCGTCAGCGGAGGCGCCGCCGGATCGTGGTCGCTCAGCAACTATGCGCCGAGGATGCTGAAGGGGGATTTCGCACCTGGCTTCATGGTCGAGCACTTCATCAAGGACATCGAGATCACACTTGCAGAGGCCAGGCGCATGGACCTGGCTCTGCCCGGGCTGGCGCTCGCACACGAGCTCTACCTCGCGTTGCGGGCCCAGGGCGGCGGACGTGACGGAACGCAATCGCTGATCCTCGCGCTCGCACGGGTATCCGCTGTCGACTGGGATCGCTGAGGACGGTGAGTTACGGAATCGGCAGCTTCGCACGGCCGGGCGGCGAGCCGTTCCCGGGTCTGGCCGCGGATGGTCGCGTCCTGGATCTGCGGGCCGAGTTCGGCCCGGGCGCGAGCGTCCTCTCGATTCTCGGAGACTGGGAGCGTTCTGTACCTCGGCTGGACCGGCTTGCGTCGAGGGCCGGGCAACATGCACTCGAGGAGCTGAGAACACTGCCGCCGATCAACCCGCCGGGAGCGTTTCTCTGTGCGGGCGCGAATTACCGGATGCACATCATCGAGATGCGTACCGCCAACGCGATCGCACAGGGCCTCGACGGTGAGGTTGCGAAGGCGGAGGCGGCCCGCGCGATGGACGAGCGTGCAGCCAACGGGATCCCGTTCGTGTTCGCGGGGTGGCCGGGGTCGGTGATCGGCGCCAACGACGCCGTGATCATCCCCGGTGACAGTGGACGCAGGCACGACTGGGAGCTTGAGCTGGCGGTTGTGATCGGCCGGCACGCGCGCTGTGTGTCGCAGGCCGAGGCGATGGAACACGTCGCTGGCTACACGATTCTCAACGACATCTCGACACGTGACCGGATGCACCGAACGGACCTGCGGTTCACGGACTTCATGGCGACGAAGATGCGTCCGACCTTCAAGCCGATTGGGCCGTGGATCACGCCCAAGCGGTTCGTCGATGACCCGCACCGGCTTCGGATCACACTCAGGTTGAATGGCGAGACGATGCAGGACGACACGACAGCGGACATGATCTTCAAGATCCCGCGGTTGATCGAGTACGCCTCCGGGATCACCGACCTGCGGCCGGGAGACATGATCGCCACAGGCTCACCATCGGGCAATGCGCAGCACCACGGCGGCCGCTGGCTGGCGCCGGGCGACGTGATCGAGGCGGAGGTCGAGGGACTCGGGATGCAGCGCAACGAATGTGTTGCCGCGGACGCCTCACCGAGGGGTCCGGACTTCGGTTCCGCGTTCAGCCCACGCGAGCCGAAATGAGCCGGGGTGCCTCTGTCTCCTCGAAGTGTGGCGTGGACAGATCCTCGACCAAGCCGCGGATCCGCCGGCCAGGTGCCACGACATAGCAGTACTCCAGCACGCGCCGCCGAGCCTCCGCGTCATAGCCGGTGATGCGGGCGCCGGCGATCCAACCGACCGGTGCGGGCCTGCAGGAGACGACCTCGAGTTGGAGCGCGACCGTGTCGCGCTCCAACTCGAGCGTCGGCAGGGGCACGATCGCCTGCACCACGGTTCCGGGGCTGATTCGTGCGGGCAGGCCAAGGCGCATCCCGAACGGCGTGATGTCGTGCGTGTGGCCGACCATCGGCGTGCCACTGTCTGAGGGCGCCGTCAGGGCGACCGAGACCTCAAGCGGGACGCGGTACTCAGCCCGAAGCTGCCGGCGCGTTCCCAGCATCGTCAACGTTCTCAGCAGGCGTCGCAGCTCGAACAGCGCCAGCAGTGGCACCACCCACCTTGCGATGCCGTGCAGGTGTGGAATCACCCCGGCGCCGAGGAGGCCGCTGTCCTCGAGCAGTTGAGCCGCGAGCCCTGCCGCGAGCGCGACCGTCAGCAGCGTCACGATGCGCAGACGGCCGACCGCATGCCAGCCGCCGGGGTCGATGCCGTGCTTGGGCGTGACCTTGAAGCGGGTGCGACCGGGTCGCACGATGCAACGGAGCGCGCGCAGGTAGATCTCCGCGGTGCAGAGCTCATAGTGGGTCGTGTCGGCCACGCCCTGGTACCCGCGGCACAGTGCCGAGCCGGCGCAGACCGAAAGCAGCATCGTCGGCAGCCACAGCAGGCCGAGCGTCAGCGGCGTTGCCTTCAGTGGCAGCGCCCCCGTCCAGAGCACCACGGCCAGCGTTGCAAGCATGACCAGCCGGACCGGTCCGGCGAGGTAGGAGGAAAGGCTCGCGAAGTAGCTGAGGCGCTGCGCTCGCGTGAGCTCGCGGGCACGCAGTGGTGACTCCGGGGTCGTGAACACCGCCAGGTTTCCCCGTGCCCAGCGGTCGCGTTGCAGCAGGTAGCCGTCCAGATCGTGCGGTGCGAGTCCCTGGATCAGGACCTCATCGTGGTAGCGGGTGCTCCAGCCGGCGCGCTGCAGCTTGATCGTGGTGTGGAAATCCTCGGCGATCGTCTCGACCGCGACGCCACCGACGCCAAGCAGGGCACCGCGCCGGATCAGCGCCCCCGAACCGCACCAGAAGGCGGCTCCGTGGCGCTCCTTGCCTGGCATGATCACCGAGTAGAAGACAGATTGCTCGTGACGGCCGGTCTGGTAGTGCTGCACGGAGTCGTGGTTGTAGAAGTCGTGCGGTGTCTGCACCAGCGCGACGTCCGGGTCTTCGAAATAGCCGACGAGCGCGTCCAGCACGTCGGGCATCGGAACATGGTCGGCATCCAGCGCCAGTACCAGCTCGCCGCTGGTTCGTCCGAGGGCTGCGTTGATGTTGCCCGCTTTGGCGTGGGTGTTGTCCGCGCGTGTCATGTACTGCGCGCCGAACTGGTGAGCCAACTGAGCGATCTCCGGCCTTCGGCCGTCGTCGAGCAGGTAGGTGGTGTGCGGATAGGTGATCGCGGCGCAGCCCGCGAGCGTCGCCTGCAGCACCGAGGGCGGTTCGTCGTAGGTGCAGACGTAGACATCGACCGCGCAATCGGTCTCGAGTAGCGGACGCGTGACCTCCGGGATGCTCCAGCCAAACCAGGTCAGCCCGATCAGATTCCACAGGCCATAGATCTCGGCCAGCATCAGCGGGATCGCCAGCCAGAGCGAGGCTCCGCGCCAGCTCCAGATCACCCGCCATGCGAGGTACACCACGAACCACGTGAGTGCGGCGAGCGCGAGACCGCGCAGCAGCCTGGGGTGCGCACTCCACCACTGTCCGAGGCGGGTCTGGGTGCGTCCGATGGCATGTTCGTCGCGGCCTCGGTTCGGCATGCCGAGGAGCCTTCGGGCGATGTGGCTCATGCAGCCGTATCGGCCCCCATATCCCCGGGCTTTAGGGCACAACCTCCGGAGATTGCTGCGCAAACGCGAGCACACGGCGCTCGAGGCTCAAGAGCGCCTCGAGCGCCGTGTCACCAGAGGCCACCTGCGGACTCAGGCATCACGCCGGCCGTGCATGTGCCGCAGTTCGTGGTGGGCCCGCGTCGCGTCGGCGCGATCCTGAATCCGCAGCGAATTGCCGCGGAGGGTGCGCAGCCGGCCCGCGATCCGGCGCAGCCCGGACAGCGTCCGGCGCGTCCGGCGTTCACCTCGGGGTAGGACGCTCGTGACAAGCGAGCGAGTCAACATCAGCTTCTTCCTCTCTTTGTGTGTGTAACGGCAGCAGTGACCGTCACGTCAGGCGTGGCGATGTGACGCCGAGTGACGCGAGTTACTGCAGATCTATCTGAACGACGTTCGACCGTGACCCGTCAGGACACCGACTGCACCCGCCCAGCTGCCGACAACAAAAAGGGCGATCCCGATCGGGACCGCCCTCGCTACGTCGGAGTATCTGCGCTTGGATTCAGCGCAGGTACCTGGCAGCGAGGGATTGGCGGGTGACCAGACCGGCGGCCGTGGTGAACCGGGCAACGCCAGTCGCGCCGCGCTCCGGCGGTGCGATCACAGTCTGATTCTTTGTGTGGAAGGCGCTACGCATTATTCGAACCCCTCATGGGTTTTGGCTACGGTTGTGCACCGTAACTCAGACTTGGTGACAATGCAAGGGGTGAGTGTGAATTTCTCGGCGCCGGACCGACGGTCACCGCGGCGCGCATGATCTGCGGGATGAGCTGCGCGATCTCGTGTCCCGTATCGTCACGGGCGGATGCGCGTCCTCACGATCGTCCATGACGAAGATGCCGGGCCAGGCGTGTTCCTCGACTCGCTTGCGGCCGGTGCCGTGGAGCTGCAGCATTGGCGGCCGGTGTACGAGGCTCAGCCTCCCGCCGGGGCAAGCGCGTATGACGCGATCCTCACCCTCGGCGGGAACGCCAATCCTGATCAGGCTGACCTGCACCGGTGGTTGGCGGCCGAGAAGCGGTTCCTCGCGGACGCTCTGGGTTCCCGGGTTCCGCTGATCGGGGTGTGTCTGGGGGCCGAGTTGATCGCCGAGGCGGCGGCCGGTGGCACACGGCGAGTGGCTGCGCCTGAGATCGGCTGGTGCGAGGTCAGGCTCACGCCGGCGGGCGCTGCCGACCCCGTCCTGGGCGGGATGCCCCAGCGCTTTCCGGCGCTCGAATGGCACAGCTATGAGGTGATCCTGCCGACGGGCGCGACTGCACTCGCACACAGCGACAGTTGCCTGCAGGCGTTCCGCATCGGTGACCGTGCCTGGGGGATCCAATTTCACGCCGAGGTGACGGCGGAGGACTTCCAGAGTTGGCTCGATACCTACCTGGCCGACGAGGTGCAGGCCGACGGCCGGATCGACGCCGAGGAGATCATGCTCAGAACAGAGTTGGAGATCACCGCATGGAATGAGGCCGGCCGCGGCATCTGCAGTCGGTTCCTGAAGGCGGCCGCTGGGAGGTGACGGGCATGTACGGAACCTTCTTCGATGTGGTGCTCGCGCGGGTGCCGCCCGAGCGCGCGCACGCGCTTGCGCTCGCCGGGCTCGACCTCGCCGCGTCGCGCCCTCGCCCTCGCGCGCGGCTGCGGGCGCTCACACACATCGATGACGAGCTGATCCGGGTGCGGACGATGGGGCTCACGTTCAGCTCGCCGCTCGGCGTCGCGGCCGGGCTCGACAAGGATGCTGAGCACTTCGAGGGGCTGGGGGCCCTTGGCTTCGGGTTCGTCGAGGTCGGCACCGTCACCCCGCGCCCGCAGGAGTCCAATCCGGCGCCGATCCTCGCCCGCCTTACTCGGGACCGTGCGCTCCTGAATCGGATGGGGTTTCCCAATAAGGGCGCCGAAGCAGCGGCGAGGCGCCTCGCTCGGCCACGGTCAGAGACGGTGGTGGGGGTCAACATCGGAAAGAACCGGGAGACCGACATCGGGGCTGCGGCTGAGGACTATCGGCTCGCCGCGCGAGTCGCCGGCCCGCATGCCGACTACGTGGTGCTGAACGTCAGTTCGCCCAACACGCCTGGCCTGCGCGACCTCGAGGCCGTGGCGAGGCTGCGCCCGCTGGTCGAGGCGGTTCGCGACGAGCTCGGGTCCAAGCCGCTGCTCGTCAAGATCAGCCCCGACCTCAGTGCGGACGACATTGATGCCGTTGCGGAGATGGCGGTTGATCTGGGGTTGACCGGGATCGTCGCGACCAATACGACGGTCCGGCGGGACGGCCTCCGGACCCCAGCGGACGAGATCGCTGCGTGCGCGTGGGCGGAGGGTGGCGGAGTCTCGGGTGTGCCGCTGAGGGCCCGTTCGCTCGAGGTGCTTCGGCAGCTCCGTGCGAAGGCCGGCCCGGAGCTTGTCTTGATTTCGGTCGGCGGGGTTCAGTCGGCCGACGACGTCTGGGAGCGTGTGCTCGCGGGCGCGACACTCGTGCAGGCATACACCGGGTTTGTGTATGGCGGTCCAGGATGGCCGCGAGCGGTCAACCTCGAACTCGCCCGTCGCGTGTGGGACTCGGGGCATCGCTCGATCCAGGAGCTGGTCGGCGCGGGCGCCGGATGAGATAGGCCATAAGGTTCTGTCCCGCAAACCTCAGGAGGTCAAGTCATGCAGATGGGAATGGTTGGACTCGGACGGATGGGCGCGAATATGGTGCGGCGCCTGGTGGGCGACGGGCACGAGCTGGTCGTCTTCGACGTTCAGGCGGACGCGGTCAACGCGCTGGCGTCGGAAACCGGCGCGACGGCCGCCACTTCGCTGGCGGACATGGTTTCGAAGCTCCAACCGCCGCGTGCCATCTGGACGATGGTTCCAGCCGCATTCACCGACGACACGATCGAGCAGCTCGGCCCAGCTGGTCTCGCCGGGGGACGTGCTGGTTGATGGCGGCAACAGCTACTACCGTGATGACATCGCCCGCGCCGAGAAGCTCGAACCACAGGGCATCCACTATGTCGACGTCGGCACCAGCGGGGGCGTGTTCGGCCTCGAGCGTGGCTACTGCCTGATGATCGGCGGCCGCGACGAGGCCGTGGAGCTGCTCGATTCGATCTTCAAGTCGCTGGCGCCCGGGGTCGGCAGCATCGAACGCACTCCGGGTCGCACCGGGGACCCGGCCCAGGCAGAGTTCGGTTACCTGCACACCCGGACCGGCCGGCGCCGGCCACTTCGTGAAGATGGTGCACAACGGAATCGAGTACGGGCTGATGGCCGCCTACGCGGAGGGGCTCAACATCCTGCACCACGCCAACTTCGGCAAGACCAGCCAGGAGAAGGACGCCGAGACCGCGCCGGTGTCGAACGCCGAGCGCAACTACGCCTACGACATTGACATCGGTGCGGTGGCCGAGGTCTGGCGCCGGGGCAGCGTCGTCTCGTCGTGGCTACTTGACCTGACGGCGGCCGCGCTCGCCGAATCTCCGCAGCTGGCGGAGTTCACGGGTCGCGTGTCCGACTCGGGTGAGGGCCGCTGGACGGTTGAGGCGGCTGTGGATGAGGGCGTGCCGGCACATGTGATCTCGGCCGCGCTCTTCAACCGCTTCAGCTCGCGCGGGCCGGCGGACTACGGCAACAAGCTGCTGTCGGCCATGCGCAAGCAGTTCGGCGGACACCAGGAGAAGACCGTCGCCGGGCTGTAGCGTCTCGCGAGTGGCGCGTCGCAGAAACCGCGGGCGCGACCATCAGGTCTAGGTTAGGCTGCCGGAATGACATCGGAACCTCATTTCGGCCTCACGGGTCTCGCGACGATGGGAGCGAACCTCGCGCGCAACGTTGCCCATCACGATATCCCCGTCGCCGTCCACAACCGGACCACCAGCCGCACCGAGGCCTTCATCGCCGAGCATGGCGGTGAGGGCCCGCTGACAGCCCACGACTCCGTTGCCGACTGGGTGGGTGCGCTGGAGCGCCCGCGAGTGTTGATGAGCATGGTGCAGGCCGGCGCCGCGACCGACGCAGTGATCGAGGAGATTCTTCCGCACCTCGATCCTGGCGATGTCCTGATCGACGGCGGCAACGCGAACTTCCGCGACACGCAGCGGCGCCACGAGGCGATCAGCGCCCACGGGGTGCATTTTCTCGGTTCGGGCGTCTCAGGCGGTGAGGAGGGCGCGCTGAACGGACCTAGCATCATGCCGGGCGGCGACCGAGCTCCCTACGAGGAGTCTGTGAGGCCGATCTTCGAGGCGATCGCCGCGCAGGTCGACGGCACCCCGTGCTGCACGTATGTGGGCCCCGATGGCGCCGGGCATTACGTGAAGATGGTGCACAACGGGATCGAGTACGCGGACATGCAGCTGATTGCCGAGAGCTATGACCTGCTGAGGCATGGGGCGGGGCTCGAGGTGGCCGAGATTGCGGAGCAGTTCAAACGCTGGAACGAGTCCGAGCTCGAGTCGTTTCTGATCGAGATCTCCGCGCGCGTGCTGGCCAGGACCGATCAGGCGTCAGGCCAGCCGCTGGTCGACGTGATCCTCGACGCCGCCGAACAGAAGGGCACCGGCCGCTGGACCGCCCAGGACGCATTGGAACGCGGTGTTCCGCTGACCGGGATCACCGAGGCTGTTTTTGCGCGCACGCTGAGTGCGTTGAAGACTGAGCGGGTCGCAGCCGCAGATCGGCTCGCCGGGCCATCCAGTGGGCGGGTCGGGCGCGACGCGACGCTCGCAGAGGACCTTGGCCACGCGCTCTACGCCTCCAAGATCGTCTCATACGCCCAGGGCTTCGCACAGATGGCGGTTGCCTCGGAAGCTGAGGGATGGCGTCTCGAGCTCGGCGCCATGGCGACGATCTGGCGGGGCGGGTGCATCATTCGGGCCCGCTTCCTGGACCGCATCCGCGAGGCATATGACGCTGAGCCGGAGCTGGCGAACCTGATGCTTGCGGAATTCTTCGCCGACGCCCTCGAGCGCGCACAGGATTCGTGGCGACGGGTGGTGGCCCGCGCCGCGGAGATCGGGATCCCGACGCCGGCCTTCTCGTCCTCGCTCGCCTATTACGACGGTTACCGACGAGCCCGCGGGCCGGCGAGTCTGATCCAGGGCCTGCGGGACCTGTTTGGTGCCCACACCTACCGGCGGGTCGATCGCGACGGGACGTTCCACATCAGCTGGAGTGGCGACGGCTCCGAGGTTCAGCTGTAATAGGCCACGAAAGGGCGGTTAGCTCAGCTGGTAGAGCGCCTGCTTTACACGCAGGATGTCGGCGGTTCGAGCCCGTCACCGCCCATGAGTGAGGTTTCGGCAGGGGGTCTCTTGATGCAGATTTGATTTCCCCTTCCACTTTTTGGGCTGTGGGTGTACCGTTTCGGCTCAACTCACCAGGGGGCTATGGACGTCATGTCCACAGAAGAGTTGCGGGCAAAGGCGCTTGGGGGTGCCGGCCCGTCGATTGATTCAAGGATGAATATGTCACCGCTACGGCCGTCGCCGACAGCGGAGATTCGCTGGGCGCAGAAGCTTCCGGCCCGAGCCGATTGGCGGCTCGATGGGGGCTTGGCGTGACCGTCCTCGAGGTGCTGCTGATCTGCGCCGCGCTGGTGCTGACCGCCGACACCCTGTTCTCGCTCTGGCTGATGCTGTATGTCTGGGATGATCCGGCTCGCCTCAAGGACCGGACAGGTCCCGAGACGTTCGTCGAACCAAGGGTCGGGTTCAGCGCCCTCGTGCCGGCACGCAGAGAGGCGCCGGTGATCGGGGACACGATCGCGCGTCTGTGTAGGGCGAACTACCCGTCTGAGATGTTTGAGGTGATCGTGATCTGCCAGGCCGACGACGGACCGACGATCGCGGCCGTTCTGGATGCGATCGACGTGCAGGGGGGCCGCGACGTTCGGCTGGTGATGTACGACGAGGAACCCTTCAACAAACCGCACGCGCTCCAACATGGGTACGCAGTCGCTCAGCACGAGGTGGTCTGCGTGTTCGACGCCGAGGATGACGTCCATCCGGACATCTTCAGCGTGGTCAACAGCGTCATGGTGCGGGAGGGCAGCCGCGTCGTGCAGGGCGGGGTCCAGCTGATGAACCTCGAGGATCATTGGTTCTCGGCGCTGAACTGCCTCGAGTACTTCCTGTACTTCGGTTCGCGCATGCATTTCAACGCGAAGATCGGGATGATCCCGCTCGGTGGCAACACGATCTTTGTGGCCCGGGATCTGATCGATCGGGTCGGCGGCTGGAACACCGCGTGCCTCACCGAGGATGCCGATCTGGGCGTGCGGCTCAGCGCACTCGGGGAGCCGATCCGCGTCGTTTATGACAGTCGCTGGGTCACCCGGGAGGAGACGCCGCACTCGGTTGGCGACTTCGTCCGACAGCGAACCCGCTGGCACCAGGGCTTCCTCCAGGTCCTGGCTGCCCGCCGTTGGCGTCAGATCGATGGGTTCAAGCCAAAGGCACTGGCCGTGGCGACCTTTGGGCATCCGCTCCAGGACGCTCTGCTCGGGGTCTTCACGGTGTTGATGCCGCTCACCATCATCTTCCTGAACCTTCCGGTGCTGGCCACGCTCGTCCTGCTGCTGCCGCTCTATGCGCTGGCGATGCAGATGCTCGCCTATCTGGCCGCGCTGATGATGTTCTGCAACGTCTACGCGATCCGGGTTCCGCGAAAGCTCTTCCTCGTGATTCCGGTCGCCTTCCTGCCCTATCAGTTGATGCTGAGCATCAGCGCCGCTCGCGCCGTGCTGCGGCAGTTGCGCGGCTCCCGCGAGTGGGAGAAGACGACCCATCGCGGTGCGCATCGTACGGTTGCCGGCGGGTCGCTTGCGGAGGGCCCCGAGCCGGTCCGGCGCCCTACGTCGGATGACGCGGTCCTTCAGAGCCTGACTCACCAGGCGCGGTCATGAAGCCGACAGAAACCGACACGGACGTCGCACGGGGCTCAGAGGCGCTCGACGGCGCCGCGACACCGAAGCAGCGGGCCGCCAACGCCCGGCGAAAGAAGTCTGCGGCCGCCAAGAAGCGGTCGACCGGGGCCACCGAGCGGGTGACCAGCTCCGCCAAGACGACCGGCGCCAACTCCGAGGGTGCCGCAGACAGCACTCCGGTATCCGGGAACGTTTCGCACAGAACATCCATGCCATCGTTGCCGCCAAGGTCTGCGGCCGGCGCCACCAGCAACGGTTCGGGCGAGTCAAATGGCCGGGCGAGGCTCGGCCTGGATTCGACCAGAAGCTCCGAGCCGCTCTCCGGCTGGGATGAGCGACGGGTGGCCATCGCCGACACGCTGATCGAAGACCCGATGGCCTCAGTTGCTCCCGCCGTCGCCCCCGCCGGTGCCGCGGTGCCGGTCCCGGCGCCCTTGACCGCTCCGGCTCCGGTTCCGGGCATCCGGCGTCGCGAACTTGCCGGCCTGCTCGCGCGTCACAAGCTCGCGTTCGCGCTGGGATGCGTGCTCCTGCTGAGCGCGCTGGCGCACGGGATCGATCTCCTCCACTACCCGTATGTTCAGCAGGACGAGGGCACGTACTTCTCTGATGCGTGGGCCGTCTTCCACCTCGGTCGACTGGCGCCCTACACCTACTTCTACGACCATGCGCCACTGGGCTGGATCCAGATCGGGGTCTGGCAACTGCTGACGAGCTGGACCAGCTTCGGCTACGGCATCGCCTCGGGGCGGGTGCTGATGATCGGCTTCCAGCTCGCTTCGGCGCTGCTGGTCGCCCTGATAGCAAGGCGCGCTACCGGGCGTCTCTGGGTCGGAGTATTCGCCGCATTGCTGATGTCGTTGGAGCCCTACAGCATCCAGTACCAGCGCCAGATCCTGCTCGACAACGTCGCCGTCTTCTGGCTGCTGCTCAGTGTCTACTTCGTGATGGGACCGATCACCCTGCGGCGGGTCTGGCTGAGCGCTGCCGCAATCGGGATCGCGATCCTCTCGAAGGAGGTGGCGGTGGCGGCGTTGCCGGTATTGGCCGTCTTCGTCTGGCGACGTGCGCCTCGGGAGAATCGGATCCTGGCGATCGGGAGCTTTCTCTCGATATCGCTCGGGGTCTGCTCGCTCTACGCCGCGATGGCGCTGCTCAAGGGCGAGCTGTTCTCGTCCGGCTCGCTGCTGGGGGGCACGCGCGCGCACGTGTCGCTGCTGTGTTCGATCGCGTGGCAGGCATCCCGCGGCGAAGGAAGTCTGCTGCACACGCACAGCCAGTTCTGGCAGCAGATGGGCGGCTGGCTGTTGGGTGCGCCGCTGCTCGTAGTGGGTGGAACGGCAGCCGCGGTCGGCCTCGCAATCGCCGGCCGGAAACGATTCGAGCTGCCGGCGCTGATCGGCTGGATCACGCTGGCCCTTTGGCTGTTCATAGGACGAAACGGGGTGGTTGCGAGCTACTACCTGCTGCCGCTCGTCCCGTTCCTGGCGATCGCTGTGGCGATCGCGACGCATGCCCTGTGGCGAACGCTTCAGGGACGCGGCCCAACGTGGGCAGGTGTCGGTGTGGCCACATTCGCGGTGGCGCTTCTCGGGTCCTCCACTGTGGCGTTCGCGCATGTCGGCAGCGCGTTGTGGACAGGTGATCAGGTCAGCGGGCAGCTCGCCGCGGAGCGGTGGATCGAGACCCACATTCCCAGCAGCGATCGAATGGTGATCGACATGTCGATGTGGCAAGATCTTCACGTTGCGCCAGACGGCAGGTCATACCGGTACGCGGAGTACTACTGGAAGGCGGCCGAGGACCCGGCCATCAAGGGCGGCGTGTTTGGCAACAACTGGCGCAACGTCGACTACGTGGTAACCACACCCGAGCTGATCCAAGACACTGTCACCAACGGCTTCCCGGTCGTCGAACGCGCGCTTGAACATTCGCTGCTCGTCCGATCGTTCGTCAACGGCGGTTGGGTGATCGAGATCAGGCGCGTGGTTCCGCGCAGCAGGCACGTCCTGTTCTCCCTTCCGCGATCCGCGGTCGGCGTGTCCGGATCCACCACCACTCCCAATGGGTGTATGGCCTACGGGTCGCATTGAGTCCGTTGCGACGCCGCCCGCGCCGCGCCCGTCGCGGACTCCGGCGACAAACCGTGAGCGCCGTGGCGGTCGTGTCGCGGCCTTCGTCGGCCGTGATGCGGTTCGCCGTGCTGCTCGGCGTCGTCACCCTCGTCACAGGGTGCGGTGGATCGAAGGCGGCCGCGTTCAAGCCGAGATACCCGGCGGTGGGCATCGCCGCCGGTTCGCTGGAGTTCTGGAAGACCCGCGACGTGGATCGTGAGCTCAACGACTACCAACGGCTGCACGCGACCTGGATACGTCACGACTTCCCCTGGAATGTGATCGAGCCTGGCCCTGGGCAGTTCCGGTGGGCCGGATTCGATCGCTGGGTGGCGGCGGCGCGCAAGCGCGGCATAAACGTCATAGCCACACTCGGCTACACCCCGCCATGGGCCAATGGCGGTCACGCCGACCGCAGGTATGGGCCGACGTCGGCACAGCGATTTGCGCGTTACGCAGGAATTGTCGCGGGCCGGTACTCGAAGATGGGTGTGCACGTATACGAGATCTGGAATGAGCCGAACGCGACCTACTGGCGACCGAGCCCGGACCCGGACGCGTACACGAAGATGCTTTGCGCCGCATACGGAGCGATCCATCGGGCGGACCCGCGTGCGGTCGTTCTCACCGGCGGCATGAGTCCCGCCGCGAATCTCGCACGGTCCGCGTCTGCGCCGGCAACGTATTCGCCGCAGACGTGGCTGGCCGACATCTACGCCGCCGGCGGCGGTCATTGCTTCGATGGCGTCGGTTACCACCCCTACGTCGATTCGGTTCCAACGCACGGCGCCCTGGGGGGCAATTGGTATCTGATGTACACGGGGAACTATGCGACGACGATCCGTGGCGTGATGCGTGCAAACCACGATGGCGAGAAGCGCATCTGGGCCACCGAGGTGGGATGCAACCGCGCCATCCTGGGCGATGCCGAATGCTCCTACAGGATCGGGGAGGCGCTCGCGGCGTGGAAGACCTACAAGTGGGCGGCCGTCCTCTGCTGGTTCACCTACTCCGACAACACGTCGTACGGGCTGGTGAACCGCTCTGCCGATGACCGAACCTGGTCTCGGTCACCGGAGTGGCACGCCTACCGGGCCGCCGCTGCGAACTACTGAGCAGCGCCTCGAATCCCGCAGCCCAGCGTCAGCTCGCTTTGGCAGGCGCAGGGGCGAACTCTCTGAACGCCCCGTGGGGGTCACCAAACAGCACTTCATCACCGGAGAATGTGACGGGCGCATACTCCCAGGCTCCCGTTGGGTTGCTCCACTTGAAGAGGATCTTCCCGGATCTGGCCGCCGCCACGTAGAGATTTGGACCGCTGAAGGACCACACCAGGCCCGGCGTCGCGACCACAGCCTCGAGGTCGTCTCCGCCCTTCAGGCAATCGGCCCAGAGATAATGGCCGTTGGCAGGATTGAGCGCTCTCAGGCTCGCCTGGCAGCGTCGCCCACCGATGGTCGTGACACTGCCGCCCATGTACAGCCTCCGTCCATCCCAGGCTGCTGCGGACACCTCTTCTCCTCCGGTCGTGAGCCGCGGCGTTTCCCAGACCGGCCCAGCCGAGACGTCACCTCGACGGAAGGCATAAAAGATCCCGTTCTTGTTGGCGGCACCGACCATCGGCACTGACGAGCCGCCGATATGCGCCCGGAACAGCGTGGCGGTCGCGCCGAAGTCGCTGTCCACCTTCAGCTGCTGATCGTCAGGTATTCGCCAGGAGCCGACGAGTGACAACCCCGGGGTGACCTCGAGCATTGACTCCGCGAGCGGCTCCTCCTGACCGTTGCAGAACCCGGAGTCGTTGCCGCTCGTGAAGTAGATCTTCCCGGCGCTGAGGTCGATCGTCGGCGCACTCCAGACCCCGCCACCGACGCAGCCGTTCGGGTGTGTGAGGAAACTGGCCTCGATCGCCCCGGTTGCGGGATTAGCCTTCACCAGCTCACCACCCCCGTTGGGGCACGACCCGATCGAAGACACGCCGAAGTAGACGCTTCCCCGGTAGAGCGCCGCCGAACTCCAGAGGAAATACCCGTCGACGGGCTTCCCGAAGTAGTCGGACCAGAGGATCTTTCCGGTCTTGGCGGCCAACGCGTAGAAGCTCCCATTGCCACCGCCCACGAACACCACCGGAGTCGACCGGCCGTGGATCGGGATCGTCACGACCTCGGGGCTGCTACCGACACCGATGTGGGGCGGATAGCAGTTGGTGTCGGTCTCCGAGCCGATCTGTGTCTTCCAGAGCGTCTTGCCGGTGGTCTGTTCGGTCGCGTGGAAATAGCCGTCCCACGACCCCCAGTAGTCGACTCCGCCCACGGACGCGATCTGATCCGAGACCGAGCCGCCGGCGTGGATCTCCAACACCTGCTTGAGCGTCTTGACGTTCTTCGGCGTGATCGCGGTCTCGTGCGCGTCGTAGTCGGTGCGGGCGTAGTTGTCGAGGAACATCGGCCATGAGGACGCCGAGGCGGCCGTAGACCCGCGCGCCGCAGCGTGGGCCGCGACAGGCGCTACCGATGCGCTGCAGAGTCCGATCACCGCGACGGCCGCAAGGCGCATCCACCTACTGAAAAACTGCTCTCTGTTCCCCACGCCAACCCCTGATATCCGGCAGAGAAAGGTCAAGCTTATACCGACTCCTCAATCCTGGCCACGGCTTACCACATTAAGGTTTGGTTCGGATCACCTTCCCGGCGGGAGTGATCACGTACCACAGGCCTCCGTTGAGCTTGATCGCCTGGCCAAGCGCCACTCCAGGACCACTATCCGTGACATACGTGTAGAGCGGCCAACCGGCATAGGTGACAACGCGTCCGCCCACCGATGCGTCGGACACGCTTCCGAGCAGTGATTGTCTGACGGCTCCGGCGGCACTTGGCTGCTGCTTGCCCATCAGGAACACGGGTGGCCAGATCTCAGCGCATTCCTCGAAGCAGGTGATGCGCTTGTGCTTGTCGGGCCAGAACACATACAGCGTCTTCCCCGCCGCGTTCACCAGCACCGTGCCGAGCCCCTTAAGTCGCTTGCTCCCGATCCGGACCCGACCCGCCTGAGCCTGAACCGCGCTGACCTCCGCGGCGAATGCCGGAGCGCGCTTTGCGGCGACGCTTGCGCTGCCTCCCGCAGTCCATCGCTGATGCGCGCCGGCACTGGCTGCGGACATCGCGATCACCATCGCGACCGATATCAAAATCCGTCTCATCGACGCCCCCGTCTGGATCTCCATGTCCATGAGGCCATCCCGCCTCAGGCTGCGCATGGTGGCAGATGTGTGCGCGAATGACGAGTCCCGGGCGAGACGGCCCGACTACGTTGCCGTTCAGGACCCGCTGGCCGGAGGCTGATCGACCCTGATCAGGTTGCCGGATGGGTCGCGGACCGCGAAGTCACGTGTTCCCCAGGGCTGTTCGGTTGGCTCCTGGACCACCTCGGCGCCGGCATCTCGAAGCTTTGCAAAGCTCTCGTCGAGGTCGTCGCTGTGGAAGTGGACCCCGTTGAGCGCGCCCTTGGCAACGAGTCCGGCAACGGCGTCGCTGTCGGCGGGGCTGCCGTTCAGATAGTTGGTGAGGACGATCCCGACCTCAGGCTGGCTGCCGGCGCCGACGGTGAGCCAGCGAAAGTCATCGCGGTTCACATCGTTGCGGAGCTCGAGTCCGAGCGTGTCGCGATAGAAGCTGAGTGCGGCCTCGGGATCGTCGACGATCACGAAGCACGTTGAGAGTGTGAGGGTCATAGGCCAACCTTAGGCCGCCAGGACCGGCTGCGCTTCTTCGATCCTGCTCATCTGTGGTGCTCTGACGGGCGAGGGCGCCGAGCTGCGGATCGGCCGTGTGAATTCGCGCGCCACGCAGCCCGGGACATGTCTCAGAGCGCTGTGGTCACGGGCTCGGTAGGCGGTCGGTGTCTCGCCGACCAGCTCTGTGAACCGTGCGCTGAACGAACCGAGTGACGTGCAGCCGACCGCGAGACAGACCTCGGTCACCGACAGCTCGCCTCTTCGCAGCAGCGCCTGAGCGCGCTCGATCCGTCTCGTCATCAGGTAGGCGTACGGCGTCTCACCGTACGCCGTCCGAAATTGCCGGGAGAAATGGGCAGGGGACATCAGCGCGACGCGGGACATCTCTGCCACATCGAGACCGTTCCCATACTCGCGGTCCATCAGATCGCGGGCGCGACGCAGGTGAGCCAGGTTGGCGAGCTCCTCCGGCGTCATGTCTGCGGCACCAGCATCGCGTTCAGCGCCGCCATCTCCCGCTCTCCGAGCGGCCTTGATCGCCGACGCTCGGAATCCCAGGCGACCATCACCGACTCACCCTCGGCGGCGAGCTCTCCATCGGAGCGGAGGATCTGCTGGCGCACGGTGACACTCGAGCGACCGACCGCGACCACCTGCAGCGTCACGTCAACGTAGCGGTGGTGCTGTGGGATCTCGCGACGGTAGTCGAGCACGACGTGCGCGAGCACGAACGACTCCTTGTCGCTGGCCCCCAATCCCGAGAGGATGGCAGTGCGGGGCTCCTCCAGCAGCTCGTGGTAGATCGCCTGGTTCACGTGCCCGAGTCGGTCCATGTCGCTCCAGCGCAGCGCCACGCGGTGACTGCTCGGCTGGGTCTGATCGGCACCCCCGGAGGACATCGGCTGCATTATCACGGACGCTGAGCCTTTAGATTCCAGTATGCGATGCAACCAGCAGCCGCAAGACCGCAGTCAGAAACGGCCCTGCCAGAGCCGGAGCCGATGGTCGCCGCGCGCCCGCGGGGACGCATCTTCAGTATCGAGCGCCGCCCCTTGCTGGGGGACTGCGCCCCGTCCGGGCGGGTTCGCCTCGATGCACTGGCGCGATGGCTGCAGGACGTCGCCTACACCGATGTCGAGGATGCCGGACTGCATCTGGATGCGGTGTGGGTTGTGCGCCGGACACGCATCAAGGTGAATCGGTTCCCGAGCTTCGCCGACCACTGCACCGTGCACACGTTCTGCAGCGGCACCGGCCGCATGTGGGCTGAGCGGCGGACGACCGTGACCCCCGCAGGCGAGAGCGAGCCGCTCGTGGAGGGGGTCGCGCTGTGGGTGCATCTCGACCCGGTTGAGCGGCTGCCGACCGCGCTGACCAAGGCGGAGCTCGCTGTCTTCGGTGAGGCGGTCGGGGACCGCCACGTGCAGGCCCGTCTGCGCCACTCTCGCCCCGACCAGATCGAGGCCGAGTCGGAATGGTGGTTTCGGCGTACTGATTCCGATGTGGCCGACCACGTCAACAACGCGGCCTACTGGGAGCCGCTGGAGGATGAGCTGCTCGCCGCGCAGGAGGAGCCCGTTGAGATCGATGCTGAGATCGAGTTCAGGAACGCCGCCCAGCCGGGAGCCGCTCGGATCCTCGTCAGCGGACCGCGGCGTTGGATCGCTGACACCACGAGCGACGACGTCTATGCGTCGCTTGTCGTGTCCAGTTCTCGCTGTCTGCCGGCGATCGACGCCGGCACGGCCGCCGCGCCGGACTGACGCTAGCGCTGCTGTGGCCGCAACAGTGCGGTGCGGAGCGCTCCGACGGCGACCGAGAACGAAGTCTCGAGCTCATCGACCAACTCGCAACGGTGAAGCGCCGCGGCAGTCTGGGCCACGACGGCCTCAGCGAGCATCACGTCGCCCTCGTCGAATCCGTGGGTCACGAGTTGCTTGAGGTTGAGGACTCCCCAGACACGACCGCTGGCGTGGATCGGCAAAGACAGTTCGGAGCCGGGGTCGATGATCGGCACGTCGCCGGGCTCGACGTTCTCCTCGTCGGTGTCGGCGATCAGCGCAAGCTCGCCCGTTCGCGCCACGCGCCCGTTGACGCCGGCGGACGTCGGTCGCTCGATCGCGAGCCACTCGCGCCCCTCCTCGGTCAGATACCCGGCGGCGGCGACGAGCCGAAGCATGTTGTCGGCGTCAAGACGGTGGATAGCGGCGAGGTAGTAACCGAACGCCGAGTGCAGCTCATCGACGACCGCCTGCGCGATCTCACCCGGGTCGCTCAGCTGCGTGAGCCCCATCGCGAGATTGCTCGCGACCTCAAGCCGGCTGCGGCTGTCACCGTGCGCTGAAGCCGACGGCTCCTTCCGCAGGCCCTTGCGCTCGTACATGGTCGCGTCGGCGACGGCCAGAAGCGTCTCGCGCGTTCTCGCATCCGTCGGGATCGTGGCGACACCCCAGGATGCTCCGACCGAGCCGTCGAGGCGGCTCATCGCGTCGGCCGCGCGGCCGGCGATCGCATTGGCGTCCTCAGACCCACACTCGGGCAGCAGCAGCGCAAACTCGTCGCCGCCGATCCTGAAGGCGACGTCAGTCGAGCGCGAGACGGCCGTCAGAGCGGCGGCGGTGGCGCGCAGCAGGCGATCTCCGGCGCTGTGCCCCCCAGATTCGTTGACGTTCTTGAAATGGTCGAGATCGAACACCGCGAGGCTGAGCATTGCGTTCGGGTCGCGCTCGGTACGCGCGACTGTCGCGGCGAGCATGTCCTGGAACTCGCCCCGATTCAGCAGCCCGGTCAGAGGATCCCGGCGAGCACGGCGTTCGTGATCCTCGAGCATGCGGGCGTTGTCGAGGGCGATCGCCGCGTGATCGGCAAACGCCGTCAGTTGCTCGCGCGTGCCACGATCCAGCTCTTCCGCCTGGGCGAGTGCGAGGTGGCCGAGACGCCTGCCGCGCGCGCGCAGCGCAAACCGCGCCTCGCGGCCGGGATTCGACCGCTCGGCGACGTTCGCGTCCGCGCCCCGATGCGAATCGAGGACTAGCGCAGGCCCGAGTTCATGGAAGAGTCGCTCGAGATGACGTTCGATCCTGGCCACGCACTCGGCGCGCGTGGTCGCGGTCACGAGCCTCTCGGAGGCTCCCGATCAGGTCACGCTGGCTTGTCACGCTCATGTGGCCTCTTATCGGCCGCCAGGCTGCCTTTCCTTTACCCCACGTGCACAAAACGAACGCGGGGCGGCAACGGAATCGCCCCGTTGGCTTGGCTAACCTGTGTAGGGAGGGAGTGACAGCCGGGCCGAAGTCTGGACAGCGGGCCAAAGCGAGCCGCCGGGACGTTCGGCAGGATCCGTCGAGAACCTCGCGAACCTGAGGAGGCAGGATGAGTCCGGAACGAGCAAACGCCTACAGTCGCGTGTTGCACACGCTCGACGAACTGGGTGCCGTGAAGCTGCAGCCCAACGAACAGGACAGAATCCGCTACGCGGCAGACAGTCTGATCTTCTGCGCCGACCTGCTCGAGGACGATCCCACACGGGATTCGCTCGAGGACACCGAGCTGCTGTGCGAGGTGCTGGTCGAGAGCGGGCGCTGGGAGCGGGTAACCGCCGACCGGCTGATCGCCGACCTTCGCGCATGCGGGCCGGAGCTCCCGGTCGAACTCCAGCAGGCTGCCTAGGCCAACCCTCGAGTTCCGGCCAGTCGCGGGACCAACGACCCGGACCAGCGGTGCCGGAGGCCCGCTGGCCACCGGCACCGGCGTTCCCCTGGGCCAAATGATTCCCGCGCCGACCTGTGTTGCGCGATCATCCGTGCGTGAGAGTTTGGGTCGGTGAAGACGCCAGGCAGTTCGCGGCCAGGGCCGATGGCTTTCTCGCCGAGCGCCTGGAGCGCAACGTGCTCGCCACCACGCTCGCGGGGGTGTTCGCAGGGCGATACGAGCGGGCGATATTTGCCGTTGGCCTGGACGACTCCGGCGTCACGGCCGCGGTCGCGCTCAGAACCCCGCCCAACAAGATGCTGGCTGCCGGCTTCGAGGACGGCGCGGACGCAGCGGACCTGATCGCGGCGTGGCTACCGGTTGATTCAGGTCTCCCGGGCGTCTCAGCCGAGCCCGCCACGGCCGTGGCGGTGGCGACGGCCTGGGCCGCGGCGACAGGCGGCGGCGAGCGGCTCGACCTCCTGGAGTCGATTCAGGCGCTCGATCGCGTGACTGCGGTGACGCCCGCGCCGGTCGGCCGGTTGCGTCCTGCCACGATCAAGGACCAGGCTCAGCTCGAGGACTGGGCGCTGGCGTTCGCGGCCGAGACCGGCTTTGGTCATGCCGAGGCGATGGGGAGGCAGGTCGCCGACCGGATCGCGAGCGACCAGCTGCATGTGTGGGACCACGACGGCGCCAACGCCGCGATGGTGGGCCACTCCGAGCAGGTGGCCGCCGTTGCACGTGTCGGGCCGGTCTACACACCGCCGGAGCTGCGCGGGCGCGGGTATGCGACGGCCGCGACGGCGGCCCTCAGCCAGGCGCTGCTCGACTCGGGCGCCGCGCGTTGCATGCTGTTCACTGACGCTGCGAACCCGACCGCGAACCACGTCTACGCCAAGATTGGATACGTCCGCTGCGGCGAATGGCAGGAGCGCTCCTTCGTCGAAGGCCCCTGACGCGGCCCGGCGTGGTCGTGGCTCCGAAGAATCTCGTCAGTCGAGCAGCGCCCGCAGCTCTGCGATGTCGGCCGCGCTCGGCGCCCAGCGCGCGGCGGACGCGTTGGAGGCCAGCTGTTCGGGCTTGGTGGCGCCCGCGATCACGCTGGCGACGGCCGGCTGCTGGAGCAGGGCGCCGATCGCTACGTCGGTGAGCGGGACGCCGTGCTGCTCCGCGTAGCCCACCAGTGCCTCGACCACGTCCCACTGCTCGTCGGTGGCGATCTGATCGCGCTTGGACAGACGCGCACCTTCGGGCGCCGCCGCGTCGCGACGGTACTTCCCGGTCAGCAGGCCTGAGGCCAGCGGGTAGTACGGGATGAAGGCGACATCAAGGCGCTCACACACCGGCAGAACATCCGACTCGGGGTCACGATGCAGCAGGCTGTACTCGTTCTGGATCGCGGTGAACCGGGTCAGGCCACGCTCGCGAGCGATCGCGTCGGCCTCCTCGATCTGGGCTGCTCCGAAGTTCGAGACGCCGATCGCGCGCACCTTGCCGGCCTTGACGAGCGCATCAAGTCCCTCGAGCGTGTCGCCGATCGGCGTGATCCCGTCCGGACGGTGGTACCAGTAGAGATCGATCACGTCGGTCTGCAGTCGTCGCAGCGAGTTCTCGATCGCGTGCTGGATGTACTCGGGCGCTCCACGCGGTCCCTCCCAACCGTCGCCGAGGTCCATGCCGAACTTGGTGGCGAGTACGACCTCGTCACGCCGGCCTTTGAGGGCCTCGCCGATGAACTCCTCGCTGCGGGTGTTGCCGTAGCGGTCCGCGGTGTCGAGGAAGGTGATGCCCTGTGAGATCGCGCCGTCGATCACGGCGCGGGTGCCGTCGAGGTCGAGACGGCCGCCGAACTGGTTACAGCCGAGTCCGATCACCGAAATCTGCATGGCGCTGTGCCCGAGCGGGCGAGTGGGGATGTTGGTCATGGGGAGATCGTTGCACGTGAGCTGCCGACGGGGTCCGCTTGCGTGCACCCGACGACTGTCTGGTTAGCCTCTCGGTGGCCCCCATCTCGCGGCTACAATCGCCGGGGTTGCTGGGCGGGCCTGCCGCGTCGGTTGCGACGCACGCACTGATCGGAACAATTCGCCGTCGCGACCGTTTAGCTTTAGTTCATGCCCGGTAGAGGAAAACAGGCCTTCCCCAGCCGGTCAGCCATCTGCGTACGCCCCAGGATCTGCCCGTGATTCCCACCCGCTACCAACCCTCGATGGAGGCGCTCACGGAGTTCATCCGCAAGCACCCGTGGTGGCGGTGGCTGACGCGTACGCCGTTCTCGGCGAAGATGACCAAGTATGCGCTGAGCTCGGTGATCGCCTTCCTGCTCTCGATTCTGACGTTTGCGCTCTGCTACGTGGTGTTCGGAGGCAAGACCACGGCGGCATCGGTGATCGCATTCTTCGCGGCGGCGATACCGAACTGGATCATGAATCGCCGCTGGGCCTGGCAGCAGACAGGTCGCGCGCCGGTCAAGCAGATCGTCTCCTACGCAGCCGTGTCCTTGCTCGTGCTGCTGGTCACGTCGCTGGCGACCGGCCGGACCAACTACTGGGTCAAGCACCACTCGGGGATCGAGAATCACCACGGTCTGCGCGTACTGGTCGTGACCGGCTCGTTCGTGCTGATCACGGTGATCCTGTTCTTCGCGAAATTCGCGATCTACGAGTTTCTGATCTTCAGAAAGCACGATCCTCCGGGCTCAAGGGCCGGGCGGTCCGGACACGGTCCGGACGGCTCCGAGCCCAAGGAGCCCAGGCGAGGTCGCGACGACACCGCCCGCGAAGATTCCGACGACGCCCCGCGCGAACTCGCAGCCGCGGAATCCTGACGGCAGCCGCGGTTGCTCTCAGGCGCGTGAGCGCTTGCGCTTCAGTTCACGCCAGTACGTGAATAGGATCGCCCGCGCGAAACGCAGCCCGTAGAGCAGGTTCGGGCCCTTCTTCGTGAGCGTCGCTCCGTCGGGGCGGTCTCGCATCGTGGTCGCGACCTCGACCACGCGGAAGCCGTTCATCGCGGTCGCGATCAGCAGCTCCGAGGTCTGGTACTGGGTCTGCTCGAGCGTGACGGTCCGCGGGATCACGGTGCGGAAGGCACGGATACCGGATGCCGGATCTGTGATCCGCTGACGCAGCAGAAGGCTGATCAGCCCACCGAAGAAGATCACGCCGGCGTGGCGGACCGGGTCGGTTGTGAGCTCGGTTCCGAGCCGGCGAGAGCCGTTGACGAAGTCGGCGCGACCCGACAGGATCGGCTCGAGCACCCGGTCGAACTCGGTCTCGTCGTACTGGCCGTCGGCGTCGGTCGTGGCGATGAATTCGGCGCCGCGCTTATCGGCGAGCCAGTAGCCGAGCATGAAGATCAGGCCCTGACCGCGATTGATCGGGATGTCGCAGACCAGTGCACCGGCGGACCGGGCCTCATCGGCGGTGCGGTCATCGGACCCGTCGACGACGACGATCACCTCTACTCCGCGGCCCGAGATCTCCCGGGGGATTCCCCGCACGACGGCCGCAACGGTCGGCTCCTCGTTGTAGGCCGGTATCACCACCGCGATCGGAGCGCCCTTGCCTTGAGCATGCTCTGCGAAGAACGCACGCACGGCGTCACGCTCCTCCACCGGACGCGCGAGGATCTCCTGCTCGAGCGTGGTTCCGCCTTCGGCTGCGGCGGTCACAGCGTGAGGCCTCGCTGTGCGTGGTTATGCATGCGGTACATCCAGGTCTCCTTTGGCGACTCAGGCCCGGCGCCGCGGTCTCAGCCGCTCGCGGATCCTCGGCGCGCCTTCGATTGAAGCTTCAGATCTGTGCGCTCTCCCGATGGCGCCGCCACCAGGGCGGAGCCGCGAGGACGACTTCGGCTCGCGCCATCCGCCACGCAGAACCGCGGATGGTAGCGGTACACGCAACAGCGTTACACTCACGTTGCTAAAGCGCTTTAGCAACGTGTTGCATGCAAACTTGTCGCTGGCATACATTGTGCGCCAGGGGCATGTAAGCTGGCTCAGAGGCGACTAGGAGAGAACTGCGATGACAACTCTGCGTGAGAAGTTGGATGCTCCTGATGCGTTCGTGATCGGGGCTGAGTTGGTCACGAGCCGTGGTGTGTTGGAGCAGCTCAGTGGTCAGGCGTTGGTGGAGTTGGCTGGTCAGCTGGCGGCTAACCCGCGGATCGATTTCCTGTCGCTGACCGATAACCCTGGTGGTAATCCGATGATCGCGGCTGACATGCTCGCGAACCGGATGCGGGAGGTCGGCCAGGAGGTGATCATGCACTTTGCCTGCAAGGACATGAACCGCAACGGCATCGAGTCGCGTGCCTGGAAGGCGGCTTCGGCCGGGTTGCACAACGTGCTGGCGTTGACCGGTGACTATCCGATCGCCGGCCAGTCCGGCACTGCCGCGCCGGTGTTCGATATCGACTCCGTCGGTCTGTTGCAGCTGTTGAGCGAGATGAACGCGGGGGTCAGGGAGACCAGGGCGCCCGACGGGCGGCTGTTGGGCACGCAGTTCTACCTGGGCTGTGTGGTGACCAATCACAAGCTGCACGAGCGCGAGGTGATGCCGCAGTACTTCAAGCTCGCGAAGAAGGCTCAGGCGGGCGCGCGGTTCGCGATCAACCAGGTCGGTTGGAATGCCCGAAAGGACGATGAGTTGTTGCGCTGGGTCGCCGGGGAGCAGCTGCCGATGCGATTGATCGCCAACGTGTATCTGCTCACGCGCGGTGTCGCACGGGTCTTCCACAAGGGTCGCATCCCCGGTGTCGTGGTCTCCGATGAGCTTCTGGCGCAGGCGGAGCGCTACGGCGGGGGTGAGGACAAGGGCCGGGAGTTCTTCGTCGACCTGGCAGCCAAGCAGGTGGCGGTGGCGCGGGGCCTCGGCTACAGCGGCGCGTATGTCGGCGGGCACATGCCGATCGAGACCTATGACGAGATCCTCGGTCGCGCCGATTCGATCAGCGGTGATCAGTGGTTGGAGGCGGCTCGTGAGCTTCACTATGGCCGTCCGGGCGAGTTCTACCTCTACGGGCGCGACGCTGAGACGGGTCTGTCGGACGGCCAGCCGCGACCCGAGTACGTCGAGAGCAGACGCAAGCGCCGTACCGATCTCAAGGTGCCGGCCCGCTACCGGTTGAGCAGGGTGATGCACAACACCGTTTTCGGTCATGATGCGCCGCTGTTCCCGGTCGGCACGAAGGTCTACGAGCGGCTGGAGGATTCACCGCGGTCGGTGAGGCGGGCGGCGCACCTGGTCGAGCAGGCGGCGAAGGTGCCGATGTTCGGTTGCCAGGACTGCGGTGACTGTTCGTTGCCGGACATCGCCTACGTGTGTCCTGAGGGTCCGTGCGCCAAGAACCAGCGCAACGGGCCGTGTGGCGGTACCCGTGACGGTCTGTGCGAGGTGTATGACACCGAGTGCATCTGGGCGCAGGCGTATGAGCGGTTGAAGGCCTATGGCGAGGAGCAGGATCTCGTCACGGGCCCGGTGGTGATCAAGAACAACGCGCTGCGTGGGACCAGTGCCTGGGCGAACACGTTCCTGGGCCGGGATCACAACGCGACGCACAGTGAGAGCGAGGAACAGCAGAAGTGATCCGATCCAATGTCGCACGCCTGTTGGTGTCGTGCCCTGACCGTGAGGGCATCATCGCCTCGCTCTCGGGTGCGCTGCGTGACGCGGGCGCGAACATCATCAGCTCCGATCAGTTCTCATCCGATCCCTATGGTGGCGACTTCTCGCTGCGGATGGAGTTCTTCCTCCCCAGCCCGGAGGAGCGATTTCCGGCATTGGAGGCGCGCCTGGCTGAGATCGGGCAGGAGCTGAGCCTCGACTATCGGCTGGTCGACGCGAAGCGGCGCAAGCGGGTGGCGCTGTTCGTCTCCAAGTACGACCACTGCCTGCTCGATCTGCTGTGGCGCTGGCGGCGCAATGAGCTCGACATGGATGTGGTCGCGGTCGTCTCCAACCATCCGGACCTGGAGGCCGAGGTCTCCCGTTTCGGTGTTCCGTATCACCACATCCCGGTGACCAAGGACTCCAAGGCTCAGGCTGAACAGGCGCAGATCGATCTGCTCGCGGGCGAGGTCGAGCTTGTCGTGATGGCCCGCTACATGCAGATCCTCTCGGCAAACTTCCTTGAGAACATCGGTGCGCCGGTGATCAACATCCACCACTCGTTCCTGCCGGCGTTCGCCGGTGCCGGCCCTCACCAGCGCGCGCACGCGCGCGGGGTGAAGCTGATCGGCGCGACCGCGCACTACGCGACCCAGGACCTGGACGAGGGGCCGATCATCGAGCAGGACGTCGTCCGGGTGAACCACCGCCACGACGCCGCGACCCTGGAGCGGATCGGCGCTGACGTCGAGCGGCTGGTGCTCGCCCGCGCGGTGATCTGGCACCTCGCAGACCGCGTGCTGCTGCAGGGCCACCGTACGATCGTGTTCTAGCGCGGACGCGTGGCCCCGGGGCCGCGTGAGACCGGATCCGAGCAGGGCCAAGATGCGAGCTACGAGAAACAGGAGCGATGGATGGCGGCGGAACTGATCGACGGGGCAAAGGTCGGCGCGCGTGTGCGCGATGAGGTCAGGCAGGCGGTGGAGAGAATGCCGGTCAAGCCGGGACTCGCCACGATCCTCGTCGGCGATGACCCCGCCTCAGCGGTCTATGTCGGCAACAAGAGACGCACGTGTGTCGAGCTCGGGATTCGTGACCTGCACCAGCACATCTCGGCCGAGGTCACCCAGGAGGTGCTCGCGGAGCTGATCATCCGGCTTGGGCGCGACCCGCAGGTCACTGGAATCCTGCTGCAGTTGCCGCTGCCTGAGCACCTCGACGCTCAGGCGCTGATCGAGCTGATCCCGGCTGATAAGGACGTCGACGGCCTGTCGATTCTCAGCGCCGGCCGGCTCGCTCGTCACGCGCCCGGGCTGTACCCCTGCACCCCGCTGGGCGTCGTCGAGCTGCTCGACTCCTACCACGTCCAGATCCCCGGCACCGACATAGTCGTGGTCGGCCGCTCCAACCTCGTCGGCTGGCCGCTGGCACAGATGCTGCTGCAACGCGACGCGACCGTCACCAGCTGCCACAAGGGCACCCGCAACCTCGTCCGCGTCTGTCGCCACGCCGACGTACTGATCGTCGCGACCGGCGAGCAGGGCCTGATCGACCACGACTACGTGCGCCCCGGCGCGACCGTGATCGACGTCGGCATCCACCGCACACCCGACGGACTCCAGGGCGATGTCGTCTTCGACGAGGTTGCCGAGATCGCCGACCTGATCACCCCGGTCCCCGGCGGCGTCGGTCCGATGACGATCGCGATGCTCATGCGCAACACACTCCGTTCCGCCGAGCTCCAGGGCCTCGACATGGGCGAACCGCTCGACGCCTAGCGACATTTTGCCCATGAGGGGTCGGCGTTGCATACAATGGCTGGACCTGCATGCAGGCCCCGCGAGGCGCCCTGCGAAATCGAAGCGCAGGCAACCCCGCAACAGGCAGAACGAAAGAAGGAGAGAAAAGTGACACCGTCCAATCTCCAGGAAGTGCTGGACGCCGCCGGCAACACGGTTGAGCACCTGCGCAACTCGCCGATCGGTACCTACATCTACCCGGTCGTACCGGCTGAGTTCAGCAACTGGCGTCGCGAGCAGAAGGCCTGGCGTGAGACCGCGGTTCTCTACGACCAGTCCCATCACATGGTCAACGTCTTCTTGAAGGGCCCGGACGCCCTCAAGGTGATTGAGCGCACCGCGATCAACTCGGTCGCCAACTTCCCCGTGGGGCTCGCCAAGCAGTACATTCCAACCGCCTCCAACGGCGGCGTGATCGGCGACGGGATCCTCTTCCATGACGCCGAAGACAGCTTCATCTTCGTCGGGCGCGCTCCCGCCTCCAACTGGCTGAAGTACCACGCCGAGACCGGCGGCTACGACGTCGAGTGCGTCTACGACGACCGCTCTCCCTCGCGGCCGTACGGCAACGCCGTCACCCGTCGGCTCTGGCGCTTCGAGATTCAGGGCCCGAACGCGTGGCCCGTGATCGAGAAGCTCAACGGTGGTCCCGTCGAGCAGCTCAAGTTCTTCCACATGGCGACGATGAAGATCGCCGGTGAGACCTATCCGACCCTCCGCCACGGCATGGCCGGCGCGCCGGGTCTCGAGATCTGGGGCCCGTACGAGAGCTACGAGCGCGTGCGCACGGCGATTCTCGAGGCGGGCGAAGAGTTCGGCCTGCTGCCGGTCGGCTCGCGGGCGTACTCGTCGAACACGCTTGAGTCCGGCTGGATTCCCTCACCGCTGCCTGCGATCTACTCGAGCGAAGCCGAGCGCGGCTACCGCGAGTGGCTGCCGTCCGGATCCTACGAGGCGACCCAGGTGCTCTCCGGCAGCTTCGTCTCTGACAGCATCGACGACTACTACACCAATCCCTACGACCTCGGCTACGGCCACATCATCAAGTACGACCACGATTTCATCGGCGGCGACGCGCTCAAGGAGCTCGACGCCGAGCAGCAGCGCAAGAAGGTCACGCTCGCCTGGAACGCGGAGGACGTCGCCGACATCTTCGCGTCGCTGGTCGATGTCGAGGGCCCGGGCTATCAGGTCTTCGACCTGCCCAACGCAAATTACGGCTCTTCGAACTTCGACTCGGTGATCGATGCCGACGGCAGTGTCGTCGGTCTCTCGATGTTCACCGGCTACAGCGCCAACGAGCGTCGCGCGTTGTCACTGGCGACGGTTGATCCCCAGATTCCGGTTGGCACGGAGCTCAGGGTTGTGTGGGGCGAGCCCGCCTCGACGCACAAGACGAACGTCGAGCCGCACGTGCAGAAGGAGG
This sequence comes from uncultured Conexibacteraceae bacterium, assembly GCA_963785385.1. Taxonomy (GTDB): domain Bacteria; phylum Actinomycetota; class Thermoleophilia; order Solirubrobacterales; family Solirubrobacteraceae; genus Palsa-465. The sequence continues at coordinate 50,544 of CAWAVA010000005.1, read as the reverse complement.
TCCGCGTGATCGTCTCTCCGGTGCCCTACGCGGTTACCGCACGCAGCGAGTACGCCGAGGGCTGGCGCACAGCGGCCAAGTAGCGCCCGGCCTCGGGCCGGGCGGCTCAACAGTCGTCCGGCTCGGGCTGGCGCAGACCGAAGCGCTCCCGGAGAAGCTTCGGGAGCGCTTCGCGCGCGACCGGCTCGCGCTCCCCGCCCGACGGCGTCTGAACGCTCAGCGACAGCTCTCCGCTGAAGTCCGTCAGCGTCGTCCGAGTGCCGTCCTGGGCGTGCTCGGTGACCAGCAGCCGCGTCACGAAGCGCGACTGTGGGTGCGTGCACGTGAACCAGTTGTTGACCTCGATGTCAATCGGCTGCGCCGGCTCCGGCGCGAACGCGTAGAGGTCGCGCCAACCGTCCGCGGTCTCGGTCTGCAGCACCAGCAGCCGATCCTCCTTCACGACCCGGAAGCGCCAGCCCGACTGCTCATACGGTCCGCCGGGGCCGAACGGGATCGGCTCGAGCAGCGTCCCCTGGCCGAAGCCGACGTCGGCATGCCAGACGCTGCCGCCGTGCCTCACCCGCAGCAGAAGGTGGGTGAGTGGACCGGCTGGCAGCGGCGGCTGACCGTTGCGCACGCGCGCGAGTATCGGCTCGACGGTGGCCCCGACGGCTTCGAGTGCAGTCTTGAACAGCACGTTGTGCTCAAAGCAGTACCCACCGCGACCGCCCGCGACAAGCTTGGCGGCGACGGCGTCGGGATCGACCGAAACCGGGATCCCCACCAGCGAGTCGAGGTTCTCGAACGGGATTCGCGTGACGTGCGCGCGGTGCAGCTCGGCGAGGGAGTGGGGGCTGGCGAGGCCGATCCGCTTCAGGTAGGCCTGCAGCTCGAACATCCGGGCCAGACTACATACGTCAGGGCCGACATTCGCCATGCCGGCCCTGAGGAGGGGGAGAGATGAAGCCTGTCTATGCGAGGCGCTTGATCAGGCGCGCCTGATGTCTGCTGCGCTGACGGCGGCCGCCAAGGCTCCGAGCGGCGCGTGCGATCGAGGGGAGCTGCTGCGAGCTGGGAGTGTCGGCCCAGTTCGTAGCTGGCCAGCGGTCCTCGTAAGGATGGAACGCATAACCCTTGATCGCAGTCTGTGAGGGGTGAGAAGAGAGCATGTGATGATGATCGGGCAAGGACATTGATATGTCCAATACCAATCACCGAACGCAGTCATATCGAATACTTATATATGGGCGGCCGCGAGTGCGCAGGGACGGTCAGGCCGCATCGCGCAGCTGAGCGGCGCGGATGTGCAGCAGCTCAGCGATGTCGAGCGTGCTCGTGAACGGGTCTGCGACCACACGGCCATCGGTCAGAGAGATCGCGGCGACCGGGGTGCCGCCCTGCTCGGCCATCACCACGTCGCCGCGCAGGGGCGGCGCACTGTCGAGGTGTGCGAGCTGGCGCAGTGTCGCGGCGTCACCACTGACGGCCGGCCGGATCACCACCGCGGTCCAGTGACGGGCCAAAGGAGGTGTTGTGTGGGTGCTCATCGTGCGTGCTCCTGTGTTCTGGGTCTTAGCCGAACCAGAAGCTTCGGCTAAGACCCGTTCGCGCACATCGGGAGATCGCAGCTGTCGGGGCCCCTCGGCCCCTTACTTCGAGGCGGCGTGCAGTCGTCCCTGGGGCGATTCCGGTTTACCCGGCTGCAGCGGCTCGCGTTCGGTCTTGGCCCACTCGCCTCGGGCGCTGAGCTGGCGAAACGTGGCCCGCAAAAGCACCGGCCACAGAAACCAGCTGTACGGCGTGTAGACCTGGGCCAGGACGAGACCCCAAAGCCAGCCGAGCGGCCCCCGGTCTGAGCGGGCGGCGATGCAGCCCATGATCGTGCCGCCGAAGGCCAGCAGGTAGAAGAATGCGAGCTCCCACGTCGGGCCGCCGTTCCAGATCGGCACGGTGCCGGTCGCCCACAGCCCGATGGTCGCGAGCAGCCCGATGCCGACGATGCCCTGCCAAAAAGGCATGTGCAGGTAGGCAAGCTGCTCGATCCGCGCCGCGCGGGTGACCGGTGCACGTGCGACCCGTCGGCGCAACGACATCGCCTGCAGGTTCCCCTGCGACCACCGCGTGCGCTGGCGCAGCAGCGGGCGCACGTGGGAGAGCCCCTGCTGGTCGACGATCGCGCGCAGATCCTGGCGGCCCTGCCAGCCCGCGGTCATCAGCCTCAGCCCCAGGTCCTGGTCTTCGGTCAGGCAATGGCGCCAGGGGCCCTCGTCGTTGGCGAGCTGATCCAGCGCGCTGAGCCGGTTGAATTGCCCGTTGCCACCCATCCCGGCGGTGCCCCAGTGGTCGCGGCCCGCCTGGAACAGATAGCCGTACACCGAGAACTCGAGGTCCTGCAGCCAGGTGAGCAGATGGCCGCGGTTGTAGATTCGCACCAGCGACTGCACGCCGCCGACGCGGTCATCCTCGAAGTGACTGGCGGCGAAACTCGGCGCATCCGCGTGCAGCCGGCCGTCGGCGTCGACCACGACGACGATCGTGCGGTCGCGGTCGCCGAGCCCCTCAAGCGTGCGGTAGGCGTGGTTGAGCGCCGCCGACTTGCCCTGGCGGGCGGTTGGGAGATCACGGCGCAGGATCCTCAGGTCCGGGTGCCCGATCGCGGCGAGGATCTCCGGTGTACGGTCCTCAGAGCCGTCATCGATCACGACAATTCGCCGCCGGCTGACCGGGATGGCTAGCAGCCGCGCGACGCTGTCTGCGATTGTGACCTCCTCATTGAGTGCTGGAACAAGGAAGACCCAGCTGAAGGCGTCGGCACCCGCGTCGGACACCGGGGGCGGTGCCGTCAACGCGGCGTGGGCGCGGACGAACAGCAGCAGCGACCACAACAGCATCGCCACGATCACGGCCAGACAGATCCCGAACAGCACCTGCCAGGGCTCAGCGAGGCCCGCGAAGGGCCACTCCAGCGCCGCGGGCGGTGTCACTCGAGCGGGCCCTCGGCCCCATCGACAGTCTCCGCGATGATGCTGTCCTGCCCCTCGTCGTCCTCCTCTGAGGGCGTCACCGGCAGGAACGTGCCGCGGTCAGCCAGATCGGCCTCGAGCTGGTTGAGCAGCGAGTCGCTGTCGTGTTCGAAACCGGTCGCCAGTGCGATCGCCGAGCGGTCATAGCCGGGCCCGAACGGGGTCGGCGGAGTACCACCGCGCAGGATGTGCTCAAGCGCGGCAACGATTCGCTGCGCCGCCAGGCCGTCGCCGTAGGGATTGGCCGCGGATGCCATCGTCGCGTACACGACTGGGTCATCGAGCAGTCGCTTGGCTTCGGCCGCGATCCTGCCGGGGTCCGACCCCACCAGGCGCAGCGTGCCGGCGTCGAGTCCCTCTGTGCGTTCGGTGGTCGACCGTGTCACCAGCACCGGCTTGCCCAGTGCCGGCGCCTCCTCCTGCACCCCGCCTGAGTCCGTGATCACGATATGGGCGCGATCGAGCAGCTTCGCGAAGGTCGCGTAACCGAGCGGGTCGATCAGCAGCACGTTCTCAAGGTCTCCGAGCCGCTCGACGAGCGTCTCTCGGACACGCGGGTTCGGGTGCGCCGGCAGGACGATGCTCACGTCCGGATACGCATCCGCGATCCGGGCCAGGCCCTCCGCGATCCCGCGGAGCCCATCCCCCCAGTTCTCGCGCCGGTGGGCGGTGACGACGATGATCCGACGATCACTGTCGAAGAGCGCCTGCAGCGCCTTGTTTGAGAAGCTGACGTCGATCTGCGAGGCCCACTGGAGGGCGTCGATGCCGGTGTTTCCGGTCACGAAGATCTGGCTGACCGGCACACTCTCTCTCACCAGGTTCTGGAGATTGATCGAGGTCGGTGCAAAATGCATCGCGGCGATCGTCGAGATCACACGGCGGTTGAGCTCCTCCGGGAAGGGCGTGAGGTTGTTCCCGCCGGTCCTGAGGCCAGCCTCCACGTGGGCAACCGGGATCCGCAGGTGGAATGCCGACATCGCCGCGGCCATGGCCGAGCTGGTGTCGCCGTGGACCAGGACCATCGCCGGGTGGCGGCCGGAGCGCACATCTGCCTGGGTCGGGACACGGTCGGGGTCGATGTCGAAGCGTTCGACGCAGAAGTCCTCGAAGCGGCGCATCACGGAGGCGACGCGCTCGTTGAGGGCCGCGCGACGGGACCCCGCCCACAGGGTCACGTCGGGTTGGATTCCGGCGAGCGCGAAGATGTACTCGACCAAGCGGTTGTGCTGGCCGGTGGAGACGATGATCGGCTCGTAGCAGTCGCTGTCGCGCAGCGCCAGGATGATCGGAACAAGTTTGATCGCCTCGGGGCGCGTCCCCACGACCACCGGGACGACGCGCTTACTGTTCTGCAGGGGGTTGGGCATGACTCCGCTTCCTTGGTGGACGGCCTCCTATCTCTTCGGTTCCAGCGGGTGACTCCTTGAATCGCCGCCCCCAGAGTGTCGGTCCTGTGGTCAGACGTATTTCTGGTGTGATGGAGCGCGCTGATGGTCCAAGGGAAACGCACCGTGACGGTGCGTTTCCGGCTGTGGGAGGATCCCTACGTGACACCGTTTGGTAGGAACAGGCCCGTCCCACCGACGGACGAGGAGCGGCGTGCGGCCGAGGTCGACCTCGACCGGATTCGGCAGGGTGGTATCCCGCTGGGGGCCGAGCAGCGTCTGAAGCGCGTGGCGGCCGCCAGCGAGCCGTTCTTCACCAGCGACCTCTCGGCGAAGGAGTATGCGCTCGCGCAGGCCTCGGGGCTTCAGCCGGTGGCGCAGGTGATGGGCTCCTCAGTCGTCCAGCACGGGTGGGTTGGCACAGGGGGCTCGTACTACGTCACCGGCGAGATCCCGGCACTGGCCGCGTCGTGGAATCTCGCGCGTGAGCGCGCCTTCGGCCGCATGGCGCAGGAGGCACAGTTCGCCGCGGCGGACGGCGTGATCGGGATCGAGATCAGTGCCGGTTCGCTTGGCGATCCGTCGAACATCGAGCTTGTCGTCTTCGGCACGGCGGTGCGTGACACCGCGTTTCCGGGCAACGGCGATGGCCATCTGCGGATGTGCACGCTCTCCGGGCAGGACGTCGACAAGCTGAGGCGGATCGGGGCCGAGGTGCGCGGCGTCATCGGTCACACGGTTGTCCTCTCCGTGCGCCTGGGGATGAACTCGAACTGGGTGATGAATTCCGGCCGCGTGTTCGGCGGTGGCGGAGCAAGGATGAACGCCGAGATCACGGAGGTTGCGCAGGGCGTGTACGACGCTCGGAACCGGGTGATGGCGGAGGCCCGCCGCCAGGCCGGGGCGGTCGGTGCCAACAACATCGTGATCTCAACGCTGAAACACACGATCGAGCACTTCGAGCTCGAGCAGTCGACCTACAGGGACCATTACTTCCACGTGACGATGAATATCCTCGGCACCGCGATCAGACTCGGGGCGCATGAACCGCACCCGGCCCCGTTCGTCGCGCCGGTGATGTCGATCAATCTCGGGAGCTGACCTGGTGGCGAACACGCACCTGCGTGAGTACCACCGGAAGGAGCAGAGCCATGTCTGATTACGACCCGACGAGCACCAAGGGGCTTGCGGCGCACGCAAGCGAGCGCCTGCAGATGAACGCCCGCGGGCTGTTCACGTCAGACCTCTCGGTCAACGAATACCTATGCGTGGAGAAGGCCGGATTCGAGCCGGTGGGGTTGGTCGTCGGCTCGAGCATCTATCACGTCGGCTACCAGTTCGCGAGCCTACGGCAGAACCAGGAGCTGGATGTGCTCAGCCAGGCGATGTACAGCGCACGCGAGCTGGCGATGACACGCATGGAGGAGGAGGCGGATCAGCTCGGGGCTGACGGCGTCGTCGGCGTACGCCTCGACATCGGACGCTACGAGTGGGGCTCCGACATGGCGGAGTTCATCGCGATCGGGACCGCCATCAGGCATCGGGAGGGCAAGCTGCATCGCGCGCCCAACGGCCGTCCCTTCACAAGCGACCTCTCCGGTCAGGCGTTCTGGACGCTGATGCAGACCGGCAAGCGCCCGGTCGGGATGGTGATGGGCAGCTGCGTCTACCACGTCGCACGTCGCGGGATGATGCAATCGATGAAGCAGGCGGGGCGCAACGTCGAACTCGAGCAGTACACACAGGCGCTCTACGACGCCCGCGAGCTCGCGATGGAGCGAATGCAGGCGGAGGCTGAGGCGATCGGGGACGGCGTGCTGGGGATCGTCGAGGTGAAGCTCCACGAGAACAGCCATGGCTGGGGCAGCCACACGATCGAGTTCTTCGCCGTCGGGACCGCCGTGATTCCCAATGAGCACGTGGGTGAGGACCACCAGCTCCCGGACATCACGCCTGTCCTCGACATCAACGACTGAGCTGGCGCCGGCGGGCTCAGCTGGTGCAGGTCTAGGGGCGCGTGAACCGCCGGCGTTCCGCGAGTGCCGAAGCGCGCGCATGGCAGCCGGTGAGGTGGTCGTTCACCAGTCCCATCGCCTGCATGAACGCGTAGACGGTCGTGGGACCGACGAACCGCCAGCCGCGACGTTTGAGCTCGCGGGCAAGCGCGCGCGAGGCCTCGCTGGTGGCCGGTACCTCACCGTGGAGGACGTCTCGGGGATGCTCCGCAGGCTCAAAGCTCCAGACGAAGCTTGCCAACGAGCCCTCCTGCGCGACCAGCTCGACGGCGCGCTGGGCGTTGTTGATCACAGCCTCGATCTTCCCGCGGTGCCGGACGATGCCCGCATCGGCCAACAGGCGTGCGACGTCGTCCTCGCCGAAGCCGGCCACCGTCTCAAACTCGAACTCGGCGAAGGCGCGCCGGAAGGCCTCGCGCTTGCGCAGGATCGTCAGCCAGGAGAGCCCAGCCTGGAACCCCTCGAGGCTCAGTTTCTCAAACAGGCGGCGGTCGGTCGCGACCGGAAAGCCCCACTCGGTGTCGTGGTAGGCGCGGTACTCGGGGGCGGAGTCGGCCCAGGAGCATCGTGCGGTCCCGTCGTCGCCCAGCACCACCCCAGAGGCCGGCGAAGGTCCCGTCTGATCGTCCATGTGTCCCACCCTACCGGGCCGCCTCAAGGTCATCCGCACGCGCGTCGATCATCTGAGCAATGAGCTTTTCCGACGCGATCGGTCAGATGGACCAGATCGTGCAGTGGGAGCAGCAGCTGTCGGATCCGGCGGCGCTGACCCAGACCACCAGCACCGACGCCACGACCGCCGGCGACACGACGACCACCTCCGATACCGGCGCGTCCACGAGCACCTCGTTCGCGGAGGCGCTGGCGCAGGCCGAGGCCGCGGATGGGAGTGCGGCGCTCTCCTCGACCATCCCGACCACGGCCGGTCAGAGCGGCGTCGTGAGCGCCGCCGGGTCAACATCTGCGTCGACTCTGCTGGATGGTGGGGATAGTCAACTGCTGGCGGCGCTCTCATCGCTGGACGACGGTGCTGCGGCGACGACTCCGGCCTCCACCACGACGGCGGCGGCCACGGCGGCCGCGGCCACGACGGCGGCGGTCACCGGTGAGTCGGGACCGGGGGGCGGCGATGCCGTCAGCGCCTCCGACCCGCGCATCGCGGCGATGACCGAGGAGGCCAACGCGCTCGTCGGCAAGCCATACGTGTGGGGCGGTGGCCATGACGGATGGGGCGCACAGAGTGGCTACGACTGCTCTGGCTTCGTCTCAGCGGTGCTGCACGCCGGCGGCTATCTGAGCGCGCCCCAGGACACCACCACGCTTCCCACCTCCACGGGCATCGAGGCGGGCCCGGGTCGGTATGTGACGGTCTACGACCGCGACCAGCCGGGCCAGTCGGGGCACGTGATCATCGACATCAACGGCCAGTTCTACGAGTCCGGAGGCGAGCAGGGCAGCTGGGGCGGCGGCGGCGGTATCGAGGCAATCTCAACCCCCAGCGACGCGTATCTCGCAACCTTCGACAGGGTTCTGCACCCGGCCGGGCTCTGACCGCGGATGACCACGCGACCCGGCCTCGACCGGAGCCCGATCTCTGTCCGCCTCGCACCTGCAAACCTGCAGGAAAGCTAACCGGCTTTCTTACTCCGTCCCGCTAACGTCGCTTGCCTGTGTTTGCACGGAGGTCGACAAGAGCTGCACTGACCTTTGCGGTCGCCGCGGTGTGCGCCGGCGCCGGAGGTTCTGAGGCGCAGGCCAGCCAGGTGCGGATCGGATCGGTTCCGAGACTTCCGGCGGGAACCTCGCTGGTTGCAGGGCTTGCGTCCGTCAAGACCATGCACCTGACCGTCGCGCTCACGCCCCGGAACCCGGTCGCCCTCAACAACTACGCGACGGCCGTCGGCAACCCGGCCTCCCCAGACTACCGTCGGTATTTGACGCCGGCGCAGTTCCGGGCGCGGTTCGCTCCGGCGCGCAGGACGATCGTCAAGGTTGAGACGTCGCTGCGCCGCCACGGCCTGCGGACCGGCTTGATCAGTGCCAACGGGCTCTCAATCGGTGTGACTGCGAGCGGCGCCTCGGTCGAGCACGCGTTCAAGCTGACGCTCGCGAGCGTGCGGCTGCGCAACGGTCGCGACGCGATCTTCAGCGCGCAGGCCCCGGCCGTCGATGCCGACATCGCCTCGAGCGTGCAGGCTGTGGTCGGACTGTCGAGCCTGGCGCGCATGCAACGTCTCGACGCTTCGCACGCCGTTGGCTCGGCGAGGGCTCGCAGCAGTTCGGTGCACGTTGCCACGGGCGGGCCGCAGGCATGCCTGAGCGCCCGGCAGATCGCCCTCGGACAGGGGGCCTATACGGCCGATCAGATTGCGACCGCGTATGGCTTCTCCGGCGTGTACCGGAGCGGGGACCTGGGCCGTGGGGTGACGATCGGCGTCTACGAGCTCGAGCCAAATTCGCCAAGGGACATCGCCGCGTATCAGAGGTGCTATCGCACCGACACCAGGGTGAGGTACGTGAAGGTCGACGGCGGAGCCGGCGCCGGTAACGGCGAGGGCGAGGCGGCGCTCGACATCGAGCAGCTGATCGGACTGGCCCCCAAGGCGAAGCTGATCGTTTACCAGGGGCCCAACAACAACGCCGACAGCCCCGGCACCGGCCCCTACGACACGCTTGCGGCGATCGTCAGCCAGGATCGGGCCCAGGTCATCTCAAACTCGTGGGGGGAGTGTGAGGTGCTCGAGGGCCCAACCGACGCCCGTGCCGAGAACACCCTCCTGCAGGAGGCCGCCACCCAGGGGCAGACGTTCGTGAGCGCATCCGGTGACTCCGGCTCGCAGGACTGCTACAGCCCGCCGCCCGGCGGCAATATAAACAACTCGCTTCAGGTCGACGACCCCGGCAGCCAGCCGTTTGCCACGGCGGTAGGGGGCACCTCGCTGAGTGTGATCGGGCCCCCGCCGACAGAGACCGTCTGGAACGATGACAATCCCGACATCGACTACAGCCGTTTCGGGATTGAGAGGGGCGCCGGCGGCGGTGGCGTGTCGGCACTGTGGGGAATGCCCTCCTATCAGTCAAGCGCGTCCACGACTCTGGGTGTGATCAACGCTGACTCCTCCGGCGCCCCCTGCGCGGCCGCACCGGGTGCCTACTGCCGGGAGATTCCGGACGTCTCCGCCGACGCCGACCCGATGAGCTCCTACCTCGACTACTGGAACGGCGACGCTGCCACCTCGCACAGCGAGTCGGGCTGGCAGGGCACCGGCGGGACCAGCGGTGCGGCGCCTGTCTGGGCGGCCCTGTTCGCCCTGGCAGATGCGAGCCCCGCGTGCCGCGGGAGCCTGGTCGGGTTCGCCAACAACGCGCTCTACGAACTCGCCGGCGAGTCGCAGTCCACCTACTTCAACGACATCAGCGGCGGCAACAACGACTTCACACCGGATGGCAACACCTCCGGTTTGTATCCAGCCACGGCCGGCTATGACATGGCGACCGGGCTCGGCACCCCGAAGGCCGCGACCCTGGTCCCAGCGCTGTGCCGGCAGGCCGTGCAGATCCACTACCCCGGCGCCGTGTACTCCTTCTACCATCAGCACCTCCGAATCCGCGTGACCGCCAAACTGGCGATCGCAGGTCAGTCCGGCCTGATCGAGTTCCGCGCGAGTCGCCTGCCCGTCGGGCTGCACATCAACTCGCGGACCGGGGTGATCAGCGGGCGGGTACGACGTCCGGGTGTGCGAACCGTGACGATCACCGCCTCGACGCCGTCCGGAGCGCACGGGGCGGTCCAGTTCAACTGGTCGGTCGAGCGGCGGCCGCAGGTCAGCACGCGTGTCGCCGGCCAAGCCGCGCAGACCGCGGTCAGCATGACGCTGCGGTCAGGCGCCTATGAACCCGGGCTCCGCGAGGTCCAGATCACGTTGCCACGGCGAGTTGCGCTGAGGGGCTCGGCCGGGGCCGTGCAAGTCCTGAACCGGGCGGGACGGGAGCTCGTCCATCAGACCAGATTGCGAGGGCGCGTCCTCACGATCGAGCTGAAGCTCCCGCACCCCTCGGTGCGGCTCGTGTTCGCTCCGGGCGCGCTGCGCAGACAGGGGCCCACCAGCGACGTTGCCGCCGTGAAGCTCGTCGATCGGGCAGGTGGACGTCTCACGCTCCGCCGCACGCTGCACGGCGTCTGATCTGCCAAGATCGGCGGCGTGCCGGCAGCCTTCACCTCACCGCTCGCCGAGTCGTTGGCGGCCGATCTGCTGGCGCGGTTCACGCGCTACGTCCAGATCGACACGCAATCCAGGGTCGATCGCGAGCGCTCGCCGAGCACGCCGGGGCAGCTCGACCTCCAGCGGCTGCTGGTCGACGAGCTGCATGAGATCGGCCTCAGCGATGCCGAACTGGATCAGCATGGCTACGTGTACGCGACGCTGGCGGCGACCGTGCCGAACGCGCCGGTCGTCGGACTGATCGCCCACGTCGATACAAGCCCCGATGCGCCGGGCGCCGGTGTGAAGCCGCTCGTCCACCATGATTACGATGGCGGCGTTATCGAGCTGCCAGATGGCGGCACTCGACTCGACCCCGCGACGATGCCGGCGTTGGCGAACCGGGTCGGCCATGACATCGTCAGCTCCAGTGGCGACACCCTGCTCGGTGCCGACGACAAGGCAGGCGTCGCCGCGATCATGGCAGCGGTCGCGCATCTGGTCGCGAACCCGCAGCTGCCGCGGCCGACGCTGCGAATCGGTTTCACACCCGACGAGGAGATCGGGCACGGGCCGACCCTGTTCGATCTGGCGAGATTCGGCGCGCGCTGCGCCTACACGCTCGACGGCTCGGCTCTGGGCGAGCTACAGGACGAGACGTTCAGTGGGGTTGAGGTGCGTGTCCGGATCGCCGGCGTCGGCGTGCACCCCGGCTGGGCCAAGGGCAAGCTCGTGAACGCCCTGCGGGTCGCGTCGCGGATCGTCGCGGCCCTCCCCAGCGACGAGCTCGCGCCCGAGGCGACCGACGGCCGCCAGGGATTCATCCACCCGACGAAGCTGAACGGCACGGCCGAACGTGCCGAGATCCGCTTCATCGTGCGCGACTTCGACGACGTGCTGCTCGAGTCACACGTCGCGAGGCTGCGTGCGATCGCTGAACAGGCGGTGGCCACCGCCCCTGGCGCGACCTGCGACTTCGAGGCAATCGCTCAATATCCGAACATGCGCGAGTTCATCGAGCGCGATCCCGACGTCATGGCCGCGGCGATCGCTGCGATCCGCGCCGAGGGGATCGAACCGATACGGGAGCCGATCCGTGGAGGCACGGACGGCTCACGTCTCTCCGCCATGGGCCTGCCAACGCCCAACATCTTCGACGGCGGATACGAATACCACTCTGTGCGCGAGTGGGCGTCGCTGCAGGACATGGCGGCGTCGGCGGCTGTGGTCGTACGGCTCGCGGAGACGTGGGCAAACCGCTGAACGTCCTGACGGTGATCGGCAACCGCCCGCAGTTCATCAAGGCGGCGGCCGTGTCTCCGCGGCTTCGTGAGAGCGGCCGCGAACGGCTGGTGCACACCGGACAGCACTTCGACGATCAGCTCTCGGCGGTCTTCTTCGCCGAATTGGGGCTGCCTGAGCCGGACGTCCAGCTGGCTGTCGCCGGCGGCTCGAACAGCTCGCAGACCGCGCGCATGTTGGCCGCGCTGGAGCCGGTGATCGCAGACGCCGCGCCGGACTGCGTGCTGGTTTACGGAGACACCAACTCGACGCTTGCCGGCGCACTCGCAGCCGTGCAGCAGGGGGTACCGGTGGCTCACGTCGAGGCGGGCATGCGATCGTTCGACCGTCGCATGCCGGAGGAGGTCAACCGGGTCCTGACAGACCACCTGAGCTCGCTGCTGTTGTGCTCCTCGGAGCTGGCGGTCGCGAATCTGGCTGACGAGGGCATCGGTCGCGCCGGGGCTGCCGGTCCGCTGACCGGCAGCCCCGCTGTGGTCGTTGTCGGCGACGTCATGGTCGATGTGGCGCTGGAGTTGCAGCCGCTGGCGCGGGAGCGGGTTGAGCTCGTGCGGGCGCACGGTGTCGAGCCCGGCGGATACGTCCTGGTCACCGCCCACCGCGCGGGCAACGTCGATGACCCGGTGCGGTTGGCGGCGCTCGTCGAGTTGCTGATCGGCCTGGGCGTCCCGGTCGTGCTGCCGCTGCATCCCCGCACGCGGACGCGACTGGAGTCGGCGGGTCTGCTCGAACGGCTGACCGCAGCCGCCGGCGTCCACGTCACCGAGCCGCTGGGCTACGTCGAGCTGACGGCGTTGATGTCCAACGCGCAGGCGGTGCTGACCGACTCGGGCGGGCTTCAGAAGGAGGCCTATCTGGCCGGTGTTCGGTGCGTGACCATGCGATCCAGCACCGAATGGGTTGAGACCGTCGAGACCGGCTGGAACACGCTGGTCGACCTCAGCCTCGAGGCGGCTCGGACCGCATTGACCGCCCCGCTCCCGTCGGCGCGACCGCAGCTTTACGGCGACGGGCATGCCGGTGAACGCGTCGTCGCGGCGCTGAGCAGCACCTTCGCCGCGTAGACTCGCCTGCCGATGAGCGACCGCAAGATCCAAGTCGGCGTGGCTGGACTCGGCTACTGGGGCCCGAACCTCGCCCGCAATTTTGCCGGGCTGCCGGGCGCCGAGTTGCGCTGGTTGTGCGACGACTCTGAGGCTGCCCGCGCGAAGGCCGCACAGCAGTTCCCGGGCGCGCGGGTAACTGCAGATCTCGACGAGCTGCTCGCTGACCCTGAGCTCGACGCTGTCGCGCTGGCGACGCCCGTCCCGACCCACGCGGACCTCGCCGTACGGGTGCTCGAGTCCGGCAGGCACTGCTTCGTCGAGAAGCCACTCGCCCAATCCATCGCCGACGCCGAGCGCGCGGTCGCCGCGGCCGCCCGCGCAGGTCGGACTCTGATGGTCGGACATCTCCTCGAATACCACCCCGGCGTGCTCAAGCTCAAAGCTCTGGCCGACAGCGGTGAGCTGGGTGAGATCTACTACATCTACGGCAACCGACTGAACCTCGGCAAGCTGCGAGCCGATGAGAACGCGCTGTGGTCGCTGGGAGCGCACGATGTGTCGGTGGTGCTGGCGCTGGCTGGTGAGGAGCCGACCGAGGCCGTCGCGCACGGAGAGTCCTACGTGCGCAAGGGGGTCGAGGACGTCGTGTTCTGCTACCTGCGGTTCCCATCCGGGCTCTCTGCACACCTGCACCTGAGCTGGCTCGACCCCCACAAGGAGCGCCGCTTCACGGTCGTCGGCGCCAACAAGATGGCGACCTTCGACGACATGGCGGTCGAGGGCAAGATCACCATCTACGACAAGGGTTTCGACGAGGCGCCGCGCGGCTACGGCGAGTGGCTGACCCGCAATGGCGACATCTACTCACCCCGGCTGCCCACCGTCGAGCCGCTGCGGGTCGAGTGCCAGGAGTTCATCGACAGCATCATCGAGGGACGTGCACCGCGTTCAGACGGGCAGAGCGGCCTGCGGGTGGTGCGGGTGCTCGAGCAGCTGCAGACGTCCCTGAAGGCGTCTGTGAGACGCGATGCCTGACGGCGTCTCGGGGGCCTCGTACGTCGATCCCAGCGCGGCGATCGGCGCAGACGTCACGATCGCACCGGGTGCCGTGATCGGCGCCCGGGCTGTGATCGGCGACGGCGCATCTGTCGGCGCCAACAGCATCGTCCAGGAGGGGGTGCGGGTCGGGGCAGGGTCGATCATCGAGGAGCTTGTCGTTCTCGGCAAGCGTCCACGGCTGCGACGCAGCTCGAGTGCGGCCGCGGTCGAGCTCAGCGAGCTCGAGCTGGGCCGGGAGGTGACCGTCTGCTGCGGTGCGGTGATCTATGCCGGCGCGAGTATCGGATCCGGTTCGATCATTGGTGACCAGGCGCAGGTCCGCGAGGGCTCAAAAGTTGGCGAGCGCTCGGTCGTCGGGCGTGCATCGTGCGTGGACTTCAACGCGATCGTCGGCGACCGGGTCTCGATTCAGACCGGTGTGTACGTCACGAGCTGGGCCGTGGTCGAGGATGACGTGTTCCTCGGGCCGGGCGTGCTGATGACCAATGACGACACGATGGGTCGCCATCCCAAGGGCGAACGCCTGGACGCGCCCGTGGTCCGCCGAGCCGCTCGGGTCGGCGGCGGCGTGGTGCTGGTACCCGGCGTCGAAATCGGTGAGGAGGCCTTTGTTGCAGCCGGCGCCGTGGTCACCCGCGATGTCGCGGCGCGGGCGGCCGTACTCGGGCTGCCGGCGCGGAGCTTCCGTCAGGTCGGCGAGGACGAGCTGGTCGAACGCTGGCGTTGAGGTCTCGCCGCGATGGGTTCCTACCATCACAGCAATGCCCACCTCAAAGCCCGTCAGAGACATCTCCGATCCCCGCTGGCAACGCGCGATCTCCCATCCGATCCGCGTCCGGCTGCTCGCGATGCTCGACGAGGAGTCCGCGAGCCCGGTGATCCTCGCAGCCAAGCTGAACCAGCCCCTGGGCACGGTTGCATACCACGTGCGCACGCTCTTCGACCTCGGGCTGCTGAAGCTCGTCAGGACGCGGCAGCGACGGGGCGCCACCGAGCACTACTACAGGGCCGTGGGTCTTCCGCGCGGTTTTCGCGGCTCGTCGGAGGAGCTCGATCAGGACGCCTGGGCGGCGCTCGACCCGGTCTCCAAACAGCGCGTGCTGACGGCGCTGCTCGCACGTGCGAACGACCTCGCCGCGGGATCGGCTGCAGCAGGCGGGTTCGATGATGGGCGCGCGCGCGTCTCGATGAGCCGTCTGAAGCTCGATCGAAAGGGCTGGGCGGCGGTCGGCAAGGAGGCGACGAAGCTGCTCACCAGACTCCAGCAGATCGAGCAGGAGGCGGCGGTCCGGCTGGCGAAGGCCCCCGAGTCAGCGATCGACACCGGCCTCACGCTGATGTTGTTCCAGACGCCGCCATCGGGCAATTAGACGGTCTCCCGCGTCGGTTGACCGTCGCTACAGGCGCTCAGGCGGCCGCGCGAGTGCCTGAGCCGTACATGCCCTCGCCCGCGGTGGTCCAGATCACCTGACCGCGGTCGGGTCCGACGCTGATCAGCGCAACCGGGACCTTCACGAAGTCCGAGATGAACTGGAGATAGCTGCGGGCGTTCTCTGGCAGGTCCTCGACGCTGCGGCACTCGCTGATGTCCTCGTCCCAGCCCGGGAGCTCCTCGTACTGACCGACCGAGTGATGCAGCACCGTCTGGTGGTAGGGGAAGTGGTCGACCACGAGTCCGTCCGGGCCGCGATAGCTGGTGGCAACGCAGAGCGTCCGCTGGCCTGAGAGCACGTCGAGCTTGGTGATCACCAATGCGGTCAGAGAATTGAGCCGTGCCGCGTACCGCAGCGCAACCAGGTCGAGCCAGCCGACGCGGCGCGCGCGCCCCGTGGTCGTGCCGAACTCGGCCCCACGCTCACGCAGTTCGTCTCCGAGCAGGCCCTCTAGCTCGGTGGGGAACGGTCCCGAGCCCACGCGTGTGCTGTAGGCCTTGGTGATCCCCCAAACCTCGTCGATGTCCTTCGGCCCTACGCCCGCCCCGATCGTTGCCGATCCGGCGATCGGATTCGACGACGTGACGAACGGATAGGTGCCGTGATCGATGTCCAGGAGCGCACCCTGGGCGCCCTCGAAGATGACGAGTTCGTGAGCGTCGAGCCGCTCCAGCACCAGCCGGCTGGTGTCGGCTATGTACTGCTTGATCCGGTGGCCGTAGGTCAGGTACTCATCGGTCATCGTTTGCAGGTCGAGCCGCGGGTCCCGGGCGAACTCTCGCAGTGACAGCCGCTTGGGCTCCATCGCTGCCACGATCTTCTTCTTGAGGATCTTCTCGTCGAGCAGATCCTGAACGCGGATTCCGAGTCGCGCGGCCTTGTCCGCGTAGCAGGGCCCGATGCCACGCCTGGTTGTTCCGATCTGCAGCTTGCCCAGCTTGATCTCGCCGGCGTGATCCAGAAGCATGTGGTAGGGCATGATCAGATGCGCGTTGGCGGAGATCCGCAGCCCGCTGGTGTCGACATTGCGGCGCCGCAGATCATCCAGCTCGTCGGTCAGGATCTTCGGGTCGATCACGACCCCGTTCCCGATCACGCACAGCTTGCCGGGATGCAGGATGCCCGACGGCATCAGGTGAAGCTTCCACGTCTCCCCGTTGCGGACGATCGTGTGGCCGGCGTTGTTGCCGCCCTGAAAGCGCACCACCGCGTCCGCTCGCTCGGCGAGCAGGTCTGTGATCTTGCCTTTCCCTTCATCGCCCCACTGGGCACCGACGATCACGATTCCGGGCATTTATGTTCCAGTGTACGTGGGGGGCGGCTTGCCCGCGTCCCCCAGCCGCGGCGGTGCGACGGCCAGAGCGCTCAGGCGATCCGTAGGTCCATGCGGTGATCGTGCCCCAGCAGTGGGAGCTCGTCGCACATCTCGGTCAGGCGCGAGACCGTGCGCTCGGTGATCTGCTGACACAGCGTCTCACGGTCGAGGATGTTGGTGGTGATCACGATCGAGCGCCGCTCCTCATACCGGGCGTTGATGATCGAATAGAGCTCCTCGAGCACCCAGGGTGTGGTCTGCTCGGCCCCGATGTCGTCGATGTGAAGCAGGTCGACGGCCGTCAGCCGCTCGAGCAGGTCGTTGTGCGAGCCGGTATCGAAGGTCTTGCGTATCTGGCTGAGCAGACCCGGCAGCGAGTAGCGGGCGGCGGAGCGACCGGATCCCAGGGCGGTCTTGGTGACCAGCATCGCCAGCGTCGTCTTGCCGGTGCCGACCGGTCCCATCAGCCAGATGCCGCGTCCCGAGTCGAGGTTCTCATCGATCCTGTCCACGAAACGCCGCGTGGCCGCAACGATCTGAGGGTCGATCTCCGTCACCGGAAAGCGGTCGAAGGCCACGTCCTTGTAACGCGCGGGGATCACCGCAGAGAGGCTGCGAGCCTTGTTTGAGGCGATGATCTGGGGGCGGCACGCGCAGTCGCTGGCAGTGTTGGTGTCCTCGTCGTAGAGGAAGCCGGAACCGTCGCAGATGCCGAGAATGCACTCGGCCATCAGTGAGTCCTCGCGAACGTCATGGCGCGAACTGCGGTGGCGCGTAGTTCATGAACTTCGGGAACTGGCTCTGGAAGGTGAGCTGGATCTCACCGACCGGGCCGTTGCGGTGCTTGGCGATGATGATGTCGGCCTCACCGGGACGTGTCGACTCGCGGTTGTAGTACTCCTCGCGGTAGATGAACATCACGAGGTCCGCGTCCTGCTCGATCGCGCCGGATTCACGCAGGTCAGAGAGGATCGGCTTCTTGTCGCCGGCTCGCTGCTCGACGTTACGTGAGAGCTGTGAGAGCGCGATCACCGGCACCTTCAGCTCGCGCGCGAGGCTCTTCAGGCCTCGGCTGACCTGTCCCACCTGCTCGACGCGGCTCTCCACTCGGCCCTCGTGCCGCATCAGCTGCAGGTAGTCGATGATGATCAGGCCCAGGCCGCCATGGTCCTCGAGTTGGTGATGGAGCCGGCGCGACTTGGCGCGGATCTCCAACACGCCTGTGTCGCTCGAGTCGTCGACATAGAGCGGAGCCTTGGAGAGCTTGCCTGACGCCTCGAGGATCTTCGGCCAGCGCGACTCGGCGACCTTGCCGCGTCGAAGGTCGTCTCCGGGGACCTTGGCCTGAGAGGCGACGAAACGCTGCGCCAGTTCGGACTCAGACATTTCGAGCGAGAACAGCGCCACCGGGAACCCCGCCAGAGACGCATTCTCGGCGATGTTGGCGACGAGCGCCGACTTGCCCATCGACGGACGCGCCGCCAGCACGATCAGGTTGCCGGCCTGGAAGCCGCCGGTGAGATCGTCGAGGTCACGGAAACCGGACGGCGTTCCGGTCAGCGGGCTCTTCTGGTTGGAGCGGTGGTGGAGGCGGTCGGTCTCCTCGTGCAGCACCTCGGCGATCGAGCGGATCGCCTGCTGGCGCTCATCGTGGGCGACCTCGAGCATCGCGCGTTCGGCCGCCTCCACGAGCTCACGCGGAGAAGCGACGCGGTTGAGGACATCGGCCTGGATCTCACGGGTGGCGTGCAGAAGCGCACGCATCTGAGCCTGCTCGCGCACGATTCGGCCGTACTCGCGGGCATGGCCCGTCGCCGGTACCCATGCAACCAGCTCCTCGACGACGTCCGAGCCACCGATCTCGTCGAGTCTGTTGTTCTCCCGCAGCTGCTCGGCGACGGTCAGGTGATCGATCTTCTTGTCACCGTTGTAGAGCTCGAGCATCGCCTCGAATACGGCGGCATGCTCACGCATGTAGAAGTGCTCGGGCCGCAGTTGCTCGTCGACGAGCAGGGCGTGCAGGTGCTGTTCGTCCAGCAGCACGGCTCCCAGCACCGACTTCTCGGCGACGAGGTTGTGAGGGATCGGGTTGGGGGCGGTGACGGCCATGGTGGGACGTTCAAAGATAGGCCGGGCGCAGGCGGCTCATCGGATGGCACCCCGCTACAAGCGGGTTTTGCCTCGGTCGCTATGAGAGCGCGAAATCAACCGCTGCCTGAACATGCAACGTCGTCGTCGGGAAGACTGGAACCGGTGTGTCGTGCGGTCCGATCAGCAGCTCGACCTCGGTGCAGCCGAGGATCACACCCTCGGCGCCGGAGTCGGTAAGGCGCTCGATCACATGCCGGTAGGCCTGACGCGACTGCTCGCGCCTGACTCCGAGCACGAGTTCCCCGTAGATCACGTCGTTGACGGTGCGGCGGTCATCGTCGCCGGGCGTGATGGTCTCGACTCCCAGCCCGGCCATGCGCTCGGCGTAGAAGGCGTCCTCCATCGTGTAGCGCGTTCCGAGCAACCCCACGCGCGTGAGGCCGGCGGAGCGGACAGCCTTGGCGGTCACGTCGAGCAGATCGAGGAACGGCACCGTGATCGCGCCCACGATCCGATCGGCGACCTTGTGCATCGTGTTGGTGCAGAGCAGCACGCACTCCGCGCCGGCAGCCTCCAGCGCAACCGCCTGCGCGGCGAGCAGGTCGCCGGCGCCGCTCCAGTCGCCGCGACGCTGCTGCTCCTCGACGACCGCGAAGTCGATCGAGGAGATGGTGCAGGCGGCGGAGTGAAAGCCGCCCAGGCGCTCGGCGACGAAAGTGTTGATCAGCTGGTAGTAGCGGGCCGAGCTCTGCCAGCTCATGCCACCTATCAGCCCGACCTGTCTCACTGTGGACCTCCCGTTACGGTTGCCCGCCTGAGCGGGTTGCACGCCTGGACTGGTTGCACGCCTTGACCGGTTGCACGCCTTGACCGGTTGCACGCAGTTCCTGCTTCCTCGCCTAAACGCAGAGAGCCCGCCTGAGGCGGGCTCTCGAAACTGTCGTCTTGACGGCGCAGCTGCCGCCCCTGGCGACGCCGCCGACGTCGCTGCGCAGCTACGCCGCGACCACCATCGTCTTGACGGTGGCGGTGACACCGTCGGAGACCTCGACCGTGACCATGTGCGTGCCCACGCTCTTGATCGGGTCGTCGAGCTGCACCTTGCGCTTGTCGATCCGGATGCCGCGTGCGTCGCGGATCGCGTCGACGATGTCCTGTGAGGTGACCGAGCCGAACAGGCGGCCGTCGTCACCCGCCTGCTGTGGGATCGTGAGCACCGTCTTACCCAGCAGTTCGGCGTTCTCTCTCGCGCGATCGACTGCCTCACGCTCAGCGCGTTCGGCCGCCTCACGACGCTGCGATGCCGCCTCGATCGAGCCCTTGGTCGCCGACTCGGCCAGCTTGCGCGGAAGCAGGAAGTTCCGCAGGTAGCCGGACGAAACGTCAACGACCGAGCCCTTCTCCCCGAGCGACTCGACGTCCTCGAGCAGGATTGCCTGTGGCATGTCTACCTCCTGGGGTTACCGGTCGCGGTCGCGATCGCGACCGCCGCGGCCCTCGCGGTGGTCGTTGCCGCCCTCAGCGACGTACGGCAGCAGCGCCACCTCGCGTGCGCGCTTCACCGCGCGGGCGATTTGGCTCTGGTGCCGACGGCACGCGCCGGTGATCCGACGCGAGCGGATCTTGCCGCGATCAGAGATGAACCGCCTCAGGGCGGAGACATCCTTGTAGTCAACCTGCTCGACCTTGTCGCGGCAGTACGGGCACGGCTTGCGCCGACCCGAAGCCGGGCCGCCCTTCCTGTCGCGCCGGCGAACCGGCCGTCTACGTTGCTTCGCCACTTGGCATCACCTGTTGAAGTCTCTGTTGCTGTTCCGCCGCCTCAGAACGGAATATCGTCTTCAGCGGCGCTGGAGCCCACGGAGGCCGGAACGAAGTCCGCGGTATCGATCTGAACGTCGCTCGCCGCAGCATTCACGCTGCTGGCAAAGCCGTTCCCGTTACCGCTAGGAGCGTCGCCACCGCCGCCGAGGAACTGCACGGTCTCCGCGATGATATCGACAGCCTGGCGCTTTTGTCCTTCGGTTTCCCACTCACGCCAGCGCAGGCGTCCATCGATCGCAACACCGCGTCCCTTGGAAAGATAGCGGCTGCAGTTCTCGCCCTGCTGTCCCCAGACCGTCACGTTGAAGTAATTGGGGTCATCTTCCCAGTTCCCCTCGGAGTTGCGACGGCGCCCGTTGCATGCGACCCGGAGGTCGCAGACGCTGGTGCCGCTGGGCAGCGACCGCAGCTCTGGGTCGCGAGTGAGGTTGCCGGTGATGATCACCCGGTTGATGTTGCCCGCCATTTGGGGCTCCTTTCGACAGGTTCGGAATCGCCTTCAGTCGAGTCTAAGCACGCATCAGACGACGACGGGACCGGCGGCCGCAAACTGGCACACATTCGTCACAGACTCGGCACAGAGTTGTCACAAATGATGGGGTTCTGTGACAAATGATGCGGTTCTGCAACATGTGTGCACCCCCTCTCAGGGGTACCCGAGGCCAGGCGGGCAAGGAACAGCGGACCGCGAAGCGGCGCCTCGCCAACGGGCGGGGCGCTCACCACGGGGGCTGCGTTCAGGCCGCTTCGCCGTCGGCGGCCTGGCTCACGCCGGCCGCGCCGGCGAGGACCGGCGGTGCGCTGTCAGGCGCCTCAGGTGTGCCGGGCACGACCTTGATGATCCTGAAGCGGAGCACCGCGTCGGCGATGCGCAGGTTGTGAGAGAGCGTCTCAAGCAGAGAGGCCGGACCTGAGAACTGCAGCAGGTGGTAATCGGCCTCGGTCTGATGGTCGATGCGGTACGTCGTCGGGCGCTGCCCCCAATGCTGCTTGAGGGAGATGCTGCCACCGGCGGCGTCGATCATCGACTCGACGTCAGCGACGATCTTGGCGCGTGTTTCCTCGTCGGCTCCGGTTGAGAGGAGCAGCACGAGGTCATATAGAGTGGGATCTTTGGACATGATGAATGACCCGCGACGACGGTGAGAATTCACCGGATGGCGGGCGACGAGCGAATATAGCAACGCATATGGCCCAGCGTCCTGCGGCGACCGAACTGCCGCTCATCGAGTTCGCGGATCGGACCGCATGGGAGGCATGGCTTCGTGTCAACCACGACGACTCATCCGGGGTGTGGCTGAAGCTCGCGAAGAAGGGATGCCCGCGTGAGACGGTCTCACAGGCAGAGGCGACTGAGGTCGCGCTCTGCTTCGGCTGGATCGATGGCCAGATCGGCAGGTTCGACGACCATTTCTACCGGCAGCGGTTCACGCACCGGCGGCCCCGTAGCAAGTGGTCTCAGATCAACCGCACACGTGCGACCGAACTGATCGAGTCCGGACTGATGCAGCCGCCCGGCCTCGAGGAGGTCGAGAAGGCGAAGGCCGACGGCCGCTGGGAGGCGGCGTATGAGCCGCAGTCCACGGCGAGCGTGCCTGAGGACTTTGCGCGCGCGCTGGCGGCGGTGCCCGCGGCCGAGGCCCACTTTGCGACGCTGACGGGCGTGCGCAGATACGCCTTCCTCTACCGGATCCAGGACGCCAAGCGACCGGAGACCCGGGCACGCCGGATTGAGCAGTTCGTCGCGATTCTCGCTGAGCGCCGTACGCTCAACTGAGATCGCGAATCGGACCGCGACGTCATACGAAATGCACAAGTTTCAGCTCACGATTACGCGCCGAAACACAAGAGCTTGGGCAGAAATGCTGCAAAGCTGATCGCATGACCACTACCGCACGCCCCCCCACACCCCGACGGCCCGCGCCCGATGAGCGCCCTGAGACCGGGATGTCGGGGCGAGAACGGTACGCGAACCTGGTGGGGGTCGTGGTCCCGTTCCTGGGAGTGCTGGCCGCGATCGTGCTGCTGTGGAACAGCTGGGTCGACTGGACTGACATCGCGATCATGGTCGTGATGTACATGCTCACCGCCGTGGGTGTGACCGTCGGCTTCCACCGGATGCTCACGCATCGGGCGTTCCAGACCTATCCATCGATCGAGCGCACGTTCGCCGTGCTCGGCTCGCTCTCGGTCGAGGGCTCGGTGATGGACTGGGTGGCCGACCATCGCAAGCACCACGCATTCACCGACGTCGAGGGTGACCCGCACAGTCCGCACATCGGGCACGGCGAGGGCTTCAGCGGCTTCTGGCACTCGCACGCCGGCTGGCTGATGGAAACCCAGGGGCAGGCCGACTGGCGCAAGTACGCCAAGGATCTCTATGAGGATCCGGCCATGCGCAGGATCGGGCGGCTGTTTCCATGGTTGGCGCTGCTCTCGCTGCTGATCCCCACGCTGGCGGGCTTCGTGCTGCACGGCTTCACGCTGGAGGGCGCGGTGCGCGGTCTGATCTGGGGTGGGTTGGTGCGCATCTTCTTCGTGCATCACGTGACCTGGTCGGTGAACTCGATCTGCCACATCTTCGGGCGGCGGCGCTTCGCAATCGAGGACAAGTCCACGAACGTCTGGTGGCTGGCGCCGTTCTCACTCGGCGAGTCCTGGCATCACAACCATCACGCGTTCCCCCGCTCAGCCTTCCACGGACTCAAGTGGTGGGAGCTTGACCTCTCCGGTTGGATGATCAAGGGGATGGAGAGGGTCGGGCTGGCGTGGAACGTGGTCGAGATCGCGCCCGACCGCCAGCAGGCGAAGCTGGCCGAGCGTTAGGCCGCGGCGTACTTTGCGCGGATGTCGCTCAGCTGCTCGTCGATCCAGTCGCCCGGATTGCGGGCGGTGATCTGCCGCTGCAGGCCCGCCAACCGGCGGCGACGCTCCTCCATCGGCATCGTGAGGGCTGCGTGGATCGAGTCGGCCAGCTCCTGGATGTCGAATGGGTTCACCGATAGCGCATACTCGCCGAGTTCCTCGTGCGCACCGGTGTTCTCGCTCAGGATCGAGACGCCCGCGCGGCTGTTGAGCATCGGGCCCTCCTTGGCGACGAGGTTCATGCCGTCGAACATGGCGTTGACCATCAGCACGTCGTAGTGCCTGTAGGCGGCGACTGCCTCCTCGAGGTCGTCCCTCAACTTGAGCTGGATCGGCATCCAATCGGGCGAGCCGTGGCGGTGGTTGACGAGCGCCACGACCGCCTCGATCCGTTCGAGGTACTCGGCGTACTCGGGCACGTCGGTTCGGGATGGCATCAGCTGGGCGATGAAGGTGACCCGCTCACGGAACTCAGGGTGCTGTTCTAGAAAGAGGTCAAAGGCCGAGAAGCCGCGGAGCACGTTCTTGGACAGATCGGCGCGGTCGACGCGCAGGATCAGGTGGTCGCGGCGGCGGCGCAGCAGCTCCTGTTCATGCTCGTGCACGCGCTCGCGCTCGGCGACGCGCCGCACCGCATCGGAGTCGATCGGCAGTGGGTAGGCGCGCACCCAGACCTCGCGGCCGTCCAGTTCCACGATCCCTGTGTGGTGGTCGACGTCGAGGCCGAGCAGATCCTCGCAGCACTGCAGGAAGTTCTGCCGGTAGTGGGTCGTGTGGAAGCCGACAATGTCATTGGCGAGGATGCCGTGGTAGAGGTCCTCGCGGATCACGGACGGCAGCACCCGCCACGAATCCGACTGGCTCCACGGGATGTGGACGAAGTGCGTCATGAACACGTCCGGGCGTGCCCGGCGGATCAGTGCCGGCAGCGTGTAGAGGTGGTAGTCGTGGACCATCACGACTGGGCGCTCGACCCCCTCTATCTCATCGAGCACCGCCCGTGCGAGGTCCTCGTTGACGACGTTGTATCCGAACTCGAACGCCTCGGTCTCGTTGCGGCGAATGTCCGGGGCATTGGACAGATCCCAGAGGTAATGCTGGATGAACCACAGCATCGGGTTGGCAATGATGCTGTAGAAGCGGTAGTACGCCTCCGGGTCGGAGGCGACGAGCTTGACGTGGTACTCGGTCCCGTCGGCGCCCTCGACCGGGAATGCGTGACCTCCGTGGCGGCCGGCCATCGCGATGTCACCCTCACTCATCGCCGACGCGATCCAGGTGACCTCGCGGTGACGCGCCAGCCCCATCAGAGCGGTGACGAGACCGCCCGTGCCGCGGCGAGTCTCGCCGTCCGGCTGGAAGGTGACGGGACCACGGTTTGAGACGAGGATCAGCGGGTCAGCCATCGGAGCTCACAGCGGAGATTGACAGGTTGCCCGCCCGAGTGTCTATGGGGCGAGCCCGCGGGTTACCCTGAATGCGACATGGTGGACCCCCGCATCTACCGAGGCTTCCTTGTCGTTGCCGCCTTCGCGGTGATCATTTTCGGCTTCTCGCTTCAGGACCAGCCGCATGGTCTGGCGTCTGCGGCGCCGCCGGGGCAGTTCTTCGGCTCCGCTGACGCGACGATGAAGTCGCTCGCACACCAATACCCCAACCGCGCGCCGGGCTCTGCGGATGACCGGCGCCTGGCCGGCTATGTCGCCGGTCAGCTGGCGGGCGACAACTTCACGGTAACCACGCAGGAGTTCCAGGCCGAGACCGCTGTCGGCAGCCGCCAGCTCGAGACGGTCAGCGCGACACGCCTCGGACTCGGCCACGGCAGCATCGTTGTGGTCGCCCACCGCGATGCGACACGCCCACATGCGGTGGCCGACATGTCGGGCACGGCCGTGCTGCTGAGCCTCGCGCACGCGCTGTCGGGCGAGACGCTCAACCGCTCGGTGACGCTGGTTTCGACCAGCGGCCAGATCGGGCTTGCCGGGGCGACGCAGCTGGCACGGTCGCTGGCGGGTCCGGTCGATGCCGTGCTCGTGCTCGGCGACCTGGCGGGCGCGAACGTGCGGCAGCCGACCACCGTGGCGTGGTCCGATGGCGACCTGCTGGCGCCCCCGGCACTGCGCAACACGCTCGCGAACTTCGTCGCCCAGCAGGCCGGGATTCCGGCGCAGGGCGCGGGGCTGGCAGGTCAGTTCGCGCGGCTCGCGTTCCCGTTCGCGATCACCGAGCAGGCACCCTTCGCGGGGCAAGACATTCCCGCGGTGCTGCTTTCGGTTTCCGGAGACCGCCCGATCATCGGGCCTGAACCACTCGGACCGTCGGGGCGGATCGCCTCGCTCGGGAGTGCGGCACTGCAGACCGTCGACGCACTGGACTCGGGCCCATCGATTCCGGCACCGAGCTCCTACCTGATGCTGAGCGGCAAGGTCGTACCGCTGTGGGCCGTGCGGCTGCTGATCCTCGCGCTGATCCTGCCGGTGGCGGCAACGACACTGGATGCGCTTGCACGCACCCGCCGTCGGGGGCATGCCGTGACGCGCTGGGTCGGCTGGGTGCTGGCAGGCGCGGTGCCTTTCCTCGTCGGACTTGCGGCGCTGCTGCTCGCGCGCGTGGCGGGCCTGTTCTCGACGGCGCCTCCCGGAGCCGTCGGCGGAGGAGTCTCGCTGACGGGCGGTGATGCGGTCGTGCTGGCGGTTGTCCTGATGCTGGTGATCGCAAGCTTCGTGTTCCTGAGGCCGTGGTGCCTACGACTCCTGGCACGTCAGCCGGGCCAGGTGAGGAGGCCCGACACTGGCGCGAGCCGGCGTCCGGAGAGCCCCCCGGCTGACGCCGCCGCGGTGGCGCTGAGCGTCGTGATGTGCGCGCTGGCGGTGGTTCTCTGGTTGCTTAACCCGTACGCGGCGCTGCTGCTCGTCCCGGCCCTGCACCTCTGGCTGTGGCTCGCACAGCCGGGGGCTCGAACGCGGCCGTGGGCGGTGTTGGCGCTGTTGCTGGTCGCCGTCCTGCCGGGCGTGATGGTGCTGGTCTACTACGCGATCGTCTACGGGCTCTCGCCGCTCCAGCTCGCCTGGAGCCTCGCGCTGATGCCGGGTGGTCCGGTGCCGATCGGGTTTGCGCTCTGCTGGGCCGTGGCGCTCGGCTGTCTGGCGAGCGCGATCGTGATCGGCAGGCGCACGCAGCGCGTCGCCGCGGCCACGCCGGAGTCGGTGGTGACGGTTCGAGGACCCGCGAGCTACGCCGGACCGGGCTCGCTGGGCGGCACCGAATCGGCGCTGCGGCGGTAGCTGCGGAGCGTCCGCGCACGCCGCGAGCGCGCGCCATCGGCGGCTCTCCGCACCGACAAAAGTCCCGCAACGTCCGATTGGACGGTTTCTGGACGCTCGCGTAGTCCGTTGGTCGATCCGACCCGAGAGGTATAACGCCAGCAGGGTCTGTTGCCGATCAGAAAGTGCAGGATGACCACGGATGCGGAGTCCAGAGCAATGACACTGAAGGAACAGTTGGAGCAGGGCGAATATGAGGTCGACACCACGAAGGTTGCCGACGCGATCCTGCGCAACCCACTCTGGTTGAGGCTGCTTGCCGAAGCCGGTGAGGACACGGACAGCGCGCGCTCGGGCGTTCGCTGAGCCGCGCGCCGCCGCTCAGAAGCTGTGCTCGTAGCCGGCGATGGCACTTCCGCCGCCGGCCCCTGCGGGATCCAGCATCCGGCCGATCCATGTGACGGGGGTTCCACCATCGAGCGCCGCCAGCGTGCGCTCGAGCAGCGGTGCGGATGCCGGACTCGCGCAGAAGCAGAGTTCGTAGTCCTCGCCACCGGTCAGGGCGAGCACCGAGGGATCCTTCCCCAGGGCCGCCGCGACCTCGGCCACGCCTGCTGCCAGCGGCAGCGCCGTCGGGTCGAGCTGCGCGCTGAGCCCGCTCGCTGAGGCGAGGTGTTGGGCGTCGGTCGCGAGTCCGTCCGAGAGATCGATCATCGCCGACGCCCCGTCCTGTGCCAGCGCCCGGCCGGCGAGAAGGCGTGGCCAGGGCCGCGCGTGGCGGTTGCGGAGCTGGTCGGTCAGCTCGGCCGACAGCGCCGGGACGCGCCCCTCGATGACCGCCAGCCCCGCTTCGGAGCCGCCGAGCGCGCCCGTCACTCCGATCAGATCGCCCGCCCGCGCGCCATCACGACCGGCGAGCTCGCCGGGATCGTCGACCCATCCGACGACGGTGAACGACACGATCAGAGCAGGCGCCGCTGTCAGATCGCCGCCGGCGATCACGACCCCTGAATGGCGCGCGAGTCCAGCTGCGCCGGCGATCAGCGCGCGGCTCTGGTCAAGCCCGAACCCGCGCGGCAGCGCCGAGCGCCAGATACGCCTCTCCGGCGGGGGCGCCCATCGCCGCAAGGTCCGAGAGCGCCCCGGCCAGTGCCCGGTGGCCGATCTCCCCGGTGTAGCTCGCCGGTGCGGAAGTGCACTCCGTCGACCATCGTGTCCACGGAGGTGACGGCGTAGCCGCGGCCGCGCACGACCGCGGCGTCGTCGCCGAGCCCGCGCACCGACCCGCGGGCTCCTGCTCGCCGAGCAGTCGACCGCAGCTCGGCGATCAGCTCGAGCTCCTTCACGGCTCAGCGCGTTCAGCGGTGGCGGTAGACGATCCGGGCGCGGTCCAGGTCGTACGGGGACAGTTCGACCCGTACGCGGTCACCCGGCAGGATCCGGATCCGGAACCGGCGCATCTTGCCGGCGACGTGACCGAGCACGACTCGGTCCATGTTGTCGAGCTTCACGCGGAACATCGCGTTCGGCAGTGCCTCGACGACCTCGCCCTCGAACTCGACTTTTTCTTCCTTTGGCATCGAGTGTGATTCTATGTCAGAAGCCGCTGCCGCCGCTCGCGGACGGCGGCGTCGGCGTCGCTGGCGAGGTTGGTCGAGGTGCTCGCGGGAATCCCGGCCTGGTCCGACGGCGCCGTGGTCGCGCCGGATGCGCCGGCGTCGCATTCGAGCCGCCCGCGGAGTTGTGGGCCACCGGTGGTGCTGGTGGTTGAGGTCGTTGCCGCGTGGTGGTCGTGACCGCCGGCGGCACGTAGGCCGAGACGGCGTGCGTGCCGAAGTACTCGGTGCCGTGCCAGTAGACGGCGGGCTGCGGGAAATCGCCGCAGTAGCCGTCGGAGGCGGACTGCATGAACTCCCGCCAGATCGGCGCCGCGAGCGTGCCGCCGTAGCCGGGGCCGAGGCCGTTGACGTCGTTCATGTACACGTCGGAGTTCGGATAGCCGACCCAGACCGCCGTCGAGAGCTTCGGCGTGTAGCCGACGAACCAGGCGTCGGTGTAGTTGCTGGTCGTGCCGGTCTTGCCGGCCGCCGGGCAGCCGTAGCTGGCGGCGGTGCCGGTGCCGTACTGCAGCACGCGTCTCCAGCGTCTGCGTGCCCGCGTAGGCCTGGCCCGAGGATGAAGACCGGTCGTGCTTCTCTGGATTGGCGGTGTCGACCAGCTTGCCGCTCGGCAGACGACCTTCGCGATGATCGTCGGCGTCGACGTGATCGCCGCCGTTGGCGAGCGTCGCGTAGGCGTCCGCCATCTGCAGCGGTGAGACGCCGTACTTGAGCCCGCCGATCGCCTCCGACGGGTTGCCGGACAGCTGCGCGGTGATCCCCATCGCGTGCGCGATCTCGTCGACGTTGCTCATGCCGAGGTCGACGCCGAGCTGGGCGTACACGGTGTTGTCGGAGAGCGCCGTCGCGCGCGTGACGCTGATCGTCGCCCTGGTAGCTCGTCCTCGGCCGTGTGGACCGAGTAGGTCGGGTACGCCGGGCAGCCAACCTGGGGCGAGGTACTTCGAGTCGTAGTAGGTCTGGTTCGGGTCGCCGTCCTGATCGTGGATCAGCGTCATCAGCACGAACGTCTTGAACGCCGAGCCCGTCTGCCGCTGGGCCTGGGTGGCGTAGTCGAAGACCGTCTGGCCCTGGCCCGTGCCGTACGTGGTCGAGTTCTGCAGCGCGAGGATGTGACCGTTGGAGGGATCGACCGAGACCAGCGACGAGGCCGGGTCGCCGGTGCTGACCCTCGTTCTCCTCGATCGCCGCTTGGCGGCCGCCTGATCGGCGAGGTTGATCGTCGTGTAGACCTTCAGTCCGCCCTGGTCGACGCGTCGGCTGGCCAGGTCCTGCTTGAGCTGCTGCTCGACGTAGTCGACGACGTATGGCTGCTCGACGTCCTCGTAGCTGTCGTTGTGCCTGACCTCGAGGCCCTTGCTCTGCGCGACTGCCGCCTGGGCCTTGCTGATGTAGCCGGACTTGACCATCGCCTGGAGCACCAGCCCGCGGCGCCACCTCGCGAGCGCCGGATGTTCGAACGGGTTGTATTCGCTCGGTGCCTGCGGGAGACCGGCCAGCAGCGCGAACTGCGCGAGGTCGAGCTCCTGCACCGGCTTGTCGAAGAACATCTCGCGAGGCTGCCGCGACCCCGATCGCGGTCTGCCCGTACATCGTCCCGTACGGCACGTCATTGAGGTACTGGGTGAGGATCCAGTCCTTGGAGTGCTGTCGACTCGAGTTCGTTGGCGAGCTTCGCCTGAACGATCTTGTACTTGAGGTTGTGCTGGTCGCTCGATGTTGGTCGGCAGGTAGACGTTGGTGACCAGCTGCATCGTCAGCGTCGAGCCGCCCTGAATCCCGCCGCCCTCGAACACGTCCTTGATCGCCGCGCGCATCAGCCCCTCGTAGTCGACGCCGCCGTGCTGATAGAAGCGACGATCCTCGATCGCGACGGTCGCCTGCCGCAGCATCGTCGGCTGCTGCTGCTGGCTGATCGCGGTGCGCAGCACGTCCGAGGCCATGTATCCGAGTGGCTGGCCGTTGGCGGCGAAGACTCTCCGAGGTCTGCCCCGGGATCCGTGGCGTGCAGCTCGTCAGATGTTGGGCGCGCTGTTGGCGGTCGTGCACCACCCACAGTCGCGACCACGCCGATCGCCGCCGAATCCGCCTCCGACCACCAGCGCGAGCACGGCCAGCATTCCCCGCCGAAACGGGTGGGCGTGTTTGCGGCGTCGCCGCTGTCGTTCACGTCGCGTCATGAAACAGGTGGCCTCTCTAAGGCGACGAGCGCGGACGAGGCTGCGCTCACCCGGACGCTCAAGTGTAGAAGCCCGGTCTGGGCCTCTCCGCCTTCGAACTGTTTCGGTCCCGTGGGTCTCGGTCCTGCCCAGCTGGAACACTGGCGGCGTGACGCGACTGCAGCTGCGACCGCCCGCGGAGACGCTTCAGGTCGTCTGGCGCGCATTCTGGACCTCCCGCCTGGTGGTGCTGTTCGTCGGGGTCGGGGGCGTGCTCCAGATCGGGTTCGCAAACGGCGCCAGAGCCGCTTACGACCCAACCGGTCTGACGACCCCGTTCGGGTTACCTGCCCAACACGATCCTGGCGACGCTGGCGCGCTGGGATTCGGTCTGGTACCTGACGATCGCCAAACACGGCTACGCGGCGGACGCCCAGCGGATGGCGTTCTTTCCCGCTCTACCCGGGTCTGATGCACGTCGTGGGCGCAGTCATCGGTTCGGAACTGCTCGCCGGCGTGCTGATCTCGCTCGCGGCGTTCGCGGTCGCGCTCGTGCTGCTGCACCAGCTTGTGCTGCCTCGACTTCAGCCGTGAGGTCGCGGATACGACGGTGATGCTGCTGGCCTTCTGCCCGATGGCGTTCTTCTTCTCGGCCGTCTACACCGAGTCGCTGTTCCTGGCGCTCTCGGTCGGTTGCGATCTTCGCGGCGCGCCGCGAGCGCTGGTGGCTGGCGGGAGTGCTCGGCGGTCTCGCCGCGCTCTCCCGCAACGGCGGCGTGGCGCTGATCCTTCCCGCGGCGGTCATCTACCTCTATGGCCCGCGCTCGATCACGAAGGCGACGCCGACTCGCTGGGGAAGCGAGACGGTGACGGGCCTGCGCAGGCTGCTGCCGCGCTTCCGGTTGCGTCTCGAGGCCGTTTGGTTGCTGCTGATTCCGGCCGGCCTCGGCGCCTATCTGGCCTACCTCGGCATCAGATATGGCCAGGCGCTCGCGCCCTTCAACGTCGAGACCGTCTGGTACCGCCAAACGACGTTTCCGGGCACGACGATCGTGCACGCCGCCGAGCAGGCCTAGCACGGCCTGCGACAGCTGTCCCATGGGCCGCCGCCGCCGTCACTATGTTCCCGACTACGCGCAGGTCACGATCAGCGCGGCGTTCCAGGATGTCTACCTGTTCCTGTTCCTGCTGGCGGCCGTCGGGGCGCTGCTCGCCGGCCTCCGGCGGCTGCCGGTCGCCTACTCGCTCTACGCGCTGGCGCTGCTGGTGCTGGCGCTGTCCGATCCCGTGAGCCTGCAACCGCTCGCCTCGCTGCCGCGCTACGAGCTCGTCATCTTCCCGCTGTTCATCTGGGGCGCGCAGTTCGTTGAGCGCCGTCGCATCACCGTGCCTGCGCTGTGCTCGATGGCCGTGCTGCTGGGTCTGTTCACGGTCGAGTTCGCGACATGGCGATGGGTGGCGTAGACCCGCGCGTCCTGCTCGACGCGTTCGGCACGCTTGTCACCCTGGACGCGCCCGCGCCGCTGCTGCGGGCGCTGCTCGCGGAGCGTCTGGGCGCGGCGGTGACTGAAGCGCAGGCCGCGACCGCGCTTGCGGCCGAGATCCATTACTACCGCGCGCACCTGCAGGAGGGCGTGGACGCCGAGAGCCTCGCTGACCTTCACGCCCGTTGCGCCCGAGGTTCTGCGTGCGGCGTTGCCGGCCAGCCTCGAACTCGACCGCGCCGAGCCCGGGGAGGTGACCGCGATCCTGCTCGATGCGCTGCGGTTCAGGCACTATCCGGAGGTGCCGGAGGTGCTCACGCGACTGCGGGACGCACGGCCTGCGGCTGGTGGTGGCGAGCAACTGGGACGCGTCGCTGGAGGCCGTGCTCGAGCGGGCCGGCGTGCTCGAGTTCGTCGACGGCGCCGTGAATTCGGCGAGCGTCGGTGCCGCAAAGCCCGATCCGCGCCTGATCGCCAGCGCGCTGGCGCTGGCGGGTGTCGCCCCGAGTGCCGCGCTGCATGTCGGCGACAGCCTCCGGGAGGATGTGGGAGCCGCCCTCGGGGCCGGTGTCCGGCCGGTGCTGCTCGTGCGCGACGGCCCGGTCGCCGAGCGTCAGCACGCCGAGCGCCGGAGCGCGCTGCCGGAGCTCGAGACGATCCGTTCGCTCGAAGGCCTGGTCGGGTTACTCGGGCTCTGAGCGCGTAACCTCGCCCGACGATGACGACGCTTGACACGGGTCGGCCCCGCCCGCCCTATTGGATCGCGCTGGCGGCCGTGATGCTCGGCTTTGCCGGCGGGCTGTTCACCTCGATCATGGTCGAGTTGATCGGCGCCGCGTTCGGCTCCTCGACCCAGCACCCGACGGCGGCCGTCAACATCGTGGCCGACTTCTGCTTTGACGGCGCGTTCGTCGCCTCGGCCCTGTACTTCTCGGTGCTGGGCGGCTGGATGGGCCGCAGAGAGTTCGGCTACGTGCGGATCCCGTGGCGGCTTGGCGCGGCAGGGGTCGTGCTCGGCGGCATCGTCTACTACGTCTTCTCGGTGATCTATGCGGCGCTGGTCAACGTGCATGGGACCGACAAGCTGCCGACCGACCTTGGCTTTGACCGCAGCACCTGGGCAGCGATCGGGATCTGCCTGTTCGTCTGCGTGGTCGCACCGATGGCCGAGGAGTTCTTCTTCCGCGGCTTTCTGTTCGGCGTGCTGCGCAGCCTGTTCTCGCCGCAGGTCGGCCCGTGGCTGGCGGCGGTTGTGGTCGGGATGCTGTTCGGCTTGGCCCACTTCGATTCGGCGCAACCGCAGTACCTGGTTCCACTCGGATTTCTCGGGTTCGTGCTCTGCATCGTGCGCTGGAAGACGGGCTCGCTGTACCCATGCATGGCGCTGCACTCGATCAACAATTCGATCGCGCTCGGGGTGAACGAGGGCCATTGGGGCGCCGGTCCGATCGTCGCGCTGACGGTCGCCTCGCTGGCCACGATCGGGCTCATCACCGGCCCGCTGGCGGTGTCGACGAGCATGTCCGAACCGGCTGCTGGTTAACTGTCGCTCCATGAAGCGGGGCCTGGGGATCAGAATCACGCTGGCGTTGGGGCTGTCGGCGCTGGGCGCTGCCAGCGCGCCAGCGGGCGCTCTGGCAGCGGGAACAGGCACCGGACCTGTGAACGCCGGGCGCGTAGTCGTGCAGACGACGGGGCTCTTCAACGTCCATGGCGACCATGTCACGGTCCCCCAGCGGCCGGTCGTCGTCAGCGGCACGGTTCAGGGTTTCGCGCCGGGCCAGCGTGTGGAGCTGACCGCGAAGGTCGCCGGTCGCGTGTTTCGCCGGGTGCCGTTGACGATCGCCCGCCGCGGCACCCACGGCCACTTCCAGACGACCCTGCGGGCGCCGAGCGCCGGCCGCGTCTCGATCGAGCTCTACCACCCGCGCAACGACCAGATGCTGAGTTTCGAGCGACTGACCGCGTTCACGGCGCTCAACAACCGGGTCACGCCGGGGGCGACCGGCCGTTTCATTCAGCTCGTCCAGGAGCAGTTGGCCGCACTGCATCTCTACATCCCCCAGACCGGTGTCTATGACCAGGGCACCGAACTCGCGCTCGACGCCTACAACCGGCTGCTGGGGCGCGGCGAGGGCCACATGACGCTCGATCCGGTGGCGGTCACAGATCTGCTCGACCTCAGGGGCGCGTTCCACGTGCGTTACCCCAGTCAGGGCCAGCACGCCGAGGGCGACCTCTCTGACCAGGTCCTCGCCTTCATCCAGGGCTCGCAGGTCAAGCTGCTCTTCCCGATCAGCTCCGGCAAGCCCTCGACGCCGACGATCCTCGGTAACTATCAGGTCTACCGCAAGCAGCCCGGCTATCTGCCCGACGGGATGTACTACTCATCATTCTTCACCGGCGGTTACGCGATCCACGGCTACGACCCGGCCCCGGACTACCCGGCCAGCCACGGCTGCATGCGGCTTCCGATCGTCGACGCGGTGTACGCCTACAACTGGATCCAGATGGGCAACTGGGTCGACACCTACTACACCTGAGCCGCCGGTTCGACGCTCTCGGTCGCGACCAGCGCGACGACGCCGAGCGCGATCACGCCCATCAGCAGGAACGCGGCGGTGGGCCTGTGCACGACCGTCTGCACCAGCAATGCGATCACGATCCCCCCGGCGTTGCCGGCCAGCCAGATCAGGGCGGTGGCGCTGATTCCGGCGGGGCCGGCGCGACGCTCGGCGATCTCGAGAATCACGGGCAGGCAGGCGAGCATCAGGAATCCCGACACAGCGGCGGCGACGGCGATCACCGGCACCGAGTGACAGAACGCGAAGACCACGCAGGATCCACTCAGACAGAGCCCGGCGGCCATGAACAGGGCTCGCTCGGTGCGGTTGCGTATCACCGACGGAGACAGGGCCATTGAGCCGACGACGCCTGCGAACACGGTGGCGACCAGCAGCCAGCCGGCGGTCGAGGCGCTGAGTCCGGCCGGCTTGAGCAGGGTCTGCAGCCAGGTCGTGAACGCCACGAAGAAGCCGAAGCCGATGAACGCGATCATCGCCAGCCGGCGGATGCCGCGGTCGCGCCACACCGTCTTCAGGCCGAACACGCCGGTCACGTCGCCGCTCAGCGTCAGCGGCCCGCCGGTCGCCAGCGCGGCGAGGAAGACGATGGCCGCGACGACGGCGAAGATCGCGTTGATCACGAGGATCGTGTGCAGGCGTGCGCCTCCGAGCGCCGAGCCGAGGGTAAGCGACAGCAGCATCCCCAGAAAGATTCCGGCCGAGCCCAGTGCGATCCCCACAGGCCGCGATTTCGCAGTCAGGTAGCCACTGGCCAGGCCCGTCACGGCGTTGAGGATCATCGGTTGCGCGATCGCCACCAGCAGCTGCCCGATCAGTGCCCAGGCGTATGTGTCGTGTGTGAGGCGCAGCACACCGCCCAGTGCCGTCAGCGCCGCTCCGGCGGCGAGCGTCGAGCGGAAGCGGCGATCGAGCATCGATGCGGCCGGCACGGCCAGCACGATGTAGAGCAGCGGGAAGATCTCAGACAGCCAGCCAACCGCGTTGACGCTGACTCCGTAGTGGTGTGCGGTTGGGGTCGTGATCGGCGTGAATGTCAGCCACAGCATCTGGTTGGCGGCGCCGACCAGGAGGTAGGCGCCGATCACCGCCCAGCGGTCCCGCACCGGCGTCGTCACACTCACCGCGGCCGGCGTCCTGCCGAGCTCATAGGAAGCACTGGCCCTCGCCGCGGTAGGTCGGCACCTGATCCACGATGCGGTCCCCTGAGACCAGAAACAGGCTGTTGAAGCGCTCGCACAGCTCTCCCGCCTTGGCGTGTCGCATCCAGACGCGGTCGCCGATTCCGAGCGTGTCGGCAACCCGTCCGCGCAGCGGCGTCTGGGTTTCGCCCGCGCCCTCCTGCGGGTCGAGCCGGAGGCCTGCCGGCCACCAGGGGCGTGGCAGGCGGTCCGAGCCGGCCGGCCCTGATGCCACATACCCGCCGCCGAGCGCGGTCACGACCCGGCGGCCGGGGCGACGCACGATCGGCAGCGCGTAGAAGGCGGCCGGGCGCGGCCGGAAGCGCGTGTAGTCGTCGAACAGCGCCGGGCCGAACAGGCCCGACCCGGCCGTCACCTCGGTGACGCACGGCTCGGCCGAGGAGGATTCGAGGCTGCCGGTGCCGCCCGCGTTGACGAACCGCAGCGGCCCCGCGACCGACTCGACCGAGCGCACCAGCTCAGCGCGGCGCTCGTGCAGCTCGCGGCGTGAGATCGCCTGCATCGCCCGGATCGCGAGGCCCCGCAGGGGCCGTCCGGCGGGATCGTCGCCCACCCCGGCGATCTGGCCCTCGTAGGCCATCATCCCGGCGATCTGCAGGCCGTCTCGGCGTCCGATCTCTCGCGCGAACGTGGCCAGCTGTGAGGGCGCATGCAATGGTGAGCGGCGCGGCCCGACGCGCACTCGTCCGGCCAGGAACCACAGCCCCGCGTCGGCGTCGAGGCAAAGATCGACGACGGCACCGGCGCCGGCGCCGGCCTGCCGCAGCAGCTCCAGCTGCTCGACCGCGTCGACCATCAGCGTGACCCTCTGATCGGGCTCGGGTGCGGCTGCCCTTCGGGCCACGGTGCGCAGCGCGTTTGAGTCGACGTTGGGATATCCGACGACGACATCCCGAATGCCATGGTCGGCGAGCCACAGCGCCTCCCAGATCGTCAGCGCGAGCACGCCCTGGTACGCGCTGCCGTCGAGTGTGCGCTCGAGCAGCGCGCGGCAGCGAAGCGACTTGCTCGCGACGCGGATCCGCTTGCCTGCGGCGCGGGTGATCAGGCTCTGACGGTTCTCATCGAAGGCGTCGAGGTCGACACATGCGAATGGCGGCTCGAGCTCGCTGCAGGCGTGCTGCAGGCGCTCGTGGTCGGTCAGCCGAGCGGCCGTCGGAGGGGTATCTGAGATGACGTCGGGCATCGTCGTGCATTAGAACATGTGGTGAATGGCGATGAGTTCTGATTTGTCGTGGAGCAATTGGGATGGCAGGCAGCGATTCGAGCCGACGACCTTCGAGCGTCCGGGGACACTGACGGAGCTCGGCGAGGCACTCGAACGGGCGGGGCGGGCCGACGCGCGCGTCAGGGTGGCGGGTTCCGGCCACTCCTTCACCGCGCTGGTCGAGACCGACGGGACGCTGCTCTCGCTCGAACGGCTGAACCGGGTCCTGGACGTGGACCGTGGCAGCGGCCTCGTGCGGGTCCAGGCGGGCATCACGATTCATGATCTCAACCTTGCACTGGACGCCCACGGGCTCGCTCTGGAGAACCTCGGCGACATCGACAGGCAGTCGATCGCCGGCGCGACCGCGACCGGAACCCACGGGACCGGAGTGGGGCTGCGCAACCTCTCGGGGCCGGTGCGCGCCGTCGAGCTGATGTGCGCGGACGGCACGCTGGTGACCGTCGATCCAGAGAGCGATGCCGACGCCTGGCGCGCGGCGCGCGTCAGCCTGGGGGCGTTGGGGGTGGTGACCGCGCTGACGATCCAGGCGGTGCCCGCCTTCCGGTTGCGCGGCGTCGACGGACCGGCGCCTTTTGAGGAGACGCTCGACGCGCTCGCGGAGCTCCCGGAGCGGCACGACCACTTCGAGATGTACTGGTTCCCCTACTCCGACACGGTGCTCACGCGTCGCAACGATCGCACCGACGCGTCGCCGACAGGGCGCTCAGGCGTCCGTCGCTATATCGAGGAGATCCTGCTGGTGAACCACGGGTTGTCAGCCTTCTCCCGGACGGGGCGGAGGTTCCCTCGCATGATTCCGCGGCTGAACCGGACGGTCACGCGCATCGCCGGTTCGAGTGACCGCGTCGATGTCTCCCACGGCATCTTCGTCTCACCACGGCTGGTGCGCTTCACCGAGATGGAGTACGCGATTCCGCGTGAGCACGCGGCCGCGGCGATCCGGGCGGTGCGCACCATGATCCAGGGCCGCCGTCTCCCGATCTCGTTCCCGATCGAGGTCCGCTTTGTCGCCGGTGACGACGCGCTGCTCTCGCCCGCCCATGGCCGCGACACCTGTTACATCGCGGTGCATGTCTTCGAGGGCATGGAGTACGAGCCCTACTTCCGCGCCGTGGAGGAGATCATGGACGGATTCGGCGGCCGCCCGCACTGGGGAAAGCGCCACTTCCAGACCGCCGAGACGCTCGCGCCGCGCTATCCCGAGTGGGATCGCTTCCAGGCGGTGCGGGCGCGCTTTGATCCGGGTGGGCGGTTCATGAATGGCGAGCTCGAGCGGGTGCTCGGGCGACCGCTGTCAGGCTGAAGCGCTGCGGCAAGGGGCGTTCGACCGGCGGTTGGCCGCGTCCATATAGTCAGGCCCGTGAATCGAGTCCGGGCTCTCGACCTCGGCCCTCCGAGCCTGGCATTTCTGGCAGCGACGGTGGTGCTCCTGCTTGCGGCGATCGCGGGCGGTGCGATGTTCTTCGACTCCGCGAGCTGGACGCGGTGGGATGCCGGGATCTACATGTCGATCGCCGATCACGGTTACACGCTCACTCACTGTCGGGTGTCGCCGCAGTACCCCCCGGGATCGTGGTGCGGCAGCGCGGGCTGGTTCCCCGGCTACCCGGTGCTGTTGGCACCGCTCTACAGCCTCGGGCTGCCGCGCGTGGCGACTGCTGTTTTCGTCAGCTGGGTCTTTGACTTTGCGGTGCTCGTGCTGCTCTGGGAGGGATTTCTCAGAAGACTGAATACGCCCATCCGCTACGTGGCTCTGGTGTTCGCCGCGTTTGTACCCGGCGGGGTCTACATGCACGCCGCGTATCCCATGTCGATGGCAGCGTTCTTCATGCTGCTGTGTCTCTTCCTGCTCTACCGCGAGAGTTGGCTATGGGCCTCTCTGGCCGGCGCCGTTGCGACCTTCTGTTACCTCTCAGCGCTCGCAATCGCACCGATCGTGGTTGTGTGGATTCTGCTGGCGACCCGCGGCGAAGACACGACAAGACGGCTGACGAAGGCGATCGGTGCCGGTGCAGTGGTGTGCGTCGGTTTGTTGGCGGCGCTGCTACTGGCGCAAATCCAGACCGGTCGATGGGATGCGTACTTTCTGGTGCAGGCCAACTTTCACCACGGACTGCATTTTCCGTTCACGCTCCTGCTGCCGATGTTGCGGGGACCGTTCGCGGGAGTCACGTATGTCCAGGGGATCTGGGACACGGAGGCCATCCTTGCGACCGTGTTGGTGTTGGGCTTGGTGATCGGTATCGCCGTCCAGGCCCGGGCGAGGCTGGTGACCTGGCAGGACATGCTCGTGCTCGGGCTGGTCGTGATCTGCTGGTTGGCGCCGCTGTCGCAGTGGAACATCAGCTATTGGCGGACCGACACGCTGCTGCTCCCGGCGGCGCTGCTGCTCCCGAGGATCCCCCCGGGCCTTGCGGTCGTGCTCACGGGCGCCGCCGTTGCGGTCTTTCCGTTTCTGGCCATCTTCTTTTTCAACGGCACTCTCGTCTGACGGGGGATCTCTGCGCCTGCTGACACCGGACGCAACTGTTCGGCGCGGCCTGTGTTCCGGCTCTCGTGCAGAGAAGGTATGGGCACGCGGGTACCGTAGAACCGCAGATGACGTCGAGTGAGAGTGGCTACGAGGGGCGCGTGCCGTCGCTGGTGATGCGACCTGCCCAACGCCCTCGGCGTTACGTGGTGGGTGCCGCGTTCGGCTGTATCGCGGTCTGCCTGGTTGCAGTCCAAGCCCGCAACCTCCTGAGCTTCAGTCAGTGGTACACCGACGAGGATCAGACGCTGCTGTGGTTCGCAGGTCGTGGTCTGATCCATTTCCACCTGTATAGCCCGAACGTTCTTGGGGCGAACTACAACACGGTGTTTGAGGCGCTGCCGGGTGCTGTGATGCACCTTGCAGGGTTGACTCTGCGGCTGGCGAGCCCCCTCGGCGTCGCATTGATGGCGACGCTTGCGTGGTTACTGCTGGCCATTGCAGCATATGTCCGTCGCGAACTCGTGTCCGTGGCACTCGCCCTCGCGCTGCCGGTGTGCCTGTCGGTCCCGTATCTCCTGTCCTACGACCAACTGAAGGGGGTCCAGACCGGCGACCTCCTCGCGGCAGGTGCCATCGCAGGATCGATCGTCCTCCGGAACCCGTGGCGAAGGCTGGCATTGATGGTCGCCCTGGCCGGCGTCGCGTTCGTCTGGGACAAGGCAACTGTGATCGCAACCGGACCGGCGCTGATGGCCGCGGCCGGTGCTGATCTCGCGGTGCTGAGAGACCGGTGGAGGCGAACGGTCGTGACATTGCTTGCAGCGCTGTTGGTCCCGGCCGCACTGGTGGCGTTCAGCCATTTCTGGTACGCGGCGCATCCGGGCTACGTCGTGTCGCCTCCGGTCGATACCTCTCCGGAGCCGTCGGTTCTATGGGGTCACCTCATTCACCCTGGGCCGCTGTTTGGCGCATACGCGCCCGAGCTGTTGCGTTCTCCGTGGATCGCGCTTGCTTGGATCGTGGGCGTTCTCAGTTTTGCCGGCGCTGCAGCCCGGCGAACGCGTCGAATCGAGCCCGCCCTGGCTGCGCTGGGCTTCGTGGGCATCCTTCTTGTTGTGCTGTCGGTCGCCGACACGCGCTCGAACTTCCAACCCGACGTCTATCTGATCGGTGCCCGGTTCATGTTCCTGATGCCGATGGGAGCCTGGGTGGTCGTCCACCACGCTCTTGCCGCGTCGCACGAGTCGCCCCGCGATCCCCTGTCCGATATAGCGCTGTCTCGGCGGTGGCGGATTTCATCCGTGGCTGCCATCGGGGTGATTGCCGTGTTGGCCGTGGTGAGTACGGCGGTGGCACAGGTGAGCTTCAGATCTCAGGTCAGGCCGTTGATCACGTTCGGCCTCAGCTCAAAGTCCGGCGTCCAGATGCAGAACGCGTCAGAGCTCCTGGCTGATTGCCAGACGGTGACCGCGCTTTATCGGAGGCACCGCGCCCAGGTCCTGGTGAGCCTGGATCAGCCATTCGCCTACGGGTGTGCGGCTCAGAACGGCCTGAACACGTTGTTCCCGCCCTACGATCGCAGGCCCTGGTTGGTGAAGGCGGCCAGCAACCGGCCGGTCGAGCGAATCCTTCTGTGGGGCGGGATCAACTGTCAGCCTCTCAGGCCGCTCTCGCGAAAGGTCGGCGTCTGCA
The DNA here is from genome assembly GCA_963785385.1 of uncultured Conexibacteraceae bacterium. Lineage (GTDB taxonomy): Bacteria > Actinomycetota > Thermoleophilia > Solirubrobacterales > Solirubrobacteraceae > Palsa-465. Next base: position 9,294 of record CAWAVA010000005.1, on the reverse strand, counting down.
CGCCGCTCCCTGACGGGGCGGAGCTGTTTGTGACCCCGCGCAGATCCGTGGCCGAGACGCTGGCGATGATGGGAGTCACCGTCTTCCGGACCAAACGGTGAGTCGCGCACGATTCTCCCTGGGTCTGGCAGGCGCTGTCCAAGACCAACCTTGACAGCACCGCCATCCCCATCGAGGCGCCCTGCTGCCCCAGGATCGCATCGCTCGATCGGGAGCTGGGCCGGGGGATCTAGGCCAGCATGTACCAGAACGTCAGCCCGAACGCGATCAGCGACACCATTGACAGAGCCACGCGAGCCGCACGTCCTTCGATGGCGCCGATGAGTGCCAGTATGAGCAGCACCGCAACCGGCAGGCCGTAGCGGCCTGGAAGGGCCGAGTCGAATCCATACGTCGCCGCGAGGCTGATTCCCAGTGCCAGTGCGCCGAAGTAGAGCGTGAGCATCGATGCCGCGCCCAGCCAGTGAGCCCAGCTCCGTTCCTTCACGAATATCCAGGAGATTCCCGCGCCGAGCGTCAGCAGCTCGATGACGTCACCCTGCACGCTAGAGATCACCGAGGACCAGGCCGTTCCCGGCACGGCGCCTGACCGGGCCCATTGGTACAGAGGAGCCGGCGTGTTGGTGAACGGAGCCAGCGTCGCAAGCGCGTTGTTCACTAGTCCGGAGAAGCCGAACTGGCCGTTGCCACCCAGTTTGAGAACCGCAAAGTCCGCAAGGTTGACGAGCGAGAGCTCGTGAAACGTGAGCGACCAGGCGATCGTTGCAACTAGGGCGCCGAGCAGCATGGCTCCGCTGCCCGACAGCCAGGCCCGCGTCAGATTGCGCAGAGATCGATCGGAGTGGTGGAGATAGAGGTCGAGGGCGAGCAGCCCCGCGACAGTGACGGCGGGGAGCGCGAACGACTCCTTGAGTAGCGCGACACCTGCGCCAGTGAGGGCGAACATCCACCACGGCAGCCGATCGGGGTAGCGCCAGGCCATGGCACCCATCGCCGCGACCAGCCCTCCCGCGAACACGGCCGCGCTGTCGTTGTTGACGATCGACGAGGCGAGCACGACCGTCGGGGCAGCGGCAAGTAAGAGCACCCCGGCAGCGGTGAGTCGCCAGTCCACTCCGAGGATCGCGGCTCCGATCCAGACGAGGAGCAGACCGGCGATCATCCAGAGCATGCCAGTGGCGCGGGTCCCGTTCAGAGCGCCGAAGCGGAGCACGTGTACAAACGGCCACCGGAGCACGGCCGTTACCGCGTAGTACAACGGTGGCTGTTGGGCCTCATATTGAGTGTTGGCCTCAGAGCGGTAGAAGCTGTGAAGCCGCTGTTGCGTCCAGCCGTGGCACGGCGGGAGGACGAACTCCTTCTGCGGCTGGCCAAGACACCTGAGCAGTTCATCTGTCGATGGCAGGAGCCGCTGACCCATCCGCGGGATGCTCCCGTCCGCTATCCGCTGGACGTAGTCGAAATGCTCGACCTCATCGATTATTGAGAACGACGGGTTGCGAGTGATGTGAACCGCGACGATCGAGACCGGCGCCACGACGCACACCAGCAGACAGGTGATCACTGCGGGCCTGCTGGGACACAGGCGGTTGAGGGCACGTACGAACCGATTCGACCGGGCGTGGGAGCGCGGCGTGAGCCTCAAGTGCGGTGACGCCTCCGCAGCCCTGTCATCTGAGGCTGACAATGGATCGATTTTAGGTAACCGAAATGATGGTTGACGCTGATCTCTGGGCTTGTTCCGGAGAACGCCCTGTTATCTTGCTTCGAGGCCGGCCCCACAGACCAGTGACCGCGGGGTCCTTCAGATGGCAAACTTAACAGAGGCAGGCGCGCTCACAGGCCCTGCAGACCAGTCCGCTCAGGGGCAGCCCCGGATCGGGATTCTCGTGGTCGCCTACAACGCAGAATCCACGCTCGCGAGCGTGCTTGACCGGGTGCCGAAGAGCTTCTGGCCACGCATCTCGCAGGTCTTCGTATGTGATGACGCCAGTGACGACTCCACCTATCTCGTCGGCCTCGGCTACAAGCAGATGGCGGGCGACCTGCCTCTGAACATCATGCGGCATCCGCGCAACCTCGGATACGGCGGCAATCAGAAGGCCGGCTACCGGATGGCGATCGACGCGGGTCTCGACATCATCGTGATGCTGCACGGCGACGGGCAGTACGCGCCCGAGTGTCTCCCGGAGATCGTGGCTCCGCTTGAGCGCGGTGAGGCGGATGCGGTGTTCGGATCGCGAATGATGGAGCCCGGCGCTGCGCGGCGAGGCGGTATGCCGCTCTACAAGTACGTGGGAAACCGGATCCTGACCAGCTTCGAGAACCGCATGCTGGGCACCTCGCTGAGTGAGTTCCACTCCGGCTACCGCGCATACAGCGTCGAAGCGCTGAAGGCGATCCCGTTCGAGCGTAACTCCGACAACTTCAACTTCGACACCCAGATCATCGTTCAGTTGGTTGACGCCGGAAAGCGCATCGTGGAGGTGCCAATCCCCACGCACTACGGCGACGAGATCTGCTACGTGAACGGGCTCAAATACGCGCGCGACGTCTGCGGAGACGTGGCCAAGTACAGGCTCGAGCGAATCGGGTTCGGAGCGGGGGATTTCGGTGCCGCCGATGCCTCGCACGACCGGTTCGAGAGGGATGAGGCGCGAGCGACGATGCTGCGGTGGTTGGAGCATCGGCCGCCCGGCGAGGTGCTCGCCGTGGGGCCGGTGAGCCGGGCGATCGCCGATCGGGTTCGTGAGTTCGGTCACAACGTCACCGTCGTCCAGCCCCCGCCGGTGGATGCCAGCCTCGAGCGGCCCGACGATTGGTTTGTCGCAGATTCCGATGCGGGGATACCGGAAGCAGTCATGAAAAGAGGGCCGTTTGACGTCGTGCTCTGCGCCGGAGCACTCGAGCTGGTGCGCAAACCGGAGCAGCTCCTCGCTCGCGCCCGCGGTCTCCTCGGCCCTGACGGGGTCCTGATCGGTTCGACACCGAACTTTGGGCACTGGTACCCGCGGATCCGGACGGCGCTTGGGTTATTCGACTACGACCAGCGTGGTGTGCTCGGCAATGCTCACATTCGATTCTTCACTCGCCGCGGGCTTCGATATCGGTTCCGCGGCGCCGGCCTCGAGGTCGCGCACGAGGAGTTCACGGGGTTGCCGGTCAGCGTGCTGTACCCGGGACGACGTCGGCTGACGCGTGTTCTCCGTCTGTTTGATCAGGTCCTTGCCGCCGTCTGGCCGACATTGTTCGGATATCAGATCGTGTTCATGTGCGAGCCCGCCGCCCCAGCTCGCGTGCGCTCTCATCGCAGCGAGTTGAGCTCCTGATCCATGTCGCTGCCGGACGCCGAGCGGCTGCGGAAGCTCCTCAACTACAACAGCTTCTTCTACAGCGTCCAGCGTCAGCGTTCGGGGCGCTCTGCACAGCAGGTCGTGGAGCTGGTCAACGCGATCGTGCGGCCGGGTTCAGTTGTAGACGTCGGTTGCGGGATCGGCGCATGGCTCGCAGAATGGCGGAACCAGGGTGTGACCGACGTGCTCGGGATCGACGGTGACTGGGTGGACCGCGGCCTCTTGCAGATTCCGTCTGAGCAGTTCAAGCCGCACGATCTGAGCCTCCCATTTGAGACAGTCCGTTCGTATGACCTCGTGATGTCACTCGAGGTGGCGGAGCATCTCGACAGCGACGATGCCGCGGCCTTCCTTGACCTGCTCACCTCGCTGGGTCCGGTGATCCTGTTCTCGGCGGCGATACCCAATCAGGGCGGCCAGCACCACGTCAACGAGCGCTGGCAGGGGGACTGGGCGCGTGACTTTGCCGACCGGGGCTTCATCGCCGTCGACTGCATCCGCCCCAGGATCTGGGACAACCAGGCCGTTCAGGTGTGGTACCGGCAGAACATCGTGCTGTACGTCGCGCCGGATGCGATGGCGCCTGGCTCGCGGCTGGCTCACGAGGCGGAACTGGCGGCGGACCGTCCACTGTCAGTCGTCCATCCCGACCTCTATTCAACGATGTTCCTGAAACAGGCCTCAGCGTTCGTTCGTCAGTACCGCGGGATTCGGCCAGGAACAGTGTTGAGGGCGCTTGTCGACCGCTGAGTCCTCGGGTTCGTCCTCAGATGCCCGAAGTGACCGGGGGTTCCTTCGCTACTATCACTGCGCTGCGCTGCCCAGCTCAGAGGCGCGTGCACGCTGAGGCGATGCATGCCTTGAGTCGCTCGGGGAGGTCGGCCCCGTCACGACAGGCATTGCGGACAACTGACCTGCCCGCAAGGTGCGGCGAGTAACTCAACCCATGCTCGACTTTACAAGCCCACCTCGTACGTCTGCGCCGACGATGCATGACGGTTCTGACGCACAGACGGAGATCCCGACCCTGGCCGTAGGGCCCAAGCATCCACAGCGCCTTTCGAACGAGCGCGCACTGTGGATGCTCGCAGGCGTCGGCCTGATGTGGTGGGCCTGGCAGCTGATCGGCGACTCCGGCTTCGCCTGGACGGTTCCGTTCCTGGTGGTGTCGAACCTCTGGGGGCTGGCGACCGTGATCGTGAGTTGGCTGCCTGAAGGCGTCTGGTCGCCCGACGGCCGTGTCATCAAGACCCTCGAATGGGGAACCGTCGCTCTGACCGTGGCCGTGTTCGTCGCCTGGGCGATCACCTCCGTCGGTGGAATGTCGCCCTACGGGACCGACGCGATGGCGTTCAACCAGTACGCCGCACAGATCGCAGAGCACGGCGGAAATCCGTACGTCCACTCGATGCGGCCGGCGTTCGGGCTGTTCCGGACGCCGACACTCTTCTATACGTACTCGTTTGCGGGCAAGCCCGTGACCGCACTGTCATATCCGTCGATGTCGTTCCTGGTCTACGTGCCGTTTCTGTTGCTCGGCTGGTCGCAGAACCTCGCGCCGCTGATCAACGTATTCGCATGGGCGCTGGCGGTTCTGATGATGGCGGTGCTGGCACCGCGCCATCTGCGGCCCGTCGCCCTTCTGCTCGGAGGTTTCGGCCTCTACTCGGTCTTTGCGATCGGTGGTGTCACCGACGTCGTTTTCATACCTCCACTGTTGATCGCCGCGTACAAATGGGACAAGTTCGGCACCGCCCGCTGGACATACATCCAACCGGTCATGTTCGGACTGGCGATGGGGATCAAGCAGAACCCGTGGCCGGCCCTGCCCTTCCTGCTGGTCGCGCTCTGCCTGGACGAGCAGCGACGGACGAATCTCAACGCGGGCCTCAAGCGGGCCGGGAAATATCTCGCCGTCACGGTGGCGGTGCTGCTGATACCCAATATTCCCTATTTCATCGCGGCGCCGAAGGCGTGGATCAACGGCACGCTCACGCCGCTGTTCGCCAACATGGTCCCCACCGGCCAGGGGAGCATCTCGCTCAGTCTCTACCTGCATATGGGCGGCGGCTCGGTGTTCGCCTTCACCGCTGCGTCCGTGCTCATGCTGGCCCTGCTGATGGTGCTGTTCATCGGCACCTACCCGCTGCTGCGCGCGGGAGCCTTCGTCCTGCCCGCGATCGCGTTCTTCTTCGCTGACCGGTCGAACGTCAACTACTTCATCTCTCTGATCCCGGTCGGCTTCATCGCGGCGGCGACCGTCGACCAGCCGCCGTTCCGGCGCTTCCAGCGAGCAAATGGTCGCCGGGATCGTCACGGCGAGGGACAGCCGGCGACAGCCTTGGGCGGCTGGTTCAGATCGGCCCGCTGGGGTGTGGCGGCCGCGGTGCTCGCGGTGCTGTTCGTCGGGACAGCCGTGTATTCACTCGCCGCACCGCAGCCTCTGCGTCTCCGGCTCACCAGCCTGATCACGACGGGAACGACGTCGCATATCGAGCAGATGTCGGTCGCCGTGACCAACAACACCGGTCATTCCGTCAAGCCGGCTTTCGACGTGATGCGAGGTGGATACAACTCGAGCTTCTGGAGAATTGCCAGCGGACCGCGGTCCCTGGGACCAGGTCAGACCAGGACCTACAAACTCCAGGCCAGCAATATGGGTGCGCAGCCGTCGGTCTACGGCGGCTTCAACATCGTGAGCTATGTGCAGTCACCGAAGGCATTCTCGGTGAGCAGCACCTACCATCCCAGCCTGTATCACCTCGCCTTTGTACCGGATGCGATCAATCGCATCATCCGCCTTGGAAAGCCGGTGAACGTCACGGTTCAGGTCTACAACAACTCGGGCGCGGCGCTTCACCAGGCGGGAATAAAGGTCCGTCTGACCGAGATCTACTGGACGAAGCTCGGGCCGCGAAAGGCGCAGGCTCGCATCAACGCTGAGAAGAAGGTGGGCCACTTCAGCTACTCGCTGACCAACAGTCAGGGAGTGGCGACGTTCAAGGTGGTCGGTATCAAGGCCAGCACCTACCCCGTGACGTTCAACGCGGCGCTGCAGAACAAGCGTTTCAGCTACGTGTACAGCGATTCCGGCAGCCTGATCGTCCGGTTCGGTGGACGTTGAGCTGACGTCCGGAGCGACCGAGGCGCCTGAGCCTCGACTCGTTCTGGGGAGCGGTGCTCCGTCAGCGGACGCGGGTCGTAGCTGGATCACGAGGCTCAGGCGGGTTGTCTCGAACCACCACGGCTGGTTCGCGCTGCTCGTGTACCTGCTCGTTGCGGCGATCTGGGACCGAAGCTCGATTGGTCACCTCGGATCGGTTTGTGCGTGCGGGTTGCCGGGTGATCCGGCGCAGTATGCGTGGTCCTTCGTCTGGTTTCCGCACGCCCTGTTCAACGGGCTTTCGCTTCTGCACACCCATGCGATGTGGGCGCCACCCGGGATCAACCTGGCGGGCGCGACAGCGACGCCCCTTCTCGCCTTTCTGTTCGCTCCCATCACGTGGATCTGGGGCCCACTCGTCTCGCTGGATCTTGCTTGGATAGCCGCACCGGTGACGGCGGCCTGGTCTGCGTACTGGCTTTGTCGCTACGTCACCAGGGCGCGTTGGGCGTCGGTCGTGGCCGGCCTGGCCTACGGATTCGGCACGTATCAGGTCGGTCAGCTCAATGGTCACCTGCATCTTGTGATGATCTTCTGTCCGCCGTTGGTCGCGCTCACGGTGCTGCAGTTCCTCAACGCTGCAATCTCAAGGCGACGACTGGTCGGACAGCTGCTGGTGTTGCTCCTGGTCCAGTTCGGGATCTCGATCGAGGTGTTCTTCACGATGACCGTGCTTGGTGCGGTCGCTCTTGCGCTCGGCTGGATCTTCGCCGGGCCGGACCTGCGCTCCAGGATCCATGGCGCGATAGTCCCGATCTGCCTCGCCTATGCAGCCGTCGGTCTGCTGATGTCCTGGTACATCCTGGCGGTGCTGCACGCGTCGGCCTACGCCAAGGACACGGGCGTGTTGTTCCCTACTGACGCGCTCTCACTGCTGACTCCGATGATCTACACATGGGTTGGCGGGAACGCCTTCAGTCATGTGACATCGATGTATGTCGCCGGGCCGGGCGAGACCGACCTCTACACCGGTTTGCCGATGGTTGCGATCCTCGTGTACCAACTGGCCAGAAGGTGGGATAGACGCGCATCACGGTGGATTGCCTCGCTGCTGCTGATCACGTTGTTGTGGGTGCTGGGGACCCATCTGTATGTGGCCGGCCAGAAGACGATCTGGCTCCCATATTCACTGTTCATCCATCTGCCCGGATTCGATCAGGTGCTACAGGGCCGTGTGGCGATCTATTGGGCACTCATCTGCGCTGTCGTGCTGGCGATCTGGCTGGCAGGACCGAGTTCCCACCTGGTCGCGCGGTGGATCGTCGGTCTGCTCGCCGTGGTATTCGTGCTTCCAAACCTCGCAAGCCCCGGTGCAGGCAACGCTGCATCCTGGACAAACCCGACGTTCTTCAGTGCGGGGACGTACAAGCACTACCTGAGACAAGGTGAGAATGTGCTTCCGATTCGCTGGGGCTGGCTCAGCGAGAGTCCGATGTGGCAGGCGGAGACGCACATGTACTTCAACCTGGCGAGTGGCTATTTCACGACCTCGATACCGCCCGGATGGGAGAGCCGCTCACCGATGACCTCTGGGCCAACACACCGGACGTGAAGAACGCTCCGCTGCTCAGGGCCCTGGTCCGCGAACGCCATGTGGCGGACATCGTTGTCGAGGACTCCGAGGTTCGAGCTTGGTCGCCGTGCTACGTGCCGCCGCCTGCATGCGACGGCGAGCGTAGGGGGTGTGACGCTGTACCACATATCCAAGGCGTGGCTCGACGCTGCCACGTGAACGCGAGTCGCTACTGGCCGGTGCGCGCTGGCGCTGCGCTGGTCAACTTGCCCCAGAGTGGCGAGTAGCGGAGGATGCACCGCGCCGCATGCACGCCGTCCTTCCAGCCGATCTTCTTGCCCTCGGCGTAGGTGCGCCCCGAGTAGCTGATCCCGACCTCGTAGATTCGCCAGCGCCCAGCGGCGACCTTCGCTGTGATCTCAGGTTCGAAACCGAAGCGGTCCTCGCGCAGATCGATGCTCTGAATGACCTCTCGCCGGAAAACCTTGTAACAGGTCTCCATGTCGGTCAGGTTGAGGTTCGTGAACATGTTCGACGCCAGTGTCAGCCACCTGTTGCCCAGTGAGTGCCAGAAGTAGAGGACCCGGTGGGGTCGGTCGAGATGAAACGAGACCCAAAAACGACGTCCGCGCGACCCTCCATCAGTGGCTCCATCAACTGCTCGTAGTCAGCCGGGTCGTATTCCAGGTCCGCGTCCTGGACGATCACGAAATCTGCCCCGGCCTCTGAGAACCCGCGGCGCACGGCTGCGCCCTTGCCCATGTTGTGCGGCTGTTCGAGAACCCTCACCCGGGGGTCCGGGGTTGCTCTCGCGAGCTCGAGCGTCGCATCTGTGGAACCGTCGTTGACGACGACAACCTCGACGACGTAGGGCGACTAAGAACCCTTGCAAGGACGGTCTCGATCGTGGCCGCTTCGTTGAAACAAGGAACGACCACTGACAGTCGCCTGACGTCGTCCCCGCCGGTCATGCTCATCCAAACTACCTTTCAATAAATCCGATGTCTGCTCTGTATTGGCGCTGTGATGCCCCCGGCAGGAATCGAACCTGCATCCCGCGCTTAGGAGGCGCGTGCTCTATCCATTGAGCTACGAGGGCGCCGGCTGAGAGTAGCCGTCATGCCTAGGCGGCAGGCTCTTCGGGCCGGCCTTCGATGCCGTCGCCGTCGGCATCACTCCCGTCCTCTTCGTCCTCCTGGACGTAGAGCGACTCGACCGCCAACTGAGCGCCGCCACGCTCCCAGAGCTTGATGTCGAGGAAGTCA
>CAWAVA010000004.1:0-17318 GCA_963785385.1 uncultured Conexibacteraceae bacterium | reverse complement strand
GAGGCGGTGCGCGCTCAGGTTGACGACTTCAGCCATGTGATGTTTGGCGGGCTCACGCACGAGCCCGCAGTCCGTCTGGCGTCACAGCTCGTCGAGCTGGCACCGACAGGGCTCGAGCACGTGTTCTTCGCCGACTCGGGTTCGGTATCAGTCGAGGTCGCGCTGAAACTCGCGGCCCAATACCAAGCCGCTCGCGGCCGACCGGCTCGACGGCGCTTCGTAGCATTGCGCGGCGCATACCACGGCGACACAACGGGAGCAATGAGTGTCTGTGACCCGGTCGATGGCATGCACTCGATGTTTCCAGGGCTGGTCGCCGATCAAGTGTTCCTTGAACGCCCGCCTGCTCTCGGAGCGAGCGCTCCCGAGGTGGCTCGCTGGATCACCGACGCCTCGTCCACCGTCGACGACGTGGCTGCCGATGTCGCCGCGATCATCGTCGAGCCTGTCCTCCAGGGAGCGGGTGGGATGTGGATGTACGCGCCCGAATGCCTCGTCGCTCTCCGCGAACTCGCCGACAGACACGAGCTGCTGCTGATCTTCGATGAGATCGCGACCGGCTTCGGGCGAACCGGGCGATTCTGGGGAGCCGACTGGGCGGGCGTTACACCGGACGTGATGTGCGCAGGCAAGGCACTGACCGGCGGGTACGTAAGCCTCGCAGCGCTGCTCTGTTCCGGTGCAGTCGGATCAGCGATCTCAGCCTCTGAGCACCCGGCGCTTCTCCACGGCCCGACGTTCATGGCGAACCCGCTCGCCTGCGCGGTCGCATCGGCGTCACTGCGACTACTGGACTCCGAGCGCCTGGCTCGCGTGACGGAAATCGAGCAAGAACTCCGAACAGCGCTGGCGCCCGCGGCGTCGATGGACACGGTCCGGGACGTGCGAATGCTGGGCGCCGTCGGGGTTGTACAGCTACACAACGCCGTTGACGTCGGAGCGGTAACTCGACGAGCTCTCGACCGTGGCGTGTGGCTCCGGCCGTTCCGTGACCTCGTGTACACGATGCCACCGTACGTCTGCCGCCCGGATGAGATCGCGACAATCGGAGCGGCGATCTGCGCCGCCGTCGCCTAATGAGATCGCTCGACTCCTGGCTTGCCGCGGCAGCCGCCGAGCGCGAGCGATCAGGGCGGGTCCGGTACGCGGACGCCCGCCGAAACCCCCAATCCACGAGCCGACTGCTGGACCTCGCATCGAACGACTACCTCGGATTGGCTGGTGACCCACGGCTAGCCGCCGCCGCCATCGCAGCCACCGAGCGCTTCGGTACCTCCTCCCGCGCATCGCGAGTCGTGACCGGCACGACCGCGGCGCACGAGGAGCTGGAAGCCGAACTCTGCCGACTCACCGGGCAGCCTTCAGCGCTCGTCTTCTCAAGCGGCTATACCGCCAACCTCGCGATCCTGACCGCGCTTGGCGATCCGGACACGCTGCTCGTTTGCGACAGACACATACACGCGTCGCTAATCGATGGCGCGCGGCTCTCGCGATCTCCAGTCGAGATTGCTGAGCACGGCGACCTCGATCAGGTCGAGTCGATCCTCGAGGGGCGCACGCAGCCGCGCGCGATCGTGGTGGTCGAGTCGATCTATTCGGTGCTCGGCGACGCCGCCGAGGTCGAGACGCTGGCAGCCCTCTGCGCACGCTTCGACGCACTCTTGGTCGTCGACGAGGCGCACGGCATCGGCGTTGCCGGGAACGGCCGCGGCGCGGTATGGGCAGCCGGGCTAGCGGGTGCCGACAACATCATCGTGACTGCCACTATGTCCAAAGCGCTTGGTTCCCAGGGTGGGGCGGTACTTGGCCCTTCCAAGCTGCGCGACCACCTGATCAACACCGCCCGAACGTTCATCTTCGATACTGGCCTCGCCCCAAGCTCCGCGGCCGCAGCCGCAGCCGCCTGCCGGGTGATCGCCGCCACGCCACAGTTGGTTGCGGACTTGCATAACGTCGCGCGACACATCGCCTCCGGAGCCAGCATCGAGCAGGCAGCAGGACCTGTGCAATCGATCCCTTGCGGAGAGCCAGAACTCGCGTATGAGGCAGCCGTGCGCCTTCAAGATCAAGGCATCGTGGTTGGCTGTTTTCGCCCGCCGAGCGTGCCGGACGGGATCTCCCGATTGCGGCTCACCGCGCATGCGGGTCTCGATATCTCGGCAGCCAACCGCGCTGCAGCACTCGCCGCCTCACTGGTCGTGACCGCGTGAGCGTCGTCTACATCACTGGCACGGACACTGGTGTCGGGAAGACGATCGTCGCCGCGACGCTCGCGGTCGCCCTCGGTGGATCGGTCGCGGTCTACAAACCGACACAGGCCGGACTGGAAGACGGACTCGGCGACATCGACGTTGTGCACCGCCTGACTGGCTTGACGAGCGTCTACGAAGGGATCCGACTCGCCTACCCAATGGCGCCCGTCGCCGCGGCGGCGCGAGAGGGCGTGGGGCTCCCTCCGCTAACCGCGCACGCCGAGAAGATCGCCACGCTCGCATCCAGGCACGACCACGTGCTGGTCGAGGGAGCCGGCGGACTGCTCGTCGCCCTGGATGCGGACGGCAACACGATCGCTGACTTCCCCGGTCCGTTTATCGTCGTCTGCCGCGCGGGGCTCGGCACGCTGAACCACACTGCGCTCACACTCACGGCACTGTCAACTCGTAATCGAGAGGTCGCGGGCTTGATAATCGGAGCCTGGCCCGCTCGACCAGACGAGATCGACGAGTCAAACCGCGTCGAACTCGGACGCCTCTCGCGTCTCCTGGGAGCGGTACCAGGAAACGCCGGGCGACTCGACACAGCGGCGTTTCAGAGGGCTGCACCCGGGTGGGTATACGGCTTCGGGCGCCGGTTGGAAACCGTCCCACATTGAAAGGTGACCCACCTGGCGTGGGATCGGGTTCGTCCGGCCGGATCCTAACTCTCGCTGGATCGTTGCGTTCCGCGAAGGCAACCCTAAGAGCTCATACCTACACAACATTGCTCCGGGCTATATCAGGCAGAGCGGGCGGATCGTTGCGTTTTCCTGTCGCTTCAGCGTACTGACAAAGCCCCGCTTTGCAGGGCTTTGCCAGAGCCGACGCGGGTGTCTGGGTTCACGACATATGTCTCAGTTGGCATGTCTCTGATGAGTCGAGACATATGTCACACCTGGGCGTGAGGATCTACCGGCGATCGTCGCGAGGGACGAGCCCGGAGGGCGAGGCCCGAGGTATGCAGGGCATGACGTAGGAGATCGGAGGTGGAAGTCCTGACCTGGGGCCCTGGCAGGGGGAACCCAACACTGATGAGGCAAGGGCACGGCTCGGGGTTGACCGGGCGGTCCCCAGTGCGGCCGTGTTGCCGCTGCGGGGGCTTCCGTGAGGGCGTGTCTGAAGGAAGCCATAGGTGCGTTGTGGTTGCGAACGAGAGTGAAGCGCCGTAAGGCGTGCCTTGGGTGGGTGAGCTGGCTCGCAGCAGCGATGCCCTGTTCCTGCTGGTCCCGAGGGCGTATTGGCGACGTGATCACGACGAAATCTCTGCGTCTTATCCCTGGAGATCTGCTGGGTTCCAGCCGTTGTTGGCCTGGTAGGCCGGAGAACGAGAGGACGACGGCTCGATGGCCCAGCAGAAGTCGGAGGACCGCGTAGTACCGGACGGCGGGGTAATGCCCGCTCAGCCCGTTGGGCAAGGGAAGGCGGTCCCGGTCGATGAAACGGCGGCTCAGCTTTGCCTGCCGATCGCGACAGCAGAACGCCGCAGAAGGTCCCGGACCGGTTCGGGGCGGGCCGGGCGGCGTGGCCGAAGGCGATCGTCAATGCGGAGGTCTGGACGCCTGTGACGATGGAGGAGGTCGCGTATCGATTGACGGATGCGCTGTTGAAGGTGGTCGCGAACAAGGGAGCACCCGGCCCGGATGGGCAGACGGTCGAGGCGCTGTGTGAGCAGTGGCCGATCGTTGGGCCGAGGCTGGCTGCCGAGCTGCTGACAGGGAACTATCGGCCTGGCGATGATCCGCCGGGTGGATGATCCCGAAGGCGGGCGGCGGGCAGCGCGGGTTGGGGATCCCGAACGTGACCGACAGGGTGGTGTGTGAGGCGGTCAGGCAGACGCTCGAGCCTGTCTGGGAGCCGACATTTCACGCGTCGAGTCACGGGTTCCGGCCTGGCCGGAGTTGCCACACGGCGATCGCGGAGGCTGAGCAGCATCTGCAGGACGGGTATGGGTGGGTGGTCGACATCGATCTGGAGAAGTTCTTTGATCGCGTCTGCCACCAGCGGCTGATGTCAAGGCTCGCCCAGCGAGTCAAGGACGGCGTTGCTCAAGCTGATCTCCTGCTGATCAAGGCCCAGATCGTGATGCCGGACGGTGTTGTGATCAACAATGAGCAGGGCGTGCCGCAGGGCGGGTTATGCGCAGCTGCGCATAACCCGCCAAATGGTAAGCGTCGTGGGATGTTCAGTGATCGGCGGATGCTGTTGGTGGTGGGCGTCGCGGCCGCTCAGCGCTGCGCATAATCCGGGCTGTGGTCATAGGCTCGCGAGCCAGCTCAGTAGTTCAGGGTTCTGGTTCCATTCGCCCAGGTCGCTAGTGACGATGTCGGGGTAGACGCCTTCGAGTGCTTTGCGTTTGGCTTCGGTCGAGGCGCGTGCGTAGATCTCGGTAGTGGACAGGTCGACGTGGCCGAGGATGTCGCGGATGTAGGGCAGCGGAACGCCTGCGTCGTAGAGATGCATGGCCCGCGAGTGACGTAGGACGTGAGGGTGCAGTCGGGCTGCTTGGAGCGCCGGGTCGGCTGCCTGGGCTTGGTATTTGCGAAGGATCCAGGCGATCCCGCCGCGGCTGAGTTTGGCTCGGTGCTGGTTGTAGAAGACCGGGTGATCGTCGCGGCCGGGTCTGTCGAGCTGGCGCTCGGCGAGGTATGCGGCGAGCAGGATGGTCGTGTTCGTGGTCGATCGGAACGTGCCTGGTTTTGCGACCTTTGCCGGTCAGGGAGACGATCGCGGGATCTTCGGTGCGGATGTCGCGGACGGTCAGGTCGGCGAGTCTCTTGGACGCGGGCGGCGGTGTCGTAGAGGGTCGCCAGCAGCGTCGCGTCGCGTCTGCCGTTGCGGGTGCCGCGGTCCGGCAGCGCGAGCAGCTGCCGGGTCTGCTCGCACGGTCAGGTGCTCGATCGCGGGCTGGTCGTGCTCGGGTGGCGGGGATCTGCAGGATGTCTTGGCAGCACGCCATCCTCGCCGGATCCTGGGTTTGCATCCAGGAGAAGAACGAGTCGATCGCCGCGAGGCGCTGGTTGCGAGTCGACGGGCTGTTGTGCCGGCTGATCCTGAAGCCAGCCGATGAAGGCGGTGACCGTGGTGGCGTCGATCAGATCGAGCGTGAGCTTCTCCGGCGGGATGCCCTGCTCGTCCCGGAAGTAGCAGATCAGCAGTTTGAACGCGTCCCGGTAGGAGCTGATCGTGTTGGGCGAGTAGCCGCGCATCCCGGCCAGATGCCCGGTCAAAAACCGGCGAAGGCTGGATGGCGAAGTCGGTGGCCATCACAACCCCGTTTCCGTTGCCGTTGCCGCCGGGACGATGTCGCCGACGTGCCGCTGCACGCGGGCGGTGATGTCGGGGTAGGAGGCGGCGGTCAGCCGCAGGTAGTAGGCGGTGTCAGAGATCGACGAGTGCCCCAGATACGTTTGAAGGACCGGCAGCAGCGCATCGACGTCCTCGGCCGCCTGCGAACCAGGACCGCAGGTTGTTGCAAGCCATCGAGTGGCGCAGATCATGGACACGGGGCCCGTGCCCGCGGCCGCCGTGGGAGATCCCGGCCTGCCACAGAAACCGCCGGAAGTTGTGGTTGACGTTCACCAGCGTCAGCGGCTGCCCCGGCCTGGCTGCCAGGAAAGAACCACTCCTGGCTGCCGGATCGTCCGGCGGCCTGCGCGTAGCCGGCGAGCCGTTCCCGCAGCGGCGCGGAGACGGGCAGCTGCCGGTCCTTGCCGCCCTTCGCGTCACGGATCTGCAGCACCCCCGCGTCGATGTCGACGTCTCGACACACGCAGCAGGCGGGCTTCGGAGCAGCGCAGCCCGCAGGCGTAGATCGTGCGGAACAGGACCGGCATGATCAAATGGCGGAACGGCACCTCCGAGCAGTAGTGGCAGCGGTCCGTCGCCGAAAACAACGCCGCCAGCTCGCAGTCGGTGTAGATGTGCGGGACATACCGCGGCGGGCGTGGCAGCGACCGCGCGGGGCAGCAGGTAGGCCGTCTGGCCGTGCCGGGACAGCCAGCGGGCGAGCTCTCTGAGCGGCGAGGCCAGGGTCTGCAGCGTCGCGGGCTGTCACACCCCGTCGCCTTGCGGCCTCAAGCCACGCCGTGCACGGACGCTTCGGTCAGCGTCTCGAACCCCGGGGAACTCGCTGGCGCAGAACGCCTCGAAGCGCTCGAGCACCCGCGCCTCGGAGCAGTACTTGTAGCCGACCGCTTGTTTCTCACAAACCAGCGCTTCGATCGCGCTGGCCAGTGTGATCGTGGCGCCGTTCATCGTGCCGTCCCCTGGGCCGGCGCGTCCGGGTCAAGCGCGCATTGGGCCAACAACTGAAGCGACGATTTCAGATACACGCCGGTCGACTGCACGGACTGGTGGCCGAGGATGTCTGAGATCTGCTCGATCGGGGTGCCGTCCTCCATCAGCCGGGTCGCCAATGTGTGCCGCAGCGAGTGCATCCCGCGACGGCGATCCTCACCCAGCCTCACGTGCGCCGCGCGGGCATGCTTGACGACGATCTGATGTAGGTGATCGGCGTCAGAGAACGGGCCGATCGGCGCGGTGTGCCGGATGAACACCTGCGGGCAGTCGCTGGCCGGGCGGCCGTGGCGGACGTAGTCGATGATCGCCCAGCCGACGTCCTTGAGCAGCGGCAGCTGCACCCGCCGGCCGGTCTTCTGCTGCACCACCGAGACCCGGTTGCCCGCCCAGTCCAGATCAGCGAACTCAAGACGCTTGACATCAACGGTGCGCAACCCGAGCCGGGCGATCAGCAAGATCATCGCGTGATCGCGCTTGCCTGACGGGTTGCCCACATCGATCGCCGCCAGCACCTTGGAGACATCGCCCGGGTCCCAGACCGACGGGATCCTCGCCTGCTTTGTCGACCTCGCTGCGGGCACCACCTCAAGCACCCCGATGTCGATCAGCCCCTCACCGGCAGCAAACCGCAGCAGCGACCGCACCCCGCACAGCTTGTGCTCCACCGTCTTTGCCTGATAGCCGGCCAACGTCTGAACGAACGAGCCGATCACCCCGGCATCCAGCCCGGCCAGCTCGTAACCGAGGCCGGTGAACGCCAAGAACTCGCCGGCGATCGTGCCATACGCCCGGACCGTCGACACCGCACAACCAGCCGCCCGCAAAGACGCCTGGAAGCTGGCGATCAGATCCGTCTGCCCAGCGGTCAGCTTGCTCACGCTCCGCGTATAGCGACGCAGCACCGCGCCATGAACCCTGAAGTCCTCAAGCATCTGCGCAACGCGGAACAGATACACGTCGGTCTGCTTCAGCGTCCCGGCGTGCTCCTTGGCGAAGAACCCGCCGCAGGCCTCATCGACCCAGCACATCGCGACATCCAGCGAGAACTCCCGCTCCCCTCGGGCGGCGAACCATCTCTGCATCCGCCGCCAGGAGCCGCGATACCACTTCATCGTCGAGGGCGCATACCCCAGACGCACCAACTCCCCGTCCAGCCCCGACACCAGCACAGACACCGTCGCCATCACAGCCTCCGATCACCAAGCGCCCGGCACCACGCCGAGCCAAGTGATCAGAGTTCCCCAGAATTATGCGGAGCGCTGAGCCGCCGCCACGCCCACCACCAACAGCATCCGCCGATCACTGAACATCCCACGACGCTTACCATTTGGCGGGTTATGCGCAGCTGCGCATAACCCGCCCTGAGGGGTTCCCTTCCTCGGTGCGGTGCAAACGACCGTTCTCAACCACCCCGGCCTTCAACCACGGCACGGATCATTCCCCTGCACGGGGAACCATGCCGACCCTGGTGAAGGATGTGATCGTGGCCGATCCGATCAAACGCCCCGGCCAGATCCGCGTCCAGCACCCACAGTCTCCTGGGGTTCTGATTTTGGCGACCTGAAAGATCGCCTGGATCGCGTCATGACAGCCACGGCCCGGCCGAAATCCATAGGACTTTGGTTCAAACCGCGCCTCCCACTCGGGCTCCAGCGCGTTCAGCCACGCGTGCTTGGTGCACGCGGTCGAGGATCACTGGGATCCCGAGCGGGCGCTGCTTTGCCGCCCGGCTTGGGGATGAACACCCGTCTGACCGGCATCGGCTTGAACACGTCCGCGGGATCGTGCACCCTGGAGACCAACTGTTCCTTGGCCTCGTCGGTCAGCACGACCTCGCCGTCCACGCCTGCGGTCAAACGACCCTTGTTGCGCTCGGTCACCCGTCGCACGCTCACGAGCGTGTTTGACCGTGACCGGAGCATCAACTGCTGCAACCGGCGGACCCTTGGCAGGTCCCCCGCCTTGGATGCCGTGAAGATCCGCTGCCGCAACCGCCGTACTTCACGCTCAGCGCCACGCCAGTCGATCTGGCGCCAGCCGGAGCAGGTCGTCCTCTGGTCCACTCACCACGACGACGGTCGTGGCGTCTAGCTTGTCCGTCGGGTTCGGGGATCACGTCGTCTTCCTCTTCACAGGCTCACCTGACCGCGTCAGCACCCTTTCGGGCCCGGGCACAAGGCCCGGTATCCGGCCAGTTATCCACACCCCGCCAGCTGGAGGACCGGCACATCGGTGCATGGTTTCCTGTCGCCTTTCGGCCACCGGCATTCGCTTCTCGGTCATCCGATTCCCGCCAGGGGACTGGGCCCTCCTCACGGTCGGCTTACCGCGCCAGCGACGCTGCCGGGACCCCGACGGGGTTACCGCGTTCCGCACGCACGAGTTGCGATCGGGGTGGGCGCCCTCTGTACCCCGGGGACGGTGGTGCTCACCCCGACCAAGGCGACTCACGGCCGGGCGCCTGCCGCTTCGCAACGGCCAGTCCCTGCACCCCGCTCAAGCACTCCACCACGCGGGGCTTCGCATAACGAGGCATCAACGAGGGTTCAAGCAATTCGCCCGTCCGATCTTCCCCTCACCTGTGGCCACCCGGATGGAACAGGCAGCCCTTGGGCTTGAACCCCGGGCTTCGCACCCCGCCGACCAAGAGCCGACAACGCACGCCGAGGAGGGGACAGGCCATCGAGCACGGACCCGGAACTACCGCTCAACTCACATCCCTTGATCTCCAATCCGGTAGTTCACTCGTTACGTGCGACCTCGCGTCGCACGTCGCCGATGCAATAGCGTGTGTCGGTGACCCACAAAGACGAAAGGAGTCGTCTGCGGGATTTGCGGGTCTTGTTGCCGCGGGATGGCTGGCAAGAATCGCGCGGGCAGGGATCGGGCTTGCTATACGATGCGGCGCATGGTCGCTGGTCACCTTCGCGGAAACGATCGCGCATGATCGCCAGCAACCGTGAGCGCGAGTACCTCGATTACTCCGGGCGAGACGACGCGCTCAGCGGAGGGGTCCGGATGGTCCCGGTCAACACGCCGGCGGGTGCGTTCAAAGTGTGGACCAAGCGGGTCGGCAATAACCCTGAGTTGAAGGTCCTGCTCCTTCATGGCGGCCCTGGCGCGACCCACGAGTACCTTGAAGCTTGCGACAGCTATCTGCCCGCCGCGGGCGTTGAGTACTACTACTACGACCAGCTCGGCTCCGCGTTCAGCGACCAGCCGGATGAGAGCTCGTTGTGGGAGCTCGATCGCTTTGTCGATGAAGTCGAACAGGTCCGGCAGGCACTCGGCCTTGAACCCGAGAACTTCGTGCTCTACGGCCAATCGTGGGGAGGGATCCTCGCGATCGAGTACGCGCTCGCCTATCCCGAGCGGCTGAAGGGCGTCGTGATCTCCAACATGATGTCTGACGTTCCCGCCTACAACGCGTATGCCCAGGATGTGCTGAAGCCAGCGATGGACCAGGACGCGCTGCGGGAGATCGAATCGCTTGAGGCGGCGGGCGACATCGAGAACCCGCGCTACATGGAGCTTCTCTACGAGCACCACTACCTCCACCACGTTCTGCGGTTGCCGCTCGAGGAGTGGCCGAACCCGGTTCAGCGCGCGTTCGCTGCGATCAACCCGGCGGTGTATGTCTCGATGCAAGGACCCAGCGAGCTCGGGATCAGCCAGGACGCAAAACTGGCGCGGTGGAGTCGCTTCGATGACCTCACCTCGATCCAGCTGCCGACCTTGGTTATCGGGGCCCGCTACGACACCATGGACCCAGCGCACATGGAGCAGATGGCCAAACGCCTCCCCCTCGGACGCTACCTCTACTGCCCCGAAGGAAGCCACCTCGCGATGTACGACGACCAGCGCACGTACTTCTCAGGCCTCGTCGACTTCCTGCGCAGCCTCTAACGCGCACGTACTGCCCTGACAGGCTCGCATGTCGCGCAGTTTCACGCGCCGACTCGTCGCCGTTGCGATCGCTTCGCAAACCAATCCGAGTCTGCGAAAGGAATCCTCCGCGCTATAGCGAGCGGACCATCACGAGCTCTTCCGAGAGTTCGCCCGTCGCCCGACCAGGTGGTCTGACCGCTAACGGCGAAGCCGGCCGCCTCGTAGGCCCGCTGGGCCCCGTGGTTGTCAGCAACGACGGCCAAGGTCAGCTCGCGGCACCCGCGCGCGGAGGCCCATGCGGCGCAAGCCTCGCACAGAAGACCAGCCGCACCTCGGCCGCGGATCTCCGGGGCAACCCACATCGCGTTGAGGACCGCGCAGCCCGATCTCTCGTCGTCGAGGCGGACAAGCACCAACCCCATCCACCGGCCGTCATCACCTTCGAGCACAAAAGTGCGCTGGCTGTCTCCTAGCTCCGACTGTTCGGCCCACCGGTGCCACCACTCCGGTGGAAGGCTGAGCGCATGCGCGTACGTGCCGGCGAACGCCTCCGGGTCAGTGGCCAGCGAACTAAGTCGGATCTCTCGAAGCTGCTCGTGCTCGCTGCTGAGCGCGTGTCGCACGCCCGAGCCGTGCCCGTTGGTGGAGTCACCCGCGAAGTGTGTCGGATCGTCGTCTCGTCGCGAATCCGATAGTGCGGCCTCGAGCCGGCTGAGCATAAAGCGCTCGTGCCGCGCCACCGACCACCCGCGCCAGGTCCTCGCAACCCGGGTGTCAACAGAGACTCGTTTCGGTCGGCCTGCGCGCACCGTCATCGTCAGTCTCGCCTGCGTCCGTAGCGACTGCGATTCTGGGTCGCCGCGCCGACGCCAGAGATCGTCAACAACATTCCTGGACCCTCCGAGGTTGAAAGCCTCATCGGCTTGGCTGTGGCGGCTGGACTCGGTGCCATCGCCGCTGTCTTCACCGACCGGCGCCGATTCAGACACGACCAGGAGCAAAAGGACGAGCAGTACCGGCACGAGAAGGAACAGCGCGAGGAGCAGTTCCGCCGTGACCAGGCTCAAAGGGACGAGCAGTTCCGCCGCGAGCGAGAGCAGCGAGCGGAGCAGTTCAAGCACGAGCGCGAGCAGCGGGCGGCCGATGACTTACTGCTACGACTAGACGACGTCGAGGCGGCGCTAGAGCGGCTCGGCGAAGTGGCCGCCGAACTTGGGCAAGTCGTTTTCTCTCACGGCCCCGATCCTGAGCACGTCGACTCAAAGCTCCGTGAGCTAAACGACACATACCAAGTTGCTCGAGCCCAGATCGCTCGGCTCGAAATGCGACCACATGCCGATGACGAGGTCATAGGCCGGGCCAAAGCGGCCGCAGACAAGTACCTCGAGGGATGGAAAATCGTGCGGGCAGCCGCAGTCAGTCGGCGCCTAGGTGAGGAACGCGAACGAGATCTTGAGGTTCGCGTCGCCGACCTCCATGGCCTGAACGATGAAGCGATCGCAGGGATACGGGAGTACGAAGTCGCCGCACGCCAAACGATTAGAACGGCTACGGGGCTCCTGGGTCGAACGGTAGGCCGACGAAGCCTTCTCGTACGAGACCCCGTACTTCCCACTCACGCGGATACCCGCGTCGGGATTCCGGGGCCAGCTGCCAGCATGTCCGGGCCGACGTTCCTGTGCACGCTCGGCTTCGACCTAGCCGCCATGCCCAGTGGGACCATGTCACGGCAATGAGTCGGTGTGCGGCCAACGGAGAGATGTAGTGGGAGACCTCGATAACGCGACCAAGCGCAAACTTGAGTCGATCTTCGAGATGAGCGGTGGCTACGTCCTCGACTTAGCAACGCCAGCTTCGCCAACTTCGTCGAGACGGCGATTGGGTTCGACCCATACGCAAAGTACGACGGCTCAAAGGCGGCTTTGCTTCGCCAGATCTGGCAGAGCGAGCCGCCACAAGCGGTTGCGAAGCTGAACCTCGACTTGCTTGAGCACTGGCGAGTCGGGAAGCTAATCGCTGGCACCACACCGACGCCATTCGAACTCGAACTCCATGACGAGCTCAAGGCGCAGTTCTCAGCACTCACGGCCGAGACTGATCCAGCGAGCACGGCCTTCCTGGCGAAGGACTTCGCCCAAGTCGATCTAAAGTCGCTGCCGGCAGATTTGACGGCTGCGCAGGTCGTCGCGGCGAGACTTGACGAGATAGACCGCTGCCTCGAAGCAAACGCACCCATCGCCGTCATCTTTCTAGTGGGCTCGACGCTCGAAGGCCTCCTCATGGAACTGGCAATCGCGCAGGCTGCAGCCTTTACGGGCGCGGCCGCAGCGCCACGGGCAAAGGGAGTCGTCAAGCAGGTCCAGTCATGGACGCTGAGCGAACTGATTGCGGTGGCCAGAGAGATGAGAGTCTTGAGCGAGGACGTCGCCCGGCACGCCGACCACGTGCGGAACTTCCGAAACTACATCCATCCCCGTCAACAGCTGAAGGAGTCTTTCGAGCCTCGGATCGAGACGGCACGCATCGCCCAGCAAGTCTTGCGCGCCGCGCTCCTCGATTTGGAGAAACTGGGCGGGACTCGGTGACAAAGCCTGCAGCCCGACTACGGTGACCTCAGCTGGAACTGCACAATCGGCTAACGCTTTTATCTTCTGTCCGCTAACACCGTCGCGATTGTATCGGCGACGATCCGTAGCCCATCGGTCAGGACCGACGGCCCGTCAATCGGCTAGCGCGAGACCGCTACGCAGTGCTGAGACTCTTCGGTGATTGCCCAGAACCGGGGCAGTGAACGAGTGCTCCGGTGTCAGGGTCGTCGCGGCGGTGCGGCATGAGTTTGCCCTCCCAGTCGAGCTCGAACGCATGACCGCACACCCCGCACTTGAAGCGCTGTCTCGCTCGACGCCGGGCCTGCTTTGCGGGCGCGGAAGAGGCCGGCGGGAGCTTCGCATCGGTGAGATAGATCTGGCCGCTCTCGTCCTCCGCGAGAACGTGCGACACGCTGGCGTTATCACCGCTGGTCGCCGTCTCTGACAGCGGAACGCCGGCGTAGGCGTTCGCAGCGGACACGAGCCAGTACGACAGAGACATCCCGGCGTCGCGCGCTTTCTCTCGATAAAGCGCGACTTCCTCCTCGGACAGCGCGAGGTTCAACCTGACTGCGCGGCTCCCGCTTCCGCGTGGTCGACGGGACGCTTTGCGGCCGTCTGCTCCCACCCCTTGAAACGCGGTGGTGTGTCGTTTCTTCGCGGCCTTTGCCGCAGCGTTCTGGCGCTCTGCGTAACCCATTTTCAAGGGCCTTATCGGCTCAGGAACACCGCAGGTTTAGACGCACCACAAGCACTAGACGCACCACTAAGTTCATCCTTGATGATAGTGTCTGTCGCCATTTTCGCCCGTCCTCTCCTCCCGGCCGGCCAGCTTCGCGTTCACCCCACGATCTGGGTCTCACTAGCCGGTTTCTGGCATTGCAACCTGACCCGCGCACGACCACTTCGGTCACCCGGTTCTTGTTCTGCGCAGCTGTGATCCCGCTCGTATCCGACGCAGCGTCTGGCTATTTCGCGCTTGGCTCTTTGCGACCTCGTTGGCCGGCATCGGGAACGTCGCAGGAGTCGTAGGCCGCGGGCGGGTATGACTCACGCAGCCGACCATCCGGCGCGGTCACAGTGTCCTACGGGGGGCCGCTTTGGGGAGAAGACAGCTACCCATCCGCAGCGTTTCGCACGTGCGTGCTGACTCTCGCGCGCTACCGGTTCTACGCCGCGATCAGGGAGCAAGGCGACAGTCGCCGTGTGGCTGAGAGAGCCCGGCCCACACATGGAGATAGAAGCCGTATCTCACAGACGATCCGATGTCGCGATCGGTCGCGCCGAGCGTGGAAGTCGCCGGTCGTGCTCGCGACTGGGCAGGCCCGGCAAACGTGGTCGATTCGTGCCCTTGGCGAGTTCATGTCGTGCCATTCGAGTCGATCAATTGGCCCAGGCCTCTCCAGCAAGAATTCGAGGAATCTCGTCGCAAACCGGCCTGCGGGTTCGTTATGACCGATGCGCCGCACAACCCAAGAGGAGAGACAGTGAGCAAGGACGCATCCGACCAACCAACTGGCCTGACGCGCGATCAGATCCTCCTACCCGAGGAGGTTGCCGAGATCCTACGGTCCTCACGCAAGAAGGTCCTAAGTCAGGCCCGTGCGGGAGAACTCCCGGTGCTCAAGTTCGGCAAGGAACGCCGCTTCCTGCGCGAGGACATCGAGAACTACATCCAGCAACTACGCGACAACGGCAAGACGACCTCTCCGTAGCCGGCTCCCACGTCCGCTGAATCACGCGGCGCCCGGCGCTCGGTAACGCTCTAATACGGATCACCAGCCGGCCTCAATCGGCTGAATTCTGACCGGCCTTTCCCTTGAAACGCCGCGGCCTGTCACCAGGCGCCAGCGCCCTACGAACCCGTACCGAGTCAAGACGCTGCCACCATAAGCTGGCGCGTCTCAGCCCATCGGCTATTGGCGAGGAGCACGTCTCTCATGGGTCCGCCGGTCGAGACACGCCTTCGTGCACGGGCGGGCATCTGGTGTCCCGTATAAGGACCCTTCATCGGGCACTTCATCGGGCGGGTGTTACGGGACTGTCGCCCGATAGCCGACGTCGAGGGCCGTCCGATCTTCGACGGTGTCCCGGTAGGGGCTCCCCTTCCGGGCGTCCCATTAGTCGTCGCCGCACCACCTTCACACGAGCGTACGGCGCCGGCATTCGCTCCGCTCGCGTATGGCTCACTACGCAAAAGCCGGCGCGCCACCAACCCTCAAGTGGCCTAATTTTCAACCGTCTGTGTAGAGCAGGTGCCAGATGTTGCGGGCGACTGGGCGTTTGAGGCAGCAGATCGCTTCGGCTTTGGTTTTGCGTTCGGCGTGTTTGCGGGCCAGGTAGGCATGGGTGGTGGGGTCGCACGGGCTCCGGAGAACGCGATGATGTGGAGCGCGCGGTTGAGTTGTCGGCCGTCGCCGGTGCAGTCGGTGGCGTTGGGTGTTCCCAGAGCTGGCCGGATCGGAGCGACGCCGGCGTGACGGGCGAAGCATGCGTCAGTCGGCAAGCGTTTGGCGGCGGCGGTGTGGCCGATGATGATCGTGGCGGTCACTGTCCCGCAACCGTGTTGGTCAAGCAGGGCCGGGCAGTGCGCCTGGATCAGGGTCTTGATCTCGGCCAACAGATCGGTCTCTTCGCGGTAGATCGCGTTGATCCGCTTCATGATCTGAAGGGCCACACGGGCCGCGGGCATATGAGCTCCGGACCGAAGTCCGGCCGGACCTGCCGCTTGGCGCAGTCGCGATCCCCGAGCGGCAAGCGCGCGAAGGAACAGAGCACCTCCGGCTCATCGCAAAACAGGATGCAGGCTGCTCCTTCTTCGTCACACAGATCGTCTGCGACATCAACGCTGCGAAGGACTCCTAGATCCGTAGGTCGCAGGTTCGAATCCTGCCGGGGGCACTCTTGTCTGATCTCAGGACATGTGTCTCAACTGATACGGCGCTGATGTCTCGGGACTTATGTCTCACCCGGGCTTCGGGTTAGGTTTCCGCCGGTCGTTGCGGAGCCCAGCCCGGAGGGCTGTGGCGCAGCAGCGACCGGCGGGCGAGGCTCGCGAGCCATGTCCCGCGCTCGCGTTGCTGTTCTCAAAGCCGTCTCTACTCAGGCATCCATTACCGAGGTCGCAGCCGAGTTCGGGTTCTCCCGACGGCAGCTGACCAGGCTGATCGCCACCTACCGGCAGGGAGGGCTGGACGCGCTCGAGCCACGCTCCCGCCGGCCGCACAGCACCCCGATCAAAACGCCCGAGACGGTTCGTGAGCGGGTTGTCGAGCTGCGCCGCCAGTTGACTGCTGACGGCCTTGATGCCGGGGCGGTGACGATCGCCTGGCACCTCGAACAGGAAGGCTTCAAAGCGCCTGCACCCGCGACGATCAGCCGGATCATCAAAGAAGCGGGGCTGGTCGCACCGCAGCCACGCAAGCGGCCGAGAAGCTCCTACCTCCGGTTCGAGGCCGCGCAACCGAACGAGACCTGGCAGTCGGACTTCATGCACACGCGCCTGGCCGGCGGTGGCGATGTGGAGATCATCAGCTGGCTTGACGATCACTCCCGGTTCCTGCTGGGCTGCAGCGCCCACCAACCGGTCACAGGCGATGTTGTCGTGACCACATTCCTAGACACCATCGAGGATTACGGCACTCCGGCGAGCACCTTGACCGATAACGGGCGCGTCTACACCGCACGGTCCGGAGGCGGCCGCAACGCGTTCGAATACCTCCTCCCGATCCTCGGGGTCCGGCAGAAAAACGGGTCGCCATGGCATCCACAAACACAAGGCAAGGTCGAACGGTTCCACCAAACCCTGCAGCGCCGACTGAACGCCCGACCACCAGCCGCAAGCATCCGCGAGCTGCAAAAACAGCTCGACCAGTTCCGCGACTACTACAACGAGCAACGCCCACACCGAGCACTCGACAGACGCACACCCGCCGACGCCTACCGAGCAACCCCGAAAGCACTCCCAGCCGACGCCACAGCCCCGGCCACTACCGCATCCGCTACGACCGCGTCGACAAGAAAGGCACCATGACCCTGCGCCGCGCCGGCCGGATGCACCACCTCGCGACCGGCGCCAAACACATCGGCAAACGCGTCCTCGCGCTCACCGACGAGCACCACGTCACCGTCATCGAACTCGACACCGGCGAGGTCCTCTCAACCCACGACATCCAACCCAACAAGAGCTACTGGCGCAACCAACAAAAAGAGCCCGGCCGCTGGCCGAGCTCCACAAACTGAGACCTATGTCCCGAGACACATGAGCCACATGTCCGAGACATCACAA
>CAWAVA010000003.1:0-16835 GCA_963785385.1 uncultured Conexibacteraceae bacterium | reverse complement strand
AGAAGGAGTAGAGCATGGACGCAATCCAAGAATCGGACGGGATCCACGAAGGTTTCGAGGACATCTTCACTCGCGGCATCTCGATCGCCCGGCGCGTCGCGCAGTACCGCACCGAGGTGCGCCGCAACGTCGAAGCGGCCGCCACCACAGCGACCGGCGAAGCCGTCACCGCAACGGAGGTCCAGACCAGGGAGGCCGCGCAGCAGATGGGCCTGATGCTCCGCGTAGAGGAGCAGGCCAACTCCGACAGGTTCCCACTGACTAAGAGCGAGGAGTGGTGGGAGACGAGCTCCGACGATGACAAGCTGCTCATGTACGCCGCGGCGATGCAGGCCAGCGACCACGACCCGCTGGCGCGCGAGACGGCCGCCCGAATGGAACGTGAGTTCAAGGAGCGCTACAACGTTGACGTGGACAACCTGCCCGAGGTCGACGTGCCCGACGAGCGCCTCGAGTCGATGTGGGCCAAGGAACGCGGGCAACTGCGCGAGCAGCTCGAGGAGGCCGAGGACTACGACGCCCCACGAGATCCCGAGACCGGCAAGCTCGAGGCCGCCGAGCACCTCAGCGTGTTCAGCGGCGTTGAGAAGGAGATCGAGGAGGTCCTCGTCGAGGCGCACCTCGCCGGCGTCGCACGTGATCTGACCGAGCTCAGCTCTGTCGGTGACATCGCCGAAGCGGCGCAGGCCGGCGCCGAGAGCCGCTCACAGCCCGCGGGCCGCGAGAACGGGCAGGAGCTCGACAACGGCCAGGAGCTGAGCGTAGGCCGGTAACGGCCGACGTCCACCGGAAAGGAACAGAGGATGGAACGCAAAGAGCACGAGGGGCATCCGACCTATGAGACGTGGTCGGTGGCCAACTGGTTCGGAAACGACGAGGGCCTCTACCGGCAGGTACAGAACCTCACGCGTGACGTCTCCCGACACCTGGACGCCGACGCGCCGGAGCAGGATCGCGTCGATGCGCTCAGCGACCTGTCTGTGTCGCTCGAGCAGTTCGCAAAACGGGCGGTAGGAGATCCGCAGGAAGGCGGGTCGATGGACGACGACCTGCTGCTGTTCTCGCTTGCCGAGGTCGACTGGCGATCACTCGCCTATGACGAGCTCGAGGAGGGGATGAAGGCGCAGCATGGCGACGATTACAAGCTCAATGTCTCCTATCCGCCGCTGGGCGCGAATCCGTACGACGACCCAGCAGAGATCATCCACCAGGCGCTGAGCGGCCGCTACGACGGCGCCGGCATCCGCCACGAGGTCCAGCAGCTCGTCCGTCACGAGCTGACACGAGGCCCTGACGAGACGTGGTCACTCGGCGAGCGCCAGTGGCACGAAACCGAGCACGTCCGGGTTGCCGACAAGCTCAAGGAGTACGTCGACGACAACCTGCGTCAGCATGTCGACAGCAGCCTCGCCTCCGATCTGGTCGGTGCGCAGATCAGACAGGAGAGCCAGTGGCGACAGATCGCCGCTGAGCGCCTCCCAGAGGTTGCCAAAGCCCCGCCGGTGGACCCCCCGCGGTCGATGCCAGGAGCGGATGAGGGAAACGGACGGAAGGTCGGACGGGAGCTCTAGATGTAGTTGCTAGGTAGGTTGGTCCATCCGGGTCTCCTTGGAGGCTGAAGGCTGCCAAGCACTCAGTCCCAAGGAGAAGCACCGGATGGAGCTCCACGCTAACGCAGCACTCAGTCTGAAAGGCCGTCGTTCCCTGGCCCGGTCGGTGGTTGTGGATGAGCGGACGGTGACGGAGGCCGCCCTGGCGGCCGGAGTCAGCGTCCGCTGCGCCCGCAAATGGGTGGGTCGCTACCGCCAGCAAGGCGAGAGTGGCCTGCGGGATCGTTCCTCGGCACCGCACCGGATCCCGCACCGCACCGGCGGTCAGCGGGTCGCTGTGATCTGTCAGCTGCGCCGATTGCGGTTCACTGGCCCGGAGATCGCCGAGACACTCGACGATGCCGCTCTCGACCGTCTCGGCGGTGTTGAAGCGCTCGGGGATGGGCAAGCTCGGCCGGGTCGGTCTCGAGCCCGCTGTCCGTTATGAGCACCCGGCCCCGGGCGAGCTGATCCACGTAGACGTCAAGAAGCTCGGACGGATCCACCACGGAGCTGGGCATCGAGTCATCGGTCACGCCGGGACACGCAAGGCTGCCGGCGACCGCACCGATGCTGACGGGCACCGCCGCAAACAGGTCGGCTGGGAATACGTGCACATCGCGATCGACGACTACAGCCGCCTGGCCTACGCCGAGGTTCTCGATGACGAGCGGGCGAAAACCGCTGTTGGATTCCTCAGACGGGCAACAGCCTTCTATGCCAGGCATGGGATCACCGTGAAGCGCTTGATCACCGATAACGGCGGCGCCTACATCTCGATCGTTCACACGCTTGCATGCCGCCAACTCGGGATCCGGCACATCCGCACCCGGCCTCGACGCCCGCAAACCAACGGCAAAGCCGAACGGTTCATCCGCACGATGCTCGGTGGCTGGGCCTACGGCGCGATCTATGGCTCAAGCCAAGAACGCACCGCGGCCCTTGACGGATGGATCCACTACTACAACCATCAACGCCGACACTCAGCCCTCGGCCACCAAGCACCCATCACCAGAGTGACCAACCCTCCTGGGACTTACATCTAGAGCCCAAGCGCAAGTTTGAGCTCTAGCCGCCGGCCGCGCGGCACGACCTTGGAGGCCCGGCATCGCGTCCGGGCCTCCCGCGCTTAAGTGGCGGCTCATCCGAGCCTCCGGACGCTTTTTCGCCAGAGCGAATATTCGTGCAGATCTACGCGGACTGGTCGCCCGCATCAGCGAGCCGGGGCCGTCGCCGCGGGTCAGCAGGCAGGCTGTTCCACATCTGGCTTCCAGTTAGCCTGGGCCAGCGATCGGCAGGAATGTGGGTTTGGAACAGGGCCAGAGTCTCGCCCATCCCGCTGGCCGCTGGGGCGATGATCCCCCAGAGCTCGAGCTGGTGGGCGATCTGGGAAACGCGGAGGCACGGACCGTACGCGCCGACCTCTGAGTGGAGGGCGTCGGCGTCAAGACTCACGCGTCCTTGGGTGTCGCCCAGGCGGAGGTCCAAGATCTTCTCGACGTCAACCTCGCAGGTCAACAAACGGCGTGGCCCGACCGCGCTGGGAGGCATTCCGTCGAGATCATCGTCGATCAAGTGCCGGTAAGCCTCGACGACCACGCTGTCGACCGGCCGGCCGAGGTAGAGCACCGGGTAGGCACCGGGCGCGCCCCAGCGACCTCCCGAGTCGCTCGCCCCTAGGTGATCAATGTTCGGCGAGACGTGCCGGTAGAACTCGCCGCGGATCGCACAGGTTGGTGCGTTAGCGATCGTGAGGGCGAGCTTGCGGTCCATGCGCTACATGGCTCCTGTGCGGAGCCGTTCGACGGCCTGGAGGACTGTCGCGAAGTCGCCTGCTCGGAGCAGGTCGATCGGGCGCTGGCCGTTGAGGCTCCGCTTGCGCCCGTGGAGCCAAATCTCGGCTCCCTCGCGCGTATAGACGTCACGCAACATGCCGACGAGGTAGTGGACCTCAAGCAACCGATCACGGGTGGCGGGACCAGGCTTACTGCTGCCGCTCGCCCAATTGGTCACCTGGCGTCGGTTGGTGCCGGTGACGTCGGCGAGCTCCTGAACCGTCATGGCGCTCTCGCGAATGTCGTGCACGATCCGTGCGTACAGCCCCGTATCAGTCGTCCCGGCTGCTGCGGTTGGCTCGAGGGCCTCGGCGAGGGCATCAGAGCGCCTCATAATTCCTCCTCTCTTTCATGCTAGACTTCCCACGAAATTTCCTATGCCCGAAACTCTAGCACGACAAGCGCATGAGTTGAAGTGAGGTGCCGATGAGCGAGTTGCTGATCCGTCCTGGCCACAACGACCACCTAGTGGTGGCCGACCTGCTGGCGCCGAGCGCCGGCGCCGTGCTGCTCCCACACACGCGGCCGCCGATCTCTCGCCTCGTTTTGGACGCGCCGCTGGCCGCGCGGGAATCACAGTTTCGCGAGGCCGCCAGGGATGCCGGGGTACCCGTCCTCATCGACGTGCTGACACCGCTCCTGCAGGGCGAGGTAGACCCTGCGGACTCGTGGGCGAAACTGGCGTTCGCGCGGCCGGAGGCGGTCCCCCCAGACACGCTTGGTAACCCGTTCTTCCGGGCCAAACTCGTCGAAGAGACGGTCCAGTTTCAGGTGGATCACGGAGCGAGCGCGATCATTCCTCCTTACCTGTATGCAGAGTCTCCACAGGATCCGGCGTTCGATGCGTCACTAGCCATGATCGGTATGACCGCCAAGTTCCTGCGCCAGAACAACCTGATCCTGCCGCTGTTTGTGATCCTGTGCGTGCAGCGCCGGGGTTTCGCCGGACAGCTGGCCTGGCAGGCGGGCATCGACCGGTTCGCGAGCACGGCGCTTGACGTCGGCCCGCAGAGTTTGGGCCTGTGCGTCTCGCCGCTGGGTAGCGGTGACGAGAAGCTCTCGACGGTGTTGTCGACCTTCACAATGGCCCAACGGCTGAAGGACACAGGGGCCCGGGTCGTTGCGTGGCGTCAGGGCTTCTATGGCCCGGGCATGGTCGCCGCGGGGCTCGACGGGTACGAGACGGGGATCGGAATGCGCGAGGGGACTGACATGGCCAGCTTCCGGGGTGCGCGGCGACCGCGCACCGTTGATCCCGAGAAGCCGAAGCGCACAGCGTCAGCCGGGGTCTACATGGAAGCTCTAGGGCGAAGCTTCCAGCGCCCCCTTGCCGGCGTGCTCTTCGAACACCACGCGTTGCGCTCCCAACTCGTGTGCGACGACCGCCGGTGCTGTCCTAAAGGGGGCAGCTCGATGCTCGAGGACCCGCGCCGCCATGCCGTGCGAGCACGAGCGGGCCAGCTCCGGCACCTCGACGCGATGCCTCACATCCCGTGGCGGCTGCACGAGGTCAGCAAGGAGGCGTACGCCGCGGCTCTACTGGCCTCGAAAGCGAACGAAGTGCTAGCGACAGCAGGGGAGACAACGCGAATCAAGACCGCTGGTTACGAGTCGCTGGCTCATACAGCCGACCTGCTGGGCCGTAATGAACAGGCAATCGCCTAAGACGGCCGTGTCCTTCGGTAGCTGCCCCCAGGGGCAAAGTAGCCGTGAGACAGCGGCTGCGAGCCACAGCGCTGACCGAGTTCACCCTGGCAAGCGGTGGCTAATCGTCTCTGTCCGGCGCGGGATCCCTAGTCGACGGGCGCGGTCCTCATAATTGCTCGTGCGCATGGCCGTCGAGCAGCAGCACCACAGCATTCTCAGCGCCGCCAAGGTGCAAAAGCTGGACGAGTTCTACACGCAGCTGCCCGACATCGAGAGGGAGCTCAGGCACTACCGGAAGCATTTCAAGGGCAAGGTCGTCTACTGCAATGCCGACGACCCTCGGATCTCGAATTTCTTCCACTACTTCTCACACAACTTCGAGCAGCTTGGGTTGAGGAAGCTCATCACGACCTGCTACCGCAGCGAGCAGCGCGACCTCTTCTCCCGAAACGATTCAGACCGGGCGATCTATCTCGAGTACACCGGCGACAAGAGCGGCAACCGAGTTCCGGACCCGGAGGAAATTGGCGTCCACCAGCTCGACGGGGACGGTGACTTCCGGAGCGCCGAGTGCATCGAGCTACTCAAGGAAGCCGACATCGTCGTGACGAACCCGCCGTTCTCGCTCTTCCGCGAGTACGTGGCGCAGCTAATCGCGCACAACAAGAAGTTTCTGATCATCGGAAACCAGAACGCGATCACCTACAAGGAAATCTTCCCGCTCATCCAAGACGAGAGGCTCTGGCTCGGATACGGGTTCACCCGCAACATGGCCCATTTCGACACGCCGTACACGCCCACCGGCCAGTGGATCGAACAGGGAGGCGGAAACGTCATCCGAGTTCCGGGCGTCCGATGGTTCACCAACCTCGACCTGCCGAAGCGCCACGAGGAAATGGTCCTTTACAAGCACTACACGCCTGAGGAGTACCCGAGCTACGACAACTACGACGCCATCGAGGTCGGGAAGACCGCCGACATTCCAGCCGACTACGACGGGGTGATTGGGGTGCCGATCACTTACCTGAGCAAGCACAACCCTGACCAGTTCGAGATCGTCGGGATCGCCAAGGCCCCCCTGGGGCAGCCGTCACGGATCTATCCGAAGCAGACCCAGATCAGCGCAAGCGGCGCGCAAAGCCAGGTGACCAAACTCAATGATGGTCCGGCTGTCAAGGTGGCGCATCCACCGTCCGGTAAGACCTACTACGAGGTCGACGGCGAATACTTCGTCCAGCTCTACGCGCGGATCCTCATCCGGCCCAAGCAAGCCTGACCGTGGACATCCAACGCGTCGACATCACGGTCCGCGAGCTCACCGAGGGGTACGAAAACAACGAGGAAGAGGGCGGAGTCCTCGGGTACTCCGGACTGCTCAACATCCGGCCGGCCTATCAGCGCGAGTTCATCTACAAAGACAAGCAGCGCGACGCGGTCATCGAGACGATCATCAAGCACTTCCCGCTGAACGTCATGTACTGGTCGGTGCAGGAGGACGGCACATACGAGCTCATCGACGGCCAGCAGCGCACCATCTCGATCTGCCAGTACGTCGACGGGGAGTTCTCGCTCAACGGCAGGTACTTCCACAACCTTCAAGCCGACGAGCAGAACCAAATCCTCGACTACGAGCTGATGATCTACTTCTGCAGCGGCACCGACAGCGAGCGCCTCGACTGGTTCAAGGTCATCAACATCGCTGGCGAGAAGCTCACGCACCAGGAGCTACGCAACGCCGTTTACCACGGACCGTGGGTATCAGACGCTAAGCGGTATTTCAGCAAGAATGGCTGCCCTGCCTACGCCATCGGCGGCGACTACCTCGCCGGCGCACCCATTCGTCAGGAGTACCTGGAGACCGTCATCGAGTGGATCAACGGCGGCGATGTCGAGGGCTACATGGCCACCCACCAGCACGACGCCAGCGCTAACCCGCTGTGGCTCTACTTCCAGAAGGTCATCGCCTGGGTGCAAGCGACCTTTCCCAGATACCGGCGGGAGATGAAGGGCGTCGAGTGGGGACTGCTGTTCAACGAGTACGAGAACGCGAACCTGAACCCCACGGAGGTCGAGGAAATCGTCGCCGCCCTCATGGCCGACGAGGACGTCACCAAGAAGAAGGGCATCTACGCCTACGTGCTCACCGGACAAGAGAAGTGGCTCAATATCCGCGCGTTCAGCCCTGCTATGCGGCGCGAGGCATACGAGCGGCAGAAGGGCATATGCCCGGTCTGCAAGGAGCACCACGAGATCGAGGGTATGGAGGCCGACCACATCACACCGTGGCACCTCGGCGGCAAGACCGAAGCTGCGAACTGCCAGATGCTGTGCCTCGCAGACAACCGGAGCAAGGGGGGCGTCTAGCAATGTCACTCTCGCTTCTTAGTGTGCTGAACACTGGGCGCCTACGAGTGACTCAGGCCAATTCGCGGCTCTCACCGGGTAGCGGCACGTCGACCGGACTGTAGAGCCGGCCCACCACGACGTTGTAGCCACGTCTGACGGCAGCCTCGTCGAGCCACTGTGCGATGTATCCCTGAACGTCCTCGACGAGGTCCTCGAGCTCCGGGGGATAGCGCACGATTCCCAGGTACCGGGTATTGAGCTTCACGCGCCTGTAGAGCCGGTTGGTGGTGCGGCCCGGCGTGCCCACCGCGTCGATGTCCCCAGGGCTGAAATACATGGCTTTGTGGCAGCCTGCCAGGCGCCGGCGACGAGACTTCCAACGCCCCACAACCCATTTGCCGCCACGTATGAGGGCCAGCAAGATGGTCCCAGCGGCGACGAGCGCCAGAAGCCACGCGGACACGGCCACGAACAGCGGCGACTGGCTGCTGGTGATGAGTGCGTGTGCGAGCTGGTGGGGCATGTCCACCAGTTATGTGGGAGCTCGCGGAAAAAGCTAAAGGTTTCCCGTATCTAATTTTCGGCCGGACTCGAGGCGGCCGGATTTAGCGCTCGCGGCCGCGGTCGCGGTCCTCGTCGATCTGCGGCTCAGCCGGCCGGGTGGGGGAGAGGTCCTCGACCCTGACGGCTGTCAGCTTCTCGCGGAGCTCGTCGAACGCGTGGAGGCTCGCTTGCTCGACTGCGAGCGCGTTCTCGAGCTCTCCGTTGTGCTTCTGCAGGTCGCTGATCTGCTTGCCCATGATCCGAAGGGACCGATGCACGCCTTGGCTTGAGCGAGCCTGTGGGTGATACATGACCGCCCTCGAGGCGACGAGCCCCGCACGCCTGACCAGGCGCTGCGGTCGTGTCTCGGTGTACCTCGGGTGCAGGGTCGTGGTCCGCAGCAGACGGGCGGCTTCGGCGAGCGGCCCGGGCTCTCTTTCTGTCTCGAGCGAGAGCGTGTTGAAGATCCCGGCGACTTCCCGCGCGGCCGCCGACCACGCTTGCGTGTCTTTGACGTCGACGCCGGCGAGGATCTCCTGAGCACGGCCGAGCTCCGTCTCGGCCTGCTCGACGATCTCGGGCCCGACCGTGACTGTCGCACGGTCCCGTGGCTTGCGCCAGGCGTCGAGCTGCTGCTCCTGGGTCCACTGCGGCCACTTAGCGCGCAGCGCCGGCAGCGTGAGGTCTTTGGCGAGTTTCCCGCCGCCGTAGGTGACCCACTTCTCGCCCTTCGGTGGCCGGAACCCGACGCTGAAGCCGACGACTTCCCCCTGGCCGCCTTTGGCGTACCGGGGGAACGCTTGGACGTCGTGGCGGCGCAGCAGGATGATGAACTCGCGCTCGTTCGCGGCCGCGGTCGCGCAGCTCGACACGATCTGCTCGAGCCGCCTGCGGTCGGTGTTGGCCTCGTTGACCTGGGCGGGGTCGACACGCTCGATCCGCCCGTCGAGCGTCCGCTTGACGTGACCGTTCTCGTCGGTCAGCGCGTTGCCTACCTTCCGGTCGCGGCCGTGACCGTCGCGGGCGAGGTTGCTCTCAAGCTCGCCCTTCTTCATGCCTCGCGTCCCGCGCGGGCCCTTGTCGGTGCGCTGCCCCTCAACCCGGCTTAGCTTGAATGTGCTGCCGTCATCCCGCGTGAACGTCAGCTCCTGCGCGATCTCGTCGCACGCCTTCTGGGCCCTGACGTTCTCGAACCCGTCATCCCACAGCGTCCCGTCCGCGCAGACACGGTTGGCTGCGATGTGCACGTGGTCGAGCTTCTTACCTCCGGACGGGCCGTGCGCGATCGTCAGCCACCTGGCCGGCACGTCCGGCGTCTTACCGTGAAACCGCATCTTGCTCATGAACAGCGCGGTCACCTGATCCCACTGCTGGTCGCCGAGGCGCTCGCCCTCGGGCAGCGTCAGCGACCACCCGCGAAAGTGGTTCTCCTGCGGCCCGGCGACGGTCTGCTCGGCCTGGGTGCCGTCCTCGCCGATCACCGTCTCGACCTTCGCCCTGGTCTTGGGGTAGTTGCCGCTCGCGTGCATGTACTCGTCAAGCCACGCCGTCAGCGCCTTGGTGTCGCCCTTCTCGAGGAGCTCACCCATGCCCTTGCCTGGCGGGATCGCGAGCGCATGCCCGCACACCAACCGCGGGTTGACATGCTCCCCTCGATGCCCCTTGCCGATCAGGTACGCGACCCGGCGGGCGGTCTGCCCACCCTTGGTGGTGTTCGGGATCACTTGACCCGCTCCAGCACCTCGAGCACCTTCAGGCGCTGCTCCTCCACGCGTGCGAGCGCCGCCTCCACTTCCCCAGCCGCCGTCATCTGTCCCGCGACATTCGCGTGGTACGCGATCTGGTTCATGTTGCCGGTCAGGTTTGCCAGCAGCCGGTTCGCCACATCGAGCTGACCGACTAGCGCGGCCCGCTCGCCGCGCGTCATCACGTCGCCGAGCGCCGAGTCGATCAGCAGCCGGGGGATACTCACGCCGAGCTGCTCAGCCTTCCGAGTCAGCGCCTCGCGCTCCTCGTCCGTAAGCCGCATTTCGTACCGCCTGGCCCGCGCTTCGCCGTCGGGCTGATACTGCCGAAGCGTCCGCCGCGACGGCATCAGCGGCCGCCCTTCGGGGCGGCCCAAAGGAGCACCCATCGGGTGCTCTCAAAGCCCAGCGCAGCGACCCTCCGACGGAGGGACATAACGGATCGGACGCGGGGCGTCCGAGGAGTGGCCGTCCGCTGGCGGCGGACTAAGCGGAAAGGAGCCGGACTCGAAGAGTACGGACTCTTTCCACAGCTTGCTGACACCGCTTCTGGCATGGCCGGAGCGTATCGGAAAGACCTGGCGGATGCCAGTCTTACAGACAAAGAGTCCACGGCTGAGGATGCCCCGGCGGAGCCGGGAACGACTGCTGGGGAGGGGGCGAGGGCGGCTGCGCGCTGGCGGTCCCGATGAGCGCGCCGGACGCCTAAACGCGACTGAACCAAGCGGCAAAAGGAGTCTTCGGCGTGGGCGATAACGACTGGTGCGAGCAGTAGCCTGCGAAACGCAAAACAGTGCCTGAAAGCGGCACCGAAACGCAAGGAGGCTAACGATGCCGAGAAGGTCAGAACTCAGTGAGCTACCGCCCGCGAAGAAGCCGCAGCGTGGCATTCCGTGGGAGTCGATCGCCGACGGCGAGATCTGGGAGTTGATCCACGGCGAGGACTTCAAGGGCAAGCCCGCGGGAGTCGAGTCGCGGATTCACGCGAAGGCGAAGGCGATGGGCCGAAGCGTCGAGACACGGATACAGGAGCAGCCGGGCCGCAACAAGCCACCGGTAATCCTCGTGCAGTTCGCCGCACCGGAGGCTGCCGCGAGCGGGATTGGCGGCGGCGACGGCGCCGCCGTCTGGCAGCAGTAGAGCTGGCCGCGAGGCCAAAAGAGAGGCGCCGCCACCGAGAGGTGTGCGGCGCCTCCTTGCCCTCAGGGGGTGAGGCCGCGAGTCACGCGGCGAGGGCAAGCGGAGCGGGAGTGGTGGGCGGACCGTCGAAGCGATCGACAACCTCGTCGAGGTCGAGCACGACCATCACCTTGCGCTCGGTCCACAGGAAGCGCAGCTGGTCGCACTGATGGACAACGGCGTCGGGGGTCGGCAGACCGGCCTCGCCGATGAGATGCAGGCAGCGCGCACGCGCGGCCTCCTGCCGAGCGTTCAACGACTTCAGGTCGCGCAGCAACGAACGGGCGGTAGCAGCCGTATCGGGATGGATGAAGTCGGTCCCGGTGTGCGCGCAAAGATCGCGGATCTCCGCGAGCTGCGCAGCGCTGGCCGTAGGCGTAGTTGTGGCCTCGGTACTCATGGTGTGCTCCTTCGGTTGTTGAGAGCCAAGCGGCATAAACCGCGAATCCCGAAGGGACCTGCAGCTGTCAAGAGAGCCGCGACCGCGGCCCGGCCACGCCGGGGCCGAAGGCCGACCTTGACAGCGGAACGCAGGCCCGTAGGGAAGCGAGCGGGCCGCTGGCGAGCCGACGGAGCACGGGTCACGTCCTTGTTGTGAGATTGCCGACAGGGGCGGCAAGCTCACGATTCGCGGGCCAGAGCGAAGCGGTATAGACGTCGTGTGCGGCGACGAACGTCTCCGAGTAGAAGTCCGTGCCGGGCTTCATCTGACAGAGCCCGCCGCCGCACGGCGAGTCGGCGGGCCCGCCCTCGACGAAGGTCTCAGCACGCCGGTAGCGGCTGCAGGCGGCGAACCAGTGGCTGTGCTTGGGGCACGGCTCAAATACCGTGCCCCGGCGCAGCGTCGGGGTGTTGAGCTGGACGGCCATCAGGCGGCCACCGCGACGAGGACCTCGCCGGCGTCGTGCTCGACGTCGTCAGCAGTCGCGAGGTTCGAGGCCTCGGCCACGGTGTTCTGAAGCGCGTCCTCGAGGCGCTTGGCGAGGCGGTCGATCAACCCGGCGGTCTTTTCGATCACCGACAGGCCAGTGCTCTCAGCCCAAGCTGCGAGGTATGGGATCGAGGCGCTGTCCGCGTCGATCCCGAGGGAACGAATGACCGTGAAGGCGACGCTCTCGACGACGAGCTCCTCGCTCGCGTAGTCGAGTTTCGGATCGTCGTCCTGGCGATCGGCACGAACGAGCGCGTGCGCGAGCTCGTGCAGGGTGACGGACACCTGCTGGTTGACCGCCATGTCGGAGTCGATGACGATGCGCCTGGTCGCCGGCTCGTAGTAGCCGGACGCGCCACCGGCGATCGGTTCAAGCCGGATGGTGGACCCGATGGAGGCAGCGAACCGCGCGAGCGCCGGCAGACAGTCGGCGAGGTCCTCGCCCTCGAGCTGACGGATCGGGCAGCTGATCGGCTGCGGCTCGGCGGGTGGCGGGAGCTCGGCGACCTGGTCGTTGCCGAACACGTTGGTCAGCCGAAAGAACGTGCGCGGCCGATCCTCGGGGTTGGCACCGGCCGCCTTCCACGCGGCGATCTTCTTCGCCGACGGGGGGCACGGCGCCCAGATGCGGATCGCCTTCTCGCCCTTGCTGACGCAGTACCCGAGCGCGAGCCACTTCTTGAAGCCGGCGACCTGCACGGCGGTGGGGCGCTGCAGTCAAGCGTCGTACTACTCATGTTGTTGATCCGCTGCCCGATCGGGTGCGTCTTGTTGGCGCGCCCGGTGAGCTGTGCGGGCTTGTCGTTGAGGTCGATGGGTGGCGTCATGTTGGTGGTGAGCTGCGGATTCGCTGCCGCACGACGGATGGGGCGCGGATTCTGTTGCCGGCGGTGTGGACCGATCTGCCGCTCACGACACCGGCGGAGACCCAGCCGCCGGTCGGGCTGATAGCGACCCCGTCGGGCTGGCGGCGGTTCGCCGCGGTGTTGGCTGGCGTGAAAGAGCGGCGTCCGGACTCGGCGCGAGTGTCCGTCGAAAACGGCGGAGGTCGCGATGTCAGGTCAGTTGGCGCTGGTGCTGGTGGAGGAGCAGATTGCGCCGGCGGCGGTGTGGGAGACGCTGCCGCCGGCGGTCCGGGCGAGCGTGACGGTGATGCTCGCAAGGCTGCTGGCGAAGGTGATCGAGGAGGCGCGCTATGAGTGAGAAGATCACCGACCGGCATCGGCAGCGACGCGCGGTCGTTTACGTGCGTCAGTCAACGCCGGGGCAGGTGGAACGCAATCAGGAGTCCGCAGCCAGGCAATACGCGCTGGCCGAACGGGCGGTCGAGCTCGGCTGGCCTGTGGAGTCGGTGCTTGTTGTTGATGAGGACACGGGCATGTCGGGCCGGTGGACGCACGCCCGGATCGGGTTCAGAGAGCTCGCGGCCGAGGTCGGGCTCGGACACGTCGGCGTGATCTTGGCGCTTGAGGTCTCGCGCCTGGCGCGCTCGAGCGCCGACTGGCATCAGCTGCTGGATCTGTGTGCGCTGACAGGTACGTTGATCGCCGATGCGGATGGGATCTACTCCCCCGGCGAGTTCAACGACCGGTTGCTGCTCGGCCTCAAAGGCACGATGAGCGAGGCTGAGCTACATCTGATCCGCTCCCGGCTCCGTGGCGGGCTTGAGAACAAGGCAGCCCGAGGCGAGCTGCACTTGGCGTTGCCGATCGGCTTGGAATACGACGAGCTCGGGCAGATCCGGCTCTCACCTGATGAGCAGATTCGTGGCGCGATCGGGCGGGTTTATGAGCTGTGGAAGCGCTGCGGGTCCGCGCGGCAGGTCGTTGCCGAGCTCACCAGCGAGGATCAGCTGTTGCCTCGCCGCGCGGTCGGTCAGCGCCGCGTCCGCTGGGTGACGCCGGACTATGGGTCGGTTCACGACATCCTCACAAACCCTTCCTATGCGGGCGCCTATGCGTTTGGGCGCTCCCGTTACGTGAAGACCGTGAGCCCGGAGGGTGTGGTGAAGACGTCGATCGTCAAGGTGCCGCTCGAGGAGTGGAAGGTGTGCATCCCCGAGCACCATCCGGGCTATGTGACCTGGGAGCAATACTTACAGACGCTGTCGCGGTTGCGAGCCAACGCCCGCCCGAAGGGTCAGGGTGGCGGTGCGGCACGGGAGGGCTCGGCGTTGCTGCAGGGGTTGCTTCGTTGCGGCAAGTGTGGGCGCAAGATGATGGTCAAGTACTCCGGTCCTTATGGCCGCACCCACAGCTATTTGTGTGAGCGGACCTACCAGATGCAGGCAACGAGCCGTGCGTGCCAGTCGATCGGCGGGCTGCGTTTGGACTCGACGGTGATCGAAGCGTTCCTGGACGCCGTCACACCCGCCGGGGTGGATGCGACTGCCGGGGCGGTTGGTGAGTTGGAGGCTGAGCATGCGGAGCGACATTGCCTGCAGGCGTTGGCGGTTGAGCGTGCCGAGTTTGAGGCGGACCGTCTGCGCCGCCAGTTCGATTCCTGCGAGCCGGAGAATCGGCTGGTCGCTCGCACGCTCGAGGCTGCGTGGGAGCAGGCGCTGACTGAGGCGGCGAGACAGCGTGGGCTGTTGGCTGAGCTGGATCGGCAACGGCCTGCACCGTTGACCGATGTCGAACGGCGGGCGCTGCGGCGTTTGGTCGGTGAGCTGGGTCGTGTGTGGAGCGCGAAGACAACGACTGAGCGTGATCGCAAGCAGCTGTTGCGTGCGCTGCTTGACGATGTTGTGTTGAACGTTGACCGTGAGAAGAAGCTCGGCACGGTTGAGCTGTTCTGGCAGGGTGGCGCCCGGACTGAGCTGCCGGTCAGGTTGAAACACACGACGCTCAGACGATCGGGCACTCGGCCGGAGCTGATCGATCTGATCCGTCGGCTCGCTGAGCACTCAAACGACGGGGAGATCGCGATGGTCCTGTCCAAGCAGGGTTGGAACAGCCCGACGGGCCTGCCGTTCACGGCTGCTCGTGTCCGTGGGATCCGCGAACGCGCCGGGATCCCACCGCACCCCGCCGCGATGCTGGGGCCGGCGACGGTGTGTCGATCAACCAAGCCGCTCGCGAGCTGAACGTCAGCACGATGACTGTTCGCCGTTGGCTGGCGGAGGGGCTGCTCCCTGCCGAGCAGACCACAGAGCACGCGCAGTGGCGGATCCGGCTGACCGACGAGATCCGCGAGCGGTTCGTCCCACGGTCCCAGATGGTTACGTGAAGCTCAACGACGCCGCCCGGCAGCTCGGTGTCGCGCGCCAGACGGTGCTCAACCAGGTCCGCGCCGGTCAGCGCAACGCGGTGATGGTGGTTGAGGGCAAGCGCCGCGGGCTGGGATCGAGATCCGCACCGACGAACAGGGGCTCCTGCACGCCCCGACGCTGGAGTGATCACGACCCTCGTTGTCTGGCGCTTACCACTCCTCCAGCATCGGCCGCTGGCCTGCAGCGACCGCTTCCAGCACGCTCACGGCCTTAGCAGCTAGTTCCTGGAAGGTGATCTGGGGGTCGTTGTTGAACGTGACCTCGGCCAGATACCCGGTCTCGTTCTGCACGATCACCAGCCAATACCGGTTCTCA
This sequence comes from uncultured Conexibacteraceae bacterium, assembly GCA_963785385.1. GTDB lineage: Bacteria > Actinomycetota > Thermoleophilia > Solirubrobacterales > Solirubrobacteraceae > Palsa-465. The sequence goes on along the minus strand of CAWAVA010000003.1, from coordinate 1,434 downwards.
TCGGCCAACGGCCAGTCCGGGAGAAGCTCATCGGCGAGTGAGATCTCGAGCAGCAGGTTCTCGTCGAGCTCACAGAACAAACGAAGGTCATCTTCACTGTCACCGTGTGAGAGCTCGAGATATGGGCGCAGCCCGACAGCCATCAGCTCGCCCAGGAGCGGCGCCCACGCGACTGTCGCGTCGCGCAGACGCACGGCGGCGATCTCGGTTTCATCCGGCGGATAGTGCTTGAACGCCACGGCCGGGGATCCTACGCTTCACGCCGCCACGCTCTCGAGAAGCGAGTCGGCTGCGAGGAGCACATCCTCGATCTTGCGAGCGACCCGGTCGATCGTCTCGGCGAACTCGGTGACCGCTTCAAGCGCGCCGTCCTCACCCCACCCCGACCGGCTAAGGATCCGGCACCGTCTCGCCGTCGACCACGAGACCGACCGCTGACGCAGCGACCAAGGTGACGGTGTCGACCATCACCTCGGCCTGCGCACGCGAGTACTTGTCATATCCGATCCCCAACGCGTGAGCGCACTCATGGATCAACGTCCGCAGCTGCGCGTTCGCCGGGACATCAGCGTCAACGACGATCCGCTTGGCCTTCGGCTCACACCACCCACCGGCCGACCCGGCGATCGTTTCGAACGACACCGAGTACCCAAGCGATTCCGCGAACCCGCACAGTGGCGCGAGCAGATGCTGGTGGGAGTCACCGGTCAACGGTTGCCGCGGAGCCTCCAGCGGCGCCGGTTCGGTGCCGTCGATCACGTCGGTCTGGTAGACGTCGAACACGAACGCCGATTGCCGAATAGCCCCCTCGTGTGTTCGTTCTCGTCGCCAGTCTCCTGGTCGCGCTGCTTCACGGGCATCGGCGCGAGGATCTTCAACGCGGTCTCACCCTTCTGAACCACCCGGCCGAGCTTCAGCCAGGTCCGGAACCCAGCGATCCTGGTCGGGACCATTCCACGCTCGTGGCACTGGGCGGCCAGCAGCATGCAGTTCCCGGCCGAATAAGAGTGAAACATCGCCCGGGCGCGAACCCAGCGTGCCCACCCATCGGAGCTGAGCAGCTCCCTAGCGGCCTGCTGCAACCGCTCACGGTCCTGGCGGCGGCGCTCCGCCCGCTCGGTCTCGGTCAACCGGCGTGATGACTTGTTCGGCATGATCGCCTCCCGGCGCTTGGGCCCGCCCGCTGCGGGCCTGTGCCGTCCCAACCGCACCCGTCAGGGTGCGAAAATCAGACGGTCAGGCCCTGCGGGCGAGACCAAGTTCGATCCCGCAGGCGTCCGAGCACACCAGCAACAAGAGGTCCAACAACCCGGCGACCAGCACACCGCCCAGCCCTCAACAGCCAGAAAACCCACGCCCCGCGGGGATCGCGCCCAGAGCTGGACCCAATGATCAACCCGTCCTCTCCAAGGAGGCAGTGTGAAGTCAGTCTCT
>CAWAVA010000002.1:0-21425 GCA_963785385.1 uncultured Conexibacteraceae bacterium | reverse complement strand
GCTGCAGATCAGACGTAAGCGGCGGCCTGCCGGACTTTTGGTGATCGGAGGACGCGAACGCTTCATCGAACGGATGGCCTCACTGCTCTGCCGAGCCCACCGAGACTTTCCGCCGCCCGCTCGGTCTTTGGCTCAGGAAGATGCCGGGCGGAGCAAGTGCCCTTGCGCCTCCGCATCTCCCGGGCACGCCTCGAGAACCAGCTTCCAGAGCCGCAAGGCCTCGGCGTGGTCGCGTCGCCCCTCGGCCAGCGCGGCGAGGTTGCGCAGGGTCAGGTGGCCGTAGATGCCTTGATCGACACTGCAAAACCGGTCGGGACGCTTCAACGTGAGAATCCGCCGGAAGCAGGCTTCGGCCTCGGCGGGCTGGCCGGCTTTGCGGTGCAAGATTGCCTTGCGGAAATAGAGTTCGGCGTCGTCGGGGTCGAGCCGCAGACCCTCGGCACAGGCGCCCAGGGCCGCGGGCAGGTCGCCCAGCATCTGGTGGCAGCGGGCGATCAGGGCGAACAGCTTCCGCACGATCGAATCGCTCGGGGCCGACCCGCGCAGGCTGCGGTGCAGATAGTCCAGCGCGGTCTGCCAGTCCTGCCGCTCGACGGCAATGAATCCCAGGTTGAAAAGCACGAACGGGTCGCCGGGCCGCTCGGCCAGCTCGGCTTCGAGGATCTTGCGATCGCGCTGGAGCTTCCGCTCCCGCAAGCGCCGGGTCGGTGTAGCCGGTGTGCCGGACCGTGATATCGGTCCACTGCACTGGCACCTTGGCCCGCCGCAGAGCCGGCAAGATCTGCTCGTGCACCGCGTACGACCAGCGCACGTCCTCGCGCACCGGAAAGAGCCGGATATGATCCACCACCGTCTGCCCGCCATCCCCGTTCGGCGCCGGATCGCACGAGCACCGCACCACGTACGCCGCCAACGAGCCCTCCCCACCTCGCAGAGAGGGAGCTGGGGTCGCTGTCGCATCAACGGGGCCCACCAATGAGCACTCCCCCCCTTGCAAAGGGGGGGCTGGGGGGGGTTGGCGTGGCGCCACCGGGCGCCTCTGCTGCGATCTGCATTTCTCCACTGCCTCGCAACCCCTCCAACAATTCCCGCAACTTCTCCCGCTCCGGCGGGTCAACCACGTCGTCGGCATCGAGCCAGAACGCATAATCACCGGTGGCCCGCGCCAGCGCCGCGTTGCGGGCCGCGGCGAAGTCATCGACCCAGACGAAATCAAACACCCGTGCCCCGAACTCCGCGGCAATCTCACGCGTGCGATCTTTCGATCCCGTGTCAACGACCACGATCTCATCGAACAGTCCGGCCACGGAGGATAAGCATTGGGAAATGTTATTCTCTTCATCCTTCACGATCATCGTGAGAGTCACGGAGGGAGGAGACCTCTTGTCCGCAGATTTCGCAGATGAACGCAGATGAAATGCATCAGGTCGAGCCACTGGCTCCTTCTGACGACCATTCCTCTCTGAAGTTCCTGCATTTCTTGTGTTTTCATCTGCGTTCATCTGCGTCATCTGCGGACCAATTCCGTCTTTGATCCAGGGCCGCAGGGCCACGCGCTGACCGACTTCCGGAGTCCCCCACTTCTGGGCGAACTTCGCAGAGTTCTCTTTGAACAGCCTCTCCGCGTCGACCGCCGCCGCCGCGAACGTCCGGCTGCCGAAATGGTGGACGAACAGGTCATGGGCCACGGCGAGTTCGAAGCCGGCCCGGCGCGCCCGCTCGGCCAGGTCATCATCGTCAAAGAGTCCCAGCCCGAACTGCTCATCGAGCCCGCCGATGGCCTCATAAACGGCCCGTTTCATCAGCAAGCAGAACCCCGACAGCTTGGCCGTCGTGAACCACTGCCCGCGCCGCTCGTCGCGCCACCCTCGCGCAAACGCCTGCATCTCATCCATGCTCGTGTATGGCACATTCTCCACCAGTTGCGGCGGCGATGCATAATTCGACATCGGCCCGGCCAGACCGATGCCCTTTCTCTGCCTGCCTGGATTTGGCTCTCCTCCCGGAGTTTTCTTCTCCGTGGTCTCTGTGTGCTCTGTGGTTAGATCGTCTTTCCAGGGCATCTCCGCCAGCGCAATAAGCTGGCTGAGCCACCCGTCGGTCACCACGACATCGTTATTCAGCAGGACCAGGTATTCCCCCCGCGCCGCTTTGAGCCCCTGGTTGATCGCGACAGGGAAGCCAATGTTCTCGGGGTTGCTGATAATCGTGACGGGCACGGGCGTGACATCCCGTACTTCGGACAGATAGGCTGCCGTCCCGTCGGTCGAGCCGTTATCGACGGCGATCAGCTCCCACGGCGGCCGCGTGTGGCGAACCAGCGCCGCAATACACACCCGCGTGAACTCAAGCTGGTTCCAGCAGGGGATGATGATGGAGGCGAGATGGTCGTGGGGAGAGGCTGCCATTGTCGCTTTGCCTCGGATGTTGAGCGCTCGGGCCCGGGGAGCGGAAAGTATTGAGCCACGGATGAACGCGGATAGGAAAGCGTGCCTGAAAATCGACAGTTCTCGCCGTACACCACCACGGAGGAGCCTGCTCGTTCCCATGCTCTGCGCTTGTCATTCCCGAGAATTTGTTATCATGGTTGGCTGAACTCTACCAGCACGCTCATGGATGGAGCCAACTATGTTCACATGGAAGTCAATTCACCAGGCCCCGCCAGCCCAATGGGCTCGGACACAGTTCGATGGAGTCAGGCTCGGCAACTGCGCGAGGAGAAAGCGCATCATGGCGTATGCGGAGGCTCGCTGAGCAGCCCGGCAAGATGATCCCCGAGTTGTTCACCCGTAAGTACGACATCAACGCGACCTATGACCTCCTCGACGAACGCGAGGTTGTCCCGGATGCGATCCAGGCGACTCACCGCCGACTAGTGATGGCCGAGCTCCGCAAACCCGGTCGATATCTCCTCGTCGAGGACACCACGTTTCCCTCGTTCTCTCATCGCAAGGAGCCAATACCCGGGCTCGGGCCGATTGGGGACTCGGAGCCGGGGCAGCAGGGCTTCCTCCTGCACTCGATCCTTGCGGTGCGTGCCGACTCATTGCCTGTACCTGATGCGAGCGGGCGTCGCCCCCCGGTCACGATCTTAGGACTGGCCGACCAGCAATACCTCATCCGTACCCCCCGAGATCCCGACACGCCGAAACAGGCCGGATCGCGGCAACGGCAGATCCGGGATCGAGAGTCGGACCGCTGGCTCGAGTCGGGCAAGCGGATCGGCCGGGCACCAAACAACCCGGAGGTCCGCTGGGTGCGAGTCGCCGATCGAGAAGCAGATATCTATGAGTATATGGAGTCCTGTCGAGCAGCGGGCCACGGTTTCGTGATCCGGGTCAGTCAAAATCGCATCCTGCTCAATCCGGCCGATGGTAAGCGGCTCGGGCTGGTCTTCGAGCACGTTGCGGGCATGGCGCCGGTGGGGGGAATGTATCTGGACCTGCGTGGCCGCGATGGTAAGGCGGCGCGTCGAGCGAAGCTCCTGATCAGTTGTGGTCCGGTGCGCGTTTGGCGCCCGAGCGCGCGGGACGTGCGGCCGGGACGGGCGAGCCGATCGACTGCTGGTTCGTCCGGATTTGGGAGGAAGACCCGCCTGAAGGCGTCGAGCCGCTGGAATGGGTGCTCTATACAGACTGGCCGACCGAGAGTTTCAGCGATGCGATCACGGTAGTGATGGACTACGGCACACGCTTTCTGATCGAGGAGTTTCACAAGGGTATCAAGACTGGCATGAAGGCTGAGGATTTGCAGTTGGAGCGGGGCAACCGTTTGTTCGCAGCGATTGCCGTGATGAGCGTGGTGGCGCTGCGGCTGCTCGACCTGCGCGAGCTCGGCAAAGGCTTCCCGGAAGCTCCCGCGGCATCCACTGGCCTGGACAAGCTCGAGTTGGAGGTACTCGGTCTGGCGGTCAAGCGTGAACTCAAGTCAGTGACAGACGTATTGCTTGCCCTGGGGCGGCTCGGTGGTCATATGAACCGGCGACGAGACGGACTGCCCGGCTGGATCACGCTATGGCGAGGCATGAAGGTGCTCCGGCTGCTCGTGAAGGGAGCGAAGATTGAGCGTGAGAGAATCAATGCACATGTGCACTACTAATAACAAAAGCCTGCATGCAGTTTTCAGGGAATGACAAGTGCTCTGCGTGGGAATGCAGTCATCCACGCTCTGCGTGGTCGTGCAGGGCGTGGGACGCCGGAGCGTCCAGGAAGGCATTCCCACGCAGAGCACTTGTCATTCCCGAGAATTTGTTATCATGGTTGGCTGAACTCTACCAGCACGCTCATGGATGGAGCCAACTATGTTCACATGGAAGTCAATTCACCAGGCCCCGCCAGCCCAATGGGCTCGGACACAGTTCGATGGAGTCAGGCTCGGCAACTGCGCGAGGAGAAAGCGCATCATGGCGTATGCGGAGGCGCTCGCTGAGCAGCCCGGCAAGATGATCCCCGAGTTGTTCACCCGTAAGTACGACATCAACGCGACCTATGACCTCCTCGACGAACGCGAGGTTGTCCCGGATGCGATCCAGGCGACTCACCGCCGACTGGTGATGGCCGAGCTCCGCAAACCCGGTCGATATCTCCTCGTCGAGGACACCACGTTTCCCTCGTTCTCTCATCGCAAGGAGCCAATACCCGGGCTCGGGCCGATTGGGGACTCGGAGCCGGGGCAGCAGGGCTTCCTCCTGCACTCGATCCTTGCGGTGCGTGCCGACTCATTGCCTGTACCTGATGCGAGCGGGCGTCGCCCCCCGGTCACGATCTTAGGACTGGCCGACCAGCAATACCTCATCCGTACCCCCCGAGATCCCGACACGCCGAAACAGGCCGGATCGCGGCAACGGCAGATCCGGGATCGAGAGTCGGACCGCTGGCTCGAGTCGGGCAAGCGGATCGGCCGGGCACCAAACAACCCGGAGGTCCGCTGGGTGCGAGTCGCCGATCGAGAAGCAGATATCTATGAGTATATGGAGTCCTGTCGAGCAGCGGGCCACGGTTTCGTGATCCGGGTCAGTCAAAATCGCATCCTGCTCAATCCGGCCGATGGTAAGCGGCTCGGGCTGGTCTTCGAGCACGTTGCGGGCATGGCGCCGGTGGGGGGAATGTATCTGGACCTGCGTGGCCGCGATGGTAAGGCCGCGCGTTGAGCGAAGCTCCTGATCAGTTGTGGTCCGGTGCGCGTTTCGGGCGCCCGAGCGCGCGGGACGTGCGGCCGGGACGGGCGAGCCGATCGACTGCTGGTTCGTCCGGATTTGGGAGGAAGACCCGCCTGAAGGCGTCGAGCCGCTGGAATGGGTGCTCTATACAGACTGGCCGACCGAGAGTTTCAGCGATGCGATCACGGTAGTGATGGACTACGGCACACGCTTTCTGATCGAGGAGTTTCACAAGGGTATCAAGACTGGCATGAAGGCTGAGGATTTGCAGTTGGAGCGGGGCAACCGTTTGTTCGCAGCGATTGCCGTGATGAGCGTGGTGGCGCTGCGGCTGCTCGACCTGCGCGAGCTCGGCAAAGGCTTCCCGGAAGCTCCCGCGGCATCCACTGGCCTGGACAAGCTCGAGTTGGAGGTACTCGGTCTGGCGGTCAAGCGTGAACTCAAGTCAGTGACAGACGTATTGCTTGCCCTGGGGCGGCTCGGTGGTCATATGAACCGGCGACGAGACGGACTGCCCGGCTGGATCACGCTATGGCGAGGCATGAAGGTGCTCCGGCTGCTCGTGAAGGGAGCGAAGATTGAGCGTGAGAGAATCAATGCACATGTGCACTACTAATAACAAAAGCCTGCATGCAGTTTTCAGGGAATGACAAGCGCAGATCATGGGAACGAGATGAATTCGTTGCGCCGTTTCGGTTTGCGGCAACGGCCTGGAGGTGTCCAGTGAGTAGTGTCTGAAAATTACTTTGGAATGTGGCGTCACCACGTTGCGAGCGGCTCGACGTGCGCACATCTATCTGTGTCAATCGGTATTCATCCGTGGCTCAATCTGCCTTTCACCGAGCAGGAATCTCTTCCCTCGAATCCCCCCGTTCCGCGTAAGTCGCCTCGTGAGGAATCTCGCGGTGCGCTTTGTCGCTGTCTGACCATGTCCATCCCTGGCGACCGTCGTAAGTCAGCATCGCTGTGCAACTCAGGCTCCCGAATGGCATATCGTTTTCTTCGTCCAGGCAATCGAGTTCCGCGCCGGGCGGACCATCATCAAAGGCCCAGACATAAGTGGTCACGCGCTCCAGGGGATCGTGTCGCACGCTGACCAGCCGGATACCATCGTGGCCAGAGACGGCGAGTTCCCGGTATCGGCGATCATCGTTTTCAGGTCGAGGCACAAAAAACGACATGGTGTGCAGTTCTCCTACATCAGGAAGGTATCTTCCCATCTTCAAGAAAAAGGACCGTGCGACCACACAAAGCTACAAAGAAACTTCACGGGAATCCCATGAGGACGCTGCCCTTTTTATCCTTTCTCGTCCAGAGCACACCGCCTTGCGTGCGCGGAACCTAGATCGCGTCCATCCTCGTCGCAGTGAGGGAATACAATTCGCGTCCCCATTTCGGTTCCAGCCCCCGTTTCGGCTCCCGTCCGAACGAGTCTCCCAGGCCGCCTATCTTGCGGCAAATCGAGCAATGTCCCGAATGGAACGGACCATCATGCGTAAAGGTCAGCTGGCCGCACGTCTGTTACGGCGAATCCTGCGAACGCATTAGGGTCCCCCCTCGTACAGGTGGGATAGGACAAGCCACCTGTTTTGTTGGCAGGATCCTCCGATGCAAGCGTATCACCGACTCACTAGCATCCTGTGGCGTATCCGGCAAGATGTCGCCACGCTCTGGGGAGGAGGCCATCGACGACGCGTCTGTCGCGAGGAGAACTACACCTGGAGGTATCGGCTCCCGAACCCCGCCAATACGGTCCATCTCGTTCATGCTCCAGGAGCAATACGTCGTAGTCAAGAAATAGCGACAATAACATGGCGCGGGCACGTCAATCCATCCGTGCTCGGCGATGGGTTTGTCGAACTGCGAGATCTGATAGCCCTTGGGCAGGTCAGGATAGAAGTAATTCTTGCGCGCGAAGATGGAGCGCTCGCGCACCTCGCAGTGCAGGGCGAGGGGGCGGCGAGAGTGGCAAACTCCACTGCCTTTTCGTTCAGCACCGGCAGGGCGCCCGGCAATCCCAGGCATACGGGGCAGATGTTGGTGTTGGGCTCGGAGCCGAAGTGATTGGCGCAGCCGCAGAAGGCCTTGGTTGCGGTGAGCAACTGCACGTGGACCTCGAGTCCGATGACGGGCTCGTATTTGGCCATGATTTCAGCAGACGAAGCGGCAGGCATAGTTGAATTTTAACGCGTGGCGCGGAGCCGGTCCTGGCTGTCAGCGCGCGATTTGAGCGTCTTCAGCATCGCGTAGTATGCAGGCTTTTTCTTGTAATTGCGGTCGAAGGGCAATGCCCAGCCGTAGCCGTGATAAAACGCTGGAATCCACGAGTGCTTATCCGTGAATCCCCAGGTTTGGAAGAGCGTGCATGCGGGTTGATGAAGGCAGACGGCGAGGAGGTCCTTGTAAGTCTGAGCCTGCACGGAGAGGCTCCAGGCGCTCTGATTTGTCAGCCGCACATCCACTTCGGTGAATTGCACTTCAAGGCCGAGCGCGCCAAGCCGCTGAATGTTTCTGCGCAGCGATTCAAGATTATCGGGCTGATCGAAGTCGGGCGCGACGTGTAGCTGGAGACCGATTCCGGCCAGCGGGACTCCGCGCTTTACGAAGTCTTTCGCCATGGCATACACGGCGTCGGATTTTTTGTTCATGACCTCTGCGCCATATTCATTCACGAAGAGCTTTGCGGCGGGGTCGGCGGCGTGCGCCCATTCAAGCGCCTGCTCGATGGTCTTTGTGCCCTGGCCGGCAAAGCCAATGCCCGGCTGGTTGTACCACACGGTGCTGCGCATCGTGCCGTCGCCGTTGAACGGCTCGTTGACCACGTCCCACGCGTACACCTTGCCCTTGTAGTGCGAGACCACGTTGGCAATGTGATCGTGGAGCACCTTGTTGAGCGTTGCGGGCGTCCACGGAACGGCCGGAGAGGTGATCCATCGCGGCACTTCCTCATGCCACACCAGGTTGTGTCCGCGCACCTTCATCTGGTGGGCCTCGGCAAAGGCCACCAGCGCGTCGGCGCCGGCATAGTTGTAGCTCCCAGGCTGCGGGTGGATAGGGCCGAACTTCATCTGGTTGTCCGGCTCCAGCTCGGAGTATTCGGTTGCAAGTGTAGCGGCGTAGAGCGGCTCAGAAAGAGAGCGTGAATCGACGGCTGCTCCCATGAGCAGATGGTGCACTTGCGCAGCTTCACGCAGGGTTTTTGGCGCGAAGGGCGTTTGGGCAGGGGAGGTCGCGGCGCCGCCGGAGGAAACGAAAACACAAGCCAGGAGGCTAAATGCAACAAGTGCGCGCGATGTACGAGGGGCGCGAACAGGGACTTGGGGTATTGGACCTGCTGGGCTCATTTCAAAACCTTTTGATCTTTACATTTGGCCGACGGATTCGATACGAAGTTCCGGTGGCCCTACTCCGCGGGGACTTTCGACGTGATGATGGAGGCGGCCCCCGAGGGCACCGACCCCGACACGATCGGGCTCGCGATGGCCGCCCAGCCGGGCGTCGCCGAGGTCCACGACCTGCACGTCTGGGAGGTCACGTCGGGCTTCCCGGCGCTCTCCGCGCACGTCGTCGTCGATGCCGGGCACGACTGCCACGAGATCCGCCGCGCGCTGACGGCGATGCTGCGTGACCGCTTCGAGCTGGCACATTCGACGCTTCAGGTTGAACACGCACGCGCGGCCCAGCCGCCGATGCAGATCGAGGTGGTGGCCCATGACAACCGGCACTGACGACAGCAATGCAACCGAGGAGGGGACCTTCCGGGGTACCCGCGCCCGTCGGCTGCACTGGCAGGGCTGGTCGCCAGCGGGCGACCAGCCGCCCAAGGGCGTGGTCACGATCGCGCACGGTTACGGGGAGCACATCGGTCGCTACCAGCACGTCGCCGCGCGTCTGAACGAGGCCGGTTTCGCGGTCTACGGGCTCGATCATCACGGGCACGGGCGCTCGGCCGGTAAGCGCGGGCGGGTCGGATTGGCGGCCGCGGTGACCGACCTCGATCAGCTGATCGTGACCATCTCGCGCACGCGCCATCCCGACACGCCGCAGTTCCTGCTCGGGCACAGCATGGGCGGTGCGATCGCCTTGCGCTACGCGATGGTTCACCAGACGCGACTGAACGGGCTTGTCATCTCGGCGCCGCTCGCGGCCGTCGAGGGCGGGCCGGCACTGCTCACGGTCGGCAAGGTCGTCGGGCGCCTGTTCCCCTCCGCTCCGGTCTCACGCGTCGACCCGCGGCTCGTGAGCAGGGATTACGCCGTCGTCAAGGACTACATCGCCGATCCGCTCAACCACCACGGGCCGGTCCCGGCCGGCGTCGCGCGCGACTTCATCATCCACGCGGGCTCACTCGGCGCCGGCGTGCGGCCGGATCACGCTCCCGACGCTGTTGATGTGGGGCACCGCCGACCGCCTCTGCCCGACGTCGGGCAGCGAGCTCGTGGCCGAGGAGATCGGCAGCGAGGACCTGACCGTCAAGCGCTACGAGGGCCTCTTTCACGAGATCCTCAACGAGCCCGAGCGCGATCAGGTGATGGACGACCTCGTCGCCTGGCTCGACACGCACCTGCCCGCCGACGCCGGCGACGACGGACCGGTGCTGCACGATCCGACGCAGCCCTCGGCCTAGGGCTCGGCGAGCAGGGTCTGTGCGGCGAACTGCGCCGCGAGGCCATCGAACTTCCGGCGGTGGCGGAGCATCGCGTGCGTGCCGCCGTTCACCTCGATGAACGTCACCTCGGTTCGTGCGGCGAGCAGCTCGGCCAGCCGCGCGAGCGCTCGATGCTCGCGACCCGGTCTGCGGTGCCATGGATGAACAGCAACTGCCGCCCTTCGATGCCGGCCACGACGTCGGTCTCCTGAACCCAGGGCGCGAGCGCAACGGCGCTCCGCACCGCCGGATGACCGGCCGCCATCAGCGCCGCCCGGCCGCCGAGTGAGTGGCCGACCAGGCAGACCGGAAGCTCGCTGCCGACGCGATGCCGCGCCTGCTCGAGCGCCCAGAGCGCATCCTCGACGCGGCTGTTTGCCGGCTCCCAGCCGCGCCGTGCATTGAGCACCCGGAAGATCGCCAGCTGACCGCGCGCCGCACGCCGGATCGCGTGCGCCACCGGCAGCATGCGCAGCACCGACGGCTGCCACTGGCTCACCGCCGGGTCATCGCGAGTGTCGCCGCCGTGCAGCACGAGCACGATCCCGCGAGCTTGCGCGGGCACGACGACGTCAAGCAGGCGCGGCTGGAGCTCCACGGCCGGCTGCGACTACGACGAGCGCTCGGCGAGCACGCTCTCGCGCGCGACGGCGGCCGCCCGCTTGGGCCCGGCCTGCTCGAGCTCCGCGTGCATCGCGCGGATGCGCAGCAGGATCTCGTCGGCGGCGGCCTGCTGCTGCTCGCGCGTGGGGTCGTCGATCTGCGTGAAGCGGATCGGCTTGCCGTAGCGCACGACGACCTTGGTGAAGCGACCGCGCTTCCAGTTGCGCACCTGGTGGGAGCCGAGGATCGCGACCGGCACGACGGCGGCGCCCGACTCGACCGCCAGGCGGCCGATGCCGGCCTTGGCCTCGGTGGCGACCAGGCCGCTGCGCGAGCGCCCGCCCTCGACGTACATGCCGATCGCGCCGCCACGATCGAGGATCGTGAAGGCGGTCTTGAACGACTCCTCGTCGGCGTAGCCGCGGCGCACCGGGAAGACACCCCCGTGGCTGTAGATCCAGCTCATCGGATGGCGGCCGAACATCTGCGACTTGGCCATGAACTGGATGTGCCGGCGCACGAACGCGCCGGCGAAGAAGTGGTCCAGGAACGAGGCGTGGTTGGGGGCGATGATCAGCGGCCCGTTGGGCACGTTCTCGGCGCCGTAGGACTCGGTGCGGAACAGCACGATCGCGATCCAGACCGTGACCGAGCGCACGACCTCATAGATCCACTCCGGCGGGCGCCGGCGCACGCGCGCGTGGTGGGGGTCGAACATCTCCGCCGGGCGCGGGTCCTTGTAGACCTGCGCCTTGATCTTGACGTCGTCAGCCATGCCCGCGGCGTGTCCTAGCCGGTGAGCGGCAGCACCAGCGCCGGCTTCTCGATCGTGTGATCCTCCTTGGTCGGGATCACCGCGGTCGCGATCGCCATGAACTCGATCACGTGCGAGCCCCAGCCGTGCGAGGCCTGGTTGAGCCGCACGCCGACCAGACCGCCGGACTGCAGCCGCCTCGGCCTCCGACTGCATGCGCCCCATCGCCAGCTCGCGCGCGTCGTAGAGCGCCTGCGTGAAGTTCGGCATCTCCATGTTGCGCCCGACCTGCCGCATCGACTGCATCATCCCCTGGCGCGCCACGTGGTAGACGCAGTTGCCCATCACCAGCGCCGACCGGCCGGTAGCCGGCGCGCAGCAGCGTCGAGAAGTCCTGGCCGCTGAGATCGGAGGTGAACGGACGCCCGTCGGGCGCGCGGTGCAGCTCACCCCCGGCGTGCTTGACGGCCGTGCCGACGGCGATGAACTCGGCCAGGTCGGCGCCCCAGTCGTAGCGGCCGATCGTCAGCCGCACCCCGACGACGCCGTCGGCGCCGAGCTGATCGGCCTCCTCCTCCATGCGCGTCATCGCGAGCTCACGCGCGTGGTACATCGCCTGGGTCAGGACCTGCATCTCCTGGTTCTGATTCCAGTTGGCCTGCTGAAAACCGATGTGGTAGATCGAGCTGCCGAGCACCAGCCCGAGCGGCTCGAAGCCGGCCTCCTTGACGAGCAGGAACTCGTTGACCGACAGATCGCTGGTGAAGAACCCGCGAGCGATGTCCTGCTTCATCCGCTCGAGGCGCTCGCGCCCCGACTGCCGGCAGGCCCTCGAGCGATCCGGCGCGGTACTCCGGTCGAGCTGCAGCGGGTCGGCTTCCGCTGCGCCGTCTGGCTGCTGCGCCGGATCGGACGCTGCCGGTTCCGGCTGGCCCCCGGCGGGGTCGGAACGACGGTCGAGGAATCCCATGCGTCTGCTCCTACTGGTCGAGGACGATCTTCTGCAGCGCCAGACGTGTGCGCTCGCTGCGGTGGGCCTGCTCGGCCACAGCGACCGACAGAGCGCCGAGAGCCAGGTATCGATGTCCACGCTCTCGGTCTTGATCGTGATGCCACCGGAGACGCGGCAGCGCGTGGCCTCGACGATGCCGCCGTCGCGATGCAGCTGCAGGCGCTCATCGCCGGCCTGGACCACGATCTCACTGACGACCTTGGGGCCGCGGAAGCCGCCTTGACCCGCTTGATCTGCACGAGCCCGGGCAGTGCGAGCTCGAGCCGGGTCGCCAGACCCTCCACGAAGGCGGCGATGTCGGTCAGATCCGCACGCAGCGCGGCGGCAACCAGGTCGAGGTCCAGTCGTCTCCGACTGACGATCGAGATCAGTGGACGGGCTCTCCTCAGGCGTCACACCTGCAGCCTACGACAAGCCGATGTGCAGTGGTTCAGCGAACTGATCGTCGTGACGGTCCGACCAACCGACCAAGCATCCAGAACAGGTTCTGCCTGCTCCAAAAGCGACCTGCAGACCGCCGGCGGGCCAATTCCCGGCGACTACACGAACTCACGAATAGCTCTGAGCCATCCATAGTTGGTCCTTCGATATAGAACAACGCTGGATCCGACGCCAGGTAGTCAATAACAATGCCCGGACGGAATCCGCAAATTGCGAGATTTTGGAGCGGCTCGGGCGGCGTCGGGACGCGCCGGACGCCCATGGCTGATTCCATCCACGCCACGTTCATCAACCAAGGAGAGACAGTTGCCTGACGTCGAAGCCCACATCACCGGCACCGTCTGGAAGATCGAGGTCGAGGTCGGCGACACCGTCGAGGAGGGCGACTCGGTCGTGATCCTCGAGTCGATGAAGATGGAGATGCCCGTCGAGGCCGAGGATTCCGGCGTCGTCAAGGAGATCCTCTGCGTCGAGGGTCAGGCCGTCTCCGAGGGTGACGTGCTGGTCGTGCTCGAGTAGGCCGCGCCGTCAGCGGCGCTGGAGGACGCAGACGCGACCTTCGCGCCGGCCTTCAGACTCCGGCCACGGCCCGGGGTCTGCTTGATCGACCTGCGGCGCCTTGCGCCGTTGCCCGGGCCGAGATGTGCGGCCTGGGCTTGCGGTAGCTGACCTTCCCCACCGCTGCAGTGCGCGCGGCGCAGCAGCGTACGCGCCCTGGCGAGCGTGTCGCCGGTCAGCTTGGGGACGACGCAGCCGGGCGGTTGCGTGGTCGTCGGGCTTGGTTGGCGTGGTGCTGGTGGTCCTCGTGGTGCTGGTCGTACTGTGGTGCTCGCGTGGCGCTCGTCGTACCGACGGGGCCGGTCGTGCTCGCGGCGAGTGCTGCCAGGTGGGCCTTGAGCAGCGTCCCGTTGGGCGCGACCGGGTTGCCGTTCTGATCGATCAGGTAGTAGTCGTTGCAGTCCGGCGCCGGGTCGGGGGTGAACCAGCCCCAGGCCAGGTAGCTGACGCCGTTTTGATCTGCCCAATTCATCAGGTCACTGTCGAACGTGATCGCTTGAGCCGGCGCACGGGTCCTCGTCGAACTCACCGATCACGACCGGCACCTTGGCGGCGACCGGGCCGACCTGGCTGTCGAAGCAACTCGTCGACGAGCAGGTGTTGCCCTCGTAGGAATGCAGTGATGCCACGAGCTGCTTGGTCTGGATCCGTCGGCTCGTTTTGCAGCCAGCCCGTGAGGTCGTTGCTGTAGGAGAGCCCGCCGAGCAGGATCGGCTGCGTGTCCGCGCCGGCGTTGCGGATCGCCGTGACAAGAGCCTGCATGCCCACAGCCACGTAGGTGCCCGGGACAGACGTATCTGAGTCGGAGGCCGAGGGCAGAGTGCACCCGCCGTTCTCCCAGCAGCTCCAGGTGAGCTGATCGCTGCTGTAGCCGTCCGCGGCCGGTGAGAAGGGCTCGTTGAAGGCATCGAAGAGGACGGCGGGGTTGTCCTTGAAGGTCGACGCGACCGACGACCAGAACGTCGTCGACTGCGAGTCGGCCATCGGCCGTTGGCCATCGGCGCTGGGTCGAGCCCGGGGCCGACCAATGCAGGTCCAGGATCGCGTAGATGCCGTCGGCGTTGAGGTCGTTGACGTAGGTCTCGACCATCTGCCTGGTAGCCCGCCTGAGTGCCGTAGTGAGCCGGTTGTCCGTTGATCCCGAGCCAGCAGTCCTCGTTCAGCGGCACCCGTACGGCGTTGGCGTGCCAGGCGGCGATCGCCGCCGCATCGGCGGCCGCCGCCGCGGCGGTGTCGTCGCCATCCGAGTAGGCCCAGCCCTCCTGGCACGCGTACTCGGTGCCCTGGCGATCGACGCCCAGCAGGCGCACCGTCTGGCCGGCGCCGTTGACGAAGTGATTCCCCGAAACCGCGATCGAGAGCGCGACGGCCGTATGCGCAATTGCCCGTGCCCCCAGCATCCGACCGCGAATCTACCGGTGGGCGACGTCGGGGCTACGACGGACTGCTGAAACCTGTAGCGAGCTGGGGATCGGTCCCACCCACCCCGCCAGCGCAGGAACTAGTCCTCGTCCCAGGGCTCGAAGTCGACCTTGCGGGCCCCGCAGACCGGGCAGAACCAGCTCTCGGGGATGTCCTCGAAGGCGGTGCCGGCGGGGATGCCGCCGTCCGGGTCCCCCTCTTCGGGGTCGTAGATGTACCCGCAGGACTCGCAGATGTACTTCACGCGGCGGAGGTTAGCGGGGGCGGGCTTCGGCTAGGGTCGCTGGCTGTGACGCCACGACCTGCGGCAACGGTGATCGTGATGCGAGACGGCCTCGAGCTGCTGATGGTCAGACGTACCCCGGCGGCGCGCTTCATGGCCGGGCACTGGGTGTTCCCGGGCGGGGCCGTCGACGCCGCCGACGGCGAGGGACAGGCGGGGCTGCGAGCGGCGGCCGTGCGGGAGCTTGCCGAGGAGGCGGGCATCGAGCTGGGCCGCGAGGCCGAACTGGTGCCGTTCGCGCGCTGGATCACGCCGGCGCAGTCGCCGATCCGCTTCGACACGTGGTTCTACCTCGCGGCCGCTCCGGCGGGCGCGCAGGCGCGTGTGGACGGGGTCGAGATCGTCGACTCACGCTGGCTCAGGCCCGCCGACGCACTCGCGGCCCACGCGGGCGGTGACTTCGAGCTCGCGCTGCCGACCGAGAAGCAGCTCGAGCGGCTGACCGGCTTCGTGGCGGTTGAGCAGGCGCTCGCCTTTGCGCGCGAGCGGGTCGCTGCGATCGAACCGGTCGAGCCGCGGATCGTCGGCACCGGGGAGGACGCGCGGATCGTGCTCGACTGACTGAAGGCGGCTCAGTCGGACTCTTCGTCGGTGATCACGTGCAGCACCGAGTTGATCAGCGCCAGGTGCGTGAACGCCTGCGGGAAGTTGCCGAGGTGGCGGCCGCTGCGCGCGTCGAGCTCCTCGGCGTAGAGGCCGAGCGGCGAGGCGTGTGAGAGCAGCCGCTCGCAGAGCATCGAGGCGCGCTCGCGGTCGCCGATCTCCGACAGCGCCGAGACCAGCCAGAACGAGCAGATCAGGAACGTGCCCTCCTCGCCGTGCGAGGCCGTCGTCGGTCTCCTCGGTGCGGTAGCGCAGCACGAGGCCGTCCTGGGTGAGCTCATCGGCGATCGCCAGCACGGTGTTGCTGCACGCGCTCGTCATCGGGCGGCAGGAAGCGGTTGAGCGGGATCAGCAGCGTCGAGGCGTCGAGCGCGTCGGTGTCGTAGTGCTGGCGGAACACGCCGCGCTCGGAGACGCCCTTGGTGAGGATGTCCTCGCGGATCTGGTCGGCGACCCCCTGCCACTCCTTGGCCAGCTCCTCCTCGCCCTCGAGCTCGGCCAGCCGCGCGCCGCGGTCGGCCGCGACCCAGCACATCAGCTTCGAGGAGACGTAGTGCTTGGGCTCGCCGCGCGCCTCCCAGATGCCCTGGTCGGGCTTGTCCCAGACCTCGATCGCGCACTTGACCTGATCCTGGATCACCCCCCACAGCCGCTGCGGGATGTGCCCGCCGGTCTTGGTGTGCAGGTAGATCGAGTCGAGCACCGCGCCGAAGACGTCGTTCTGGCGCTGGTTGTAGGCGCCGTTGCCGATCCGCACCGGCTTGGCGCCCTCGTAGCCGCCGAGCTGGTCGAGCGTCTTCTCCTCGAGGTCGCGCTCGCCGCCGACCCCGTACATGATCTGCAGGCCGCCGTCGTCGTTGCGCTTGAGGTCGGCGACGAACTGCATGAAGTCGTCGGCCTCCCAGTCGAAGCCGAGCGCGTGCAGGCCCCAGAGCGTGAAGGTCGCGTCGCGCATCCAGCAGTAGCGGTAGTCCCAGTTGCGCTCGCCCTGCGGGGTCTCGGGCAGCGAGGTCGTGAGCGGCCGCGACGGTCGCGCCGGTGGGCGCGTAGGTCAGGCCCTTGAGCGTCAGCGCCGAGCGGTGCAGGTGCCCGCGCCAGCGATGGTCGGGGAAGCGCCCGCCGGCCAGCCAGTCGCGCCAGTAGTGCTCGGTGTACTGAAGCCGCTCCTCGGCGTCCTGGAGGTCGCGCGGGCCGTCGATGCCGGTCGACCATCCGAGCGCGACGTAGCGCCTCTCGCCCTCGACGAGCGTGTGGCGGGCGCGGCAGAGGCTGCCCTCGATGCCGAGCCGCAGGTCCGAGTGCAGCGCGACCCGCTCACCGCTTGAACAGGTCGCCTCGGCGGCGCCCCATTTGCCGTCCTCCATCGCCCACTCGGCCGGCTCGCTGCCGTAGTCGAACATCGGCTCGCAGACGACCTCGACCTGGACGCTGCCCTGCACGCACTCGATCAGGCGCACGAGCATGTGGTCGGCGTCCTGATCGGTGGGCGGGCGCGTGCGCAACTCGTCCCCGTGGTCGGTGTCGTCACGCCAGGGGCCGATCGTCAGCCCGTCGCGCACGACCATCCAGCCCGACGGCGTCAGCCAGGTCGTCTCGAGCACCATCGTGCCCGGCACGTAGCGGACGGTCAGCGGCACGACCATCCCGTAGGGCCCGACGCGGAACGAGCCCGCGCGCCGGTCGAGCAGCGCGCCGAACGTCGACGGCGAGTCGAAGCGCGGCGTGCCCATCCACTCGACGCTGCCGTCGGGCGCGACCAGCGCGCCGGTGTGGCAGTTCGAGAGGAACGCGTAGTCGGCGATCGGCGGGAACGGCGATCCGCCGGTCAGCGGCTTGTCGTGCGGTGGGATCGGAATCGTCGGCGACACGGTCGCCGCGAAAGACTACTGGGCGGTGTTGGCGGGGGTTCGCAGTCCGAGGTAGCGGCCAAGGACCGCGAAGCCCACCAGGCAGGCGACGCCGTCGAGCAACCCGCGCGCGATGCCGTCATAGGGATCGTCGACGACGAGACCCTGCAGGGCCAATAGGGTGAGGATCGCCGTCGCGAGCAGAAGCGCGCAGCGCGTCGGCGTGAGTTGCGCCGGAAGCCATGACCCGAGGTCGGTTGTCAGGTCGGCCGGCTCGCCGCTGCTCGCCGGCCGCAGTCGAGCGCTGCTTACGACGCTCGGCGCGACGCTCGCAAGTCCGATCACGGCTACGGCGGCCACGACCCACGCAAGTACCTTCCACGTGTGTCCGGCGGTATGCGGGAACGCGAGGGCGATCCCCGGCAGCATCGCCATCGTCAGCGCCCCGCTGACGAGTCCGACGCCGGAACGCCGGGCAAGCATCGTCGCGTCCGCGCGCCCAATCACGCGCTCGTGGCGCAGCCGCCAGGCACGCAGCAGCGCGAGCGCGCCGGCCACGAACGCGACCTGTGCAGCGAGCGCGGTGAGCAGCATGATCGGCATCGTCCACGTGGGTGTGCTGATCGGGTGGCGCGCGCCGTACATGTTGAGCGCCCGCCAGCGTCCGACGGCGACGAACATCACCGCGAGGCTGATTCCAGCGAAGGCGAGCGCTCCGAAGGCACGGAACGCTGCGGTGCGGGCGAGTCTCGTCCCGAGCTCGTCGGCGAACTGGGTAGCGAGCTCGCGCGGGGTTCCGAGTTCGGCGCTTGGGTCCTCGTGCATATGGTCGGCGAACTCGGCGACGATGCGTGCGCGACGCCGGGGCGGGATCCCGGCGGCTGCGAGCTCGCCCTCGAGTGTGCTCAGGTAGGTCGCGCTCATGCGAGCACCGCCTCGATCGTGCTCGCGAACAGGCGCCAGCGCTCACGACTGGCGCCGAGTTCCTTTTCCCCGCGCCTGGTGATGCTGTAGACGCGCCGGCGACGGCCGCTGGCCGTCGACCATTCGCTCTTGAGCAGGCCGTCGGCCTCGAGCCGATGCAGCGCCGGGTAGACCGTGCCCTCCGGCAGCGCGAGGCTTCCGCCGCTGCGCTGTTTGAGCGCCTCGATCACCGCGTAGCCGTGCAACGACTCGCTGGCCACGACCGACAGGATCAGCCCGTCGAGGTGTCCTTTGAGTTCTTCCGCTTTCATACCTAGTGAGGCTATACCTCGCGTTGCTAGGTGTCAAGACCTGGGCTACCGCACCGCCACTCTGCGACTGAGCACAGCGGCGCGCCTCAACCGCGACGACGGCGAGGCGGGCCCCGGCGCGATGGTCAAGCGCGTCCGCGATCTGGTCGAATTCTCCCGTCGGAGGGCTACCGGCGTGACCAGCCGATCAGTGACCAGCCGATCAGGCTGGTCGAGCGGCTGCCCTGAGCCAGTGCCGAGGCCACTCACATGACCGTACGGCGACGGAAGAAGCGCGAGGCCGCGGCGACCGAGAGCGACAGGATCGCGAGGCAGTAGATGACCGCGAGGATCGCGTCGTGCCCGAGGCTGACGCCGGTTGAGGTGTGCCCCATCCAGAGTCCGCGCATCGTCTCGATCACGGGCGTGAACGGTTGGTGTTCGGCGAACGCGCGCAGCACCGCCGGCATCGTGTGGGCCGGCACGAAGGCGGTGCTCACGTAGGGGATGAACATCAGCACGAACGTCACCGAATTGGCGCTCTCGACGCTCTTGGCCAGCAGCCCGATGGCGGCCGCCAGCCACGAGAGCGCCAGCACGAACAGCGCGACCATCCCGATCGCGGCGAGCCAATGCAGGGGCGCGGCCGTCGGGCGCCAGCCGATCCCGATCGCGACGCCGATCACCAGGAACGTCGCGGTCAGGTTGCGAAGCAGGCTTGCGACGATCTGGCCGACGAGGATCGATGAGCTGCTGATCGGCATGCTGCGAAAGCGGTCGAGAATGCCGTTGGTCATATCGTCGGCGACCGAGACGGCGGTTGTTCCGGCGCCGAATCCAGCGCAGAGCACGATCAGGCCCGGCACCACGTAGTTCACGTAGGCACCACCGGTCCGCAGCGCACCACCGAAGACGTACACGAACAACAGCATCAGCACGATCGGGAGCATCAACGCCGTGAAGAAGGCTTCGGGATCACGGCGCGAGCGGCGCACGCAGCGGGTGATCATCACGCGGCTGTCGAGCGCGATCGGCGGGAGGCTCATGGGACCAGCTCCTGTTCAGTGAGTGAGAAGAAGACGTCGTCAAGGCTTGGGCGATGGATCGAGATCCGCGCGGCGGGCACGCCGGCCGCTTCGAGCCGGCCGAGCAGCTCTGCCACCACAGCGGCAGAGCCGTCGGTCGCTACCTCGACGATGCACAGGCGGTCGTCGGTCGTTGTCGCGTGCACCACAGCAGCCGCGTCGCGAGCCGCCTGAGCGTCGGCGAACTGCAGCCGCAAGACCTCGCCGTCCAAGGTCTCCTTGAGTTCGTCGGCGCTTCCACGCGCGACGATCCTCCCGTGGTCGAGCATCGCGATCGTGTCGGCGAGCTGATCGGCCTCCTCCAGGTACTGCGTCGTCAGCAGAACCGTCACGCCGTCGCCGGCCAGGCGCCTGATCGTCTCCCACAACTGCTCGCGGCTGCGCGGGTCGAGGCCGGTTGTCGGCTCGTCGAGGAACACCAGCTGCGGCGAGCCGACCATGCTGATCGCCAGATCCAGCCGGCGCTTCATCCCGCCCGAGTACGTGCCGGCGCGCCGGTCGGCGGCGGCAACTAGCTCAAAGCGCTCGAGCAGTTCGGTGATCGTCGCCGTGACGTTGCGCCGGGGCACCCGACGGAGCAGCGCGATCATTTCCAGGTTCTCCCGGCCGGTCAGCACCTCGTCGACTGCGGTGAACTGGCCGGTCAGGCTGATCGCCCGCTTGACCTCGGTCGGATCGGCCAGAAGATCGTGACCGGCGACCGTCGCGCTTCCCGCATCGGGCCGTACGAGCGTCGCCAGGATCCTGACCAGGGTTGTCTTTCCCGCTCCGTTCGGGCCCAACAGAGCGAGCACCGATCCCCGTGCGATCGCAAGGTCGACATCGTCAAGAACGACTTCACCGGAAAACGATTTGCAGAGCCCGATGGCTTCAACTGTGTATGTCATACACATAACTGTATATGGTGCACACGGTTATAGTCAAGGGGTGCCCAAGCGCGCCGCGAAGAAGCCCCCCGAGAGCCCAGGGACAGGAAAGCCACCCACGAGGCCGCAGGACGGGAACCCGCCGGCGGAGAGTTCGCCGACCGGGTTGCCACGAGGATTGGACATCCTCTGGGGCCAGCGCGACCGCGGCCAGCGCGGACCGAAGCCCGGGCTGACCGTCGACGCGATCGTCGAGGCGGCGATCGCGATCGCGGACGCCGGGGGGTTCGAGGCGGTCTCGATGGCGAGCGTGGCCAAGCGGCTCGGCTTCACCACGATGTCGCTCTACCGCTACGTGACAAACAAGGACGAGCTACTCCAGCTCATGTGGAACGGCAGCGCCCAAGGCGCGGAGGGTCTCGTGCTGACCGGCGACTCCTGGCGCGAACGGCTGCGCGACTGGTCGCTGATCCAACGCGACATGCTCGACCGTCACCCGTGGATCACGCAGATGCCGATGGCATCCCCACCGATGGCGCCGAACTCGCTGGCCTTCGTCGAGCATGGCCTGAGCGCGCTCGACGACACCGGTCTGAGCGACACCGAGAAGATCAGCGTGATCGGGCTGCTCAGCTCCTACACGCTCAGTGAGGCGCGGATGGCCTACGACGCCCGCCGCGCCGGCGCGGCGGCGCCCGAGCAGCCGCCGACGAGCTTCGAGGCGACGCTCCGGCTGCTCGTCGACGAGGACAACTACCCGCGTCTGCACCGTCTCGCCTGGTCGACGACGGGCGACGAGGTCCAGGATGAGCGCGCCGAGTTCCTGCACGGAATCGACTTCATCCTCGACGGCGTGCAGGCGCTCGTCGAGCGCCGGGGCTGAGCTAGGTATCGCTGTTGAAGTTCGGCAGCCCGACGGCGTTCAACCAGT
>CAWAVA010000001.1:0-8022 GCA_963785385.1 uncultured Conexibacteraceae bacterium | reverse complement strand
TTATGAACAGTGCTGGGTTATGCGCAGCGCTGGCCGCAGGGCCTGGTGAGAGCCGATCGGCGGGTCGAGCGCTGCGCATAACGCCGAGGATCCTCTGATCAGGAGGCCCGGCATGGTGCCGGGCCGCATGATCGGAGGTCAGCTGTGATGGCGACTTTGTCTGCGCTGGTGTCGGGCCTGGACGCAGAGTTGGTGCGTCTGGGCTACAAGGACTCGACGATGGTCTGGTACCGGGGCTGCTGGCGGCGCATGCAGAAGTACTTCGCTGCCCGTGGTGTCGAGGAGTTCTCGCTGGATGTGGCGATGGCGTGGGTCGACGAGGCGTGCGGGTTCTTCGGCAAGGAGCAGGCCGGGACCCTGAAGCGCACCGATGTGTACTTGTTCAGGGTCGCCCAGATGCTGGGCGATTACGCGGTCCACGGGGCGGTGCTGCGCCGCTATAACCGGTCGGTGAGCAAACTGAACGCGGTCGGCGCCGAGACGGTCGCCCGGTTCCAGGCGCACCTGCGCGCGGCTGGGCTGCTCGGCCTCGACCGTGCGGACCTACGGGACGCTGGCCGGGGAGTTCGTCGCGTTCACCGGCACGCGCGGCGGGCTGGCCTGCTGCGACGCCGGCATGATCGGGGCGTTCGTCGCCACGCTGGCCGGATACCAGTTCAAGACTGTCGAGCAGAAACTGTGCGCGGTGCGGTCGTTCCTGCGGTTCGCCTCGCGCCGCCGGCCTGGTCGACGGCGCGTGCCTGGAGGCGGTCCCGGCGGCACGCTCGGCCAGGCAGACCAGGATCCCGTCGGTGTGGGATCCGGGCGAGGTGGCCAGGATCCTGGAAGCGATCGACCGGGACAACCCTTGCGGGAAGCGGGATTACGCGATCATCCTGCTGATCACCAGGCTCGGGCTGCGCGGCGTCGACATCAAGCGGCTGGAGTTCGCCGACTTCGACTGGCCGGGCAACCGGCTGTTGGTGACGCAGGCCAAGACCGGTCACCGAGTGGCGTTGCCGTTGCTGAAAGATGTCGGTTGGGCGGTGATCGACTACATCCGCCATGGCCGGCCGGACAGCGACTGCCCGCAGGTGTTCGTGCGGCACACCGCCCCGATCGGCCCGTTCTCCGACCAGGATCATCTGCATCAGATTCTGGTCAAGCACGCCCGGGCAGCACACGTCCCGGTGAGCGAGAAACGCCGCCATGGCATGCACTCGCTGCGGCATACGCTGGCGACCCGGCTGATGGAAAACGGCACGCCGGTCGAGCAGATCGCCGACATCCTCGGTCACCAGTCCGTCGAGTCGACCGGCGTCTACCTGAAATCCTCTCTGGGCCTGCTGGCCAAGTGCGCGCTGGACCCGGACGCGCCGGCGAACGGAGGTGTCGCGATGAGCCCCGCCATCACGATGGCCGAGCGCGATCACGGCCCTGGTCACCGAAAAACGCG
The DNA here is from genome assembly GCA_963785385.1 of uncultured Conexibacteraceae bacterium. Lineage (GTDB taxonomy): Bacteria > Actinomycetota > Thermoleophilia > Solirubrobacterales > Solirubrobacteraceae > Palsa-465. Next base: position 6,587 of record CAWAVA010000001.1, on the reverse strand, counting down.
CCATCGGGTTACAAGTACGACGCCGAGGATCGGGTGCTGGCCCGGTTCGCCGCGTTCTGCCGCCAGCTGAGTTCCCCGGGCTGGAGGCGCCCACCCGGGCCTCGGTCGAGGCCTGGATCGCGGCCGCCCGCCGGCGCGGAGTCACCCCGGCGACCCTGCACAGCCTGGCCGCGCCGGTGCGGGAGCTGGCCCGCTGGCTGGGCCGCCGGGGCGTGGCGGCCTACGTCCTGCCCGCCGGGGCGCTGCCCAGCCCCGCCCGCTACGTCCCGCACATCTACACCGACCAGGAACTGGCGGCCCTGTTCGCCCAGACCGACCGCTGCCACTACGACTCGCAGGTCCCGTTCCGGCACCTGGTCATGCCGGTGCTGTTCCGCACGATCTACGCCTGCGGCCTGCGCGCCTCCGAAGCCCGGCTGCTGCGCTTCGACGACGTCGACCTCGACGCCGGGGTCCTGACAATCCGCGACGGCAAGGGCGGCAAAGACCGGCAGGTGCCCGTCAGCGCGCGCGCTGCGCGACAGGCTCGCCGACTACCACGCCCGCATCGCCGGGCGCACCGGCGGGGACTGGTTCTTCCCCGGCACCGCCGGGCGCCCGCTGACGCTCGGCAACATCGACAAGAACTTCCGCCGGTTCCTGTGGCAGGCCCGCATCCCCCACGGCGGGCCGGGGCCACGGCCCCCGCGTCCACGATCTGCGACATACCATGGCGGTCAACAACCTTCGGTCGTGGTTCGCTCGCGGCGAGGACGTCGGCGCGCTGCTGCCGGTCCTGCAGACCTACATGGGCCACGCCTCGATCGCCGACACCGACTACTACCTGAGGCTGACCGCCGAGTCCTACCCGCACATCACCGCCCGCGTCCAGCGTGCCTACGGCGACGTCGTCCCGCCCGTCACGGAAGGCCGCTGCGATGGCGACTGACTTCGCGGTCGTTCCTGCACCGCTTCCTCACCTCGCACCTGGCCGGGCTGCGCGGCTGCTCACCCAACACGATCGCCTCCTACCGCGACACCTTCAAGCTGCTGATCGCCTGGTTCCGCGACGGCAGATCCATCCCGCCCGACAAGCTCACCCTCGATCGCATCGACGCCGACGCGATCACCGCGTTCCTCGACTGGCTGGAAGCCGAACGGCACAACAGCATCTCGACCCGCAACCAGCGCCTGGCCGCGATCAGCTCGTTCTTCCGGTGGCTGCAATCCCAGGACCCGGCCCGGATGGCCGGCTGCCAGGACATCCTCGCCGTCCCCGCCAAGAAGCAGGCCCAGCCGGGCGTCAACCACCTCACCGTCGAGCAGACCCGCCGTCTGCTCGCCCAGCCCGACCGGTCCACCCGGCGAGGCCGCCGTGACGCGACCCTGCTCGCCACCCTCTACGACACCGCCGCCAGGGTCCAGGAACTCGCCGACCTGACCGTGCGCGACATCCGCCTCCAGCCCCCGGCCCTGGCCGTGCTGACCGGCAAGGGCCGCAAGACCCGCCACGTCCCGCTCGGCGACAACACCGCAGCGCTGCTGGACGCCTACCTGGCCGAACACGGCCTCGACAAACCCGGCCACGACGACCACCCGCTGTTCATCAACCAGCATCGGCAACAAACTCAGCCGCGGCGGCATCGCCTGGATCATCGGCAAATACCAGGCCCAGACCGGCGACCCGGCACTCGCCGGCGCCGAGCTCAGCCCGCACGTCCTGCGCCACTAGCAAGGCCATGCACCTCTACGAGGCAGGCGTGCCGCTGCCCTACATCCGCGACATCCTCGGACACGTCGACCTGTCCACCACCGAGATCTACGCCACGCGCCTCCACCGAGGCCAAACGCAAAGCCCTCGAAGCCGCCTACACCGACATCGTCACCGACGACCTGCCCGAATGGAACCACGACCCCGGGCTGCTCAACTGGCTCGCCAGCCTGTGAGCCCAGCACACACCACGAGGTTATGCGCAGTGCTCGACCCGCCAGAATCGCTGTCACCAGGCCCTGCCGGCCGGCGCTGCGCATAACCCAGCGCTGTTCATAAGGGTCGATCCTCACGCCGCTTCTCAGTAACGTGGCTCTCTCCGTCCTGGACGAGCACATCGCCCATGGGTCGGGAGGCCCCGCTACCACGTCCTATCAACGGACACGGCGACGGTCTGGAGGTCTGCCTAACTACAGAGTGATCCGTTATGCAGACGATTGGTGCCTGATGATTTCGGGCACCCGGGCCGACGCCGAGAGGCTGCGAGAGGAGGCGGCGGCCGTCCTGTCCACGATGGGATTACGGTTGTCGCCGGAGAAGACCCTGATCACCCACATCGACGACGGTCTCGACTTTTTGGGGTGGCGCATCCAGCGTCACCGCAAACGAGGCACCGATCGGCACTACGTCTACACCTACCCGACACGAAAGTCTGTCAAGGCGGTGATCGGCAAGGTGAAGACGTTATGCCGACGAATGGACACGGGCCAGCCGCTCGATGCCCTGCTCATCCGACTCAATTGGATGCTGCGGGGCTGGTGCGCCTACTTCCGGCCGGGGGTGTCGAGTGCGACCTTCAAATATCTCAGCGCCTATGCGTGGGCGCGGGTCATCAGATGGTTGCGCCGAAAACACCGCCGGATCACCGTGAAGGATCTGCGCCGCCGCTTCTGCGGAGGTGGCTGGTGGCCGGGCACGGAGGAAAGAACGCTGTTCAACCCGGCGAAGGTACGCACCACGCGCTACCGATACCGGGGCACGGCGATCCCGACTCCCTGGCCCGCCACGGGATGAGTCGACACCACCTGATTCCGACGGGACTTGTGGAGCGCCCGTTGCGGTGAAAGTCGCACGGCGGGTGCGGGAAGCGGTCCGAGGAAACGGGCCGGTCGAAAGACCGGAACCGCGCCTCGGGCCGACTTCACTATTACCTGCTCGAAGACGGGCTCGACGTGATGTTGGTGAATGCGCGATCGGTGAGGAACATGCCCGGCCGCAAAAGCGACGTCTCCGACGCGGCGTGGCTGGCGGACCTGGGTGCGCACGGGCTGGTGCGGGCCTCGTTCGTGCCGCCGCCACCGATTCGGCAGTTGCGGGATCTGACCCGGGCCCGCACCGTGATCACCCGTGAACGCAGCCGGGAGGCGCAGCGGCTGGAAAAGCTCCTCGAAGACGCACCGTTGACTGAACTACCTGGCGGGTCTTTCGTGTCGTGTGTCGAAATCGTGAGGCGTGTGGTTACGGTTCGGCCTCGTGTTGAGCGAAGCGGGTATGCCGCGGGAGTTGGAGTCGTTGGTGGTGCCGCGGCGCGGGTCGGTTGTGGCCACGGGCGAGGTGTTCGAGCCGTATCGGCTACTTGACGCCGCTGGCGGCGTCGTCGGCCCGGTCGCGGCGTTCTTGCGGGATCTGCAGGCGTGCGGACGTTCGGCGAGCACGCTGCGGTCCTATGGCCTGGATTTGCTGCGCTGGTTCCGGTTCGTGTGGGCGATCGAGATCCCGTGGGACCGCGTGACCGCAGTGGAGGCTCGCGATTTCTGCTGTTGGATTCAGTTGGCCGACAAGCCGGCCGGCGTGTCGTTGAGGCGTCGGGGCGGCGATAAGCTGTCGGCGCCGCCACCGGCGTCTGTCTCGCGGCGGCGGGCGGCGTCCCCGAACCCGGTGACCGGCAAGCCCGTTCCTGGCGACAAGTACGCGGCGGCGACCGTGGCGCACTGCGAGACGGTGCTGCGCGGCTTCTACGAGTTCCACCTCGAGGTGGGCAGTGGGCCGATGGTCAATCCGTTCCCGCTGGCACGCCACCGGCGGACTAGGCGGGCGAACGCACACAACAACCCGATGGACGCGTTCACGACCGAACGTCGTGGCCGGTATCGGCCCAAGGTGCCCTCGCGGGTGCCTCGCCAGATCCCGGACGGCATGTTCGACGAGTTGTTCGCCCAGTTGGGGTCGCATCGGGATCGGGCGTTGGTGGCGTTCTGGATCTCGACTGGGGCTCGGGCCTCGGAGCTGTTGGGGGCCACTGTTGCTGATGTCGACCCTGGGCAACAGCTGATCACCGTGATCCGGAAGGGAAGCCGGGAACTGCAGCAGTTGCCCGCCTCGCCGGACGCGTTTGTGTGGCTGCGGCTATATCAGGTGCAGCTTACCGGGCTGGTGCCCCCCGGGCGGGACCAGCCGTTGTGGTGGACCTTACGGAAGCCGTTGCGCGCGTTGAACTATCACGCGGCCCGGGCGATGTTCGCCCGCGCCAACGCCGCGTTGGGATCGAACTGGACAGTACATGACCTGCGGCATACGGCCGCTTATCGGATGGCCCGCGACCCGCAGATGACGCTGACCGACGTGCAGTGGGTTCTCGGCCACGCCCACCTGTCGACGACTCAGCTCTACGTCAACGCCCCTATCGAGGCCGAGAACGAAGTGAACAACGCCTGCGGGTTGAGTTCCGGCTGCTTGCGCGCCGCGGCGATCAGCGCCTGGGTCGCATCGTTGAGCGCGCGCCGCCGCGCCCGGCGAGATCCTCGACCTCGAATTCGAAGCCGCCGGTCGTGCCGAGGCCGTTGACCGAGGGCGGATCGAAACTCAGCGCGAAGGCCTCGGGAATTGCGAGCAGTTTCGGTCGCACCGAAGCGACGAGCGCCGACGCGTTCTCTTCCGGCCCGCGCTCGCGCCCACGGCTTCAGGATCGCAAATTCGACCGCCGAATTCGACTGCGCGGCGTTGGTCAGAAAATTGAGGCCGCTGATGAAGCCGGCGATCTCGACGCCCGGCGTCGCCTGCAGGATGTCGCGCACCTTCTTGGCCACCGCGTCGGTGCGCTCGAGCGAGGCGCCGTCCGGCACTTGGACGACGACGAAGAAATAGCCCTGGTCCTCAACCGGCAGGAAGGTCGAGGGGATGCCGCGACAGCATGTAGGCGCCCCCGACAAACAGGACGAAGACGCCGACCAGCGCCCAGCCGAAGCGGATGAACTGCCGCACCGCAGCGCGCATAGCCGTGCGAGAGCCAGTCGAAGCCGACGTTGAACCAGCGGAACAGAACGAATGCCTTCGGGCCATGGCGCAGAAACGCCGCGCTGAGCGCCGGGCTCAGCGTCAGCGAATTGAAGGCGGATATGCCGACCGAGATCGCGACCGTCAGCGCGAACTGGTTGTAGAGCCGGCCCGCGACGCCCGGAATGAAGGCGACCGGCACGAACACCGCCATCAGCACCGCGGTCGTCGCGATGATCGGCCCGGTCACTTCCGCCATCGCCTTTTCGCGCCGCCGCAAGCGGCGGCAGCCCGGCCTCGAGCTGCCGCTCGACGTTCTCGACGACGACGATCGCGTCGTCGACGACGAGGCCGATCGCGAGCACCATGCCGAGCAGGCTCAGCATGTTGAGCGAGAAGCCGAAGACCTGCATCACCGCCAGCGTCGCGATCAGCGAAACGGGGATGGCGATCGTCGGGATGATCGTCGTCCGCCAGCTCTGCAGGAAAACGAACACGACGAACACGACGAGCAGCAAGCGCCTCGACGAGCGTGATGACGACGTCGTGCATCGCCGCCGAGACGAAGCGCGTCGTGTCGTAGTGCATCGCGTAGGCGATGCCCGTGCGGGAAGCGCTTCGACAGCTCCTCCATCTTCGTCCTTGACCCGCTGCTGGAGATCGAGCGCGTTCGATCCCGGCATCTGGAACATCGCCATCACGACGGTCGGGTCCTTGCCGAAATAGGCGGACGACGAATATTGCAGCGCGCCGAGTTCGACGCGCGCGACGTCGCGCAAGCCGCACGACGGAGCCGCCGGACGGGATCGGCGCGCACGACGATGTTGGAGAATTCCTCCGGGTCGCTGAGCCGCCCGCCGGCGTTGACCTGCATTTCGAACGGCGTGCCGGGAGGCGCCGGCGACTGGCCGATCTTGCCCGCGGCGACCTGGACGTTCTGCTCGGCGATGGCGTTCTGCACGTCGACCGCCGTGATGCCGAGATTGGCGAGCTTGTCGGGATCGAGCCAGACGCGCATCGAATAGCGCCGCTCGCCGAAAATCTGGACGTCGCCGACGCCGGGCAGCCGCTTCAGCGGATCGACGATCTGCAGATAGGCGTAGTTGGTCAGCGCCACCGGATCGACCGAACCGTCGGGCGAGGTCGAGATTGACGATCAGAACGAAGTTCGGGTTCTGCTTCTTGATCGTCACGCCGCCCTGATTGACGATCGCCGGCAGCGAGGAGGCCGCCTGCGAGACGCGGTTCTGCACGTCGACGGCGGCGATGTCCAGCGGATAGCCGACATTGAACGTGACGGTGATCGTCGAGGAGCCGTCGTTGGAGCTCGACGAGGACATGTAGGTCATGCCCTCGACGCCGTTGATCTGCTCCTCGAGCGGCGTCGTCACCGTGTCGGCGACGACCTGCGCGCTGGCGCCGGGATAGTTGGCGCTGACGACGACCTGCGGCGGCGTGATGTCGGGAAACTGCGAGACCGGCAGCAGGAAATAGCAAATCGCGCCGGCGAGCACCATGATCACGGCGATCGCCGACGCGAAGATCGGACGTTGGATGAAAAAGCCGACCACGGGAGCGCCTGGGCTTTACCGGAATAGGGTCAGCTGCAGAGGGAGGCTCCGCA